>NZ_QKNY01000009.1 GCF_003605575.1 Halonotius aquaticus | reverse complement strand
GTGGGCGAGAACGTGGTTCGGTCAATTCCGTGAACTTGTCATGAAATCAGCGGTGCGAAACATCGAACGCGTCATCGAGGGGGTAGACCGCTGAAATCTGGCGTCTAAACAACGCCGAGTGTTTCCATTCCGATTTCGTCGATCACTTCTCGCCGATACGCCGTGAAGGCGTTTGTAATATCTTTCTCGCCGATGCCGAACAGGAACCGAATGGCGTTATTGAATGACCGATTATAGATCAACTTGAGTGGAGGGTAGCCATCCACGGATCCGCCCTGCATAAACCGTGAGCCGTAGACGACATCGTGCCCTGCGTTGATCTGTTCAATCATCTTTGGAATATCGGCAGGGTCATCCGATAGATCGGCCATAAACGGAATAAGGACATCACCGTCTGCATGAGCAAGCCCATCCCGAATCGCGTTCCCGAAGCCGAAGTTCTCCGTCCGAACTAACTGTGACACTTCGGGATACCGGTCGTCGAGATCAGCTGCCAGTTCCTGGGTACCATCGGTCGAGCCATCGCTGACGACGAGTAGGATGCCAAACGTCCATCCATCAGCCCGGTCACGGAGAACATCTGTTGTCCGCTTGACCATCTGTTCGAGGTTTCCGCCCTCGTTGTAGGCTGGAACAATGAGGTCAACGTGGAGGCTCATTCTTTGACAGGAGTATTTTTGTGGCCAGCGCGGCTCGTAGTCTCGTTTTGATCGCCTGCGATCCCGAACCCATCGTAGGTTCGTGTGAGTTTATCACGATCAAGCGCGCCCCAGAGATCATAGACGGTTGCGTTTTCAGCCGTTAGATCGTTAATTTGTGGTTCAAGCCCCTCGAACTCCCCGTGATTGACTGCCAGGATTACAACATCTGCCCCATCGAGCGTACCTGATAGGTCGTCGTACCCATCGACATGGGGCTCATATGCTACGACCGGGAGCCCCTGCGCCTCGAGACTGTCTGCGATGTCTTTTGCCGGTGAGTTATACGTGTCTCCGACCCCTCGCTTGTACGAGAGCCCTAGCATTGCGACCTTGGAGGGTTGCCGTCTGACAACTTGGGTTACAGTATAGGAGGATAGATGCGCATTTGTTCGTCGGGTGGCATTGAACAGATCGGGTGTCGTCGGCTGATCGCAAACCCGCTCATCGGTGAGGAAATGCGGATCTTTGGGAAGACACTTTCCACCAACAGGCCCAGGGGTCGGGATATCGTTCCGGGGATATTCGTAATTAGCCAGTGAGATGGCTTTGTGCGCATCCAAATCCAGTTGATCAGCGGTGTATGCGATTTGGTTTGCGATGGCAAAGAGCGCGTCTCGGTAGGAATTGTCGATGAGTTTAACGAACATCGCCGTCTCTGGATCGGTGAACTTGATGTCCGCATCAAACGACCGTAACAACTCGTGCATACTCTCCCGCCCCTGCTCGTCATCTACACCGACAATTTTTGGCAGCGATTTGATTTCTTCGATCGCTTTCCCTTCTGCGAGTCGTTCGGGAAACGCGGCGAACGTTGGATCACCCTCGGCGTGTTTCGCAATGGTCTCACGCATTCGACCGATCATGTCTACCGGCAGCGTCACCCGGTTAACGACGGTATGATCATCACGCAGGTAGGGGCCGTACTCTCGGACTGTTTCAAGGAACTCGGACATCCCGTTTCGTGGTGCGTTAACGGCGAACGCAACGTACTGATGATCGGTTACTGCTGACGGATCCGTTGTCGCGGCGAGTGTCCCACTTTCAACGGCTGTCGCGAGGTATTCGTCGAGCTGTGGTTCAGAAAAGGGTGCAGTACCGCTATTTAGAGTCGCTACTCTGTCTTCATCGATATCGATACACGTTACCTCGACATCCTGCGTTGCTGCTAGCACGGCACCCCATGGAACACCGATACGACCGGCACCGATAATCGCAACGCCCTGGCCTACGTCACCCATTAGAGTGTCTCCTGATACCACGTAATGTACTCATCGAGCGATTCTTCGAGGGATATTTCCGGTTCCCAATCGAGTACGTTTGCTGCTTTCGATGAGTCGGGAATCCGTTTTTGAACGTCGTGGTCAAACGCGTCTTGGCGGTTGACTGCGAACTCCTCCTCACGACCGCAGTAGTTCCAGATCTGTTGGGCTAACTCAAGCATTGTGACGCCCTCTGCCGAGCCGAGATTGAAGTCCTCGTTAGCTGCAGCGTCGTCGTAGGCGCACTTGTAAACCCCGGCGGCGATGTCTTTGACGTTCGTAAACGAGCGAACCTGTTCACCCGAACCGAGGATGTCCAGTGGGTGCTGTTTTTCATCCCTGATTTTCTTTACGAAATCCGGGATGACGTGTGCTTGTCCGACCTCGTCGCCCGGCGGCTCGCGCGGGCCGACTGCATTAAACGGCCGGAAAATACTGTACTCCACGTCGTACTGGTCGTGATAGGCGTGACAGTAGTACTCCCCGGAGAGTTTCTGGTAGCCGTATGCACTATCCGGCGGGGGAATCTCCCCGATCTGGGTTTCGGTAACGGGGAAGTCAGTCGCGTTTTCATAGACCATCGACGATGAGGCGTAGCACACGCGATCGAGATCGTGTTCGACCGCCGCATCGAGCACGTTCCGATTCATCGCATCGTTCATAGCGATGATATCCGCCGGGACGTGGTGGAAGTAGCCGATCCCGCCGATCTTCGCGGCGAGATGGACGACGACATCGATATCGGAAAACGCGTTGATTGTCGGCTCACGATCACGAAGGTCTACGTCTCGAATCTCGATCTCATCGATCGACGCTGCGAGGTTCTCGCGTGTTCCGTCGCTGAAGTCGTCGAAAACAACGACATCAGAATCTTGTGTAACAAAATAGTCAACGATGTTAGAGCCTAAAAACCCTGCTCCGCCAGTGATGGCCGTTTTCATGTTGACTTTATTTTCAGGTGGTAGTTTAATTCTTTCTTTCCTGTGCTTGCGATTGTTGCTACATAATAGTTAATTGGTTCAGATAGAGCGAAATAGATAGTAATTATATTTATTCTAGCCACTATTCATTCTATCATTTTAATGTTCTCGGTACTATCTATTTGTTTTTAAATATTAATGTCTAGTAGCATATACCAAAGCACGTACGTTTTCGTACTCAAATAACGACATGAAATCATTGGTTAAATTTGAAGAGCAACTTTCTAAATACAGCAATTTGTAAAATCAAATGATAAGTGAAAATTCACTTGCTGAGTCGACAGAAATAATAATCAAAGATGGATGTAAATTAGTTGGGAACATTAGAAGAAAATTCCGACAGAACTTTGAGTAAATCGATGAACAGTAAACAAAATTGCATAAAGGGTCATGCCACCAACAAAATGGATGGGCATGATCTTTGTCTGTAAACCAAATTCACGTAACCCAACTGCTGTTATTATTCCAACAAAGAGTAGTGATGGGAATAAAAACCGCCCTTGTACGTTTCCGACTTGATCGGCCATTCGAAAGATTGCAAGTAGATTAGCAATCAACATAAATACGCCACTAATAAACCATTGTTGAGATATTTTTCCAGAAAATAGTTCATTTTGGCTGATAATTGAATCAATATGCCCAATAATTGCGAATGTCCATAATACACCACCTATCGCAATTCCAGAAAGTCTAAATTGCAGAACTGGCCCGGAGGACGCCCAAAACGTATCGGTTAATTCTGTAAGAAACAGAATAACTGTATCACTGAGCATGCGAGGTGGATTTTCCCATAGGCGTGATCCCATCTCCACTAGAATAGCTTCATTGTGATAGTGAATATTTCGAGCAGCTCGGATCGACCATAATCCAATAGCTATTCCGCCAGATGTCAATGAAGCTAATACGGTATCACGTAAGGTTTGTTGGTTAATATAATAACCGTATATAATGTAAGCAGCTACAAATATCCCAACAACTCCCCCTGACATTTTTGTTAATACAGTCAGCCCGACTAATAATCCGATGATAGCCCACTGTCGATTCCTTATTTTATCATGAGCCAAATAATATGAAACACAAGTTATAAATAGGATCGGTAAATTACTGTTATTAATACCTGATGAAATACTAATATAATGTGGGAGAAGTGATATAATTGCTAAACTGCCAAAGGCCGGTATCTGTTGTTTTTCGAACCATCCTAATCTTTTAAATGTTTTAACTGATAGGATGAATGTTAACAGCCATATTAAAATATTAGCTGCTCTGAGCATTAAATATATATTATTTGTCTCTACGCCTGCCTTGTTTGCAATCCAATGGATAGGTGTGAGAAGCAAATAATATACTGGGGGTTGGTAATATTCATACTCCATTGTTTCTGGTTCAACAATTTCAAACACTGGGAGCGAATAGTTTGTTGATATATAAGAAATATAATTATAATGTGCGGGTTCGTCAGAATTCATTCCAATCGGTGTCTCAGCAGCAAATATAATTCTTAATATTATCCCTATGAGTGCGAGCAGTACAATAATATGACGTGTGGAAATTCTATTTTTACGATACAATGTAATTAGAAAAGACCATAAAACAGTACCAATGACAAAAGTTAATATCAATGCTTCAATATCAGCTTCCATGTTGCGTTGTTTATTTTCTCGTATTTAAATAACGTGGTGTTAATTATAATTGCTTGACGGCTACTAATGCAAGAACTTATTTGAATTAATATTGTTTCAAATAAAATAGGTTAAATAAGATCGATAAAGGAAATTATGATCCCGAATTTGGTAGGCCATCTTCGTTGGTGAGTAGGAAGTAATAAATCACTCACCGAAAACACCGAAGTATGCGATTGAGCCTCTGGGGACTAGTAGCCCTATCGAGTGCGTTTGGTGCAGCTGGAAATATCACAATGAAGGTAATCACCAATGAGATCGGGGATCTCTCCGTAGCCAAACTAACTCAGATTGAGTTCCTCATTGAGTTCTTTATGATGCCGTTGGTTCTCTTTTCGATCGGTGCAGCGTTTATCGGACGACTGCTTCTGTTTGCACCGTTAAGCGAATTAGAAGTTGGAATCGTCACCGCGGTCGCTCTGTTGCTTTGGGCCCTCTTTACTGCAGTCGGTGATGTTCTCTTCTTTGGAACTAGCTACAATCGGATGCTGCTACTCGGGTTTGGGCTCTCGCTCGTCTCGATCGTCATCATCGTCACAAACTCCTAAACGGACTAATCGTCAGCTGGTGTGCTTGAGACGTTTTTGTCTTTGATTTCTGCAGTTTGTGCCTTTCTGGTGGACAGTCGGTATTTCACCGCGCTTTTTGCACAGTTGAACGTATATGAGAAGATCCACGGGTTCGCACTTGCATTATCATCGTAATAACAGTCCGTCGGTACTTCTTTGAGCGTATCATACAGTCCGGCACGCTGGATTTCACCGACGATATCTGTATCAAAGTGGAACTGATTCGTGCAGTTGTGGTAGTCGATCTCTTTGAGCGCCGTTGCGGAGTATGCCCGAAACCCGGTATGGAACTCATAGAGATCCGTTCCGAGCGTCACGTTCTGAAACGTCGTCAAGATCCGGTTTCCGAGATATCGATGCAGCGGATACCCACCTGAAACCATCCCATGCCGCGGTGCGAACACGATTTCGGTACCGTGGTTCTCTTCGATCGGTTCGACGAGATCCGGTATTTCCTCAGGAGCGTAATGTTCGTCTTGGTGAATCATGACGGCGATGTCGCCACCTTGTTCGAGAACCTCGTCGTAGAGCGTTTTTTGCCCCCCACCGTATCCTTGGTTTTCATCGTGTTGCAGGACGCTGATTTCGTCGTACTCCGATGCAAGCGTCGTCAATACGTCCCAGCTATCGTCCGTGCTCCCGTCATCAACCATGTAGAGCTCATCAACGGTGTCCCACGGGATACGGTCAACGACATCCCGAACCGTCTCCGCACCGTTGTAAACTGGCATGACAGCCACCGTATGCATAGCCCCGACAAAACACTACGCTGATAAAATACTAACTATATCGCTCACTGCAGATGATCGTGCGTGATCTGATTCTCGCTGGCTATATGAAACCAGAATGGATATATATCCGACTGGTAAGGAGTGTGTATGGGTTTTGGTTCGCTCAAACAGCGCGCTTCGGATGCTAGAACGGCTCTTAGCGCTCGGCTTCCCACCTCTCTAATCGGTATTTCTGCCCTGCTGTATCTACTTGGTGCCGTCGCTCGGTATCCGATGGCGATGGCGGTCTTCGAGTTCAACGACACCGGTTATCACATGCGTATCGCGCAACTGTTCATAGAAAACGCGCCCCAACTCGTTCATTATGACCCACGGTGGCGCGGCGGTATTCTGATGAACTATTCCTCGCTGTTCGAGACGATTATTGCTATTGTCCATCTCGGAACCGGGATTCCTCTTGAAGATCTCTGGCCGGTCATGACGCTCCTTATCTGGTCGCTTATCCCGGTTGCTGTCTTTCTGTTTGTCCGCTATCTCGGGAACCTAGTGGCTGGAGTGACAGCGGGAACGCTTGCTGCCTATCCGCTGATGCTTCCTGATCAAGGGCACATGATCACTGCCGTTCTCATGGCACTGCTTGCGAGCTACCTATATTTCCGCGTGCTGCGGACACGAACGCTCAAATCCGGTCTTCTGTTCGGTGCCAGCGTTGCACTCGTGTTTTGGTCGCACTTTTTCGTACTGAGCTTCTTCGCGTTCGTGTGGGCACTCTACGGGGTTGCTTACCTTCTCTTCCCGTGGACGGGTGGCCGAGCGTATCCGAACCAGACGTTCGATAACTGGGGCCAACGGATCGATCAAAAATTCACGCTCGTCCTCGAGATCGTATATCCGACGTTCCTCTCGGTCGCCGTGTTTTTCGTACTGACAGCTGAGTGGTGGATCGATAGCTACGCCGAGTATGGAACGAATATTTTCAATTCTCCACTGAATAATCTTGATTCAACTCAGATCATACTTGCTACTGCATATCCGGTAACTAATGGTTCGTTGCTAAGCGGATATACCAAAATTATTTATTTTGCTCTGGCTGTAAGCGGATTTGCCGCTGTTGGTCTCACGTATAGATATCTGCGCGATCGTCGGATCGATTTGTATAGCGAACTGCTTGAAGGGCTTTCCTATGCACTGGCGATAACCGGTCTCGGTGCGGTCTTCTTGTATGGATATCGGATATCAACCCTTCTCACGTATGGCCCTGTCTGGCGGTACTACGTTTTCTATCTGCTTGGCCTTATGATACTCGCAGGGCTCTCTGTAGGGGTTCTCTATCCGATATTCAAAACAGATCGCTTCAGTATTCCTCTTGCGTCGGCTACAAAAATAACATTCGTTATATTCATCTTAATAACTGGTAGTTATATTGGTGTCACAGGGTATGAAGTTGGACAAGCTGAAAAGACTCCAACACATGTAGAGTTCCCATCGAACTCTGATTTCGAGGCATACGAATGGCTTGATCAGAATGTAAATGACAACGCTGTCGTTACCGCGGGCGCAGTTGATTCATCATATCTTCTTTCATTCTCAAATACTACAACTCTTACCGGGCACTACGGGCACACAAATCCTGATACTGATCGAGATAGAGCTGGGTCTGTTATTTTGTGGTCTTCGAATTATACGCAGACAGCAGCTGATATTCGAAAATACAACATTTCGTATGTTGTCGTTCATCCGTCATCAACTATAGGGATCTTTGAAGCAGGTCTTGTGTGGGATGATTTGTGGAAAGGGTCTGATGGTGGTCAGTCGCCTCAGTATGAGAAGTACGAGTACTTCGGCGAACGTGTCTATCACAGTGACACTGGAACAAGCATCTATCGGATTGACCGAACAGATCTTCCTGATCCAACCGACGGATCTGGTGTCCCAATGGAAACCCGGGAAGGATGGAATCAAACGGTTGTTGGTGATCCTCTCAGCCCGTATTCGTTCACAGCTGACGGTTCGCTAAGCCTTACTTACCGCCCGAAAACGCCACATAATCGTGAGATGTTCGTCCAGAACTCTCATACATCTCTCCCAACTGGAACTGACGGTGTCTTTGTGTCTATGACCGCGGAGATGAGTCCCGGTGTCTATCCACGTTTTGCACTGGAGTACAACGAGAGCTCTCGAACCAAAATAAGTACAGGGAGGATCGATCAGTCTTGGCGATACGATGATACCTACTACGGCAATGGAACGGTCGTGTATCAGACATACGTCCCTGAGGCAGAGGGCCAGATTGAATCAGTAAAGGTGAGTATGATTCAGTCCGAACACAGGTCAACGTGGCGAACGATGAACGTCAGTGAGATTCGAATCGTTCCTATGAATAATCCAAATTAGTGAAAGAAAAAGTAATATATCCCTCATGACAATGTTTTCATTGTAGTGAAATTAGTTTACGATAAGGATTGAAAGCCAAAATTAAATAATGACTGAAATTTCTATTGCATTACCTACATATAACGGTGGTCGATATCTCAGGACATTAATTGATTCTTTACTTGATCAAACAAGACTACCTGATGAAATAGTTGTTTGTGATGATAATAGTACGGATGGAACAGTGTTGATTGCAAAAGAATATCAGAAAGAATATCCCGACATTTTTAATATATACGAAAACAGCGACAATGTTGGTGCATTCAAGAACTTTGAGCGTGCTTTTCGCAATTGTTCTGGTGACTTTATTGCGGTGTGTGACCAAGATGATTATTGGAAAAAAACGAAAATAGAAAAACAAGAGAGACGGCTTGAATCAAATAGGCGTGCATTATTATGTTATCACAATTCAGAATTTCACGACCAAGATTTAGAATCAATGAACAAATATTTGTGGGATCTTCAGAACGTTGAACCATCCTCGATAACATCTCATCAGAAACTTACCCAACGTCTTGCACAGTCAAATTTTATTCAAGGTGCAAGTATGATGTTTCGGAAGTCACTTCTTGAAACAGTATTACCTGTGCCGAGGAAGGTTCCATATGATTATTGGATCGCAATTGTTTCTCACTGTTTTGGGCCTGTAGAGATAATTGATGAATCACTAATAAAATGGCGGCGACATCCGAATACAGATACTTCAACAGTTGTACCTAATGACAGTTATTTCCACCAATTCATAAAATCAATATACGATATAACACGAACACCCATTGATAAAACAGTCCAACACACAAAAGAGTGGGAAAATCAAATGAATGAGTTCGTTAAAAGGTTTGATGAACTTAATAAAAATAGGTTCTGTGTTGATCCTTATCCTATTAAAAATAAGCTAATCCGCAGAAAAAATTATTATTCATATAGAACCCAAGTTAGAACACAACCAATCAATAAATCGGTTCTTGCTCAGATAGTCTTGTTCAAAACCGGATTATATCATGAATTCGGAAATATAACTGATGTGACGCAGGATGTTTTTGATTTATTTATCAACCGCTGGTATTGAGTTCTGGAATTTGTTCTTTATATATTTATAAGTGTGAATTGGGTTTTTTATACCGTACTGAATAAATGAAAGTATTGAGCGTCGTCTATTTATCTCTATTAATTGGGGATCCATTGGCCAGTCACCAGTTGTAGCATGTATTTGAGAAATATTAGTACAGTTCTGGTAGGTTTCTGTTATTTTCATTAATATTCTATAAAATTCTTTGTCCAAAGGGCCGGTAGAATAGTGCCAAACTGGTAGTGGAAGAGCATACACTTCAAATTCTGTACAATATTTAATCCGTAGACAATACTCTAGTGCATATAGGTGCCACCCATCACACAGTCTTGAATCAAATTGTTCTTGTTCAAAAACAGATGAAGGTATTATCACCAATAGTTCATCCAAAGTCTGGGCAGTTTCTGGGGAGTTAATTAGATTACCAATCGGATGAACCAGATCTTTTTCAGGTAATATTTGTAGAATTTCATCTCTGTTTATTTCAGACCAGTGTTCAGAAATTTTCGGTTGTTTATATGGATCTGTCAATTTAGGGGGTAGACTATACTGTGATTCCCCTGGCGATTTCCCGTGATATATTACGTTCTTATGCTTTCCGTTCTCATCTTTTCCAGCAACACCAGCTATACCACAATCAGGTAAGTCATCAAGATATTCTTTTGCTTTTTCAAACCATCTTTCTGTAAGTAAACGAACATCCTGATGAACAAAAACTATGTATTCTCCATCTGCGCTGTTAGCCCCATAATTTAGTGCAGCAGGTGCTGTGTCAAACTGTTCTTTTGTATTATCTACTGTGACTGTCTCAAATTCACACGTTGATTGATATTCGAGGCTGTCTAACAACCATTCTTCCAATAATTCTTTGTCATTATAGACTGATACGACCGAAAATACAGGATCCGACATATGCTACCAGTATTGAAGCAGTACCAATATAAAACTGTTATCGGGTTGATTACCTCTTTTGCGGAGAACCGACAGTGCTTGAAAACGAACTCGTTACGTAGTGCACAGAACAGATTCCATACCCTTTAACAGCTATATCAACAGAACCAACACAGGCACTATGGCTGAACGTCTCTCTCTTCGTAGTAAGTCTGCGTCCCTCTGGAGGGTTGTTACCTACCGGCCCCTATTCACACTCGGTATTATTGGTGCAAGTATCATCACCGCGCTTCTCGAAGGGATCGGGTTGAGTTTTTTGTTACCGATCATTCGTCTGGCACAGGGGAATGTTGATCCCGATTCGGTTGGTGGCTTACTCGCTGTTTTCGTAACTACGTATCGATCGCTTGGACTCCCGTTTACGCTTGAATTCGTCATTGCCGGTGTGACCGGTGTCATGTTTGTCCGGTATAGCTCAAGCTTTGGTGTTTCGTGGCTCAGAACGATTCTTCACACACGCTACGTGGCATATTTAAAAACGACCTTGTTTGCGTACGCACTTGATGCTCGAATCGAATACTTCGATACGAAAGGCTCGGATGAGCTCCTCAATGCTGTCGTCACACAGGCCAATCAGGCTGGAACGGTGATAGAACGCATCGTTGCGATCGTGGAAACCGGGCTCCTCAGTCTGATGTATATTATCATCGCGCTCTATATCGCACCACTCCTTACAGTTCTCGCTGCTGTTTCCCTTGGTCTCGTTACGCTACTGGTACGGTATGTTATTCCGTCCGGCTACTCGCTTGGATCGAAAGTCGCTGCGGCTAACGAACGTATTCATCAGACGGCCCAAAGTGGCATTCAAGGGATTCGTGATGTTCGATTATTCGGACTGACTGAGGAACTCTACGACGAATTTACGACTGCTGTTGAGGAGAGCACAGCTATTTCAATAACGCTCAGCCGAAACGAGGCAGCGATCAATAATTTTTACCAGTTCCTCACGGCGGTTACGGTGTTCCTACTGATTTATTTTGCACTCACGATCGCATCACTCTCTATTCCACAATTAGGTGTATTTCTTTTCGCAATGTTTCGGCTTGCACCACGGATCAGTAGTCTCAATAACCTCCTGTATCAACTCGACGGTGAATTACCACATCTCGTTCGAACCCAGCGGCTCCTTGATGATCTCGCGGAGACACAGGAACCCGCTGACGCCGATGGCTCTCTTCCGTCGTCGGTTACCACACTCCAGTTCGACGATGTCTCGTTTTCATATGAAGGGACTGAGAATGTGCTCGATTCAGTTTCGTTTGCTGTTGAACGCGGTGATTTCGTCGCCTTTGTTGGGGCTTCAGGTGCAGGAAAATCAACGATCGTCTCCCTACTCGCTCGGCTATACGAACCTGATGATGGCCAAATTTTGGTTGATGATCAGCCATTGTCGGCAATCCCAATCGATGCCTGGCGTGAGCGCGTTTCGCTCGTCCGTCAACAACCACATATATTCAACGACACTTTGCGTCGGAACGTGACTGTTGGGGATCGAGATGCAACGACTGAGGAGATCGAACATGTCTGTGAAATCGCGCAGGTAACCGAGTTTCTCGAGGATCTTCCGAACGGCTACGATACTGAGCTCGGGGACGACGGCGTTCGACTTTCCGGTGGACAACGCCAGCGGATCGCCATCGCCCGCGCACTCCTGAAAGACGCTGATTTCCTCGTGCTTGATGAGGCGACGAGCGATCTTGATTCGAATATTGAGGAGCAAGTACATAATGCGATAGAGTCGATGGAGCGTGATTACGCCATCCTCGTTGTTGCTCACCGCCTTTCGACTGTCACCGGTGCGGACTGTATCTACGCTATGGAGGATGGTCGCATCGTTGAATCAGGTTCTCAAGAGGAACTGTTGCACACTGATGGTGTCTATGCTGATCTCTACGCTACTCAACTGGAATCCTCGAACAGTGGGGCTGCGTAACCGCTTTCGATTTTCTACATAGATTCGGCACGTCGTCCTTTCGTTTTCATAGCGCGAATGCTTTTTACAACCGGTGGCTGTGATTCCGATAATGGACGTATCGGTCGCACTGTGTACATTTAACGGTGCCCAGTATCTTTCGCCCCAGTTAGAGACGATTCTCTCTCAAACGCGCCGGCCTGATGAAATAGTGGTCTGTGATGATGGATCGACCGACACAACTCTGGAGATACTGGACACTTACGCCGACCGCTATCCCAATCTATTCGAGATTATCCACAACGAACGGAACTTGGGTGTCACGAAAAACTTCCAGCAAGCGATCAACCACTGTACGGGTGATGTTATCGCTATTGCTGACCAGGATGATCTCTGGTGTGAAGCAAAACTGTCACGTCAAGCCGAGATGATCGAATCGACCGATGTCGGGTTTGTTACTCACGATTCGCATCTTTTTGATAATGAGGCGAATACTATCGCGGATGCGGAGAAAGGCACTCGATTATGGGAGACGCGGTATCGACCCCATGAAGGAGAAGCATGTCGTGACCAACAAGCGGCGTTTTCCGAGACTGTTCGACGCAATTTCATACAGGGTGCATCGATCATGTTTCGAGCCGACCTCCGAGAGCATCTCCTACCCATCCCGGATTGCTGGCAGTACGATTATTTTCTCGCGGTAGTCGCACTCGCTACGACGAACGTGTATGATTTCCCCCAGCCGATGGCGTACTATCGGCAACACGACGATCAACACCTCGGCGGTGTCGTCTCCTCACCGCTCGCAAAAGTCCGTCGTGAGTGGAACCGTGGGTTCGACGAGTACAGCAGGCGTTGCCACGCGTGGGAACAGTTGCAAGCGCGGCTAGCTGCGATCCCACCTGAAGAGATGTACTTGCAGAAAGAATCCGTCATGACAACTGTCGATACGTACTGCGAGTATATTTGCCAGCGCGCTGCGATCCATAACCCCTCGCTATCTCGTCGAGGACGGTTCGCCGCGTGGCTTTCGAACAACCGTCGGTATCGACACCACGTGTTCGGCCATCCCGTGTATTCGATTACTGATCTCTCAGGCCTTTTGGGCTAACATTACAGCATACCGACACCCACCGTTCGTAAGCTATTTTGTTTGACCGACCGGGATACTGAACATGCCGCAGAACGTCGTTCTTCTCACCGTTGATTCGCTCCGTGCTGAGCGGTTTCTCAGCTCGCGCGCACGGGACGCGCTCACCTCCCTTGATCGGCTCGCCGACAGTCCCGGCGGGACTCGGTTTTCGGCGGCGTTTGCGACCGGCCCGGGAACGACACCCTCCTTTCCCGGCATTCTCACCGGGACGTATCCACTTTCGATGGGTGGTTTTGAGCCGCTGGACGACCGGCGGCCGTTCCTCGCTGCGACGCTTTCCGACGCCGGCTTTGCGACCGGCAGTTTCACCTCGAATCCGTTTCTCTCCGCCTCGTTCAACTACGATACCGGCTTCGACGAGTTCGTCGATTATCAAAACCCGCTGATGGGGATCGCCACACGGCTGTTCCCGCGTGGTATCGAATCCCCAACGCCCTTCCTCCAACGCTTTGACGACTACCTCCATTTTACCACTGCCCTGCGGAAAGGGTACGAACTCCTCGCCGGAAAATCGCGTCCGTACGTCGCTGCTGATGTCGTCACCGATGACGTGATCGGGTGGATCCGCCAAACCGATTCGCCGTTCTTCTGTTGGGGTCACTACATGGATGTGCATCACCCATGCTATCCACCGGCCCAATATCGGGACGCGTTTGATGTCCCGCCTACCGTTTCAGCGGATGATGTCGCAGCCCTCTATTCGACGTTCGTCAGCTCCCCGTCGGAGCTTTCGGATGCTGATCTTACACTCCTCGAACGGTTGTATGATGCCGCCATCGCGTTCACTGACGATCAGATCAACCGTGTTCTGGACGTGCTGGACGAAACCGGTTTCGCTGAGGAGACTGTTGTGATCGTTACCTCCGACCACGGTGAGTTGTTCGGGGAACACGACGCGTACGCTAAACCCGAACGACTCTACGACGAACTCCTACACGTTCCCCTCGTTGCCAGCAATCTCCCACCATCCCTCTCCGCCGCACACGATCAGTTGGTCAGCCTCGTTGACCTCCCGAGCATCGTTCATCACGCCCTCTCGCTTCCTCCCCGTACGGATGATGGCCGAGTCCCCGGAGTAGATGACCCCCGAGACTACGTGCTCGCCGAGCACAAACGCGGCGACGACGTTATCGTCGGTGCCCGTGGACAGTCGTATCGATTTGCGGTAGATCACATCCGCGATGTTGAGCGCGCGTATTCCGTTCCTTCAGTGGATACAGCGACCACTGAGACTCGAATCGATCCTGCCGACGAGCCTCCGGAAGTTGATCCGCTTCGCACCGCTGTCTATGATCGACTCCGCGAAATCGATATCGCATCACCGTCTGTCTCGCTTGACGACGATGTCGAACAGCGGCTCGCTGATCTAGGGTATCGTTGAGTATGTCCGACGTATCGATTGTTATCCCCACGAAGAACGCCGGGCCGCTTTTTCGGGAAGTACTGGGGGCTGTTTACGCCCAGCCCGGAGAGTACGATGTCCTCGTTATCGATTCCGGATCGACAGACGAGACGCTGGATATTGTGGAGGAGTTTCCCGCCCGACTGCTGACGATTCCCCCTGCGGAATTCGATCACGGTGGAACTCGGAATCTGGGTGTTCGGAAGACGTCCGGTGAGTTCATCGTGTTCTTGACGCAGGACGCAACGCCGCTTGACGACTGGCTCACGGAGCTGCTCACACCGCTTCGAGAGGATTCGGATATCGCGGGTGTATACAGTCGGCAACTCCCCCGACCGACAGCAACACCAATGAAACAACACTTTCTCACCGAATTTTATCCCGAGAGTTCGGAAACACGGTCGGTTGACGCTGGGCGACTCCCGACGCGAAACGAGGTTTTCTTCTCCAATGTGAGTTCAGCCATCCGGCGGTCAGCATGGGATGAACACTCGTTTCCGACCGACTGTATCATGAGCGAGGATCAACTCTGGGCGTGGCATGTGTTGCAGGCAGGCTGGAAGCTCCGATATCAAGCCTCCTCTCGTGTTCGTCACTCCCACAAGGAGGGACTGAACGATATTTTCAAACGATATTTCGACTCGGGAGCGAGTCTTTCTCAACGCGATTTTGCGACAGGTGATCACCCACTTCGAGAGATGATTTGCTATCAAACGCGTGAGATACAGTATCTCTTGGCTACTGGTTATCCTCACTGGCTTCCCTATGCTTTCCTTTACAGTGCTGCCAAGTTCGCTGGACTACAACTCGGTAAGCGTCATAACCGACTCCCAGAGAGGTTGATTACACGACTTAGCGATACGCTCTCTCGAAAATACAGCTAGCTATCCGTTCGAAAGAATACTCATAAAGAACGATCCGAAGATCGTCTGGATTCCGACGACGATCAGTGTGAACGCGACGATGTCCCCACGAAGCGGCGGTAACTCGACGAATCCACTTTGCACCCATCGCCACACGAATAGGCTAACCATCGCCGAGCCGATCCCGACCAGGCCGATCCCGACGAGGATCCCACGTTCGAGCGTGAAGTGCTGTCGTATCCACTTGGTTATTGGATCTCGTGACGCCTGGATCGGATCGCTCGAGATCTCCGAGAGTAGTCCCAAGCTTCCGATCTGGTAGCTGAGTAGCGTCAGCAAGCTCCCCGCAATAAGCGAATGAATCCCGAAGGGTTGTCCGGCAATGCTGGTTCCCGTGTATCCCAGTCCCATGATCAAGACGCCGATCACTCCTAACACGATCCCCGGGAGCGAAAACAGATAGCCCGGCGCGTTCACCAGCATGAACTTCACGTGTCGCCAGCCGTCGGTAAAGCTCTCAAGCGTTGCCTCACCCTCTCGTTCGTGATAGGTAATCGGCACCTCCTCGATGGTGAGGCCCTTACTGGCGGCATCCATGATCATCTCGCTGGCGAACTCCATGCCGTCTGACTCCAACTCCATCGTTTCCAGTGCCTCTCGTGTCACCACCCGAAAGCCGCTGTGGGCATCGCTCACGCCGGCATCGTAAAACGCATTCAGGAACCACGTCAGCAGTGGATTCCCGATATACTTATGTAGCGGAGGCATTGCGCCGTCCTTGATTTCTCCTGCGAGTCGACTCCCGAGAACGATATCAGCATTTGTTTCTGTCAGCCGGTCGAGTAATGTTGGCAACTCCTCAAAATTATAGGTCGTATCGGCATCGCCCATGACGATCAACTCCCCGCGGGCGGCCTCGAACGCGTACCGATAGGCATAGCCGTATCCTGACGAGTCTGGCTTAACGACGATTGCGCCCATTGACCGTGCGATTTCGGGTGTTTCGTCCGTCGAATCATCGCTAATAATAATCTCGCCAGTAACTCCGAGCTGCTCAAGGGCGCGCGTCGCGCGATCAATACATTCCTCGATACCAGCCGCTTCATTCATCGTCGGCAACACAAAACTAATTATTGGTTGAGTGTCGCTATCGGCACCCACCAGTGTCGATTGGTTGTGTCCTACATTTTTATTATTAGAACAGGTATCATTCCTCTCAATTTCTGGCGATTGTTCCGAGCCAGCAGTTTTATCAGAAAACATACAAAATCTATTCGAATCCTACTAATTGTATGTGGAGTAAAGTAGTTTAATATTTTGTGTTTTATCCTATGACCCCCGGCTATAGCCGATAGTTCGACTGCATGGTATTTTTTCAAAGTCGTCGGTAACACATTCCTCCTCCAATGGTGGTGATGACGGATGCACTGACGACGGAATGTCCGGCTTCGGTGTAGTCGTCGCCCTGATCGCGCGCTCGTCTATGCTACCCTGCTGGTCATCCGCCGTCAGAACGGATCTACCGCGCTACCGCCCTGCAAGCTTCCATCAATATGGAACTACCGATCGGTGACCCCTCTAACAGGGGTGTAATTTCCCCAACAATTAAGACCTATTACTAATGTAATTGCTTCATATGTCGACCTCTCATACACAGATCCGTGTGAGCACCCGCGTGAAGCGGATTCTCGACCGCTGCCGGCGTGCAGATGAGTCGTACAACGACTTCCTTGAGCGTGTGCTCATCGGTACGACGAGTGATCCCTCTGATAGGCTCAACCAAGAGACGGAGACAGAGTCTGATCCTGTTTCGCTCCACCGCAAACGGGCGAAAATACGACGGAATGGATGGACGCGGCAGCTGACCACTGACGAGAGGGACACTGACGACTAACGGGTTTCGACGTAAACGTTCTCAGCACCGCTCTCGGCGGACACGATCTGTCTGTGATTAAAGGTGTCGCCTTCTTTCAACCCGATTTCAGCTCGACTCGCCGCGCTCTTCGATCGCCGCCGCAAGCTCCTTGCCCGCCGGGATCAGGATCCAAAACGCAAACGCCCCCAGCAGAGCCGTCCAGAGGAACACGTCGATCAGGAAGATCGAGATCGCATCAAACACATTCCCCGGCTCCGGTGGCGGCGCGATCAGCTGGTTGGTCATAAAGAACGATGGCGTCTGATACCAGCCCGCCAGCGTCATCCAGAGCAGTCCAGCCCCGGTCAGAATGCCGAACCCTTTGATGAACTCGTCGGCCATACCTTATTTCTCGTCGGAATCCTCTTGAGCGTTTCCCATTCCAGTAGCCCGAAACCGGCTGCTGAGGACGAACACGCCGGTTCCGGCCGCCATGAGGCTCAACCCGATGATCGCCAACACGCCGGTGAAGAGCTCCTGATCGACGCCAAGGCCGATGCTCGCAAGTCCGCGCAACAGGAGCCGTCGCAACACGCTCACCTGTAAAGTCGCTGCGTCGATAAAGATGAAGCCACCCAGAATACACGCGGTAGCGATCAGCGTCGAAAATACGGTGATCGTCTTATACAGCCGGATCGGGACGACGACGTCCCGTCGACCAGTCGTCGTATCAGCTGACCCCGTTGGCGATGGCTCGTCGCTGTTGGGGGATGAATCGTCCATACAAAACAAAGGTCGGCGAGCTATATCTATCCGGCGTTATTTCGGCGGTCGCAGCATGTAGTACCGCCGATTGAGGCCGTACATGTAGCCCTCTCGCAGCGTCTTCAGCAGCGCGTAGGTCATCACACCGAGGACGACCGGTCCGATGAACGCAATGTTAAGCTGGAGTGCCAGCGGCAGTGGGATCAGGTTCTGGACGGCGATGGCGGCGATCGTGATCGCAAAGAACGCGCCGCCGGCACCGATCGCGGCCCAAAACGGCTGTTCGACCGGCCGTCGGGCACTTCCCTTGTTGAGGAACGGCAGGAAGGCGACCGCGCCGACAACGACGACGTTTGCCAGCACGCCGTAGAGCTGATCGGAGATTAGCTTTGAGCCGTCGAGGACGGCCAGTCCGGGGTTCAGCGGGTTGAGCTTCAGCAGGCCGAACGACCAGTAGAGATACCAGTCTGGCAGGATAATACTCGGCGTCGAACTCGGATTGGCCGGCAGCTCAAGGCTCGGTGGCAACGCCGCCGAGATCAGCAGGATCATCCCGACGAAAAACAGCGAGATCGCCCCATTCCGGATGATCTCGTGTGGCCACGTCGGGAAGCCCAGCACGTCGCGTTCGACGTAGTCGGATTCCTCGCGAAGCTCTTGATCCTCACGCCGAGCCCGTTCAAAGTACTCGTAGGTGAGCTGTGAGAGCCCGGATTTGCGTGTCTTTCGTTCCTGCCAGGTTGGCGTTTCGTCGTCTGGAGCGACGATGCCGGTCTCACCGCCGTCGGTGGCCGGCTCGCCGCCGTCAGTGCGCGTCTCGTTGGTGTCGTCTGTGTCGCTCATTGTCTTAGTGTGGTTCTGCGATGCCCTGCACCCAGACGATGCCGACGTGGAGCGCGATCAGTGCGGTCACCACGAACGGCAGGATGAACACGTGCAGGATGTACATTCTCACAAGCGTTGCCTGTCCCAGCGTGAAGCCACCGAACAGCAACTGCGCGCCCCACTCGCCGACGATCGGGGTCGCCAGTGCCATCTCAACGCCGATCTGGCCGGCCCAGAAGGCCAGTTGGTTCCACGGCAGGAGGTAGCCGGTGTAGCCGAAGACCATCGAGAGGCTGATCAGGATGATGCCGAGCAGCCAGTTCAGCTCACGCGGTTCCTTGTAGGAGCCGGTGAAGTATACTCGCAGCATGTGCAGGAAGACTGCTGCCATCATGATCTGGGCGGCCCATCGGTGGATGCTCCGCAGGGCGTAGCCGAACTGCACATCCTGCATGATCATTTTCACCGACTGGTAGGCGACCGTCGGATCGCCGGCCGCCGACGGGGAGTAGTAGAATCCAAGTAACGCTCCCGAGACCGCGGCGACGATGTAGGCCAGTACTGAGAAGAACCCTAAGGAGTACAAGGGGTACCAGTACCAGAACTTGTTGTCCAGATCGTACTGTTCGGTGTGGCTCTTTGGCATCTGGAGGTTAACCTTGTAGTAGGCATCCTCCAGTAGCTCAAGGTAATCGACGATGCGGAGTCGCTTGTCGATGTAGATCAGCGCGGTCAGAAAGACCGTCTCGATCGGCGTCAGGTCTTTGCGCTTGAGCCACGTGCGGTGGTCGAAGTCGTCTTGTTTCTCTAAGCTCATTGGTTATCGTTTGTAGTAGGGGTAGACCGCTCGTTTCAGCGTATCCCAGACCTGCTCGCCGTCGGTCAGCGAGACCCCGTCGACATCGTCGCTGTCGATGTAGAGGTCTTCCCACTTCCGGCGACGCTTCTTGACGATCATCACGTCCGGGAGGAACTCCTTGCGATACAACGCGAGGATGAAGGCCAGATCAAGGAGGATCAACCCCAATATCGCGCCGACGAACATGTTGCCGAACTCCGTGCCCGCCCACCCGGAGACGAGCGCGAAGACGAACATGAACACGAAGACGACCTCGATCACCGTCAGCACGACAATGGCGATCGCTGCCGCCGTCGACTCTCTGGCGGGCTCATACCGGTGGATATCACCGTACGTGGATCCAGATGACGACATTAGACACCACCCTGTCCTGTGTTCGGCGACTCGCCGTATTTCAGCACATAGAAGGTGAACACGAGGCTCACCGCGATGCCGAGAAAGCTGACGATGCCGACGTAGTGTTTCTGGATCGGGACGCCAACGTCGTGGGCGAAGGCGTCGAGTTCGGTCGGCCAGCCACCGCCACCGCCGCCGCCGACCTCAACGGTCGGGACGTCTTCGCCGACGGCGACCGACCCGAGCATCCCAAGCGAGGAGTGGGGCACACACTCGTAGTTCGTGATGCCCGTGTGTTCCTCGGTAAAGGTGAACTCGTAGGTGAAGCCGGCCTCGCTAACCGTCTCGCTTGCGAGATCGGCTGGCCCACCGACGGTCTGCACGTTGTGGCCGCCGCCTTCACCGGTCCATTCCCAGATGACCGTTGTTCCGGGATCGATCCAAATCCCCGCAGGGCTAAAGGCGAGATTGCCACCGTTGCCGCTGGCACCGACTTCGATGGTGACCTCGCTTTCGCCGCGGTGATCCTCATAGCCGCCATCTGAGTCCGAGATGTGGCTCAAGTCGGGTTGTACCTCTTGAGCCGCAGCCACCCCGCTGCTCGCGGTGGCGGCCGTGGCGGCGGCGGTCGCCCCGCCCGCTGTCCTGAGTAATTCCCGCCGTTTCATACACCAAATAATGGACACGCAGCGTGCTTAAACCCACCGCTACGACCCTCGAATCCGACCGATCACGAAGCCTCTGTCTCGTGGTTGTCGGCCTGCTGGGGTGGCTCACGCTCGTCGTCAGCCGGCCCCTCGTTGCCCTCGATTTCCGGCCGATCAATGCCGCCGGCTTCGACGGCCCGCAGTCGGCTGCGGTACTGCTCGGCGCGGAACCGATCGGAGAGCCGCGCGTTGGCGACGAGGGCAAACAGCCCGATGCCGACGATCAGGAACAGTCCGCCGACGACCGGCGCGACGACCGTTTCGACGAGCCGGAGAATGAACGCCCCAAGTAGGGCGACGCCACCGATAACCTGCCCGCCGGCGATCAGCTGTATCATCAGATTGCCGAACTCGCCGGTCTGTTCGGGCACCTCGTCGGCTGACGGCAACT
Organism: Halonotius aquaticus; assembly: GCF_003605575.1. Lineage (GTDB taxonomy): Archaea > Halobacteriota > Halobacteria > Halobacteriales > Haloferacaceae > Halonotius > Halonotius aquaticus. The sequence continues at coordinate 166,849 of NZ_QKNY01000009.1, read as the reverse complement.
CATAGTCGGCCGGTGGCGCAGAGACCTCATACTCCTCCATCGAACACATTGCGACCACGGGTTCGACGTCGCGTCGGACGCCACCCTCACCTTCGACGGTGCCGTCGGCCGACACCACGGCGTAGCCTGTATCGGCGTAGACTACAAGCTGGTTGTCGTCGCGTTCGACAACCGCGAAAATCTCTCTGGCGGCGATCTTTGATTTGAGATCGGCTTCGACCCGATCAAGCAACCGCTCGCCGGTGATCCATGTCTCGGGGTCGAAGGCGGCTTCCCACTCGTCGCCGCTCATCTGGGCCATCTCTGCCGGCCCAAAGTCGTCGAAATCGTACTTTTCCTCAACCGTTGCGCGGAGTTCGTCCAACTCGTCGTCGGTTTCGGCTGCGTCCGCTGTGTCTGTTTCTGCTTTCTCGTTGTCGGCTGTCTCCTCGGTGTCGGCTGCTGTTCCCGCCGGTGTGTCGCCGCCGGGCTCCTCGCTCGTCGGCGTTGTGTCGTCGCCGTCGGCTGAGGAATCCATACCGCAGGGTAGGGCTGGCCGGCGTAAAGCACTTTCCGACTCCCGACCGCGTCCGGGCCCATTATACCGCCGTAGCCCATAGCTCCGATGATGGTTGCCGATGTGACGATCGCAACGCTGACCGCCCTGTCGGTGACGGCGAGTCTCCCCTTCTTTCTGTACGGGGCCTGGATCATGCTCGACAGCGAGACGGTCACCTGGGACGTACTCACCTATCATCTCAAGTTCATCGCCGTCGGCCTGACGCTGACGACGGTGCCGATGGTCACGTGGATGATGCCCCGGCTGTTGGATCAGTTGGGTGGGCTTTCAGCGTTACACGCCGTCCTCGGGTTGCAGGCGTATGCGATGTTGGTCTTCGCGCTGACCGGGATCGTTCGGATCTTTCAGGCGAAACGCGAGGCTGATCTCTACCGGAACCCCGACCAGGACGTCAGTCTCAATGATCTCCATGAGAATATGAGCGCGTGGCGTGGTCGACTCCGAATCGGCGTCTTCGGCTACGTGATCTTCTGGTTTCTCGCGTGGGGCGTTGGGCTGTATCGATATCTGTTGCGGTATTGGCTGTGAGACAACGCTTTCTCAGTCTGTTTGAAGCCTTCGTAGTTGGCGGACACGTCAGATTAGCCACTCGTTTGGAGGTTTGTCACTTCCAACACAGACTCAATCGGCTCCGTTTCAAAATCGCTGTCGGCAACAACGTACTCGTCGCCGGTTGATCGCGCAGTCGCTACGATCATCGCGTCCCGCTGGGAGAGTTCACTTCCGTCACTGATCGCAGCATTCTGTAACCGCGTTGCTTCCAAGGCCAATTCCTCGTTGAACTCGATGGCTTCAACGCCGCCGAACCGTTGGCGTTCTTCGATCGGATCGAACCCTGGCGTGCCTGCCGGCCCGTTCAGCACCTCGAAAACACAGATTGTTGATGTCCACCACGGCTGTCGGTCATCAAGGTACTCGATGACTGCCTTGTTACCACGGAGATATTCGATGATCGTTGAGCTATCGAGGAACGTCATCCCCAGTTCTCCCGGGCGTTTCGAATCGACTCCTTGGCTCGATCAGCTTCCTCATCCGACCACGCACCGGCTTCGATTGGCTCCTCGGTCGTTGTGACTCGGTGGAGGAACTCATCCCATGTCTCGTCGTCACGTTTCAGATCGTCCAATCGCTCTTTCGTTGTTGCGTCGACAGGGATGGATGTCCGACTCATACAAATTTATAATGAATTTATGGGTGTAGCTGTTTCGGTGGTTCAGCTACCACGCCTCATTGGATGCCAGATCAACGTCGTTGTCAACTTTTGATGACGGACAGATATCCTCTAAGACACACTCCTCACAATCGGGGTTGATCGCAGTGCAGGTCTCCCGGCCGTGGCTGATCAGCAGGTGGGTGTACCACTGCCAATCATCTTCAGGCACAAGTTCCATCAACTCTGTTTCGATCGCCTCGGGCCGTTCTTCTTCTGTGATGCCGAGTCGACGTGAGAGCCGTTGGACGTGGGTGTCGACGACGACGCCTTCGACGATTTCGTGGCCGTGCTGAAGGACAACGTTGGCCGTCTTTCGGCCGACGCCCGCCAACTCGGTGAGTTCGTCCATCGTATCCGGTACCTCGCCGTCGTGTTGCTCGATGATGTCCTCACAGGCCGAGCGGATGTAGCTCGCCTTGTTGTTGTAGTAGGTCACCGAGTTGAGATCCTCGGCGAGTTCCTCTTGGTCGGCGTTTGCGTAGTCGGCCGGGCCGTCGTATTTCTCGAAGAGATCGGCAGTGACTGTATTGACGCGTTCGTCGGTACACTGCGCCGAGAGGATCACCGCAATCAGTAGCTCAAGTCGGCTCGAAAAGTTCAGCGAGATCTCGAGATCGGGATAGGTGTCATACAGACGGTCGATAACCTCCAGCGTCTGTGCTTCGGTTGAATCGAGGCTGCTTCCCATACCGATGGCTGGGTCGGCGGGGTGTTGAGTGGTTCGGACTAGCGGGAAAACAGCGATCAGCCTGCGTCGATTAGGCGAATGCCAGCGAGCTACCGGTATCCTCGGTCGATTCGAGCTGGATCTTCTCCCACGCATTCACGAAGTCCTCGCGGGTGATCTCGGTGCGATCATCGCGGATAGCGAACATGCCGGCCTCAGTACAGACGGCCTTGATATCTGCCCCAGAGGCGTCGTCGGCGAGTTCAGCAAGCTCGGCGAAGTCGACATCGTCGGCGACGTTCATATCGCGGGTGTGGATCTGGAAGATGAGTTCCCGACCCTCGTTGTTGGGTTTTGGCACCTCGATGAGCCGATCGAACCGCCCAGGGCGGAGAATCGCCTCATCCAGCATATCGAAGCGGTTGGTCGCCGCGATCAGCCGCACCTCGCCGCGCTCGTCGAAGCCATCCATCTCCGAGAGCAGCTGCATCATCGTCCGTTGGACCTCGGCGTCCCCGGAGGTCTTCGAATCCGTCCGTTTCGAAGCGATGGCGTCGATCTCGTCAATGAAGATGACGGCGGGCTCGTTTTCGCGGGCGACCTCAAAGAGATCTCGGACGAGTTTCGCGCCCTCGCCGATGAACTTGTGGACGAGTTCGGAGCCGGCCATCTTGATGAAGGAGGCGTCGGTCTGGTTGGCGACGGCTTTTGCCAACATCGTTTTGCCGGTGCCCGGTGGTCCGTGGAGTAGGACGCCTGACGGCGGGTTGATCCCAACCTCGTCGAACATCTCCGGCCGATCAAGCGGCATCTCGACGGTCTCTCTGACCTCCTGCATCTGCTCGTCGAGGCCGCCGATGTCGGCGTAGGTCACGTCGGGGCTGTGGTCGACCTGCATGACGCGTGCGCGCACATCTGTCTCATCATCGAGTCGTTTGACGATCGACAGTGAGTTGTTAACCGCGACGCGCGAATCGGGTTCGAGCTCTTCTCGGAGTTCGTCGGTGACCTCCGTGAGCGCCTCTTGGTTGTTGCCGTGCTGTTTGATCACGACGCCGTCGGGGGTGATCTCTTGGACGGTGGCGACAAACAGCGGCGACTGCTTGAGTTTCTTATTTTCGTGTGTCAGACGCTCTAACTTCTGTTTGTACTTGTTGTTCTCGGCGTTGGCATCGAGGAGCTTGTCTCGCATCTCCTCGTTTTGAGATTCGATCACGCCGAGTCGCTCCTGTAGCGCTTCGATCTTTTCCTGTCTGGACGCCGTCTCATCGTAGGGAAATTCGACGTCGTCCGCGGTGTCGCTCATCATTTTTTGTACGGCTGTCGGGAATAAGAGGCTTCGGGTCGCTGTCCTGTTCGCTGCGATAATGTTCATGGATAATATCGAATTATAGCAAGTATTATCATACAGCATTGAGGAGTACCTTTCAGCATGAGTACACACGAGACCGTTTCGACGGATGAACCAGCCGATGGATGGGACGCTGTCCGCGACCTGCCGCCGAGTGCGAAACTTGTCGCGAAGGTGCTTGATTACAACGATACGCTGACACAAAGCGAACTTGCCGACGAGACGCTGTTGCCGCCGCGAACAGTTCGGTACGCACTCAACCGCTTGGAGGACGCCGGCGTCGTCGACTCCCGGTTTTCCTTCTCTGATGCTCGCAAACGGATCTACAGCCTGACGATCTAACGGCCGGTCTGCTGTCGAAGGGATTCTTTGTCTGCGTTTATTTCCGTTGTTTTCGTTGCTACTCGTCGTGGTTCCCTTCACCATTCGTCTAGCGCTGCTGAGCAGCGTCTACATCGACCCATCCCAGGCTCCGCTCGCGCGTCGATAGTTCCCATCCCATGCTCGCGGAACCGATATACCACCCCGGCAATAACAGGGTGGCAATGACACGGGTGCTACACACTGGCGACACCCATATCGGCTACCAACAGTACCACTCGCCGGAGCGGCGGGCGGACTTCCTGTCGGCCTTCGAGACCGTCATCGACGATGCCGTCGAGATGGATGTCGATGCCGTCGTCCACGCTGGCGATCTGTTCCACGACCGCCGACCGGATCTTCCGGAGCTGATGGGGACGCTGTCGGCCCTCCGCGAACTCAACGCCGCCGATATTCCGTTTCTCGCGGTCGTCGGTAACCACGAGTCGACCCGCGGCGGCCAGTGGCTCGATCTGTTCGAACGGCTCGGGCTTGCCACCCGGCTCGGCGACGATCCGATCGCCATCGACTCTACCGCTTTCTATGGCCTCGATCACGTCCCCGAATCCCGCCGTGACGATCTCGACTACGATTTCACCCGACCTGCTGACAGCGATCTCGACACTGAGCCAACCCACCACGTCCTCGTCGGCCACGGCCTCTTCACCCCATTCGCGCACGCGAATTGGGAGACTGAAACCGTCCTTGATGAGTCGACCGTCGATTTCGACGCTGTCCTGCTCGGCGACAACCACGCCCCCGGAATTGAACGCGTCGACGACGTGTGGGTGACCTACTGTGGATCGACAGAGCGCGCGAGCGCGAGCGAGACAGCCGAGCGCGGGTACAACATCGTCCAGTTCGACGCCGACGACCCTGGCCCTGCGGGCGTTGACATCCGAAGAAAGTCGCTGCCGACCCGTGAGTTCGTCTTTGTGACGGTCGACCTCGAACCCGGCGAGGGTGCGGAGCGTGTCCGCGAGAAGATCGGCCAGCACGACCTCACCGATGCCGTCGTTATCGTCGAAATCGTCGGCGACGGCGAGGCTGTCACGCCCGGCGGGATCGAATCCGGTGCCCTCGACAACGGTGCGTTGATCGCCCGGGTCACCGACCGCCGCGAGATCGAAACCGAAACAGAACTCTCGGTGAGTTTCGCCGATCCCGATGCCGCTGTCGACGAGCGGATCGAGGAGTTGGGCCTGTCGGCAGCCGCCCTCGATATCGACGACGCGGTTCGGTCGCCCGATATCGCCGACAGCAACCTTCGAGAGAGGGTGAAAACCCGGCTCAAAGAGCAGATCGAGAACGATCCTGCCGCGTTGGCACCGCCCGAAAGCGACGACAGCGACGGTTCCGACGATTCCGCCGACAGCGAGCACGACGAGCCGAGTGCTGATGGTGTTGCCGACGCCGATGAAGTCGCCAATACGCAAGACGATATCGATGGCGACGCTGCCGACCCAGCAAATACCGATGCCGCCGATGAGGCGACGGACAGCGACACCGCCGAGGGCGAACTCTCGACAATGGAGGATTTCCTATGAGGTTCAGCCGGCTCCGCCTTTCGAACTTCAAGCCCTACGGCGACGCCGACGTGTCGCTGACCGATGGTGTGACTGTGATTCATGGGCTCAACGGCAGCGGCAAGTCCTCGCTGCTGGAGGCCTGCTTCTTCGCCCTTTACGGCTCGAAAGCCCTGCCCGGCACGCTGGACGACGTGATCAGCAACAGCGAGAAGGAGGCCGCCGTCGAACTCTGGTTTACTCATGATGGCGTCGACTACCATATCGAACGCCAACTCCGTCGCAGCGGCGACCGCGTGTCGACCCGGAAATGCGTGCTGGAAGGCGACGACGGGAGCGGTGACTCGATTTCCCGAGACGGCGCGCGAGCAGTCCGTGAGTTCGTCACTGACCTGTTGCGAATGGACGCCGAGGCGTTTGTCAACTGCGCGTACGTCCGGCAAGGCGAGGTGAACAAGCTCATCAACGCCAGCCCGAGCCAGCGGCAGGACATGATCGACGACCTCCTGCAGTTGGGCGTCTTAGAGACCTATCGGGATCGGGCCGGCGAGGCCAGGTTGGCGGTGGAAAAACTGCTGGAGAACGCCCACGGTTCGCTGGAGACCCTCGACGAGCAGATTGATGAGAAAGAGAAACAGGATCTCCACGCCGAACTCAACAAGCTTGAAACGGAACGTGAGGATATCCGGGAGCAAATCGATCACTACGAGGAGCAACGCGAACGAGCCAGTGACGCATTGTCGGAGGCTGAATCGGTGCTGACAGAGTACGAGGAGCAGCAGGCCAAGATTGAGGAATTAGAAGACGAAATCGATGATCTCGAAACTGAAATCAACGAAACGGAGTCCGAACGCGATGAGCTTGGCGACCAACGGCGCGAGGCCATCGAGCAACGCGACGAACTCGAAACCGAACTCGACGACCAGCTTGCCGAGACCGAACTTACTGAAGCGACCGCCGAGGCCATCGCTGACCGCCGCGAGACGCTCACGGATCGCTACGAAACCCTCGGCGAGGAAATCAGAGACCTTGAGGTTGAGGTGAGCGGGTGCGAGAACAGAGCCGAAAATCTTCGTAACAAAGCTGATGACCTCGAAACGCAGGCTAACGAGGCTGAAGATCGTGCCGCTGATCTCGAAGCTGAAGCCGACAGAAAAAAAGCAAATGCAGAGGAGGCCGAGGACAAGCGTGACGACATTGAGCAAGAACGTGAGGAATTAACCAAGCGATTTGAGGAATTTGATGCCAATATCGAAATCGGCAACGCTGAGACACATAAAAAAGAACTCAAGACGGAACGTCAAGAAATCCGTGATGAGCTCACCGAAACGCGAACACGACTCGAAGCTGCCCGCGATGCCGTCGCGGAGGCAGAGGGCCTTCTCGCTGAGGGTAACTGCCCGACCTGTGGCCAGCCAGTCGAGAATGCACCCCACGTCGACGACCTCGACGAGAAACGCGAGCGGGTTGAGGACCTGGAAGCCCAGATCGAGGAACTGGAAGCCGAACAGGAATCACTTGACGAGCGGCTCAACACTGCCGAGCAACTGGTCGAAATCGAAACCCGCATTTCCGAAATAGAGAATGAACGCGAGCGACTCACTGACCAGATCGAAAGTTACCGCAAGGAAGCAACAAACAAACGAGAACAAGCGGACGAGGAGCAAAAGACTGCTGAGGAGAAACGCGATGAAGCAGTCGAGAAACGTGAGGCGGCCGACGCTGAGGACGCAGACGCGGACGAACTCCGTGAGACAATTAAGAGTAAGACCAATGAGCGGGAGACCGTCAGCGACGCACTCGACCGCCTCGACAGTCTCGAATCTACGCGCGAGCGGATTGAGGAACTCGACGGCCAAATCGAACAACTGACTGAAAAGCGAGAATCGCTCGCTGACCGTAACGATGACCGCCGAGAGTGGTTGGCTGATAAGCGCGGACAACGTGACGAGCTCCGGGATCAGTTCGATGACGAGCGAGTGGAGACCGCACGTGAGCGCAAAACAAACGCTGAAGAACACATCGAACAGTTCGACGAGAAACTCGCTGATCTGAGAAAGCGACGCGATGAACTCCAGACTGCTATCGGTGATGTTACTGGTGATCTTGATGAACTCGAAAATCTGCGCGAGAAGCGCGACAAAATAGCCGAACGAGTCGACCGCCTCGAATCAGTCCACAACGAAACCGAGGACATCGAGGCGATGTACGGCGACCTCCGGGCTGAACTCCGCCGCCGCAACGTCGAGAGCCTCGAACGCATGCTCAACGAGACGTTTGATCTCGTCTACGGCAACGACGCCTACGCACGCATCGAGCTGGACAACGAGTACGATCTCACGGTCTATCAGAAGGACGGCCAACCGCTGGAACCCGGCCAGCTGTCGGGCGGCGAGCGCGCGCTGTTCAACCTCAGTCTCCGGTGTGCCATCTACCGCCTGCTTGCTGAGGGAATCGAGGGTGCGGCTCCAACCCCGCCGCTCATCCTCGATGAGCCAACCGTCTTCCTCGATGCCGGTCACGTCGGCCGACTGGTCGACCTTGTCGAGGAGATGCGCGGCTTCGGCGTCCGGCAGATTCTGATCGTCAGCCACGACGACGAACTTGTCGGCGCGGCCGACGAACTCATCACGGTCGAAAAAGATCCAACGACAAATCGCTCGACGGCGACCCGCGCCGCCGACCCGGATCTCGAACTGCTCGGTGGGGTCGCCGACGACTGACCTACTCTGGTGTCGTCGACGCTGTGTCGCTGACTTCGGCGTCGGCATCGCCACTGGAATCGGTCTCGGTAGCGTCCCCCTCGCGGAGTTTGTTGACGGCCTGTGTGGCGAGTTCTGTCGCCGCATAGCCGCGGCGACCGTTGCTGTCGGCTTCCTTGACGAGGCCGGCTGCGCGGAATTCGGCGAGTAGCCCGTGGAGATCACTCTCACAGAGGTCGTAGCTTTCCAGCAGTTCGACCGTCGAGATCGACTCACGATCGACTAACTCGATGACAAGCCCCAAGGATTGGTCATCGTAGGTCGCCGTCACTAGTCGCCGGATTGCAGGGTCGATCCCGCCGGCGGCGGTCGACAGCGGCGACTCGTCGTCGACGAGCGTCAGATCGCTGTTGGCAACGTAGTGTTCGGCTCCGGTTTCCGGATCGCGGACGAGGCTGCTGTCGCCGGACTGTTTGACCACTAGATAATGGTCGCCGTCGTCATCCTGAACCGTTCGCATTAGCTACCCTAACGCCGTCCGGCCGGTTAGCCGTTACGTCCGGCTTTGGTTTGCCTTGTATCACTCGTCGTCTCTCTGCTGTCTCATCTGTTTGTGGTTCCAGTACCGGTAGGCTGCGCGGGCCAAGGCGAGACAGCCGACGGCGATGAGCCCGCCGCCGAGGGCCAGCATTTCTCGAAAGCCGATAACTAACAGCCCGATACTGATCAGCAGGATCCCGGCTTTGATCGAGACGACGATCTTGATAAACGCGTTCAACAGGTCGTCGTCGATCTCCTCAAGGGCGTCGGAGAGACCGTCTTCGGCGTCCGCTTCAGTATCGTTGTCGGGTTCGGCGTCGATCTCGTGGCTGTCTGGAGTGGCATCGTCGCCGATGCTGATATCTGGGACGAGTTCGTCCACGACCTGCTGTTCATAGGAGCGATCGTCTTCGCCATCCGATTCGGCCGCGTTGTCGGCGACCTCCTCCGGTTCACCGATCGCCGGATCGGTTGGCTCACCGTTAGAACCGGTTTCTGTCGGTGGCTCAGACGGCATACTCCGAGTCAATGGGCCGCCAGCAAAAGGATTCGGCTTTTACAGGGCTTCGCTGACTGGAATCGCCTCGGTGGTTTCAACCCACGCAAGCGGGTTCTCGGCATCGAAGAGCACCACCCCGTCGTCGACCTCATAGGATTCGACGGTTGCGACCCCGGTCGGTTCGGACGCTGCCGCACTGTGCTCCTGTCGGTCGTCCGCGTGGGTAGACATGCTGCCCTTTGGTAACCGGTGACATAGTAAATAGTTTGTTATCGCCCCGAGGTTTGCCGCGCTCCGCCGAGCGGGATCGTTCGTAACGGCTTGACCGACCGAACACCGGGACTTTTTATCTGAACGACGCAACCACTCGCTATGACACAGTCGGATCTCTCGTCTTTCTCCCCTGCCGACGATGCCGACGACGAGACGGATGCTGCGGACGCGACTGACCCCGCCGATGCGGCCGCGGTCGTCGCCGGCAACGGCGGCGGTCGGATCAGCGAGGTCGTCGACGTTGAGGACGCGAAGTTCCCTGACTCAACGGGGACAGTCGACTTGATGGTCACACAGGTCGATTACACCATCGAGGGCGGTGGCCGCGAGGAACACCCTGTGATCCACGTCTTCGGCCGCCGCGAGGACGGCACTCACGAACACGTCCGTGTCCTCGGGTTTGAGCCCTACTTCTACGTCCCAACTGACTCACTCGACACGCCGCCCGAGGAGGCGTACGATGTCATCGTCGACAGCCGAGAGACCGACCCCGACGGCGACTCCTTCGAGAGTATTCGCGGCGAGCAACTGACGAAGATCATCGGCCGCACGCCGCGTGACGTGGGCGAGGTTCGCGACGAGTTTGACCACTACGAGGCCGACATTCTGTTTCCGAACCGATTTCTGATCGATAAGGGCATCAACAGCGGGATCGAGGTCTCGGAGCGACGGCTCGAAAGCGACACGATCCAAGTCCCCCACACCGAGGTTGTCCCTGCCGATGTCGACAGCGACCTCCGAGTCAACATCTTCGACATCGAGGTCGACGACCGCCGGGGCTTTCCCGAGGATGGCGAGGAGCCGATCGTCTGTCTCACGAGCTACGACTCCTTCGATGAGGAGTATATTGCATGGCTCTACGAGGCGCCCGACGGCGACGGCGAGATACCGACCGATCTCCCCGATTACGACCCATATCAGGACGACATTGCGGTCGATGTCCGAACCTACGACTCCGAGGCGGCGATGCTGGATGCGTTTATCGACTACATCGAGGATACCGATCCGGATCTCTTCACCGGGTGGAACTGTCTACCGGCGGATAGTCAAATTCTCAAAGCGGACGGGACTGAGGAACGGATCGAGGACGTATCTGTCGGCGACAAGGTGTTGGGGAGCGACGACCAGCGGACAACGACTGCGGAGGTCACGAACAAATGGGAAAGCGAGAAAGAGATTCTCAGATACAGGCTTGCAGACGGAACTGATCTCCGCAGTTCAGCGGATCATCGTGTGATGGTTGGTGACGATGATCAAGTCGACTGGAAGGAGGGGGGAGAGATCGAAGTTGGGGACTATCTCCTCAAACCGCGACAATTGAATATCGACTCGGAGCGTGTTCCGACCCTCAGTGATCTCGTCCCGGTCGAATGCCAGCGGTTCGGGAGTACAGAGGCGATCAAATCGTTCAAATCCGAACTCCCGTCCGGTGCGGTCTCGGAACTCGCATCGGAGTTCGGCCTCACTACGGGAACGTTATATCACCCAGATACAGATATATGGACTCCAGAGCGCTGTCAACTCGCGGCTGACCGGTACGACGTTGCGCTTCCTGATGGCGGGCGGGAGTACCGCCGCACGCGGAACGACCTCGACAGGGAACTCACGGAACACGAACTGTATCTTGCGGGCCTCGTTCTCACGGACGGGACGATCTCGTCCGATGACGGCATCCGTTTCTATAACACGCACGAAGAGTTACACCAACAGTTCCCCGGTGAGACGCGTCTCGAACCCGACGGAAAGGGCTGCTACAAGCAGAACGTACTGGACTACACCCGCATGTACGCGTTCAACGGGCTCGGGATTCCGTTCGGCGACAAAAACGAGGGAGATGTCGATCTCTCGAAGGTTTTCGAACTTCCGGAATCGTACATAGAACGGTTCTTGGCGGGCGTTATCGACGGAGACGGGCACGTCTCGTCTTCGGTGACCGTTGCGGCCGAAAATCGGTCTATCGGACGATGGTACGCAAAGTTATTTCGCCGACTCGGCATCTACGCAGAGCAGCGCGAGAACGTGGTTCGAGTACCGGACGCGGAGCGTGAGATCCAGCGGCTCAGAGACAGGGTTCTTCCACACCTCTCTCACTCCGAAAAGCGAGACGCGTTGAAAGCACTGGACGGCGGAAAGAGCGGCCGAAGCGAGAACATCCCGTACGCGCTCTTTGAGGCCGACACCGGAACCGACGACCGGCGGATCGGTCGAGATAAACACCGCCGAGGGATCAGCCTCAAACGACACGAAACGACTCTCGACGAGTGGCAGGAGTACGTGTTTGTAAAAGTTGAGGACGTGGAGCGTGTCGGGACGGAGACGACCTACGACATCGAGACGACCACGCACAATTTCTTCGCGGATGATTGTCTCGTTCATAACTGTGAGGATTTCGATGTCCCGTACTTCCTCGACCGGATGGAAGAGATTGGTCCGGCGAGTCAGTACAATCTCTCGGTCGACCGCCTTTCTCGGATCGATGAGGTATGGCGATCCGGGTGGGGTGGCCCTGATATCAAGGGCCGGGTCGTTTTCGATCTCCTCTACGGCTACAAGCGCACGCAGTTCACCGAACTCGACTCCTATCGCCTCGACGCTGTCGGCGAACTCGAACTCGGCGTTGGTAAGGAGCGATACGCCGGCGACATCGGCGATCTCTGGGAAGAGGAACCGAAACGCCTCCTCGAATACAATCTCCGGGACGTGGAACTCTGTGTCGAGATCGACCGCAAGCAAGGTCTGATTGATTTCTGGGACGAAGTCCGCAAGTTCGTCGGCTGTAAGATCGAAGACGCGCCGACACCGGGCGACGCCGTCGACCAGTACGTGCTGCACAAGGCGTATGGAAAGTTCGCATTACCGACAAAAGGACAACAGGAGTCCGAGGATTTTGAGGGCGGAGCCGTCTTCGATCCGATTACTGGCGTCCGCGAAAACATCAGTGTACTAGATCTAAAGAGTTTGTACCCAATGTGTATGGTGACGATCAACGCCGGCCCTGAAACGAAGGTCGACGAGGACTTCGAGGGTGAGACCTACCGTGCGCCCAACGGCACCCGGTTCCGGAAAGAGCCGGACGGCATCATGCGCGAGATGGTTGATGAACTGTTAACAGAACGAGAGGAAAAGAAAGAACTGCGGAATAAACACGACCCAGATAGCTCCAAGTACGCCATTTACGACACTCAACAGGCAGCTGTCAAGGTTATTATGAATAGCCTTTATGGCGTAACGGGGTGGGATCGGTTCCGGCTCTACGACAAGGAGGGCGCGGCAGCTGTCACGGCGACCGGCCGTGAGGTAATCGATTTCACCGAAACCGTCGCCAGCGAACTCGATTACGAAGTCGCATACGGCGATACGGATAGCGTTATGTTAGAGTTGGATGGAAGTGAAAAAAAGTCGGACGCTATCGAGCAATCCTTCGAGATCGAGGAGTACATCAACAGCCGCTACGACGATTTCGCAAGCAACGAACTCAACGCCGACGAGCACCGCTTCCAGATCGAATTTGAAAAGCTCTACCGACGGTTCTTCCAAGCCGGTCGCAAGAAGCGGTACGCCGGCCACATCATCTGGAAGGAGGGCAAGGATGTCGACGACATCGACATCACCGGCTTCGAGTACAAACGCTCGGATATCGCACCGATCACCAAGCGCGTCCAGAAAGAGGTGATCGAAACCATCGTCACCGGCGACGACATGGAAGCCGACCGCGAGGAAGTTCGAACATACCTGACGACGGTTATCGAGGAGTTCCTTAATGGCGAACGAAGCGTCGAAGAGATCGGCATCCCTGGCGGCATCGGCAAGCGACTCGATGCCTACGAAACGCCGACCGCACAGGTTCGGGGTGCGCAGTACGCCAATCTCCTCCTTGGCACCAACTTCGATCGCGGCTCGAAACCCAAGCGGCTCTACCTCAAGGATGTTCACTCCTCGTTTTTCCGCCGGATGGAAGACGAGCAGGGGCTTGATCCACGGCAAGATCCCCTCTACGGCGAGTTCAAGCGCGATCCCGATGTGATCTGTTTCGAGTATGCCGACCAACTCCCCGACGAATTCGAGATCGACCTCGAAACGATGTTGGAGAAGACGCTCAAGGGGCCGATCTCCCGTGTCATCGAAGCCCTCGATATGTCGTGGGATGAGATCAAAACCGGCCAAACACAGACCGGCCTCGAACAATACTGGTAGCCGATTTCCTCTCCGGTGGTTTTGCTGATCGAAAACTTTTCTTTTCGCTCTTGTATCGATTACGGGGGTGAATGCGAAACCATTATGGGCGTAACTCACTACCATTTGGATACGAGGCAACGAACCACCAATGGCAACACTTGAAATCAGCAATCTCCACGCAGCAGTCGCAGAAGAGGACGGCGAAACGATTCTCCGCGGTGTCGATCTCGAAGTCAACTCCGGTGAGATCCACGCCCTGATGGGTCCCAACGGCTCCGGGAAGTCGACAACGGCGAAGATTATCGCCGGCCACCCAGCGTATGAGGTCACCGACGGCGAGATTCTCCTCCATCTTGAGGACGAAGATGTCGAAGATATCGACGCCGACATCGACGAGGAGGATCTCTCGTGGAACCTCCTTGAGCTCGAACCGAACGAACGAGCTGCCCTCGGCATCTTCCTCGGCTTCCAGTACCCCGCCGAGATCGAGGGTGTCACCATGACAAGCTTCCTCCGACAGGCACTCAACGCCAAAGCCGAGGAACGCGAGGAACTGTTCGAAGACGAGGACGAAGAAGAAGCCGAGGCCGACGACGAGGACGACGAGGGCTACGAAACGTCCCCGATGGAAGGCCCCGAAGACGACGGCGAGGTCAGCGTCGCCGAGTTCCAGCAGATCCTCTCGGAGAAGATGGAGCTGCTCGATATGGACGAGAAGTTCATGCACCGCTACCTCAACGCCGGCTTCTCCGGCGGCGAGAAGAAACAGAACGAAGTCCTCCAGGCTGCCCTCCTTGAGCCTGCTGTCGCCGTGCTTGACGAGATCGACTCCGGGCTCGACATCGACCGCCTTCAGGATGTCGCCAAGGGGATCAACGCCCTCCGCGACGAGCAGGGCACCGGCATCCTCCAGATCACCCACTACCAGCGCATCCTTGACTACGTTGAACCCGATCACGTCCACGTCATGCTCGACGGCGAGATCGCCAAAAGCGGCGGGGCCGAGTTGGCCGAAGAACTCGAAGACAAAGGCTACGACTGGGTTCGTGACGAAGTCTACGAGGCCGCGTAACAAGAACCGATTACGCACAGCACTATAAGCAACCAAACACAACCACAATACATGAGCTCAAACGAAGAACTTCAAGAAACCAACACCGAATCCCGATTCGAGTTCAAGAAGGAGGAAGCCTCCGCCTTCAAAAGCGAGAAAGGACTCGATGATGAGACGATCCGCGTCATCAGCGAGGACAAGGACGAACCCGACTGGATGCTCCAGCGGCGACTCCGTGCCCTGAAGCAGTTCCAGGAGATGCCGATGCCGACCGACTGGCCCGAGGCCCCGGATCTCAGCGAGATCGACATCGACGAGATCGTCCCGTACATCCGCCCGGATATCGACGTTCGCGGCGGTGTCGACGACTGGACCGACCTCCCCGATGACATCAAGGACACCTTCGACAAACTCGGCATCCCGGAGGCCGAGAAGAACGCCCTCTCCGGCGTCGGTGCCCAATACGAGTCGGAGATCGTCTACCAGAACATGCAGGAGCAGTGGGAGGAGAAAGGCGTCATCTTCTGTGACATGGACAAGGCCGTCCAGGAACACGAAGACCTCGTCAAAGAGTACTTCATGACGAAGGCCGTCCCGCCGAGCGACAACAAGTTCGCCGCGCTCCACGGCGCGATCTGGTCGGGCGGCTCCTTCGTCTACGTCCCGGAAGACACGACCGTCGAGATGCCGATTCAGGCGTATTTCCGGATGAACTCCGAAGGGATGGGGCAGTTCGAGCACACCCTGATCATCGCCGAGGAGAACTCCGAAGTCCACTACATCGAGGGCTGTTCGGCCCCGAAATACTCCGCGTTCAACCTCCACTCCGGCGGCGTCGAGGTCTTCGTCAAAGAAGACGCTCACGTCCAGTATTCGACCGTCCAAAACTGGTCGAAAAGCACCTACAACCTCAACACGAAACGCGCCATCGCCGAGAAGGGCGGGCGCATGGAGTGGATCTCGGGGTCGATGGGCTCGAAGGCGACGATGCTGTACCCCTCGACAATCCTCAAAGGTCGCGGCGCGTCGGACAACCACATCACCATCGCCTTTGCCGGCGAAGGCCAGGATATCGACACGGGCGCAAAGGTCTACCACAACGCCCCCGAGACGAAATCGACCATCGAGTCGAAGTCGATCTCGAAGGATGGCGGCCGCACCAACTACCGCGGGCTCGTCCACATCGCCGACGGCGCGGAGAACTCCTCGACGGCCGTCGAGTGTGACGCGCTGATGTTCGACAACGAGTCGACCTCCGACACGATGCCGTACATGGAGATCAACGAGTCGAAGGTCGACGTCGCCCACGAGGCGACCGTTGGTAAGATCGGCGACGAGGACATCTTCTACCTCCAGTCGCGCGGGCTTGACGACGACGACGCCAAACAGATGATCGTCTCGGGCTTCATCGAGCCGATCACGGAGGAACTCCCGATCGAGTACGCGGTTGAACTCAACCGCCTCGTTGAACTCGAAATGGAGGGCTCGCTCGGATGAGCGTGCAGGTACCAGCCTCCATCTCCGCAGAGACCGTCGAAGAGATCTCGGCGGCCCGCGACGAACCCGAGTGGCTGCTCGAACAGCGGCTTGAGGCACTCGACAGCCTCGATTCCCTCGATTTGCCGGACGTGATCCACACGCCGGGTCGACGCTGGACTGATCTCGAATCGCTTGATTTCGAGGAACTCGTCGATCCGCGCGATCAGTCCGACGAGACCGTTCGTGAGAGCGTTGAGGGCGCGACCGTCCTCTCATTCGAGGAAGCCCTCGATGAGCACGAGGAGCTCATCAAGGAGCACTTCGGCTCCGTTGTCGACCCCGAGCGCAACTATCTGACGGCGCTGTCGACTGCGCTGTTTACGACGGGAACGGTCATCTACGTGCCGGAGGGCGTCGACGTTGAGGACATCACCATCCGCGCGGAAATGAACTCCCGATCGCTGTTCAGCCACACGCTCGTCGTCACCGAGCAGTCGTCGTCAGCGACGATTCTGGAATCCATCGAGTCCGGCGACGAGGTCGACGGCGATCGGTTCTTCAGCAACATCGTCGAGGTCAGCGCCGGCGAGAACAGCTACGTACAGTTCGGCTCCCTGCAGAACCTCGATCAGGATACCTACCACATCACGCTCAAACGCGGTGTGACCGACACCTACTCGACGATCAACTGGATCGAGGGCAACATCGGCTCCCGGCTTACCCGTTCGGATGTCGAAACGGCTCTCGACGGCGAGGGTTCGGAGACGAAGGTTGTCGGCGCGTTCTTCGGCCACAAGGAGCAGCACCTCGATATCAACGCCCGTGTCTGGCACAACGCCGAGAGCACGACCGCCGATCTCGTCACCCGCGGCGTCCTCGACGACGTGGCCCGGTCGGTGTATGAGGGTGTCCAAGACGTTGGCCAAGACGCCTGGAATACGAGCTCCTACCAGCGTGAGAATACGCTCATGCTGTCTGATGACTCGGAGGCTGACGCTTCACCCAAGCTGATCATCAAAAACCACGACACCGAGGCCAGTCACTCGGCGACGGTCGGACAGGTCGACCAGGAGGATCTGCTGTATATGACCTCCCGCTCGATCGATCCCAACACGGCCCGCAACATGCTCGTTGAGGGCTTCTTCGTGCCGGTACTCGAAGAGATCGACGTCGAGGAGTTCCGCGAGGATCTCTCAGAGCTGATCATCGCCCGGCTCGACTGACGGCCGTCGTTGCGGCGCGGATTTTTGTCTGCGGTTGTCGAATGGAAAACGGTAAGTTCGCACATCCCAGACCAATAGTTATGCGAGTGTCGGCAGCACGGAGCGATATCCAATGAGTCTCAGTCAGCGCGTTGACTCCGATCAACAGCTTGCGCGGCTGCTGCAGATCGGGATCGTCCTTGAGGAGGTCACTGAGGCTCGCGCGAACAACCACCGTGAGTCGCTGCCGGAACCCGACGCCGAACTGGAGTCGCTGTTGGCCGATGCCGCCGAGGAGTCGGCGGCCCACCGCGACCGGCTTGATGGCCTCATCGACAGCCTTGCGGCCGACAGTATCCCCTTCGATGAGATCGACGCCCTCGTGGAGGCGAGCTACGGCCAGACGAAACCCGAGGACTTCGATGGCGTCCTTTATGATCAGCTCTGCAACGAGGAGACGGCCTACAAGTTCTACGACGATATGATCGATGCGATCGAAGCCAGCGATGCGGCGTTCTCGGTGGATCGAGCCCACCTGTTGTCGGTGCTGCGGACGCTTCGAGACGCCGAACGCGACGCCGTCGAAACAGTCACCACCATTATGGAGCAACGCGAATGACCCTTCAGCAATCAGTTGTGAGTTCCTTCACCGCACCGGAGGCCAACCGATGAATACGGCCGACCAATACCTCAAGGCGATCTATCTGATCCAACAGGACGACAACAGCCCGGCTGCCACCGGTCGCGTCGCTGAGATGTTGGACGTAAGTCCCGCCAGCGCAAACGAGATGATCGGCAAACTCGAAGCGCGCGGGCTCGCCGAACACGAGAAGTACAAAGGTGTCTCGCTGACCGATGATGGGATCGTCAAAGCGCGTGATGCCCTCCAGACGTACTGCATCATCGAACGGTTCCTCGTCAATGTACTTGATGTCGAGGACTTCCGTGGGGAGGCCCGCGAACTCGAACCCGTCATCGACGGCACTGTCGCCGAGCGGTTGGATACGATCATCGACCGCAAATCCGAGTGTCCCGACTGCTTCGATCCGGAACTCGACGCCTGCGGCTGTCTCGATGTCGAACCGCTCGAAGAGGCCGCAGCCGACTGACGGGTCTCCGATTGCGACCGCGTAATCGAAGCGAGTCGTGATACCCCTGTGTATTAGCTACCCGCTCAGGGACAACAGCCGGACTGCTCTCGTTTTGTCATCGATCCCGTCATCTCTACGGGCTCACCGTCTTCGAAAACGATCGCCCCACGCGAGTCACAGCACACGTACTCGCCGGACTCCGTCTGCCACCGATAGGCATGCGAAAACTGCGTTTGTTCATGCCCGGATGGTTCGAGTTCTGTTGTTGTGCCAGTACTCTTGTTTTCGATCACGGCCTTGGCGTCAGCCCGGTCGTCGGGATGGATGCGTTCGATCCACCACTCAAATCCATCGTCCCGAATCCCCGGCGCGTAGCCAAACGACTTGATGCCCTCGGAGTACAGCGTTTTGCCGCTTGCCATATCCTGAATCCAAAACGCGTCTGTTGATGTCTTTGCGATCACCTCGTAGGTTTGCTTGAGCTTTCGTGTTTGTCGTTTGGCATGAAACTGCTCGACGAGCATCGAAATCCGATTTGCCAGCACACTAAAATTCCCGGCATCGGGTGATTTCTGGAGATATGAATCAACGCCCGCTTCAAGTGCCTCTGAGGCGATCGCCTCGCTGCCATGGCTGGTAAACAGAATAAACGGGATATTCGCCCCGTTAGTGCGTACGTGTTCGTAGAACTCGACGCCGGTTATCGTCCCCATCTGATAATCGCTGACGATACAGTCAACATGATTGTCCTCCAGATATGTGATCGCTGCACGGGGGTCGGTTCGGGTGATGACCGTCGTATCCTCAAGCTCGTGGCTGAGATACTCGCTGGTAAGCTCAAGAAACGGTTTTTCATCGTCGACATGCAGAACCGTCAGTGAATCCGGCGACGACTCAAGCGGATGTATTTGGTTTGTCTCCAACGGTGCTCGACTCATATCACACTAAACAGTAGCGGCGCGTATAATTGTTAACATAGGTAAAATATTCGCTGTCCGCGTTAGGTTTTATCGGATCACCCCGCTCAGAACACACTCTGACGAGTTCAGTCGGCGGTCGCCGTTCTCTCGTCGGCGTTTCCGGGGGAGCCACTGTTTTTCCGTCCGGCCTCCCCATTGTGTGTATGCCAACAATCGAGGATACCTACATTGAGAACCGCCACCGCATCCAGCCGAATCACACCAACAACTACGAGACGGCCCACGGTGGCAACGTGATGAAGTGGATGGATCAAACCGGCGCGCTGTCGGCGATGCGGTTTGCCGGTGAGACCTGTGTCACCGCCAGCATTAACCAGATGAACTTCGAGCGGCCGATCCCCGAGGGCGATACCGCGGTCGTCGAGGCCTACGTCTTCGATCACGGGACGACGAGCATCAAGGTGCGACTCCGAGCGTTCCGTGAGGATCCCTGTACCGGCCAGCGAGAGCTCACCACGACAAGTGTATTTGTCTTTGTGGCGATCGGCGATGATGGCTCACCGACGACGGTGCCGGAGTTACAGGTCGAATCAGCCCGCGACAAGGAGTTACGACAGGATGCCCGCGAGTGGGCCGACGCTAATTAGCGTTCCATCCGATCGCGGATGGTGAGGGTTTCGCCACAGCGCGGACATTCATATACGTCACAGTCGGTTTTCTCGTGGACAATCCAGCGGCCGGTCGGTGGGGCGTGATACTCACAGCCGTGACAGAATAAGACGGTCTTCTGTTCGACCGTCGCTTGCTTCGTAGAGGGCGCTTGGTTCATAATGGAGGATAGGCGTTCAACGGCTATAACCCTGTTTGCGATGATTGTTCAGCTAGTATCACGGTTCTGAACGCCCGTATCGCTTGTTTTGCCACAGCGAGATTGCTTGTGACTCGGCTACTTACCGCTCGCGTAGCCGACAGCTACCCACCACACTGACATCGACTGTCGCCCAGCAGCCCACTCACAGCGCGTCCCAGGCTTGGTCAATAACGGCCTTTATGTGCTCGTCAGCCTCGGTGACTGACTCCGGTGACTGATCGGGTGTGTGACTTGGCATTGTTCGGTGTAGTTCTGCAAACGCATGCATATGAATACCAGTCAGACAGATGTCACGCAGCTGTCCCATCCCGGTTATGCGAGTTCGATACACAGCCGGGGTACGTATAAGATTCATTCAGCCGAATCACAGATCATGGCAGAGTTCACCCTCTACGATCGGCCAGACTGTCCGTACTCGAAACGTGTCCGCCGCGTCCTGGATGTGCTGTCCGTCGACTACGAGGAGATCGTCGTCCCGGATGATAAGGATGACCGCAACGAGCTGGAAGCGGCGACCGGTCAACGCGGCATTCCTGCCCTCGTCGACGACGAACTTCCAGACGGCTACATCGCCGACAGCGGCGATATCTCCGCGTATCTCAAAGAGCACTACAACTAACTTCGTTACCGCCGCGAGAGCCGCCCACCGACCGAGCGGAACCGGTAACCGTCTACCGCCCTAACTGTGGGTATGGTGCGTTCGCCGCGAGCCCCTCCCACCGATAGCCATGTGTGGCCACCCTGGTCGGCTGCGTTGGGAGTATCGCTTCTATCTCCCCCCTCGGATAGCGTCGCCGCTGGGCAGACACAGACGGGTGATCGATGAGTCAGTCGGGACGCGATCGGGCTGTCAATGTCACCGACGGCGCGCTGCTGAAGCCGCTGGTCATCCTGTCGTTGCCGATCGTGCTCACGAACCTCCTCCAGGTCGGCTACAACCTCGCGGATACCTTCTGGGTCGGTCGTCTCGGCCAGCCGGCGGTGTCGGCGCTGTCGTTTTCGTGGGCGATCGTCTTTCTGGTAATTAGCCTCTCGCTTGGCTTTTCGATCGCGGGGACGGTGTTGGTCGCCCAAAACAAGGGTGCGGGCAACACCGACCGCGTCGGCCATGTCGCCGGCCAGACGATCTCGCTTGTCGTCGCTGTCTCGATCCTCTTCTCGGTACTTGGCTACCTCCTGGCACCCACGCTCTTGGGGTTGGTCGGGGCGGTGCCGGGGACAACCGAGTACGCGATGGCCGTCGACTACACCCGAACGATGTTTCTCGGCATCCCGTTTGTCTTCAGCTTCTTCGTCTTCCAATCGCTGCTGCAAGGGTGGGGCGATACCCGCACGCCGCTGTATCTGATGGCCCTCGGCGTCGGGCTCAACGTCATCGCCGACCCGTTTTTCATCCTCGGCTTTCAGGACAATGTCCTGTTTGCGTGGGTTGGCCTCGAATCGCTGGAGGCGACGCTGTTTGGGCTGACCGGCTTCACCGGCTTTGGCGTCCAGGGGGCGGCTATCGCCACGATTCTCACCCGCGGGATCGGCGCGGTTATCGGGATCTGGCTGCTGCTCTCCGGGCGGGTCGGCATCGAACTCGTCCGTACTGATTTTCTCCCGGAGCGTGAGACCATCGGGAAGCTGTTTCGGATCGGCGTCCCGGCCAGCCTTGAGGTCAGCACGAAGGCCCTCAGTGTGACGATCCTCACCGCGCTGGTGGCGATCACGAGCGTTGAGGCCGTCGCCGCCTACGGGATCGGGACACGGGTCACATCAATGGTCGTCCTGCCAGCCCTCGGCTTGGCTCGTGGTGTCGAAACGGTCGTCGGCCAGAACCTCGGGGCGAATCAGCGCGACCGTGCGATCGACGGCGTCCGGGCCGCGCTTGGTCTCGTTGTCGTCGCCTTCGCGGTTCTCAGCGTGGTGGTCTACGTCTTTGCCGGCGCTGTTATCGACATCTTCGTGACGGGCACCGGCTCGGCGACGGTGATCGCTGTTGGGGCGGAGTATCTCCGGGTTGTCGGTGCCACCTACGTCTTCCTTGGCGTCTTCTATGTGATTCAGGGCGGCTTCCGCGGCAGCGGTCGTACCCGGCTGGCACTCCTGTTTGCGTTCCTCGGCTACATCGTGCTCCGGTCGCTGATCGCCTACGTCTTGGCGGTGCCGCTTGGCTGGGGGGCGAGTGGCATCTGGTACGGTGAAGCGGCCTCGAATGTACTGATGGCGGCGGCGGTTGGCGCGTACTTCCTGCGTGGCACGTGGACGGGTCGCGTTGTCGACGACAGTGGGGCGGATGCGTCCGCAACAGCGACAGCGTCGACATCGCCGTCAGAAACGGCTTCTGAGACCGACTGAGAAATTGGGCTGTCGCGTCGTCGGGTAGTAACAGGTTGAGACAGCGATCAGTAAATCAACTCATCGTTGTTGTCGATCATATACAGCGCGCGGGCGGCGATGTTGACGGTGTGGTCGCCGATACGTTCGAGATCTCGGATCGTCAACAGGAGCCGGGAGACATCTTCCATGAACGTCTCGATCTCCTCGTCGGCCATCTCTTCGCCTTCGATTAGCTCGCGGACGACGGTGTCGCTGGCGATCTCACACTCCGTGTCAAGCTCGTCATCACGGTCGTTGACCGCATAACAGAGCTCCCGATCCTCGTCGGCGTAGGCGGCCATTGAGTCCGCCAACATCTCCAGTGTCACCTCGCCGAGCCCCTGAATGTCGACACTGGGGAAGACGTCGTCATCGGCGGCTTCAGCGTACTCTCCGAGATTGGTTGCGAGATCAGCGATGCGTTCGAGGTCGGTGATGATCTTAAACGAGGCGGCGATAAATCGGAGATCGCCCGCAACCGGCTGTTGGAGGGCGATCAGATCCGTACACTGCTTTTCGAGATCTAGGTACAGTTGATTGATCTCGTCGTCGCCCTCGATCACCGTCCGGGCGAGCTCTTTATCGTTTGTTTCCAGCGCGGTCAGCCCCATCTCCAGTCGATCAGCGACGGTTTCGCTCATCGCGACCACATCCTCACGGAGTTCCGCGAGTTGTGATTGATACTCGTTGCGTGGCATACCAGCAAGGGCGGGTGCTGACGGGAAAGGATTTTCTCTCGATTTCAGTACAGCAGTTCGGCATCGCTGTCGATCATATACAGCGTCCGGGCGGCGATGTTGACCGCGTGGTCGCCGACGCGCTCGATATCGCGGACGGTGAGCAGTGCCCGTGTTGTCCGATCGACTGTGGCCGCCAGTTCTCGCTCGTCGTGGCCGTCAGCCGCCCGTTCAGCGATGAGCTCTCGAATGAGTTGTCTGTTGGCTGTCTCACAATCCGCATCTAGCTCCTCGTCAGTTGCGGCGACCGACCGGCAGGCGTCGCTGGTTTCGGTTTCGTAGGCCTCGACGGCTGTGGCAACCATCTCGCCGGCCGTCATCCCGAGCGTTCGGATATCGGTCGCGTCGTGAAGTTCGGTGGTACCATACGCTGTTCGGCCAGCGAGATTCACCGCGAGGTCGGCGATGCGTTCGAGGTCAGTGAGGATCTTGAATGAGGCGGTCACCAATCGGAGCTCGCTGGCAACGGGTTGTCGACGGGCGATCAGCGTTGTACACTCCTGTTCAAGTGCAAGATACCGACTGTTGATCTCGTCGTCCTGTCGGATAATCTGGTCGGCTCGCCGGGTGTCGCCGGCTGTCATCGCATCAACGGCGTCCTCGTATCGCTCCAGTACGGTTTCGGCCAGCAGGACAACGTCGGTGCGAAGGGTGGTGAGCCGTTCGTCGTACTGGTTCCGCGACATCGCGGGTTATCCAAACTTGCCGGTGATATAGTCCTCGACGCGTTGGCTCTCGGGGTTTTCGAAGATCTTCTCGGTGTCGTCGTATTCGATGAGCTCCCCGCCGGTGAGGAAGACCGCGGTCTGATCGGAGATGCGGGCGGCCTGCTGCATGTTGTGGGTGACGATGACGACGGTGTAGTCTTTGGCGAGTTCCTCGACGAGATCCTCGATCTTCGAGGTAGCGATCGGATCAAGCGCGGAGGCCGGCTCATCCATCAGGATCACGTCGGGGTCGACCGCCAGACAGCGGGCGATACAGAGTCGCTGTTGTTGCCCACCCGAGAGCCCAAGGGCGTTGTCGTCGAGGCGGTCGCTGACCTCATCCCACAGGGCAGCCTGTTTGAGCGCCCGTTCGACAAGCTCATTTTCGGCTGCGGTGTCGTCGCGGCCGAACAGCCGGGCGAGCAGCCCCTTCTCGATCTCCCCGTGTTTTCGTGGTCCATAGGAGATGTTTTCACGAATCGACTTCGGGAACGGGTTTGGTGACTGAAAGACCATCCCGATCCGCTTGCGTAACTCGACAAGGTTGGCGTCCGGATGGTAGATCTCGGTGCCATCGACCTCGACGGAGCCCTCGACGCGGGCGGCCTTGATCCGGTCGTTCATCCGGTTCAGACAGCGGAGGAACGTTGATTTCCCACAGCCGGAGGGGCCGATCAGTGCCGTCACCGACTCCTCGGGGATATCCATCGACACGTTCTTCAGCGCGTGATCATCGCCGTACCACACGTTGATATCTTCCACTGAGAGCTTTGTCTCACCAGCCGCGTGATAGTCTGTCCACGCCGCGCGTGCTTCCTCTTCGCTTTCGCCGGCTGTCGTTGTTGTTGCTGTGCTCCCAGTGTCCGGAGTCATGTCTGTTTCACTCATAGTTTAGCTTCCTCCTGAAGTAGGTTCGTGCGGTAATACCGATGGCATAGAATGTGAGGACAACCGAGAGGAGAACCGCTGCCGAGGCCCAGCCCATCTGTGGTGAGCCCGACACCCCGGCGGCGATCACGGCCCAAACCTGCGTTGGCAGCGACGCCGATGCGGCGAGCAACTGATCGTTGACGATAAACGGTGGTTCGGCCACAAACTGGAATCCTTGCAGCACGTTCACCGATTCGGTGGCGTTCAGCGTCGAGCCCAACACGAGGATCAGCGGCGCGGTTTCGCCAGCGATCCGGCCGATCCCGAGGATCCCGCCGGTGATCACCCCTGGCATCGCTGCTGGCAGGACGACGCTTTTGATTGTTTCCCATTGGGAGACACCGAGGGCCGCACTCGCGTCACGATACTCGTCGGGTACAGCCTTGATTGATTCTCGGCTAGTGATCAACACCAACGGCAACAACATAAATCCTAACACCAACATCCCGGCCAGTAGCGACTCATTCCCGCCGAGACGGGGGATGATGAACGCGGCCCCAAACAGCCCGAAGACAATACTTGGCGTACTCCACAGGGCATTCGTGGCGATCTCGACAACCGCGGTGAACCGACCCTGTTCGGCGTACTCCGTAAGGAACACCGCCGCACCGATCCCCAGCGGGACGGCAAACAGCGTCGCGCCGATCACAAGCCAGACGGTGCCGACGACGGCCGGCATAATCCCACCGGGTTCCGCTCCCAGCGGGATGTATGGCTGGAGGATCATCGGCCACGAGAGCGTCCCCTCGGTTGTCACCGAAACGCCAAGCACCGTGAACCCGGAACCGGTGGCGAGGACATGCAGGCCAAGCAGGGCGATAAAGCCTGCTGCCCCGGTGAGCCCGAGGATCGTTTCTTCCCCGAGCAGTCGATCCTGGAGCGTCTCGGCTGTGGTACGCCGCGCGTACGCACTCACGCCGGCCGCAAGCCCACATGCGAGGGTCGCACACAACGCGCCGACCGCGACGATATCAACCCCGGCGATACCAGGTGTCTGCCCGGTGACCGGCTGGAGGAGGAGTGCCGCTGTCAACACGGCAAGCCCACCGAAGACACCCAGTGTAAACAGCGGCGCACTGGCCTGCGTTCGATCGGCGATCGATCCGCTGCTGGTCGCCACACCGGCAACAGGCAACGCGGCGAGGCCGAGTGCCGCAAGCGTGCCGGCCGCGACAACGCCGACGCCGACGACCGATCCCAGCGGGATGCCAGCCGGTGTCGGCCCGACAAGGAGGACGCCCCCGATGAGCACGGCCATCCCTGCGACCGCGACCGGAACGAGCTGTCGGGCTGACTCGGCGCGGGGGAACGCAGCACCGACGTTGCGAAGCGATCCATAGTTTCTGAACAGCGCGATCCACATGATCGACGCCACGACCGCGAGAATCACCGCACCGACCTCAGGGTTCGGGGTGATCGTGATCGCGGTCTCTCTCGGGATGAGATTCCGATTTTGGAGGATCTGGTAGTTGAACCCGTATTCGATCGGATTGCCGGTGATGAGCACGGTGGTGATCACCGCCGCCACCGCTCCGAGGGTCGCAAGCGGGGCGATCTGGGTCACCAGCCGAACCGTCCGGTTCCACTCGCCGCCGCCGACCCGGCTGCGAGCAAACTCCGTAGCAAGCGCCAACAGCGGCACCAGCAGTACCAACACGGTAAGGGCACTCGCTGTCAGGCCGCGCGTCGCGTAGGTAGCCCCACGCGTAAGCACGAACAACACGATCGACACCATCGTTACGACCATCAGCAGGGCGTTGAGATTGATGATCAGAAACGCGCCGTACTCTCGCCCCGGCGCGCCAAATCCGGCTCGGCATTTGGCCGCTGCCCACGCGGAGATGAGCGCCCCAAACGCGGCGAAAATCGGGATGACCACGCCGCCGGTAAACCCGCCGTCGAGCGTTTCTGGGTTCCACTGCCAGCCGATCCCGATGGCCGCCGTCGCCACGACGATGCCGAGTGTGCCAACGACGAGCCCAACCGGGATCGTTGAGCCAAGATCCTCACGCGGGACGATGGTGAGCGTTGCGAGCCCGGCACCGACGACAACCGGAAACACCAGCCATGCGATCGAGTCAAAGCCGACTATTGTCCCGCCGAGGGCGCCGCCGATCGCGGCCCCGATAACGGCGAACGCCCCGCCGGCGAGTAAGCCAGCACTGGCATCGGGCTCGGTATCGATAATGTCCAGTCGTGAGCTGATGCCAGCCGCGCTGATAATGAGCGCTTGGCTGATGAGTACGAACCCAAGGAGGGTTGCCAGCGTAACCGTGGTTAAATACGCCACCGCTGTCAGGAGCCCGGTTGTGACGAGCAACCCGCCGGCGACGCCGCGGACGCGCTGTGAGGTGACCGAGACAACGTTTGCCCACGACGCGCCGGCCGTCAGGCCGACCCCACCACTCACGGCCGCAAAGAGTGTCAGAAAGTAGTTGCCGAGTGCCGTCCCGGCTGTTCCCAGCGGGACGAGTTCGACGAGTGCCACCAGAGTTGTTGCGAAGGCGACGATGCTGAGTGCGATCGCCCCGTCAACAAAGCGGTCGTAGCTGGTTGAGCCCTCGCTGACCAGTGCGGTATCGTGTGCGTATGCCTCGCTCATGATTGGCCCTTGAGTTTCTGTTTCATCTGTCGTTCAATATACTGTGAGACGATGCTCATTCCGGCGACGATCACGAACAGCATTACCCCAGCGACGAACAACACATCGAGTGTGCTCTCTGAGGCACTGCCGTAGTTGACCGCGATCAGACTCGTCAGTGTCGCGCTTGCGTCGAAGACATCGAACAGCGGGTTCGCAAAGTCGACTCCGGCGGCCATGATCGCCGCGACCGCCATCGTCTCACCGATCGCCCGGCCCAAGCCAAGAATGACCGCCGCAGAGATACCCGAAAACGCCGCGGGGATCGAGATACTTTTCATTTTTTGCCATTCGGTTGCGCCCATCGCAACCGCCCCATCACCCATCGCATCTGGCACCGATGAGAGGGCGTCCTCGCCGACAGAAACGATCGTCGGCAGCGCCATGATCCCGACGACGATGCCGGCGATCAGGAAACTCGCGCCGTCATCGAGAAATGAATCCTGAATAAAGCTGTTGAGCACCGCAAACCCGATGAAGCCGTAGACGATCGACGGGATTCCGGCCAACACCTCGACGCCGGGTTTGATGATCTCTCTGAGCCGATCGTCGGCAACCTCAGCGATAAACAGCGCGCCGAAGAGCCCAAGCGGGATGGCGACCGCACCGGCGATGAAGGTGACAATCACGGTCGCCCATATCGCGGGAATCAGCGAGTAGGCACCGCTGAGTGGGTTCCAAAACGTTTCGCCGGTCGGGAGCACGGCTTCAAGCCAGAAGAACCAGCGTGGCTCCCCATTCTCAACGGGGACAAGCAGCAGGCCGCTTCCGTGCTCGGTGAACGCCGGCAACGCGCTTACGAACAAGAAGACGGTGATGAGAAACACGGTGAGGACGGTCAGCACGGTCGCAAACAGCGTCAGCAAGCGTGCGATCGCGCCCTGGTGTGTTATCCAGCCGATCGCGGTGATGATAACGAAGCCAGCTAAGACAGGGAGAGCGACGGCTGGTGCAAACAGGAACGCACCGATCGTCGCCAACAACATGCCTGCCGACGCGCCAACCGCGAGCCGTGATCCTTCAGCCTCATCGGTTCCAAACAGTGTGTGTTGTACGTCAACCCAGACTTGGTGTAACATGCGGTTGGTAACGGAATGAACGGGTGTGAGGTGGTTTTGTCTTTTCGATTGTCGGAGGCGACTCGACGCTGTGAGGCCGGGAATTTATACGGGTGTCTGGTCCGGTAGCTTGTTGCGCTCTTCCTCACGCCGCGACTCGCTGAGTCGGAAGTAGTTGTTCGGCGCAACGAAGGTATCCTGCCCAAAGTCAGAGAGAATCATGTTGAGCACAGCGGCCTCTTTCTTCGAGGTTCCTTCCCACGTGTACATGTGGAGGTCACGCGACAGCGGGTACTCCGTGGCATCTAGGCCGTTCTCCGAGGCCTGGTATCTGTAGGTCGTCCCTTCCCACTCTAAGGCGACCGGTGCGAGTCCGTCGGTGTCGATAAACGCCAACGCGAGGTAGCTGATCGCGTTGTCCGCTTCGGCGATCGCCGAGGCGAGGCGCTGGTTTTGGCCGTAGCGGTTGGCGACGGTGGTATCCTCCTCGGGGTTGCCGAAGACGTTTGAGACGAAGGAGGTTCGCGTACCGGAGCCTTTCACGCGAGCGAGCACCTGTACCTCTCGGTCTGGAAGGTCGCTGTTGATCTCCTGCCAGTTGGTGATCCGGCCTTTGTACAGATCTTTGAGCTGGTCGCCGGTGATCTGTTCGAGTCCGGCGTCGGCGAGCTCTTGGGAGACAACGAGCGGCTGGCCGTCGACACCGACAACGTGGTCGGCGAAGCTCTCGTATGAGTCTCGATCCGGGAGCTCGTCCTCAACGTTGCCTGAGGAGTTGCCGATGTCGTTTTTCCCGTCTCGAACCTTCTCGACACCGGTACCGGAGTGTGAGAGGCCAACGGTAAACTGGAATGGTGAATCACCGTCGTCGCCCGGCTCGAAACCATAGAGGCCAGCCCAGTAGTCAGCGAGGTTTTTGTCGGTGTCAATGTCGTATTCGCCGTGCGGCCAGTATTCCGAATCGGATGCTGGCCGGTTGGCGTTCCAGTAGGAGGCGGCCGAGTTGGCGATCGGATACACCGTCGAGGAGCCACCGGATTCGAGCGGACTCGTGGTTGCGGATCCGCTGCTGCCATCGCCGCTTTCGGTGTCGCCACCGCTTTCATCGCCGCTGCCGCTGCCGGTGCTGCTGGAACAGCCAGCAATAGCGACCGTCCCGGCACCAGCGATTCCTGCGAGTGTTGCTCTCCGTGTAATTCGCCGTTTCTCTCCCGTCTGGTTAGATGCCATCACATATCCGTGGTGCAACCGATAATAAAAAGGGTGCTAATAGACCTATGCATTACTACTTTCTATTATATAGTCTATATACTCATTCGCGGCATACATATGTATATCGCCGGTATCGGTGCTCATCGCTGGGGGTTCCACCAGCTAGTGTTTGCGCTGCGCCGTGAGCTCGCAAAAGAGAGTCAGTATGGTCTCCGCTTTTCGTTCTGTGGTGGGGTCACTGTTCGTGTGACGCCGATATCTGGATCGGTTGTTATCAGTATATAATCTATATGCGGTACTGTTTATCACTTGTAGCTATTAGGTGATGTAGAGACTATATCGACGAGAAACGCGACTGAGACGGCGATTTTAGGAGTATGTTGTGCGGCATAGATATAAATATATGAACGGATTTATTAGCTAGTTCCACACACTATGACATGAATATGGAGACGCGGAAAGTCCAGGTGACCGGCGGCTCGACGTACACAGTCTCGATCCCAAAAACGTGGGCGAACGACAACGACGTGAGCGCGGGCAGCACCGTCGAGTTTTACCCCGAGGGTGACTCGCTGTTCATGACGCCGGTGGGCGGCGACGACCAAACCGAGGGCACGTTGGACATCACCAATCTCGAAGGCACGGAGTTGATCCGGGCGGTGATGACGATGTACGTCAGCGGCTTCGACGTGATCATCCTCGAAAGCGGTCGGATCACCAACGACCAACGCGGGATGATCCGCGAGGCAACCCAGAGCCTCGTCGGCCTTGAGGTGTTAGAGGAGACAAAAGACGAGATCGTCATCCGCGACCTGTTGGACTCCTCGGAGCTATCGATCCACAACGCTGTCACCCGGATGCGTCTGATCGCCGCCTCAATGCTGGAAGACGCGCTGCTTGCCCTCCGTGATCTCGACCGCGATCTCGCCCACGACGTGATCCAACGCGACGACGACGTTGATCGCCTCTGGATGGTCGTCTCCCGTATCTTCCGGGCGACGCTCCGAACCCCGAAAGCCAGCGAGGAACTTGGCCTCCCGCGGGAGGTCTGTTTCGACTACCATTCGAGTGCCCGCCAACTGGAACGCATCGGCGACCACGCAACGAAGATTGCTCACCTAACCTTAGAGATCGACCAAGAGGTACCCGAGGATGTCGTCGTCGCCATCGAAGAGCTCCACGAGGAGGTTGTTTCGGTCATCGACGGCGGCATGGACGCGCTGTTCACCGATGACAGCGAGGAAGCGACCCGGCTGGCAAACGACGTGCGCGAGCAGGTGCGTGAGATCGACCAAACCGCCCGCGGGATCGACGAGTTGCTGCGGGAGCTTGATCCCGCCCACGCACAACTGGTCGGCCTCATCGTCGATTCGGTGTCCCGAACCGCCGACTACGGCGGCAACATCGCCGAAACCGCCCTCCAGAAAGCCGCCCCGTCGCCGTAACTACTGACCACTATATAGTTCACATATCAATCTTCATACTGGCTGGCCTCCACAGACGGGTATGTCCGAAACTGCTGCTGAGACGTTCCAGTTCGGGTTCGTCTGTGTCCAAAACGCCGGCCGCAGCCAGATGTCAACGGCCTTCGCCGAGCGCGAGGTCGAACGCCGCGACCTTGATGACCGCGTCCAGATCGTCACCGGCGGCACACACCCGGCCGATCACGTCCACGAGGAGGTTGTCACCGTGATGGACGAACTCGGGATCGACCTCTCCGACCGGACGCCGCGGGAGGTTTCGACCGAGACGCTGAACGCCTGTGATGTTGTCGCCACGATGGGCTGTTCGACGCTTGAACTCGATGCCGACAGCGTCGAGGTACGTGACTGGGCACTCGACGATCCCGACGGACAGGATCTCGACGCCGTTCGGGCGATCCGCGATGAGATCGAAGAGCGCGTCAGCAACCTTTTCGATGAATTTGTCGACGACCAGTAGCTACGAGTAGGTCGCGTCGCCCTCGGGTGGCGATTGTGGTGGGAGATAGACGTACACCGAGTTGCCACGATCACTCGCCGGTTCGATCCGCAACTCGCCGCCAAGGGATTCGAGACACCACTTCATCACGAACAGCCCACAGCCGGAGCCATGGCAGGTCGGTGTCGTCGCTTGGTGATCGTCGAGCGCACAGAGCTCCATCGGCGGGATCGGCGGATTCTCGTCATCGATGCGGATCTCAACTCGCCCGGTGTTTGGTGATTCGTCGATCTCGACGCGAACGGTCGGCGCGGCACACTCGGCGTGTTCGACACCGTTTTCGAGGGCGTGTCTGATCGCATACCCAAATGCCTCGTCGATTTCAATCCACAACGGCGTTGTTTCGATCACATTGATCGTTGCCGCCGGGTACGCCGCTCGGACATCGTCGGCGATATCGCCGACGGCTGCCTTGACCGATCGCCGCGATCGGGTGGCGGCCTCGCTCGTAATCGTCGCCTCGATCTGTTTCATCGATTCGGCGACCCTGGCGAGCTTTCGTGCCGATGTGGTGATCTTCTCGGCGCAGGTGTCGATCGTCGGTGTGGGGGCTGGATCGGTTAGCTGGTCGGCAAACCCCTCAACAACGCTGATCTCATTGCGGAGATTGTGCCGAAGCACGCGCTGCAGCAGACTCACCCGCCGGTCGTTGTGTTTGTAGTCGGTGATGTCGGTTACCTCTGCGAGAACGTATGGGATGCCGTTGTGTGGGTAGTGAGTGAACGTGATCTCGACCCAGCGAAGTTGGCCATCGCTCCGTTTGATCCGCCATTCGAACGTCTGTGGGCACCCCTCGGCGGTTGCGCGGAGACGGCGGGTGATTGCCTGTTGGCCGTCGCCGTAGGTGTTGGCACTGAACGTGGTGATCGCTCTTGTTTGCAGCTCGGGTGTCGTATAGCCGTACAGCCGTTCCAATGCGTCGTTGGCGTCGACGATTCGTCCTGTCCTCGGCTCGTGGACGGCGATGCCGATGTCGAGGTCGTTGAATGCAGTCGGGAGCTGTGGCGTCGGCCGATCAGCGGGGGATCGCCCCTTGGACATGGCAACTCAGTGAACGGCACGCGAACCGATAAGCGTAGGTATGGGGTATATTTAGGCGTCTATAGGGCTTGGCGCGGAGCGTCAGTCGTCGCCACAGGCCGGACAGCTCCCGTTTACCGAGCTATCGTACAGTCGTCCGCAGGCGTGACAGCGACACAGCTTCGAGGTTGGCGTCTCGAATCCTGTCATTGGACTACCGAGGCGGTTCAGGCGGTGATGCTGTGCCGACAGCGACCGCATGCCATGTGTTGCCGCGGCCGGGAGCCTGCCGAAGCGAGACGGTTGTTTCGTCGTTGTGGGTCAGCGCGGCCAACTGCTGGGCAACCCGCTGGCTTGCGGCACCGACGATCTGATACGTCTTTCCGCGGGAGGACTGCACCGTCATCGCACCGTAGGCGTTGTACTCAGCGATAACTGTGCACTGTTCGTGTCGTTCAGCGGTCTGTGCGCTCATACCTATATCTGGCTCGACACCCGTGTAAAATCGACTATGAGGGCTCTATAGGCCTCGCTGAACTATTGAGCCGGATCGGGTGTGTCGTCGCTGCCGGCTGGCTGCGCTGTGTGATCGGCCGCGGCCGCCCAACAGTACGCACAGACCGCATCCGGAGCTTCGGCATCAAACAGCGGTCGCTCGATGTCGTGTGCTGCAGCAAACTCCGAAAACGGGACTCGCGTGTCGTGTTTGCGGCGATCTCCACGCGAACACAGCTTCGTGCCGGGGAGGCCAGGCCGCACCGACCAGCGGGTGCCGGCGTCGCCGGTCGCCGGTCGCATATCGATGATATGGCCAACACGACCGGGCCCGTGTTCGATCATGAATCGCTCGGTGTCGGCGTCGGACTCGCCGTCCTGGGTTGCTGTCCGGTAGGCTTGCTCCATCAACAGCGACTGGGTATCCCGTACCGCCTCGTCCTCGTCCGGTGTAACCTGCTGGTAGCTGCCGTCGGCCTGTAGCAGCCATCGCCGGCGATTGTCCGACAACATCGTTTCGAGAATGAACTGGAGTTGCCCGCGAAGCCGGTCGTCGGTCACCGGCGCGATCGCTTCGACCCGGTTGTCAAGGTTGCGCGTCATCCAGTCAGCACTGCCGAGATACCACTCGGGGTCGTCACCGTTGCCGAAATAGAAGATCCGGGAGTGTTCGAGAAACCGCCCGACAACCGAGTGGACGGTGATCGTCTCGCTGATCCCCTCGATCCCCGGTCGCAGCCGGCAGATATCCCGAACGATCAGGTCGATGTCGACGCCGGCCATCCCTGCCCGATAGAGTTCGGCGACGATATCCGGATCCTCTAGCCCGTTGACCTTAGCGACGATCCGACCGCCCTCGCCGGCCTCGGCTAACGCTCGTTCTCGGCGAATCAGCTCGGTGAACTCCGTTCGCATCGTCACCGGTGCGACCAGCAGCTTTTTGAACTCCTCGTCGAGTGTTGGCCCGGTAAAGAAATTAAACAGCTTCACGAGGTCGTGGCCGATCTCCGGATCGGCGGTCATCATCCCGAGATCGACATACCCCTTGGCGGTCTCGGAGTTGTAGTTGCCGGTGCCGATGTGTGAGTAGGTGCGGACGCCGTCAGGTTCCTCCCGAACGACGAGAGCGGTTTTGGTATGGGTTTTGAGCCCGAGACTGCCGTAGGCGACGTGGATCCCTTCCTCTTCGAGGCGACGCACCCACTCTAAGTTGTTCTGCTCGTCGAATCGGGCTTTCAATTCGACCATCACCGCGACCTCCTTGCCGTTTTCGGCGGCTTCGATCAGGCTTTGGATCACCTTCGAGTCACTGGCGGTTCGATAGATGGCGACCTTGATCGCTAGGACATCTGGGTCGCTGGCGGCTGTCTCAAGGAAGCGCTGTACGGTGTCCTCGAAGGAATGATAGGGGTGGTGGACGAGAATGTCGTCGTCTTTGATCGCCGCAAAGATTGCCGTCGCGTTGTCGGCCGTGTTCATCGGTTCGTCGGTGCCGAGCCGTGGGTGGGGCTGTGGTGACCACGCCGGTAGCTTGAGATCCGGGCGGTCGATGTCGACGAGGGCGAAGAAATCCTCGTAATCGATCGGCCCGCTCCGGTAGTAGATCTCCTCGGGATCGATATCCAACTGCTCGGTCAGCAGTTCGAGGCTTCGTGCCGGGATATCGTCGGTCACCTCAAGCCG
Organism: Halonotius aquaticus; assembly: GCF_003605575.1. Classification (GTDB taxonomy): domain Archaea; phylum Halobacteriota; class Halobacteria; order Halobacteriales; family Haloferacaceae; genus Halonotius; species Halonotius aquaticus. The sequence continues at coordinate 131,542 of NZ_QKNY01000009.1, read as the reverse complement.
GACGACGTTCGCGAACCGTCGTTTTTCGACGACATCCTCGATCACCTCGATCAGATCCTCGGCGACCTCTTCGTTGCGGCCGACCTCGGCGTTTCGTGTCAGTCGGAACGTCGACACATCGATGATCTCGACGTTCGGCAACAGGAGGTCAAGGTTGGCCTCCATCACGTCCTCCAACAGCACATACTCGTGGGTGTCGTCCGGGCTGTCGAGTTCGATCAGCCGTGAGTGGTTTTCCGGTACCTTGATTCGCGTGAACTGCGGTTCGGCCTCGTCGTTGCGCCGGGTCAACACCGCAAGCGACAGCGAGAGATTCGAGATAAACGGAAACGGATGGGCCGGATCGAATGTGAGCGGCGTCAGCGTCGGCAACACCGTTTCGCGGAACTCCTCGCGAAGCGATGCCTGCGTCTCCGCTGGGAGGCTGTCGTAGTCGCGAACCCGCACACCTGCCTCGGCGAGTGCTGGTTCGATCTCGGTTTCCCACGCTCGCGTTTGGCGGTCAAAGAGCGGCCGGACGGTCGCAAGCACCTCCGCCCACTGTTCGGCTGGCGTTCGCCCATCGACTGTTGGCTCGGTGACGCCGGCCTCGATCTGTTGTTTCAGCCCGCCGACGCGTTTCATAAAGAACTCGTCGATGTTTTTGGTGACGTAAGCGAGAAACCGGAGTCGCTCCAGCGGGGGGTTGCGGTCGTCTTCGGCCTCATGCAGCACCCGTTCCTGAAAGGCGAGTTCCGAGAGTTCGCGGTTCAGATAGTACTCATGTGACGACAGGTCTGCCTCGACTGCGGCCGCCGCCTCCGTTGGCTCGTCGGGTGCTGTCGCCGCGGCCGTGGCCGCTGCTTCGTTGCTGGCGTTGTCGGCGGTCGCGTCGTCGGGACTCATCTCATCGCCCGCTTGTGTTGACTCGTCGGTCATGACACCTCACCACTGATCGCCGGTCGACCATCGCGGGGCCGCCGTCTGCGATGCCCGGCTGCTCTGTGTAACGCATGTCGCAACGTCCCCACCGCTCCACGCCGGCGCAACTGTCGTCGTGTCACTGGCACAGGTGAATTTCGAATTTTGGTGTTTTAACCCTTTGGAACGCCCGAATTATGGCGTTTCAATATATAGAATACATGGTTTCAATAGCGATATATACACTCGGTCGGGTGGCTTCGACTGCGGATCGGTGGTCGGACAGCCGGTCGCCGGCAGGCGGACTCCACCTGAACTATCCGGGTCACAACGCCGATGGCCCGCTTCGTTGCCCTCGCCGTCGGTCACAGTGCACTATATAGTGCTGTAGAGGACTCTTACCAGTGTTTACATGCGAGTGTGGTTTCACTAGCCCTATGGCTCGTTCCGTCGCGTTCGATGTCCAACACACACACGTCGACCCGGCTGCGTGGGATGGTATCTACATCGTCGGCGATCCACATGGGTGCCGCGAGGCCGTCGAAACACTCTGTGATCGGCTGTCGCTCACCGACTCGGATCTACTCATCTTTGTTGGCGATCTGGTTCGCAAAGGCCCCGACACAAAGGGGGTTGTCGATCTCGTTCGATCGGCACCAAACATGCTGACGGTTCGCGGCAACAACGAGGAGAAACTCCTTCGTGGCGAGAAGACCGTCGCTGCGCTCACCGCGGCTGACCTCGATTGGATCGCTGACCGACCGGCGGTCATCTCGCTGCCGGAGACACTGATTACCCACGCCGGCGTCGACCCTCGCAAACCACGAGCCGATCACACGGTCGACGACCTCCAGACTGTTCGATCGATGGTACCCGATGCCAGCTACCAGCCGCCGTTTTGGTTCGACCGATACGACGGCCCCGAACGCGTCTTTTTCGGCCACACGGTACTTTCGGCACCGATCGTCCGCGAGCATGCGGTCGGACTTGATACCGGCTGTGTGTACGGCAATCAGCTAACGGCCTACGATTGGCGGAATGATGAACTCATCACTGTCGCCGCCGAGGAAACCCACGAAGCGCGACCGGCCGAGAAGTTCATTAGTCCCTCCGTTAGCACCCCACAATAACAGCAGTACGCTTTGGTTCGCACTGCACCCGTTTTTCCAAATCGTCGACCCGGCTGCCGTCGTACTCGTCGCTCATCTCATCGACTACTCGCAGGGCTCTGTGCTGTTTTTCATCGACCCATGTGCTATTGTGTCATTGGACACCCAAACGGGAGGCTTTCGCGTGGAGATCACTCAACAGGGATGACGCCACGCCGCCACAACACGTAGGCAACGACACCGGCAACGGCGGTCACGGTTGCAAGAAAAACCGCGATCTCAAATGGCCCTGCCCCAGCGAGTGTCCCTCTCGGTAACATTGTGAGTCAATGTTGCGTCGCCCACAGCAAAAGCAGTCGGATTCTCCGACTATCGCCCACAGACGGATGACCGCTATCGATCCGTTCTATCGTGGCTGCCGTACTGTTCGTCTACGATCGATCTCACGATGTCGCCTTTGCCGCCGCGTGCTGATACACAAACGTTCGGAGCAGTTTGCCCGCCAGCGTAGCGGCCTGCCCATCATCGCGGTCGTTGACCTCGACGACGTCGAAGCCCGCCGCAGCCGGCGCGACCGCGCTAACAAGCCCCTGTAGCTGCCGGGGTGTCAGCCCGCCGGGTTCCATCGTCCCCGTTCCCGGCGCGAAGCCCGGATCCGCGGCGTCGATGTCGACGCTCAGATACACTGCCTTGTCGTCGAACGTTGGTGGATCTGCCAGCCAGTCGTCGACAGCGTCGGGTTCGACGACAGTGACATCGGATTCCGCAGCGCGTTCCCACTCGGCTTCTGACCCGGTGCGTGCACCGATGATGATCGCCTCCTCGGCCGTGTCAAGGGCGTGGTTCGTCACACAAGCGTGACTCCATGCGGTGCCATCGTACGCCTCACGGAGATCGAGATGAGCATCAAGACAGACGAAGACATCAGGATCGACCGCCTCGACAGCCGGGACGGTCACCGTGTGTTCGCCACCGAGAACGAGTGGGATGGCGTCGTCCCAGACGATATCGCGGAGTTGGCCGCCGAGGTAGTCAACGTACTCCGCTACATCGTCCCATGCACGCACGTCGCCGGCGTCGTGGATGCCAAGCTCAGTGAAGTGCTGGGCTGTCTGGTGGTCGTAATCGTCGAAGGAACGAGCAAATCGCCGGATTTCGTCGGGCCCAAATCGGGTGCCCGGTTGGAACGTGGTCGTCGCATCCAGCGGCGCGCCGACGACCACATAGGAAGCAGCTTCGCGGTCGGCGGTCGCGCCCGGAAACATCACACGACCTTTCGCTGGCCCTCGTATTCGAGGTATTCGATATCCTGGTCGCTCTCGAAGGATTCGTCTTCCGGAATCCGCATCGTGAACGTCTCGTAGGTGTCGAGATCCATCACTTGGGCGTCATCGCCGGTCACCGAGACGACCTGACCCTGTTTCCGCTCGATGATCGGCACCCAAACCTTCGCGTCGACCGGCTGGCTGAAGCTCCGCTTTTTCTCATCGAAGACGCCTTTGCCTTCGACGCGGGCCTTCGCACTCCCGTGTTTGCCCGGTTTGGCCGTGCTGTAGTGGTTGATCTTACACGGCGCGTCATCCATCATCACGTAGCTGCCTTCTTGGAGATCACGAACCTGCTTCTGCTCTCGTGGCATGCCCCGTTGTTTTCGAGGAGCCAGTATAAACGGTTTGGAACGCGTCGGTGGGATCGATCAGCACCCTTTTTTCAACCGCCCGGCGACCCTGCGGTATGGCCCCTGCTGATCGCTCCGAGCCAGCCCCCGACGCTGACACGTTCGCCCCCGCTGTCGACGACGCGCTTGTGGCGGCCGCCACAGCGATCCAGCAGGGCGCGGCTGTCGTCTACCCAACCGAGACAGTCTACGGGCTCGGCGTCGACGCAACCGACGCCGATGCGGTTGCGCGGCTCTTCGAGATCAAGGGTCGCCCCCGATCGAAGCCGCTGTCGGTTGGTGTTGCCGACCGCGACATGCTCACCCAGTATGTCACACCGACCGACCGCGAGACAGCGTTCATTGACCGCTTTCTTCCAGGCCCGGTGACCGTCCTGCTTGATCGCGATGGCGTGTTTCCGGACGTACTGGTCGACGGCCGAGCGACCGTCGGCATCCGCATCCCAGACAACGCTGTTGCCCGTGAGTTAGCCCGCCGCGCTGGCCCGATCACCGCCACCAGCGCGAACGAAAGCGGCACGCCGAGCGTTCGCCACGTCGACGCCCTCGCCGCGTCGATCACCGACGCCGTCGGTGCGGTCATCGACACCGGTGAGACGCCGGGCGGCGAGAGCACCGTGGTCAACGTTGCCACCGCCGAGATCCACCGCCGCGGCCCGCTGGCTGACGAGATCGAGGTGTGGCTCGCTGAGCACTGATCGTCGTTATAATCCGAGTAGCGATTTTAGCGACCGGGTCGATACGCCACACTCTGTCCGGTACTCACAGGAGTCACATCTGCTGTCGTTGACGCGTGGCGGTGGCCCATCCATCGCGCGGACTGTTCGCAACACCCGCCGGTAGGTCGCTGTGCGCCGCGTTGTCAGCGGCACTTCTCGGACAACGCCAACAGCCGGATATTCGATGAGCGTCCGTGGGATCTCCTCGTTTCGCTCCCAGGCGAGGGCTTTCGCGGCGGCAACCGCCCGAACAGTTTGGGGCTTCCAGACACCGTTTTCAGGTGGGTTGCCCGGCGAGATCAGCGTCGGCGTCGGTAGCTCGCCGCCAAGGATCTTGTGGAGCAGCCCAGCACAGTCCTTCCCTTCGACGTAGTAGTCGGTCTCAACGGGCTCACAGAGATCCTCCCATATCGGTCGCGTCGATAGCGACTCAAGGGCCTCACGGTAGGCCGCCGGCGACCGCTCGATCGGCAACGCCGCCAATGTCTCGTTGTCGGCCTCCCGAAGCTCGCGGTAGCGAAAGGCGAGCTGTTGTGTGTTCTCGACCGACGCTGGCGGCCCCTCATCGTCGTGTTTGCGGGCGTAGTAGAGTTGGCGGGGACAGTATGCCGCCCGACTCAGTTCGCTGAACGTCGGCACAGCTTCGGGTTGCCGCGGCTTGATATTTGAACTCTCGGGGCGCAAGCGACGTTCCGATAAACGGTGTAGCTCAGAACGAGACGTCAGTTTCCATATCCTCAGTGGCCTCCTGCAGCCCGTCTTCGTGGGCATCGGCGGCGAGGCGATTCGTGAGATCAGCGTCGGTCAGCAGTTCGGCAAACTCATCGCGGAAGCGGCTGTTGGCTCGTGTTGATCGCCGGTCGGCAGCCGCCACTTCGCTGTATTGGCGGGCAGTCTCGACGGAGACAGCAAGCTGTTCAGCGCGTTCTTCCAGCGACACGTCCTCCGCCAGCAGTCGGCGCAGCTGGTCGAATTCGAAGGGGGCCTCTCGCTCGGCGTCTCGAACCAGATGGAGGTCGAGCCGGGCTTGTCGCACGGTCGCCGGCTCACAGTCCAGCGTCGCCGCGATCGACTTGTCGTCTTCGTCGTCGTGGAAGCCACGCAGCACCGTGATCAGGTCGTCGGTCTCCAGCGATGTCTCGAAGTCGTACTGGTCGCGCATTCGCTCGATGAGCGTCCGGAGTCGATCGCCAACATCCGCCGCGTCGTCGGTCAGCGACCCCGGCGACTCCGATTGGGTTTCGGTGACGGTCTCCGAGTCGGTGGTCTCCATGAAGATGTCCCGGAGCTCTTCCGTCTTTTCGTCCATGGATCGAAGCCCAGCAGATGCGGATATAAAACCTTGTCTCTGTGGTGTAGCTCCCGTCCGTAAACCAATAGATTAAATCAGGTTGACGGCACCGGATGCAACATGGCACGCGAAGAGACCGCGTCGATAGACCTTGTTGATGCCGAGACGGTCAGGCAGTTGAGCGTGGCCGTCATGCTCGCCGCCCTGACCGCGGTGCTCGCACAGTTTTCGATCGATCTGCCCGGCGGCGTCCCATTCTCCTTCCAGCCGTTTGGGATCTTCTTCGCCGGGCTCCTGTTGGGCCCGGTGTGGGGTGGGTTCTCGATCAGCCTCTATGTGCTCGTCGGGCTGGCCGGCGCACCGGTGTACTCGAATGCGGCTGCCGGCCTTGGCTACGTGTTTGGCCCGACCGGTGGCTTCCTGGTCGGCTTTGCGGTCGCCGCTGTTGTCATCGGTGCTGTCGCCCACCGGTCGCTGACGCCGACCCCGATCGGGTCACTCTCGGCGATCCCGACAGCAATCGCGTTGCTTGCCGGCCTCGTTGTCATCTATCTGATCGGGTTGCCGTGGCTTGCAAGCGTCAACGGCTGGACACTCACCCGGGCGGCGTCGTTCATGGCGCTGTTCGCTGTCGGTGATCTGCTCAAAACGGCGATCACGACCGGGATCGTTGCCGGTGGGACGGAACTCTTCGCCGACCGACGATGATCACCGTCGACGGCCTGACACACACCTTCGGCGAGACGACCGCCGTCGACGACGTGTCGCTGACGATCGATGACGGCGAGTGGGTCGTTCTCGCGGGCCCGAACGGCAGCGGCAAAACGACGCTCGTCCGGCATTTCAACGCCCTGCTCGAACCGGACGCCGGGACGGTTCGAGTCAACGGAACACCTGCGGCCGACCAGCCGGTGGCCGCCCGCACCAGCGTCGGCATGGTGTTTCAGTCGCCCCGGGACGGATTCGTCGGCGCGACGATCGGCGCGGACGTGGCTTTCGGCCCCGAAAACCTTGGACTCGATCACGACGAGATCGACCGCCGCGTTGACGACGCGCTCGCGGCGGTGAATCTAGAGGGCCGCCACGACGAACGCATCGATTCCTTATCGGGCGGCGAGCAGGCACGGGTCGCCATCGCCGCCGCGGTGGCGATGGAGCCGGATCATCTCGTGCTTGATGAGCCGTTTACCGGCCTCGATTGGCCGGCCCAGCGGTCGGTGTTGGAACATCTTGACGACCGGCATGCTGCGGGCATGAGCATCATCGTCGTCAGCCATGAGCTCCGTGACCTCCTTGACCGCGCTGATCGCGTGATCGGGCTCCATGCGGGCTCGGTTCGCTTCGACCTCCCGCCGGACGCCGCCCGTGATCGCCTCCCAGAGATTGACGTGCGACCGCCACCCTAAGCGATGCTCACCTACACGCCCGGATCGACGCTCGTCCACCGGCTCGATCCACGGACGAAGCTGGCCGTTCAGTTTGCGTTTGCACTTGTGGCGTTCACAGCGTCGACCGCGCCGCAACTGATCGGGCTGTTCGTCGTCGGACTCGGATCACTCCGACTTGCCCAGCTGGCGGTTCGGGCGGTGCTGCGGGCTTACTGGGTCGTACTCCTCATCCTGGCGCTCGGCCCGGTGCTTGCTGCCGTGACGCTCGGCCCGCCGTGGCTTCGGCTCGATCCCGCGCTCGTCTCGCTGCGTTCGATCGCGCGGATCGTCCCGATCCTGTTTGTGAGCGCGGCCTACATCCATACCACGCCGATCCGTGAGACGAGGGCGGCGATCCAGCGGACGATCCCCGGACGGCCGGGCCAACTGCTCGGCGTTGGTGTCGCGCTCACCTTCCGGTATGTGCCGGTGTTGCGAGCGGATCTCCGATCGGTGCGCGATGCGATCCGGGCACGAAACGGCGACACTCGCTCGCTGTGGGAACGCAGCCAGCGGCTCACGGTGTTGCTGGTCGATCGTGCGCTTCGTCGCTCCGATCAGCTGGCGATCGCGCTGCAGGCGCGCTGTTTCGCGTGGAATCCGACGCTTCCACGACTCCAGTTTAGCCGGCGTGACGTTCCGGTGTGGCTCCTCTCGATCGCCTTTGTCGTTGTTGCTGTCGTCGATCTGCTTGGCCTCTGAGTGCGCTTCCCCAAACGCCGATTTGAACCTTCGCCACCCATTTACTACTGGCCGGAGAGAGTGGGGTATGCAGCGTCGATGGTTGCTTGTCGTCGCTCTCGTCGTCGTTGTCGGCGTCGGATTACTCGTTGCTGTGGGGCCGGCACCGACGAGCGATGACAACGCTCTCTCCGACGACCAGCAATATCCACCAGGTGCGGGGCCACATGCGATCAACTTCACCGCACTCGACGCTGCCGAGACAAATCTCACGCATACGCCGCGTGCCCACTGGGAGAGCTATGTTCTCGGCTTCACGGAGACGCCTGACACCCTGCCGGTGGAAGGCACCTACTACATCAACGCCACGACCGGCGAGATCATCACTGACCGTTTCCACGGCGCGACGGCCTACCGCAACGGATCGACCTACGCGTTCCGCCAGCCTGCCGGGGAGCTGCCGACCGACCGCCACCGCGGGGAGTTGGCCGACGACGAGGCATACAGCTACGACAACGCCACCGACACGTACTACCGGTACGATCCACGCTACGGCCAGCTTGCGCCGACAACGATCGGTCGCCACACCGACATTGTCGAAGCGTACACCTGGGAGGCGGTCAACACCACAACCCACCACGGCGTTCCCGTCATCACTTATCGGCTCACCGGTCGGCAGCCGGACGCTGATCGCGCTCAGCCAGCCGAGGCTGGAACGCTGCGGCTCGGCGTCGACGATGGCCTCATCTACGCCTACGATCTCACGATCGAAGCCGACGACACCACCGCCAACTACAGCTATCAGGTACGGCCAGCCCCGTTCCCGGATCACGAGTGGGTGAGAACCGCAAAACGACTGCAGTCAAGCAATACCAGCAGCTAACCTTATTTTCGGCTGGCGTCGACATCGATCGCATCGACCGGACAGATATCCACACAGAGCATACAGTCGATACACTGGGATTCCCGTGTCGGTTCGACCTTCTCTTCGCTGGCGGGGTGGCCGGGGGTGTCGACCCAGGTGAACACATCGACCGGGCAGTTTTCGAGACACGCGCCGTCGGCGATGCAGATGTCGTAGTCGACGGCGACGTGGGTGCCGTGGATACCCAACTGCTCGGGCTCGTCGACGGGGCCCCAGACGGTCACCCCGTTTTCCTCGCCGACGCGCTCGCGGTTCTGGTCAAAGTTCGGATCGATAGCCATTGACGAATCTCAGGCTGTCAACAACTTAAACGCGCCGTCAGGCTGTGGCCTCGGCGCGGTTCTTTTCGGCGGTGACCTCACGAACATACTGGGTAAAGTTCTCGAAGAGCCCCTTGGCCTCGCAGGCTGCCTCGTAGGCGTCAGGCGTGATCGACTCCAAGACGGCGTCGACCTGTGCGTCGCCGACCTGCTCGCGTTTGTCCTCAGCGATCTCACGGGCGGTCTGCATATCGTACTCGGGGTGGAACTGCACGCCCCACGCGTGGCCCTTCCGGAAGGCATGGACACCGTGGTCGTTGCGCGCCAGCAGCTCCGCCCCCGGTGGGAGGTCGACCACCGTGTCGCCGTGGCTCGTGAAGACGGTGAATCGCTCGTCGATCCCCGCAAACAGTTCGTCGTCGCCGACGCGTTCGATCTCGTTGTACCCCAACTCGAAGTCGTCCATGCCGGCGACCCGGCCGCCCAACGCCTCCGCGAGCGCTTGATGGCCGTAACAGACGCCAAGTGCCGGCAGACCATCGTCGACCGCTGTCGCAATGAACTCGATCAGCGGATCAATCCACGTTTCATCCCAGTACACCGAAGCCCGCGAGCCGGTGATGACGATCGCATCGTAGCCGGCCGTCGACGCTGGAAGGTCGCCGTTGGCGGCGTCGAACTCGACGAGATCGGCGTCGAGCTCCCGCCGGAAGTTCCGGAGGTTGTTGTCGTCGTTGTGCGCTGCCTCCAGCAGCGCGATCCGCGGTCGTCGCATTGCCAGCCTCTCGGTCGCCCGGCGACAAGTGCCTTGCGTCGCCCGCGAGGACTGCCGGTCCCTCGGAGCCAGCCAGTGTCGCTCGATCACGTGGATTCGCCGACGGGAATCCGTGAACCGCCAAAATCAGCGATCGGCGACTGCCTCGATAAATCCAAGCAGAAAATCGTTGAGCGCGGCCGATCGCTCGACCGTCACGAGGTGGCTCGCCTCCGGATACAGTTTGAACTCTCCGTTTGGCAACTCCTCGGCCAGCCGCCGGCTCGCTTCGGGGTCGACAACCGGATCAGCACCGCCAGCAACGATCCGAACTGGGAGGGTCAGCTCATACAGCGGTTCGGGATCGAATCCGTCCAATGCGGCCAGTTGGGCCTCCCTGGCGGCCGGCGTCGCGTCCTCTTCGCGTCGCCATTCGATGATCTGCTCGATCGGCGCGTCCTCGCGCTCGCAAAACGCCGCCGACAGCAGCGTCGTTGTCGACGCCCGCAGCTCAGCCTCGTCGGTCGGATCGGGACTGAGTGGTTCGGGATCGAACGCTTCCTCGCTCGGCGGCGTCCCGATCAGCGTGAGGCTTTTCGCGCGGTTCGTCCGCCGGGCAGCCACTAACGCGACCGCGCCGCCCAGCCCGCAGCCGACGAGGTGGGCCGTTCGGATGTTGCAGTCGGTCAAGACGGCTTCGAGATCGCCGACGAGATCGGTCATCGCGTAGGGGCCCTCGGGTGCGTCCGAGCGGCCTGCCCCGCGGGTGTCGATGACGACGACCCGGCAGGGGCCGGCGAGCGCGCCGTACTGCCAGCTCCATCCCCAGGCGCCGAAGCCGAGGTCGCCGAGGAAGACAACAGCTGGCGCGTCGGGGTTCTCGCCGGCCTGCGTGTAGTGGATCGCACAGCCACCGGTGTCGACGGAAGGCATACCCTGGGGCTGGTCGGCCAGCTACGAAAAGGGCGCGACTCCCGAGTTGGGCGTGTGAAACGTCGGCACCGATCGGCTGTGAGCGAACGTTTAATCCCCGTCTGTCGCCTACCATCTGACAGTAATGGATCCGTTTGCGGTGCTCGGTGTTGACCGCGATGCTGACGACGAGACAATCAAGCGGGCCTACCGCCATCGGGCAAAGGAAACCCACCCCGACCGCGGCGGCAGCGATGCTGAGTTCAAACGGGTCAAAGACGCCTACGAGGCGATTCAGGCTGGCGAGGTCGACGACGACACTGAGGCCTTCGTCGACGACCTCGGCGCGGAGACAGTCGATCAAGAGCCACAGCCCGAACCGGAGCCTGATACCGAGGTCACCTATCTCAACTACGCGGTACTTTCCGACCACGGCTGGTCACTTGATGACGACGACCTCTTTGAGAAGGCCGCGGCCGCCGATCTCGACGAGGTCGATTACGGCCAGTTCACCGTTGAAGATGAGCAAAGTTTGCTTGACGCCGCTGAGGCCAGCGGCCACGCTTGGCCCTTTGCCTGCCGGGGCGGGGCGTGTGCGAACTGCGCGGTCGCTGTTACTGATGGCGAACTCTCCCAGCTCGTCGACCACATTCTTCCCGACGAACTCACCGAGGAAGGGATTCGACTCTCCTGTAACGGCAAGCCAGAAAGCGACTCCTTAGAGGTCGTCTACAACCTCGAACAGCGGGATGATCTCGCCGATCTCAAACTCCCGGCTGACCGGTTCAACAAGGCCCGCGCCGACGACTGAATCGGCTTTTTTGCGTCGGTGCGGGTTCCCGAGCTGTCAGCTGATCAGACGGCCTTGTAGGTGTTTGTCAACCGTGCCAGTAGGAGTGCTGTTGCGGGCAGGAACACGAACGCGGTCACAAGCGCGAATGTCATCGCGAGGGCAACGGCGATCCCGAAGTTGGCGAGTACCGGGAACTGTGAGATGCCGAGCGCGCCGAAGCCAAACAGCGTGGTCGCCCCGGAGCCGACAACCGGCCGTGATTTCTGTACCATCGCCTCCCACATCGCCTCTGCCGGCGTGGAATTATGGACGTATAGCTCCTCCTTGAACCGCTGGTGAACGTGGATCCCGTATGTGATCCCGGCTCCCAGTGCGATCGACCCTGTCGCCACGGTCAAGGGGTTCCATGGAATGCCAAGCGCGTACATTGCCATCGAGATCAACATCACCGCACTGACCGCGACGCTTACGATGAGCAACACCGCCTCACGAGCCGACCGGAGCGCCACAATCAGAAACAGCGTTGCCATCCCGAAGCTCAACACCGTCATCGGGTCGCGCCCGGAGGTAACGTTCTCGATGACGTTTCGGTTGACAACCGGTTTCCCGGTTACTGCTGTCCGTTCGGTTGGGAGATGGCGATCCGCGATCGCCTCCGTATCGTCGATAAGATGCCGAACCTCCTTGCCCTCGATATCAGCGACGAACAACTGAATCAAAAACCGGTTCGGCGTCGCTGCCCGCGAGCCGATTGGCATCAGCTCTGATTCGACCTGTCTATCGACGATCGTCTGCAGGGTCTCACGATCGCGTGGAATGCTTCCGTGTGTCATCTCGACGGCCGTGACGGGACTCATCGCGGCGTTGACATCCTCATGATCTTCGATCGCGGACTCAAACTCTGCGGCCCGTTGGAACGTTGTTGGTGAGTATGTGTCCTGCCCCTCGACAACGAGATACATGACATTCGGGCTTTCAGCGGTCTCTTCGAGGGAGGTCAGATCATCACGCTCCTCGATATCCGGCCAGTAGTCAAGCATCTCCTGGGTCGTTGAAACATCGTGATACACCATTGCCCCACCGCCGATCGACGCAACCAATAGCAACACCACGAGCACCGGTGAGGCGGAGATACCGTCGGCAAGATAGCCCACAACCCGCTCAAACAGCGGCTGCTCGGCGGTGGATTGCTTCCCGCCGTCAGTCGCTGTCGATGCTCCGTCGTTCGACGGGTCTGTCGCCTGCCGCTCGGCCGGATACTCGTCGGTATCGAAGTGGACAAGCAAGGCGATAAGCAGTGTCAACGAGAGGCCCGTCGCCGCAATGACACCGAACGCCGCGGTGGCGCCCAACTGTCGGGTCGGTGGCACTGCAGAGACAAGCAACGCGCCGAGCCCGATCGAGGTTGTTGCCATGGCCAACAGCAGCGTGTTGCCTGTTACTCGCGCGGCGGCGGCAGCGGCTTCAACAGGTTGGCGGCCTGCCTCTCGTTCCTCGATATACCGCGTCTGCAACTGGAGACTGAAGTCGATCCCAAGTCCCAGTGCGATCGGCAACACACCGAGCATGATCGCATTGAAGTTGAAGCCGACAAGTCCCATCATGCCCAACATATAGACGAGTGCGACAAGGGCCGTTCCAACCGGCAGGAATACCTTCCAGGTATGTCGCAACCGACCGCGCATCACGAGGAAGACGACGGTAAAGATAATCGCAAAGGCGACCGCAAACAGTTGGATCATCTCCGGCAACATTAGCCCGAACGCCGCGTTCTCGAAGACCGGCGCGCCGGTGACAGTGACATCCACGTGTGGCGGAATCTGCACATCGTCCGTCTTATCATTCACCGTGTCGGTGAGGAATCCCGCTGCTGTTCCCGGGAGGAAGCCGAAGTACTGATCATTTGCGTCAGGGACATCAGCCTCACCGTATGTCGCAACCAACAGTGCCGTCTCATCATCGGGATTGACATTGTTGACCAATGCTTCGGCACTCGTCCCCATCGACTCGACGCGGTCGATTGATCGCCGAACCCCTCTTTCTGTGTTCGGAATGGTGCCGCCATTCCCCTGTCGCACTACATCTGCGAGACTGGTAACGCTTGAGAACGTTCCGGAGTCGGCATAGCTCTGATCGAGTCGATCAATCGTGCGTATTGTCTCTGGACTGTACAGATGATTTGTTTCGACCATGACAAAGACGTTGTTGCCAACGTCGAAGCTGTCATCTGCTTTCACCTCCTGCCAGTTTTGATTCGTCTGTGAATCATCATCGATGTACAGCTCCATCCCCAGGCTCATCTGGACGGACGCTCCGGCCACAACGAGCGACAGCAGCGCGACGACGGCAACAGCGCTAAACACCGTTCGGCGGTTTGTTGCGGCAAACCGGCCGAGTTGTTCGAGCCCGTCACGAAGTAGCTGCGATGGATCGCTCATAGATTACCGATAGCGTATTGCTGGTGGTGAGTCACTAGTGTCGACTATTTCGACAGCGTGGGACACAATGGTTAGCTCCACGGGAGGATCTCCTGTTGCCGCCGGGCGTACACTGCTGCTCCTGCGAATAGTAGTCCACCCCCCGCAAAGGGAATGATCGAGAGCAGCTGGACGCCATCGTCGGTTGTCACATCAACCGGTAGCTGATATGTTTCGGACATCCGAGAGATGCCCCGTTCGTCCTCGTAGCTGAAGTCGAGGTCTGCGGCGTAGGTTTTCGGGTTGGCATCGGTCGTTGCGGATAGCCCAAACGTTACAGTCGCAGATTCACCGGGGTCAAGTGACGGGATATAGCCATCGTCATCATCGCTATCAAGCGGGGCACTCGTACCCAAACTCGCTTGGATATCGGTGAGTCGCTGGTCGCGGTTGTTGGTTACTGTTACCGCTACTAGCCGAGCGGAACCGACTGTGACTGTGGAATCTTCGACAGCGACGTTGAAATCATTACGCTGTGGGCCAACCTTGGCTCCGACTGAGAGGTCGTCATCTCGGCCATCGATCCCCTGTTTGTCGGTATATGTAGCATGCCCGTTGAGGTTGTATAACCTCGCTGGAGCACCCGATCCAACCGTGACCTCGTAGGTGACCTCTGTCGTCTCACCCGGTTCGAGTGAATCGATGCGTGAAACAGCACCTGTCCCACTACCAAATCTAATTTCTGGGCTCTGTGAGGAGAGTGACACGGCGATATCCTCCGCAGCTTTACCCCCGGTATTCTCCACAGTTACCGGGAAGAGACTTGTTTCATCGGCTCGCAACTGCGTATCATCGGCCCGCGTTAGTTCAAACTGTGGGTCGTCGCTGATTTCAAAGGTGATCGTTTCAGTTCGTGTCTCGGTTAGTTCTCGCTCAGTATTGCTCGCGATTGCTTCAGTGTATGAGTAACTGATGTCCACGGTTGCCTCATACTGTCCTGGTTTGGCACTCTCAGGCACATCAATCTTGAACGGCACTGACCGCGGTTCGTTTTCACTTACCGATCCGATAGAGTGCTCCGGCGTCTCAACTGTCACTGGTGTGCCACCAGCGTTGAGTTTGACAACGACGTTCCGCGCCATAGTAACCCGGTCACGCCTCGCTGGTGCACCAGTGTTTACATGTGCATCGTTTGCGATTTGCACGGATAGCGTCGTCGTTGTTCCAGGCTCCACCGTTGGCTCTGGCACATACGCCTCTGGATCGGGGTCGCCACTAGGAACGAACTGAGCGGCTCCGATACCAGCGGTACTTCCGATGATAAGCAGTATTGATAGTGTCGTTATTGCAACAATTCGGCCGACTCGTGATCGGTTGTGGTCGTCCATAGTATAGGGATTTAAGCACAATACTAGCTACACAGTATTAAACCTGCTGCACTGCGTAATCGAAGAGACCATATGCGCTCTATGGACACAATAACCGTTTGAGCACGCGAGAATACCCCCTGAAATAGCTCATAACTCACATCGAACAAATACAACCCGTGCTCCTCACTCCTGTCGCGGACAGATAGTATTGTCTAAAACAAAAAATATCGCTGCCGCCTACTAGTCAATGTGGTCGCTTTGAGGCCGACTGGACGGTGAGCGTTGTCAAGGCAGCATGCCGTCTTCTACAGCATCCGACTGCATCTTGGATCACTGTTTCAATTCAACTCTATGACACACTCAAGCGTTCAACACGCCGCGCAGGATTTCGGGCGCGTCATCGAGTGCGTCGTCGAGCGCGTCGACATCCGGGCCGCCACCCTGGGCGAAATCCGGCGGGCCGCCACCGCCGCCGCCGACCCGTCCCGCGAGTTCGCTGACGACCTCGCCGGCGTTGATCCCGGCGTCGTCGGGGACGCCGACGACGAACTGCGCGCTGCCGCCCGCGCCGCTGCCGAGGACGGCGACCGAGCCCTCCTCAACGAGGGCGTTAGCGGTCGCCCGGAGCTCATCGATATCGCTGTCGAGTCGCTGGACGACGACCGACTGGCCGTCGATTTCGACCTCCTCGGCCCCGGCGGTCGCCCGCACCTCCGCGAGCTCATCTTTGAGCCGGTCGAGTTCCTTCCCGCGCTGTTTCCACTCGGTAAAGAACCGCTCGGCGGTGTCGGGGACATCCTCGGGGTTGACATCGAGTACGTCGGCCGCATCGTAGAGCGAGTCTTCGGTGGCTTGGGTTGCCTCGATTGCGGCCTCGCCGGCCGCGAAGGTGATTCGTTCGATCCCGTCCTGTACCGGCTCTGTCGAGAGAATCTTGATCGCGCCGATCTCGCCGGTGCGGCTGACGTGGGTGCCACCGCAGGCCTGCACATCGTCGCCGACGTGGATGAGCCGGATGTTGGTTCCCGGCGGAATCCCGCCCTGATAGAGGTCAAAGCCGTACTCGGCTTCGGCGTCGTTGCGGTGGGGCCACTCCTGGCTGACCGAGTGGTTTGCCCGCACCATCTCGTTGGCGACGCGTTCGATCTCCTTGATGTCCTCGCGGGCTAACCGGTCGTAGTGTCGCACATCGAGGCGGGCAGAATCGGTGCTCTTCTGGGCTCCGGCCTGCCGGATGTGGTCGCCGACGACCTGGCGGGTCGCGTGGCCGATGATGTGGGTCGCGGTGTGGTGGGCCATGAGCTGTCGGCGGCGGTCGGCGTCGATCTGTCCGCGGACGAACTCGCCTTTGCCGGGGTCGCTGTCGGTGCGATGGAGCACCACGTCGTCGACGAGTTGGACATCGGTTACCTCCGCGACCGTCTCATCGCTGGCGAGCGTCCCGTGGTCGGCGGGCTGACCACCGCCCTCGGGGTAGAACATCGTCTGATCGAGGACGACATCGTACCCATCCTCGGCCTCAAAGACGTCGATGACGACGGCCTCGAACTCGGTGCGCTCCTGATTGTCGTAGTAGAGCTTCTCTGTCTCGGGCAGGTCGGCAAACCGCTCGTCGCGGTCGGCATCGCCGCCGTCGTCGCCGGCGTCGTCGTGGCGAGCGGCCACCAGCGAGTAGAAGTCGTCGGGCACCTCGACGGTGGCGTCGGTGTCGGCAGCGATCTCAGCGACCATATCCGGCTGAATCCCGTGGGAGTCGTACAACTCAAGCAGCTGTTCGGTCGGGATCGGCTTGTCGCTGTCGGCGTACTCGGCGGCCAGTTGTTCGACCTTGCGACCGCCGCGCTCCAGGGTGTCGCGGTATTTGGCCTCCTCGGTGCGGACGATCTCCCGGATCGTATCTCGGTTTTCGTACCCGAGTCGCTCGGCCTGCATGTCGACGAGTTCGTCCAGCGGTGCGTCGATCCCGACGTTGTCGACGAGGCGTTTGGTGCGTCGCAACACCATCCGCGCGAGGTAGCCGGTGCCGACGTTCGAGGGGACGATCTCGTCGCCGAACATGTACGCCAGCGCCCGGCAGTGGTCGGCGATGGCGTAGATATCCTCTAGTGGCTCCATCAGCGCGGTGAGGTGGTCGACATCGACATCGAGGCGGTCGGCGATCTCACGGCGGGCGGTCGCCATATCCTCGGCCTCGTCGATATCCATCCGCCCGGCGAGCTTGGCGGTGCGGTGGATCAGTTCGGCCTCGCTGTCGGTGTGGTCGATGCCGGCGTGTTCCTTGAGCACCGAGATCATCTCGGGGTAGACCGCCTCGTAGACGGTCGGCGTCCCCTGGCTCATCCATGTCCAGCGTTCGAGCCCGTAGCCGGTGTCGACGACGTAGGTGTCCATGAAGGAGTAGGTGTTGCCGTCCTTCATCTCGTAGTCGCCGTCGGGATCCTGCTCCATACACATGAAGACCAGCGTCGCCAGCTCCGCGCCCTTGTAGATGACCTCGATGGCCGGGCCGGCGTTGCCGCCGCCGACCCACGGATCCTCGATGTAGGTGATCTCCTCAAGATCGGCACCCAATGATTCGAAGAGGCCGTCACAGAATTCGACGGTTTCGTCCTTCCAGTAGACTTCGCCCTCGTAGGCGTACTCCTCCTCGGCGTCCTCCCGAACGTTGAACGCGTGGTGGCCCATCATCTCGAAGGCCATTGTGTGCCGACCGGTCTTGCCGACGTTGTCGATATCCTGCATTCGGATACAGGGCTGGCTGATACAGAGCGGGTTGGCCGGCGGCGGCGTCTGCCCGCTGGTGACCAGCGGCTGGAAGTCGTAGATCGACGCCTGCGTCAACAGCACGTCGTCCCGCCAGCGGTTGGCGGCGACCGGGTAGGGCGTGATGCGCTCGTGGCCGTTGTCCTCGAAATACGAGAGGAAGGCCTCTCGCATCTCCTCGAGGCTCCGTGGCTCCGCGAAGCTTTCCTCGCCGATGAATCGGTAATCCTCACACGGTGGCTCCCCGCAGAGTTCTCGATCGTGGTCGCGTGTCCAGAAGTGCGCCCCACAGGAGGGACACTCCTTCCGGACGAAATCCTCCTCCGCAAAATAATCGAGACGGTACTCCGCTTCGAGATCACTCATTACGCCTGTGTTGGCCTACGATTCGCTAAAAGCATTCCGACGACGGCTGAGAAATGGCGGCTACCAGTTAGCTGTCTAGTAGGTCTACAACCCGATTTGCTGCCTCGGCGTCTCGCTGTCTTCGGTCTCGAATCGCTGTGCGCATCGCTTCGGCTTCCTCGTCTGTGAGTATCCCTGCCAGTTCGCACAGTGACCGCTCCGTGCCGTCTTGCTGTGTCGGCTCGGCGTCCGGTTCGTCGCTCATTGTTTTGGCTACTGTCATCAGTTGAGTAGTTCTTATTGGTATGCTGACTACGGAAGTCTACTGCCTGGTTGGTTCATCCAAATCACTGTGAGGCTGACAATCGGAGCCCCGACCGCTCGGTTCGCCGCGAATCCATCGCCGATATAGCCCCCGCGGACGGCCAGCGAACCGAATACCACATTTCGCTCATTTTATACGACTCAGCTGCAACCACGAGACGTGTCACAGTCACCGTGGTGGTACGGAATTCTTCTTTTCCCGATAGTGGTTTTGATGACGTTGATCTCCGATTTCGCGTCGAAGTCGTTTTTCCTTACGACTCGATCACCCGACACAACTGCTGGTATCTCCATTATCTGGTTCCTTCTCCAAACACTCTCGTTGGGGATCGGGCTTCTCGTCGCGGTCGTCGTCCTCGTTTGTTTACTCGCAGATCTGTGGGCACTCAACACGGATAGCGCGCGGTTACTGAGTCTCCTGTGGGGGGTTTCAGGCGTTGTTCACTTGGGAGGTATTCTCTTCACAGAACTGTTTCTTATTTCAGTTCCAGTACTCTCATACTATGCGTATCAACGCCGAACTGGCGATGAACTCCCTCGTCTTCCCACACTGGCTTGAGAATCTTACCGACAGGTGCGCCATTCTGTGCCATCGCTGAACGCGAATGAACGGAGTTCGCCGACTCGAAACCGGCACGCCATATACGGCTCGTGCAACGGGTGTTCGACGACGAACACCGCGCTGGTCGGCTCGTCATCCTCGACCACTAATTCCCACCCTAAAAATAGTCGTCGGGCTGCATCGCTTCTCTCTACCGGTCACTTGGCTCTCTATCAACGACTGGGTAGAATGATTCGCCAACTGCTGAATACAGAGCGCGAGTTCCGCATAGCGCGCGTCGGTGATTGAGTTCACAGTGACCAGTCTATATCTAAAACGAGGTCCCAAAGAGAGCAGTAATTGATAGATATCACTAGCGTAATTGTTATTTTATTAGCCGTACGTTTGTAACCTAACGACATTCTTCCATGGGGTGAATTTCTAATATATGACATGGGGTGAATTTCTAATATATGACAACCAAACAGGATGCAATCGAGTATCTACAGGATATCAGAGAGCACTACAACAACTATCATGAACATAAAGAGAAATCAGCATGGGCGGGAGTCGCTCTGTATGTCTTGTTTGCGGGAACACTACTGCCGATCCAATTACGGGGTCCAAATGAGATTGCGTATGATATCCTATATACGTCATTTATTCTGATTGTGGCTACGCTCGTGTTTCTGTACGTAAGAAACCAGTTTGACCTAAAAAACGAGGGGCGAGTATACGTCGCTGCTGCCATGCAACTAACAACGGAAATCATGGCTATGGATGATCAAGAGTTTGAGGCAAACGACTTTTTCCAACTACCAGAGACGGAAGATCAAGAGTATGATTCGGATTAGATACTACCGAATCAAGTATTAAACAAAGCTGACGAATTTAGGCATCCAACCACACATTTCGGGCCATCGGATATTTCGAAATTTTTGTGTTATCTTATAATAACTACATTGACGGGAGGTCTGCTTGCTACAAGGTTTGTTCTGTGAATTTATCTTCATACAATTAACCCCTAAGTGGTAAGGTAGAATCAACGCCATTCGAATGCTAAATCGATTCTCTGTATTCAGTACCCGGTTCGTATCCGTTTCTGAGTGTTTCAATAGAGACTGTGTTTTCGTTTCTCGTGTTTCTTCCAGCCATGTTGTCGCTGTCAAAACGCTAACCGATCTCGTTTCCTCCGAACCCATTGATCGATGACGCTTTTCCACCGGGCGACCCACACACCGGTATGGATCCACGCATCCGCGAGCACGCCGCCACCATCGTCGACCACGCGGTCGATCTGGCGGCCGGCGACCGTGTCGTCATCCAACTCCCACCCGAGGCCGAGGATCTCGCTGTCGCCCTCTACGAGCAGTGTGGCGACATCGGCGCGATCCCCGTCTGGCTCACCCACTCCGATCGCGCCTCCCGGGCGTACCTCCGGGCGGCCGGCGAGGAGTACGAGACGCCCGACCACCAACTCGCCTTCTACGAGGAAACGGACGCCTTCATCATCGCCCGCGGCGGCGCGAACGTCACCGAGACCAGCGATGTGCCGCCCGCAAACAATGCGGCGTTCAAACGCGCCTACAAGCCCGTCCAGGAGGAACGGCTCTCGAAACGCTGGTGTCTCACCCAGTACCCGACCAGCGGCCACGCCCAACTCGCCGGGATGAGCACCGAGGCCTACCAGGATTTCGTCTGGGACGCCGTGGGTCTCGACTGGGACGCCCAACGCGAGTTTCAGGCCCAGATGGCCGACCGACTTGAGGATGCCGACGAGGTTCGCATCGCTGCCGGCGAGGAAACCGACCTGACGCTATCGGTCGCCGGCAACCACGCGCTCAACGATTACGGCGAGAAGAACCTCCCCGGTGGCGAGGTGTTCACCGCCCCCGTCGTCGACAGCGTTGACGGCGAGATCCACTTTGATATGCCGCTCTACCGGCAGGGCAGAGAGATCCGTGACGTGCGACTCACCTTCGAGGCCGGCGAGGTCGTCGCCCACAGCGCGGGCCGCAACGAGGAACTGTTGACCGAGATCCTCGACACCGACGACGGCGCGAACCGCCTCGGCGAACTCGGCATCGGGATGAACCGCGCGATCGATCAGTTCACCTACAACATGCTGTTCGACGAGAAGATGGGTGAGACGGTGCATCTTGCGGTCGGCGCGGCCTACCCCGAGACCGTCGGCGACGACAACGTGGTCAACGAATCAGCCGAACACGTCGACATGATCGTCGACATGAGCGAGAACGCCCGGCTCGAATTCGACGGCGAGGTCGTCCAGCGGAACGGCACGTTCGTCTTCGAGGACGGTTTCGAGGCTGCCTGAGCCGGTGGTGTCGAACGGCACATCCTCGTCGACGAGGACAACGAGTATCTGTTGATACCAATGCTCAACGAGAGCTACAGGACGCTATCGGCGTCCTGCGGGGTGAGTTCCACGAACGCCGCGGAGTCATCCTCTGCAAGGATCGTGAGCGTAAACGTCCCTCGCGGTGTCAGCGTCCACACGTCGCCGCCGTCGCTTGTCGACCCGACGAAGACGCTTTCCTGGCCGTTTTGCCCGATCGACACATCGGCGGCGACCGGTTGGCCGGTGTCGGCGTCGACGACGCGCACATCCAGCGGGCCGCCGACGTAGGTGCGCTCGACGGTCACGGCCAACCCATCCTGTCGTTTCGTCGTTCGTGTCACGGGAACGATCTCATCCAGCGCAATCTGCTGGTGTTCGACGAAGCGTTGCTCGGTCGTCCCATCGATGAACGTTTGTAACGAGCCCTCATCGATCTCGATCGACACGAGCGACAGCGAGCCCGGCCCACCGATACTCCAGGTGCCGCCGCTGCGTCGCTCCCAGAACCACGGATACTGGTCGGCGACGATATCCTCGGCGGTCGCCGCGGTGATCTGGCCGCCGGTCGCGCGGTTGTCGAATCGGTAGGCCTCTCGGAGGTAGGAACCGTCGTCGATCGCTGTGAGCTCGAAGTTCTCCGGCCCGGCCTGGATCGACACCCGACCGGCCGGTCGCTCACCGCTGAACACGTCGGCGGCGTAGGCCCGCACCGGCCCATCGAGCATCCGAAGCTCGTAATCGATGGTGGTGAGTCGATCCGACAGCGCGCGTTGATCATCTCTGGCGGTGGCTTCGATCCGTGCGTCGATCACATCCACGCGATCACGAAGCCGATCAGCGGTCTGGCTGATCAGCACCAATTCTTCGAGGAGGGGTTCCGGGTCACGGTCACCAGCGGCGAAGGCGGTGATGGCGTCGGCTTCTCGCTGGCGGAGTCGGTCGGCGGTCGCTGCCATCGCGTCGACGCTGGCGGCAAGGCGATCGGTCTCAACACTCTCTGCGGAGAGATTCTGTTCGATCGCCCCGGTGGCAAGCGCATCCGTTGCGGCGGCAGTCTCGAAGCCCGCGGCCGGCCCGATGTCGACGTGGTGGCGACGCAGACTGCTTCGATCGATCGTCCCTGCTCGCAGTGGCAACACGTTTCGTGGGGTCGCGTTCGCTGTCTCGGTTGTGCGGTCGCCGCCAGCCGTGACCTGCAGCGGTGCTGCTGTGGCTGTGGCGGTCGTGGCAGCCGACACACCGGCGGCATCGCTCTCGGCGGGTACCATCGCGCCGGCACCGACCGTCGCTGTGACCAACAGCGCGGCGAGGAACAGCGGGAGGGCTCTCATTCGTCGGGACTCTCTGCCGGATCGACAAAAATCCATCTACAGGCGACGGGGGTTGGCGGGCACCTGTCACACAGTCGGTGTGATAGAAAGCGTTTTCCGCGGCGACTGTGAGGCTCCGGTAATGCGGTTTGTAGCCCTCGGGGTGGTCTTCCTCGTGTGCCTCGCCCTCGCCCCTCCAGCCGCCGTGGCCGCTGTTCCAAGCGACACTGCCGCGGCCACGTCGGTCGATACGACGGCTGCCAGCACCCCGGTTCCGCCGGTCGCCCAAGCGACCGCTCCGGATGGCGCGCTTGCCGCCGAGGGTGTTGCTGAGCCAACGACAACCTTCGAACTCGCCCTCCAGCCCGACCGGAGTGCCGACTGGACGGTGACGGTCACCTACGACCTCCGTACCGACGACCAACAGGCTGCTTTTGCCGACCTCGCGGCCGCCTACCGAGACGGCGAGGCTGAGTTTGGCCCGAGTGCCTCACTGTATGCGAATCTCGCAGCCCGCGCCAGCGAGGCCACCGGCCGAGAGATGAGCGTCGAGAACCCGAGCTACGACGCGGTTCGACGCGGGACGACCGGTCGGCTTGAGCTGTCGTTCACGTGGACGAACTTCCTTGCCGACGCGGGCGAGGAGCGACTCATCTTCAACGACGCGCTGTCGACGCCCGATGGCACGTGGCTCTCGACACTCAGCGAGAATCAGGTACTCCGGATCACCACGCCCCGCGGCTACGCGATCACGAGCGCAAACGTCCCGTTTGCCGACAACACTGTCGAGCTCGAAGGGCCACGGCGATTCAGTCCCGATGATCACATCCGCATCACCTTCGAGGAGTCGGTGCTTGGGGCCGGCTCACTGCGGTTTGTCGGCATCGCCGTGATCATTGCGGCGGTGATTATCGCGCTTGCCGTCCTGCTGCGCCGCAACGATCGTATCGCTGTCCGCGACCGCGTCCTCCCGGGCGACGGCGACGATCCTGACACAGCCGGGGCTGCGACGATCGAGGAGTCGGCTGCGGCCGATCCGCCCGACGAAGATCTCTCGCTGTTGGCCGATGATGAGCGGGTCGAACGCCTGCTTGAGCGCAACGGCGGGCGGATGCGACAGGCCGCGATTGTCGAGGAGACCGACTGGTCGGATGCAAAGGTCTCACAGCTGTTGTCGTCGATGGCTGACGAGGAGCGGATCTCGAAGCTCCGGATCGGCCGCGAGAATCTGATCACGCTGCCGGGTGTCGACGCGACCGGCGGCGGTGCTGACGGCGACGACGCGACCGGGACTGCTGATGACGGTGCTGGCGATCCCTCGACAGATTCCGATTCCGACGCTCCGCCGCGCTGATTCCGATCCCCGCTTTTATGAGGCATCACTCGCGGGCTCAGCGAGGTGGTTCGTGGTTTCGTCACCTACTTTGCTGACGCTCACCTACCGACTGTATGGAGTATCTGGAGCGTCGGGTGGGGCTGGTCAACGACCGGCTGGAGGCGGTCATCGAGGCCGCCGATCCCGACGCCTTAGGCGACCAACTCGGGCATGTTGTCCTCGCCGGCGGCAAGCGGGTACGGCCGGCGGTGACGATCCTCTCGTGTGAAGCTGTCGGTGGCGACCGCGAGCAGGCGGTCGATTTCGCGGCCGGCATCGAACTCGTCCACAATGCCTCCTTGGTCATCGACGACATCATCGACCGCTCGGATACCCGTCGGGGAACGCCGAGTGCGTGGGCCGAATACGGCTACGGGCCGGCGATCATCGCCAGCGACGGCCTCCTCGGAGAAGCCTTCGCGCTGTTTGCTGACAATGACCGCGCCATGGAGATCGTTGCCGATGCGATGGTCGAACTCGGGGAGGGCGAAGGCACCGAACTCGCCGCAAAGCCGACAACCGAAGCCGAGTATATGACCTTGGCCCGGCGGAAAACGGGCGCGCTGTTTCGGGCCTCGGCGGAACTCGGGGCGGTCGCCGGCGAAGCCGACGCGGAGACGGTCGACGCCTTCGGCGAGTACGCCGAGCGGGTCGGCGTCGCCTTCCAGATCCGAGACGACGTGTTGGATGCGACCGCCAGCACCGCCGATCTCGGTAAGCCTGCGGGCCAAGACGAGACGATGGATCGGCCCTCGCTGATCCAGATCACCGATCTCACCCCCGAGGAGGCCGATCAGCGCGCCCGCAAACAGTCCGATCTCGCCTTGGAGGCCCTCGACGGCGTCGACCTCCCGGAGACCGACGCTGTAGCGTATCTCCGTGATCTCGCCGAGTTTGTTGTCGTCCGCGAGCGATAGCCTGCCAACCCACGAATGGAAACGCTCTTTTGACTATCGCCCGCAGTGTGTGACATATGAGCAACGGCGATGACGATCCGACCGACGCCGACGAGGTCGACGCCGAGGATGCGGCTGACGCCGACGCCGGTGAGTTGGCCACAACCGAGGATCTTGACGAACGCTGTGAGGCCGCCGCTGAGGCACTCGATGCCGCAGCAACAGAAGCCGACCTCGACGACGTAGCAGCGACGCTTGACGCCATCGAGGCTGACCTCCCGCCAGTGCCGGAGGCTGACGAGGACGACGAAGACGACCCCGACGATCCTCACGAGGAAGCTCGCTCCCAGCTTGCTGACCTCCGCGATGACCTCGAAGCGGCGCGTGGCCCCTACGCCGAGGACGTAACTGACGCTATCGAGGCGGCGACAGCCGCCATCGACGACGGCGACTGGACTGAACAAGGAGAGGGCGAAGTTGTTGACGCCGTCGGGTCGTTTGTTGACGCCGTCGCCGAGCAGATTGACGTCGAGGCGGAATCACCGGCGACGTTCGCCGAGGCGACCACGACGCTCGATACCGTCGGGGCGGCAGTCGAGGCAGCCGGCCTCGACCCCGATGCTGACAACGAAACCATCGCCGCGCTGGTTGAGGCAACTGACGCGCTCGACAGCGACATTGAGGCCGCCCAAGAGTGGGCCGACCTCTCGGTGCGGGAGACCCTGCAGTCGGAGGGCTACTATGATGTCCTCGGCCACACCAAGGATTACCCGATGGAGTGGGCCGCCCTCAAAGAACATGAAAAGCGTGGCAACACGGACATGGTTCTCATGGCTCTCGACAGTCTCGATTCGGATTTCATGGAGGAACACTGTCTCGACGCCCTCGAACGCATGGGGCCGGTCGCCGCGACCGATGAGGCCATCGAGACGATGCTCGCCCGCGCCGAAAAGCGAGACAAACCCGCCATTCGGATTCTCGGCAAGATGGGCGCGACCGAGGCCGTCGAGACGCTGATCGAGTACGTCGACGCCGACAGCGACGCGCCGCTCCAGAAGGTCACCTTCCGGGCGCTCGGTGAGATCGGCGACGACCGCGCCGTCCAGCCGCTGGCCGACAAACTGCTGATGGACAACGACGTGGTTCGTCCGCAGGCCGCCCGCGCGCTGGGTCTCATCGGCGATACCCGCGCGATCAAGCCGCTGTCGGAGACGCTGAAAGCCGACGATGACGCGAACGTCCGCGCCCAAGCCGCCTGGGCCCTCCGGCAGATCGGCACCAAACGCGCCCTTGAGGCCGCGGTTGATCACGGCAGCGACGCGACGTTTGTCGTCCAGACCGAACTTGAGAAAGCCCGCGAGGAACTCGACGCTGCGGTGCCGAACGCCTAACGGGTCATGCTGTCCGGCTCAGTCGTTTCGGCCACTGCATCCGCACATCGGCGCGTTCTGCCGTTCCGACAAAGCTGTCAGTCACGCTGCACCGCCGCTTTTTACGCCTGAGTACATACACCTCGTGATGGCAAACGCACTGTTCGTCGTTAGCGAGCGCGGCTATTGGGGCGAAGAATGTATCGAACCACTGCTCCGGCTTGATGACGCCGGCGTCGAGGTTGATGTGGCGACGCCGACCGGCGAGCCGCCGGTCGTCGATGAGCGGTCGGTCGATCCCGCGGAGGTCGGCGAGGAACTCGCCGAACAGGTATTGGAATGCGACGGCTCCGACGAGCGCCTCCAGAACCCCGTCTCGATCACCACTGTCGACGCCGCGGACTACGATGCTGTCGTTTTCCCCGGCGGTCACGGGACGATGTGGGACGTGAATACGGATCGCCACGCCCGCGATCTGCTGGCCGACGCCGTCGCTGGCGACGAGGGCACCGCGCTCGTCGTCTGTCACGCTGTCGGGCTGCTCGGCTTCACCCGCACCGATGACGGCGAGTATCTTGTCGACGGCCGCGATGTGACCGGCTTCCCCAACGAGTGGGAGGAGGGGATCGTCGATGACCACGACCTGATGGATGATGGCCGGAAACTCCCCTATTGGGTCGAAGATGAGGTTATCGCCGCCGGCGCGAACTGGGATGCTGAACTCGATGCCGACACCAGTGTCACCATCGACGGCGATCTAATCACCGCCCGCGG
The DNA here is from genome assembly GCF_003605575.1 of Halonotius aquaticus. GTDB lineage: Archaea > Halobacteriota > Halobacteria > Halobacteriales > Haloferacaceae > Halonotius > Halonotius aquaticus. Next base: position 104,249 of record NZ_QKNY01000009.1, on the reverse strand, counting down.
TCCGGGCTCCTCCGGGGCGGCCGCCGAGACACTCCTAGCTGAACTCGGGATCGAAGCGACGGCCTAACCGGCACGCCGGCGCGTCACAACCGTTTTCCGTTATTCCGCGTCGATTTTGAAGACGGCTTCCTCGATATTTTCGCTGCGACACTCCGGACAGCGTGAGGGATAGTTGATTGGATCATCGTAGCCGCTGAACCCACAGTTCACACACTCCGGTGGCGCGACGAGGAACTCCCGTTGTTCGGCGTAGCGTGTCGATCGGGCGACGTGTTGGATATCGGTGTAGATTGTCGAGACCGGTGTATCGAGTTCGTCGGCGAGTTCGCTGGCGGTCGCTGGCCCCTCGCCGAGGCGGTCGGCCAGTCGTTCACGACGCGTTGAATCGGTCATGTATACCCCTCTATCGCCGACGATCAAAAACACAGCCAGTACGGTTCGGTTGTGCTGTCGTTACGGTGGAAGATGTCGGTCGTAGATCGTGCTCCGGTGCCCGACGGCTTCGACACGCAGGCTCTCGTCGTTGCGATCCCACGAGATGATGGCACGATAGTCGCCGATTCGGAGTTTGTAGTACGGAAACCCACGCAGTGATGCAAGGTGGTGATCCGGCCACTCGGCTGCGTCGTCGACCTTCGACAGAATCCGATCCGCGGTCTGTGCTTCGAGATCTTCCAACTGATCGATCGCTTTCTCGGTGTAGCTGACCTCAGTCATCGAGCCCTAATCGTTCGCGCGCTTCCGCGGCCGAGACTGTCTCACCGTTGTCGACCTGCTCGCGGCTCGTCTCAAGTGCAGCCAGTGTCTCCTCGGAGAGTGCTGCCGGCTCGTTGGCCCACTCACGGAGTGCGTCACGGATCGCCTCGGATTTGCTGGCGTAGCCGCGTTGTTCCCATGCTGCGTCGATCTGATCGAGGAGCGATTCCGGAACCCGAACGTTGATTTTCGCCATCCGGTCGTCGCCCTGCTCGCTCTCGGTGCTCATATACTGTGATACAGCTGTATCACATAAAAACGTTCGCTGGATCGATTTTTCGTGGCTCAGCTACTCGACTAGCTTCGCGTCAGTGATCCGGATGCGGCCGCTGTCGCCGTTCCACTCTGTGTCGTACTCCAACTCAATGCGCCGATCCATGTGTGGGCCATTGGTGACAAAGGTCTCGAACTCGCCGCCTTCGCCAAGGAGGTGGACGCCGTACTCCGCATTGAGTTCTCTGAGGTCGTCGATAGCGTCGGCGTCGAGCGTGCGGCCGAGCCATGATTCGTCGAGCCCGTAGGCCGCCACCTGAAGGATTGTGATCTCAAAACCAGCATCCAGCATCTCGGCGGCGAGTTCCTCGGGATCGCGCTGCCACAGCGGCGCAAAGAGGTCGATCCCGAGGCGGTCACACATGCCCTGAATCCGGTTGGTCTGGAACTCGCTTTCGATGGCACCCGCGGTGACGCCCGCAAGGTCGATGTCGTCGGCGAGAGCAGTCAGGGCTTCTTCCAGCGGTTCGAGTTCGGCGTCGCCTTGGGCGGCCGAGTCAGTCGCCTCGTGGGCGTCGAGATCGCCGGGATCAATTTCGATGAGGTCGATGCCGATGCTCTCGGCGGCGAGACTGGCGAGTTGTGTCTCGGGGACGTGATACATATAGGAGTCCTCGGAGGGGTGGACGGTCAGCAGTCGCGTCACGTTGTGGCCCGCCGCAAGGGCCTGATAGAGCGCCCACGAGGAGTCCTTCCCGCCAGAAAAGAGGCTCACCCAATCGTCTGTCATACCCCGGTGCAGAACCGGGAGCGTAATACCCCCTTTGGTCGGCTACAGGATGATCGACTTCTTGCGGAGCATCTGCTCGATGGTGGCGTGAATCCCCTCGCGGTTGATTCCGGAGCCGTCGTTGCCGCCGAAGGGAATATCGCCCAAGCCATGGGAGGGCGCGCCGTTGATCCGCACCCCACCGGCGTCGACGGCCTCGGCGACCCGCATCGCTCGGTCGTGGTCGGTGGTGAACACCGAGGCATCTAATGCGAGATCACCGGCGTTGGCGAGTTCGATCGCCTCGGCCTCATCCGCAAAGCTGGTGACCGCGGCGACAGGGCCGAACTGCTCCTCGTGGATGATCCGGGCGTCGTGGGGTACGTTTGCCAGCAACGTCGGCTCGTAGAACGCGCCGTCGCGGTCGCCCCCGGCGATCAACTCCGCGCCGGCGTCGACTGCGTCGTCGACGAGTTCCTCGACCGTTTTGGCCTGGTCAACGTCGATAAGCGGCCCGAAGTCGGTGTCCTCATGGAAGAGGTCGCCGACGACCCACGAATCCATTGTCAGCCGAAGCTGTTCGACCATCTCGTCGTGGATCGACTCGTGGGTCAGTACCCGAGAGACCGCGGAACACCGCTGGCCGCCGAATTTGAATGACCCGGCCGCACAGGAGCCCGCCGCGTCGGCGAGGGTCGCATCCGGGAACACGATCGCCGGAGCGTTGCCGCCGAGTTCCATCACGAGGTTGACCATGCCGGACTCGCGGGCGACGTGCTGGCCAGCGCCCGAGGAGCCGGTCATCGCGATGGTGTCAACGCGGTCGTCACCGGCCAGTGTGTCGCCGATCTCGCTGCTGTGGCCGGGCACGAAGTTGATCGCGCCATCAGGCAAGTCGACGGCCGAGGTGATCACATCGGTCAGTATCGCCGCGGTCAACGGGGTCTTCGAGGAAGGTTTGAGGACGATCGTATTGCCGGCCGCCAGTGCTGGGGCAATCTGCAGAACGGTTGTCTGGAGCGGATAGTTGTACGGCGAGATACAGAGCACCGTCCCCATCGGCTCGGGTTTGACGATAGCCGTCCACTCCTCGTGGCCGGCGGTCGCGCCCTCGCGGTACTCGCCGTAGTTTGTCGCCAGATCGCGGGCCTCGGCGGCCGCAAACCGGAAGCGTTCGGCGGCCGCCGCCGGCGCGCCGCTGGCTGAGGAGATCGGTTTGCCGGCCTCTCGGACGATCGTGTCGGTGAACGCCTCGGCACGGGCCTCGACAGCGTCGGCGATCGTCTCAAGCCACCCTGCGCGTTCGACGGCGGTCGTCTCTGCCATCGCCGGCTGGGCCGCCGCGGCTGCCGCCAGCGCGTCGTCGGCCTGCTGTTGTGAGGCCGCCGCGATCTGGCCGGCTGTCCCGTCGGTTGCGAGATCGGACACAACGATCGTCTCGCTTCCCTCCTGCCACGCTCCATCAATGTAGAGTTTTTCCGTCTGTGTCGACGCAGAATCTGACATTCAGTCAGCCTTACCGAGATGAGAAAAAAGGGTTATGCTGCTGACCAGTTTGACCGCTACCGCGCGCTCGGAAACGCCGTTCGGCCGTCGTCTACATGTAGCCGAGATCGCGCAGTCGCTCCATCAAGTCTTCCTTGTCCTGGGCGCGACCGGCGCGTTCGGTCGTGTTGTCGAGATCCTGCAGCCACGCGGGCTCGTCGGTCGTCTTTTCGGTGCTGACTTCGCTGCCGAGACTCCGGAAGCCGGCGAAGTATTTCGGGGAGATCGGCACGTCGTCCTGCTCGACGCCGTCCGGCAGGTCGTCGGCCGATTCCGGCACGTAGCCGTCATCCGGGAACGCCTCAACGGTGTCCGGCACGACGTAGTTCCAGAATACGCCCCACACGTCGCTTTCGTCGAACTGGAGGATCGGCTGGACGCGGTCGTGGGGTGGGTAGATGTCGGGGTCGTGTCGTGGGCTGAAGAACGTCTCGTCGGCGCGGGCCTCCTGTTCGTCCCAGCGGACGCCGGAGATGACACCGTCGATGTCGTGGGTTTCGAGGGCGTCGTTGAGCGCGACCGTCTTCAGCAGGTGGTTGCCGACGTAGGTGTCCAGCAGGAACGGGAAGGTTTCGTCCTCGTATTCGAGGATCTCCCGCACGTGGTGTTGGTTGTGCTCGGAGAGTTCCGAGATCGGGATGTCGTCGCCGGGTTCGAGGCCGTGTTCATCGACGTACGCGCCCACGTCCTCGTTGCGGGCGTAGACGAGGTCGATATCCCACTCCTCGGCCCAGTGTTCGATGAAGTCGGTGATCTCATCGAAGTGCTGGTAGTGGTCGATGAAGACCGCCGTCGGCTTGTCGTAGCCGTACTTTTCGGCGACCTGGTTGATGAAATACAGCGTCAGCGTCGAGTCTTTGCCGCCGGTCCACATGACCGCCGGATTCTCGTACTGTTCGAGGCCGGCTTTGGTCACGTCGATGGCTTTTTCGATCTTATCGGGTAACTGCGGATAGTCGGCTGGATCTTCGCCCTCGCCGTCGGTGTAATCGACATCGAGGTACTCTGGGAAGTCTGCTGACATCGTGTAATGATATCTAATTAGCCGGAATAAAGGTCTTATGACAGCCGGTTTCGGTGTCAGTAGTTGCCAAACGTGGCGAGACAATCGGCGCACATTGGCCTCAACCGCGCCGCCAACGAATCACGAGACAGTAAGGCCACTCCTTTTGCCGCTGGGACACATCAGGCGATTGATGCCCTCGATTACTCCCCGCTCGATTGCGACCGGCAGCCTCGTCGGTACCCTTCCGTGGGTCGTCGGCTACGCGATCACATACCTCCTCGTTGCACCGAATCTCCGAGACTCCCCGCTCAATCGGATCATCGAAACGCTTGATGGCGCGCCGGCGACCCACGAGTTGGTCGGCTGGGTGTTCTACAACGCCCATTTCGTGGATGTCGTCCTCGATATCCCGATTCTCGGGAGCCAGACGACGGCCTACATCGGTGGTGACACCGGATTCACGCCAGCGTTGTATCTGGTTCCGGTGGTGCTCCTGATCGCGGCCGGCGCGCTCATCTCCCGACAGCAGGCCGCCACCGATCCCACAGCCGGCGGTCTCGCTGGGCTGAGCGTGGTGCCGGGCTATCTGGTGGTGACGGTGATCGGTGGGCTGCTGTTCGAGATCACTGTCGGTGGCGCCACCGGCGCCCCGGATCTCACGGCCGCGATCATCCTCGCGGGCGTCCTCTATCCGGCTGTTTGTGCTGGGCTTGGTGGCATCGGATGGGCCGTCCTCGAAAACAAGCGGTAATCGTCTGGGAACTGGACGTTCTGGACTGACAGCGCCGCTTACGCGGTCTGGTTCGTCGTCGTCTCGTTTTGACTGCCGCCGTCGGCTGTTTGATTGCCGTCCATCGTTTCCTCGTCGGTGGTGTTGCCGCCATCATCGGTGGTGTCGCCGTCGCCACCGTCGTACTCTTCGTCACCGTAGAGCACCGTTGTCGACGTCGCGACCGGCCGGATGATGTAGCCATTGCGCCCTCGTTTGTTCGGCGCGAAGTCGGCGATAAATCGGGTTGTCTCCTCGGGGCGGATCTCGAAGCTTGTGTTGAACTTTAGCGGTGCGTTCCCGGGGGTGGTGACCTCGGCTTCGGAGCCGTCGGTCAGGACGCCCTCGGTGCCAGCGACATTGATCTGGAGAAACGCGTAGTCGCCGGTCTCGACTTCCGTCTCGTCGATGAGTTTCGTGCTGCTGCCCTGTAGCTGCACAAGGTCGGCCTCTTGGGGCTCCTCGAACTCGATGTACCGTCGGCCAGAGTCGTTGTCTTCGCCGTCGTCATCCGCTTCCTCCATCTCTTCGGCGTCGTCGTCGGTCTCGTTTGTTTCGGTTTCGTTGGTGTCTGTGTCGTTTGTTTCGGTCTCGTTGGTGTCTGTCTCGTTTGTCGCCTCGTCGCTGTCGTCGGCGTCTTCCTCGTCGCTCCCAGCGGGTGTGATCCAGATCCCGTCGATGGTGACTGTGAGCGATTCGAAGTCATCGATCGCGCTCGGCTGGTCGGTCACGGCTGTCGATAGTGTCCCGTAGGTGGTTCCGTCGCTGTCGCCGCCGTCGCTCCCGCTGTCGCTGTCGCCTGTACAGCCGGCAAGGCCAACCATGCCGGCGGTCGCAAGGCCAGTTGTTTTGAGATATGTTCGTCGATCAAGGTGCTCGCGTGAAGATGGCATCATTATGTATGGTTCTGTTGGAGGGATACGTCTTTGTTTACGCGTCTGTGCTGTTGCCGGCGTCAGCGGGGCCGCGATCTGAGAGCAGCCCACGCAGCGACTCGCCGAGTGAGTCGATATCGCCGTTGAGGAAGCTGGTGATCGTGCTATGGATGTCGCTCACGAAATCCGGCACCGGTCCCGGCAGCCCGTCGCTGGGGCCGACAGATCGATCGTCGGGCGTTTGAGCGTCGATCGGTGCGTCCGCGGGGGCGGCAGCTGCGGCCGCCGGGAGTCCGGCGACAAGCACTAGCAGCCCCGCGCCGACTGCGAGGAGTGTTGTTCGGTTCATTGCGTGTTGTCCATGGCCAGATCTACACTTAATCCGGGTCGACAGTCGACGCGAATTGCTGTTAGCTGCGTGCTCTTGCCCCCATTTTCGCCGATTTTCGCGCTGTTTCGCCGATCGAACTGCGCATCTGACCGGCTGCTCGCTGTGTCGACACTGACGCCGCAGAATCTGGGCTGGCCCGCATCGACTTCCGGAGGCCGATCAAGAGTCTCTATGATTGCTCTCTTGCTTGCGACCGATCAGTCAAACAGCCCGGCAACATCGTCTCGCTTGGCCTGCCGTCGCTCAACGTTCTGTCGAAGCCGGTTGTAGACAATGCCGCGGTGGTCGCGGTCGTCGACAAATGAGGTCAGCAGCCGAATAAACTGCGCCTCTGAGCCGGTGGCCTCCTCGCGTGCGTAGTCGATAGCGGTCTCGACGACTTCCGAGTCGTAGCCCTCGTACTCCGTGGCAACGACGCTGGCGGCAGTCGTGATCCCCTTAATTTCGAGGTCGGCCGCGGTCAGCTCTCGGCCTCGGTAGTGCAGTGGCGGAATCGCCTCGCGTTCGACCCGCTCGGGGTCGGCTTCGAGTACTCGGAGTGCCGCCACCACACTGTCGACGTCGATACCACGGTAAGGGGTTGGCACCGCGGTGAGATACGACTGGGCCCGTTCGGCGAGGCCGACCGCACCGTCCCAGTTGCGCTGGCGAGCGTGATAGACGGCCGCGGTGAACTGGATCAGCCCCTGGAGAAGCTGTTTGTCGTCGCCGGCAGGCAACTCCAGCCACACCGCCTCCCATGGCTCGTGGGCGGCGTGGTAGTCGCCGGCGGTGTAGAGGGCGAGACCGGCTCGGAGGGCGTCGTCCATGCAGGCGTTTGTGACGGGCGATACAAACCCTTGCCGTCCAGCCGCCGATGCGAAAAGTAACAAGATTTTTTGGGTGTTGCGTGGGTGTTCAGGTATGACTGAGGCTGCGAAGACGATCCTTATCGTCGACGACGAGGCCGATCTCGCGGAGTCGTACGCCCTCCGGCTGGATGATCACTACGAGACAAAGACCGCAACCAGCGGCGGCGAAGCACTGACGAAACTCGGCCCGGATGTCGATCTGGTGTTGTTGGATCGGCGGATGCCGGGGATGGCCGGCGACGACGTGATCAAGCGGATCGACGACTGGGAGCTTGAGTTTCAGGTTATCCTCGTGTCGGCGATTGATCCCGACACGGACATCATCGATCTCCCGTTCGATGGCTATCTCACGAAATCCGTCTCGAAGGATGAATTGCTGGATGCCGTCGAGCAGGTGTTTCTCAAGCAGCGATACGAGGAGCTTGTCGCCGAGTACAACGCGGCCGCCGAGACCTACGATGTCCTGCGGGAGGCGTACTCCCGCTCTGAGCTTGAGGGCAACGAGGAGTTTGCTGAGCTTGAAGACCGCATGGCGGAGTTGGAAGCCGAGTTCGACGAGACGATCGAGAAACTCGACGACAGCAGCGTCACTAATCTCCTTGCGTAATCCTCGGGCGGCGTAAAACACGGAGCCAAAGCATACTTACCCGCCGCCGGGCGATGTAGCCACAATGAGCACGGACGCCGACGAGCAAGCCGGTGACGACCGGCAGAAATACGAGTTTAAGAAGGTTATCGAAGAACTCCAGGAGTTCGAAGGCTCCGGCACCCAGCTCGTCACGATCTACATTCCCGACGACAAGCAGATCTCTTCGGTCGTCGAACACGTCATCCAGGAACACTCCGAGGCCTCGAATATCAAGTCCAAACAGACGCGGACGAACGTCCAAGACGCGCTTACCTCGATCAAAGACCGTCTGCGGTACTACGACACTTACCCACCCGAAAACGGGATTGTCATCTTCTCTGGGGCGGTCGATTCCGGCGGCGGCCAAACCGAGATGGTCACTCGTGTACTGGAGTCGCCGTCCGAACCGATCCAGTCGTTCCGGTATCACTGCGATTCTGATTTCCTGACCGAGCCGCTGGAAAACATGCTGCTCGACAAGGGCCTCTTCGGTCTGATTGTCCTCGACCGCCGGGAGGCCAACGTCGGCTGGTTGAAGGGCAAACGCGTCGAGCCGGTCAAATCCGCCTCCTCGCTGGTGCCCGGCAAGCAGCGAAAGGGTGGGCAGTCCGCCCAGCGATTCGCCCGCCTGCGGCTGGAAGCGATCGACAACTTCTATCAGGAGATCGCCGAGATGGCCGACGAGATGATGGTGCCGAAACGCCACGAACTCGACGGCATCCTCATCGGTGGCCCCTCGCCGACGAAAGATGAGTTCGTCGACGGCGACTATCTCCACCACGAACTCCAGGATATGGTCTTAGGTAAATTCGATGTTGCCTACACCGACGAGTCCGGCCTCCACGACCTGGTTGACGCCGCCAGCGACGTGCTGGCCGACCAGGAGGTCGTCAAGGATAAAAAACAGATGGAGGAGTTCTTCGAGAACCTCCACGACGGCGACGAGGCGACCTACGGCTTCGAGCCGACCCGCCGAAACCTCGTGATGGGGTCGGTCGATCGGCTGCTCATCTCCGAAGATCTGCGACAGGACGTGGTCGTCTACGATTGTGACGGCACCGAGGAGTACGAGCTCGTCGACCGCCGGCATGAGACACCAACACACGAGTGCGACGACGGCGCGACGGCAGACGTCGTTGAGCGCGAAGACGCCATCGATCACCTTATCGAAATCGCCCAACAGCGTGGCACTGAGGTCAAATTCATCTCCAGTGACTTCGAGAAGGGTGAACAGCTCTACAACGCCTTCGGTGGGATCGCTGGCATCCTGCGGTACTCGACTGGCGTATAACTACGCTGTACTGGTTGATAACTACGCTGTGCTGGTTGTATTCTCAGCACTCTCGTTCCCCTCAGAGCTGTTCATCGACTCGTCGTCCTTGAAGAATTTGCCACGGTAGAACGTCGCCAGCTCCATGTCGAAGTCGCTGAATCGGAGGATGTCGTCTTCGCCGTAGGCATCAAACGACTCCGTAAACGCGACAGCATCCTCACGAGTCGCAAACGGCGTCGGATTCTTCATCATCACGTCATCAACGTGGTCGGGATTCGCCACCCGCACAAAGAACGCCTCGCTCGCCTGAAGGAACGATTCCGTCTCGTATTCGGTCACCCACGCCGTGTCGATCGAAGCCTTTGGCCCACCGAACCGCGATGGCTCGGCGATGTAGGCTGCCAGACAGCCCGACGAGCAGAAATACGCGTTGTCGCCGGTGTCGTGGGTGAGTTGTGCGTTCCACGCCGGATAGTCGGCGGCGACCATGTTACAGACCTCACAGTTTGCATCCGCCGGGATCGCTGCCGGTTGTGTGGCTGTCTCGTCGTCAGCCGCCTCGCCGTCGGTCGTGTTGCCGTCGGCTTCGGGGTCAGTTTGTCCCATACACCCTGCAACTCCGAGGATCGCGCCGGTTGCGGCTGTTCGAAGCACTGTCCGTCTATCCGTGAGACCGGATCGTGCCATAGACAGCCGTTTGAGCGATATGCCGTTAATTTCTCTGGTGTATTATTCGAAACAAGCCCGACGACGGCCACCCACGGCGCGACGACCGTTGCGATCAGGGTGATCGTCGCGGATGCTGCCACCACCGGTACCACTTCGGCACTCCAGTGTGAGACTGTAACTGTGACACAGTCGCCACCCGATCGACTCTATCCGAACCGCGGCACCGACGGCGACGGCGACGGCCGCGAGGGGCTGTCCCGCCGGCATCTGTTGGCCAGCGGAGCCACCGCGAGCGCGGTCGCTGCCGCGGGCTGTGCCGGCGATGGCGGCAGCGAGGCCGGCGACGACGAGGACGCGGCGTCGACAGGGAAGCCGACCATCTTCGTGTTTAACACCGGCGACGGGACGGTGAGCCTGATTGATCCCGCGAGCAACGAGGTCGTCGGCTCCCGGGCGGTCGGGCTTTCCTCGTCGTTTCCGTCAAACCAGTACACCCCTGATCTGACCGACGAGTCCGAGGACGCGCTGTGGCTCAACGTCGAACAGGGAGTGCGCGCACTCACCGCTGGGACGCTGGAGGAAGTTTCTCGTGTCGACACCGGTTCCGGGGCGAACTGGCAGGAGCAAACGCCCGATGGCAGCCACGTCGTTGTCAGCGCGCGGGAGCCGAGCCACACGAACTACCGGATCGACGCCGACCGCGACGCCGAAACCTTCGGCGAGGTGACGGGCGAACTCGATCGAACTGACGAGGGCGGCCGCGGCGACGCCGACGGCCCCGGCCCGTGTGACGTGACGATCCACCCAGACGGCGAGTACGCCTACGTGCCAGATCTCTTTGGCGACACGCTGACGGTTCTCAGCGTTGACCCCTTCGAAATCGAGACACAGATCGATGTTGAGCCGGTCGTCGCCGACGCGGCCGCACCGTGGATGGCGACAATCGCCCCTGATGGCGAGACGATGCTGGTCGAACACAACGAGGGCGACAGCGGCACCGAGAGTATCTGGGACGTGACCGATCCCGCCAATCCGAGCGAGCGGGTTCGGCTGACGACCGACGACGGCCTCGGGAGCGGCGCGCTCACCAGCGAGATCGGCCCCGACAGCGAGACGGGCTACGTGTTCACGCCCGGGAGCAACGACGTGAGCATCATCGACCTCGCGGCGGGCACCGTCACCGACCGCCTCGATCTTGGCGGCTCGGCGTTTGTCGGCACCTGGGATCCATCAAAGACGAGCCTCTACATCCCGGTACAAACAAACGACGAGGTCGCGGTCATCGACCACGCGGCGGGCGAAATCGTCGAGCGGATCGATGTCGGCCCGAGCCCCTACGGGGCGACCGCCGCGACAGTTCGACCCGCAACCGACTCGGCGTCGACGATGGCGGTCGCCCTCGCACGCCTCGGGATTGCGGCGTCGACAGCGGAGACAACCTACTGTATCGGGAAGTGTGCCTGTGGACACACGCTTGCGACCAATCAATAACGGCCACCGCGCGCCGAATCGTGGCCACCATTCGGGGTTGTGTGACCATCACAACCCGACAGGTCGAACGCTCGCGCTGTGGGCTGGCTCCCGAGTTGATTTCTGCTCGCCTGCTGGCCGCGAGAAATCTGCTTGTCGTGTGTCCGGGGACACTATGTCGCCCTCGCCTGCCGGTTTCCCGTTGTGGTGACCGTTGAATTTAATACATATGAGAATCAAGTTGTTAGTGCCTATCTGGTGTCTCGGTTATCAGTGTTGAACATGGAACGCCTGATCCCGATGCCAGATGGCGACCCCTGACTTTCGTTTCGTCGGGGGAGTTTCTACGGGGGTCGCGGGGGATTGCATAGTCGCCTCTCTAGCCTTTATTCGCCGTGGGTGTTTTCAACGCTGATAATTTGATACACAGGTTTAATGCTCTCATCCCGTTTGTGTCGGATACAGCCTGTGAAAGTGGCCTACGGACACAGGCTTGCGATGTTCAGCACTGAGAACCGAGACACCATCCGTCGGTGCCCCTGATGCCACTCTGCGGTCGGGCGTCGTCCCGCCGTAGCAGGATGGCTGCCGGCGGCTCTTTATCATCCGTTGTTGGCGTCTGAGAAATGGGCCCTATCGGATTTGAACCAATGACCACCGAGTTATGAGCTCGGCGCTCTTACCAGACTAAGCTAAGGGCCCTACCCGAGTGATACCGACTGCCCCCATATGAGAGTATCGAGTTTTCGAACACGAGCGGTGATGCTCGAACTCGCCATGAGAGTGAATATTCAGAGCCAACGCTCCTCGCGTAGTTGTCGGGGCAGAAAGCACGCCGTCGCCAGGGCTCGAACTCGCCAAGACGGTCACCCTCGCTTCGCTCGGGTGCTGCGACTTGTCTGCACGAGCCCTTTCTGAGCGACTACAGCCCCCCACAGTGCGTACTCGGAGCCAACGCTCCTCGCGTAGTTGTCGGGGCAGAAAGCACGCCGTCGCCAGGGCTCGAACCTGGGACCACCTCGTTAACAGCGAGGTGCTCTACCATCTGAGCTACGACGGCCCGACGCGTCACAGGGTAGTCGGATCGTTTTAATAGGGCTTTCGTTTTTCCCCCGACGGAAGCGACATCCTTTCGACGGCTGGTACTGAAACGGCGCGTATGCCGAGCCTCGACAGCGTCCTCGATACTGTCGCCGACCGCGTCACCCCTGAACGCGACGAACGAGAGCGGCTGGCCGACGCAGCAGCGACGCTGACCGACCGCGCCGGGGCCGCCCTCGCCGATCGCGACATCGACGGCGACGTACTCCAGGTCGGCTCGACGGCCCGCGGTACCTGGCTCGCTGGCGACCGCGATATCGACCTGTTCGTTCGATTTCCAACCGACTACGACCGCGCCGCGTTAGAACGCCTCGGGCTTGCCATCGGCCACGAGGTACTCCCCGAGGGCCACGAGGAGTACGCCGAACACCCCTACGTCACCGGCACCCACGAGGGATTCGCTGTCGATCTCGTCCCCTGCTATGCTGTCGAGCGCGCGACCGAGATCCGATCGGCGGTCGATCGTACCCCGTTTCACACCCAATATATCGAATCTCACCTCGACGACGCCCTCGCCCGCGATGTTCGCCTGTTCAAATGCTTCCTGAAAGGGATCGGTGCCTACGGCAGTGACCTCCGCACAGAGGGCTTTTCGGGCTATCTGGCCGAACTGCTCGTTCTCGAATACGACGGTGTCGACGCTCTGCTCCGGGCGGCCGCCGACTGGCAGCCACCGCTCACGCTCGACCCCGAGGAGCACGGCACCGAATCCTTCGACGACCCGCTCACCGTTATCGATCCAACCGATCCCGAGCGCAACGTCGCGGCCGTGCTCTCGGCGACGAATCTCGCTCGGCTCCAGCATTATGCCCGCGACTTGCTTGCCGACCCTCGCGACGCAATATTCACCCCTTCAGAACCATCGCCGCTCGACCGCGAGAGCGTCCGGACGCATCTCGCCAACCGCGAGACGACCGCCGCCGCCATCGTCTTCGAAACACCGGCTATCGTCGAGGATCAACTGTATCCCCAACTCCGCAAATCACTGGCTGGGATTGTTGACGGCCTCGAACGCCACGACTTCGGCGTCGTCCGATCGACGACCATCGCCGATACCGATCGGAGTGTCCTGCTTGTCGAACTCGCCGACACGACGCGGCCGGCGATCGAACGCCACGAGGGGCCGCCGGTGGCCGTCCGCGATCACGCTGTGGGCTTCTTCGAGAGCTATGTCGATGACGACACGGTGTATGGGCCGTTTCTCGACGGCGATCGCTACGTGGTCGAACGTCCACGCGCGGTGACTGACGCCCGCGCATACCTCGACAGCGACGCCATCTTCGAGGTCGCCCTCGGCGCACAGATCGAGACGGCGCTTGCGGACGGCTACGAACTCCTGTGGGATGAGGCGGTGGCGACGCTGGCCGATGCGTTCGGGACCGAGTTGGCGGCGTATTTCCAGCCAACGCCCTAACAACGACAGCTAGCGATACAAATACCACCCGACAGCAGCGCTACTCGATATCGAGCCGGCTCCGAATATCGTCGGTGATCTCGACCGTTGCTGTCTCCGGGTCGTCCTCGCAGGCGATCGGCTCCCGGCCGTCGAAGGTTTCGTGTACCATCGCAACGCCCTCCGAGAGCGTATCTAGCCCGTAGCCACCCTCTAAGACGAACGCGAGGGCGGCGTCGCTGGCGTCGGCGATCGACCGCAACCGATCGGTCAACAGCGCGTACCCCTCTGTCGTCACACGGTGTCGGGAGATCGGATCGTGTTCGTGGGCGTCAAACCCCGCGCTGACGATGACGAGATCCGGATCAAAGTCGGCGAGTGCAGGCCCAAGCGCCGCATCGACGACGTGGAGGAAATCGGCATCGCCAGCCCCAGCCGGCAGCGGCGCATTCAGGGTTGCCTGCTCGCCGTCACCGGTGCCGGTTTCGTCAACATCGCCGGAACCCGGGTAGATCCCTTCCTCGTGGATCGAGCCATAGAACACGTCCTCGCGGTCATAGAAGATATCCTGTGTGCCGTTGCCGTGGTGGACATCCCAATCGAAGATGGCGACCCGATCAACCTCGCCCTCATCGAGCAGCGTCTGGGCGGCGACGGCGGCGTTGTTGAAGAAACAGAACCCCATCGCTTTGTGGCTGACCGCGTGATGGCCCGGCGGTCGCCCGAGCGAAAACGGGGTTTGGCGGCCATCGGCCCCATCGAGGGCCTGCCGGGCGGCCCACAGCGCGAGGCCGGCACTCTTGCGGGCGGCATCCCAGGTGCCCTCGGAGGCGACGGTGTCGCGATCCCAACTGCCGCCGTCGTCCTCGCAGAATCGCTTGAGTTCGTTGAGGTAGGTACCGCGGTGGACAGCCTGTATCTGCTCGCGGGTTGCTGCTGGGCCATCCTGATAGTCGACGTGGTGTTTGTGTTGGAGGGCTCGCCGGATCGCCCGGAGTCGATCAGCCGTCTCGGGGTGTCGTTCGCCCGTATCGTGCTCCAGACACACCTCGCTGTAGCCGAACTGCATTATTCGAAGAGCGAAAAGTAGGTCTCGATGTCGTCGGCCTGTACGGTGCGTCGGTCGGCGTGGTGGGCGAGGGTGACAGCGGCGGCGGCAACGTTGTCGGCGTAATCCTCAAGAATATCTGCCAGGGCGATCCGGGCGTCCATCGACACCCGGTAGCTGTCGTCGATTTCCAGTCTGGCGATCCGATCGACGGGGGCGATCGGGAGTTCGAGGCTCTCACGATCGACGACCGTTTCGACGCCGAAATCGGTCGCCATCAGCGTTTTCCGGCCGTCGGCGGTTGCCGCCTCGGCGGCTCCCACCGCCAGGGTTGCCCCGTGTTGTTGGACACGTGTGGCCAACGCCTCGGCGGCGTCGGCGCTCACCCGGAGTGAGCCAGCGTTGCGCCGAATAATCGCATCAACCGGGGCGAACGGCAACTCGACACTCATACCCACATACCCGGTTGTGGGTCGTATAATGCTTTCCGTTGTCCTCGCTGTTGCCGACGGTCGCGGCTGTCGGCTTCATCCCGTTGATGACAGTCTGCGCCCGCTGCCGACCGATTTTAGAAGACGTCGTCGGCGTCGATCGTGCCGTCGGTTTCGGTGCCGCGGACGGTCACCTCTTCGCCGAGTCGGAGGTCGGTGTCGGCCTCGATCTGTCGGGTTTCGGTGCCGTTGTCGAGGATGATTGGACTGCCGGCTTGGACGACGGTGCCGGTGAACTCGACGGTCTCGCTGACCTGTGTGGTCGCCGCGGCCCCGCTGGCTTCGCCGCCGGTCGTTGTGTCGGTTCCTGCCGTCGCAGCCGCGGCCTCAGCGGCGGCATCATCGGCAGCCGTTGAGTCCTCGCTGGTCTCGTCACCGTCGGCGTCCTCGAACGCCGAAAGTCCGGTTTCCGCACTTGCGCTTGAGTCGGTAGCCGAGCCTGTTGTTTCGGCCGTGTCGCCGGCGTCGGCCTCGCTGTCAAGAACGGTCACCGTTGACTGCCAGCCGGCGGAGGCTTCGAGGTCGTCCTGCCAGCCCTCCTGGATCTCTGCGTCGGTCACAAGCACGTGGTCGGCCAACTCGATGTCTTTGTCGGCCTTCTCGCCCCACAGCGCGACCCGCATGTCGTCAGTCTCATCGCGGAGGCGGATGTTGCGAACCTGGCCCTCAGAGCCATCGTCGCGGTCGAAGGTACGTTTCGAGTCGGCTTCGATGACGCCGCCGGCGATGTCGACCGTCTGGCCGATCTCGACGCTCTCGATGTCGGTCGTCTCAGGAACGTATTCGATCTCCTCATCGATCGTCTCGACCGCGCCGCGGGAGCCGACATGGAGTTCGAGGCTGCCGTCCCGTTCTTTGACGTAGCCGTCGACGATTTCGACCGATTGGCCGTCGGTGAACTCAGAGACAAGGGGTGCCTGCTCGTCCCACAGCGTCACGCGAACCCGGCCTGTGGGGTCGCCAACCGACAGATTTGATACTTGCCCCTCGGAGCCGTCATCGCGGTCGAAGGTTCGAACCGTGCCCACATCGAGAATAGTTCCCTTGAGGTTGACATCCGACACTCCCATCGAGAGATCTTCGACGCGATACATCTCCTGGGTTTCCACGTCGAGTTCGGCGTCATCGTCGGGTTCGGCCTTGTTGACGCTGACCTCAACGCCGTTGTACCCCTCTTTCGGCCGGCCGGCGATCCGCAACACGTCGCCGACCTCGATCTCGCCGTGTGTGTCGGCTTCTGGGTCGCCAACTGCTGAGACCGCCAGCTTGTCCCACATCGAGATCCGGATCCGGCCTGTCTCGTCGGCGACTTCGAGGTTGACGACCCGGCCATCCTCTGCGTCTTCCTCGTCGCGTTCGAACGTTCGGAGCTCGCCGATCGAGACGACCTTGCCGAGGAATTTCACCTCGTCCATGCCGGGTTCGATATCGGCGATGCCGTTGACCTCCTCGTCTTTCAGCTCGTGGGCGATCAGTTTCGCGGCTGTCTCCTCGTCGGCCAGCCCACCCATCTGTTCGACCTTGTCCTCGACGGCTTCCCGGAACTCTTCGAGCGACACGTCGGTGTCGAGGGCCTCGTATTCGTCCGCTATGACACCCATAGGTATACACAGTGGCAGGGGTAGTTCCCGGTTAAGCGTTGTCCTTGGCTCGGTTCGTGGGCGGTCGACGTTGACCTCGATCGGCCGCCAGTCGCCGTGTTTTGGGTGCGCATGGCGGGGGTGTGTCGGTATCAGATAAAAACCTCAGGTGGGTGGCCGCCGTACCGTAACCGTCTTAAGTAAACCACGGGTACGAAGAGGTGAGTCCTGATAGGGTAGTGGACTATCCTCTTGGCTTGCGGAGCCAGGGACCGGAGTTCAAATCTCCGTCAGGACGTTTTTCGCCGACACAATAACGCCGAGCGCAGCGAGGCGTCCGTGTCGGCGAAAACGGAGTACGCGGAGATTTGAGCAGCGAGCGAACGGAGTGAGCGAGTGAGTTCAAATCTCCGTCAGGACGTTCATTCCTTCGGACGGCTTCGCTTCGCTCAGCAGTCGCTCCGTCAGGACGTTTTTCGAACTGAACAGCCGATTGTGATGTGCACCACGTTGCACTGAGGGACACCTTTTATAGTCGCGTCGTGGTACAACGACTGTATGGCACGGGTCTTCGCGGTCGCCAGCGCGAAAGGGGGCGTTGGCAAGACGACGACAACGGCGAACCTTGGAGCGATCCTCGCCGAGACCGGAGCTGATGTCGTAGTGATCGACGGCGACATCGGCATGGCAAATCTCGGAGCGGCCCTCGGGATCGAGTCTCCACCGACAACGCTCCACGATGTCCTCAGTGGCACCGCCAAGACCTCTGAAGCGACCTACGAAGGCCCTGGCGGCGTCTACGTCGTCCCCGGTGACACCGCCCTCTCCTCGTACGCCTCGGCTGAGCCCGAAAATCTTCCCTCGGTGCTCCGCACCCACTCACAGGCCGATTACGTCCTGATCGATGTCGGTGCGGGCGTCAGCCACGAGACGAGCCTTCCGCTGTCGCTTGCCGATGAAGTCCTGTTGGTGTCGACGCCCGAGCGCGACGCGCTCCGCGACACCGAAAAGACCCGCCAGCTCACCGAACAGCTCGGCGGCACCGTCGCCGGCGCGGTCATGACCCGCACCGACGCATCGACGCCGGTTTCTGAGCTTGCGACCGGAACCCTCGCGGCGACGGTGCTGGCGTCGATTCCGGAAGACGAGGCAGTCCGCGATTCCTTGGCGGTCGGCGAACCGCTGTCGACGTACGCCCCCAACAGCCCCGCCGCCGCGGCCTACCGCGAACTCGTCGCCGAACTCACCGGCATCGAACCCGAGGCTCCGCCCGAATCCGAGCCCGCGGCGACAGCCCCTGATTCGCCAGCGGACGCCGACGCGGTCGACGCCGAGACAGTCGATACTGACGCAGCCGACGCTGAGCCAGCCGACACTGATGCAGCCGACACTGAGCCAGCCGACACAGATGCAGCCGACACTGAGCCAGCCGACACAGCAGCGACCGCTGACACATCAACTGACGCAACTGCCGAAGTCGACACCGATCCAGAACTGGCTGCGTCAGCAGCCGATCAAGCCGACACCGACGCCGATAGCGACGAGCGACAGGTGCCCGAAGCTGAATCGAAGTGGGCAGAAGCGGCCACCGGCACCGGAATTGATGTTGACGAGCAGTTGGCCGACGAGGCGGCGGCCATGTCGGATGCCGACGACGAGTCGACGACAGCCCCAGAAGACGTCGACGACCCCGAGACTAACCAGCCATCGGTCGACGCGGCTGATACGGACGATAAGGGTGATGACACAGAACCGGCAGCGGCCGACGCCGATACCGACGATGGGGTGACACCGGAGCCGACAACCGAGACGATCACTGAGGGCGAGCCCGACGCGTCCTCGCCGGTTGCCGACGTAGCCGAGGGGATCACGCCTGATCCATCGGCTGACGACGACTTCGCTGACGACGCCGAGCCGACGCCTGATCCCGAAACAGGTGACGCAGCCGCCCCGGCAGAGGAAGCCATCCCGTTCCGCGACGAGGATGTCGGCGACGAGGTCGACGACGAACCGGCCGAGTCGGCCGGCAGTGAGTCGACGGCTGCGGTGTCCGACGAGCCAGCCGATAGCGACGATAGTGAGAGCGATGAGCCGCTGATCCCCGACGCCGAAGGTGGATCGTCGCCGACCCCCGACGAGCCCTCGACGATGACGACCGAACTCGGTGGTGGCACCGATGAGCCAGCCGCCGATGAACAATCGGACGACGATGACGATGAGACAAAGGGCTTCTTCCGGCGGCTGTTTTTCGGCTAGAGCGATACGTTCTTACTCACGGCGTGGCCACACCGGCGTATGGCAGACAACGATGGGAGTGTTCCGCTGTGGTGGATCGTGTTCTTCCTCTTACTGTCGCTTGGCGGTGCCATCGGCGCGATCAACTTTGTCGGCGGGAGCATCTTCTTCCTACTGCCGGTCGCCTAGCTACATCGAGTCGGGGGCCTCGACGCCGAGGACGGCCAACGCGTTGGCGACAGCGTGCTGTGCGGCGGCGACAAGCGCGAGCCGCGAGCGACGGGTCGCTGCTGTGTCGGCTGACAACACCGGACACGACCGATAGAAGGCGTTGAACGCGTCGGCAACCTCGCGGGTGTAGGTCGCCACGCGGTGGGGTTTGCATTCGTCGGCCGCGTCTTCGATGACTGCCGGAAACCGGGCGATCGCATCGATCAACGCGGCTTCCTCCGGTGTCGACAACGCCGTGCTGTCGATGTCCTCGGCGGTTGGCTCGCCGTCGGCTTCGTCGAGAATCCCACAACAGCGGGCGTGGACGTACTGGACGTAGGGAGCCGACTGGGCCTCAAAGTCGAGTGCCTCATCCCATTTGAACGTGATCCCCTTTGTCGGCTGTTTCGAGACGATATCGTAGCGCACCGCGCCGATTCCGACCTGGTGGGCGATGCGTTCGATATCCTCCTCGTCGAGGTCGTCGTCGCGGATGCGGTCGCCGAGGCGATCCTCGACCTCCTCGCGGGCGCGGTCGATCGCCTCGTCCAACAGATCATCGAGCATGACGCCGGTTCCCCGGCGGGTGCTCATCTTCCCCTCCGGGAGATTGACGTACGAGTAGATCACGTCGTCGAGCCGGTCGGGATCGTTGCCGAGGATGTCCAGCGTCGCCTGGAGCTGGCTGGCCTGGAGTTTGTGATCCTCGCCGAGGACGGTCACCGCGCGGTCGAAGTTGGCGAACTTCCACTCGTGGTGGGCGAGATCACGGGTTGTATAGAGGCTCGTTTCGTCGGAGCGCAGGAAGACGAGGTTTTTGTCGATGCCGAACGCATCCAATTCGAGCTGCCAGGCCTCCTCGTCGTAGACGGCGTACTCGCTGTCTTTGAGCCGGGCGGCGACATCGTCGGTCGAGCCGTCTCGCATGAATCGCGTCTCCTTGACGAACTCATCGAACTCGGCGGGCAGGCGGGCGAGACAGTCTTTCATTCCACCGAGGACGGTGTCGACGACCTCGCCGACGCGCTCGTAGGTGTCCTCGTCGCCGGCTTCCAGTCCCTGCATGATCGCGGCGATCTCATCCTCGGCGGCCTCGGTCGTGGCCTCGTCGGCGTCTTCGAGGAACGAGTTTCCTTTGCGGTAGTACCGCACCAGATCATACTCCGCGCGGTCGCGGGCCGGCTCGCTGTCGAGGTCGCTTTCGTCAAACTTCTCGTAGGCCCAGGTGAAGACGGCCATCTGGCGGCCGGCGTCGTTGACGTAGTAGTGGCGTTCCACGTCGTAGCCCGCCATATCGAGGGTGTTGGCGACTGCGTCGCCGAGGATCGGGTTCCGGGCGCGGCCGACATGTACCGGGCCGGTCGGATTCGCGCTCGTGTGTTCGACGACGACTGATTCGTCCCGTTCTGGGAGGTGGCCGTAGTCGTCGGCTTGTGCGGCCTCAACCGTCTCCTGTCGGTATCGGTCGGTCGTCCGAAAGTTGATGTATGGGCCTTTCGTGGTCACCGCACCGATGTACTCGTAGTCAGCCGAGTCGATGGCGGCAGCCAGTTCGGCGGCGGCTTGTGGCGGTGCGGTCTCCAACTCGCCGGCCAGTCGGAAGGCGACACTTGAGGCCAGCGTCGCGTCAAGATCTTCGGGCGGCTCCTCGATCCCAAGGTCGCCGGTCGGCAACTCAAGTGACTCCAAGCCCGCCGTCAGGGCGTCGGCGACCTCCGCGCGAAAGGCTCTGAACATGCCGTCGGGTTTCCGGTCGGTGCTAAAGGGCCTTCCGAAGCGACACCCGCGATCAGAGGGGTCTTCAACGCAGGCTCCCTAAACGACGGTAACGAAGCCGATTTCGACGGACAATCTATAACAATTTTGAGATGCGTTCCATGTGCGATATGCTTATCACACTCGATCACCTTCCCCTAGCTATGTCAGAATCGGCAGCGGGCAGCCTCACCCACGACGAACTGCTCGCGTTGAAGCATGTCGCCCTTGACGGTGGCCTCACGGGCACGGTGACCGTCTCCTGTAGCGGCCTCGGCGACCGCCTCGATGCCTCGACACAGACCGCTTCCCGTCGGCTGCAGGCGCTTGAGGCCGGCGGCTATCTCGACCGCGAGCGCGTCGCCGACGGCCAACTGGTTTCGGTCACCGACGGCGGCGAGCAGGCCCTTCGCTCGGAGTACGCCGACTACCGCCAACTGTTCGAGTCGCCGACGGAGTTGACGCTGACCGGCACCGTAACGACGGGCATGGGCGAGGGCAAACACTACATCTCGCTGCCGGGGTATGAACGCCAGTTCGACTCCCGCCTCGGCTACACGCCGTTTCCGGGCACGCTCAACGTCGAGCTTGATACCGCAAGCATTCACGCCCGGGCCGACCTCCCGGGGCAGGCGTCGGTGCCGATCGATAGCTGGGAGGACGACGACCGCACCTACGGCGCGGCGACCTGCTATCCGGCGACGGTCGAACGTGATGGCCGAGCCTTCGAGCCCGCTCACATCATCGTGCCCGATCGCACCCACCACGACGAGGAAAACCTCGAACTGATCGCGCCCATCAAGCTCAGAGACGAACTCGATCTCGATGACGGCGAGATGCTGGCCATCCACGTCGCGGAGGCGGAGCTCAAATGAGCCCGCCGACTGCTGACGCCGACAGCGACGCGCCTGGGGTTGACGCCGACGCCTCACGCAGTGTGCCCATGGAAAACGGGGAGGCAGCCAACAGTGTCGACGCCGCGATCGACGCTTTCCGTGCGGGCCAGCCGGTATTGATCCACGATTTTGCTGATCGTGAGGGCGAAACCGATATCGTCTATCCAGCGACCGCGGTCGATCCCGCAGCGGTTCGGCGACTCCGCAACGACGCCGGCGGGCTCGTCTGTGTCGCTCTCGGCGACAGCGTTGCCGAGCGATTCGACCTGCCCTTCCTCCAAGATGCACTGACTCATCCGGCGACTGAGAACCACGAACTGAGCTACGACGACCGCTCGTCGTTCTCGATTACGGTCAACCACCGGACGACGGAAACGGGGATCACCGACCGAGACCGGGCAACGACGATCAGTGAACTCGGCGCAGCTGCGGCGACAGCCGACTACGACGGCGAGACTTTCGCCACTGAGTTCCGCAGCCCCGGTCACGTCCACCTGCTGCGGGCGGCCCCGAATCTCTTGGCCGACCGGGCCGGCCACACCGAGTTGGGGATCGCCCTCGCCGAGGCGGCCGACCAGCCGCCGGCAGCCGTTGTCTGTGAGATGCTCGACGACGACACCGGCACCGCGTTGTCACCGGCTGATGCGGCCGCCTACGCGGCGCGCAACGACCTTGTCTACGTTGAGGGATCGGCCCTCCTCGACCGACTGGGGTAGCCGCCGGCCGCCTGCTTAGCCGCGAGACGATCTGTTTTGATCGGTGGTTGCAAACTGTTAAGAATCGGTAGCCGAAGGTTCAGAGTAGCAATGGCATCCTTCGACGAGATGCGCGAGGCGGGCGATATCGAGACGATCTGGCAGAACGGCGAGTTCGTCGACTGGGACGATGCGACGATCCACGTCCTCACCCACGGCCTCCACTATGGGACGGGGATCTTCGAGGGGGCCCGTGCCTACGATACCGAAAACGGGACGGCCATCTTCCGGTGGGAGGAACACCTCGATCGGTTCTTCGCCTCGGGGGATCCCTACGAGTTGGAGATCCCCTACGACCGCGAGGAACTCACCGAGGCAACCCTCGAACTCCTCCGCCGGCAGGATCACGACAGTGCGTACATCCGGCCGATCGCCTACTTCGGCTACGGCAGTCTCGGGATCAGCCCCGACGACTGCCCGACGGATGTCGCCATCGCCACCTGGCCGTGGGGGGCCTATCTTGGCGAGGATGCCCTCGAACACGGTATTGAGGTCATGGTCTCCTCGTGGCGGAAACACGCCTCCAGTCAGATCCCAACGAACGCCAAGACAACCGGGCTTTACGTCAACAGCCTACTGGCCGGCGAGGAGGCCCGCCGCAACGGCTACCAGGAAGCGATCGTCCTCAACAAGGAGGGCCAGGTTGCTGAAGGCCCCGGCGAGAACCTGTTTCTCGTCCGTGACGGCGAGCTCTACACGCCCGGCCTCTCCCAGAGCATCCTCGATGGCATCACCCGTGATACGGTGATCACGCTGGCCCGGGAACTTGGCTACACCGTCCACGATCAGGCGACGATCAGCCGCGGCGAGCTCAACACGGCCGACGAACTCTTCTTTACCGGCTCGGCCGCCGAGGTCACCCCGATCCGCAAGGTCGACAACGTTGAGATCGGCGATGGCGACCGCGGCCCCGTCACCGAGGAGATCCAGTCAGCGTTCTTCGATCTCGTCGAACGGAAAACTGACGCCCACGACGACTGGTTTACGTACGTCTAACGACGACCGATCTCCTCCATTAGCGACGGTCGGTTCTCTCATCTGAGCCTGTTAATACACCCACGTAGGCGATCGATACGCCGGCATCGTTATGCGCTCAGCGAGCCTTTCTTGGGTGTGAATCGACTTCCAAGAGCCCTCGCCAGCGTCGCTGTCGGCATCGTTGTCTTCGGTGTCCTAACGGTTGCGGTCACGGAGGGGCTCGCCCCCTACGTCTGGCCATCGCTCATGCTGGGGGTTCCGGCCGGTGGTGTCGCCGGTATCGCTGCCGTCCCGCTGGTCTTCTTTGGGCTCACCGCCTGGGCGGAGCGACGGCAAACCGGCCGGGCGAGCGATCGCACGCGCCGCAACCTCTCGGTCACGGTGGCTGCTGTCGGCGGCTTCGGCGTCGGTAGCGGGCTCGCGTTCGTCGTTGCGATGACGCAGCCGATCGGCCTCGCAACCGCGATACTTATTGTCGCGTTGCCCGCCGGACTGCTCACCGCCGCGGTCGCCGGCAGCGTCGTTGCGCGTCGACATCATCTCTCGGCGCATGCGTCGACATCGCCGTTGACCGATTCCAAGTAAGCAGCCACGTTAGTCGTCAGTTGCCGCGCCGTCACCACCGGCGTCCGACGACTCAGTTCTGACGGTCGTGGTGGTGTCGTCATCAGTTCGCGCCGGATTTTCGGCTTCCTCGACGGGGATCTGGTGGGCTGACTCGGCAAACCCCGCGCTCAGCACGCGTGTCAGTGCTTCCTCGACGCGTTCGCCTGTCTCTTCGATGCGATCTTCCTCGACCTCGATGACGTATCCGGTCGTAATGTTCGGCGCGGTCGGCAGAAAGAGCACGATCCGACCGTCCTGTGTCTTTTTGCCGGTCTTGAACGCGGTCATCCGGATGCCGGGCCAGGTTTCAAGCCGGACGGGCTCTTGCAGGTCGTCGGTGCCGGAGAGTGCGGTTTCGACGGCAAGTTTCGTTGCGTTGTAGACGACTCGGAGCCCAGGCATCCGGTTGATCGCGCCGTCTAACGCCGACTCAAAGAGCCGGCCGGCGGTCGTTCGCATCAGATAGCCCACCGCGAGGATCAACGTGATAATGAGGAGGAGGGCAACGACGATCCGGGCCAGCGGGACGAGGCTCTCAGGGACGCCGAGGCCGATAAAATCGAGGCTGCTGATCAGCGGGAGGGCGATAACTCGTTCGTAGAGATAGTTGAGCACAAACAGGAGAATGCCCAGCGGCAGCAGCACCACCAGTCCGCTGGCGACATCACGTTTCCACGAGGACATGTCCTATGGTTGGTGTGTGGACGCTTAGGTCATGTGGATCACCCCCTGTCGCCGAACCAGTGTCTCTTTAGGCGCGCCGCCGCCTCCCTCGGATATGGTAGTCGGGCTCGTTGTGACAGCGTTTTGGGCGATGCTGCCGGCCTATGTGCCAAACAACGCGGCGGTACTTGCCGGCGGCGGCCGCCCGATCGATGGCGGTCGAACCTGGGGCGATCGGCGACTGCTTGGCGACGGTAAGACGTGGCGCGGAACCGCAGTCGGCACGCTCGTCGGGATCACCCTTGCCGCCGGGCTCAATGTCGCTGCCGCGCCGCTGGGCTCCGCCATCGGATTCTCGCTGCCAACGTTTCCGCCGGCGGGGGCGCTCGGCCTTGCAGCCGGCGCGATGGCCGGTGATATCGCAGCCTCCTTTGTTAAACGCCGGAGCGGCCGTGCCCGTGGGGCGGCGTTTCCCGGGCTTGATCAACTCGATTTTGTGGTGGGTGCCATCCTCTTTGCCTTCGTCCTCGCGCCTGGGTGGGCACAGGCGACGTTCACCCTTGGCGTGCTCGCGGTCATCGTCGTCGTGACTCCGGTGTTACACGTTGGCACCAACATCATCGCCTACCTCATCGGTGCGAAAAACGAGCCGTGGTAGTCGCCCTGCTATCGCGTAAACTGCACACCTGAGTCCGTAATCGACTGCCGGAGAAAGCGGTGGTCGATGAGCCGATCCACCGCACCGGCTTTTGTCCGTATTTCGAGATGCTTGAACTCATATATTCGCTGGATCGATCTGGCGAACCGGCAGGCGTGTCGATGCTCCTGCAGCGAGCAAAACATGAACTCGTCGGTCACCGGGGCGACAGTCCAGGCCCGCTGCAACTGACTGTACGACACCCGGAGGCGTTTGAACTGGTCGTTCCACAGGAGGCCGCCGACGCTGTGGTCGGTCTCCCAGACCAACGCACAGGGGTAGCGACTCGTCGACAGCTGTTTGCGGACGGCCCGTTCGGCCAGCCGCCGGTTCTCGTAGGTTGACAACACTTTAGGGTCGGTCTCATCATCGCTGACAAACTCTCGGACGACGCTCTCTCGCCCGTCGGCAACGATCTCGATCGGGGGTTTGCTGGGTGGCACGCTGACCGCGCCGATCGCCCCGGTGCCCAGTATTGCGTCGTCCACGGCTTAGGATTCGTTACCCAGCCACGGTATAAAATTCCGTCCCAGCCCGTCGATACTGCCGGCTGTCGCCATCAGTTGCTGTCGGCTATCTCCTTGTCGACTCTGCGGCCTCGGTCGCAACGAGACGCGTTTTCCCGGCGGTGACTGTCTCGTCGACGGCGACGAGCACATCCTCGCGGTCGTATCGCGGCGGCAACACCACGTCAGCCCGACTCCCGAAGGAGACATGGCCGATTCGTTGCCCGCGAACGAGGTCGTCGCCGCCGGCAACGTAGGGGTGAATCCGGCGGGCGAACCAGCCGGCGATCAGCGCGATCTGGTAGTCGCCACAGTCGATGACGACGCGCTCGTTGCGATCGGAGTCCTTCGAAAACGCCGGCTTGTACGCGCCGGGGCGGTGGTCGACGGATTGCACCGTGCCGCTGGCTGGCGCGCGGTTTACGTGGACATCGGTGACGTTCATAAAGATCCCAACGCGGAGCTCGTCGCCCTCCTCGCGCAGCACCGAGACCCGGCCGTCGGCGGGGGCGACGATCCCTGATTCCGGTGGGTTCCGACCGGGATCGCGGTGGAACCACAGGACGGCGATGCCGAGCGCGAGCGCGACGCCCGCAAGCGGCGGAAACACGATGACGGCGATGACAGCAGCGACAAAACAGGCCGCGGCGTATCGCCACGCGCCGGGTGCGACAGCAGTGGTAGGGAGCATCGGGAGCATGGTTAGGCCATCGCCCGAAGCTCAGTTCGGCCATCAGCCCATGCAGTCAAGAGATGCATGAGATGGAGCTTGTCGTCGAGGCCCTCGCTCAGTTCGTGGTCGGCCGCGCCGGCGAGTTTGTGGAGGCGGGCAATCTCGTCGCTGTCGAGGGCCGACTGTGAGCGGGCGACCCGCAGCAACTCGGTCAGGAGCGTCTTGCCGTCGTAGCCGCCATCCGACAGCAGGTCATCCAGCGTCCCACGGGCATCGCTGAACTCGCCGGCTCGGGCGGCGGTCAGGGCGGCGGCAATCGCCTCGTCGTCGCCGATATCCCCCAGCGTTTCGTAGGCGGTTTGCATCGTCAGCTCGCCCTCCTGCTCGGCGGTCGTCTGGGCGGTCAGGATCGCCTCCCGGAGGTTGCCGTCGGCCGCGCTGGCGACGAATTCGAGCCCGTCGGTGTCGTACGCGATGTCCTCGGCGTCGCAGATGGTTTCTAGCCGGGCGATGATCTCGTCGGTCGTCGGCGTTCGCATCGGCACCGGAAAACACCGCGAGTGGATCGGCGCGATCAGCTTTGTCGGCTGGCGGGTCGTGAAGACAAACTGTGTCGTCCGGTGGTGTTGTTCCATCACCCGCCGCAGGGCCTGCTGGAAGTCCTCCCGGATCGCCTCAGCGTTATCAAGCAGGATCGTTTTGAACGCCCCCGAGACAGGGGCATGGCTCGCCGACTCGGTGAGCACGTGGTTGATCATATCGGCTTTCGCCATCCGACTTTTGCCGGCGAGAAACCCCTCGAATCGGGGATCGTTTTTGATCTCCTTTTTGCTGCGACCGAAGAAGTCAGCCACGTTGAGCTCGATCAGATCGGCGTCGGGATCCTCGTGGACTGCCCGGGCCAGCGCGCGGGCGGCGGCTGTCTTGCCGACGCCCGGCGGCCCCTGCAGCAGGAGGTTCATCGGTTCGCCGACGGTTCGTTGCAGGCGATCGCGCACCTCCGGCTGTGGGAGGTCGGCCAGTTCGGGGGCGTAGGTGTCGATCCACAGCGGTGCGTCCATTGGCGACGCTGGGGGCCGGTGGCGTAAGAATCGGTCGGTTATTGGGTCGGGGTCGCTTGTCCTCGCCCAGCCGGTGGTCGCGTGGATCGGTGATCTGTCGGGTGTGAGAAGCGTCACTCATTTCTATCAATACTGCAGATATCACCGTATGGAGGTACCAGCAAACCGGCTTGGTGGCCTTGGTATCCTTGGGGTGATCGGCCTGTGGACGAACGAGCCCGAACTGTACGCGCTGTTCGCGCTGTTTGCGTTGTTCGCCAGTAATCGGACGATTTCCCTCCCGGGTGGCGGTGACACCGCCTCAGCAGGTAGCTGATCGTCGCTCCGCCCCGCTTGCTCTCGGCTGGCGTTCCGAAGGGGGTTTATCGCTCGGTGGTTGAGCCCCGCCCATGTCGTTACGCGTGACGTTTCTCGGAACCAGCGGGGCCGTGCCGACGACCCAGCGAGCCCCCAGTGCGATCATGGTCAACCGCGAGGGCGACCGCCTGCTGTTCGACTGCGGGGAGGGCACCCAGCGGCAGATGATGCGCCACGGCACCGGCTTTACCGTCTCAGATATCTTTGTCACGCATCTTCACGGCGACCACGTGCTTGGCATCCCTGGCCTCGTCCAAAGCTGGGACTTCAACGGCCGCAGCGAGCCGCTGACGATCCACTGTCCTCGCGGTACCTACAGCGATATCGATGAGCTTCTCGGTGTCGGCGGCTACACCCCGTCGTTTTCGATCGACATCGACGAGGTCACCGCGGGCGACGTTGCCCACGAGACCGACGAGTACACTGTTCGCGCCGTCGAAACTGACCACCGCGTCACCTCCGTCGGCTACGCGCTCATTGAGGCCGACCGGCCGGGCCGATTCGACCGCGAAAAAGCCGAAGATGAGTTAGGCATCCCCCCGGGTCCGATGTACGGCAAACTCCACAACGGCGAGTCGGTCGAACTCGATGACGGTCGGGTAATCGAACCCGACGATGTTGTCGGCGACCCACGTCCCGGCCGCCGGGTTGTCTACACCGGCGACACCCGCCCGACGGCAGCCGTCGAATCGGTCGCCGCCGACGCTGATCTCTTGGTACACGATGCCACGTTCGCTGACGATCACGCCGCCCGCGCTCGCGAGACCAAACACGCGACCGGCCGGGAGGCCGGCGAACTCGCCGCGGCGGCCGGCGCAAAACGGCTCGCGCTGACGCATATCTCCTCGCGGTATGGGGCTGATCCGTCGCCGATCAAAGCCAGTGCTGCCGACGCCTTCGACGGCGAGGTCTTCATCGCCAGTGACGGCCAGCAGGTTGCGGTTCCGTACCCCGATGACGAGTCGGAGCTGCAGTAACATTCCCGGCTGGACGCCGCGGATGTGCCTACGAGGGTTGTTCTCACAGGAGCCCTCCTAGCAGCGGTTTTGTCGCTCGCTGTCCACGCTCAGATATGGGTATCACCCCAGCGATCAGCCTGCTGTTGGTCTCAGACGACACATCCTACCGCGAGGCCGTGGCCGACGCCGTCGATCCCTGTCCGGATCTCACCCTGACAGCGACGGTGGTGCCTGACGACAGCCAGCCGGCCCGTGTTGTGGCTCCCGCTGACTGTGTGCTCATCGACGCCGACACCGACGGCCTCTCGCTGGTTGATTTTCGGGCAGCCCTCCGCACCCGCCACCCCACACTGGCTGTCATCGTCGCCGCAGCCGCGGTGACGACACTGCCAGCGTCGCTGTCGATCCATGCGCGTGTCGACACGGCTGACCCCGGCATCGTTCCCGAACTCGCTCGCGTTGTCACCACAACGAACTGCCGACAGGCGTCGCCGTCGGTGTCGGCTGAATAACAGTACTCTCGTTGGCGACGCTCCCACTCGGCGTGGCCTATTTAGCGGTTGATTCCCTACCTCTCTTTGTGACCGTCCGGACAAACGCCATCGACGCGCCGGTGTTCGGCGTCGACATCCAAAGCGGCGATATCCGGG
Source organism: Halonotius aquaticus (assembly GCF_003605575.1). Classification (GTDB taxonomy): domain Archaea; phylum Halobacteriota; class Halobacteria; order Halobacteriales; family Haloferacaceae; genus Halonotius; species Halonotius aquaticus. The sequence goes on along the minus strand of NZ_QKNY01000009.1, from coordinate 74,420 downwards.
GCGACGCGCCAGCGTATGCGTTGGTCGTCCTCGATGACGACGAGATCGAGCGCGATGTCGTTTCCTTCCGGAAGCTCTGCCGACTCATCGACGACGAGGAGCCGGCCCTCGTCGCCACCGACAACGCCTACGAACTCGCCGCCGACAAAAACGAACTCGTCGGCTTTCTGCGGTCGTTGCCGTCGGCGACGAAGCTTGTGCAGGTGACCGGTGACGAACGCCCCGAACCCCTCTCGCGGGTCGCCTCCAGACACGGCGTCCCCTACGACAAGAAACCGATGGCCGAAGCCGAGGCCGCCGCGCGGCTAGCGACCGCCAACGTCGGCTGTGAGGTCTCGGCGTTCACGGACACCACGACAGTCAAGGTCGCCCGCGGCCGCTCGACCGGTAGCGGCGGCTGGAGTCAGGATCGCTACACGCGGCGGATCCACGGCAACGTCAAGAAGGTCGCCCGCGAGGTCGAATCCAAACTCGACAGCGCGAATCTCGACTACGAGCAGGACGTGACCGAGAAGTACGGCGGCTACTCGAATGCGATCTTCACCGTCGAAGCGACGCCGGACGAACTCCCCGTCTCCACGCATCGCGCCGGCGACACCCGCATCGAGATCGAGCGCGAGCAGCGCGACGGAATCAGCTATGAACCGCTCGTCAAGCGGCGCGACCGCGTGATTGTCGGCATTGATCCCGGCACGACGACAGCGGCGGCGGTCGTCTCGCTGGACGGTCGCGTGTTGGCGCGGTTTTCCAGCCGGACGGCCGACACCGCCGAGGTGACAGAGTGGCTGATCGAACAGGGTCGGCCGCTGATCGTCGCCGCCGACGTGACGCCGATCCCCCAGACGGTCGAAGCGTTCCGCCGGAGTTTCGAGGCGACCGCGTGGACACCAGAGAGCGATCTGCCAGTCGACGAGAAGCTCCACCGCACCCGTGATCACGAGTACGACAACGATCACGAACGCGACGCCATGGCGGCCGCCCTCTACGCCTACGATGACCGCGAGGATCAGTTCGACCGTATAAGCGACAAGACGCCACCGCAGTTCGACCGCGAGGAGGTCATCGCCCACGTCGTCGCCAACGAATCATCAGTCGAGGCCGCGCTGGCGGAGCTTTCGGACGAAGACGATGGCGACGATGAGGAGTCGACGCATGAACCGCGGGAACTCACAACCGAAGAACAGCGCATCAAAGACCTCGAAGCACAGGTCGATCGGTTGCAGTCCCACAACGAGGAGCTACAGGCCGAACTCGCCGATCGGGAGGAGACGATCGAAGAATACGAGGAGGAACTCTCCGAGGCCAAACGCGAGGAGCGACGTGAGGCCCGCGAGCGACGCGCAGTTTCGCGGCTCAAACGCGAAACCGACCGGCTGGAGCGCGAACGCGACGAGGCACAGGAACGCGCCGCCGACCTCGAAGCCAAACTCGACCGTCTCAAGGAGCTCTGGAAGCTGGATCACTCGGATGCCGCTGTCACCGGCGATCGAAATCTTGTGTCGGTAAAAATCGTCGAACAGTTTACCAATCGCGCCCTCGACGACGCCGAAGACGAAGTCGGCCTCACGCGTGGCGACATCATCTACTTCCGCGACGCCTCGGGAGCCGGCCGGAGCACGGCCGAACGCGTCGCCGAGATCGAACCGCGGGTTGTCATCCGCGGCGGCGGGCTCTCGGATGCGGCCGACGAAGTGTTGTTCAAGGCCGGCATTCCCGTCGGCCCCGCTGAAGCCGTCTCGATTCAGGAGATCGACGAGTTGGCTGTCGTTGACGACGACGAGATCGAGGCCGTCATCGACGACTGGGAGGAGCGTGCCGAAGCGCGCGAACGCGAACAGAAAGCGAGCATGGTCGATGAGCTCATCACCGAACACCGAGCGGATACGAAAAGCGGCGGCACGTAACTCGGTCAGTTTCCGGCCGTATTCAGAAGTCATTTTACACCGCTGACCCGACGGGCGTGCATGGACGCCTACGAGTTGATCACCCGGAACGCCGCCGAGGTGGTCACCGAGGAGGAACTAGAGGAGTTGGCCGACGACCCCGAGGGCAAGCGCGCGTATGTCGGCTACGAACCCTCCGGCGTTCTCCACATCGGCCACATGCTGACGGCCACCAAACTGATCGACCTCCAAGAGGCCGGCTTCGATGTGACCGTTCTCTTGGCTGACGTGCACGCCTACCTCAACGACAAGGGCACCTTCGCGGAAATCCGGGAGACCGCCGACCGGATGCAAGAGCAGTTCATCGCCTACGGCCTCGACGAGAGCCAAACCGAGTTCGTCCTCGGCTCGGAGTTCCAACTCGACGAGGAGTACACCCTCGACCTCCACGCTGCTGAGCTCGAAACGACGCTCTCGCGGGCCAAACGCGCGATGGCCGAGATCGCCCGCGGCGACCACGCGAAGGTCTCACAGATGGTCTACCCGCTCATGCAGGCGCTCGATATCGAATACCTCGATGTCGATCTCGCGGTCGGCGGCCTTGACCAGCGGAAGGTTCACATGCTGGCCCGCGAAACGCTGCCGGAACTCGACTACGATGTGCGGCCCGCCCTGCACACGCCGATCATCGCCGATCTCTCAAGCGGCGTCGGCAAGATGGCCTCCAGTTCCGGCGTGACGATCTCGATGGAGGACAGCGAGGACGACATTGAGGCAAAAATCAACGACGCCTACTGTCCGCCCACGGCCGATCCCGATCCTGACGGCGACGGCAACGAGCGTGAGAACCCTGTCCTCCAGTTGTTCCAGTACCACGTCTTCCCGCGGGTCAATACGGTCGTCGTCGAACGGCCCGAGGAGTACGGCGGCGACCTCGAATACGACGGCTACGAGACGCTGGAAGCCGACCTCGAATCCGGCGAGCTCCACCCGATGGACGCGAAATCTGCGCTGGCCGCGGAACTCAACGCGCTCATCGAACCCGGCCGCGAGCAATTGAACGCCTAATCTCCATCGACGCGACGCTCCCTCACAGCCGATACTTTTTGTCGGATACCGAGACCACGCAGCGCAATGCGTTTCTCCGACAGTCGCGGCCAGTCCCTGCAGATCGGCGCGATCCTCCTGTTCGGCTTCCTCCTGATCGCGCTGACGACCGCCCAAGCACAGCTCGTTCCGGCGGATATCAGCCGCGTGGAACTCGATCACAGCCAGCGAGTGGCCGATCAGCTGGTCGGCCTTGAGACAGCAGTTTTCGAGACCAGCGTGACCGGCCGCCCGCAGCCGACGACGCTCGATCTCGGGGCCGAGTACGACGACCGGCTGCTGTTCGTCTATCCGCCACCCCGAGCCGGCACGCTCCGTACGACTGACCCGGCGACGCTCAGCATCGATAACGCCGAAGCCGTCGGCGACGACAAAGCGTTTGACACCTACTGGAACGGGACGACACGGAGCTACCCGACACGGGCGATCACCTACGAGCCAGCCTACCGGGAACTCGACGCCGCGCCGCGCTACCGGCTTGAACACGGCGTACTCGCTGCCCGGTACGACTCGAACAGCCGAATCGAGATCGCAGCAAATCGCCAACCGGTCGTTGACGAGACGGCGATCACGCTGACCGTTGTTGACGGTGAGTTGACGGCGTCGGGCGTCGCTACCGAATCCGTCGTTCCCGACCGCGTCACCGACTCGACGACGATCGACATCGAAGCCAGCAGCGATCCGATCCGCCTGCGGCTTCCGACCAACCTATCCGGCGAGACGTGGCGCGAAACAATCCTCGATGGACAGTCGACTGTCGATTCTGTCGCCGTCGCTGGCGACGTTGCCACCATCACCCTCGACAGCTCAGAAACCTACGAGCTGACGGTTCACAAGATCGATATCGGGACGAACGCTACCGAGCCGTCGCCGACCTACCTCCGAAACGCCACCGCTGACGATGATTGGCCGTTCCCAGTCGACGTGCGGAACCGGTACAACGATCGCATCGCCGACGCGACGACGGTCTGGGTCTACAACGACAGCGACTACGACAGCCCGGAGACATCGTTCACAGTACCGGATGGCTCCGATCCAGCGGTCACCGGCGATATCTGTTATACGCTGACAAAAGGGGTGGTCGATGACGACGCCCCCGAAACCGTCGAATCGACGGCTGGCGGGTGTGCGTAGCCCTCGGCTGTAATCCCACGATTTTTACACACGTGCATCCCAACGCTCGCGTATGAGCGACAACGAGGGGCGACGTGACCTCCGTATGCCCGACGACGGGGAGGTCTTCGCCGAGGTAACCGACATGCTCGGTGCCAACCGCGTGACCGTTCGCTGTGCCGACGGTGTCGAGCGCACGGCCCGCATCCCGGGCCGGATGCAGAAACGCGTCTGGATCCGCGAAGATGACCTCGTCATCGTCGATCCATGGGACTGGCAAGACGAGAAAGCCGACATCGTCCACCGCTACGAGCAAAGCGAGGCCGATCAGCTCCGCAACGAAGGCCACATTCAGTAACGGCGGCCGACCGGCGACTCTTTTCCCGCTGCCGCATGTAACCATCGGCAATGACCGACGAGTACGGACTGCTCGATACCGATCCCGAGGCCGCCATCGGCGACGAGTGGGAAGAGATCGATGTCACCGACACCGAGGCCGACCGGATCGCCCGCGAGCGCGACCGGGAGTTCGAGCAGTTCGAGGAGCAGATCAAAGACGCCGAGCAGTTCAAGGTCGAACAGTCGGTTTTCGACGATGCGACCTTCGGTGCGCTGTACAAACTCATCGCCGACGGCCACATCGATGCCTTCGGCGGACCGATCTCGACCGGCAAGGAGGCCAACGTCTACGAGGCCCTCGGCGCCGACGACACCGAAGTCGCGGTCAAGATCTTTCGGATCAACGCCTCGCCGTTCCAGCAGATGCGGACGTATCTGGAGGGCGACCCCCGTTTCGAGGGGATCGGCAACAACAAGAAACAGGTCGTCCTCGCGTGGGTGCGCAAGGAGTTCGCCAATCTCCGCCGCGCTCGGGAGGCCGGCGTCCGTGTCCCCAATCCGATCGCCGTCGAGCGCAACGTCCTCGTGATGGAACTGGTGGGGCTGGTCGAGGATCGCGCCCGTCGGCTCGCTGAGGTCAACGTTGAAAACCCCGAAACAGCTTACGAGGTCGTCCGCGAGTACATGCGCCGACTCCACACGGCGGGGCTGATTCACGGTGATCTCTCGGAGTACAACATGATCATCCACGACGGCGAACTCGTGATCATTGATCTCGGGCAAGCCGTCACCATCCATCACCCAAACGCCGGCGACCTGCTTCGCCGGGATTGTGAAAACGTCGCCGCCTTCTTCAGCCGGCAAGGGCTGGAGACCTCGGGCGACGACCTCTTTGAGTACATCGCCGGTGACGACGATCGAGTCCGGTGGTGAGCCCTATGTGTGGCCTCGCGTGGGCCGAGGAACACGCTTAAACAGATCCGCGGGGTAGCAACCGTATGCAACACGTCAAAGTCCCGCAGGATCGGATCGGCGTCCTCATCGGCGAGGGTGGCGAGATGATGCGGGAGATCGAATCCCGGGCGGAGGTGCGGCTGGATATCGACTCCGAGTCCGGCTCGGTCGCCATCGAATCCGTTGGCGATCCGGTGACCGCGCTTGTCGCCCCGGATATCGTCAAGGCGATCGGCCGGGGCTTCAAGCCCGAAACCGCGTTGTCGCTGCTGGATGGCGATATGCGACGCTTCGAGCTGATCGATCTCTCCGAGCAGACACGCAACGACAACGACCTTCGCCGCCAGAAAGGCCGAATCATCGGCGAGGATGGCCGTACACGGGAGCTTATGGAAGAGCTATCGGGTGCCGATGTCGTCATCTACGGTTCGACGGTTGGGATTATCGGCGAATCTGAGGAGGTTGAGGCGGTTCGGCGGGCGGTCGGGATGATTCTCGATGGCTCACCTCACGGCGCGGTCTACTCGTTCCTTGAGGAGAAACACCGCGAGTTGACACGCGGCCCGGATCTCGCCTGATCGGCGGCGTCAGGTCGATTCGTCTTCGTTTGTGTCGCCGCTGTCGCTGTCCGTTTTCTGTTCGGCTTCGCTCTCTGTCGTCTCGGCGTTGACAGCAGCCGGTGTCTCTGCGTCCGTAGCTGACTCCTCACGGCTCTCGTCAGCGTCGACCGTGCTTCCGCCGCTTTCGACACCCGATTCCGGTGGAACCGCCGCATCAGCGGGATCAGCCTCGCGTGTTTCGTCAGCTCCGTCGGTGGGTACGTCGTCAGCGACCGCGGTGTCGTCTGTGTCGCCACCAGCCGCGCTGTCGGTCGCTTCGTCGGCGGTGTTGCCGGCTGTGGCCTCGCTGTCGGCCTCGGTCACAGCGGTCGCGTCGTCGTCGCGGGCGGGCCAGTTGATCGTTCGTTCTTCGTCGCTGACCTCGTTGAGTGCGGCTTCAAATCCTGGTCGTGTGAGCCGCATCTCCTCGACGACTGCCGGTCGCCCCTCATTGCGGGCATGGACGTGGGCCCGCACGGCCTCGGTCGCCGCGGTTCGACAGAGCGCTGCCACCTCCGCGCCGACGAAGCCCTCGGTCGCTGCTGCCAACGCGTCGAGGTCGACATCGCCGGCGACCGGACGGTCGCGCGTGTGGATCGACAGAATCTCGCGTCTGGCCGCTTCGTCGGGTTCCTCGACCGCGATCTGTTCTTCGATTCGGCCAGCCCGGGTGAGGGCGTCATCGAGGAGTTCCGGTCGATTTGTCGCGGCGATCACGACCACCTCTTCGAGGGCTTCGAGCCCATCGAGTTCGGTCAGCAGTTGACTGACGACGCGCTCGCTGACCTGGGAGTCGCTCCCGCTGCCGCGTTGGGCTGCGATGGCGTCGATCTCATCGAAAAAGACGACTGTCGGGGCGTTCTCCCGTGCCTTCGCAAAGATCTCCCGGACGCCTTTCTCGGATTCGCCAACATACTTGTCGAACAGTTCCGGCCCTTTCACCGAGATGAAATTGGAGTCGGCTTCGTTGGCAACGGCCTTCGCCAGCAGTGTCTTGCCGGTGCCGGGTGGCCCATGCAGGAGAATGCCGGTCGGCGACTGGAGGTCGACCTGCTGGTAGGCCGCTGGGTAGGCGAGTGGCCACTGGATCGCCTCCTGGAGCCTGGTTTTCGTTTCCGTGAGGCCGCCGACATCGTCCCAGGTCACATCCGGGGCTTCGACAAAGACCTCTCGGAGTGCTGATGGCTCAACCTCCCGGAGGGCTCGCCGGAAGTCCGCCGCGGTCACGGCCAACTGTTCGAGCGTCTCGGCGTCGATCGTCTCCGCCTCAAGATCGAGCGTCGGCCGCACACGCCGGAGGGCGTTCATTCCGGCTTCCCGCACGACGCTTTCGAGATCCGCGCCGACGAAGCCATGGGTGTTGCTGGCGTAGCTGTCGAGATCGATATCGTCGGCTAGCGGCATCTCGCGGGTGTGAATCCGGAGGATCTCCCCGCGCCCGCTGGCATCCGGCGCGCCGACCTCGATCTCCCGGTCGAAGCGGCCGCCACGCCGTAGGGCGGGGTCGACGGCGTCGATGCGGTTTGTGGTGCCGATGACGGTGATCTGGCCGTGATCGCCCAGCCCGTCCATCAGCGAGAGCAGTTGGGCGACCACGCGGTGTTCGACGCTGCCCTCAGTGTCGCCACGTTTCGGCGCGATCGAGTCGATCTCGTCGATGAAGACGATCGCGGGCTCCTCGCTTTCGGCGGTCTCAAAGACCTCCCGCAGTCGCTCCTCGCTTTCGCCGTAGTATTTCGACATGATCTCCGGCCCGGAGATGGTCTGGAAATCCGCGTCGATCTCGTTGGCGACGGCCTTCGCGATGAGGGTCTTGCCGGTGCCGGGTGGGCCATGCAGCAAGACGCCCTGTGGCGGCTCGATCCCAAGGGCCTGAAACAGCTCGGGGTGGCGCATCGGCAACTCGATCATCTCCCGTACCGCATCGAGTTCGGCAGCGAGGCCGCCAACGTCCTCGTAGGTGATCCCCGGCGGGTCGGCGTCGGCTGGCTCCGTCTCCTCGCTGTCTCGGTCGGTCGGCTCCTCAACGATATCGATCGTGGTTGAGTCGGTGACGACGACGGTGCCGCCGGGCTCGCTGCCGACGATCTTCACCGGGATCCGGCGGTTCGAACTCCCGTTCAGCGAGCGAAACCCCATCGTCACCGACACCGTTTTGCCCGGGCTGACCGCCCGGTTGGCGAGTTTGTCGTGGATGTAGGCGGCGATATCACCTTGGATGCGGAGTCCCTCGGGGATGACAACCGCCAGTCGGGCGGCTGGCTCCACATCGGCCGAGGAGACCTCGACGAGTTGGTCGATGCGGGTGCCGAGGGTTTTCCGTGTTTGGCCGTCGATGCCGATGATCCCGCGCTGTCGATCCCGGTTTTGGCTGAGTCGCGCCCGGAGAACAGCCGTCCGATTCCCGTGGCTGATCGTGACAAAATCGCCGTTGTTGACCCCGAGTGTCGCCATCGACTCGCGGTCGATCGTTGCGATCCCGTTGCCCGGAGTCTCCCTGTCGAGTGGTTTGACGCGTAGTTTCATCGGTTGGAACCGCCATCCTGTCGCGTTCGTCCCGGCGCGACACGACGGCCACGTGTATGAGAGCCCTACGCCGACCCGAGTCAAATAGGTGGGTGCTTGCTGCCCCGCCTGCGCTCTGTCGGTGTCACCACTGGCCTCCGCCAGCACCGACCGGTGGGAGCCGTGGCCGCTCGATGCAGTATATAAAACACGTGGTTGGTAGTAACTCACATGCTTGAATTTGTCAGACAGCGCCCCGCTCAGTAATCCTATACGAAGGGTTTATATAGAATCACAAACAATCCGGAGGTGACTATGTCTCAACAACAGCGGATGGGTAACCAGCCGATGATCGTCCTCTCGGAGGACAGCCAGCGCACCTCCGGGAAAGACGCCCAGTCGATGAACATCACCGCCGGGAAGGCGGTCGCCGAGTCCGTACGCACCACACTCGGACCGAAGGGCATGGACAAGATGCTCGTCGACTCCGGGGGCTCGGTCGTCGTCACCAACGACGGCGTCACGATCCTCAAGGAGATGGACATCGACCACCCGGCAGCCAACATGATCGTCGAGGTCAGCGAGACCCAGGAAAACGAGGTTGGCGACGGCACCACCTCCGCTGTCGTCGTTGCGGGTGAACTCCTCGATCAGGCCGAAGAGCTGATCGACTCCGAGATTCACGCGACGACGATCGCCCAGGGGTACCGAGAGGCCGCCGAGAAGGCCAAAGACATCCTCGAAACCGAGGCCATCGAGGTCTCGGCGGACGACCGCGACACCCTCGTCGAGATCGCCACCACGGCGATGACCGGCAAGGGCGCGGAAGGCGCGAAAGATCACCTCGCCGAACTCGTCGTCGACGCCGTACTCGCTGTCGAGGACGATGACGGAATCGACCTCGACAACGTCGACGTCGAGACTGTCGTCGGCGGCTCCATCGACGAGTCCGAACTCGTCGAGGGCGTCATCGTCGACAAAGAGCGCGTCGACGAGAACATGCCGTACTTCGCCGAGGACGCCAACATCGCGCTGTTCGACGGTGCCTTCGAGGTCAAAGAGACCGAGATCGACGCCGAGGTCAACGTTACCGACCCCTCCCAGCTTCAGGAATTCCTCGACCAGGAAGAGGAACAGCTCAAGGAGATGGTCGACCAGCTCGCCGACGCCGGTGTCGACGTCGTCTTCGTCGGCGACGGCATCGACGACATGGCCCAGCACTACCTCGCTCAGGAGGGCATCATCGCCGCCCGCCGCGCGAAGAACTCCGACCTCAAAGCACTCGCTCGTGCGACCGGTGGCCGCGTCGTCTCCAACCTTGACGACCTGACCGAGGACGACCTCGGCTTCGCCGGCAGCGTCACCCAGAAGGACATCGGTGGCGACGAGCGGCTCTTCGTCGAGGACGTCGAGGACGCGAAAAGCGTCACCCTCGTTGTCCGCGGCAGCACCGACCACGTCGTCGACGAGGTCGAACGCGCAATCGAGGACTCCCTCGGTGTCGTTCGCGCCACGCTCGAAGACGGCAAGGTGCTCCCCGGTGGCGGCGCGCCCGAAACCGAACTCGCACTCCAGCTTCGTGACTTCGCCGACTCCGTCGGGGGCCGCGAACAGCTGGCTGTTGAGGCATTCGCCGACGCACTCGAAGTTATCCCGCGCACGCTCGCCGAGAACGCCGGGCTGGACTCGATTGATTCCCTCGTCTCGCTGCGCTCCCAGCACGACGGCGGCGACTTCACCGCCGGGCTGGACGCCTACTCGGGCAACGTGATCGACATGGAGAACGAGGGCGTCGTCGAGCCGCTTCGAGTCAAAACGCAGGCGATCGAATCCGCAACCGAAGCCGCTGTGATGATCCTCCGCATCGACGATGTCATCGCCGCTGGCGACCTCTCCGGTGGCCAGGTCGGCGACGACGACGATGACGGACCAGACATGCCCGGTGGCGGCGGCATGGGCGGCGGCATGGGCGGCATGGGCGGTATGGGTGGCATGGGCGGCGCAATGTGAAATAGGTCACAGCCTACTCACTCCCCCACGCCAACCTAACCGCTGTACCGGCTTCGAATCGACTGCGTTGCGACCGCGGCCATTCTTGTTTTTATTTGAGTCGCTTACCTACGATAGCAATCAGTCTATTCTATATTCAGTCAGGATGTGTCGTACAAGATCAGGGCACAAATTCAACACTCAACGGAATTCATGTGTTTTGGTGCGCCTGCAGTTCTCCGGGAGTGCTTGCGAATCGGATAATCATAACTACAGAGAAAACACCGAGTGCCACAAAACTCGCACCCTCAACAATTTCACTGATCAGGAGATAGACTCCGAATCCTAGCATCAGGAGACCGTACTCCAGCGCCATCTCCTGAATTGTTAGCATAATACGACGTGTAAGGGTAATTTCGTGGGCGAACGCAGCAATCAGTAAAAACCCGAATGCGACGACGAAGACCTCAATCTGTTCAACATACTGAGGTGCGTTCTGAGATAGGAGCAGCGTAATCCCTGCGAATACAAGACTTGCAACTGAGAGTGCAGTCCCCCGTTGACGCTGAGAAATTTCATCATACGTAGATTGATCTCTCACGGTAGCCATCTGATGTTCCTTATTCAAGTATACTTTCGCACCTAATTCAACCAAGAATAAAATCAAAAGAAACCACTGTGCGATGATTTCCAGAAAGAGAGAAAACATCACTCAACTTTGTATCCACAGTTGCTACATTTTTTCTTGCCCTGTTGAGTCAGGTTACTTGAACCACAATCTGGGCACTTCCATTGCCTGAGTGCTTCCTTTTTTGAGTCGTCAGTCATTGAAATCGTGTCCACAGTCGCATTTTGAACTCTGTTTCAACACCATTGAACCACAATCCGGGCACTTCTTGGCTGTCTTCTTGATTTCCTCCTTTGTCATAGGTTGTAATCACTGTCTGCTTTCATAAATATTCGTCAAGATTCTAACGAACCCTCTTTGATCACGTCCGAGCGTTTATCAATTGAGACGCACAACTCAGCGTATGGTATCAATCGTCACGGATTCCGATATTCGGTCAGGTGATCCGTGCATTGAGGGAACCCGAATCTCCGTTCTCGACATCAAACGTCGGGTGATCGACGGCGACGAGGATCCATTTGCGGTCGCCGCCGAGTACGATCTCGACGGCGCGGCGGTGTTCGACGCGCTCGCGTACTACTACGATAACGCCGACGAGATGCGCGAACGCGAGGCCGAAGCGGCCGAGCGGCGGCGAGCGATCAAGCGGGAATCGGAACGGCTTCGCGCAGAGTTGACCTGATTACGTCCCTGGCGGACTGAAAGGGCGAGGCGCGCTGGGCGAACCCGGACGACGTAAGCACCGCAGTGAGCGAAGCGAACGAGGAGCGCAGCGAGTCCCGGGATCCGAGCGCGCCGAGGGCTTTCGCGGTGTCTGTTTCGACCGTCGTGGCTGAATAAGAATCCACGATCTCGTATCGCCCTCGGATCACCGTTTTGATATACGCCGACCCGTTCCTGTGATACATGGACGACGTTAGCGACCAGTATTCGCCCGCCGACGTGGAGGCGGCGGCCGAAGCCCACTGGGACGAACACGACGCCTACGAGGCGACCAAGGCGGCCCACGCCGACGACCCGACCTTCTTTTTCGTCGATGGCCCGCCGTACACCTCCGGGCAGATGCACCTCGGCACCGCATGGAACAAAACGCTCAAAGACGCCGTGATCCGCCAAAAGCGGATGACCGGCCACCAGGTCACCGACCGGCCGGGCTACGACATGCACGGCCTTCCCATCGAGGTCAAAGTCGAAGAGGAACTCGGCTTCGAGAGCAAGCAGGACATCGAAGAGTACGGGATGGAGGCGTTCATCGAGGAGTGCAAGACCTTCGCTGAGGAGAACCGCGTGGCGATGGACGACGACTTCCAATCCATTGGCGCGTGGTTCGACTGGGACAACCCCTACAAAACGATCTCGCCGGAGTACATGGAAGCCGCGTGGTACGGCTTCAAACAGGTCGCCGACCGCGGCCTCGTCGAGCAGGGCAAACGCTCGATCTCCCAATGCCCACGGTGTGAAACCGGGATCGCCAACAACGAAGTCGAATACGATCAGGTCGAAGACCCCTCGATCTACGTCAAATTCCCACTCAGCGATCGCGAGGGCAGCCTCGTCATCTGGACGACGACGCCGTGGACGATTCCGGCAAACACGTTCGTCGGCGTCGGCGAAGACCTCACGTACCAGAAAATCCGCGCAACGAAAGGCGACGACGAAGACGTACTCTACATCGCTGCCGAGTGTGTCGACGATGTCCTCGGCAAGGGCCGGTACGACGACTACGAGATCGAGGCCGAACTCGATGGCGCCGAACTCGTCGGCTGGGAGTACGATCACCCGCTGGCTGAGGAAGTCCCCGATTACCCGAGTTTCGAGGGCGCGGGCGAAGTCTACACTGCTGACTTCGTTGAAGCCGACCGCACCGGGCTCGTCCATTCCGCGCCGGGCCACGGTGAGGAAGACTTCCACCGCGGCCAGGAATTGGGCCTCGATATCTTCTGCCCCGTCGCTGGCGACGGCACCTACACCGACGAGGGTGGGAAATACGCGGGCGAGTTCGTCCGCGATGCCAACGACGAGATCACCGCTGATCTCGACGCCAACGGCGCGCTGCTGGCCGAGGAAACCTACACCCACTCCTACGGCCACTGTTGGCGCTGCGACACGGACATCATCCAACTCGCCACCGACCAGTGGTTCATCTCGATCACCGATATCAAAGAGGAACTGCTGGACAACATCGAGGAGGCCGAGTGGCACCCCCAATGGGCCCGCGACAACCGGTTCCGGGACTTCATCGAGAACGCCCCTGACTGGAACGTCTCCCGACAGCGGTACTGGGGGATTCCGATCCCGATCTGGGTGCCCGAAGACGCCGCCAGCGACGGCGACGCCACCCTCGACGAGGAGATGATCGTCGTCGGCACTCGGGAAGAACTCGCCGAACGGGCCGACCAAGACATCGACCCCGACGAGATCGACCTCCACCGCCCGACTGTCGACGACATCACGATCACCGAGGCCGGCACCACTTACCGCCGGATCGAGGACGTCTTCGATGTGTGGCTGGACTCCTCGGTGGCGACGTGGGGCACGCTGGGCTATCCAACTGAGACCGAGGCCTTCGACGAGCTGTGGCCCGCCGACCTCATTATCGAAGCCCACGACCAGACCCGCGGGTGGTTCTGGTCGCAACTCGGCATGGGGACGACCGCCTTCGGCGAAAGCCCCTACAAGGAAGTCCTCATGCACGGGTTCGCCAACGACAAACACGGCCGGAAGATGTCCAAGTCGGTCGGCAACATCGTCACGCCGGAGGAAGCTATCGACCGGGCCGGCCGCGACCCACTGCGCGCGTATCTGCTGAGCCACGACCAGCAGGGCGTCGACCTCTCCTTCGACTGGGACGGCCTCGGCAGCATGGCTGGCACGCTCAACATCTGCTGGAACGTCTTCCGCTTCCCGCTGACATACATGGATCTCGACGGCTACGATCCAGCCGATCCCGACCTCAGCGAGGGCGAGCTAACCACAGTCGACGAGTGGGTGCTCTCGCGGCTGCAATCTGTTATCGAGGAATCCAGCGAGGCGTGGGCCGACTACCGCATCGACGACGCGCTCAACACGGTGCTGGATTTCGTCACCGAGGACGTGTCGCGGTTCTACATCAAGGCGACCCGCGAGCGGATGTGGGAGGAGGGCGATTCGCCCACGAAGCTCGGCGCGTACGCCACGCTGTCGACGGTCATCAACGCCGTCATCCGCCTACTGGCACCGGTTACGCCGTACATGGCCGAGGAGATGTACCAGACTATCGACGGCAGCGCGACGACCGTTCACGCCCTCGATTGGCCCGAGGTCGACGACGACCGCCGCGACCCTGAGCTTGAAGCCGACATGGCCGTCCTCCGCGATGTGGAGGAAGCCGCGGCAAATGCCCGCCAGCGCGGCGGCCGGAAGCTCAGATGGCCCGTCTCGCGTGTCGTCGTCGAAACCGACGACGAAGACGTTGCCAGCGCGGTCGAGAACCTTTCCGACCTGCTCGGCGAGCGCGTCAACACTCGCGCTATCGATGTTGTCTCCGAGTTCGACGAACTTGTTGAACACGCCGACCCACAGATGGGCGAGATCGGCCCAGCCTTCGGCGGCGACGCTCAAGACGTGATGAACGCCGTCGAGGGTGCGACCCGCGAGGAAGTCGAAGCCGGTATCGAGGTCAACGGTGAAACAGTCGAACTCGACGACGAGATGGTCGAATACCGCAAGGAGCCACCGGAACACGTCACCGGCACCGACTTCGAGGGCGGCACGGTCTACGTCGACACGACACTGACCGACGACCTCGAAGCCGAGGGCTACGCACGCGACGTGATCCGCCGGATTCAGGAGATGCGGAAGGAACTCGATCTCGATGTCGAAGCCGAAATCAGCGTCGGCCTCGCCGTCGCCGGCGACCGCGTTGCCGGCTTCGTCGACGAGCACCGCGATCTCATCAGCGAGGAGGTTCGGGCCGCCGAACTGACTGACGCGCCGAGCGACGACGCCGACCGGCTGGAAACGTGGGAGATCGAGGACACCGAGGTCGAAATCGGCGTCTCGGTTGTCGCAGAACAGACCGCCTAATTCCGGCTACACTTGGTTACTGCTCGGCGCAGATGTCGACGAAGTTCCGGAGGATCCGCAGGCCGGTCTCGCCGCTTTTCTCGGGGTGGAACTGCGTGCCGAAGATGGTGCCGTCTTCGTTGGCAATCACGGATGGGAAATCGACGCCGTAGTCCGTGCTGGCGACGACCGCGTGCCCGTCGTCGGGGGCGGCGTAGTAGGAGTGGACGAAGTAAGCGTGCTCACCATCGACCCCGTCAACGAGGGGGTGCTCCCGCTGGACGTCGAGTTCGTTCCAGCCCATATGCGGCACCTTCCGGTCGACATCGAACCGGACGTTGGTGCCGGGGATGAAGTTCAGGCCCTCGACGTCGCCCTCGCCGGCGTGTTCGGCCTCCTCGCTGGAGCCTAGCAGCATTTGCATCCCGAGACAGATCCCGAAGATAGGCTGACCACGGTCGGCGGCGTCGGCGAGTGCATCCCGATAGGGCCCGGCGTTGTCCATCCCCTCGCGGAACGCCCCGACGCCAGGGAGGACGATGCCGTCGGCGTCGGTGAAGCTTGCGGGGTCGTCGGTGATCGTCACGCCCGCGTTCGCACGTTCAAGCCCGCGGGTGACACTCCGGAGGTTGCCAAGCCCGTAGTCGACGACGACGACCTCGGCGGCTGTCGTCTGTGGTGTCGCGTTCATACCGACTCTCTGTGGGCGACCGTCAAGGCCCTTTCCGTTGGCTCAATTGTTCGCTTGCGACGCCGCTTGGGAGCTGGTTGGTGGTCGTCGAAAACAGTCTGCGATGGGTGTTACTCCTCGTCGACGTCGAGTTCGAACTGTTCGTTTTCGCAGGCCGCGTTGAGCACGACACTTGTGTTCGATTCCCGGATGTCCACGTCGGTCAGCAGTTCCTTGATCTGGTCGTTCATACCGTCGGTATTCTGGAACTTGCCGATGGCAACGATGTCGTAGTCGCCGGTGACCTCATAGACGCTGACCATCTGTTTTTCGTCCCGCAGGCGCTCGGCGACCGTCTGCAGTGCGCTTCCCTCAACTTTGAGGTTGATAATGGCGGTTACATCGTAGCCAAGATTGTCGTAGTCGACGATCGGCGTGTAGCCGTTGACAACCCCCTCGGCTTCGAGATCGCGGAGGTGATTTGAGACGGTCGTTACCGAGACATCAAGCTGCTCGCCAAGACTGCGCAGACTTGCTCGACCGTTGCCAAGTAATGCATTGATCAACTTCGCATCCAAGTTTTCGTACGTCATACAACCTACCGACGGACTGGGGGGATTATAATTTTACGAATATCCAATTTCTGAGTTTGAGCGGTGTAATTGCCATAAGCGGTAAGACCTTTATACTGGCACCAAATGGTATACTCGTCCGGAATATGACTGAAAAGAACGTTGCCACAGACGGTGGATTGACTGAGAAAGAACAAGACGTTATTGATGAAATTGATGATGAAGGAATCGATTTCCTTCGACTCCAGTTTACTGATATCCTTGGAACGGTCAAAAATGTGTCAGTGCCGGCCGACCAAGCAGAGAAGGCCTTCACTGAGGGCATCTACTTCGATGGCTCCTCGATCAACGGGTTCGTCCGGATCCAGGAGTCCGACATGCGGCTCAAACCCGACCCCGACACGTTTGCCATTCTCCCATGGCGCAACGACGAGGAAAGCGGGGCGGCTCGACTCATCTGTGATGTGATCAACACCTCGACCGGCGAGCCTTTCGAGGGCGATCCACGCTATGTGCTCCAGGAGGCCATCGACAAAGCCGAGGAACACGGCTTCGATGTCAACATGGCCCCCGAACCGGAGTTCTTCCTCTTTAAGACCGACGACGACGGCTATGCGACCACGGAGTTCGCCGACCACGGCGGTTACTTCGATCTCGCCCCGAAGGATCTCCAAAGCGACGTGCGCCGGGAGATCATCTTCACGCTCGAAGAGATGGGCTTCGAGATCGAGGCCAGCCACCACGAAGTCGCCCAAGGCCAATACGAGATCAACTTCGAGTACGACGACGCGCTGACCACCGCCGACAACGTTGCGACCTTCCGCTTTGTCGTTCGGGCTGTTGCCGCCCAACACGACCTCCACGCAACGTTCATGCCAAAACCGGTGCCGAAGATCAACGGCTCGGGGATGCACACCCACATCTCGCTGTTTGAGGACGGCGAGAACGCCTTCCACGGCGAGGGCGACTTTGATCTCAGCGAGACCGCGCTTTCCTTCCTTGGTGGGATTCTCGATCACGCCCCAGCCATCACCGCGGTCACCAACCCGACCGTGAACTCCTACAAACGCCTTGTCCCCGGATACGAGGCCCCTGTCTACGTCGCGTGGTCTGATCGGAACCGCTCGGCGCTCATCCGGAAGCCGGCGGCCCGCGAGCCGGTCGCCACGCGTATTGAGGCCCGCTTCCCTGATCCGTCCTGTAACCCGTACCTCGGCTTCGCGTCGCTGCTCAACGCCGGGATCGACGGCATCGAGCGCGATATCGACGCGCCGGATCCGATCCGCGAGAACATCTACGACTTCGACGAGGAGAAGATCGAGGAGTACGGCATCGAGACGCTGCCGAAGAACCTCGGCGACGCCGTCGACGCGCTTGAAGCTGATGATGTGATCCTTGGCGGCCTCGGCGACCACGTTGCCGAGAAGTTCGTCGAAGCCAAACGCGAGGAGTTCACCGACTACCTCGTCAGCGTCTCCGAGTGGGAGATCGATCGCTACCTCGAGAAGTTCTAAACGGCCACCCGCGTCACGCTCTTTTTTGCCGCCACGATTCGGCCAGCGGGAGCCCCAGAATAATCGCCACACTGACCGCGCTGCCGACGGCTGCACCGATCAACCCAAACAATCCCTCGTAGGCACCGATCCACAGTCCGCCGGCGACACCCAGGCCACCAGCCGCAATCGGCACCGAGACTGCCGGCCTCGAGATCAGTCGCTCGCCATACTGGTACCACACGCCGCCACCGCCGACTGCGGTGCCGACGCCGATCATCCCATGTCGCAGTTCCTCGGCGTGGCCGCCCTGCCATGCGACCACGATGCCGACAACGGCGGCGATACCGGCCAGCAGGAAACCACGATCGACTCGCCAGCGATCACCGTCGCGGACAACCCACAGTCCCCCGGCGACCAGTCCCGCACCGAGGGTCATCCCGGCAAGCACGTCTCGGGGGTAATGCACCTGCAAGACAAGCCGTGAGAGGCTGATCAGGCTGATCGCCCCGCCGGCAAGGAGATACCGCCATCGCCGACGCCCAACGGTCAGCAATAACCCGAGACTGCCGTAGACCGCAGTCGCTCCGGTGGCATGGCCGCTCGGGAAGCTAAAGCCACCGGAGTCGAGCTCGCCGGCGACGAAGCCAGAGAGCGTTCCCGGGAGGCCGGCGGGATCGATCGGCATCGCTGTGGGCCGCGGGATCGCGGTGTAGCTTTTCGCCGCCAGGACGACCGCCAAGGCGAGCGTGGCGATGGCGATCCCTGTGGCTGCGGCCGGCCGGGTGGTTTCGTCAATCCGCGGCCCGATCCAGTAGCCCAGCGCGAGGCCGACAAAGAGCACCCACGCATCGCCAAGCAGCGTCACGAACGCAAAGCCAGTCACGGCGAGTTCGGTTGGTGTCACCAGCAGCGCGGCTGTCCCCATATGTTAGTGGCTCGTTTGAGGTCTATCCGGTAGTGGCTGTCGAACGTCTCTCAGGATTCCATACAAGCCAACTGATTTACCCCACACGAGCGTAGCCGCCCACAATGCGCCGACCTGTGCCGGCCACTATGGCGACATCAGTTGGACTGGTTGCACCCAATCGTCCCCAACACACCGCTATCGTCGACGCCGCCGTCGCTGGCGCGGAGCGTAACTGATGGCTCACCAATCGATGGCTGATCGACCGGCCCATGAGCTACTTTCCGCGCTCGGCAAGCGATCGCTCCGTCCGGGCGGCAAACAGCTAACGCTCGACTTACTCACCGAACTGGCGATCACTGACACCGACGATGTCGTTGAGTTTGCGCCCGGAACCGGCTACACGGCCCGCCACACCCTCGATCGAAACCCACAGTCCTACACCGCCGTTGAGTTGGATCGTGACGCCGCAGTAGCCCTGCGGCACCAGTTTGGCGACGACTGTGAGATTCGCGTCGGGAATGCCGGCAACACCGACTTGGCTGCCCAGTCGGCGGATGTGGTCTACGGTGAAGCCATGCTGACGCTGCAACCCGACGACGGGAAAGCTGAGATCCTCGCTGAGGCCGCTCGGCTCTTGCGTCCGGGTGGCCGGTACGGCATTCACGAACTCGGCCTTGTGCCCGACGATATCCCCGAGGAAACAAAGACTGCGATCTACGACGACCTCGCCGAGGTAACTCGCGTGAACTCACGTCCACTCACCGAATCGGAGTGGATCGATCGGCTCGAAGCCGCGGGATTCGATGTGACCTGGACCGACAGCGCACCGATGGCGTTGCTTTCCCCGCGGCGAGTCATTGCGGATGAGGGGCTGCTGCGAACGCTGAAATTCGGATACAATGTGCTCACAACCCCGGCGGCACGCCGCCGGCTCAGTGCGATGCGGTCGGTGCTTGCGAAATACGACGAGCAGTTGACTGCTGTCGCTGTCGTCGCCGAGAACCAGTAGCGACGCACTGTGGTTTCGCCACCGACGACTCCCCAACCGCCGGCACCATAACTTCCATTTGGGTGGGTCACCCACCCCCGTTGTGGCCGTCCAACTCCCGCCGCGTGTCCCTTTCCTTGTCGGTAGCCTTCTTCTCACGACTGTTCTGGCAGCGTACGGTCTGCGACAGTACCAGCGTCGCGGCCATGAGTCAGCGCTGCTCGCCTTTATCGCGTTGATGATCGCCCTGAGTAGTTCGCTGCTCACCGAAACGTTCCTGCGGATCGTCACCGAACCGGGGCTGAAACTCCTCGGGTTCAACGTGCTCAACGCGATCGGCATCTGGCTATCCAGCTACTCGTTTTTGTGGTTTGCACTGGCGTACGCCAATACGACCCGGTTGCTGAATCGGTGGCTTGCCGGACTCGCCCTCGCAGCCCCGCTGGGGCTCACGATGGCCGTCATTGTTGCCCCCGAGTTTCTGTATGCTGCCAACGGGCTGGTTACCCAAGGCCCGATGACGGTTCTCGGTGTCACCTTCGGCGAGTGGGTCTCGCTTGACCGAACGCTCAAACGCCCATTTTTTGCCGTGGTGCTGGGTGTCTCCGCGATTGTCCTCAGTGCCATTGGTATTCTCGGCCGGTATCTGCTTCAGCACCGTGGTGACCTGTATACCGGCCAAGCGGTCGCGGTCGGCGTCGGGGCTATCTCGCCACTGCTGGCTGTCGGACTGTTGGTCGCTGGGATCGTTCCACCGGAGTTGAGCGTCACCGGGGTTGCCTATGGGGTCACCGCGGTCGGCTTTGCCGTTGGCATCTTCCGCTACCGACTTTTGGACATTGCTCCGATGGGCCGCCAGCAGCTTGTTGCCCAGCTGACCGATCCAGTCGTCATGCTTGATGCCGACGGTCGTGTTGTTGACTGCAATCCTGCCGCCAGAGCGTTAGTGAGCGCGCCGGATGGGTGGCATGGGCTGTCCGTCGGCGACTTTTTTGGATCGCTGAGCGATGATATCCAACGCATCCTCCGCGGGCCGTCCGATGGAGACGAACTCAGCGTTGCCGACGGCACCACGACCCGGTACTTCGCCCCGGACGTTTCGACGATCGGTGCCGATCACAGCCCCCGTGGTCGGCTGCTCGTCCTTCGGGAGATCACCGCGCAAAAACACCGAGAGCGAGAGCTCAAACGCCAAAACGAGCGGCTTGATCAGTTTGCCAGCACCGTTTCTCACGACTTACAGAACCCGCTCAACGTTGCCTACGGCCATCTACAGCGCATCGAGGACGATATTGACGACGAACAGTTTGCGGCCATCACGCAGGCCCACGATCGGATGGAACGGCTCATCGACGACCTGCTCACCCTGGCACAGGTCGGCCAGACGATCGAGGACACTGACGAGGTTGCCCTCGCGGATGCGGCGACAGCAGCGACGGGCCTCGTTGATCTCACCGACTGCGACGTTGCAATGGCGATCCCAGCCACAACGACCGTGATTGCCGACGCCGACCGACTGGGAGAGCTGTTTGAGAACCTCTACCGAAACGCGGTCGAACATACCGATGGGGCAGTAACGCTGCGTGTTGGTGTGCTCTCCGAGACGGGGTCGTCTGATACGTCACTCCACCAGACAGGATTTTTCGTCGAAGACACTGGGTGTGGGATTCCGGAGAGCGAGCGGGCGGACATCTTCGAGCATGGATACACAACGACCACCGATGGCACCGGGTTTGGCCTCTCGATCGTTGCGGACATCGTCGACGCACACGGCTGGGAGATCACCGTCACTGACAGCGCCGCGGGTGGCGCCCGCTTCGAGATCACGGGCGTCGAATTCGTCACTGACCAGCCCGTTAACGCCGAGGCGGCACCCTGAGTTCCACTCCCATTTGTTCGATTTCGCCCGCCACCACCGGCACTGTGGAGCTCTGTTGGCTGTCGCGCATTCCCGGCGAATCAGTGGTCGCTATGGCTTCACTCAGGTAAAATCGTCCAGCGATGACTGCCCATTCTGTTCTTCTTCTGTATCGGTCACAGCCTCGATCGCCACATCGGCTGTCGGCTGCGTTGCGCCGCCGCGTTGAGAGAGCGATGCGCGGCGGTTCACCTCTGGGTGTTGCAGCGCTTTTGTCGCCGCCGCTCGCACAGCCTCGATTTTCTCGATGATCGCCTCCCGTGCTGCTTCGTACTCAACGATCGGGTATGGATACGTCTCCCCGATCCGTACACCAACCTCGTCTTGGACGTGGAGCGGCGTTTTTTCCGGCTGATCCAGATACTCGACTGGCAGTGCATCGAGTTCCGGCACCCATTTTTTGATGAACTCGCCGTCGGGATCGTTGTCGCGCACCTGCTTTCGCGGATTGTATATCCGCAGCATGTTGGTGCCGTCGACGCCGGCCTGCAGTTGAAACTGGGTGTAGTTGATCGCCGGATCTGCGTCAAGTAGATGGTAATAAAAGAAATCAGCCCCGATCTTCCAGGGCTGTTGGAGCAAATCACACAAAAACGAGGCACACATCGCCCGCATCCGAAAGTTGAGCCATCCGGTTTGACGGAGACATCGCATTGCTGCATCAACCATCGGATACCCTGTCGTCCCCGTTTTCCAGGCCTCGACGCGGTCGGGGTCATGCGTCTCCTGATGAAAGTCCTCTAAGACGGGGTTTACCGCCTGGTCCATCCAGCCCGCCCAATCGGCGAGTTTTTGATTGTAGTGGCGATTCCAGTAGAGCCGAGATGTGAACATCTCGGTGGCCTGACCACTTCCAGATGCGTCGTCGACGGCTTGGTAGACCTGCCGCACCGAAAGACAGCCAAACCGCAGATATGGTGAGAGTTGACTGGTTCCGGTGCGCGCATCGGTCGGTGCTGAGATATTCCCTGGATACTCCGAGAGCGTGTCAATAAATTCGTTCAACACCTGCACTGCGTGTTCGGTTCCGCCGACCCGAGAGATTTGTTTTTCCGGCGAGATATCGTAGTAGTTCTCGACCCACGCCGGATCGATATCGGTGTCGACATCGTGAATCGGTATCTCCTCGCCGTCGACCTCGTGGATCGGCGCGGTGAGGTACGACTCAACATGGTCGCTCCAGCCGTCTCGCGTGTCAGGGACGTCACGACGAAGCCCATCGGCGTCGACGAAGGTGATATCACACGCCTCGGCGACAGCGTTGTCTCGGCGAAGGCCGTATCTTCCGGTTGGGTCTGCGGTCGTGACGATCTGGGCCACGTGTGCATCGAGTTCCTCGAGCAGTTCGACCGGCTCGCCATGCAACATGGTGAGTCCACCGCCAAGCGACGCATACTGGTCGGTCAGATCAGCGAGCGATTCCAGCATGAACTGAATCCGGGCGTCACAGGCCAACCCATCCGCGCCGTAGAACGCCGGATCAACGATAAAAACCGGAAGTATCGCCGCATGCTGCTCGGTGGCATACTCGATCGCAGGGTGGTCGTCTGTGCGTAAGTTGCGGCAGTGCCAGACGAGACAGATGTCATCGACACCATCCACCTGCTGTGACACCGCCGAAAGCTGCGCCGCGCTGGATGGTGCGTTCACACGTGTTCGTTGGGCACAGATGCTAATAAGCCGCGTGCCGACCCGAAGCGACGAACCGCAATCCGGTATGTCGTTAGCTTTGGAGCCGTACCACTGTTTCATCCGCTCGCTCGCGTCGTTCGACCAACCCATCGTCGGCAAGGTCAGAAACCAACCCCTCAAGCCACTCACGGCCGGTGTCGCCGCCGTAATCGACACGGATCCGTGGCCCCAGTTTTGACAGCGGTAGTTCGTCGTACTCGCCAAGTGTCTCGATTACGCGTCCACGGAACTGCCGGCGACTCCCCTCAAAACTCGGCTGGGTCGGCACGTCTGGGGCGGTAAAATCACCCGTCTCGTAGGCGTGACACCACTCCCGCCATGGACAGCCCGCCGCATCACACCGTGGCGTCTTCTCGCAGGCGACCCCACCGAGTTCCATGATCGCATTGTTCCAAACCCGCGAGTCGCCTGCCGGCATGAGCTCGTCGGCGACGCCTTCGAACACGGTGTCGTCATCAGGCACGTCGAAGGCGCGATACAGGACGCGTTTGACGTTCGTGTCGACAACGGCGTTGCCAGTGTTGAACGCAAAGGACGCGACGGCGTTGGCGGTGTAGGGGCCGACACCCATCAGCTCCTGGAGCTCATCGGGTGTTTCCGGAAACGCGCCGTCGTATTCGGTGACGATCTGCGTTGCCGCCTCGTGGAGGTATTTCGCGCGGTTGTTGTAGCCGAGGCTGTGGCTGCTCCAAAACGAGACCACCTCGCCTCGCGGTGCGTCGGCCAACGCTTCCACGGTCGGCCACCGATCGAGGAAGTCCGCCCATGCTGAAACCACACGACCCAATTGGGTCTGTTGGCTCATGATCTCCGAGACGAGAATGGCGTAGGGATCGTCGGTTTCTCGCCACGGATACTCGCGGTGGTCGGCCTCGTACCACGCAATCAACCCTGATCGGACGGCAGCGAGGGCGTCTTCGCCCGGGAGCAACGCGGTCGCGCTGTCGTTGGCCTCGCTCATTGACGACGCTCAGTGGTCGGCAGGCTTATGAATACTGTTCTCAGTGGCTGCAACTCACAGGCGGGGCTCACTGACCGAAATTATAATGAGGAAGGGGGTTGTATACTACAACTGCAGTGCTACCACCATGGCAGTGGGGTAGCGGGGTTCTAGGGGGGTCAATGTCGCCTTCTCTTTATCTGACGACACCAGTACGTTGCCGATGAGAGTATAAATATTCATCGCGGACAAAATCAATTCTAATAATTTGATCTGATGCCGACGACCAGCGCAGCTCATCTCACTCTTCGATCAACACTGTCCTCTCGGTACGGTATGTGTGACTTGACTCGTAGAAATCGAAGGACTGGAAGTCGGGGGAAACTTCCACACCTGTTCGGGGGGTAGTCGTCTTGAATGACTCAAGGGACTACCTCAATGTGGGCGAGATACGTATAAATATCTCTCGCTCAATTTTTCAGCACTGATATTGGTGTGTCGTCCGCCTGTCATGGTACCTCTGCGGATCCCTCACTGTTGGTGCGTCGCCCCCGCCCGGTATATTGGGCTGCTGTGGCTCGCGCTCCGCTGCTGTGTGGCTTCGGTCGTGAGCCGGTATGCTTTTTTTGTCGCCTGTCGGCCACGTTGATATGGCCCTCCGTTCTGTCGTCCGCGATCACCCGTTGTGGCTGCTCGCCGGGATCGTCCTCTTGGGCGCGATCGGTTACGTCCTCAGCTCGTTTATCGGGCTCGTCGTTGTCGGACTGTTCGTCTACTACGCCGCCCGCCCGGTGTACCGGCGGCTGGTCGACCGGATCGACCATCCGACCGTTGCCGCCGGCCTCTCGATTATCGCCCTCGTGTTACCGGCGTTTCTGCTGGTCGGCTACGCGCTGCTCATTGTCTCCCGCGAACTCCGACGGCTGACGAACGTGGCTGCGCTTGGCCCCCAGCAACTTGGGATCGATCCCGAAACCTACAGTCGCCTGACCGATCCGTCGTTTCTGTTGTCGCCGGAGGCCCGCGAGTTGGTTACTGGCGAACTCTCCGGGTCGATCCTCCAATCGGTTGTCTCGCTCGCCGAAACGGCGACAACGCTTGGGATTATCCTCATTAATCTGCTAGCCATCGTCGTCTTCGCCTTCTATCTGCTTCGGGACGATGACCGCCTTGCCGGATGGATTCACACCAACTTCGACACCCGAGAAACGGTGTTCGAAGAGTTTTTGCAGGCTGTTGATCGCGATCTGAGCAGCATCTTTTTCGGCAACATCCTCAATGCGATCATCACCGGCACCATCGCGGTCATTTCCTACTCGGTACTGAACGTCTTTGCACCGGCGGGCGCAGCCATTCCGGCAGCCGCCCTCGTCGGCTCGCTTGCGGGCGCCGCAAGTCTGATCCCGATTGTCGGTATGAAGATCATCTACGTCCCGGTCGGGCTCTACATGGCTGTCCGCGGGGTGGTGACCACCGGCGGCGAGAGCCTGTGGTTTGTGGTGCTCTTTGCGATCGTCTCGGTCATTGTCGTCGACTCGATCCCGGATTTTCTCCTCCGGCCCTACGTCTCCGGGAAGAACGTTCACATCGGCTCGCTCATGCTCGCCTACATTCTCGGGCCGCTGTTTTTCGGCTGGTACGGCCTGTTTTTGATGCCGGCCTTGCTGGTTGTGATCGTCCAGTTTGCCGTTGTCGTCGTCCCCTCGCTTGATCTCGGATCATCGTCGACCCACGACAGCCAGCCGCCGCTCCAGCGGTTCTCTGCGGCGGTCGCCGCCGAGGTAGACTCGGAGACGACTGCGACGAGTTCCACACCCGACGCTGACGACGGGTCGACGGAAGCCGACGAATCCACAACTTCGGAGTCAGCCGCTGACGACGAATCCGCGACGGAGTCGTGAGCCGGAGGGCGCGGGGACAAGCGGGCTGCTCCCCGACTGATTGAACGCGTTAGTCGAGGTACTGGGCTTCCCACTCGGAACGGGCGTCGATCTCGCGGCTACCGCGACGGGTGAGCGTATAGAAGTTTGTCCGCCGGTCGCGTTGGCCCTTCTCGACGAGCCCCTTCTCGACGAGGGTATCGAGGTTGGGGTAGAGCCGGCCGTGGTGGATCTCCTTTTCGTAGTACGATTCGAGTTCGTCCTTGATCGCCAGCCCGTGTGGCTCATCGAGGCCGGCGATCACGTACAGTAGATCACGCTGAAACCCTGTGAGGTCATACATCGTAATGTCCGTTCGATTGTTATTCTTTTGTTTAAATAAATATGTCGGCTCACTATCGATCCAGCCGATAGAGTGGCCTATTACGGCTCCTCGCGGGGGATCATTCGTCGCGTGTTACGTGTCTTATCTGTCTTTTTGCTTTTGCGTCGTTGCATATGGCGGCCACTCTACCGAAAAAGCGGCTCCCGTCGGGCGAAATTTGGGACGGGCAACGATGCCACCACTGCTGGCTCCCGAATCCCTTTTTAGCTGCATCGGCAACGGTCGGTATGGAGATTCGCGGCCAGCGTGTCTGTCAAGCCTGTAATACCGAGTGGTCGTACTACGAGACCGGCAGCGTCGCCTGTCCAAGCTGCGGCTCACTCCGCAGTGTCGGCCGCGATGAGGAACGCCAGCTCCACACCGATACACCCGCTGCGCTGCCGCTGGCAACGTTTAGCGGTCGGATCGCCGAGGAGTCGGTGGCGACCTACGCCAACGATCTCAAATCGGTGCTTCGGGAGTACACCCGCAAACGCGGGTTCATCAACGGCGGTGAACTCCAACCGCTCGACGATCGCTATCTCACAGCCCGGACGTTGCTGCACACCGTCGATATCCTCGCTCGTCGCCAAGCACCGACCCCCGACGCCGAATTATACCTTTTATCGCTATACGAAACACTCGCTGACGATGCCGCCGCTGAAGCTGTCGACACCACCGTCGACGATACTGACAACGACACGACGGACACCGATATCGACGCTCCCTCACTGGCTGCCGCACAGGTGCCAAGCGATCTCCGTGCTGCGTGGGGGTTGGCTGTCGCCGACGCTGTGGCTGTCTACTGTAGCGACCTCCGAACGTGGCTTGATGCGACACCCGACGAGGCGGCAGCGACGACTCTCAGCCGACTCCGAGATCACGTCAACCGCCTCAATGCCCTCCAAGGCGATGTTGAGCCGGCGGTTGCGGCCGATCTCGTCGCAAGCGCCCGTGCTGTTGGTCGGTATCTCCGGACGGACGACGAGGCGGCACTCACCGCCGCCCGTGATCGACTGACGCGGCTCTCGCAGGCATAATACCAAAGCCCCCTTCGCTCCTTGCGCTACCCATGTCCGAACCGTTTGATATCCACGATCACCGCCACCAGATGAAACAACTCAGAGAGAGCAGCGACACCGGCCTGTACGACAACCGCGATGGTGTCTCCTGCCCGGTGTGTGCGGCGGCCTTTGATCGCTTATTCATCTTGCGCGGTCGAACCCAACAGTTTCCCGAAAACGACGGTGCGCGGTTCTGCCTACTGAACCAGGACGACGGCGTCTACCTCTTCCGACACTGACGAGGCTACGGCAACTCGATGTCGATGTCGTGTTGTTCGCTCGCGGCGGCCACCGTATTGTACAGCAACATCGCCCGCGTCATCGGGCCAACACCACCGGGAACGGGGGTGATCGCACCCGCGACGGCTTCCGCGCTCTCGTAGTCGACATCGCCGACGAGCTCGTACCCCTTCTCCGTGTCGGCATCGACGCGGTTGACGCCCACGTCGATGACGGTCGCGCCTTCCTTGAGCATCGAGCCATCGATGAACTCCGGGACGCCGGCGGCGGCGACGACGATATCTGCTGTCTTCGTTTTGGCTTCGAGATCGTCGGTACGGGAGTGACAGATCGTCGTCGTCGCATTGCCCTGCGGGGCTTTCTGGATGAACAGATTAGCAAGGGGTTTGCCGACGATATCCGAGCGGCCGACGACAACCGCGTCCGCGCCTTCGGTGTCGACCTCGTAGGCTTCCAGGAGCTTCTGGACACCGTGGGGGGTACAGGGTTTGAATCGCGCGTCGCCGGCGACAAGCCGACCGACGTTTTCGGGGTGGAAGCCATCAACGTCCTTTGCGGGGTCGATCGCCCGGATGACCGCGCGTTTGTCGACGTGGTCGGGCACCGGCAACTGCACCAAGATCCCGTGGACCTCGGGGTCGTCGTTGAGACGGTCGATGGTTTCGAACAATTCTTCGGCTGGTGCGTCGGGATCGATCTCGACGTGGATCCCGTTGATGCCGACCTCCTCGCAGTCCTGTTGTTTCATCGAGACGTAGGTCTCGCTGGCGGGGTCGTCGCTCATCAGGACGGTCGCCAGGCCGGGTGTGACGCCGCTGTCCTGCAGTGTCTCAACACAGTCGGTAATCTCGGCGCGGATGTCGCTGGCGACAGCGTTGCCGTCGATAATCTCGGTCATTACGCGGATGAGGGTGGGGGATCGGCAAAAGGATTCGGAACCGGCCCCCCGGCTGTCGCGTCGTCTCCGTGCGCCGAAGCCTCTGTTGTGGCTGCTGTTGGCGATCGTGCCGGCCTCCTCAGGCAGGCTGTTTGTCGCCGTGGGTTTCGAGGGTATCCCTGACCAACGGGAGCCGCGCCCCGGTTTCGGCGGCGATCTCGGCGTACGTTTGGGTCGGGTTCGCTGCCGCCTGCTCGATGATCTCCTGTTGGAGGGCGGACAGCGATTCATCCCCTGTAGCCGTGTCGTCTGTCGCCGTCGACGCTGCGGTTGCTGTGTCGTCGATGTCGTGGGCCTCAAGGGTATCTCTGACCAGCGGCAGCCGGGCCCCGACCGTCTCAGCAATCTCGGCGTAGGTGTCTTCGGGTGCGTCGGCGGCCGCTGCAAGGATCGCCTGCTGTATCTCCGAGAGCGCATCGTGATCGCCGGCGGCTTCGGTATCTGCTGTTGCTGTCGCCGCGATGTCGTGGTTGTCGGGGAGGGTTGCGGTCTCCTCGTGGGCGTCGCGGATATCCCGAACCAACCCAACATGGCTGTCGACGCGTACAGCGATCTCCTTGTTGGTCGCCTCCGGGTTCCGCAGTGCCGCCTCAAGGACGGCCTGCTCCGTCTCGTTGAATGTGGCTGAATCAGTCGGTTTTGCGCCGCTGGCCTGTCGTCTCGTCGTTGTCTCGGGGCCGTGGGCGGCGATCGTATCCCGCACAAGCGGGAGTCGCGTGCCGGTTTGGTCGGCGATCTCCCTGTTGGTCAACGCCGGGTTCTCCCTGGCAGTCTCAAGAATCCGCTCTTGGGCTGCCGAGAGTAGCTCTTGGTTGAACTCCATTGCTGACCCACTCGCTTCGTCGGCTGTCGTCGGTTCGTCGTCGGGTAGTGTCGCTACCGCCTCATAGGCATCGCGGATATCTCGAACCAGCCCAACGTGGGTGCCGACACGGGTGGCGATCTCCCGGTTTGTCGAGTCAGGATTCCGCAACGCCGCTTCGAGGACGACCTGTTCGGTGGCATTGAACGACGCCGAGTCGGTTGGTTTGCTGCCGGTTGTCGACCCATCAGCCTGGTCGTCGATGGCGTCGCCGTGAGCCGCCAGCGTATCACGGACGGTTGCGACGATGTGTCCGGTTTCGGCGGCGATCTCAGCGGTCGTTAGCTCCGGTCGTGCTGCGGCGACCTCGAGGATTCGCTCTTGGCCTGGCGATATCGACTCAGTTACGGGATTGTCATCACTCATCGTTTGATTCTCTGCCTCTCACGTGGGATCGGCGTGGCTCTTGGCACGCCCCACTCGTGGTCGCTTGTCGATACATACACATACTCACTCATAACTACACGTTTAATACTGTATTTTTGTCAGTTGACAGGAATAAAACTGGTCAAAGTAAATATTGTATGGAAAATATGAGGAAAGTTTGTAATAAGTGGGCTATTACTGTAGTGTACCACTACTTATTACCTGAAACGTATCTGATCTTGGGGTATTCGGTACTGTCGCCGCTGGGCGATTGTATCGATGGCAATCACATCTCCTACGCGTTATGTTTAAGACCCTGCCTGTCGTACTACCGTCTGTCCATCTGGTGTCTCGGTTCTCAGTGCTGAACATGGTGAACCTTCTCTCAGACACCAGGTGGGCGGTTCAACTGAAACGCTCCTAAGAGCGTTGCTGATGTCACTGTGCTGTTGTGTCTGTTGTCTCGTAGTGATGGCTCCCGCGAATCCCGGGTGCCTGTTCCGCCAACTCTCTGGTTCTGGTGCGACCGCGTTGCCGAGCGTTGTTCCGGCCTCTCTACATCAGTTGTGATAATTTAACGCACAGCTTTATCACTAAAATTCTCCTTGATACTGATACAGCCTGTGAACCTGTCTAACTGACATCGGAATGCAGGCTTCAACACTGAGAACCGAGACACCAATCTCGCTTACCGTTGTTCTGTTGTCGATTTTCTGTTGATCGCTGCCCCGGTAGCACTGCCGACCTGCGACCACTGCCAGGGCGTACAGTTTTATCACTCCCGGCTGTTGGGCGTCGTATGATCGGTGAGTCAGCGAACCCGGCGGCGACACAGGAGGTTGTCGTCCTTACGGGTGTTGTCGTTATCATCATCATCGTCGCCGTCATCGGCTTTCTCTGGATGCTCTCCCGATGAGCGAGCGGGGCGGCCACTGGGAGCGGCTGCCGGGTCGTGAGCAGGCCCACCATGGCTGTGTGTGAGGGCGTCTCCAAGTATAACTAAATACCGTGGGCTTCGTACTCTTGAATATGTCTGCGGGGACTGATACCACTGCCCATGATT
This sequence comes from Halonotius aquaticus, assembly GCF_003605575.1. Taxonomy (GTDB): domain Archaea; phylum Halobacteriota; class Halobacteria; order Halobacteriales; family Haloferacaceae; genus Halonotius; species Halonotius aquaticus. The sequence continues at coordinate 43,300 of NZ_QKNY01000009.1, read as the reverse complement.
TGGTCGCCTGCGAGAAGTGCGGCCAGCAGGGTTCCCCCGAGGAGATGGTCGACCACTATATCGTTCCATTGGCGTTCGATGGCCGCGACGATCCCGACAACATCGCAACGCTTTGTACTCATTGCGCGCGGTATGCGCCCGACGACTTCCTCGACCCTGAGGAGTACGAACCGGTCTTCGAGGATTACGTCGCTACCGATACACGCCCCGAGGTCGATTTCGCGTACTTTGGGGTGATTGCCACCGAGAAGCTAGCCACCGCCTACCGCGATGCGGCAGGGGGAATCAGCGGCGAGCTCGACGCCGACGAACTGGTCGAAAGTATCGATCCCATCGTCAACACCGTCCAGAGCCTCCCGGCGACTGAGGACGAACACAATCCGGCGTACTACTGGATCCTGTATGCTCGGTTCGCGGAGTACGGTCGGGTTCCCGAGGCTGACCCGCTCACCGAGAAGTACATCGACGGCGAGCTGACAGACTGATTGGTGTGGCTCCAGATTGGCGATTTCGAACGGCTGGACGCGGCGATAATTTGACAAAATGCAATTATGACTGCAGCCAAATGATACAGTATGCATCGAACACTCTTTGTGACGCTGGTGGTCGTCGTCGCACTCGTTGCTGGCGTCACCGGCTCGGTTAGTGCCCAGTCAAATCCACCGATTACCTGTGGTGGCGAGACGGGTGAAATACAGATTGATCAGGTCGTTGCTGTGTACAACGACAACACCGACGCCGTCCCGTCAATGGTGGGTTCGGTTGCGGCATCCAACACCACCGAACTACAGGTCGAGAACGCTCCCAGAAGTATTACACCCTACAGGCTGACGGCTCCTTAGCGATCACGTCAGTCGAACTCGGCGAGGCCGAGAACCCGAACGTGATCGTCAAGACCGACCGCCAGACGGCCTGTTCGCTCTACACGGCTGCGGATCCGGTCGCGACGTTCAACCAGGCCTACGATAGCGGCGAGATCACGATCGAAGGCGCGGGGACGATCGACAAGGTAAAAGTGTTTATCGCCAAGCAGGCGATGAACCTCGCTGGTATGTTCGGCGCGGCTGCCTGATCGGCACACGATCGAACCGCTCGGTGGTTAGACGGACAGTTCGTTGTTCGCCTGGATGACCTCAAGTGACTCGGCGTCGATGGTGTCGACATCGAGCCAGTTGGGGACGTACTCCCGTTTCTCGAAGGTTTCGCGTTCGTCTTCGGTGCCGATCGTACACCACAGCTGTACCTCATCGGGGCCGTGCCAGTCGCCCTGTCGCTGGATCGCAAAACAGATCTGCTCGCGCCCATCGTAGTCGATGATCGCGCCCTTGCGGATACCGGGGTCGCCGGTGACGATGAGATGTTGCATACCCGGGCTTCGACTGGCTGGCTGTTAATGGCTTCGATGCGGGTGATCCGGCCACCCCCGGCGTCGCTCGCGCCTCGCTGGGAGGATCGTCATCTTTAGGTCTCGTCTGGTGAAGAAGTGGTATGGATCGCTTGCAGCAGTCGCTTCTCGACGCACCGATCATCGAAAAGGGCGACTACGAGTATTTCGTCCATCCGATCAGCGACGGGGTACCAATGCTGCGCCCCGAACTGCTGCGGGAGATTGTCATCCGAATTATTCGGAAGGCCGAGATCGAAAACGTCGACAAGATCGTCACGCCGGCGGCGATGGGCATCCACATCTCGACGGCCGTTTCGCTGATGACCGATATCCCGCTGGTCGTCATCCGGAAACGTTCCTACGGGCTTGACGGTGAGGTGTCGCTGTCGAAACAGACCGGCTACTCCGAATCGGAGATGTACATCAACGATGTCGAGCCCGGCGACCGCGTGCTCGTCCTTGACGACGTGCTCTCGACCGGTGGGACGATGGCGGCCATCCTCGATGCGCTGACCGAGATCGGCACGGAGATCGCCGATGTGGTCGCGGTGATCAAGAAGGCCGGCCCGAACGAGCTTGATGAAACTGACTACCACGTCAAGACGTTGATCAACGTGACCGTCGAAGACGGCGAAGTCGAGATCATTGACGCGATGGGCGACGACTGAGCCGGCGTCGAGACCACCGACGGCGCGGCGGCTGTTTCGCAACCCTTATTTCTGCAATCACGCAACGAGGAAGTAGCCACGGACGGCGTGCCGGAGTAGCTCAGCCTGGCAGAGCGAATCCTTCGTAAGGATTAGGCCGAGGGTTCAATTCCCTCCTCCGGCTTTGGGTAGCATGTTGGTTGGTCGTATCGCTCTATCTTACTATCGCGATCGACACCCACACCTGCAGAATTAAACCCGCCGACACGCTACGACTACAAACCACCCACATGGTGAGACACGAATCGCTCTCGATACTCGTTGTCGACGACAGTGAGTTCTTTGCCACCCTGGTCGCCGAGACGCTCAGCGAGGAACACGGGATGGCAACGACCGCTGTCACCGATCCTCGGGAGGCGGTGTCGATCGCCGCCGAGGGCACGGTCGACTGTATCGTGAGCGACTACCAGATGCCGGATCTCACCGGCTTGGAGCTGTATGATGCCATTGTCGACAAAACCGATGTCCCCTTTATTTTGGTCACCAGCGAGGGCGATGAGACAGTCGCCAGTCGCGCGATCCGCAAGGGCGTCGACGAGTACATCCTCAAACAGGATATCAACGAGGCTGACGCGCTCAAACTGCTGGCCAACCGTATCGATAACGTCGTCGATAGACACCGCACCCAGCAGAAATACGAACGCCTCGTCGCCAACGCCCCCGACGAGATCAGCCAGGTGCGACTCGATGGGACGATCTTGGCCGCAAATGAGACGATGGCGCGGGCGTTCAACACCACCACCGACGAGCTTGTTGGCCAGCAATTGTCCTCGATTCTGCCCGAGGATGTTGCCGAAAACCGCCGCACACAGGGTCAACGAGCGATTACCGCCGGCAGCGTTGTGACGTTTCAGGACAGCATCGGCCTCCGGCATTTTCACAACATCGTGGTTCCGCTGGAGACCGGCAGCGAGGAGGATTCGGTACAGATCGTCACCCGTGAGATCACCCTCCAGAAACACAACGAAGAGGAACTCCGCCGCAAAAAAGAGGAACTCACCTTCATTAACCGGATCGTCAGCCACGACATCAAAAACGATGTCAACGTCATCTCCGGGTGGGCAGGCGTCCTCCCGGATCACACCGATCCAGCGGCCATCGAGATGGTCGAGCGGATCAGAGAAACGAGTGACCATATCGCAGAACTCGCCCAGATCGCCAAGGACTTCGTCGACTCGATCGAGGGAACGACCACCGTTGACCTCGAAGCGATCGACCTTGGCGCAATCGTCGACACTGAGGTGAGCAAGCTTCGCTCAAAACACGACGACGTAACGATCACCGTCGGCGACGAGATCGACGCCGTCGTTCGAGCGAACGAACTGCTGTCATCGGTGGTCGGCAACCTCCTCACGAATGCGATCCGGCACAACGATACCGACGCCCCTGCGATCGAGATCACTGCCGACCGGACGGCCACGACGATCGTCCTCCGGATCGCCGACAACGGGCCGGGGATTCCTGACAGCGAGAAGGAGGCTGTATTCGAGAAGGGTCGCAAGGGCGCCGAAAGCCCGGGCTCGGGGATCGGGCTCTATCTCGTCTCGAAACTGGTCGATCAGTACAACGGCGAGATCTGGGTTGAAGACGCCGAGCCAACCGGGGCGATATTTGTTGTCGAACTCCAGATCTACGATCCGGATATCGACTGACCCACCGGCGGCCGCCACACCATCTCAAAAGAGGCTATCGGTCGTTACAGCCCCAACAACGCTAAACACAGCCGCGATGCTGATCGCTCGGACGGTGACTGCTGCGCGGGCTGCCGGCTCAAGATCGCTCAGGAACACAGCCGGTGCGGTAATCGCGATGGCAAGCGCGCCGACAGAGCCGAAGGCAACGAGTAACACCGAGATGAAGCGGATCGGGACGCCAGCGATCGCTGCCTCGCGTCGTGGATCACGATCGTTGTCCGCACCGTAGAGACCGCCGTAGCCGATCGCCATCACGGCACCGATGAGGACGATGCTGTGCAGCGGCGTCATATTGCGAGCGAGCGACCACACTTCCTCGGTGACGACGAATGGCCCGGCCAGCAGAAACCCGCCGACGATCTGTTGGGCGGTGTCGGCGAGTTTGTGTTTTCGTCGTTCGTTCATACCCACCCTTTCGCATGCTGGATGGAAGAGCTACCGGCTGGCGGCTCAGCGGTGTTGCCCTTGTGAAGTGCTGTCTGGTGGGCTGCTGTTTCTCACGCCGAACTCGATTTATCGGAGCTGTTTCGTCAGAAAGATCGATTGATCGTGCACAATCGTTATATGGCTGGCGACAAAGCATGTGGTATGGCAACAGCTACCAATTCCGTCGAGCCCAACCGCTGTCCGTTCTGTGAGCGACCTATCGGCTCCGCCGGCGCCGGCTTCATGGAACACATCGAGTCACACCCTGAGTGCAACGAGGCCTTCGAGCTATGGCGTGAGCGCGTCGACGGCGATATGCCGGGTGGCTGGGCCGGCTGATCGGTGGCAGTCGGGACAGCCGCAGGGTGCGACAGCGACCAGCGGGCAGTGCCCCGGAATGGGTAGCAAGGGTTTTTCCTATCGGTCTCTTAGGTGGTGACAGATGAATCAGTACGCAGTTGGTCGCCGGTTTGGAGGACAGCGATGAGAGGGAACGACCAGCAGGCCTACGACCGCGGCACGTCACTGTTTTCGCCGGACGGTCGGATCTATCAGGTTGAGTACGCCCGCGAAGCCGTCTCTCGTGGTGCGCCAAGCGTCGGCATCCGAACAGCCGACGGCGTCGTGCTGGCCGCCCAGAGCCGCGCGGGCTCCTCGCTGATGGAATCCGAGAGTATCGAAAAGCTGCATAAGATTGACGATCACGTCGGTGCGGCTTCCGCGGGCCACGTCGCCGATGCTCGTCAGCTGATCGACTTCGCCCGCCAGCAGGGCCAGGTCAGCCAGCTCCGGTACGGCGAGCCGATCGACGTGGAGGCGCTCACCAAGCGACTCACCGATCACATTCAGGAAAATACCCAGCGCGGTGGCACCCGTCCGTACGGGGCAGCCCTGCTCATCGGCGGGATCGACAACGGTGAGCCACGGCTGTTCGCGGCCGACCCCTCGGGAACCCCCAACGAGTGGAAGGCGACGGTCATCGGTGGCTCCGGTGCGGACATCCAGGAATTCCTCGAAGAGGAATGGGACGACGAGATCAGCCACGACGACGGCCTCGCGCTTGCGGTACGCGCGCTCCGCGTTGCGACTGATGAACTCGGCCCGAAGGAAGTCAGTATCTCCACTCTCTCTGCGGATGAGGGGTACCGCTCGCTGAGCGTCGACGAGATCGAGGAGATCTTCGACGACGCCGATATCGACCTTGACGCCGACGAAGCCGACGAGTAAGCCAGCGGCTCACGCGTCCCCGTCGACGCCGCTGAATATTTGGTTGAACCGATGGATTTTCTATTCAGTGTGCTGTCCTGCCGACATGCACCCTCCGGAGTCGGCGACGGTTGAACACATATTGATGTACCCGATCAAATCGCTCGACGAACGGTCGGTCGAGCGTGTCGAGATTGTCACCAACGGCGGGCTTGCCGGCGACCGCGAGTACGCGCTGTTTGACGGCGACGGCGACTACGTCAACGGAAAAAACGACCGGCAGGTGCATCCGATCCGTGCGGCCTACGATGGCGAGACAGCGCGCGCAGAGGCGGTGACGTTGTCGACGCCGGAACAAGAGCCACGCCGCTTCGAACTCGGAGCCGTGGCCAACGACGAAACGGCCGCCCTCACCGACTGGCTGCGTGCGTGGTTCGGCTACCCCGTCACGCTCGACCACAACCACGAGGGTGGCTTCCCCGACGACACCACTGCTTCAGGGCCGACGATCATCAGCGAAGCGACGATCGAAACCGTCGCCGGCTGGTTCGACGGCGTCGATCCAGCAGGGATGCGTCGTCGTCTCCGCCCGAATATCGTCCTCGGTGGCGTACCGCCGTTTTGGGAAGACCATCTCTTCGCCGACCGCGAGAGCCGCGTCCGATTCACGATCGGCGACGCCGACTTCCTCGGGGTCAACCCCTGCCAGCGGTGTGTCGTCCCGAGCCGTGATCCCGACACCGGCAACGAGATCGAGGACTTCAACAAGACGTTCATCGCACAGCGGCGGGCGACGATGCCCGACTGGAGCGGCGGCGACTGGTTCAACCACGATTTTCGGCTGATGGTCAACACCGCAGTTCCCGAGGCGAGTTGGGGCGAGACAATCGCTGTCGGTGACGAGCTAACAGTCGACAAAACGGTGCCAGCCGACGAGACATCCGTACCGGCCGAGTAGCGTGCGTGTCGACGCCGCTCACTCACCGGTTCGGAACGAGAAATCGAGGCTCGGAGCCGAGTGTGTCAGCGACCCCATCGAGATGATGTCGACGCCGGTGGCGGCGTAGTCGGCGACGTCGTCGAGGGCGATGCCGCCGCTGGCTTCGGTCAGCACGTCGGGTGTGTCGTCAGCGAGGGCGTCGACCGCTTCGGCGGTTTCGCCCGGCGTCATGTTATCCAGCAGGACGATATCGGCACCCGCCGCGGCCGCACGGCGGGCCTGCTCGGTCGATTCGGCTTCGACTTCGAGCTTCGTCGCAAACGAGACGCGCTCGCGGAACCGCTCGACGGCGGGTTCGAGTCCCATCTCGGCGATGTGGTTCTCCTTGATCATCACCATATGCGAGAGGTCGAGTCGATGGCTGTCGCCGCCGCCAGCGACGACGGCACGTTTCTCGATCCCGCGCAGCCCAGGCGTCGTCTTTCGCGTCCCGGCGATTCGCACGTCGCTGGCGACGCGTTCGGCCCGGTCGACAGCCTCGCGTGTCTTCGTAGCGACGCCCGAGGCGTGGCCCGCAAGGTTCACCGCGACGCGTTCGGCCCGGAGCGTCGCTTGGGCCGCCCCGTTTGTCTGCAGGACGACATCGCCAGCGTCGATAGCGTCGCCGTCGTTGACCTCGCGGTCGGCGTCGACGTCAAGATGGTCGAACACGGCTGCGGCCGCGTCGATCCCGGCGGCAACGCCGGATTCCTTAGCAACGAGTCGCCCACGCGTGTCCCCGCCCACGTCGTTGGTCACGTCGTGGTGGCCGATATCCTCCTGTAGCCACCGGTCGATCTGACTGGCCGTAAGCATCAGTCCCCGTTTGTCGCTGCCGCTGTCGATTCGTTTTCCGCTGCCGCGTCGTCAACGAGATAGTGGCAGCCGACGCTCTCGTCGTTGTCGGCAGCGGCGTTGGCGATCAGGATGGCGACGACCGTGGCGTTCCGGAGTTCATAGAGGCTCCGGGCAGTTCGCGTCCGGGTGTAGGCATCGACTTCGCCTTTGAGTCGCCGGAGGAGTCCACGCGCGCTGTCGATCCCGCTTTTCGTTCGTCGAAGGCCAAGTTCGTCGCTGACGACGCGCCGCAGTCGGTGGAACTTCTCACCAGCAAAACGGTCAGGCAGCGCAGGATCGCTGTTTTGGAGCCGTTGGTACTCGATTGCTTCCGGTTCGAAGCCCGTTGCATCACGGCCAGCGCGGAGGCCCCACACGAGGCCTTCCAGTAGGCTCGTCGAGGCGAGTCGGTTCGCGCCGTGGACGCCGGTGTGTGCACACTCGCCGACAGCATAGAGGCGGTCCAGCGTCGCGCGGCCGTGGTCGTCGACGGCGACACCGCCACAGAGGAAGTGCTCGCAGGGTGCAACCGGAATCCCGTCGGCGGGATCGATCCCGTGGTCGGCACAGCGGTCAGCGAGATTTGGGAACGCTTCTTCGAAGGGTTGCTCCAGCGGGCTGACATCGAGCGTCACGCCCCCAGTCGCGTCGATCTCGTCTTGGACGGCGCGGGCGACGACATCCCGTGGTGCGAGTTCGGCGTCGGCGTGGTAGTCGGGCATGAACCGCTCGCCATCAGCGTTCCGAAGGAGCGCCCCCTCGCCGCGTACCGCCTCGCTCAGCAAGAAGGGTTCCTCGACATCGGCCGCGGTCGGGTGGAACTGGACGTACTCCATGTCCTCGACCTCGGCTCCGGCGAGAAACGCCATAGCGATGCCGTCACCCGTCGAGCCCGGCGGGTTGGTCGACTGCTCGAAGCAGTCGCCGATGCCGCCGGTGGCGAGGACGGTCGCGCCGGCGAAGACCGGTTCGCCGTCGGGTTCGGTATCGAGCAGCGCGCCGTGGACGCGGCCCTCGTGGCGCAGGAGTTCGAGGGCGGCCGTCGATTCGAGGATCTCGACGTTGTCGACCGCGTCGAGATGCGAGAGAAACGGCCGGAGGACGTGCTGGCCGGTCGCGGCGTCGACATGGAGAATGCGATCCTCGGAGTGGGCGGCCTCCTGTGCGAAGTCGTACTCGTCGTCGAGGGTGTCGAACTCGACACCCAGCGTCTCGATCAACACGTCGCGGACGGCGTCGGCGGCGTGCTCGACGAGTACGTCGACCGCTTCGGGGTCGGCCACGCCCGCGCTGGCGTCGATAATGTCGGCTTTGAGTGATTCAGGGTCGCCGCGAGTGGTGGCGATGCCGCCCTGTGCCCAATCGGAGGCGGCGTCTTCGGGTTCGCTGGCCTTTGTGACGAGCAGCACGTCTTCGCCCTTGCGCGCGGCGGCGAGGGCGGCCGCACAGCCGGCGATCCCGGAGCCGACGACGAGCACGTCAGCGGTGCGTGGGGTGTCTGCTGTTGGTGTGTCCGGTGTCATCTTAGAGCTCCAGCATGCGGTCGAGGGCGACGCCGGCGAGTTCTTTCTCCTCGGGAGCGACCTCAACGACGTTGTGTTCGCGGCCCGCTGCCAACTCTTCGAGCACCCACGTCAGGTAGTTCGGGTCGATCTGGCGCATCGCATCGCAGTCCATACACGCGTCGCCACAGAGCGGCACCACGTTCACGTCGTCGTGCCAGCGGTCGAGATGTTTGGCGAGGTGAATTTCGGTGCCGATGGCCCACGTTTCGCCGGGGTCGGCCTCCTCGACGACTTCGGTGATCGTCGCCGTGGAGCCGACGACATCGGCGGCTTCGACGACTTCGCGACGGCACTCGGGGTGGACGACGACGTTGGCGTCGGGGTGTCGCTCGCGTACGTCAGCGATGTGGTCGGCGGTAAATCGCTCGTGAACCTGGCAGTAGCCGTCCCAGAGGACGATTTCGGCGTCTTCGAGTTCGTCGGCGTCCTTCGACTCGGGATCCCAGGGGTTCCACTCGGCGATCGAATCCTCCATGCCGAGGCGGTGGGCCGTGTTTTCGCCGAGGTGTTTGTCCGGCAGGAAGAGCACCTTATCGCCGCGCTCGAAGGCCCACTCGAAGGCCTTGTGGGCGTTCGAGGAGGTACAGACGAGGCCGCCTTGTTCGGCGCAAAAGGCCTTCAGGTCGGCGTAGGAGTTCATGTAGGTGATCGGGATGATCTCACTGTCGGGGTCGGCGGCGGTGATCTGCTCCCAGGCGGCGTCGACCTGCAGGGCTTCGGCCATCCCCGCCATCGGGCATGAAGCCTCCATGCAGGGGAGGATGACTGTCTGGTTGTCGTCGGTGATGATGTCGGCGGATTCGGCCATGAACGTCACCCCGCCGAAGATCACGTACTCGGCGTCGGCCTCAGCAGCGTGTTTGCTCAGGGCGTAGGAATCACCGATAAAATCGGTGTGTTCGACGATCTCGCGTCGCTGGTAGTTGTGGCCGAGGATGACCACGTCGTCGCCGAGTTCGTCGAGCGCGGCTTCGATGCGTGGTTCGCGGTCGGCTTCGGTCAGGTCGCGGTGGCTCGCCGGCAGCTGTTCGAGATTGTCGTACTTAAAAAGGCTCAGTTCGGTATCGAACGTCGCTGTTTCCATGTTGGCCATAGAGTCGGATCCGTTGGGTATCTATGGCACGTCACCTGTATTGAAGAGGTTTTCTATTCAATACTGCTTTTCGGCTGTAGATGTTCGTATATCACCGTCGACGACGATTTCACGTCCACGAACGGGGTGACCATCATACTGTCATTCGTCACGCTGTCACATGGGGCGGCCGAAGCGCAACTGTTTTGATACCAACCCGGCTACAATCGGATGCATTCAGGCGAATGCAGCCTGCTCTGGTGGTGTAGTCCGGCCAATCATATCACCCTCTCACGGTGATGACCAGGGTTCAAATCCCTGCCGGAGCACTTTCCTGCTGTCGTCTCAACTCTCGTAGCCGCTGTTCTCTCGACGAGCTTTCACCGACCGATGGTTCCCTGTCGAGTAACCGGGGCGTCGGGGTTGATATCGAAGGCAACGACGACCGAATCCTCGGCTGCGGTGACTGTCGCCGCCTCGTCGGCGGTTACTAGTGCGCTTTCGGTCTCGCCGACGGCTTCGTCGCCGACCTCGGTTGAGCCATCGAAGACATAACAGTAGGTGTGCCAGCCTGGTCGCGTCGGTAGCGTGACCGACGTGTCGGCGTCGAGTCGAGCGTCATAACAGTGGATATCGTTGCGGACACCCAGTGGGGCGTCGCTTCCCTCAGGGCCGAAGAGGTGTCGCCACGCGTTTTGGGTCGGTTCGGAGATCGGTTCGTGTTGGAGTTTGGGATCCAGGTCGAGACTGTGTGGGCGAACAAAACACTGGAGCATCCGGAGCGGTGGATCCGAGCCATGGGTTTCCTCGGCGTGCCAGAATCCCCGGCCGGCGTTCATCACCAGCAGGTGTTCGGGGTCAGTCACCAGTTCATTGCCCTCGCGATCGTCGTGTCGCATGACGCCCTCCGGTACCCACGAGATAATCTCCTCGTTGCGGTGTTGGTGCATCCGGATCAGCGTGCCGGGATCCATGAACGACTCGACGACCGTCGCCAGCGGGCCGTAGCCGTGGTCGTCGTGGCCGGGCACCATCCGCCCGGGGAAATTGAAATACGTCCGGAACCGGCCTTGCTCCTGTGCAATCTCGGTTCGCGGTGCCGTGTAGATCGGCCGCTCCGACTGTGGCGCGTCAGTGTGTTCCATTCCACGTCGATACGTGATCAGCCGGGATAGCTGTTCTGTGCAACTGGCGTTGCCACCCGCTATTCCGGTATCGACGCGGTCACAGCACCGTCGCTATCGCTCCGGTGTCGCCGTGGCTCGTTCCGTCTCGGTATCTGTGCGCGCCAGAAACTCACCCATGGCTTCGATAAATGCAGCGTCATCGTCGATTTCCTCACGGTCGAAATCCCGGGTCGGAAGCCACCACCGGGCGCGTTTGAGTTTGATCTTCTCGTCGGTGACACGGAAGCTATCGAAATCGGCCCACGGCGTCATCGAGCGGTTGACTCGCAGCCCTTTGTCGGTAACCGCCAACTCTTGGCTGTCGTTGTCGAACAGAAAGAACAGCGATGACAACCCGGTCAGCGAGGTGAACAAGGTTGAGTTCCCATCGAAGCCGTCGAACGCTAGGATCGATACCGCGACACCGACGACGATGAGGCCGACCCCGCCGGCGGCAGCAACTCTGATCGATCGACCGAGACTGCTCTCATTGGCGTCGTCGCCGGTCGTCACGACCGCATATTCGCTCGCTTGTGCTCGGAGTCGACGGTTCCGAATCTCGGCCGCAGCGAGCAGCACGCCGATCCCAGGGAGGACAGCGAGGAGGCCGACAACCGGGAATACATCGGGGGTTGATTCGGGTCGGGCAAGGATCATATACGGTAAAAATAGCAAGGGCGGCAGGATCGTCGCGACGACGACCGACGGTGAGGTAACGCGATCCGGCAGGTCGGCGATGGTGGTCGCTGCCATCGCGGTCGCCGCCGCGATAGCCAGCCCAGCGGCGAGGATCGATCCGAGCGATGCCGAGGCGACGGCGACCCAGCCGAACACCGCAAATGCTGGGAGCACCAGCGTTGCGACGTAGACGCCGAGGAGGGCTTCGATGAGTCGACGACCGTCCATATCGGATGGCTGACGGCAACGAGACAAATATGTGACGTTTCAGCTACTCGAACCGGAACGTCGGCCCATCGTCGCTGTCTTGTACCTCGATGCCGAGGTCGGCCAAGGAGTCCCGAAGGTCGTCGGCACGGTCGTAGTTGCCGGCCTCGCGTTCGGCCTCACGCACGTCTAAGACGAGTTCGACAACCTCACTGGCGAGTGCAACGTCGCCGTCGGTCTCTGTGTCGAATTGGAGGCCGAAGACATCGCCACCAAGCGACTCGAAGGTCTCGATGGCGGCTTTGAGCCCCTGATAGTCGTAGGGCTCTGCTTCCTCGATGTGGCGGTTGACAGCGGTTGTCAGCGAGCGCAACGCGGCCATCGCCTCCCGAACGTTGAAATCGGCGTTCATCGCCGCGGTGAATTCCTCGGTGGTGTCGCTGACCGCCGCCCGGAGGTCGCTGTCCTCGGCTTTCGCGGTCGCATCGACGGAATCACAGGCCGCGACAGCGGCGTGGTAGGTGCGTTCGAGTCGTTCCCAGCGTTCCTCGGCTTCGGCCATCGCTGCCTCGGAGAACGTCTGTTTCGAGCCGTATTCCGTCGAGAGGTAGAACGTGCGGATGACGTTCGGGCCGTATTTTTCGAGGGCATCCTCGACGGTGAAGAAGTTCCCGAGACTGGAGCTCATCTTCTCGTCGTCGGTCTGAAGCAGGCCGGTATGCAGCCAGTAGTTGGCAAACTGCTGGCCGGTGGCGGCCTCGCTTTGGGCGATCTCGTTTTCGTGATGCGGGAAGACCAGATCGTGGCCACCGATGTGAATATCGATCGTGTCGTCGAGATGCGTCATCGACATCGCCGAGCACTCGATGTGCCAGCCGGGGCGACCCTCGCTCCACGGTGACTCCCACGTCTGTCCGGTTGGGTGGTCGTCGCCGTGGTCGTGTTTGGCGTGTTCTTCGATGGCATCGGGTGCGACGCCGCCGGCCTTCCAGAGAGCGAAATCCGCGGGGTTGCGCTTCTCGCTTCGCTCGTCGGGATCGCCTTGGGCTTCGAGGTCGTCGGGCTGTTGATTCGAGAGTTTGCCGTAGTCGTCGAAGGTGGTCACATCGAAGTACACCGAGCCGTTGGCCTCGTAGGCGTGGCCGGCCTCGATCAGCGTCTCGACTAACTCGATGATCTCGGGGATGTGCTCGGAGACACGCGGGTAGACTGTTGCGCGTCGGAAGTTCAGCCCGCGCATGTACTCGATGACGCGAGCGATGTAGTGCCGTGCCACGTCGGCCTCGGTGTCCCACTCCGGGCGTTCGCCGACCCGGGCGGCGATCTTCTCGTTGACGTCAGTAAAGTTCTCGACGTGCCGCACGTCGTAGCCCGAAGCGGCCAGCCAGCGGGCGATTACGTCGGCGTGCGTCCAGAGTCGTGCGTGGCCGAGGTGGGGATCATCCGAGACGGTCAGCCCACAGACGTACACCAGGACTTCATCGCCGGTCGGCTCGAATGCCTCACGCTCGTCTGTCAGGGAGTTCGTCACGGACAGCGCCATTGTTGTCGGTGGTGATACCGGCGGGCGTTTGAAGCCGTCGAATTTTTGCGCTGTCGACTACGCCGCGGCCTCAACCAGCCGGAGGGCTGTCGCCCCTGCTCGACGCGGCACAACCACGACTAGCGCGTCGTCGGCGATGCCGGCCGCCCGTACCTCGATGTCGGCGATCCGCAGCCGATCCAGCACCGTCGCTAACAGGTCGCTGTCGACATCGCCAGTCGCCTGAATCGCCGTCAGCGATGGCGACTCCTCGGCGACATCTGAGGCTGGCGCTGTGGCCGCGTTGGTGCCGAAGCCGACACCGCCGACAGCGAGTTGCGCGTCGGTGTCGACACGGTCGATGCCGCTCTCCATGCGAACCGTCATCGAGCGGTCAGGCTTTTCGTCGCCATCCTCTGTCGACAGCGACTCGCCGAATCGACGCAGCGCGGTAGCGATCGCTTCGGTGTCGCCGTCGATATCGAGGCTGTCGGCGGCGGCGGTGTAGTTGAGGATGCCCGCCCGCAGCGCGTCATAGAGCGTGGGGCGCTGGCGGACGGCCTCACGCGTTTCGGCGGCAAGTGACATACCAGAGGCGTGTCGCCGACGGTAATGATGATTTCGCCGTCGGTCGGACAGTCATCGATGACCGATCGGTGGAAATTGGCGCAAAAACCACCGCTTGCTCGGTGTCTCGGCAACCCCGATCACCGATCGCCCGAAGTCCATAAGCCATCGACGCCCGAAGCCCCGCGTATGCAATCGCTGGTCATCGTCGCCCACGGGTCGCATCTCAACCCTGATTCGGCGACGCCGACACACACCCACGCCGATACCATCCGGGCAACCGGTGCCTTCGACGAGGTGCGAACCGGCTTCTGGAAGGAGCAGCCCTCGCTTCGTGAGGTGCTCCGCACAACCCACGGCGACGAGATCTACGTCGTCCCGCTGTTCATCAGTGAGGGGTATTTCACCGAGCGGGTCATCCCACGAGAACTCCGGTTAGAGGGCTGGGAGCCGGAGCTGTGGAACTCCGATGGTATCTCGGCGGATACCGCCACGCTGGTCGCCAGCGACATCGACAAGGAGGTACACTACTGCGGCCCCGTCGGCACCCACGAGGCGATGACGGATGTCCTCGTTCGCCGCGCGGAATCGGTCACCGGCGATCCCGAAGTGGGTAACGGATTTGGGTTCGCCGTCGTCGGTCACGGCACCGAGCGCAACGAAAACAGCGCGAAAGCGATCGAGTACCACACCGAACGCCTCCGAGATATCGGGCGGTTCGACGAGGTCAAGGCCCTGTTCATGGACGAGGAGCCGGAGGTCGACGATGTGACCCACCATTTCGACAGCGAGGATATCATTGTCGTCCCGCTGTTTATCGCCGACGGCTTCCACACCCAGGAGGATATCCCTGAGGACATGGGGCTCACTGAGGATTATCGGAACGGATACGACGTGCCCGCGACCGTCGACGGCCACCGGATCTGGTACGGCGGCGCAGTCGGCACCGAGGAACTGACCGCCGATGTGGTGCTCGAACGCGCCGCTGACGCCGGTGCGGATATCGGTGATGCGATCGCGCGGGTGCGACAGCGAACCAACCCAGCGACACAGGTGGCGGGTGAATAGATGTCTGTTGCCGACGCTACGCTTTCAGAAACGCAACTGGCGGCGTTCAGAGAACAGCTTGCGGCGGAACCAATCGAGTACGACGGGCTGGCTGCCGACTACGACGCCGCCGAAGACACCTACTCCATTGAGACGCCCGACCACCAGACCAGCCTCGGTGCTGCCGAACTCAGTACGGTCGCCGGCGAGCAGGCAGCCTACATCTCGAACTGGTATTTCTACACCCAGCAGGTCACTACTGAGCGCAAGCACGCGTTCTGTCGCTGGCTTGAACTGGCCGACGACCGCTCGGTTCCGGCTCGCTACGACGACCTCGAATCCGGCATCGACCGCGAGTGGGGCGAACTCACCATAACGACCACACTGGCAGCCGACGGCGATCGTCGCTACGAGATTCGTCATGTCAACGACAGCGACGCCGACGGCGACGCGCTGACAATGCACACGGATCCGTTTGACGCCCGTGATATCGGGACGCGTGATGCCGACGGTCGCTACCGTCCGCTTCGAACCGCGCCGTCGCTTGACTCTGGTTGGATCTTCCCCAAACTCACCGCCGCTGAGGTCTATGAGGCAGTCGAAGCGTTCTATCCGGCAACGATCGTCAACTGGCACCGCGAACAGCGTGGCGACCTCGATATCGACCACTGGCGGGACGAACAGGATCGACAAAGCGGGATCTACAATCTGATTACCGTCCTGCCCGACGAGGCCGTTGAGTGGGCGGCTGCCGCGTGTTGTGACGACTCCCAGTGTCTCAAACGGCGCGAATGGCAGCTCTCCGAGGACGAACCGTTAGCTGCCGAAGGCGGCGACTGCGTCTTCCCCTGCCGGGAACCGTGCTCGATGGTTGTCGCCGCGGGGCGGGAGTGGGCCAAACTGGAACGGGAGGACACCCAGACCTACGAGTTCGAGCTCACCCCAAGCGAAAAGGAACAGATCGAGGCCATCATCGACGCGGTCGCCGATGGCACCGTCGACGATATCCGCGAAGCCGACCTCTCCGAGGGAGCCAACCGCTACCGGGCGCGATACCTCCGCGAGAAGCGGTTCGACGACGATGGCAATCTGTCGGGGACGCCGACACATCCCGATGGCCACGACGACGATAGCAAATGAGAACTAGACGCGTACGGCTAGGCCGACAGCAACGATAACGCCAAGCAGCACAACGATCGCACCCGCGACGACAACGCCGCTTTCGAGTGTGACGGCGATAGCAACCGCCAGCACCACTGCGAGCAGCCCGAAGCCAACCAGCAGTCCAGTCGAGTTCCCGCCGGCGACGGCGTCGGCGAGCTGTTCGGCGGTGGTTGGTTCCGCCGGTGGCTCACGCTGGGGTTTCGATAGCGATTCGTCGACGGTGACGCGGTTTGGATCCTCTGACGGCGGTTTTACGCTAATCGTCGTGTAAGCGACTTCCGAACCGTATCCGGTGGCGATCTTGAGCCGACCGGTCACCGCCGCCGATCGTGGGTTGACGGCGACCGAAACCGGGCGTTCGTTCTCGGGTTCGACGTAATGGTTGTTCGCCCGGATGTCGGCGACGGCTGACAACGTCTCATCGAGATTGAGATGGACGTGGACGGCCTCGCCGTGGTTGTCTAACAGGAGCTCAACGGGCCCGCTGGTCTCGAAGCTATCGGGCGCGGTGATCGAATGAAGGCCGTCGTCGTTGAGCGATACTGTCAGTTGCGACACGGTTGTGAATCGACCCCACGGAACAAAAAGCTACAGGTACACCGGATCAGGCCGCGGCTTCGTCCCGCATATCCGGCGGCAGCAGGTTCGGGATGCCGTCCTCGATGGGGTAGGCCTCCCCGCACTCCGTACAGGTGAGTGTCCCCTCGATGATCTCTTCGTCGTCTTTTGTGTCGACGGTCAGTTCGAGGTCGTGTTTGTCCACCGGACAACAGAGGATGTCCATGAGCGACTCCTTCATTACCATCTGCTGGGGTCGGAATCAACAAAAGCCTACGGGTTCCGTCGGCTGTGCTCACCCGCTTGGCTGATCAGCGGTCGCTGTAGGCTTTCAACACGAGGCTGATTCGATTGGCGAGGACATCCATCTCGCCGGTCGCGTGGTCGCCCTTGTAGACAAACTCCGTGACGCCGGCCCGGATCGCGTCGCTGGCGATCGGTTCGAGCTCTTTGCCGGTGAGAATGATGATCGGGATCTCCGGCTCCTCGTTTCGGCCGTTGATCGAGGCGGCGAGTTTGACCCCATTTGTCTCCGGGAGCTCGTAGTTTGTTACGATGCATTCAATGTCGTCGTACTCCGTGAGTGCCGCTCGGACGTCATCAGCCGTATCGACGGTCGTCACGTAGAAGCCGTGGATCTCCTCCAGCGTCTCGGCGACCCGGGTCGCCATGAAATCGCTGTCTTCCACGAGGAGCACATGCGGTGCTGCCATTGCTATCGACTCTGGTTGCTACTGATTAATAATTGTATGTTAATCGTATCCGTTTGGTGACAGCACAAGCGACCGCAGCCGCCGGCCCGCCGCCTCGCTGTGCGGATTTTTGTAACTATACCATCACAACGCTGTGTATCGCTCCCAGCGATTCGTGATCAGTCGTATGGATACCGCTTGATCGCCCCACAGTCACAGCTGATGGCGACATGGCCGTCCTGCAGTCTGACGCGCGCGTTGACACCAGGCCGGAGGGCGACCGCACAGCGCGGGCAGGTAAACCGCTTGAATGCCCGCGGCAGCCCACACCGGTTCCGTTCGGCGATGCGGCGGGCCAGCCGAACGTACTCCCGTGAGCGGTCGAACTCGCCGTTGGCGGTCGCCTCCTTTGCGAGAGCGAACAGTCGCTCGATACGCTCGGCGGCGATACTCACTGTCGGTATCTCGGAGCCGAGTGCGTGTTAGGTGTTGCGACCCACCGCGAACCTGTAGCCACTCGCTGTTGAAAAGAGGCTCTCGGCGAGCGTAGCTTAGTCTTCGAGCGCGTCGGCGATCCGGCGTAGCTCGCGGTTGGCATCTCGCACCTCATCGCGGAGCTGACGGATTTCACGGACGAGTTGTTCGTTGTCGTTGGACGACTCCTCGCCGCCACCCATGCCTGGCGGGCCGCCGCCCATGCCGCCCGGGCCGCCACCGCCGCCCATCATCCCGCTCATCATCTGGGCGAAGGGGTTGCCGCCACCGCCGCCACCCATGCCGCCGGGCGCGCCACCGCCGCCCATCATCTCCTCGGGGCTTGGCTGGCCTTCGCCGCCCTCTTCGCGTTCCTGCTGTCGTTTCTCGCGGATCTCTTCGACGCGCTCACGGAAGGATTTCTCCTCGCCGTCGGCGTCCGCAGCGTCGGGCTGCTCTGGGGTCTCAGGCTCCTCAGCGTCCGGCGTGGATTCCTCGTCGTCTGTCATGGCTCCGCGTTCGCCCGGGGGACGGAAAACGGTTGTTGGTTTAGGGCGTGTCGTCTGCGACACCGACTACGCCGAATAATAGTACTCGCCGTCGCGTTTCTGCTGGCTGTCCTTCTGGCTGCCCGGTTTGTTGATCCGGGGACGCCCGGTGCCCTCATCGCGGCGGAAGGTGATATCCAGATCCGCGAGGAAGTCGTTCATACCAGCGCGCATCTCCTGTGGCTCGGTGGCATGGCCCTGTTGGGCTGGCTCGCCGTCGAAGACCATCAGCCGGTCGGCCAGCAGGTCGATCATGTAGATGTCGTGGTCGATGACGAGCGCGGTCGCGTCGTGATTCTCGGCGTAGCGGCGGATCGCCGAGGTGGCCTGGACGCGCTGTTCGACATCGAGGTGTGCGGAGGGCTCGTCGAGCACGTAGAGGTCGGCCGGTTCGGAGAGGCAGGCCGCGATGGCGACACGCTGGCGTTCGCCACCGGAGAGATCGGTGAGCTGCTGTTCCATAATCGGGTTCAGCTGGAGGGGTTTGGCAACCTCTGTATCCCAGTAGGAGGTGCCGAACTCGTCGGTGATCGACGAGAGGAAGCTATCGACGCGCATCGGCTGGTCGATCTCGATGTACTGCGGTTTATACGAGATATCGAGATCGAAATCGAGGTCGCCGCTGTCTGGCTCGATTGAGCCGGCGAACAGCTTGGCGAGTGTCGATTTCCCGATTCCATTGGGGCCGACCACGCCCAGCACTTCACCCTCGTAGATCAGCCCACTGTCCACATCAAGGGAGAATTCGCCGTCGCCGTAGGATTTCGAGAGTTTGGGGTACTCTACCAGCGGCGTCCCGCGGGTGGTCTCTCGGGGGGCGTGTTCCTCGAAGGTGATCGACTCCGGCCGGATCCGCATATTCTCGTTGTTGAGGTAGCCCTCAAGATACTCGTTGATCCCGTTGCGGACGGATTTCGGATCGGTCATCACGCCGAAGACGCCGGCCTCACCGTAGGCGACGTGCAGCGTGTCAGCCAAGAGATCAAGAATCGCCAGATCGTGTTCGACGACGAGCATCGATCGCTCAGCCTCGGGGTCGTCGGCGAGTTCGCGGATCAGCCGGGCGACGACCATTCGCTGGCCGATGTCGAGATACGGCGTGATCTCATCGAGGAAGTAGAAGTCGGCGTCTCGGGCGAGTGTCGCCGCGATGGCGACGCGCTGGAGTTCGCCGCCACTGATCGAGTCGATGGGCTGATCCATGATCGGCTGGATCGAGAGCCGTTCAACCAATTCGTCAAGCGCGCCGCGTTCGTCAGTTTGCTCCAGTAGCTCGCGGGTGTTGCCGTCGAACTGTTTGGGGATCTGGTCGACATACTGCGGTTTGCGGGCGACCGTGATCTCCTCGTCCATCAGTTGGGTGAGGTAGTTCTGCAGTTCGGAGCCGCGGTAGCGATCCAGGACGGCCTCCCAGGTGGCGTCGCCGCCGTACTCGCCGAGATTCGGCACGATTTCGTCAGCCAACGCCTTGACCGCCGTCGACTTTCCGATCCCGTTGGGGCCGAGGATGCCGGTGACGTTGCCCGGTGCGGGAACCGGGAGCCCATATAGCGCGAAGGCGTTGTCGCCGTAGCGGTGGGTCGGCTCGTCGTCGAGCTCCTGGGGGAGGTTGATGATCTCGATGGCATCGAAGGGACATTTCTCGACGCAGATGCCGCAGGTTTCACCGAGACACAGCTCCTCGGAGATGCTGATCTGGTCTGGGTCGCCCTCATAGCGGTCGTCGTCCGCGAACCGGTCTTCGCGGGTGATGATACACTCCTCGCCCGTCCGGTTTGGCGGACAGAAGTTTGCACACTCGTAGTTACAGCGATCGGGCTGACAGCGGTCGAGGTCAACGACCGCGATGCTGTCGTCGGCCATCTACGCTCCCACCGCCGACGTGAGCAACACCGTGTAGGTGATAAACCAGAGACAGAACGTCATGAACGCGATATAGAGATTGTCCTTGATCCCGAAGTCGCTGATGTCGACGCCGACGACCTTGAGAATCGGGAACTGGATGAGGATCGCCGTCGCCACGAGGAGTGCCTGCCCCGTGCCGACCGCGTCGGCGGCCGTGGTGCCGAAGATCGTCGCTGATCCGAGCGCGGCCCCCAGCCCGGCCAGACAGGCGATCGTCGTGACCGTCACCCCCCGCATATGCTCGGAGAGCCCGGTCGTTGTGTCAGTTGCCATACCCACCGTTCTGAGAGCCGTCATCAAAAGGAGTTCGCTTGGGCCTGAGCACTGGCGTCGGCGACGATGGCACGGGTCGTTGCCTGTCGACGTCGACGATGGCGGTACCAACGGCGTCGCGTCGACAGATCACGACGGCGACACAGCCCGACACGCCGGTGTCCGCGTCAGGAATCGGGCTCTTCGACCGCCTCGTCGTCATCGACACGGTCGAGATACCGGGAGAGAAACTCCGTCTCCGAGAGGCCGTCGTCCTCAATGTCGACCAAGAGGGACTCAAGCCCCGACCGCGGCTGATGGGAGAGTTCCCGGAAACAATCCTTACAGAAGTGTTCGAACTCCTTGTCGTGTCTCTCCCAGCGGTCGCCGGTTTTGTCGTACTCGCGGGCCTCCGACCGTGGCAGTGACTCCCCGCAGGCGATGCAGACGACCGTCGTATCACCACCACCGGAGCCCAGCATACCTGGTCGCTATGACAGCGACCCACTTAGCGTTTGTTTCAGCCCACAAAGAGGTCTCCCCGTGGCCACGCCACCGGCGGTCGCACCCGCCGGTCTGGCCGTCGGCCACGACATGCCGACCCACGGAGCGGGCGCGTTAAGTCGGTCGAAGCCGTGCCTGTGGTATGAACTGCGTTGTCGCCACATCGACTCGTTGTCGTCGCTCTCGGGTGATCCATCACCGATGAGCCGCGATGTCATCGACGTCCGCGGTGCGGAGGAACACAATCTGAAGGAGGTCGACGTGGAGATTCCACGCGAAGAACTCACCGTTGTCACCGGCCTGTCAGGCTCCGGGAAATCCTCGCTGGCCTTTGATACGGTCTACGCCGAGGGGCAGCGACGCTACATCGAATCGCTGTCGGCCTACGCCCGAAATTTCCTCGGGCAGATGGACAAGCCGAAAGTCGAAGCCGTCGAGGGATTGTCGCCGGCGATCTCGATCGATCAGAAAAACGCCGCCAACAACCCTCGCTCGACGGTCGGCACCGTCACTGAACTCCACGACTACCTGCGACTCCTCTACGCCCGTACTGGCACCCAGTACGATCCGATCACCGGCGAGGAGGTCGGCGAGCAAAGCCCTCAGGCGATGATTACGCAACTGCTGGAGTTCCCAGAAGAGACGCGTGCAAAGATCGCTGCCCCGATCGTCCGCGATCAGAAAGGGGCCTTCGAGGAGCTGTTTGAAGAGCTCGTCAGTGAGGGCTACGCCCGCGTCGAGGTCGACGGCGAGCAGTTCGATCTGACGATGGAGAGCCCAGAGCTTGACAAGAACTACGACCACACGATCGACGTGATCGTCGACCGCGTGAAGCTCACCGCCGACGCACGCTCGCGGCTCACTGACAGCGTCGAAACCGCACTTGAGGAGGCTGACGGCGTTCTCAAGGCGATCATTCCTGATCCGCCGGAGAACCCGCCGATCGGGTCGAACACGCGCTCGACGGGCGATCTGGGCGGCGACGGCGACGACCGCCTCACCGTCGAGTTCTCCGAGACGCTTGGCAACCCCAACAGCGAGTTTCAATTCTCCGAGATCGAGACCCGATCGTTCTCGTTCAACAGCCCCTACGGAGCCTGCCCGGAGTGTGAGGGCATCGGCCAAGCGAAGGAAGTCGATGAGGGCCTGGTGATTCAGGATCCGAGCAAACCCCTGAAACACGTGTTTGAGGCCTGGAGCTACAACCGGTCGTACTACCGGACGCGAATCGACTCGGTCGCCGAGCACTTCGGCGTCGCCCTCGACACACCCTGGGAAGAGATCGACGACGACATTCAACGCCAGTTCCTCTACGGAACGGATCGGCAGGTCGTCTTCGAGCGGTCGACCCGCAACGGCACCCGCCGGAAGGAGAAACGCTTCGAGGGCGTCATTCCGAACCTGAGCCGCCGGCACGTCGAAACCGACTCCGAGGGTACCCGCGAGCACATCGAGGAGTACATGGCTGTCACCGAGTGTCCGGAGTGTGACGGCACGCGGCTCAAAGAGCAGTCCCGTCACGTCCTCGTTGACGGTACGTCGATCACCGAGGTCAATCAGATGTCGATCGGCGAGGCGCGGCGTCACTTCGAGGGCATGGAAGAGAACCTCTCGGCGCGCGACCGCACCATCGCCGAGGAGATTCTCAAGGAGATTCGCGCACGGCTCGGCTTCATGGAGGAGGTCGGGCTCGAATACCTCACGCTTGACCGCGAAGCATCGACGCTCTCCGGTGGCGAGAGCCAGCGTATTCGCCTTGCGACGCAGGTCGGCTCCGGCCTCGTCGGCGTGCTCTACGTGCTCGACGAGCCGTCGATCGGGCTCCACCAGCGCGACAACGACCGCCTGCTCAACACCCTCGAAGGCTTGCGCGATCTCGGCAACACGCTCGTTGTCGTCGAACACGACGAGGAGACGATGCGGCGGGCCGACACCATCATCGACATGGGGCCTGGCCCGGGCAAGCGCGGCGGTGAGATCGTCGTCCAGGGTGATTTCGACGACGTGTGCGACGCTGAGGACTCAACAACCGGCGACTATCTCGCGGGTCGCAAGGAGATCCCTGTCCCCGACGAGCGACGCGACCGCGACGGCGAACTCCGCGTCCGCGGCGCGCGCCAACACAACCTCAAGAACCTCGACGTGCCGATCCCACTGGGCGTTTTCACCGCGATTACGGGCGTTTCGGGATCGGGCAAATCGACCCTGATGCACGAAATCCTCTACAAGGGGCTGGCCCGCAAGATGAACGACAACACCTCGGTCGATCCGGGCGAACACGACGCACTGGAGGGCGTCGACGAGATCGAAACGGTTCGGCTGATCGACCAGAGTCCCATCGGTCGAACGCCGCGATCGAACCCCGCGACCTACACCGGGGTCTTCGACTACATTCGAGAGCTGTTCGCTGAAACCAAACTCGCCAAACAGCGCGGCTACAAGAAGGGCCGCTTCTCGTTCAACGTCAAAGGCGGCCGGTGTGAGTCCTGCGGCGGGCAGGGAACGGTCACCATCGAGATGAACTTCCTTTCTGATGTGCAGGTGCCCTGCGAGGAGTGCGACGGCGCGCGCTACAACGACGAAACGCTGGATGTGACCTACAAGGACAAGACGATCGCTGACGTGCTCGACATGGAGGTCGCCGAAGCCTACGAGTTCTTCGAGGCCAACACCCAGATCCGCCGCCGGCTCAAACTCCTGAAGGATGTTGGCCTTGGGTACATGTCGCTCGGCCAGCCATCCACGACGCTGTCGGGTGGCGAGGCCCAGCGTGTGAAACTCGCGGAGGAACTCGGCAAAAAACAGACCGGCGACACGCTCTACCTGCTTGATGAGCCAACCACGGGCCTCCACAAGGAGGACGAACGCAAACTGATCGACGTCCTCCAGCGACTCGTTGACAACGGCAACAGCGTCGTCGTCGTCGAACACGAACTCGATCTCGTCAAAAACGCCGACCATATCATTGACCTCGGCCCGGAGGGTGGTGAGGGCGGCGGTGACGTTGTCGCCAGCGGCACACCCGAATCGGTCGCTCGTACCGACGAGTCGCACACCGGTCGCTATCTGCGCGATTACCTCCCCGATATCGACATCGAGGGGCCGCGCTCGGATCGACGCAAGCCCGCGAAAGTCGCCAGCGACGACTGATTTATTCTCCCGCTTTCATCATTCTGAAAACATAAAACGGATATATTCAATCAAAATTGCATCATTTGTTAAAGATATTAAAATACCTCGGGGACTTTGGAATCCTCCCTTCTGATGCAAGGTGGTCTAACCCCAATGAGACCACGTATCCTAGTAGAAAAACAAGGGAGAGCCGTAATCCGTTGTTGAACAAAATAACTCCCATCTCTTGGTTCATTCCAAGCGTTCCATCAACTATTCCTCCTAAACCCAATATGACTAACCCAAATGTAGCCATCACTCCAATTTGGCAGAAATTAATTATCTTACTCCAAAAACTACGTGGACGATAGTATGGTAGACGATTTGTTGCTATCTCCTCAGCTATATTAGTCGGTATTTGACTAGTATCTATCTCTTCCCAGTCAACTGAATCATCAACGATCTCGCTGTATTCTACTGACCCCTGCTCGTCGTTATTTCGGGGAAACCAGTAGAATTTGGAGTCACCATCATTGAATCGACATATATGTTTAGAATCTGCCAAATCATCTAAATTGTTCCGAATTGTTTGTGGGTCAACATCCGAGAATTCTTGGGCGATAACATTTGATCGTACTGCTGGAACTTTTTGATTATACTCTGCCAAAGTTTTCTTCAACTCTCTAGGATCGACCTTTCGAGCTGGATGGGAGTCCCCCTGATCGCCGGACATGGGTAGATTATGCTTCACAATATTTTGTGCTCGGTAATGTAATTGAGGGTGTAAAATAAAATCTAGATCAAATATTTACCCAGACAAAGCTGCTGATGCGAATGCAATTCAATAAGCCTGACACGAGCGAACGTATCGTTGAAGGAATTATTCTTAGCTTGATCCCGCTAATCCTTGCAAGCATCTACTATTTGACGCCCGTTCCTATTCAGCAGACACTTGTTTTGGATCATACTGATCCAGTCGTGTACACTTTTTGGACAAACTCACTGATTCACAGTCATCAATCTGCCAGCAGCCATCTAATTAATAATCTAGTGTGGTACTCGCTACTTATATTCCCTTGCTGGAGTCTGTATTGTTTTCTGGATGAGCGCCGGAAATTTTGGTCGGCGTTTTTCCTCCTAATCATCCTTGGTCCGCTTGTGGCTAGTCTGAGTAGTTATGTAATGTTTGAGGTGATCATGGATTTCGGAATACAAAATGATAGAGGATTTTCAGGCGTTGTCGGGGCTATTGGCGGATTTTTGTTAATGAGTATAATCGGCACGTTTGTTCAAGAACAGGAAGAGAAAATATCTATTCTTTCTATGGGAATGTATTTCTCTATTCTGTTGCTCCAACTTGGAATTACAACGTCTCGAAAGTTGTGGACCTTAGCGGGCCTCTCATCTTTGACCGCTGTGTCTGCTGGATCTAATACTCAATATATGTCTTCATTCCCGAAGCTTCACAATTGGATGATGGAGAATTCTCGATTAAGTCTCTTGATTTTAATTTGTGTATGTGTCTCTGTAATGGCGTTTTCCGCGTCTCTGCCATCAAACATTATCTCCTCTTCAGGTGCTATCAAAAATATTGTAGCCCATGGAGCAGGTATCCTATTCGGGATGGGTGTGCAGATTCTCCTCCGATAACCACACAACAATCTCAAAGAGTTGAAAACAAACAACCTATACCACCGCTTCCGCAAACCCACAGTAATGTACGATTTCGTCGTTGTCGGCGTCGGCCCTGCCGGCGCGCGGTTCGCCCGCCGGGCCGCCGAGTCGGGCTACGACGTGCTCGGCCTCGAAAAGGGCACTGTCGGCACCCCACTTGCCTGCTCGGGTCACGTCAGCACCGACATCTGGGACTTCGTCCCTGATGACGCCAAGGACGACCTCCTCCAGAACCGCGTCTACGGCGCGAACTTCTACACCGGCGGCCCCGACAGCGACGCCAATCTGTTCTACAAAACCGACGAGATCTCGAACGTCATCGACCGCGTCGAACTTGACCGCACGCTCGCCGACGCCGCCCGCGACGCCGGCGCGGAGATCCGCGAAGGCCACACCGTCACCGGCGTCGACGAACGCGACGACCGTGTCGTGCTTACCGTCAGCGTCGCCGACGAAGCCGAACCCACGGAAATCGAGGCCCGCATGGTCGCTGGCTGTGACGGCCCCGTTTCTCGCGTCCGGCAGTCAGTCGAACTCCCCGAACCGAAAGAAAAGCTCCACGGCGTCCTCGCCTTTACCGACGAGGACGACCACGGCGACTACGTCGATGTCCATCTCACTGTCCCGCGATTCTTCGCCTGGCGCATCCCTCGCGGCGAGGCTGGCGTCGAGTACGGACTCGCAGCCGCGCCGGGTGCTGATGTCAACGACCGCTTCGATATCCTCACCGAACAGTACGATGTCGACACCGACCACTTCTGTTCGGGCGCGATTCCGATTGGGCCGCCGGAGACGGTCACAACTGACCGCGTCTTCCTTATCGGCGACGCGGCCGCACAGACGAAGCCCTTCACCGGTGGCGGCATCCTCTACGGGATGACCGCTGCCGACTGCGCGGCCCGCCACATCCAGCCGGATCGCCCCGACTCACTCGGGATCTACGAATCCGCGTGGCGTGAAACGCTCTCAAGTGAAATCAGACTCGGCCACCTGATCCGGCGTGGCTACTCGCTGCCGGAACCGATCCAGCGGTTCGGCCTCCGCGCGCTGTCGGGCGAAATCGGCGTCCACATGGACAAGCCAACCTCGCTGTTCTCGAAGCAACACCTCAAGCGGGTGTTTTCATAGCTGCCGGCGTCTGTGCCGTTATCCTTGCGGCCACTGCCACGTGCTGAGCGTGTTTGCCGACTGGCCTGAGGGGTTTTGCCAGATGATCCGCACGGTGTCACCACCATCCGCGTCGGTGTGCTCGATATCGACCGTATCGCCGGCCTCGATCGGGCTGTCCCACCCGGTTTTCGAGACCGCCGCGTCGGAGTCATCGGGGTACACCTCGTCGCCGTCGACGGTGATCCGAACGCGATTGTTGTCGATCTGATCGCCGCTGACATGGGTGATCGTGATCTCATCGGCATCGTTGCGTTCGTATCCGAAGGCCGCCTGCGGCGGCTGTTCGGAGAGCCCACTGGCAAAATCAAGCACCACTGTTCCGAGCACCGTTGCCAAAATCACTGTCAGTGCGACCATCAGGATCACGCCGATCACCGGCGAGACGCCACGGCTGTCGGTCGGAAACGAAAGCTCGACCATCGGTATCCCGCCGTGGCCGCGGCTTCGTACTTGAAGCTACGGCGTGGCTCCGGGGAGCGGCTATGCGGCCTCGACGGGGTCGTCGTCCTCGAAGGCTGCCAGTTGCCGCACCGTCAACACCGGGACTGGACAGATTCGGACGACGCGTTCGGCGACACTGCCGAGCAGAAACCGATTTTCGCCGTGGCGGCCGCGGGTGCCAGTCGTGACCAGATCGGCATCGATCTCCTCGGCGTAGGCGCTGATCTCCTCGGCGGGCTCACCCTCCCGGATCGTTGTCACAACGGGCTGATCGGTTTCCCCTTCGACCAGGTCGAGGGCGTCCTCGGCGTGGGCGGTCAGTTCGTCGCGTCGGTCGGCGGCCTCCTCGCTCGTGTCGGTGTCGACAACCGACAGCGCGTGGACGGTTGCGTCAAACCGATCGGCAACATCAAGTGCAACAGTGACCGCTCGGCTGACGCTGTCGGAGCCGTCGGTCGCCACGACGATCGTCTCGAACATGCCAGTCGGTTCGGTGGCAGCGATGATAAAACGCTGGTGTTCGGTTCGGCTGTCGCCGATCACACCGACGGAAGGGAGTGTTTTTGTGGCCGCCGGGTGGAGTGGTTGATATGGCCGACCTCGATATCGAGCTCGTTGTCGTCCCGGTCGACGGGAGCCCGGAGTCTACGACCGCCGTCGAGTACGCGGTGGCGATCGCCGATCGGTACGACGCGGCTGTCCATGCGGCCTACATCCTCGGTGAGCCGCGCGTGCGTGGGCTGGCAGACGGGACGATCACCGACGCCGAGATCGCCACCGACACCGAATCCTTCAGCGACAGGCTCGATGAGATCGCTGCCGACGCCAGCGTCGAGCTCTCGACCTCCGTTACCCGTGGTTTTTCGACGGAGATCAAGACGCTACACCCGGGAAGCGTTGTCCTCGATACGGCCGAGGAACTCGGGGCAGATTTCGTCGTTGTCCCGCGGGAACCAGCCAACGACAGCGATACCGATGTCTTAGAGAAAGCCGCCGAATACGTCCTGCTGTACGCGAGTCAGCCGGTATTGTCGGTCTGAGTTAGTCGTCTTCGGCGAGTCGGATCGCCATCTCAAGCTCGAAGCTCTCTGCGCCTGTTGTTTCGAAGCCAACCTTTTCGTACAGCGACACAGCAGCGTGATTCCAGCGTTCGACAGTGAGCCAGACGCAGTTGATCCCCTCGCTGTAGCCGTAGCCGAGCAACGACTCGATGAGGTGGGTGCCGATCCCGGCCTCCTGGTAGTCTTGGAGGACGAAGATCGCCAACTCGTAGTCGTCGTCGCCGTCGGGGACGAGCGTTGAGTGGCCGGCGGCGGTGTCGCCGTCCCACGCGATCAGATTGTAGCAGTCATCGGCGAGGATGCCGTCAAGCCAGGTTCGCACCCGTGACTCTCGCCCTGGCGGGATGCCTTGGGCACGATCTGAGGGGTCGAATTCGACGTACATCTCTGCCAGTGCCTCGTACTCCGCTTCTGACCCATCATACGGGCGGATCTCGATGTCACGATCCTCCCGATCGCTGAAGTGGATTGGCGGTTCCTCAAACGGGCCTGAAATGGTCTCAGGGTAGCGACGTTCCGAATTCATCGGACGAGAGTCACCGTGGTGTGTGCGTTGAGTACGACGAACTCAACCGTTTTGTCGATCGTAATCTTTCCCATCGGACTCGTCTGGCCGCCGGCAAGGACGATCTCGTCGAACCCCTCTGATTCGGCGATATCGACGAGTTCGCTGCCCGGTTGGCCCGAAACGTGGCGTGTCGCGGCCGTGATGTCATGTTCCTCCAGTGTTTCCGTCACAGTCGCCGCAAGCGACACATCCGTGTCGGCATCGGGGTTGCAGATGGCGACGGTCAGCTCGTCGGCAACCCTCGCCGCCCGCTGGATGGTTCGTTCGATGGCGGCCGGCGAGTCGTTTGGGCTGCCGACCCCCACGAGTACGTTCATGCAAGAGACGGTTGCGGCGACTCACTAAAAGCGTTGTCCGTCCGACCGCCTTGCAACCGCCCTCACGGCTGTGGCGGCGACCACGACAACGTTTTTCAAGCGGCCGTTCGGAGTGGAAATATGGATGACGACGCAGCCGACGCCGAGCCTCACTCACCGCCCGGCGACGGCGACCAGCCGGCCGGTGACGACGGCCAGCCACGCGAGGAACGCGACCAGTCGGCCGGCGACGACCCCACGACTGCTCCGACCGAGGGGCAAGCGGCCGACGACGACCCCGCGACCGCTCAAACTGAGAGCCAAGCGGCCGACGCTGAGACGGAGATTCCAGCCGATGTCCGCAAATACGAGCGGTTCACGAAGATGGATGGCGCGCAGTACGACCGCGTCAACGAGTTTCTGCGCGACCGCACCTATATCACCGCCCGTGAGTGGGCCATCGCCCGGCTGTGTGCGGATTTCCGCACCGAAACGGGCGTCGAGATGACGAAGATCGGCGAGAACCTCCCGGAGCTAATCCCGTTTATGACCGACACCTACAGCCCACAGGCGGTCAACCAGGCCCGGTCGTCATTTGAGGATAAGGTGACGCAAGCCGGTGCGACGTTTCTCTACGGAGCGATGTCGGGCTTCTTCACGGCCGACGAACTCGATGATCTGATGTATGAGGTGACCGAGGTCGCCAAATTCCTCTTGGAGGTCGAAGGCGTTGACCTCGCGGTCGCTGACGAACTCGACGCCGAAGAACGGATCTCCTCGGTGATGCGGGATGTTCGCCAGCAGAGCGCGGAGCTCCGCAGCGAGGAAGTTGAGTGTCCCAACTGTGGCCACACGCACACACCCGACGCCTCGGAGTGAGTCTTCGCGGCCGTGGTGTGGGGTGAACCAGTAGATACAGTGCTTCAGCCGACAGTTTAATAATCACATTAATTTGTTATAATGTATGGCCAGCAACGCCTCCTTGGACGAGCCTGACGACCACCAGCAGTCCGAACAGACGGAGATCATCCTCCTCGATGATGATACCGAACAGGAGATCGGTGCTGTCTCGGGCTGTTCACCCCCGGTGCCCGCTGTCGGCGACCTCGTTAGCCTCCAAAACTTCCAGATCGACGATACAAACGACACCGAGCGACCCCGCGGTGAGGAGGCTATGAACTTCCGTGTCGTCGACCGCGCGATCCATTACTCCATTGTCGATGCCGACGACGACGACGAGGGGCTTACTACTGAGGTGCTCCTGTATGTTGTCTCAAAAGAAGAGTGGGCTGTTCGGCGGCAACGCGGCAAATAACCCATTTTTGACTCTCACATCCCGCTCACAACCGGCGGCACTGCTGTCGTCCAGGTAGTAACGCGACGAGCAAACGTTCGTTATTCGTGGGCTAGCGGTGCAGCAGCCTGCTGAACGGTGGTATCGTCAAGCCGACCAAGCAGCCGATCGCGGGCATCGAAGCCGGTCGTCGGGGGCTGAGTGTCGCCGATCGTGTGCCCGTGGGTATCGTGACGCTCAGCGTCGGGGGTGTCAGTTGCGGTGTGTGCTTTGAGTGCGTTCATACCCCTTGATAGGAGGTAATTCAACATAAGCGGTCGCCAAGCGGAGTGAAAGTAAAACACGCCGCAAGAACCGCGGTCTCATCGCTGTCGATATCGACTGACTGCTTCCTCTTGCTCCAGGCGATCGATCCGACACAGTCGAACCCCTTTTGTGGCCACTCGGTGGGGTTGGTGTATGTACCGTAAGGGCCACCTCGGTGTCTCGCTGCTTGTCTTTGCGCCGGTCGGCTACTGGCTTGTGAGCGTCGGCGAACCCGAAGCCGCGATGCTGACCGGTGTGGTACTGCTTTGGCTTGCGATGCTTCCTGATATTGACCATCGGTTCCCGGTGATCGAGCATCGTGGGGTGACGCATTCGCTGGTCTTTGCGGGGCTTGTCGGTGGCCTCTTCGCTGTGGCTGGCGTCGCCCTTGGCGATGTGTTTCGCGTTGCCGGGCTGGGACTGGGGACGTTCGGGTTTTTGCTCGGTTTCCTCACCGTCGGTGCGCATCTCGTTGGCGACGCGCTCACGCCTGCGGGTATCCCCCTGCTGTGGCCGCTGCCACGAACCTACTCCCTGTCAGTAACGCGGGCAGACAACACGCTCGCCAACTATGGGCTCTTCGTCGTCGGCATCGTGGTGACTGGCGGGTGGGTACTCGTCGCGTTTGGCTCTGGGTAACGGCGACCGACACTGATGGCCTCGGTCATTTGCTGCCGACCCGTTTCGGGTTCGCACGCGATTCCGTAGACAGGAGTTTGCGACAGTCGTCTGCTCTGTGTCTGCGCTTCTCGCGTGTAAATTGTGTAAACCCAGTGGTGGTCATCACACTACCAAAACTCTCCTTCGGTGTTCTCAGTTTCTAAGAATCAAATGTGCGTTTATTAATGATATTTTCACTCACTGGAACCATGGCCAATCTGGGGCTATCGACCGCCGATACGACCAGACGAAATTTCCTCCGCCTTGTTGGCTCCTCAGCAGCCGGAACCGTCATGACAGAGTACAGCACAGACGTCGCAGCCGCACTCACCAAAGCGACCGACGGCACGAAGGATGTCGTCTGGCTCCAAGGCCAGACCTGTTCGGCGTGTACGATGTCGACGCTGCAGGGAACGTCGCCAAGTCTTGAGGAGGCGATCTCCGAGTTCAAACTCAACGTCACCTACCATCCAGAGATCATGGCCGAGACAGGCCAAGACGCCATCGACGCGATGAGCGACGACCCCGACATCCTGATGATCGAGGGGGCGATCCCGACGAAGATCCCGTCGGCAGCGACCTTCGGCCGCGACGAGAAGGGACGGCGAAAACCGATCGTTGATTGGGTGAAGGAACTGGCCCCACGCTCGGAGTTCGTCATGGGGATCGGGACGTGTGCCTGCTATGGCGGGTGGCAGTCGGCGCAAAACGGCGCGCCGGCGGTCACCGACGACACCGAGGAGGGGCCGTGGCTGGACGACAACGTCACCGGCGCGAAAGGCGTCCAGTTCACCCACCAGCAGGGCGACGAGGGCGTTCTTGGCCCCGACTTTCGGTCGAATGCCGGCCTCCCGGTTATCAATGTCCCCGGCTGTATGACTCACCCCGACTACGTGTTGCTTACTGTAGCAACGCTGTTGAACGGCCACACACCGGAGCTCGACGAGTTCAACCGCCCCGAAGCGTTCTACGGGCCGCTCGTTCACGATCAGTGTTCTCGCCGTGGCTACTTCGACCGCGGTGAGTTCGTCGACCACGTCGGCGAAGATTCCGAAAAATGTCTCTACACGGTCGGCTGCAAAGGGCCGTACTGCCATTGCGACGACTCGGTACGGCTCTGGAACGACGGCACGAGCGTCTGCCGGAATGTCGGGGCTCCGTGTATCGGCTGTATGGAACCCGCCTTCTGGGACAACATGACGCCGTTTTATCAGCCGATCGAGGAGCAGGGGCTCCCGCTCGGCGATATCGAGACAGCCGGCGTTGCCGCCGTCGGCGCGACCGCAGCCGGCCTTGGGGCCCACGCTGGACGGAAGGCGATGGGGTACGGTGACGGCGACGACGCCGACAGCGCGACGGAAGAGCCACCCAGACCCGACGGTGGCTGTGCCTGCGGAAGCGAGTGTGAATGTGCAAGTGAGGCCACCAGCACGGAGGACTGAGCATGCCAGAGATCGAAATCGACCCGACAACACGAATCGAAGGTCATCACAGTACCACGCTGAATGTCGAGGGCGGCGTGGTTACTGAGGCGAAGAGCCACATGGACATGTTCCGCGGCATGGAGCTGGTCGTGTTGAACCGCCCGCCGTCGGACGCGCCGGTGTTCACCCAACGGGTCTGTGGCGTCTGTTTCACCGTCCATCGACAGACCGCGCTGTTGGCCATCGAGAACGCCGCCAAGAACGCGGGGGTCTTCGACGGGATCCCCGACACCGCCCGCAAGATGCGCAACCTGCTGGAACGGATGGCGACGCTGTGGAACCACGCGGTTCACATGTTTGCGCTCGTCGCCCCCGACTACAGCGACGCCGTCGCCGATACAGGGTTGACACGGCTCGACCCCATGGACGGAGCGGGGTACACCGCCGCCTTGGAGGCCCAGCGCAAACTGCTGCAGGGGTTCGCCGAGTTCGGCGGGAAGGCCCCCCATCCACTCACCTACGCGCCCGGTGGGATGTCGGCCAATCCAACCATCGAGAAACTCCAGCAGATCAGCGACCAGGTCGAGTTCGTCAGCGACTGGCTCGGGCCGACTGACGCCGTTCCCGAGGTGATCGAGAACGTCCGCAACGACCGGTTTGATCCGACGCTTGGCGAGGGGCTCCACGACATCGTTTCGCTGCTGTTCGCCGCGAAGGAGGCCGGTGCCGACGACTTCGGCGTTGGCCCGGGGCGATACTACTGCAACGGCATCTACCCCGACGAGAACGGCGAGGATCAGATCCCCTCCGGAATCTACGTTGACGGCGAACTCTCTCATCCCAGCGACGAGGAGATCAAAAACGCGATCACCGAGAGCACGGCCCACTCGTGGTACACCGACGACTCCGGCGGGTCGCCGATGGAGGAGTCGCCACCGAAGCCAGCACCGGACAAAGAGGGGGCCTACTCGTGGGGGAAAGCCCCGCGGTACAACGGGATGAACATGGAGACCGGTTCGCTCGCCCGCCTGATCGTCACCGACAGGGATCCCTTCGACCTCCGGGCGACACTCGGCGGCGATCCCACCAAAAGCAGCACGCTCAACCGCCTCATCGCCCGCGCACAGGAGGCGTTGCTACTCCGCGATCAGATCGTCGAGCTACTCGACGATATCGACCCGAACGGGACGGTCAACACCGGCTGGAGCGACGATTTCAGCGGCGAAGGCGTCGGGCTCTGGGAGGCCTCCCGCGGCGCTCTCTCTCACTGGGTGAAGATTGAAGACGGCACCATCACCAACTATCAGATCATCACTCCGACGCTGTGGAACCTTGGCCCACGCGACGATTCGGGGACGCCCAGCATCTTCGAGACAGCCGTCGAGGGGATGACCGTCGCCGATGTCGAGAACCCGCTCAACGTGATGCGAACGGTGCGGTCGTTCGACCCCTGTTTGGCCTGTTCAGTTCACGTCGAAAGCCCGGAGGCAAGCTATACCGAGGAGATCACGCCGGCATCGCCGGGCAGCGCGCTCACGGCGGCCTGTGACGCGCCGATCGCCGGTGAGGAGGCCGACGACACATGACGACCTCCGACCCGGAGGCCGCCGACAGCAACCCGCCCGGCGAGACGGCGGCCGAATCCAGGATCAGTGCCCAGCTGCTCGGGCTCCTACGGTCGGTATTACGGTCGCCTGAGGCGGCCGACGACCGGTACAGCCGGATTCAGGCGATGAAAGGGCGGGTCTCAGTCGAGCGTCACGGGCTGGGCGCACGCCTCTCCCACTGGACGCAGGCACTGTTGATGTTCATCCTCATGGGAACGGGGTACGCCATCTGGACGGGCACGTATGGCCCACTGAACATCGTGCCGTGGGACGGCTACTACATCGCTTTCGGTCTGCATCTCTGGGCTGGCATCCTGTTGATGGCCGTCCTGTTCGTTCTCTTCCCGCTGTATCACGTCTATGTCGATGGCCACCGGCAACTGGCCGAACTCGCCGATATCCGCGTCTCGATTCGTGTTGCCCAGGCGTTTGTCGGGCTGAAATCCTACATCCCGGGGTATCACGACGCCCGCCAGACGTACGACGAGGCGGAGGGTGATTGGGTCGCCTACCACCCGATGCAGAAAACCTTCTTCTGGTGGATCAACATCCTATTTGCCGTCCTCGTGGTGACCGGGTTCGGAATGTACGCCGAGATGCGGTCGGATCCGGCCTGGTGGATCGAACTGCTCGGCTTTCTGGATGGCTGGCTGAACATCGTCCTGCTCAAGCAGATCCACCTGTTCGTGTTTTTCATCGTCGTGTCGATGGTGCTGGGCCACGTGTATTTCGCGCTGCTGCCCAGCAACCGGGAGACGCTCAGATCGATGTTGTTCGGCGACATAGACGCCTACGTGCTCGGAGGTGACGATGACGACGACGGGTGAGGTCGGAACGGCCGAGCTGCCGACCAGCCAGGCCGTCGTCGGCGTCGGAAGCCGCGTCATGCGCGACGACGGCGTCGGCTTCCACGCTATCGAGGCCTTACGGGAGCGATCGCTGCCACCAGGGACGACGGTGAGCCACGCCGGCACGACCGCGTTTCTGGCCCTCGAAGCGATGAGCGGAAGCGACCGAGCGATCGTCGTCGACGCACTCGCGGTTGACGACGAACCGGGGTGTGTCCGGACGTTTCGCTACGACGACCCCGGCGAGACCCCGCCGGAGGTGACCATGCACGATTTTAGCTTTAGCGACGCGCTCGCGGTCGGCGACGCCGCCTACGACCTCCCTGAGACGGTTGAACTCGTCGGCGTGGTGCCGGCCGTCCTTGAGCCGGGGTTAGAGCTGTCCGACCCCGTTTCGGACGCACTCCCCGAGCTTGTCTCACACATTACCACACGACTCAACACACCACTATGAACGGAACCTGGTACTGCACGGACTGTGAGGAAGAGATCGAGAAAGGAGCAATCGACGCCCATGAGGCCGACGACCACCATGTCAAGGGGTTCTTCCGGCCAGACCGCCTGTTGCCGGGCGATCCGGAGCTCATCGGTGCGCAGGCCGGCAGCGAGGGCCCTGGAGGTGAGCGCTGATGTGTCTCGGTGTCCCCGGCGAGATCGTCGAGATCGACGACCACGAGGCAGTCGCCGATTTCTGGGGTGTCGAACGGCGCGTCCGGCTCGATGTGGTCGGTGACGCCGTCGATGTCGGCGATTATATCCTCAACCACGCAGGGTTCGCCATCCGGAAGATCCCCGAACAGGAGGTCGAGGAAACCATCGCCATCTACGAATCGCTGTTCGGCGATGACGCCGAGGAGGCCCTCGACGAGATCGGCGCGCCCCGCGGTGCCGACATCGACCTCGGCGGCGAGCAAGCGGCTGTCGAACCGGAGGGCGGCGATGACGACTAGCGAGCCGGTCGCCAGCGATGCGGGCGACGGCGGGGCTGCCGACCTCCAGTTTCGAGACCCGGAGGTTGCCGACGAACTCGCCGACGACATCGCGGCTCAGATGGAGCGCATCGACGAGCCCGTCGAGATCATGCACGTCTGTGGGAGCCACGAGCAGGTCATCGCGAAGTTCGGCCTGCGAAGCATGCTTCCCGACGCCCTTTCAGTGACGATGGGGCCGGGGTGTCCGGTCTGTGTGACGAACATGCCCGAGGTCGACGAGGCGGTCGCGCTAGCGGAGGCTGGCAAAACGGTCGCAACGTACGGCGACATGTTTCGCGTG
This sequence comes from Halonotius aquaticus, assembly GCF_003605575.1. Classification (GTDB taxonomy): domain Archaea; phylum Halobacteriota; class Halobacteria; order Halobacteriales; family Haloferacaceae; genus Halonotius; species Halonotius aquaticus. The sequence continues at coordinate 6,411 of NZ_QKNY01000009.1, read as the reverse complement.
CCAGGCACCGTCAAAAGCCTCGCCGATGCCAAAGCCGAGGGGGCGTCGGTCGAGGTCGTCTACAGCGCCAGCGAGGCCGTCGAACTCGCCGAAACCAACCCAGATGAGGACGTGGTCTTTTTCGCCACGGGATTCGAGACAACCGCCGCACCCACCGCAGCCGTCCTTCAGGCCGATCCACCCGAGAACTTCTCCGTGCTCTCGGCGCACAAGTACGTCCCGCCGGCGATGGAAGTCGTCGCGGAGATGCCCGAGACGGATGTCGATGCGTTTCTCGCCGCCGGCCACGCCGCGACCATCACGGGGTACGGGCTGTTTGAGGAGTTCGTCGACGAGTACGATCTCCCAGTCGTCGTCGGCGGGTTCGAACCGCTGGACGTACTCTACGGCGTCCGGCGCATCCTGGAGTTCATCGAGGCCGGCGAGGGAGGTCTCGACAACGCCTATCCGCGGTGTGTCTCCCGGGAGGGCAACGAGGCGGCGATGGCCGCCATCGACGACGTGTTCACGCTCACGTCCGGCGAGTGGCGCGGGATCGCCGAGATCCCGGACGCCAACTTCGTGTTGCGGGAGGCCTACGCCGATCACAGCGCCCGAGCCCAGTTCGATATCGACGCTGTCGACGGGGCTGGAGATCCACTCACCGAACAGTGCATCTGTGGGGATATCATGGCCGGCACGGCCTCCCCCGAGGGGTGTGAGCTGTTCGGCGAGGAGTGCACGCCGTCGAATCCGGTCGGTGCGTGTATGGTCTCCGACGAAGGCACCTGCAAGATCTGGCACGAATACGGGGGCGAGCCCGATCTATGAGCGACGACGACACGGTGACCGTTGCCCACGGCGCGGGCACCGGTAAGACCCGTGCGTTTCTGGAAGACAGCGTCGTCTCCAGATTTGCCCAAAACGGCGCGGGCGACGATCTTGCGGTCGGATTGGACGCCCTCGACGACGGTGCGGTTCACGAGATCGATGATCGATCAGTGGTCGTCACGACCGACAGCCACGTCGTGTCGCCGCTTTCGTTTCCGGGTGGCGACATCGGCCGCCTGGCCGTCGCGGGCACCGTCAACGATCTGGCGGTGATGGGCGCGACCGAGCCGCTCTCGCTGACCTGCTCGCTTATCGTTGAGGCAGGCACATCCGTCGAGTTGCTTGAGGACATCCTTGATTCGATGGAGGCGACCTGCGAGGCCGCCGGCTGTGCGATCACGACCGGCGATACGAAAGTCATGGGCAGCGGCGAGGTCGACGGCGTCGTCATCAACACGACGGGCGTCGGCGTCATCCCACAGGGTGCGCATGTGCCGGATGCTGGTCTCTCACCGGGCGACAAGCTCGTCCTCTCAGGGGCCGTCGGTGATCACGGCATCACGCTGCTGGCCGAACGCGAGGGGTTCGATATCGATGGCGAGCTTCGCAGCGATGTCGCCCCGGTCAACGACGCTGTTGCTGCGGCACTCGATGCGGGCACGATCACGGCCATGAAGGATCCGACGCGCGGCGGGCTTGCGACCGCACTCAACGAGATGGCGACGAAGGGCGCCGCTGGAATCGTTGTCGACGAACCAGCCGTGCCGGTGCACGACGCGGTGTCGGCGGCGGGCGAACTCCTCGGGATCGATCCCTTCGACGTGGCCAACGAGGGAGAAGTCGTCTTCGGCGTGGACGCGGCTGACGCCGACGCCGTCGTCGATGCCCTGCAGGCCACGTCCGTCGGGGCCGATGCCGCGGTGATCGGCGAGGTGACCGACGAACACACCGGGCGGGTCGTCCTCGATACCGGCTTCGGGCGTCGCTATCTGAGCGAACCGGAGGGCGAACAGCTCCCACGAATCTGCTGATAATGCATGAACTCAGTGTCGCCGAGGAACTGCTCGCCCGCGCCAGCGAGGCCGCAGCCGACCACGGGGCCGACACCGTCGAGACGCTGACCGTCGAGCTCGGGGTGGCAACACACGTCAATCCCACCCAGTTACGGTTTTGTCTCGAAACTGTCGCCGAAACCCGGGGGGATTCCGACCTGACAGTCGAGATCGAGTCGGTCGACCCACAGGCGGCCTGTGACTGTGGCTGGGCCGGTGAGCCGCCGTCGTTCGGGGCGACGGCCGGCCGGGTGCCGACGGCGCGCTGTCCCGACTGCGGGTCGAGCGTCGAGTTCACCAGCGGCAAGGAGTGTCGGCTGGCGTCGATCACCGTTCCGGATGCCCCAGAATGCAACGAGGGAGTTCACACATGACACTGTTCACCCACCCACGACGGTCGCATCGATTCCCGATCCATCGACTCCGCCGCGTCCTGCGCCGCAAGAATCCGCTCCCGGTCGCCCGCGCCCATCGGTTCGGTCACGGTGACGACGCCGATGGAACCGACATGAGCGACGACGTGCTCGCCCAATACCGCGAGCAGGCGCGTGCCCTCCACGAGCGGCTGGTTCACGACCACGACGTGTCAGTCGTCGAGTTTCTCGGTGCCACCGGGAGCGGCAAGACGACCCTGATCGAACACCTGATCGAGCGCGCGCCGTCGGACGAAGCCATCGGCGTCGTCGTCGGCGACGTGGCCGGCGACGACGATGCACGTCGATTCCGCACGCACGACGTCGACGTTGCCAACGTCACGACAGGCAAGGAGTGCCATCTCGATCCCGGGCTGCTTGGAGATGCGCTCACCGATCTCGACCTCAACGCACTCGACCGGTTGTACGTCGAGAACGTCGGGAACATGGTGTGTCCGGCTGACTTCCCACTCGGTGCACAGGCCCGGGTACTCGTCGTGAGTACGACCGAGGGCGACGACGTGGTTCGCAAACACCCGCTGTTGTTCGAGGCCTGTGATGCCGCCGTGATCAACAAGATCGACATTGCCGATGCCGTGGGTGCTGATATCGACCGGATGGCGTCGGACATCGCCGATGTTGCCCCCGAGATGGACGTGTTCCGAACGAACGGCCGCGACGGCGACGGACTCGACGCGGTGGCGTCGTTTCTCACCGACGTGCGCGCCGCCGGACACGACCACGCCCACCACTGACGATGGATGAGCGCTGTCGTGCCGCCGTGCAGATTTCAGGGACAGTCCAGGGCGTCGGCTTCCGCCCGTTTGTCTACCGAACGGCCGTTGACGCCGGTATCGCTGGCTACGTCCGCAATACAGGGGGTGCTGTCGAGGCCGCCTTCGAGGGGCCGCAAGCGGCTATCGAACAGGTACTCCAGACGGTTCGTACCGACCCGCCACCGCTTTCGACCGTTGAGGCGGTCGATGTCGAGTGGCGCGATCCAACCGGCGTCGAAGGCTTCGAGATCTGTGACTCGACCGGCAAGCACGCCGGGGGCGTTGATGCGCCGGTACCGCCGGATACGGGTATCTGTGAGGCGTGTCTCGACGACCTCCGTGATCCTGACTCACGCTACCACGAGTACTGGGCGACCGCTTGCGTCGACTGCGGCCCGCGCTTTGCTGTCGTCGAGGACGTGCCGTACGACCGCGCCCGTACCTCGATGGCCGCCTTCCCACTGTGTGAGGACTGCCGCGAGCGATACGAAACGCCGACAAGCCGTCGCTGTCATGCCCAGACCATCGGGTGTCCGGACTGTGGGCCGACGCTTCGCTACGAGATCGACGCCGAGTGCGTGGCGACAGGTGCTGAGTGTGTGGCGACAGGCACCGACGCCATCGCTCGGGCCGGCGACGCGTTGACCGACGGCTCGATCCTTGCGATCAAAGGCACCGGCGGCATCCACCTGGTCTGTGACGCGACTGACCCCGAGACAGTCGGCCGGCTCCGAGCCCGAACCGGACGACCGGCGAAACCCTTCGCGTGTATGGCTCGGTCGGTCGACGCTATCGAAGCCTTCGCCGAGGTCGACAACACGGCCCGAGAGTTGCTGACCGACGTCCGCAGTCCGATTGTGCTGCTTGAGACGACGACAGCGGCGTCGTGGCTCGATGTCGTCGCCCCGGGGCTATCGACGGTTGGGGTCATGACCCCATACGCTGGCCTGCACCACCTGCTGTTCGACCACGTGGACGACCCCGTGGTGATGACCAGTGCGAACCGCCCCGGGCAGCCGATGTGTACGACGACGGAGAGCGTCTGGGATCGACTCGGCGATGTCGTCGATGGCGTGGTCGGACACGACCGTGAGATCGTCGCCCGCTGTGATGACAGCGTGGTACGCGTTGTCGACGACACCCCGCGGTTCGTCCGCCGATCACGTGGCTGGACGCCGACGACGCTGCCGAATCCGACCGGTGTCGACGGCGAGTCACCGGTCGTGCTGGCCGTTGGCCCCGAACGGGATGCGACGGTCGCAGTCGCCGGCAGTGACGGCGTCGTTAGCTCACAACACATCGGTGCTGTCGACTCCCCGAACACGCTGGCGTTTCACCGTGACGCGGTTACCCATCTTCAGGAGCTTACGAACCTCTCTCCCGATGTCGTCGCCTGTGACCGCCATCCCGACTTCTTGACGACGACGGAGGCCGAACAGTATGCGGCAGATGGGATGGCCGGCCCAGTTGCTGTCCAACACCATCATGCCCACGCAGCTGCGCTGTGTGCCGAACACGACGTCAACCGAGCGATTGTGGTCGTGGCCGATGGCACCGGTTACGGCCCGGACGGCACTATCTGGGGCGGTGAAGTGTTGGACGTGACCTACGAGGGGTTCGAACGTGTTGGGGGCCTCTCGTCGTTTGGGCTGCCCGGTGGTGAGGTTGCCATCGAATATCCAGCACGCATCTTAGCGACGCTGCTTGCGGATACCGATCGGATCGACGACCGGTTGCTGGAAACCGGTGCCGTCGAAAGCCGCGATGATGCCGCTGTCGTCCGCCAGCAGGCTGAACGCGGGGTGAACGCCCCGACAACGACCAGCGCGGGTCGGTATCTCGATGCGGTGAGCGCGTTGGTCGGTGCCTGTGACCGCCGCACCTACGAGGGTGAACCCGCCCAGCGGCTGGAAGGGCTCGCACGCGACGGAACCCCGCAGCCGATCGATATCCCCTATAAGACACGCTCTGGCGATCGTGTCCTCGATGTGCAGACGCTCGTCCGATCGCTGGCTGCCCTCACAGCCGACGCGTCGGCAGCCGATGTCGCTGCAACAGCACAACATGCGTTAGCGAGCGGCTTAGCGACGATCGCGCTCGACACGGCTGCCGAGCGGAATGTCGGAGCTGTCGGCTTTACCGGCGGGGTAGCCTACAACGGTGCCATCTCGCGGCAGCTCCGAACTCACGTCGAGCCGAGCGACTGTCGCTATCTCCAACCAGCTGCGGTACCACCAGGAGACGGGGGGATCGCATACGGACAAGCCATCGTCGCGACTGCCAGAAACATCTCTGTTGCAGACAATCGATGAGATGCGGTGCCGAAGAGATATCTTCACCATGGTCTTACCGGCTTGAGCCAACTCAGGACTGTCTGTTTCTCTCGGTGGCCACTGTCTCTGTGCGTTGCGCCTGCAGCGGAAGCGTCATCTGTATGGTGTGGTCTCTGTCAACGACTTCAAACCCGAGTCGCTGGTACACGGTAATCGCGGCGCGATTGGTCTGGCTGACGTGTAATTCGAGTGCCTCACAGTCAGCTTCCACCGCGGCGGCCGCTGCATGCTTACACAGTTCCGTTCCGATGCCGCGGTTGTGAAACGCTGGATGAACGAACACGGCTAGTTCGGGCCGAGGGGCATCCGCCGGCGTATAGTAGACATGCCCGACTACTCGCTCTTGGTTCTCGGCGACGATATTCCGGCCATTTGCAAGCGATCGCTCTATCCACGCCCGGCGTTGGTGATCCACAGCCGGTGGGACCCCCAGTGTGCGGTCGGCCGCACCGAAGGACTGATACAACGCTGCCAGTTTGTCGGCATCATCCTTCCGAGCCGGGCGAACCGTCCAGCGACTGCCCTGCTTGTCGACGAACCGTGGGCAGCGGGGCGGACAGTATCGTGAACACGTGCACATGCGGCCCTCACACCGCTCATAGCCAATCGCAGGTGGCTCACCCATACAACATGATTAATCATTATGTTCTATATAATCCTACTGGTTTCGTCTGTCAGCGTCACCAACACAGCAACCGACACGGCTACTGGTCACCATCTGCTGCAGCGTCGAGCCATACGTGATCCCACCCAGTCAACGAAGCTGTTACGATGCGCCGCGAACGGTCTCGGGAATCGTTGCTCGTCACCTGCGGCGCTGGTCGCTTTTAGATGAGCAATTCGAATAGCGGTGCATCAAGCGGTGACTGCGGTCGATGACAACGTGAAGCTGCGAACTGCAGAAAGCGATACTCAGTCGATCACATCGGGTTAGTAGAAGTGTCCGCTCGGAGAAGGTGTGCAAACACCCCGAGCTGACAACGAGCTAAAGGAGGAACATTTGCTTAATTTTGTCGTCAACAACCTC
>NZ_QKNY01000008.1 GCF_003605575.1 Halonotius aquaticus | reverse complement strand
TGGTCGCCGCGGTTGCTGGCTCGGTGTCGGTCGTCGCTGCAACAGGCTCGTCGTCGGTGTGAGGTTCAGAATCAGGTGTCATAGCATCCTCCTCGGCCGCATCGTCGCTGTCGGCGGTCGCTTCAGGATCGGCTACATCGTCGGCCGTAGTGTCGCCGGTGCCGTCGGTGTCGGCAACGTCAGTATCGTCGGTGTCAGCAACGTCAGTATCGTCGGTGTCGGCAGTGTCGTCGACGTCAGCGCCGATCGATTCGGTACTGTCATCGGTAGAGTCGGTATCGAGTTCGGGCTCGGTATCAACATCGGTGTCCGTCCCACCGTCGTCGGGGTCGGATTCCACACCGGAATCCGTTTCCTCGTCGCTGTCGATTTCGTCGTCGATCGACCCCTCGTCGGCGGCGTCCGCATCAATCGCTGATTCGGTGTCGTCAAAGGCGACGTCGGTGTCACCTGCCTCGTCGGCACCGTCGACCGGCGGTTCGTCATCGACCTCATCGACAGCATCGTCGAATGACGACGCATCGTCTGGTGCCGCTGAATCAGCGGGCTCCTCGTCGGCTGTCGACACTGCGTCATCGGCAGCGGATTCCGCGTCGTCGACCGCGTCCGAGTCGGGCTCCGCAGCGGCTGTTTCGTCGGCGACCGGCTCGTCGACTGCCTCATCCTCGGCGGGTGCGTCATCCTCGTTGGTCGCGTCAGGCCCGGTTTCGGTTCCCCACTCGTCGTCCGCAGTCGCGTCGGCATCGGCGTCAGGGCCGGTTGCTGGCCCCCACTCGTCGTCCGTCTCGGTAGGATCGGCGTCGATATCGACATCATCGATCGGGTCGATATCGGGGTCATCATCGGCAACGTCGGCCGCATCGTCGGCTTCTGGGTCGGCAGCGTCGTCAGGGGCTGCTGAATCGCCATCGATGGGCTCGATGTCATCGGCATCGGCTCCATCGTCGTCGACCGCTGATGGTTCGCTTGCGGTCTCGTCGATATCGGCACCGTCGTCGGTCGAAGGCTCCGCGTCGACGGGCCCATCATCAGCATCGGGCGTTGGTGTCTCATCGCTGGCGACCGTCTCGTCGCTGTCGGTGCCTTCGTCATCGGCGGGATCACTTGCGGTCGCGTCTGCGGGCGGCGTTTCGGGGTCGACATCCGACTCGCTGGGATCGATGGGGCCATCGAGTGGAGTCTCGCCGGCGTCCGCGCCGGGGAGTGAGGAGCGTTCACCGGCCAGCACGTCACGGATGAGTTGACTGTTGTCTGGGCCAAGCACCCCTTCGATATCGCTGGGATCGTCCTCGGAGGTGGCGATCTCTTTGATCGTGGGTTCGGTCAAGAACTGTTGGAGTTCCTCAGGGTCGTCAGTCCGGATGCCGTAGACGGTTTCGATTGTCTCGTTTGGGTCGAGCGTGTGCTCGAACTCGACCCGGTGGTTCTTGTAGGCCGTCCACGCGTCGCTGTGGTAGTCAGGATGGAACCCGACCCGCTCCATCGGGAAGGAACTCGGGATCTGGTCGGTTAGTCGAACATGCACCGGCACATCCGTGTTCGACGTGAGTGTAAACGCGACGGCTGGGACGGGGAACTCCTCGGCCGTGACGGTCTTCTCGACGACAACGCCGTCGTTGGACACCGTCACGAGGTCATCCGTGTCTGGCCCCTGGCTCATAAAAAGGACTATTCAACCAACGACTTAAAATGTGCGGGCTGGTGGACGGGCACACACCACCGCTGGCTGTCGACGCCCACCACCGGCAACTGCAGTATAAGTGTCGTCGACTGGGGTGAGAAGGGAGCTTAGCGGTACTCCTCGACAGCAACCGTTGCGGGGTTGGCTGCCTCGCGACGCGCCCGTCGCTCGGCTGATTGCTCCATGCGGCGGCGGTAGGCGGTTTGCTGTCGCATTGCCTGTCGGCGACACCGCTCTTGTGTCATCCAGTCGCTGCGGTCTTCGTCAGTCGTCTCCGGATCCCAGAACCACACTGGGAGGTCGTAATCGGTCATCATTGTGTTGTTCTCCGTAATATGACACAGCGTTTGTTGTGCTGATCTCGATGTTACTTCGGATATATGTATGTCTGCTACAGACTTAACTGTTAGTGTGTCCGTAAAAATGCGATTATATGTGTATATACAGGCGATCATCTTCTGTCAAGTTGTACGAATATCTTCTATAGACCCAATCGAGAACTCACAACGGCGACGCGGTTTTGTGGGTGATCTGCTGATGTTACAGTTCGACCCGATCGCCGATCTCGACGATTTCCAGTGCTTGGGGATACGCATAGGAAGCGGCGTGGTGGTGAAGCACAGTCGGATCGGCGGTCATCCCTTTCCACATATCCCAGTGGCTCGGGAGCAGTCGGTCGAGTTGGAGATCTGACGCCGATTTGATCGTCTCGTTTTCGGTCGCATACCACTTTGTTCGCACCGGCTCGCGGGTCTCCTTGTCAGGAATGTTGCCGATCGCTCCGAAGGCGAGAATCCCGAGATCGATATCGTACTCCTCGCCAAGATCGGCGAAATTGTCGGCGGGTTTGCTGTCGCCGGCATGGAAGATCGTTCCCGACTCATGTTGGATCATGTAGCCGACCGGGTGGGTCGAATCGGCGTCCTGCGTTTCGACAACATCGATTGAGAATTCACCGATCGCAATGGTGTCACCCTCGGCGACCTCGGTGAACTGTGATTCGCTGATGTCGTAGCTGTCGAGCCAGTTTTCGTCGTCGAAAGCGACCGCGAGGCTGTCGTCGGGAGCATAGAAGTCTGCGCCCGTACGTTCGAGAATCGGCCCCTGACTTGGGCCGTGCGTGTGATCGGTGTGTTCGTGTGTTGCCAACACAGCATCGGCCGCCGATTCCGGCACGTCCTCGGGATCGAACGGCACCGGAATCATCCGGATCGTCCGCGGTGGATCGCCGAGGCCGACGTAGGGATCGATCCAGATCGTTGTGCCCTCACTGCCCTTGATCACAAAGCCATTGCAGCCGAGATACCAGATGGCGACGGTCTCAGGGTCGGCGTCGGCGACGGCGGTCGGCAGCCAATCGCCCCAATCGCTGACTGTCATAGGTGGCTATCCGTGATGGGCCATTCTAAACGTTGCCGTCGCGGTCGAAGCCGGGCCGAAGCGGTTACAGCCAGTCAGCCTCGGGATCGATGTAGCCTGCTGGCTCCTCGTCGTCGAAGACTGCGAGGATATCGTGGCCGATGTGTTCGTTGAGATCCGCCAGCGACTCCTCCGAGTAGAAGGCGGTATGCGGTGTCAGGATGACATCATCGCGGTCAGCCAGCGGCGAGTTCGTCAGCGGCTCGTCTTCGAGGACATCGAGCCCGGCGGCGGCGATCTCGTCGTTTTCAAGCGCCCACACCAAGGCATCCTCTTTGACAATCGGGCCACGGCCAACATTGACAAGGACGGCGCTCTCGCTCATCTTGCGGAACGCATCACGGTCAAAGAGGTGCCGCGTCTCATCGGTCAGTGGCGCATGCACCGAGACGTGATCGGCCGTTTCGAGCAGTTCGTCAAGCGGGACTTTCTCGACGCCGTAGTCGGCCATCGCCTCGGTGTCGACGTAGGGATCGGCCGCGACGATATCGCAGTTGAAGCCGGCAAGTTTCTCGGCGGTTGCCTTTGCGAGTTGACCGAACGAGAGGAAGCCAACGGTTTCGCCGGTCAGGCGATGGATCGGCGCGCCATCTTCCCACTCCCAGCGGCCGCCTTTGACCGATCGATCGTAGACGTTGAGTCGCCGCACCGAGGCCAGCAGCAACGAGACCGCGTGTGTCGAGACCTCCTCGCGGCAGTAATCGGGGACGTTGACGACGGTGACACCGTGGTCGGCCGCCGCGGGGATATCAACGCCGTCGACGCCGACGCCTGCGCGGGCGACAATCTCTAACTCCTCGCAGGCCTCAAAAACCGCGGCAGGAACGTCGGTCTGGACGTCGACAACGAGGGCCGCGGCATCGGCGGCCACCGCAATGATATCGTCGGTCGTCTGCAGGTCAGCGACCTCGACTGTCACGTCGTCGCCGAGGACGTGACGGAGGGTTTCAGCGCGGATCATCGGATCGTCGTTGACAACAACAGTTGGCATGCTGAACCGTTTTGCCTGCAGGCATATGAACCGTTACTTTGGTTCTCAATGCGTGGGGGCAGCTGTCGGGACTGACAAATATAACCGGCAACGGTCAAAGCGAGTGTTCCAAGATCGCTTCTATGAGATACCTAACTCTCTGTGCAGACACGCACTAGGTTTGTCGACTTCTGCGAAATAATAGTTGAATAAGACAATCGAAAGGCCCATCGATGCAGTACTATTTTGATTGTTCGGACGGAACGTTGGCGTAGCATTCGCCCGAGCATGACCTTTCAACTGCAACCAGAGGTGCCCGTCTTCGTGGGGATCCTGCTGGTGACGGCGTCGCTGCTGGTCTATTCGCTCCGGCAGTATCATCGACGCGGTCGGACACCCGAACTGCTCGCGTTCATCGTGTTGCTGTCTGTAATCTGTGTGTGGCAACTCAATGCGATCTTCGTGAGCACAATAACGGTGCCAGCACTCATTTTGGCCGGAAACAACTTCGGCAACGCTGTCCTTGTGTTCGCGTTTGTCTACTCATTTACCTGGTTTGGGCTGACGTATACCGAGCAGACACGCTGGATAAACCGGTGGACGGTTGGCTTCGCGCTGGCGACGATCGCTGCAACCAGTGTGATGGTCGTACTCAACCCGGAGTTCATGCTCAAAGCGAATGGGCTGATGACACAAGGCCCGGTGACGATCGCGGGGATCACCTTTGCCGAGTGGGTTGCGCTTGATCTCACACTCACCCCCGCATTTCGTCTCTTCCAGCTCTATACCTATGCGATACTGCTCCTCGGTGGTGGGATTATCGCCCGCTATCTCGTAGCAAATCGCGGTGACATCTACACCGGACAGGCTGCCGCATTATGTGTCGGTGCTGGCGCGCCGCTAGCAGCGAGCACAGCGCTCTTTCTTCGGGTGCTTCCTCCGGAGTGGAATCCATCACATGTCGCCTTCGGTGTGACCGCTGTCGCATTCGCGGTCGCGATCTTTCGGTATCGACTGCTCAAAGTCGCCCCCATCGGGCGGAAACAGCTTGTCGAACAACTGGCCGATCCGGTGGTCATGCTTGACGACCACCAGCGCGTTGTCGACTGCAACCCCGCGGCGCGAGAGTTGGTCGACGCTCCAGAGGGGTGGCGTGGAATGGCCGCAACTGAATTTTTTGCACCGTTTCCTGATTCCGTCGACTGGGTTACCACAGATGAGTCAGGCGAGACAACGCTCTCGGAAGCCGGGACAGAACGAACATTTACTGTCGACAGTGTGCCGATCGAAAATCGAACCAACACGCAGACGGGACAGTTGATACGACTCCACGAGATCACCGAGCGCAAAGCGCGTGAGCAACAGCTCCGCGACCAAAACGAGCATCTCGACGAGTTCGCCAGCATCGTCTCCCATGACCTCCGGAGCCCACTCAACGTGGCGAAAGGGCGACTCAAGATGGCTGGCAGGGAGTGCGACAGCGAGGAGATCGAGGACGCGCAGGCGGCGTTGACACGGATGGAATCGATGATCGACGACCTACTCACGATGGCCCGCACGAGTCAGACGATCGACGCAACCGAGCCGGTCGGCCTTGCGGCGGCGGCCCGGACAGCGTGGACGTACAGCGATGTTGATGAGTGCACACTGCAGGCGTCAGTTCCAGAAGATGTCAAGATTGCAGCCGATCGTGATCGATTGTTACAGGTCTTCGAGAATCTCTATGTAAACGCCGCCGAGCATAATGAGACACCGGTCACGGTGCGTGTTGGCGTGCTTGGCGATGGCGGCCTGGCCACCGATGCCGGGCAGCGATCCGGCTTTTACGTGGCCGATGATGGCACCGGGATCGACGCGACCGACCACGACGACGTGTTCGAAAGCGGGTACACCGCTGCGAGCGGTGGCACCGGCTTCGGGCTGGCGATCGTACAGGATATCGTCGCCGCGCACAACTGGGAGATCACCGTGACCGACAGCAGCGACGGTGGGGCCCGATTCGAGATCACCGGGGTACGCCCTGCTGCTGACGACGAAGCGCAAAGCAAGAGAGAATTAGCGCAGGACTAATCGGTCGCTGACGACCGCCGACCGCCTCACCACGTACCGTGGAACGTGTCGAATTCGAGTTCGTCCAGCGGTTTGTTGCCCATCGCGATCTCGTACTCGCCAGGGGTCACCATCGGCTTGTGGAACTGCGGGCCGTCGTCGGTTGTGATCCGTGGACAGCCGGTGTTGACGAAGGCATCCATATCGAAATTCAGCAGCCGATCAGGCGTGACCTCATCCATCGTGATAAGGTAGGCATTGTCGTTGTTCTCAAGGATTTCCTCGGCTTTCTCCCACCGGCCTTGACCGATCTTGGTACAGAAGATGACACCCCACTTCTCGGCGTCCATCGCCTTGTGAACGGTCGCATACCGTTCTTTGAGGAATTGGTCGGGGTCGGCGATGGTCACGACATTGTTGACGGGATCGGCGATAACGATGTGTTTGTCCTGGTGTTCCATCGCCAGCCCCATTGGGTGGAACTTCCCGCCGCCGACGTAGAGCACGTTGTCGGCGTCGATATCGGCGGAGGCGTAGTTGCAGCCAAGCACTTGGCCCTCGTAGGTTAGGCGGTCGTCGCCCTTGCGGGTATGCACCTCGTAGCCACGCTCTTCCAGCCACTCAACCATCTCGCCGAAGCGGTTCATGTGTTGGGCGGTCGTCACCAGCCCGACCGCAGGGTCGTCATCGGGATCGGGGATCTCCGCGAGAGAGTCCTCAAGAATCGGGAAGGGATCGACGTTGGAGAACAACGGGACGTAGATGATCTGGTCGGACTCCTTCATCGGGGAGTGCCCAAAGTGGACGAACACGTCGGTACGGCGCATCAGATAGGTATCGAGATCACAGGCACCATAGCACGGTTGCCCGGAGAGGAGGATCGTCACGTCGTCGTCAACGACTTCCCGGAGATCGTCAGCGACAGCGGGGCCCCGGCGCTTGAGGCCTTCAGGGAACTGGAGGCCGACCTTCTCAGCATCGCGTTCCTCGATCTCGTCGACGATGCGTTCAAGTTCGTAATCCCACTCGCGGTCGTGGCGGAGATCCATCCCCGTGTTTCGGAGGTCACCCTCGGAGTAGCTGTCGTCGCTGGCGTCGTGGCTCATTACACGCTCATATCTGTCGAAGCCGTATAACCACGGCGTTATCGCCACACTGTCACGATTGTTCAACCATCGCTGGTTGGCGAAAAATAGAGAGCCGCGTTAGTCGTCAGCGGGAACCGTTTGCGCGGCCGGTTCAGCGTCGTCGATAGCCGCCTCGAGGTCAGGTTCGCCTGTCCAGGACAGGTTGCCGTCGTAGTGGAAGGCGTCGTGGTCACGGGTCGGATCGACGACCGTCAGCGAGAGCCACCCGTTGTCCAACAGGGTCGTGAGTTCCGCGTGGTCGGCAAGAATCTCGGTAACGCTGTCAACGGGCGCGTGAACCACCGTCGAGAGACGCAACGGCTGGTGGTATGGATCATCAGGCCCCGTAGCCACCGACTGCAGCGGGAGGCCGGTCAGCAGGTCGCCGCCGTTGCCCTGATAGACGCCGACGTTGCCGACGGGGTTGTGGGTGATCTTCGAGCCGCTGCCGTAGACGCCCGAGTCGACCGTCGAGAAGTAATACTGGTTGTTGATCCACTGGGTGACGACCATCGGCCCCGTGAGGATCGCTTCGAGGGCGTCGCCATCGGGGTCGGTTGTGTGGTCGTAGGAGTGGAGGAATGCACGCCCGTCGAGGTCGACATCCTCCGTGAGTTCACGCGGCCCGATAACGAAGGCGGCGTTGCCGGCCAGTCCCCACTCAGGACGGGTCTCCGCCCAGTCGGCTGCGCGGCGTTCGGTCTCGTCGATACCGTTTGTGGCCGCTGCGCCCATCGCGTCGGTGCGTTCGGCGGTCGCGGTTTCGCGGGCGGTGGCGAGGTCAGCGCGGAGGTGTTCGATATCGTCGGCGTGGGTTGCAGGCACGTCGCTGTCGAAGAGGTCGATCTCGTCGGTCGTCGTGTTGTGTTTGCCGGCGACAAAGATGGTATCCTCGGGGATCGCATGGCCCTGATCGCGGAGTTCGTCCTGTACCGCCTCGTCGTTGCAGATCGCCGCCAGCACGCGGGCGTTCGGCCCGCCGGGGTTGCCGGCACACGCCCCACAGTCGAGACTCGAATCATATGGGTTGTTTTCGGTCTCGCTGGCGTGGCCAACGAAGGCGACCACACGGCTGAACGTCTCGATGCCCATCAACTCGAAAGCCGTCGCGGCGTACTCGACTTTTTCGTCTGTCGTCAGCCCGACCGGGAGGTCGCCGGCGTAGGTGTGTTGGTGATGCACCATCGGCTCACAGAACTCGTGGCTGTCGGGTTCGGCGTCGGCGACGGCATCAAAGAGGTCGTGGACGCGGCCGGGGACGAGCGTCCGCGCCGCCAAGGCGAGCCCATAGCCGCTGCCGGCACTCTCGACGAACCCGTAGGCACTCGCCGCGTTCGCTTGGAGTGTGTCGATGACCTCGCGGGTAGCGTCACGAACACCCGCCAGGCGGTCGTGGCTTGCCTGGGTCTCGTCGTCGGTCGGCAGTTCCGTGATACGGTGTTGTGGGTCGAGGATCGGTGGACAGGCCGCGACCGACACGTCAGATTCGTAGCCGTTGTATTCGATGGGAACCCCGAAAAAGCCCGCGTAGCCGAACGTTTCGTACGCACCGGTGGCTTCGATATGGCGGCGGATCACCGCAGAGCGCGTGTCGATACAGAAGGTCAGTTGGGCGTCCGGGCGGCTCGATGCTCCGCCTTCGGTGTCGGCGATCGCCTCGCTCTCGGCGACGACAGCGTCGACTACCTCCTCGCGGTAGGTTGCCTCCCACGCGCTCAGGAACGCCTCGCTGAGTTCATCAACGGTGTCGACCTCCGTGGCTTCGCCGTCTGTTTCGGGGGTGAGGTCGACGCCGAAGGCATCCAGCAGCGACAATCTCACAGCGAGGTAGCCGTCGAGCGTGATCGGGTACTCTGAGTGCCACTCGCCGCCATCGTCGACGCGCTGTTTGATGAAGCCCGTCCAGCCCGGCAGGGCGGCCAGCTGTTCCTCGAAGATCGCTTCCCACTGGTGTTCCGGATACGGCTCGATGACGGCGTCGATCGCCGCTGTCGGTGAGGCTGGCAGGTCAGCAACGATACCGGAGTTGGGAATTTCGTCGTCGTGAGCCGCCAACGCACGGAACGCGCTGTAAAAGCCCTCCTCGCGATTTGGCATCGACCAGTGGGCTCGACCCTCATCAAGAAAGACCGGCAACCACTTTGTCAGGATGGCATCGACGCGCTCGCTGTCGCTGTCGCCGGCATCGTCGTCGATGCCGCTGTCGTCGGCGTCGGCAATCCGATCAAGCAGCGTCTCAGGAGCGGCATCGTAGCCGCGGTCGGCGAGCTCCGATTCGAGGAGTTCGGGATCGATCTGCCCGCGTGTGAGTGCCTGCTCGAACGTGTCCGCACTGGGGTAGCCGCGGCCACCGAGCAGGTCGGTCGCCTCTGAGACGGCGTGCTCGAAGGGTTGGTTTTCGAACCCCGAAAGCGGGTTGGCCGTCACGAACGAGTGGATCGGCCAGACGGAGCCGACTGTGGTTGCTGCGCTGTCGATACTGTCGTCGATTGTGGATTCAGTACTCATTGTAGTCCTCCGTGGTCGTCAGCAGCGTGTCAGATGTCGGTTGGCCCAGATTCAGCAGTGCAACGTAGAGACGCCCACTCCCCTCGTGAACTCCGGTCTCGATGGCGAGATAGACGCCGACGAAGACAGCGGCGATGACGCCATGCAACAGCGTTAGCTCCGTCGAGGCCGTCACGACCGGGAGGTCAGCCAGCAGGAACGAGACCGCCTCGTAGACGATGGCGTAGATCGTAATCGCCGGGAAGAAGACCAGCGGAACAGCCCCGTAGCGGAACGTCGCCGGCAACGAGGTGTGTTGCACCGCGCTGCGGGCGGCGTGTAGCGTGGCGAAGGTGACGAAGAACGTTAACAGCAGCCCGCCGTTGATAATCGTTCCCTTGCCGGTCAGCACGGCAAAGAGCGCGCCGCCGAGAATTCCGGTGACAAGCGTCACGACAACGCTGCCGATACCGTTGAAGCCGGCCGTGTGATCGCTCACCGCCGCCGGGCTCGTGTGTTCGACCTCACCCCCCGAGGAGAGGAACTGGTAGGCTTTGTAGAAGCCATGCAGGATGAGGTGGGTGATCGCCGCGCCGAAGAAGCCTAGCCCGGCCTGCATGATCATAAAGCCCATCTGACCGACCGTCGAGCAGCCGAGTTGACCCTTGATATCCGACTGCACGGATTTCAGGAGCTTCCCGCCGAGCGCGCTGGCCGCGCCGACGGCGACGATAGCGAGCATGATCGTCGGCTCGACCGTGACGACCGGCGCGAACCGCGCGAGCAGGACGCCGCCGGCGTTGACGAAGCCGGCGTGCATCAACGCCGAGGCGGGCGTCGGCGCGGTCATCGACGAGAGGATCCACGTGTGGAACGGCAGCAGTGCCGACTGGATCATCGCCGCGACGACGAGCCCGCCGGCTGCAAGCACGGTGGTCGTCGTCGACAGACCGCCGACAGCGTCAAGCAGCCCGGTAATGGTGGTCGCGCCCGTCTCCGACCACAGCAGTGTGAGGCTGGCGGCGACTAACGCAGCCCCCCCGACGAAGTATCGACGGGCGGTGCGGGCTGCGGCCTGTGCCTGCGGCCAGCCGTCGACGTGGCCGATCAACTCAGCCATGAGCAGGCCCATCGCCAGCCACGCTGCCGCGAACAACGCGATATGGTCGGCGGCGACGACGACCATCACGACCAGCGTGAACGCAAAGACCTGCGTGATGAACCGGGTCTTGTCGGGGTTGCCGGCCAGATACCGACGTGAGTAGCTGTGGACGATCCCGCTGAAGAAGGCGACGACCGTCCACATGACGACCGTTAGCCCGTCGATGGCGACGAGCCCCTCGACCGCCCACTGGGGGTCGGATCGGACGAAGACAGCCGCAACGACGAGCGTGCCGAGCCACATCGCCCACACGAACCGGGTGAGGGCCGCTGGCACACGCGAGGACGCATTATTCGGTTCGGGAAGCGATCCGACTGATCTGCGCTGGGTTCCGTCTGTCATGGGTTGAGTCGAGCAACCGATCCGCCAGGACGACCGCACCTGACGAACACTGGTCGCATTCGCTCTGTTATAGAACAAACTGTGCAATAAATCTATTTATTTGATCAGATTGTTCTCCAAACCCAGATTATAGAACATTATGGTTTCGGCAGATCGTTAAAACGCATGCAACCCAATGCAGAGGTATACTTACAGGAAGTACGTGCGGATATAGAAAATGTATTTATTATTATAAGTCAATATTGGAGAAAGACTTTTCGACGAGGATATTGATTCCGAAACATGGGCATCGGTAATCCATTAGCCGGAAATGTTCTTGATCACGTTGAGCGATGGATTCCCTCTGAGGTGTACGGCCACGAAAAAGAGTATCAATCCGAGCTGCAGGACTATCTTGATGAAGTCCTCAATCAACAGTCCGGAGGGCTCGACCTTGGAATAGGTACCGGTGGTGGAGGTGGTCACGTTGTCAGTACAGAACGAGGAACATCATATGGGGATGTGGTCGTGGATGACAAGGTTGGGATCGAATTGAAACGGAACTTCTCAAACTCTCAGAAAAAGAAGCTACGTGGACAACTGGAAGATTATGCAGACAATTACGATTATGTTATCGCTTGTGCTTGTGGGATCGAAGATATGGATGGATGGAGGGAGCTCGAAAATAAATTCAACAACCGCAATAGGGGTATGATGGACATGACCGAATTTGCCTTCGTCATCAAACAGCGGGAGAATATGGGAAGCGACCCTGACCGAGGTGGTAATGATGGGGGGCTACTAGGTGGTGGAGGACTATTGTAAATGTCCAGCCAGGGCGTAACTAAGCCGTTGGCAGTTGCCGGAATAGTGATCGTTGTTCTCGTTATTGTTCAACCTCTAAGCGGCACGGTGGGAGGTATCTCGTTGAATTGGATCGGTGCTGTTCTCGTCGCTCTCGGTGGTCTTCTGGGTTTTGCATCTTGAGTTTGAGCGGCGTCTACGGAGACCGCTAATAGAAATAGTGGATTCTATTTGGTCGACGCCGGCGATAGCTGGCAGCCGACCGATAGCTGGGCATCATCGGGGAGTCGCGCACGGAGGGTTGCCGGCTCGGTCACATCGTCGAGAGCCACCAGATACTGCCTGCCGGGAAACGATCCGTAGACGCCAGCCCGATCGGTGACGACGCCGGCGACGGTCATCGCGGTGAACTGCGAGCGCAGAAAGGCGACGTTGCGAACAACGTTGTACTCGGCGAGTCGCTGCCGGGCCTGTCTGGGGGAGTCCTCGGGCCCAACAACGCCTGCTGCAGTCGCCTCATCGACCATCGTTGCCAGCGGCGCGAGCGTCGCCTGGATGCCGGCCGCCGCGGACGCCGTCGCATCGTGCGCGTGATCGTACGCATCAGCCACCACGTCGCAGTCAGTGTGGCCAACGACGACGATCGCCGCAACCAGCCGGTCGGCGATGAGCCGCCGAATCGACGCCGAGAGCACCCGTTCGCCGTTCTGTTGCTCCCATGTTCGGGGGCCAAGCGTCGTCACGCCGACGTGGTCGGCGGGAGCCTCGGTCAGCCATGCTGGATCGTGATCGCAGTCGCCGAGCGTACAGGAAACAGAGAGGACGGTCGACCCGGTCGCTGCGCGGTCGTTCCCACGAGTCGGCTCAACATCTAACGCCGAGACTAACGTCGCGAGGTCGTCGTCAGCCATGCTGGCCTCCACGCAGCCGACAGAGTCTCTCCACGGATCGCCGAAACCACATCTTGAATACCAATCTGTTCGTATTTGATATAAAATTTACCAGCCTGTTCGTTGGCCGATGGTGGAAACACATATCGGGGCTGAACTGGTGGACTGAGGTATGCAACAGTTTGAGGGGACGATTCTCGCCGGGGACTCCTTTGCGCCGGTTTGTGGCCGGGTCGTCGTCGACGACGGGCAGATTACGGCCGTCGAGGAGACGGCCACGGACTCGACCGATATCGTCCTGCCGGCGTTCGTCAACGCCCACACCCACATCGGTGACTCGGTGGCCAAGGAAGCCGGTGTCGGCCTCTCGTTAGACGAGGCGGTCGCGCCACCGGACAGCGAGAAACACCGCCGGTTGGCCGCCGCCAGCCGTGATGAACTCATCGCGGCGATGCGCCGCACCCTCCGATTCATGGCAGACACGGGGACTGCGGCACATCTCGATTTTCGGGAGTCAGGTGAGGCGGGCACCGAGGCCCTCCGAACAGCTGCCAGCGAAACAGCAACCGACGCGGTCATTTTCGGCAGCGGCCCGGCGTCAGTCCTCGAACTCGCCGATGGTTACGGGGCCAGCGGCGCAAACGACGACGAGTTTACCGACGAGCGTGCGGCCGCCCGCGAGGCGAACAAACCGTTCGCCATCCACGCCGGCGAGCCCGATGCAACCGACATCCACCCCGCCTTAGACTACGAGCCGGAGCTACTGGTTCATATGGTGCATGCCGAAGCCGAGCACCTAAAACGAGTCGCCGACCAAGCGATTCCGATTGCGGTCTGCCCACGTGCGAACGCTGTCCTCGGCGTCGGGCGACCACCAATCCCTGAGTTGCTTGATCACACAACCGTCGCGCTTGGGACGGATAACGTCATGCTCAACCCGCCGTCGATGTTTCGTGAGATGGCGTTTACGGCGAAAACCTACGACGTGACCGACCGCGAAGTCTTGCGGATGGCGACGCAGGCCGGGGCAGAGATTGCCGATCTCAACTGCGGGGTGATCGAGCCTGGCCGGCGGGCAGCATTGCTCGTCCTTGATGGCGATTCCGACAATCTCTCGGGAACGGTCAATCCGATCTCGGCTGTTGTTCGTCGGGCAACCGGACTGGATATCAAACAGGTTGTTGTCTGATCAAGCAAGCCGCAGACACAGCGAAGCGGCTACGTCGAGTCGAACTCGCTGAACGGGGTCGTCCTGTGGCTCCGAACCAGTACCTCGTCGGCGACGGTCAGGCCCATATCGAGGAGTTCCTGGGCGACCGGCGTGATATCGCTATCAGATTCGCCGACCGCGGTGACAAGCAAATTCTCCTCTCCGGTGACCAACTCCTGGACCGAGATGACGCCGTCGATGGCCAGGATATCGGGGATCAGGTCGCCGCGGTCGGAGATCGATGCCGTACAGTACAGCAACATACGGAGGGGATACCCTGACTGCTCGTAGTCGACATCCGCACTGTAGCCTTTGATCACACCGTCGGCTTCGAGCCGTTGGATACGCTTGCGAACCGTACTGTCGGCGGTGCCGGTTCGCTCGGCGATATCGGCCGACGATAGATTGCGGGCGTCCGCCTGTAAGGCATGGAGAATCGCTTGGTCAACCTCGTCGATGTGTGTCTCGCTCATAGGTAACGATGAACCAGTATCCGCAAATAACTTCGCCCCAACTGGCCGGCGGCGTCGGCGTTGGCCGCAGATCGGTGGCATCGATGTTACTCCCGTATTAATGAGGCCCGCCCGGCTATAGCGACCATGAGCGACCTGCCACTCGAACATGTTCATATCGGCCCTGACGACCCGAGCGATGAGCCCGCCCCCGCGGTCTTCGTGCTGCACGGCCGCGGTGCCAACGAGGAAGATCTGTTGCCCGTCGCTCGATCGCTCCCGGACGGCCTTCATATCGTGAGCCTGCAGGCCCCGAATCGCCTGCAGGGCGGCTACACATGGTACGACCTCGACCTCACCGGCGGGGGGCTCCATCAGAGTCAACCCGACGCGGTAGATTTCAAGCGCAGCCGAGAGCTAATTATCGAGAGCATCGACGCGGCCGTCGAGGCCTACGGGATCGACGACGACCATATCGGTCTGTTTGGGTTCAGCCAGGGGGCGATCACCAGCCTCTCGCTGCTGCTCGATGCCCCCGACCGGTATGCGTGGGTGGTCGCGTTGCATGGCTACCTGCCGGACTCCCACAGTGATGTCGACCCCGACGGGATCGCTGACAAACCGGTGTTGCTCGCGGCTGGCGACGCCGACGAGATCATTCCTGCTGCCCGCACAGAGGCCGCTGCCGATCGATTTGAAACGCTCGGTGCGGCCGTCGAATACACGAGCTACGCCGGCGGCCACGGGATCGGCCCCGCCGAACACGAGGCCGTCGTCGAGTTCGTCACCAAGCAGGTGGCGTAAGGCGGCAAGGCACGCCGCGTGCACAATCGGGGGAGACATATTTCAACTCGGCGCAACTGCTGATTGTGGCGAAGCCTCCCGCGCCGACGACGACAGCGAGATCGACCGCCAGCACCGCAACTATCTCGCTTCGGAGTCATCGATGATCGCTGGCTTCTCGCCGTCGTTGCTGGTGATCCTCGTGGTTGTGTTGTTGGTCTCCGGAGCGGTCAACGGCTTAGCCGGCTTTGGGTTTGCGCTCGTCGGCACGATGGCGCTGGCGACGGTGATCGAGCCCGCAACCGCTGTCGTGCTTATGATTATCCCGATCCTATCGGCGAACGCTACGCTCGTTAGCGAACTCTCAGCCCCAGAGCTGACCCGTTGTAGCCGGCGGTTTTGGCCGCTGATGCTCGCAGCCCTTGTGGGAACGATCATCGGGATGGCTGTTATCGACCGCCTGCCGGGCGCGCCAGTCCGGGTCGGGTTGGGCCTCATCACGCTGGCGTTCGTGGGCTCCCGGCAGTCGACGCTGCCGCTGCCCTCGCTTGGCGGCGACAGCGGTATCGACCGCGGGGGGACGGTCGTCATGCTCGTAGTCGGCGGCGGCTCGGGGCTGTTGTTCGGCGCGACCAACGTCGGCGTCCAGCTCGTTGCCTACCTCCGCTCGTTTGACCTCTCGCATGGCCTCTTTGTCAGCGTCGTCGCGATGGTGTTTCTCGGGATCAACGGGGTGCGTGTCGCCGCGGCCGGGGCCTTGGGATTGTATCCGTCAGCGGCGGTCGTCGCGCTCTCGGTGGCGGCGGTCGTCCCCTCGGTGCTCGGCGTTGCGGTCGGTCGACGGCTCCGCCGCCGGGTGGACAGTCGGCATCGCGCGATCGCAGTGCTGGGTTTGCTTACGGTCATCGGGGGTCGGCTTGTGCTCGGTGGGCTCGGGATTGCCTGACGTGTTGGGTTCGGTGATGTGGCCTCCGGGGCCACCCGTCCGGCACATTGAAGCGAATCGATCACTAATATCGCCTATGAGCGTTGAAACCGCATCACTGGAAGATCTGGGTCGAGAACTCGGCGAGAAAATCGCAGACTGTCCAGAACATACGGCGTTCCGCGAGGCCAGCGAGGCTGTCGAAAACGACGCCGAAACCCAGGAGGCGATCAAGGAGTTTGAGGAGCTTCGCCACCAGTTCATGCTCGATCGAGAGGCCGGAACCGCCGACCGCGAATCGATGCGTGAGGTGCAGGAAGCCCAAGAAGAGCTCCACAGCATGCCGCTGATGGAGGAGTATCTTGAAGCCCAAGAAGAGCTCCAGGCAAAACTCGAAGCGGTCAACAAGGCGATTTCTGAACCGCTGGCAGTTGACTTCGGCGGCGAGGCCGGCGGCTGCTGTCAAGACTAACCACCACCGCGGTCTGTTCCTGTGTCGACCGTCGCAGAACCACGAGTCCCGGGTGATTACTGACGTGACTGACTACTGTCGATATTAAGCGCTGAGGCGATCTCTTGATTGTGCTCGACGAGCGTGGTGACATCCTCTTGGAACCCAACATAGTTTGTGACCGTACCCTGCCCATTGGTAACAGGCGCGACGGTCAGGCGGTTCCAGAAAACCGTGCCATCCTTGCGATAGTTCCGAAGCGTCTCTGTGATCGGCTCTGCAGCTTCAATCGCTTGACGGATCTTCGAGACAGTGTCGGGATCGGTCGCCTCACCCTGGGGGAACCGACAGTTCCGTCCGAGTACCGCCGATTTATCGTATCCGACCTGCTCACAGAACTTGTCGTTCGCATAGATCAGTGGGTTGTCATCCGTGCTGGGATCACTGATCGTGATGCCGATCGGGGCGTTGTCCATCGCCCGTGTTTTCATCTGTAGCTCGGCTTCCCGCTGGATACGGTCGGTGATATCGTGGGCGACAAGCAGATGCTGGCCTGGCACAACGTCTGCGGTGGCGGCGTATTCGACCGTTCGCTTCGCTCCAGTGGCATTGACAATCGTCATCGTGTCACGTGTATGTCCCTCAGTTTGGAACGACGCCCATTCGCCCGCAAAATCGAAGTCATCCGGCAGGAACGTGGAAAGATATCGCCCCTGCAGTGCCGCTGCTTCAACGCCATAGACCGTCGCCGCCGTTGCGTTGGCATCGAGAATCCGTCCATCGTCGTCGGTAATAATCATCGCATCGTTGGATTCCTCGAAGACGGCGCGATACTGATCACGCGCTCGCGTGAGCTTTGGCACCCGTGGTTCAGCCATCGGTGCTGCGTCGCCGTCCAGCGCGGCTTGACGCGGAATCGAGACCGTCATTGTCGTCCCGGCATCTGTCACACGCGGTGTAATGGTGCCACCGTGGTTGGCAACGATCCAATGAACAAGCCAGAGCCCGAGGCCGCTCCCATGCACAAGCGGCGTCTCAGCCTCGGTTTCGAGTACCACACGTTCCTGTTTCGGGAGTCCCGGCCCATCGTCAGTGATTGTCATCGTGACATCCGTGTCGGTTGCGTCGATCGCAACACGAACCGTTGGCTCCTCGCCACCGTGTTTGACGGCGTTGTGAAGCAACTCTGTGAGGACGCGCTCGAAGCTTGGTCGTACCGGAACGGTGACCTGTTCGGGCCCATCAGTCGTCACTGACACCGATGGGAAGCTGTTGGTAACGCTGGTCGTGACACGCTCGGCGAGGGCGGTAAGATCAGTTGTCTCCCGCGGAGCGGTTTGATCCAGCACCGATTCCAGATCCCGCGCTTTATCGCCCAGCGTAATGAGTTGATCGACGGTTTCGAGGATCTGCTCGCTGTGTTCGGTCGACCCGTGCTGGTCGGACATCGCCTGTGTGTGGCCGCGGATAACTGTCAGTTTGTTCCGCAGATTGTGGCGAAGCACGCGGTTCAACACGGTCGTGAGGTTGGCCTGATTGCGGAGTCGCTGCTCCTTCCGATCACATTTGAGCTCATGACCAAGGAGTCGGGCCGTGAGTTCAGCAAAGAGAAGCTCCCCATCCGTAAACGGATCACAGCGCTGCCCCTGGGTGACAAAACAGATCTCGCCGCGGTGAGTGCCGTCGACGATGAGTGGCGTGTAGAGATAACAGCGGCAGGTGGGGGCGTCGTCGTGGCAGGTGGTCGCGTGGTGGCCGCCAGTAGCAGCCACAGATTGTGACGAAAGGTTGTGCAGTGCCACCTGTGTTTTCTGATCGCTGGACGGGTGACAGCCTGCTGTCACCAACTCATCGAGAGCAGGGAGACCATCAGCTGTGGAGTCAGTGCTGGTGATCTGTTCGATCGCCTCAGTCGACGGATCTCGCATGACGAGAACGCCGACATCGGCCTCCAGATACTCCGTACCGAGATCGAGTGCGTCGGTCGCTTGCTGTTCGATCGGGGCCTCTTGTCGAATGATTGAATCAAGGCGATCGCGGGCAGTCCCCGCCGAGAGTTGGGTCGTCGACATCAGCGGCGACCTCGCCAAACCACCGAGTGAGTCGGCTGCTGTGTGAGCCGCCACCCGCAACCCGCAAACGCCGCAAGCCGACTAACACGCCGTGGACTGGATCGACTCAGATGACAGTGGGAGGCCATTCAACGCTCCATCGAAACGGTCTTGCGGTCGGACGGCCACCCGCAGGTTCGACACCCGCCGTTGGCGTTTGACTGAACCTGTTTGTTCATGTTATCGTATACGCGTGGATAAACTGTAAAAAAACAGGCTAACCAACAGGTTAGTGACCGACTTACGCCGCGGTTAGCGATCATATTTACCCCTGTTTTTCAGACATGCCAGTAATGTTGTTTCAGGTAGCGGTCATGACCAGGATGGGACACGCGTGATGGGAGCACAAATCACCCCGACAGCTGACACCGCGAACTCACACGTTCTGTTTGTCGGCACACCCAAAGTGGATCTGGCGACCATCTGTGCCGAGTCGACGCCCGACGCAGTCAGCGTCGATGTCGTCACTGATGGGCAGGCGGCACTCAAACAGCTTATCGCCGCCAGTGAGACACCAGACGAGCTCCAACTGCCTGATCTCGTCCTGTTACAGCTTGATTTCACCCTCCCCGACGGACAGACGGTGCTTCAGGCGATCAGGGCCAGCCCGCGGCTCGAACAGCTGCCGGTTGTTGTGCTTGATCCCGACGACAGCGATAACACTCAGATATATCAGGCCGAGGGCAACGCCTACGTACAACTCCCACAGACACCCGCGGCGTATACCGAGCGCATTGACTCAATACTACGATTCTGGTTCGAATGGGCACAGTATCCGGCAACGTGCTTATATCCTGACGGGTAGTTAGTATACTATGCAAGATTCTCGGACACACGAGACACCGGTGGTGCCGGACTCACTGCTCGATAGTGTCTCACTGCTCTCAAAGAAGTGGCATCCCGCAATCGTCCGCTGTCTGTCCGGCAGTGATGGCTATGGCTTTAGCGATCTTGAGAGCCGCCTTGATGGCATCTCCGCGAAGGTGCTCACCGACGCGCTCAGCGAACTCCAGGAGTATGCGATCATCGAGCGACGTGAGATCAGCCAGAGTCCGCTCCGGGTCAGCTATACGCTGACCGAACGCGGCGAGGAGCTCGACGACGTCATCGAATCCCTTGTTGACTGGAGTGAGACCCACCTTGCGGAGCCGAACACTGAACAGGTCGTCTTGGTAGCCGACGACCACAAGCGGGTCAGCACAATGCATACGACCTGGCTCAGCGACGAGTACACCGTTCGAACCGCCAGTGATGGTGAGGAAACCCTCCGACAACTCGATACCGATGTTGGTGTTGTCGTGCTTGACCGCCGAATGCCGGGACTGTCCGGGAGCGAGGTGCTTGAGTGGATTCGCTCCCAGCGGTACGATATCCGGGTCGTCATGGTGACCTCCGAGGATGTTGATCTCGATGTGATGGAGATGGGCTTCGACGAGTATCTCATGAAACCTGTCCGGCAAGATGAACTCCGAGCGGTGGTGGCAGACCTGTTTGAACGCCGGGAGTATAGCACTGAACTACAGACGTATCTGGCCCTCCAGTCGAAGCTCGCGCTCCTTCGGGCCGAGTACCCTGAGGAAACCCTCGATACAAACGAGGAGTTTCAACAACTCCAGACGCGACTCACGGAGCTTGAACTCTCCGAGGACGAACGCGCGGAGATCGATCCGGCAACCATCGAGCAGGTGTTTGGAGCCAGCCAATGAGTTCCGATACAGCAACCAATGCGGGCGATGGCACGCCCGGGCGGATTCTCGATCGTGTTGACGAGGCGATCTGTTCACTCAACGCCGAGTGGGAACTCACCTTCGTCAATGACAAAGCGGCGAGGATGTTGGGACAGTCCGCTGGTGAACTCCATGGCAGCGACGTCTGGGAAGCTATCCCGTCAATCACCGACACGGCCGTTGGCGACGAACTCCGGACAGCGATGTCGACACAGACGCCGACCCGGTTTGAACACTACAACGATGCCCTCGATCGCTGGTTCGAGGTTCGGCTCTATCCCGACGACGACGGGATCACCGCGTGTTTTGACGATGTGACCGAGGAGCGGGGCGACCGACTCGATCAGCGGCGACAGCGACAGTTGTTCGAGACGGTGTTTGAAGAGACCGAGGACGCACTCATTGTCGCCGATACCGACCGCCGGATCACCGATTTCAACGCCGCAGCCGAACAGCTCTTTGGCTACGCGGCCAGCGACGTGCTCGGCGAAACGACTCGGCTGCTCTATGCCAACGACGAGGCCTACGACCGACAGGGCGACGAGCGGTTCAACGAGCACGCCGCGGTGAACGAGGAGACGTATATCGTCGAATACGAGCGGGCCGATGGCACGACGTTCATGGGTGAAACACTTGGGACACCCCTCAAAGGCCCGGACGGCGAAGTGCTGGCCTTCCTTGGCTCGGTGCGGGACGCCAGCGCACGGATCGAGTACGAACAAACACTGGAATCCTACACCGACACCCTCCAGCGGTTCCACGAGATCTCGATCGACGATGAGCGAGCGGCCGACGAGCGAATCGATGCGGTGTTAGAACTCGGCTGTGACCATCTCGGGCTCGATATCGGGATTCTCTCGACGATCGACGACACCGAGTACACCGTCGAGCAGGTCACGGCTCCCGACGACAGCATCCGGCCGGGCGAGCAGTTCGATCTCGGTGAGACGTTTTGTGATCTCGTCGTCGACACGGAAGAACTCGTGGCTGCGGCCGACGCCAGCGACAGCGATCTGGCCGATCATCCAGCCTACGAGCAACAGGGCCTCAGATCGTATCTCGGGACGGCGGTGATCGTCGACGGCGAGCGGTACGGCACGCTGAACTTTTCGCAGGCAGCCGCACGCGAACAGCCGTTTACCGAGAGCGAACGAACGCTTGTGCGCCTTTTCGCCCAGTGGGTTGGCAAGGAACTGAGCCGACAGCAGAACAAACAGCGGGCGGCCGCAAACCGGGATCGACTCCGGCAGATCATCGATCTGTTGCCACAG
The DNA here is from genome assembly GCF_003605575.1 of Halonotius aquaticus. GTDB lineage: Archaea > Halobacteriota > Halobacteria > Halobacteriales > Haloferacaceae > Halonotius > Halonotius aquaticus. The sequence continues at coordinate 60,691 of NZ_QKNY01000008.1, read as the reverse complement.
TTGGTGTTCGCCAAGGATCGAAACAACGAGTATATTCTGGCCAACCAAGCGATTGCCGACGCCTATGGGACGACCGTCGAGGATGTCGAGGGCTCGACCGACGCCGATTTCGTCTCCTCGGAGGCCGAAGCCGAACAGTTCAGACAGGACGACCTCGCCGTGATGGACTCCGGTGAGCCGAAACACATCCCGGAGGAGCCACTGACGAAAGCCGACGGCGAGACGGTGATGCTCCAGACGATCAAGATCCCGTACGAACCGGTCGACCACGACACAGAGGCAGTCTTGGGTGTCGCAACCGATATCACCGAAATGACCGAACAGCGGCGGGCACTCGAAGAGACATCACAGCGGCTCACTGTGGCCTTAGAGGCAACAAACGCGGGTGTCTGGGAACTAAACCTCGAAACGAATGAGGTCATCTGGACGGAGTCGATGGAACAACTGTTCGGCCTCGACCCCGGCACATCCGAGGGCACCTACGAGGAGTTCTTGGAGCTTGTCCATCCGGACGATGTCCCGGCGGTAGAGGCGTCACTCAAGGAAGCAACCGAGAACGGTGACTCCCTCCAGGTGGAGTATCGAGTCGAGCAAGACGACGGAACGGAGATGTGGGTCGAAGCGCGGGCCGAACTACACACGGGGCCAAACACCCCACGACGACTGGTCGGGATCGCCACCGATGTGACCGAGCGCAAACAGCGGGACGCCGAGATCGAACTCCAGTCGGCGGCGATGGAGGTTGCGATGGACGGGATCGCCATCCTCGATGGCGATGAGTATGTCTACATGAATCAGGCGCACGCTGATGTCTTCGACTACGAGCCCGAGGAACTGCTCGGCGAGGAGTGGCGTACCCTCTACGACGATGATGAGATCGAACGGCTCGAAGCCGAGGTGTTCCCGGAACTCGCCGACACCGGCTCCTGGCGCGGGGAGACAGTCGGTCGCAAACGGGATGGAACCGCGGTCACGCAGGATCTCGGCCTCGCCCTACTCGACAGCGGCGAGTTGATCTGTACGAACCGCGATATCACCGCACAAAAACAGCGCGAAGCGGAACTCCGCCAGCAGCGAAGCCGGCTGCGAGCCCTGTTCGACAACTCACCGGACAACATCGTAATCCACACCGCCGACGGCACCGTGATCGATGTCAACCAAACCATGGCCGACTCGCTGGGCTACGACCGGGACACGCTGCGGTCGATGAACGTCGCCGAGTTCGAAGCCGGGATCGAGCAGTCGGAACTCACCGACATCTGGGCGGGGATGGAGATGAACGATACTCTGAAAGTCGAAGGCAAGCACCGCCGAGCAGACGGCGAGACGTTCCCGGTTGAAGTCTGGGTGAACAAGATCGACGTCGACGGCAACGCCCGATACATCGCTGTGGATCGGGATATCACCGAGCGAAAACAGCGGGAAACGGAACTCAAACGAAGCCGGGAGTTCATCGAGCAGGCCCAAGAGAGTGCGTCCATCGGCGGGTGGGAAGTCGACCTTACGACGGACTCACTCCGCTGGACTGACGAGGTCTACCGGATTCACGACCTCCCGACCGACACCGACATAGACCTCAGTGACGGCATCGAATTTTACCACCCGGATGACAGACCACAGATCGAAGCGGCCTTTGATCGACTCATCAGCGACGGTGAGTCGTACGATCTCGAACTTCGGCTCATCACCGCGGCCGACCGAACGCGGTGGGTTCGGGCAGTCGGCGATCCACAGTTCGATGAGGCAGGAAATATCACCGGAGCGTTGGGCATCTTCCAGGATATCACCGACCGCAAGGAACGCGATGAGGAACTCCGGGAAGTAAAAGAACGGCTCGATCTGGCTGTTGAGGGCGCGAACCTCGGCGTCTGGGACTGGGATATGGAAACAGACGCGGTCACGTTCAACGAGCAGTGGGCATCGATACTCGGGTTCTCGCTGGATGAACTCGAACCACGGCTCGAAACGTGGGAAAACCGCGTCCATCCCGCCGATATGCCGGACGTTGAGGCGGCTCTGAACGCCCATATCGACGGCGACGCCGACCTGTATGACTGCGAACACCGGATGCAGACCAAAGCCGGCGACTACCGGTGGATCAGGGATGTCGGGAAGGTCGTCGACCGCGATGACGACGGGACACCAACGCGGGCAGTCGGTATTCATCTCGATATCACCGAGGAGAAGGAATCGAAACTCCAACTTGAAGAGGAGCGAGACATGTTCGCCGAGGGGCCAGCCGTCGTGTTCAAATGGGAGAACGACGACGGGTGGCCGGTTGAATATGTCTCGAAGAACGTCGCTGAGACGTTTGGCTACACACCCGAACAACTCCGATCCGGGGAAATTCCGTATGCCGACCTGATCCACGACGACGATCTCGATCGCGTCATGGATGAGGTCGCCGAGGCCAAAGACAACGCCGTCGATCGCTTCAGGCACGATCCATACCGGATGGTGACGGCCGACGGAGAGATCCGGTGGGTGACAGATAATACCAAGATCATTCGGACTGACGGGGAAATCACCCACTACCTCGGCTACCTGATCGATGTGACCGAACAGAAACGACTTGAACGGTCACTACGGGAGAGCGAACAGTCGGTTCGTGAACTCACCACCATCGCCGCCGATACCGACCGCGAGTTTGACGAAAAGCTTGATGCCCTCCTCACACTCGGTACCGAACGACTCGGACTCCCGTATGGCTTTTTGAACCGGATCGAAGACGGCACACAACACGTCGTGCAGGCTGTTGGCGATCATCCCGATCTTCAGGCTGGTGCCTCAGCCCCGAAATCAGACACCTACTGTCGAAAAACACTCACCCAATCCGACCCAGTTGAGGTACAGGATGCGGTCGCCGAGGGGTGGGGTACTGATCCGGCATACGAACGATATGCCTTCGGCTGCTATATCGGCGGCACCGTCACCGTCGACGGCACCCAGTACGGCACACTCTGTTTCGCCGACCAACAGCGGCGTGACCACGAGTTCACCGACACGGAGCGTGCGTTCGTAGAACTCCTTGTTCAGTGGATTAGTCACGAGCTTGCCACCCAAACCGTCGAACGGAAACTACGGGATATCAACGACACAGCCAAACAGCTCATGACCGTTCCTGACCGGTCACAGATCGCGTCAATCGCGGTTGAGAGCGCCACAGAACTGTTGCATACGCCGTTGACAGGAATCTGGTGGTACGACGACGACCGCGAAGCCCTTGTCCCGGCGGGGATGGCTGAGTCGGCGACAGAGTACATCGACGAACAGCCGGTCTTCGAGGATGACACAGCTCTCGCCTGGCGGGTCTTCGAATCCGGCGAGTTCCAGGCCTATGATGATCTGAGTGCGGTCGATGCGTTACACAACGATGAAACGATGCTTGAATCCGAGGCGATCGTCCCACTCGGCGATCACGGGGTCATGTGTGCAGGCGCGGTGAAATCGCAGGCGTTCTCCGAGGCGGATCTGAACCTCTTTGAGGTGTTGTCCTCGACTGTCGAGGCTGCCCTCACCCGAGCCGAACGGGAGACAGTGCTTCGGGAAACCCAAGCCGAGCTCAAACGCTCCAACGAGGAACTCGAACAGTTCGCGTACGCGGCCTCACACGACCTTCAGGAACCACTCCGCACGGTATCGAGCTATCTGACGCTGCTAGAGCGCCGATACGGCGAGGAACTTGATGGGGACGCCAGCGAGTTCATCGAGTTTGCCGTCGATGGGGCCGATCGCATGCGAAAGATGATCCAAGCGCTGTTGGCGTACTCACGGGTTGACACCCGCGGGGAATCCTTCGAGTCGATCGAAGTGAGACCCCTCCTGGAACAGGTCACCGATGATCTCAGCGTCAAGATCGACGAAGCTGACGCAACGGTGTCGCTGCCAGCGACTACGGCGACAGTCACCGGCGATCACAGCCAACTGGCCCAACTGTTCCAGAACCTCATCGACAACGGCATCAAGTACAACACCGATCGCCCGAAAATCGATATCTCGGTTCGACACGACGATGAGATGGTTGTCATCGATATCACCGACAACGGGATCGGGATGGAAGCCGACCAGATCGACGACATCTTCGAGGTGTTCCAGCGGCTCCACACACGCGAGGAGTTCGGTGGTACCGGGATCGGGCTGTCGATCTGCCGCAAGATCGTCGATCGCCACGATGGAACAATTGACGTGCAATCCACCCCGGGAGAGGGGTCGACATTCACGATCTCGCTGCCACATGGGGAACAAACAGATGAGTGAACAAACTGCTCACACAGCGGTGCCACGGGTAATTGCGGTCGAAGATAACCCGGCCGATGTGCGACTGATGGAAGAGGGTGTTGCGGCCGCCGGTGTCGAACTGGCACTCACCGTCTACAACAGTGGCCGAACGGCCGCCGATCAACTTCGGGCGATCGACGCCGATGCGCCCGATGATCACCCGGATTTAATACTCTTAGATCTGAATCTTCCAGGGACATCCGGACTTGAGCTGCTCACCTTGGTTCGCACCGAAACCCCGTTTCAGGATGTGCCCGTGGTGATCATTTCGAGTTCGGAGAGCCGCGACGATATCAACCGTGCGTATGAACACGCCGCCAACGCCTACGTCACAAAGCCAACTGATCCAGACAACTATATCGACATGATTGACGCAACAATCGATTTTTGGATTACAACCGCCACCCGAACACCAGCCAATGAGTAAGCAATCACTGACCCACATTCTCCTTGTCGAGGATAATCCGGCCGACGCGCGCCTGATCAGAGAGTACATCACCGAACAGTCGTGGCCGAACCTCGATGCCGACGCACCGACGATCGACCACGTTGAACGACTTGCGGAGGCTCGTGAGGCACTCACCGACGAGGTTGATCTCGTCCTCTCGGATCTCGGCCTCCCGGATAGCAGCGGTGTTGAAACGCTTGACCAACTGCTGGCTGTTGGGGCGTCGGCCCCTGTGGTTGTCCTGACCGGGCTCGATGACGAACGCGTTGGTGTCGACGCCGTCGAACACGGCGCACAAGATTACCTTGTCAAAGACGATATTTCACCGCGGTTGCTCCAACAAACACTGCGGTATGCGATCCGTCGGGAACAGCAACAACAGGAGCTCCGACAGCGGAACGCCGAGTTGGCGCTGTTGAATCAGGTTGTTCGCCACGATATCCGCAACGATGTCGCCGTGATTGTCGGCTGGGGCGAGGGGCTCAAAGCCCATGTTGACAGCGAGGGCGAAGCCCATCTGGAACGAATGTTAAATGCCAGTGAACACATCACGAACATCACCGAGACGATCGGCGATTTCCTCAGCGTCCTCGAAGGCGAGAGTGATCCGGAGCTCCACCCGGTCAACCTCGACCGGATACTGACAAACGAGATCGAAAAGGCCCGGTCAGCCTACGACGACGCGACGATCACGGTCAGCGGCGACCTTGACAGCGGCTGTGAGGTTGTTGCGACAGACCTGCTGTCCTCGGTGTTTCGGAACATTCTGAACAATGCTGTTTCGCATAACGACAAAGCCGAACCGGAGATCACGGTGACCGTTACCGACGACGGCGACAGCATCGCTGTCGAAATCGCTGACAACGGACCAGGAGTGCCCGATACCCAAAAGGATGAGATCTTCGGTCGCGGGGAGATGGGTCTAGAAAGCTCCGGCTCTGGGATCGGACTATATCTTGTTGATACCCTCGTCGATATGTACAACGGCTCAGTGACTCTTAGAGACAACGAGCCGACAGGCAGCGTGTTTACCGTCACACTCGACGCAGTGTCGTAACTGGCTCAAAAGCGGAACGCGGTCTGTTGGGTGTTGCATCGGCAACATGGCAGGCCATCGGACTGACCCTGCGAGCAACCGAATCTGGTTGGAGCGAAGTGCTCAGCGATCGATTTAAGATCCACGTTGTCCACAACAGCAGAGAATTGCCGCCTTAGCTATCACCCAGCTGCCCACAGCCGCTGAGAGGCGTCGTGGCTGCTAGTCGTCTGCTGGATCACCGATCATATCGGTTCGAGAGTGCTCCTGCGGATCGACCGCGTCAGCGTCTTCAGCAGACCCAAAGAATGCAGTCGTTCCGGCGGTCGCATCAGAGCGGTCGATCACGTCGTTGAATACGTCCCAGACGGACGTATCTAGCTCATCGTCGGCCGACGACACAATCGGGAGGGAGTCATCTTCTGGGTCAGCGTGGGACTCGATCAGCATCTCGTCTGCTGACGACTCACGGTCCGACGTGGTCGCCGGATGGTCTGTCTGGAGGTCGCTATCCTCATCGAACGCCTCCCAGACTGACTCGTCGGGCTCGCTGTCGTCGGGGGCTGCAAAGAACGTCTCCTGTGAGCCGGTGGTGATCTGCTCGCCTGCAGCAACATCGATGTATGCGTCGAGTTGGTCGAGAGCTTCGTTGTACTCATAGAGCACCGCACCATCAACCACCGCATAGCGACCCTGTGTCGGGTCGTGGATGATTCGCTTGTTGGAGTCGATCGCGATGTCGAGCAGGTCAGTCAACCCCTCGATCCGGACGTCCTCGTATGAGTCTGTCTCCGGGACGGTTCCACGTGAGATCCACTCGCCGTATCGGGTCTTGTCGTAGGTTCGCTTCAGCGACTGCCAGTCAGGGGATCGGCTGTGAAAGCGCCACACAACGAGTGCGAGGAGAAGCCCAAGCACGCCGACGCCCCCCCAGATGACAGACTGCTTCGGGAGTGTCATCGCTTCACCACCGAATGACGGCCCGATCCCTGCCTGCGTCGTTGTGTTCGCCGTGGCCGGCGCGCCGAATGTGATTCGCTCACCAGCGTTTGCCAGCGTCCGTGTCACTGCTGTCGAATGCTGGCGTTCAGCTGACTGCGGTGTCTCGATAGCGTAGGCGCGATCGGTGATCTCGACGGGTGTCGTGACGGTCAGATGACCGTCGTACTTGTCAGTATTGTAGACCGTGTCAACGTGGAATTTGGCGTGAAGCGTTCCCACGTTCTTGACTTCCGGCTGCACCTCTTGAAGCCGGCCTTGGCGGATTGCCCGTATATCGACTGTTGTCTCGGTGACAACTGTGCCGTCTGTCACACGTCGGGAGTCTGTCGCAAGTGGTTCTGTTTCCGTCCAGAATACCTCCTCGTCTCTGGTGGCGTACAATTCCATTGTGATCTGCTGAGTAACCTCAACAGGGCGATCATCGGGAACTGCAGTATGTGCCTGTAAGGTCATTTCTGGGGAGGCGTCAAGCAGATACACCGGCATATTCGCGAGCTGGTCGTCGGGGCTATACAGCGTCGTGTTGCCTGTGACAGCCGCACTGGTGTTGACCGTCGTGGTAAACGACTGGACATCTGTCTGCTGGGTTATTTGCGTTGTCTCAGGTGGTGCGGTGTAAGCCACCGCACTCCCGGCAAGGGCAAGGCTGCTCACCACAACGAGAGCGATAGCGGCAAGCTTGCCGTATCGGCTGCAAAGATACTTCAATCGGAGGAAAACCGTCTCAACACTTCGACTCATATCACTAGACTGGCGGTCAGCACATATAATTATAAGATAACTAATTGGTTTGTGGGGCAGTTACCAACAAGTAAGTGCCCACGTGCTGCTCCCTGTAGCTGTGACAGCCGGTGCCAACACGTCGATGTCGCAATGTATCGAGCGTCGACGTTGAGATATCGGTACGACGATACAGAGCCCATTCAACTGCCGTCGGCGGTATCCGTCACGACAACCTGTTCACGCTGAATCTCACCGGTGTCGGTAAACAGCCGGACGGTGATCTCATAGCGGTTGCCGAACCGCTGGCCCCCACTTTGGAACCTGATCGTATCGCTCTGAACCGTTGAGGATCGTGTGAGGATACCGTCTGCCTTATCGAGATTCTCGAAGTCGACACTCACGCGGTCGAACGAGGTGGTGTTGCCGTCGAGACTGTAGCTGACAGCGTACTCCGCTTTGCCGCCCTTCGCGCTCGTCGTCTGATCGAGGATGTCGAGCGTCCCGAAGCTGAGCGTCGAGTCCTCACAGTTACTCGTATCAACTGGCACGGAGCGGGTTGCAACGCCGCTGAACTGTCCATCCGCGCTTGCAGTGATCGTCATTTCCAGGTTGCTCGGCGGTGACGAACAACTGACCGTCGCGTCTGTTGTCAGTGACTCGTCGGGGCCGAGTGTCGCCTGACTGTTCGAGAGGGTCGCCGACGAGGCAACCTCGACAGTCAGTGTCCGATTGATATTGTTTGTCACAGTGACGAGTTGACTCGGACTCCCGGCGGTAACACTCGTGGCGACAGTAATGCCAAGGAGTCCGCTGTCATCGCTCGCGACAGCAACCGACGCGCCGCGGTCGCTTGCCGCGCTCGTGAATGCACCACTGCCGGTGTCAACGCCGGCCCCGAACGCGCCGAGAACGACGAGAACGAGAAGCCCAATAAGTACCCACGGGCTGCGTCCACCGGCGCTACGCCGACGAGAGCGTCGTGTGCGACTCATTAGCGATCACCCAGCCGGTGGAGCCACCGGCGTCGTGACTCGCGAAGCGGTGTTGCCGGGTCAACCACGAGCCAGTAGCCGACGTAGCCCAGCCCGAACGGCACGACGGCCGACCCAACTGCGGCTAATATCGGATGTACCGCATGCAACCAGCTGAGTACGCCTCGCGGGAGCGTTGCGGGGTACGGATACACGCTCACGCTGACCGTGTGTGAGCCGGGTTCGGCTTGGCCAGGGATTGCAGCGTTGATCGTCATCTGGGACGCCGTGATAAACTGTCCGCGAATCCGTCCGAAAAGCCCGAACGGGGGTTGCTGGCCTGCTGCGGAGGTGTTTGCTGCTGCCGCCGAGGCACCCGCTGTTGTATTGAGGAGGCGCATTCCGTCGGTCTCAACGAAGATGGTTGTTGCCGGAGTCGTCGAGATGCTGGCCTCCATAGACACGGTTGTGGGGTCGCCGACAGCTAGTTGTCGAGCGTTCCCGTCCCCGGATTCAGTAACCGGGTAGGTGAACTCACTATGAATCGCTCCCATGGAGACAAGCAGCGTGCTGGCGACGAGCCCGATCACAAGCATGCTGGTGATCACCTCTCGGCTCCGAAGCACTGACCGTTCATCTGTCCGAGTCCCAACGGTAGTATCACCACGGAGCAGCGTCACCAGCAGCGAGACGGCAACCAAGCCGAATAGCACACTCCAGTGTGCGCGAATTACGCCGACGGCTGTCCCAAGGTGCGGAATCACGAATGGCTGACCGAACGGAGACAGCACCTGCCCGGTGATTGCCGCTCGTGGAACAGGTGGGCTGCCGGCGTCCTGATCGGTCGAGGGGTTGGCATCACCCTTGGTGATGAAGCCGCCTGTTGTCGTTCCAGCCACCCGGTGGGTGACGTACCCCGCCCGCTCTTCGGAGTAGAACGTCACAATCTCGCCGGGGATCACGTCGCCGGCGGGAACGAGAATGTAGCCGTCACCTGTTTGAATGGTCGGTTCCATACTGTCGGAGGTGACGTGTGAAAGCTGGATCGGTGATGCGGCTGGCGCGAGCAGTGCCACTACAACCGCAACCAGCAACAGGTATCCAGCGTGTCTGAGCATGAGGGATGAGTGTGAAAGCGAAATTGCTGCCCGATTCGACGCTACGCGGTACCCCGATTAGTTCCCGTCGGAGTTGGTACCGCCTTCGTCAACGTCGTCGATAGTGAACGAAATTGTCCCCGAGAGGTCATCGGCCGAGGTGAGATCCGTTGCGGCACTGCCGCCACCGGTATCGACCGTGACGACCGTGTAGAACGTGTCAGTGGCAGGGGCAGTGAACGAGGCAGTTGTTCCTTCCTCAGTCACAGTCCCAACGGACGTACCGGTGCTGTCGTAGATCTCGAACTTAAGATTCTCCTCGCCGTTTTGGGTCGCGCCCGTGTACGCAACATTGATCTGGTGCTGTTCAGCATCTTGGTTTTTAATTGTAAATGCGTTCGAAACTGTCGGATCTGCTGGATTCCCAAGTTCGAATGTGGCGTTCGGGTTCGCACCGACGGCGTCGCCGCTGGCAAAGTCAATGCCGAGTTGTTCGGTGCTTCCGTCTTGGAAGACAAGGTTACCGGAGTTACCATCGGTGAGCGCCAAGAGGCCCTCGTTGTCTGCGACAACGTCAACGCTTGCTGATCGTTCGACGGTCGCCGCGGTAAATGCGGACGCACCGATTGAGACTGTACCGACGAGTAAGAGGCTCGCCATGAGCAGTGTAAGGAGTTTTGCCATACAAGGAAACAAAGTTGCCGGGAGCATATATACAAAAGCTAACTAACAGGTTTGTCCACCCACTTACCGCACTGTAAGTGCTCTGCCACCCTAGAGACAGAATGGCGGGCGGTGGTTGCCGAAGTGACGTTTCTCAGAACACTCCGACCGGAGCTTTAGATATGAAACCGCGGCCACCGGGGGCATGCCGATCGCCATCACAACTCCCGGCGTCCCTCCGGCGGCAGCCCGAAAGGCGGTGCGTCCTGCTGGGAAAACAACGGTTGTCGAAGCGACTCGCTGTGGACGAGTCAGGTTGCCACGGTCGGACGCAACGCTGATCGTCTGCGTCCAGCTCTGTGCGGTTTCGATGCAGACGGCCCAGCGAGTGCTCGCCGCGGTGCCGACCGAGGCCACGCCGATTGTCTGTCTCCTCGACAGCCCCACAGTACCGCGAGGGCTGCACCAGCGGTTCGACTGTCCTGTACGGTGTCTGCCGCTCACCCGTCGAAAGATGACCAGCGATGAAAACCCGCGCTGAGAGCCGAATGCCGGTTACAGCACTGCAAGACCGAAGGCACCGACCGCGGCTGCCACGGCCAGCCCACTCCACATCGCGGGCTGATCAACACTGTCCGGGAGTTTACGATGAATAAAAACGTACACAAAGTACACCGACAACGGCGCGGCCTGCAGATAGAAATCTGGCTCTGTCGGCAGCGCAACCGCAAACGCGATCGCAAGCGCGACCGTCGAACCGGCGGCCGCCGCCGCAACACCGAGATCAGTTCGAACCGATTCAGTATCCATCGACGAAGGCTGCCCGCTGGCGGTGTTATTCGTCGAGGCTTTTGGCGAGTTCGTCGGCGTCAAGGTCGACGTCATCGAGGTCGACATCGTCGAGGGCGTCCTCAACGTCGCCGCCACCCATGCCGCCGCCCATCATCCCGCCCATCCCGCCCATCATGCCGCCGCCGTCGAGGATCTCCTGGACGATCACGCGATCAAGACCGAGTTTGTCGGTGATCTCCTGGGCGATCTGGGTTTTCCCCATCATCCACTGTTGGTTCATCGTCAACTGCTGAGTCGCCTCGATGTACAGCGTTTCCTTCTCGACGGTCTGGGTTTCCGTCGTCGGCTCGGCGTCCTCGTCGTCCTCGTCGGGTTCGACGGTGACCTCCTCTTCGACTTCGTCGGTCTCGATCCAGAGGTCAGGCACTTCCTGGAGGTGCATGCCGAGAATCCCCTCGGCCTGCTGTTCGCGGTCGTCGACGACGGAAGCGATCTCGTAGTCGTATTCGAGCTCTTCGCCGGCCAGCGGATGGTTGAAGTTGACGCGCGCACGGCCGCCGATGATCGTCTCGATGTGCCCCTGCTGGCGGTCGATCTGCACCGTTGCACCGGGGTAGCGGTCGTCCTCGGGGATCTTGTCGGCGCTGACCGTTCGGACTTCTTCGGGGTCGTACTCGCCGAAGCCTTCCTCAGGGGAGATGATCACGGTGTCGCTGTCGCCGACCTCGCTGCCGCGCAGCGACTCGTCGACAGATTCGAAGACGTGGCCGTCGCCGACGATGATCGTCCGCGGGGTGAAATCGCGGTTCTCCTCGTCGGCGATGCCGGCCTCCTCGGCGACCGACTCATGAGTCGTATCGATAACATCGTCTTCGTCGGTCGTTCGAAGCGTGTAGTCAAGCTCGACGAAATCGCCGTCTTGCAGTCCCTCAGCGTCGGCGTCGTCGGCATCAGTAGCCTCGGCCTCGTTTTCACTCATACCCCGATACACTGCCGAGGTACCCTTAAGAAGCACGGTTCGATGCCACTGCGGTGTCCCGACAGGCAGGCTGGCTCAAGCGGCCGGATCCCGCAAGCCACAGGAGTTTTTCACCTCCGCGCAGTCGGGACGTCCATGTACGAAGTCGAACTCAAACTCCGGGCCGACTACGAGGCACTCCGGGGGCGACTCACGACCGCCGGGGCCGATCGCGTCGAGTCTCGCCGACAGGTCGATACCTACTACGACGCCCCGCATCGATCCTTCGCGGAGACCGATGAAGCGCTCCGCATCCGTCGAGAGGAGCCAACCAACGGCGACGACGTCACAAAACTCACTTACAAGGGGCCGCTGGTTGAGGCGGCCTCAAAGACGCGGGAAGAACACGAGACGGTCGTCGACGACGACGAAGCACTCCAGGGTGTGCTTGCGGGGCTGGGTTTTGAGCCGGCTGCCACCGTCAGAAAAGACCGGACGTACTTCAGCTTCGAGGGGTACACCGTCGTCCTCGATGCGGTCGATGGCCTCGGCGAGTTCGTCGAGATCGAACGCGAGGTGCCCGAAGCCGAGGTCGAAGCTGCCCGTGAGGAGGCGATCGATCTCCTGGAACAACTCGGGCTCGACCCAGACGACCAGATCCGAACCTCGTATCTCGGACTGTTACTGGCAGCCGACGACTAATGTCTCCTAGTTATTTTGCATCGGCGAGAAGTTTCCGCAAGTTATAGCACGACCGATAGCAAAGAGCCGGCAATGAGTCGCAATATTCAGGTTAGCGAACTCGACCGGCAGGCGGTCGAGGATCAGTCGGTTGAGATCGTCGAGCGCAAGGGCGTTGGCCATCCGGATTCGATCAGCGACGGGGTTTCGGAGGCAGTCTCCCGCGCACTCTCGGCGCTATATCTTGATCGGGTCGGCAAGGTGCTGCACTACAACACCGACGAGACCCAGTTGGTCGCCGGCCGCGCCGCACCTGCATTCGGCGGCGGCGAGGTCGTCGAGCCGATCTATCTGCTGATCGTTGGCCGTGCCACAAAGGAGTACGACGGCCAGCAGCTCCCGGTTGATTCGACTGCCCTGACCGCGGCGCGTGAGTATCTTGATGAGACAATCCCGGAACTCGATCCCGCTACCGACGTGATCGTGGATGTCAAACTCGGCGAAGGCTCCGGTGATCTCCAAGAGGTCTTCGGTGAGGACGGCGCGACCGTCCCGATGGCCAACGATACCTCCTTCGGTGTCGGCCACGCGCCGCTGACCGAAACCGAGGAGATCGTCAACACGGCCGAGCGCAAGCTCAACACCGAGTACGTCGCCGACAATCCGGAGATCGGCCCCGACGTGAAGATCATGGGCAAACGCGAGGGCGACCATATCACCATCACCGTCGCCGCCGCCATGGTCGATGCGTATATCGCCGATCTTGACGCCTACATCGACGCCGTCGAGGGCGTCCGCGAGTACGTCACCGATCTCGCCGAGGACATCACCAACCGCGAGGTAACGGTCGATGTCAACACGGCCGACGACTACGACGAGGGGTCGATCTATCTCACCGTCACCGGCACCTCCGCTGAACAGGGCGACGACGGCTCGGTCGGCCGCGGCAACCGCGCCAACGGCCTCATTACGCCGAACCGGCCGATGAGCATGGAGGCTACGAGCGGCAAAAATCCGGTCAACCACATCGGGAAGATCTACAATCTGCTGTCGACGAAGATCGCCGAATCGGTTGTCGACGAGGTCGACGGGATTCGGGATCTCCAGTTGCGGCTGTTGAGCCAGATCGGTCAGCCGATCGATCAGCCACACGTTGCCGACGCACAGGTTGTCACCGACGACGGCGTTGCCCTCGCCGACCGAACGGACGAGATCGAGGCGATCATCGACCGAGAGCTCGGCGACGTGACCGAGATCACCCGACAGGTCATCGACGGTGAGCTGTCGACATTCTGAGAAGGGATACCGTTTTGGTACTGCCACAAGGTGAGTGAAGCATGCGCCGGCAACTGGGCATTGGCGTCATCGCCGGGATCGGCGTTGCCACCGCCCAGCTGACGGTCTATGGTGTCATCGCCGGAGCCTACGACGGCATCGTCGGGCTAATCACCGATGGCGTGCTCAGCATTCTCTTTTCTGCGTTGGTCATCGGTGCGGGCTACTGGGCCCAGACCACCGACCGCCCCGACTGGGATATCGTCCGACTGGCCGGCTGGTGTCTCGCCGGTAGTATCGCTATCGGCGGCTTCGAGCTGTTGACCGCGCTGTCACTGTATGCGGCCGGGGCCGCGGAGATCGAGCTCCTCAGAGCGCTCACAACCGCCGCCGCCCGGGGAGCCGCCCTCGGCATCGCCTTTGGGCTGTTCGATATCGAGCGCCGACGCACCAAACGCCGCGGCGCGGAACTTGAGCGACAGGTCGACCGACTAGAGGAGTTTGCCTCGGTCGTCTCCCATGACCTCCGAAGTCCCCTGACCGTCGCCAAAGGCAACATGGAGCTCATCGGCGACAACGATGCCGTCGACGAGGAACTGATCGCCCACGTCGAGTTCGCTCACGACCGGATGTCGGAGATCATCGAAGACTCACTCGCCTTGGCCCGCGGTGGCAACGAGGTCACCGACCCCGAACCGGTCGAGCTCACCGATATCGCCACCCAAGCGTGGCAGACCGTCGGCGGCGACGATGAGACGCTGTCTGTCGCTACCGAGATGCAGTTGGATGCCGATCCGGAACGCCTCCTGCGACTGCTGGAGAATCTCTTCCGGAACGCGATCGAACACGGGGCCGACGGCGACGACAGCGACGACGGCGGTGACCCCATCGCCGCCGGCCTGCCGGATGACTACGGCGATGATGAGCCATCTGAGTCCGTCTTAGATGGCCTCTCGATTACCGTCGGAGAACTCACCGACGCCAAGGGATTTTACGTTGCCGACAATGGCGATGGAATCCCGGAAGAGGAACGCGAGGACATCTTTGAAGCCGGGGTCTCAAGCTCCGGCACCGGCAGCGGCCTTGGGCTCGCGATCGTCCGTCGGATCGCTCAGGCCCACGGCTGGACGGTCTCGGTGACTGACGCCGACGGCGGCGGCGCGCGCTTCGAGTTTCGCACCGATCCCGAGTAGCCGAAACCGCTTTACTGTGTGGCCTGCTGTCCCCGAGCGTGACCCGTGTCTGTCTTGTCGGGAGCGACGATGTCGACCTCAGATACGAACTGCTCTCCCGAGAGACAGCCCGGGCGGCCGTCTCGACGTACGATCTCAGTCAACCCTTTGCCAACACAGTCGCGCTTGAAACGGTCAGCCTCGGGGCCGCGGTTGCCCTGCTTAACGACCTCAACTGGTATCTGGTTCGATTTGCCGACACTGCCCTCGTCCAAGAACCGAGCATTAGCGAGACCGAGTGGCTCTCACGCGATCTCGCAACCGCCGTCCGCGACCGCGAACTCCCACCGGAGGAAACCGACCAACGGCTCTGTGTCTACGGTGTCGATGACGACCAGCTTGTCGAGCCGATGTACGTGACCCGTGTCGACGGCGAGATCCCGGACTACGATCTGCGAGACGTAGATGACACGGTCGTCGTCCGGGTGACAGCCGAGGAGTTTTCCGGCTAAGAAAGAGTGCTTATAAACAAACACACCGGTGCGTCGAGTTCGCCGTTCTCAGGCCGTGAAAAGCCATTTTGGTCGAATTCTGAATGAAATTTGGAAAACGGTTTTAGGTAATGTTGGTCGAACCTATTCTTGGATGAACACAGCTCGACCGAACCGACAGCGGAGTACCGACAGGGGTGACAACCGATGCTAGCATCGGTGGTGGCCGCTCGGATCGCGCTTGGCGTGGTTGGAATCGCCCTGCTGGGTGCGGCCGTCTGGATCGCTCGGCGACGGGAGACGGCTGCGCTGCGGCCGTTCGCGCTGTTCGTCGGTGTCGTCGGCACGCTGGCGGTCGCCGATGCCGTGGCTGCGGGCGCGCTCACGTCGCTGTCGACGGTCTGGCTGCTCACCGTGCTTGCGATCCCGGCTGCGTTCACGTGGTTTGTCATCGAGTACTACGGCCTGCCGTATCTGGCATCGCCGCGCCGGAAGGCGGCGTTTCTCGCGCCGGTCGCGGTGGCTCTGGCCGGCGGGATCGCGCTGATCCTCTCGCCGGAGAGCACCGGGTCGATGGCCGGCGGCGGGCCAACGGCACCTGCGGTGCCCTCGTTGCTCGGGATTGCGGCTCTCGCCGAGCAGATCGGCCTCTACTACGCGGGCGGTGTCATGCTTGCCGGGGTGGCCCTGCTCGTTCGAACCGTCTCCGACTACGAGTATCTCGACCGCCGACTCGCGGGAGCCCTCTCGTTTGTCGCCGTCTGGCCGTGGCTGGCCTACGTCGTGACCCCAGCGATCGTCAGCAGCGTCGGTGTGGAGACGATCCTCAGCCTCAACGCGAGCGGCTACACTCTGAGCCTCGCGGCCGTCGGGTTCGCGGTCACCCGCGGCGGCATCTTCGATGCGGCCCCGGCGGCCGGCACGCTCGGCCCAGAGACGGTGCTGGCCGATCTTGATGACGCCGTTGTCGTCGTCGACCGCGACCACCGGATCGTCACGCTCAATGATGCGGCCGCCGACAGCTTCGAGGTCGACCCCGAGACTGCCACCGCCACCCCACTTTCGTCGTGTGTCGGCTTCGACCTCAAGACGCTGCGTGACAGCGACACAGTTGAGCTGTCCGGTTCTGCGGGAACCCGACAGCTTGAGCCAACAGTGTCACCAATCGCCGATCGCTTCGACCGACAGCCGGGGTACGCGATCGTGTTTACTGATGTTACCCAACAGCGGGTTCGGTCACAGCGGCTCTCGGTACTCAACCGGGTGCTCCGACACAACCTCCGCAACGAGATGAACAAGATCAGAGGCCGCGCGGAGCTGATCGCCGACGGCGGCCAGGAGTACGTCGATCACGCCGAGACCATCGTCTCATCGGCCGACGACCTTATGTCGACGGGCGAACGCGCACGACAGGTCGAACAGATGATGTCGACCCCGTCGGCGGTCGAGGAGCCCGCGTCGCTGGTCACCATCGCCGAGACGGTCGTCGAGGAGTATCAGTCGATGTATCCCGACGCCACGCTTTCGGTCGATATCGATGACTCACTGACCGCACCGATTAACGAACAGGTGTTGGCCCACGTCCTCGATAACCTCGTCGAGAACGCCGTCGTTCACAACGATGCGCCGACGCCGGTGGTCACGGTCGGCGCACGCGCGACCGACACCGGTATCGAGGTGTCTGTCGCCGACAACGGGCCCGGGATCCCCAGCACCGAACGAGCCGTTGTCGAGACCGGCGACGAGGACGCGCTTGCCCACGGCAGCGGCCTCGGGCTTTGGGCTGTCAAGTGGGGTGCCGTCCAACTCGGTGGCGAACTGGCCTTCGAGGATCGCAAACCGCGCGGCACAGTCGTTATGATAGCAATCCCAACCGAGACCAACGCCGAACCAACGCCAGCGCCCGCTGCGACAGCGGACTGACGGAAGCGCCTGCGGTCGCTGATTTCGCTATTCGGCGTCGAACATCCCCGTCGAGACGTAGCGTTCGCCGCTGTCCCAGAAGACCGTAATCACGAGTGGGTCGTCGCGGCCGTCGTCGACTAATCGCTCGGCAACACGTTTGGCAGCGAGGTTCGACGCACCGCTTGACTGGCCGACGAAGATCCCCTCCTCACCCACGAGGCGGCGACACTCGGCTTCGGCATTGTCGGCGGAGACGAGTTCAACGTCATCGAGCAAGTCGGTATCAAGATTCGGGCTGATGAACCCCGGCCCCATCCCTTGGAAGCTATCGCCAGTGGGTTCTTCGCCGGAAATGACTGCCGAGTCGTCGGGTTCGACCGCGACGATCTCTATCTCTGGGAACGCCTCGCGCAGTCGGCGGCCGATGCCGGTGATCGTCCCACCGGTGCCCACACCCGCGACGAGGGCATCGATCTCGCGATCGCCGACCTGATCGAGGATTTCGGGGCCGGTCGACTCGTAGTGCGCTTGGGGGTTCGCGGGATTGTCGAACTGGCGGAGTTGCACGTAGCCTTGCTCTGCTTCTAGTTCATCGGCACGATCCTTGGCGTCGGAGATATCGCCCTCGACGAGTTCGAGATCGGCTCCGTAGGCTTGCATGATCGACCGGCGTTCCGGGGATTTCGAGGCCGGCATCACGATCTGGACATCGTAGCCTTTTGCCGCGCCGACCATGGCGATCCCGATGCCGGTGTTGCCGCTGGTCGGTTCAACGATGGTGTCGTCGCCGGTGAGGTCGCCGTCGCGTTCGGCGGCCTCGATCATCCACAGCGCGGCACGATCCTTCGCGGACCCACCGGGGTTTTGGGACTCGATCTTCGCGGCGATGGTCGCGCCCTCGGGGGCGTCGACCTCGACTAACGGCGAGCCGATGGTGTCTACGATAGTGTCGTCCATTGGCGGCGGTTCGCGTCACAGGCCTAAACGCGTGACGCTCTTGGCGACGCCGATGAGCCTCGACGTAGCCCTATCGAATCCCGGAGTCACAGGGTTGGTTGAGATAGCAACAAGCGGACGACTGGTGGACGACCAGGTCACTCCTGGCCGACAGCCCGACCGGCTCGGTCGTCGATTGTGAGCGCCCACACGTTGGGGTTTTCTTGGAGTTCGTATTTTTCAAGCAGTTCTGATTGGTAGGCGTTGTCAGCCATCGCCGCACGCGCAGCGTCCCACTCGTCGATCGTGATCCGGTTAAGTGAGCCGGAGACGATCACACTCCGCCACGATCCCTCAGGGTCGACGTCGAAGGTCGTGAAGCTCACGGTGTCGGCCTGTTCGGCATACGTTTCCTTTCGGAGGTCGGTGCTGGCATCGAGAAAGAGGAAGTACAGTGTGTCCTCGCCATCGTAGCCAAACGACAGCGGGACGCCGTAGGGCACACCATCAGCACTCATCGAAAGCACGCCGATCCCCATCTCTGTCAACACGTCATCGATCGCAGCATCGTCGAGTTCCAAGCCCAACAGTGAGTGAGCGGCTGTCATATGACACACTCACACAGAGACCGGATATAAACTTCAGGACGTGTTGTCGTCACTGACAGCATCCGTTGACCCCGAAAGTGTTCCCGTCGACGCCGAGAGTGTTTTTAGCCTCCGAGAGCCAACCTAACGTATGCATCTGGAGACGATGACGCCAGCCGACGACTGGGAGCCCAAGCCCGACACTGAGGCCGCGATCAAGGCATTAGGGGCTGCGGAGTACACCTTCCACGTCTGGGGCGGCGATTGGTGTATCGACTGCCAACACCAATTACCAGCCTTCGGCGCGGCGCTCAGCTACGCCGGTGTCGACGACGATCAGATCGAACACTACCCGGTGGAAAAAGACGACGACGGCTCGAAGACCGGACCTGGCGTCGACGAATACGGGATCGAGTATATCCCGACTGTGGTTGTCAAGCGTGATGGTGAAGAGGTCGCTCGGTTTGTCGAGTCAGCGCCTGACTCGATCGCCGTAACGCTTGGCCGTGACCTCCACAAAATAAGCACCCCGGAAACGACGACAACAGGGGAGTAACGCGGTCGCTATGGCCAGTTGCCGCCCTGGTCGTAGGCGCTGACGATCCGTTCGATCGCAACGACGTAGGCCGCAGTCCGGAGGTTCGGCGTCTCGGTAGCATCGAAGGCCTCGATGAGATCATCGAAGGCGGTCGTGATGACGCGTTCGAGTTCGTCGTTGACGCGTTCTTCCGTCCACGAGAACCGTTGTCGGTTCTGTACCCACTCGAAGTACGAGACAGTTACCCCGCCAGCGTTGGCGAGGATATCGGGGACGACGTAAACATCCTTCTCAGTCAGCACCTCGTCGGCAGCGGGCGTGATCGGGCCGTTTGCGGCCTCGGCGATCACGTCGGCCTCGACATCAGCGGCCAGCGACTCGTCGATCGCGTTTTCGAGGGCTGCTGGGATCAACAGGTCAACATCCAGTGTGAGGAGTTCCTCGTTTGTGATCTCCTCGCTGTCGTTGTAGCCGACCACAGTGCCGGTTTCGGCTTTGTGCTCGGCGGCCGCAGCGGCATCGAACCCATCTGGGTCGTAGATGCCGCCGGTCGAGTCGGAGGCGGCGACGACAGTCCCGCCGGCCTCGTCGATGAGTCGAGCGGCGATCGCACCGGCGTTGCCGTAGCCTTGGACGGCGACAGTCGCATCAGCGAGATCACGACCGAGCCACTCGAAGGCCTCTCGGGCGGCCAGCATGGTTGACCGACCGGTCGCCTCGACACGCCCTTCGGAGCCGCCGGAGTCGATGGCTTTCCCGGTGATAACACCTGGAGCGGTTGTGTGCTCCAGCGTTTCGTAGGTGTCTTTGATCCAGTTCATCTCTCGCTGGCCGGTGTTGACATCCGGCGCGGGGATGTCTCGATCCTCGCCGATCAGCGGACGGAGTTCGGTTGCGAACGCACGCGTGAGCCGCTCCAGTTCGCTCTCACTGTATTCCGCGGGATCGATCTCGATCCCGCCTTTGCCGCCACCGTACGGGATATCGACAATCGCACATTTCGCGGCCATCCAGCCCGAAAGTGCCTTGACCTCATCACGGGTGACGCCCGGATGATACCGAATGCCGCCTTTATACGGTCCGCGGTCACCGTTGTACTGCGAGCGGAACGCCTTGAATACCTCGACGGTGCCGTCATCCAACTCGATCGAGAGATTCGTCTCTAAGACTCGTTCGGGATGTTTGAGCCGCTCGATGACATCGGATGGGACATCGGTGTAGGCCGCTGCGTCCTCAACCTGTGTCTGTAGGCTCTCAAAAGGGTTGGCTTGGTCAGCCATACCCAAACAGGCGGCTGTGGGGAGTTTAATTGTGTCGTCATTCGCCTGCGAGCGATCGATGATTGCACCACAACCGGTTGTGAGATGGGTACACCTGCTTTCAGGACTCGGGTGGGGACGGCCCAGAGTCACCAGCCTGCTGAGCCTGCGCCACCGCAGTAGCGACCACGTGTGGCGATAGCTCCGCCAACGGCACCGTCTCCGCACCGGCCACCTCAACGATCGTTGGAATAAGTCCGCGGGCGTCATCACCGGCCGCAACAACGACAACGGCGGCGGCGACACCGGCCAACTGCTCGGCTGCCCGGCGCGTCGCTTGCGTCGGGCTCCCATCTGCGACGTTGGCCCGTCCATCGGTGATAATGACGGCCACTCCAAGCGGGGAGTCGGCATCGTCGAGAACCGTGGCAGCCGTCGAGAGGCCGGCCGGCAGCGGCGTCCGGTCGCCCGTCGGTAACGATTTGAGATGCCGCGCGGCCAGCGAGACGCTCCGGGTCGGCGGCAACAACACCTCCGCGTCGTCGCCGCCAAAGGCGACAAAGGCGACCTCATCGCGTTGCTCGTAGGCGTCCCGGAGGAGTTCGAGCACGACGCCTTTCGCGGCCTTCATCGCCGGTGTCATAGACGCGCTCGCATCGACGGCGAACACGATGGTCGCCGCCTGCTCACGTTCTCGCACCGACTGCTGGAGATCGTCATTTGTGACTCGGTTGTGGCCACGACTCGCGGCTGTCCGCACCGACGCGGCGGCATCGACTGGGGCCTCGCCTGTCGCTGGCTCAGTCCGAACGCGTGTCCCCCGACCGCCGGCCTGTTGCTGGTGGCCGCGTTGTCCCGATGCTTCGTCCGGGGTTTCGGTATCAGCCTCGGTGACCGCGTCGTCGATATCCGGGGCGGCCGCGTCGCCGACACCGGCCCGCTGTTGGCCGGGCATGAGTGGGGTTCCTTCGGTCTCGTCGTCGCTCTTGTCCGGATTAGGCTCGTCGCCGTCGTCGCTGCCACCTCGCTCTTCGGCATGCCCGGATTGCCTACTATCATGCTCACCATCGGCTTCGCCGGACGGCGGGCTTTTGTTCCCGGTATCGTCTTCGCCCGCGCTGTCCGTGTCGTTGCCGGCGTCGTCATCACCCTCGGCGTCGCGCCCGCTTTCATTGCCGTCGTCGGATTCGCCTGCGTCCTCGTTTTCATCCGCTGAAGATTTCGAGTCGCCGTCGCTCGATTCGTCGTCATCGCCGTCAGCGGTGTTCTCAGCATCCTCCTCGCTGCCGTTGTCATCGTCGTCAAAATGGTCGTCCAGCAACTCCTCGGGATCAGGCGGCTCTTCGAAGGGCTGGCTCTGGAGGCGATGCGGTAGGGTGTATCTCGCCGCTTCCTGTACGTCTGATTCGATGACTTTCGGTCGTCCGTCCAGGGCGGCCAAAGCGATCGCCGCCCGCGCCGTGGCGATGTCGGCTCGGTGGCCGTCGACCTCAGCGTCGGTACAGAGTTCGGCGATTGATTCCTTGAACTCGGCCGGCAGCGACACCGACGCGACGGCGTCGCGGGCGACCCGCAGCGACTCACGGAGATCGGCGACTTCCTCTGCGTGCGTCACGCTGTCGTCGCCCTCAGCGAGTGCGCGGTCGATGATTTCGACGCGGTCGTCGAGTTCCTGACAGCCTGTCACTGTCGCTTGCAAATCAAAGCGGTCGCGGAGCTGCGGCCGGAGATCACCCTCCTCGGGGTTCATCGTCCCGATCAGTGTAAATTCGGCGGGGTGAGAGACACTGATCCCGTCGCGTTCAACCGTGTTGACGCCGCTGGCGGCGGCATCGAGCAGCACGTCGACCAGGTGGTCGTCCAGCAGATTGATCTCATCGACGTAGAGAATCCCCCGGTTGGCCGCCGCGAGCAGACCGGGATCGAACTCGGCGTCGCCGGCCATCGCATCTTCGACCGAGAGCGTGCCGACGACGCGGTCGCGGGTCGCTCCCAGCGGGAGCGTGACGAGCGGCACCTGCCGCGTCTCGACTGGGAGGTCGTCGCGCTCGCGGGCGCGGCAGTCCTCGCACTGGCTTGCTGGATCGTCAGGGTCGCAGCCGTACGGACAGTCGGCGACAGCCTGCTGTTCGGGCAGCAAATCGACGAGCGCACGCACTGCGGTCGATTTGGCGGTGCCCTTCTCGCCGGTGATGACCGCGCCGCTGAGGTCGTCGTGGGTCGCAGCGAGCAGCAGCACCCGTTTGAGCTCCTGCTGGCCGACGATAGCGGGGAAGGGCACTGACGACAGTTTTTTGCTCGCCGGGTCTGCAACCATACTTGCGCTACTACAACGCTGGTTTATAAAGATGACACGGATTGGCCTCTATACGGCAACGGAAAACGAACTCGGCTCCGTCCAGCGGGCGGCGGGCCGACTCGATGGTATCGACCTCGTCGTCCGCTCAGAGAGCGACCTCGACGATCAGACGGACGTGGAGGCGTTCGTCGACGACTGCGCCGACGCCGCGGCGGTCGTCTTCTGGCTCCACGGCGGCGAGGACAGCATGCCCGGCTACGAGTACGCCGTCGACCGCCTGCGCGAGCTGGGCGTCCCGCTGATCGTCAAGGGAACCGGCGACGCCTTCGCCTTCGAGGACACCTCCGTCGCCGACGCCGACCGCGATTTCGTCTACGACTATCTGGAACGCGGCGGGACGATCAACGTCGAGCACTGCTGTCGGTTCCTCGCAAGCGAGTACAGCGGCGTCGATACCGACTACGACGACCCGACCGAACTCCCAACTGAGGGTGTCTATCACCCCGACCACCCCGGGATCGAGTACGACGCCCTCCGCGAGACGTTCGATCCTGACAAACCGACGGTCGCCATCTGGTTCTACGAATCGCACTGGACACACGAGAACACCCGCTACGTCGACGCCCAGGTTCGCGCACTGGAATCGCAGGGCGCGAACGCGCTGCCGATCTTCTGTAATCCGGCCGCCGACGAGGAGGGCCAAGAGAACGCCGAGTGGGTCACTGACAACTGGCTGCTCGAAGACGGCGAACCGATTGTCGATGCCGTCCTCTCCTCGTTCATGTTCTCGCTGTCGATGGACGAACGCGGGCGCTCGGCCAGCGACGAGGGCGACTCGGCCGAGGACGTGTTTCTCGACCGCCTCGGCGTCCCCGTCCTCCAGACGATCACGACGATGCGCTCCCGCTCCCGATACGAATCAAGCGACACCGGCGTGATGGGCTTCGAACTCGCACTCTCGGTCGCGCTCCCCGAGTTCGACGGCAACGTCATCACCCATCCGATCTCCGGCAAGGAGCGCATGGACGACGCCGCCGACATCGGCAGCGCGCCGAAACACCACTTCCCCATCGGGGAGCGCGTCGACCACGCCGCCCGCCTCGCTGTCAACTGGGCGCGACTGCGCCATCTCGACAACGACGCGAAGAGCGTCGCCGTCGTCCTGCACAACTACCCGCCGAGCGACGACGGCATCGGGACGGCCTTCGGCCTCGACTCCCCCGAGAGTACGATCAACCTCCTTGAGGAACTCGACGCTCGCGGCTACGACCTCGGCGACAGCCACCCAAATTCGGGCCAGCAACTGATCGACACGCTCACCAGCCAGCTCACCCTCGACAATCGCTGGGTCGCACCCGAGGACGTACGCGACCGCTCGGTCGATGTCGTTGCCACCGACCAGTACCGCGAGTGGTTCGCCGACGCCGACGAGCGGTTTCAGGAAAACATTATCGACGAGTGGGGCGATCCACCCGACCGGCCGTTTGCGATTCCCGGAGCCGAATTCGGCAACGTGCTCGTCACCGTTCAGCCGCCGCGTGGGTTCGGGATGGATCCCGCGAAGGTCTATCACGACTCTGACCTCCAGCCGCCGCACGACTACTACGCCTTCTACGCGTGGCTGCGCAACAGCTTCGAAGCCGACGCCGTCGTCCATCTCGGCACCCACGGCTCCCTGGAGTGGCTGCCCGGCAAAACTGTCGGGCTCAACGGCGCGAGCGCACCCGACCAACTGGTCGGCGACCTGCCGAACGTCTATCCCTACATCGTCAACAACCCCGGCGAGGGCACCCAGGCGAAGCGGCGCTCCTACGCCGCTATCGTCGATTACCTCACGCCGGTCATGGCCAACGCCGGTACCTACGACGAACTGGCAGAGCTTGAAGAACTCGCCAACGAGTACCGCGAGGCCGGAATGGAAGACGCCCGCAACGACAGCGGCGAGCAACTGGCAGATCTCATCCGCGAACGCGTGGACGACCTCGATCTCGCGGTCGAACTCGGGACGAGCGGCGAAATCGACGAAGCGATGGAGGTTCGCGGCCCGGACGAAGCCGGCTCGACACTCGCCGAAGGCGATGTTGCTGGTGACGACCTCGCTATCGACGAACTGGTCGAACGGATTCACGAGTACCTGACTGACGTGAAGACAACACAGATCCGTCTCGGCCTGCATACGATGAGCGAACCGCCGGTCGACGACCGGCTTGTGGAGTACCTGGTCGCGCTCACTCGCCTCGAAAATGGCGACACACCGAGCCTCCGGGAGAGCGTCGCCGGCGCGCTCGGCGTCGACTACGACGCGATGCGGAACCGTCCCGGCGAGTACGACGACGCCCTCGGGATGACATATGCCGAGGCCGCTGATCACGTCCACGAGACGTGTGTCGAGTTGGTGGAAACGCTCGCAGCCAATGACTTCGACGTGCCCGACTCCGAGCGAGAAGCCGACCCGGACGACGAAGTCAACATCAATCTACTCGTCGTCGATATCGACACGCTCGGCGACGGCCGCGCAAAATCCGGCGCGCACAACGACCTGCGGGAGGCACTCGCGTTCATCTGCGAGGAGGCTGCCCCGCGAGTCCAGGGTGCCGAAGACGAGGTGCCACGCACGGCTGACGCGCTCAACGGCGACTACGTCCCGCCGGGTGGCTCCGGCGCGCCGACTCGCGGCGGCGTCGACCTACTGCCGACCGCCCGGAACTTCTACACCCTCGATCCGCGCAAGGTGCCGGCGAAATACGCGTGGCAGGTCGGCAAAAACGTCGCCGAGGGCGTCCTCGACCGCCACCACGACGAACACGGCGAGTACCCCGAGGAGATCGGCGTCGTCGCCTGGGGGACGCCAACGGTGCGAACGAAAGGCGAAACCATCGGCCAGGTGCTGGCGATGATGGGCGTGCGGCCGGTCTGGACGGACGCCGGCCGGATCGACGACGTGGAGCCAATCGACCTCGACGAACTCGGTCGGCCCCGGATCGACGTGACGACGCGTGTCTCAGGGCTCTTTCGGGATGCCTTCCCCGCCGCGGCCGGTGTCATCCACGACGCCGTCTCCGCGGTTGTCGATCTCGACGAACCCCACGACATGAACTACATCAAGAAACACGTCGAGGAGGAAGCCGACGAGCTGGAAGCCGAGGGGCTCGACCCCGACGAGGCGAAAAGCGCGGCGACCGAGCGTGTGTTCACCACGCGCCCCGGCGGCTACGGCGCGGGCACGAACAAGGCCGTCGACGAGGGCAACTGGGACGACCGCGGCGACCTCGCCGATGTGTACGTCCAGTGGGGCGGCTACGCGATGGGCAAACGCGGGAAAGTCAGCGAGGCCCACGATAGCTTCGAACGCCGGCTGTCCAGCGTCGATGCGACGGTCAAAATCGAGGACACGATGGAACAGGACGAACTCGATTCCTCGGATTGGTATGCCTTCCACGGTGGATTCATCTCCGCTGTCTCGGAAATCGCTGGCAGCGAGCCCGCCTCCTACGTCGGCGATTCCTCCGATCCCGAGAACGTCGATGTCTACACCAACGAGGAGAAAGTCCGGAAGGCGATGCGCGCTCGCGTGCTGAATCCCGACTGGCTCGACTCGATGGGGGAACACGGCTACAAGGGTGCGGGCGACCTCTCGACGACGGTCGATGTCGTCCTCGGCTGGGACGCCACCACCGGCGTCATCAGCGATACGCTCTGGGAAGATGTGGCCGAGAAATTCGCCTTCGACGACGACCGCCAAGAGTGGATGCGCGAGGTGAACCCCTGGGCGCTCGAATCGATCACCGATACCCTGCTGGAGGCCATCGATCGCGACCTGTGGGACGCCGACGACGAAACAGCTGACCAGGTACGCGATATTAATCTCAGCGTGGAGGGCGACCTCGAAGCGCGAGCGAGCGAGGCACCTGCGGAGGTGGCCGATGACTGAATCCAACACAGCCGATGTCGATGAGGAGTACGCCGATCTTGGCGCAACGACACAGGAGGCGATGGATATCGCCGAAACGAGCATGGATATCGTCCGCCAGTTCGTCCCCGACGAGACGCTCGCGGATCGGTTCCGCCAGAAGGCCGTCCACTCGATGGGCGACATCGAGTTCCAGCATCTCCTTCAGTTCACCGGCACCGACGACGCCGGCAACGCGGACGACGCCGCGCCGATCCGTGCCGGTGCGCGCGCCGTTAACCGCGAAACAACCATCGTTACCGACATCACGATGTCGAAAGCAGGCGTGACGGGTCGCGGTCACAACTGCGAGAAGCGGAAGGCCATCGGCAACGGCGCGGAACTCGCCAATGAAACCGGAATGACTCGTACCGCCGCGTCGGTGCTCGAACTCGACAAACAGGGCGTCTACGAAGACGCCATCGCCGTCATCGGCAACGCGCCGACCGCCGCGTTCGCGCTCGCAGACTGCATCGAAAACGGCACCCGCCCCGCCGTCATCGTCGCTACGCCAGTCGGTTTCGTCAAAGCCGTCGAGAGCCGCGAGCGCATCCGCGAAGTCGCCGCCGAGTACGACGTGCCGGCGATCACGAACGTCGGTCGCCGCGGCGGCAGCGGGCTGGCGGCCGCACTGACGAACGAACTGATTCACGTCGCCAGCGACGTGCGAGATGGAGAGATAGACCTGTATCCCGAGGGCGAGCAGTGAGCGACTACGACCTCGATTCCGGCCCCGATCCGGCGACCGTAGCGGCCACCGAAGCTGAAACGCTCGACGACGACGCCGAACCCGTTCATGCGGTCGGGATCGGCCCCGGCAACCTCGACTACCTGACGCCGCGCGGCCGCCACGCAATCGCGGACGCCGATGTCGTCGTCGGCTTCGAGACTGTTGTTGAGTTCATCGCCGAGGAGACCGACGCTGATCTGCTGACCTGCGGGTACAAGGATGAGCGTGAGGCACTGACAACGTTCGCCGACCGCGTTGCCGACGGCGAACACGGGACAGCCGTGCTGATGGGCGATCCGAACCACTCCGGCTACCAGTTCGTCGGCAAGGTACAGGAGGTGGTTGACCGGCCGGTACGTGTGATTCCTGGCATCTCCTCGCTGCAGATCGCGGCGAGCCGCGCCCGAACGCCGATGGAAGACACCGAGTTCGTCACACTGCACAAGAGCGGCGACATCACCGCCGACATCGAGCGGCTCACCGCGGCCGTCGGCGAGCGGCACCTCCTCGTCTTACCGCGGCCGTTCGACTGGATGCCCGGCGACATCGCGGCGCACCTGCTGGATCACGGAGCTGACCCCGAATTAGAGGCATTGGTGCTGGAAAAACTCACCCACGACGACGAGTCGATCACGCGGTCGTCGCTCGGCGCGCTGTGCGACCACGCCGGTGGCTCGGAACCCGACGACACGCAGTTTTCGGATCTGTCGGTGCTCGCTGTGCGGCGGGAGGTCGCATGAAGGGGTTCGTCCTCGGCGGCGTGAGTTCCGGCGTCGGTAAGACCGTCGCCACGCTCGCCATCATCCACGCGCTCGATGATGCGGGCTACAAGATACAGCCGGCGAAGGCCGGCCCGGACTTCATCGACCCGAGCCACCACGAGGCGATTGCCGGCCGGCCCTCACGCACGCTCGATCTGTGGCTGGAAGGCGCCGAGGGGATCACTCGCAACTACGCCCGCGGCGATGGCGATATCTGCGTCATTGAGGGCGTGATGGGTCTCTACGACGGTGATGGCTCCAGCACGGCGATGGTCGCCGAAGCCCTCGATCTGCCGGTCGTCCTCGTCGTCGACGCGAAGGCCGGCATGGAGAGCGTCGCCGCCACAGCCTACGGGTTCCGCGAGTACGCGGCGACCATCGACCGCAACATCGACGTGGCTGGTGTCGTCGCCCAGCGCGCCCACGGCGGCCGCCATGAGCAGGGAATCCGAGACGCGCTACCCGACGAACTCGATTACTTCGGGCGGATTCCGCCATCAAGCGACCTCGAAATTCCGGATCGGCACCTTGGCTTGGAGATGGGTGAGGAAGCCGCGCTCCCCCATGATGCGCTCGCCGAGGCTGCCGCGTATCTTAACACTGAGGGACTGGTCGATGTGACACGAGACCCCTCGGAACCCTCAGCCGATACCGAACCACACGCCGCCGAGCCGACGAACGCGACGGTCGCCGTCGCCAGCGACGCCGCATTCTGCTTCCGGTATCCAGCAACCATCGAACGGCTCCGCGAGCGGGCGACCGTCAAGACGTTCTCGCCGGTCGCCGGCGATCCGGTGCCCGACTGCGACGGCGTCTATCTACCGGGTGGCTATCCCGAACTTCACGCTGAGGCGTTGGCGTCGTCGCCGACGCTTGCCGACCTCAGCGAGCAGGCCAGCGACGGCCTGCCGGTCTTCGGCGAGTGCGGCGGCCTAATGGCGATGAGTCAGTCGCTGACGATCGTCGATGGCGACACCTACGAGATGGCCGGGATTCTGCCAGCGGACGTGACGATGCGCGACCGGTATCAGGCGCTCGATCACGTCGAACTCGACGCTACGACGGAGACGCTGACCGCGGGCAGCGGCGAGTCGATCCGCGGCCACGAGTTCCACTACTCGGAGGCGAGCGTCGACAGCGACGCGCGGTTCGCCTTCGATGTGCGCCGTGGCGACGGCATCGACGGCGACCACGACGGCCTCATGGCCTACGATTCGCTCGGGACGTACGCCCACGTGCACGCCGAAAGCGGTGCTTTCGACCGGTTTCTCGGCCTGATCGAGCCCTGAGTCGGCCGCAATCAGAGGAGTAGTACCGACATTGACACCGCAAAACGAAGATTCGCGGCGGCGGCGATCTGATCGTTGTTGCCAACCGCGATTCGAGAAAGAGAGTACAGGATAGAGATGCAGCGGGCGAAGTCGACGGCTCAACAGGGAAGTGACGCCGTCAGGTCTCGCGCCACTTATGACCGCACTCGACGCAGGTGAACAACCGAACCTCGTAGGAGCCGCCCGGCTTCGGCATCATCTCCGAGGAAGCCCGGTCGCTGTCGCAGCCTTCGGCCGGACAGGACTCTTCGACCGTCTCGCTGGCGTCCTGCGTCGCGTCGGCGACAGCGGGTGTCTCGTCGGTTTGCTGTCCATCCTGGGTCGTCATCGCCGCTTCTGCCTCGGCGTCCCGGGGTGCCTCGTTTTCACAGGAGCGACACACCCACCTGTCGCCCGCCGTGTGCATCAGCGACCCACACTCATCACAGAATTGCATACACTGTCAGAATGCACGGGCGTCGGATATATCTGTCAACTTCCGATCCGTCCTGAACACGACGCAGCCACACAATACGATCTGTGTCACTCCCACAGGTCGGGGAAATTGCGTTTGACGTACGGGTCGAGCGGATCTGACTCCGCCCAGAGCATTGCAAAGAGGTCGCGGCCCCACTGAAGTGCTGCCTCAGTCTCAGAGACAAACAGGGCCGTGGTGTCAGCGACCGAGCCACGGTCTGACGGGTCAGTCGATCCAGGCTCGTCGTATCGATCCGTCGCAGGCCCGCTCACTGTCAGCAGTTCGAATTTTAGTTTCTCGTCGGTGACAACCGACGCGAACTGGCAGTCAGTCAGCCGGATGGTCGCTGGCGCTAAGTTGTTTAGTTCCTCGCGGTGGCCGTCCTTGTACCGCTGGAAACTGACATCAATCACGCCGCGAGTGACCAACAAGCGTGTGTCGGGGGTCGTTGGGATCGCCTCCTGATGGCGGCGTGAGTAGTACGGCGTTGTCAACTCACAGGCGTCGGCCGATTCCAGGATACTGATAGCCACGTCTTCAGATCGATTGGGATCCTGCGGCGTATCGCGGATGATCTCGTAGTCGCCGATCTCTGGCAGTCGTCGACGAAACTGTGGTGGAATGACGCTGGTGCGGTGGGTTTTCCAGAACATCGGATTCGTTTCGAGAAACGCTTCCGAGGACTGCCATGCCTCGACGCTGTCTGCGACAAGCGAGCCGTGGGCCGTGAGTTCCCACCCGGTGTCGCTTTGGGTCAGCAGCCCACGATCCCGCAGCGTCCCAAGTGCGTCGTAGATCGCTGAGTCGCTCGCCATGATTTCGGACAGCAGCATGTCGGTCGGTGTCACACGCTCGGCGACCCGAAGCACGATCTCTGTCCGCACCGAGGACGTGAGGACAAACTCGTTTGGCGACTGCGACGGCATTCACCCATATCCCCGTGGGCCTCCTACTTAATTTATCAGATTCCAAAACAAACGGAAGCGCGAGCCGCCCGGTGACCGCTCCCCCAGCGGTTCACGGGTCGTCGCTGCGATACTGTGGGATTTATGCCGCTGTTTTCGATGGTGTGATAGCATGTCAACCGCAGGTGGCGAACCCTATGACTACGTGATCGTTGGCGCGGGATCGGCGGGGTGTGTCCTCGCCAATCGGCTCTCGGCCGACGACAACACAGACGTGCTGCTGTTGGAAGCGGGCACCCCTGATGAGAAAAATGAAATCGGCATTCCAGCGGCGTTTTCAGAGTTATTCAAATCCGAGGTCGACTGGGCCTTCGACACCGAACCACAGCCCGAACTGAACGACCGGGAGTGCTACTGGCCACGCGGGAAAACTCTCGGTGGATCGAGTTCGATCAATGCGATGATCTATGCGCGCGGTCACCCCGCAGACTACGATCACTGGGCTGACCTCGGCAACGATGGCTGGGCCTACGACGACGCGCTGGACTATTTCAATCGGGCTGAACACAACGAACGCGGACCCTCCGAGTATCACGGTACCGGCGGCCCACGCAACGTGGCCGACCTCCAGCAGCCAAACGAACTCACCGAGGCGTTCATCGAGGCGGGAGAGACGGTCGGCCTGCCCCACAACGACGATTTCAACGCCGGCGAGCAGTCCGGTGTGGGGCTCTATCAGGTGACACAGAAGGACGGCCAGCGACACAGTGCTGCCGACGGCTATCTCAAACCGGTGCTTGATCGGTCGAACCTGACTGCGACCACCGGTGCACAGGTAACGCAGGTTCGGTTCGACGGCCACACGGCAGTCGGCGTGGAGTACGTCAAAGACGGATCAACTGAAACGGTCGATGCCGCCGAGGAAGTCATTCTGTCCGCAGGGACGATCAACTCACCGCAACTGCTCATGCTGTCCGGCGTTGGGCCGGCAGAGCATCTCGAAGCCCACAATATTTCGGTCGTGCAGGATCTCCCCGGTGTCGGCAAGAATCTGCAGGATCACCTCCAAGTGAAGATCAATTATGCCTGCGAGAAATCGATCACGCTGGAAGGGGCGGACTCACTGTGGAACCTACTCAAGTATCTGGTCTTGAAACGCGGGCCGTTGACCTCAAACGTCGCTGAGGCCGGCGGCTTCACATCCGTGTCGGAGGACTCTGATCGCCCCGACATCCAGTTCCACTTCGGCCCCTCGTACTCGGTTAACCACGGGTTCGACAACCCCGACGGGCATGGGTTCTGGCTTGGCGCGCTGTGTCTTCACCCGGAGAGTCGTGGAGAGATCAGGCTTCGATCGGACGAGCCAACGGCAGATCCGGTCATCGATCCGCAGTACCTGACCGAAGGTGACGATCTAGAAGTCCTGCTCGAAGGGGTCAAATTAGTCCGCGAAATCCTGCAAGCCGCCCCGTTCGACGAGTACCGCGGCGACGAGGTAGCGCCGGGTGCCGATGCCCAATCGGACGAAGAGCTGATCGAGCATATCCGTGAGACGGCCGAATCACTCTATCATCCCGTGGGAACCTGCAAGATGGGTGACGATGAGATGGCGGTCGTTGACGACCAGCTCGCTGTCCACGGGATCGATGGCCTCCGCGTTGTTGATGCCTCGATCATGCCGCAGATCACCAGCGGAAACACGGACGCCCCGACGACCATGATCGCCGAGAAAGCGGCTGACTACATTCTGGACGCATAGCGGTGACCTGAGTATCATATCGTTCAGGTAGGTAGGAGCCGATACGGTATACAATCTAACTTTCGCTACCCCAAGCACAATTGTTTTATCGATCCGGTTTGAGAGTCGGGATGATGCCCATCGCACTGCCACACGACGCCAAAGCGGGACCGACCAAGTCGGAAGTCCGGTCGGTCACGCTCGGCAAACTCGATCTCGGCCCGGACGATCACTTCGCTGAGGTTGGCTCCTGTACCGGCGCGGTCACCATCGAAGCGGCCCGCCGCGCCGGCCGCGTGACCGCCCTCGAACGCAAGGCCGACCGACTCGACGTAACCGAGCAAAACCTGGCGGCCAACGAAGAGTCGACCACCGCCGATATCGACCTCCGAAACGCCGAGGCCCCAGAGGGGTTGCCCGACGACGCCGACGCGCTCTTTCTCGGCGGGAGCCGGAACTTCGAAGCCGTGCTCGATCACGCTGTCGACACCGCAATCGACCGGATCGTGATGAACGTCTCGCGGCTCGAAGTCGCCGGCCGCGCGACCGAAGCCTTCCGCGAGCGCGGGATTCTGGAGGAAGTCATCCAGTTCCAGGTCAGCCACGGCTACGAACTCGCCGGTGCGACGAGCTTCAACTCCGACAATCCGGTCTACATGCTGGTCGGCAGTGCGAGCGGCAGTGACGACGGCGAACGAACGGAGGCCACACAATGACCCTCTACGGCATCGGTCTCGGCCCTGGCCAAGCTGATCTTGTGACGGTTCGCGGCAAGGAGGTGCTGGAATCGGTCGACGTGGTCTACTCGCCGGGCCGTCTCTCGCGGACGGTCGCACTGAACCACGTCGACGAGGCGAAGATTGGCGACCTCGATTTCCCGATGACCCGCGACGAGGAGAAACTGCGAGCGGCGTGGAAAGAAGCCGCCGCCGAAATCGCCCCGCAAGCCCGCGATGGCGACGCCGCCTTCGTCACACTGGGCGATCCGAACGTCTACTCGACGTTCGGCCACCTGCGACGCACGCTCGATGCCTTCCACCCCGACGTGGACGTCGAGATCGTCCCCGGCATCAGCGCGATGACGGCGTTTGCGACCGCGTTTGATGTCGAAATCGAAGCCGGCGCAGGCCTCGCGTTGCGAGAAGCTGCCAACGGCCACGCGCCGACCGGCCCCGACCGAATGATCCTGTTCAAAGTCACCGACGCGCCAGCGACCCACGAGAAGCTGGTCGCCGCGGGCTACGACGTGACCTACGGTCGGCGGCTCTACATGGAGCACGGTGAGACCGTCATCACCGACGATCCAGCGGAAATCGACGAACGCGACTACTACACGCTGGCGTATGCGGTCAAGCGCGACCTCGATATCGAACCCGCGACCGCCCGGTTCGAGGAGTTGGGCGACGCGACCGGGGTGGAGGAGCGCGCATGAGCGAGCCAGTTGAGACCGACGACGACGAAACCGACCCCCAGTCCGCTATCGACGCCCAAGGCGAGCAGCGGCGTGCCGAACTCGACGACCGGATCTTCGAGCACAATGCTGGCGACGAACAGGAGGGGATTCCCTTCGTCGGTGCCGGCCCCGGTGACCCACGCCTGCTGACGGTTGCCGGCAAAGAACTACTGGAGGACGCCGACCTCGTCGTCCACGCCGGCTCGCTGGTCAACAGCGAACTCCTTGAGGAATATTGCGACCACGCCGAGACGGTCTCATCCATCGGCAAAGACCTCGAAGAGCTGATCCCGCTGATGCGGGACGCCCACGAGGACGGCGGCAACGTCGTCCGGCTGCACAGCGGCGATCCCGCGATCTACGGCGCGGCCCTCGAACAGATGGACGCCCTCGAACACGAAGGTGTCCCCACCTACTTCGTCCCCGGTGTCACCTCGGCGTTCGCGGCGAGTGCGACCCTCCGAACCCAACTCACGCTCAACGAGGTCTCGAACCACGTCGCGTTCACCCGCCCGCAGGGCAAGACGCTGACCGAGGAGGACGACCACATCGGCGAGTTCGTCGAGATGGGCGACGTGACGACCTGTATCTATCTCGGCACCCACGCTGTCGCCGACACGATGGATCGACTCATCGACGACGGCCACGATCCCGAGATTCCGGTCGCGGTCGTCTATCACGCTTCCTGGCCCGACGAGGACGTGATTTACGGCACAATCGGCACCATCGGCGAGAAAGTCAAGGACGCCGGCTACCGCGCCTCGGCGATGGTGGTCATCGGCGACGCGGTGACCGGCGCGGGCTACGAGCGATCCTATCTCTATGATGGCTGGGCGGATCGCGGCCCCGATGGTGATGCTGACGACGACAGCAATGAGACAGCGGACAACGAGCAGACCGATCCAGCGGAGACAACCCAATGAGCACCGACAACGAATCCACGACGACGAACAGCGACACGAGCGACAACTCCGACAGCGGCGGCCACTGTAGCACGCCCGACAGCGACGGCGAGGTCGCCGAAGAGATCGCCATCATCTCCTTCGGCCGGAAGATGGACACCGCCGAGGAGATCGAAAGCGAACTCGCTGACCGCTACGAGAAAATCGACATCATCGAGTACCACGGTGAGGTCTTCGACGAGCACTGGGGCGAGTACGACTGCTTCGTCGGCCTGATGGCCAGCGGAATCGCCATGCGGAAAACCGCCCACCTGCTCGACGACAAGTGGGACGATCCCGCGATCTGCGTCGTCGACGAGGAACTCACGTGGGCGATCCCGATCACCGGCGGCCACCACGGCGCGAACCAGGTCGCCCAGGATCTCGCCACGATGGGCGCGATTCCCGCGATGACGACAGCCTCCGAAGCCGCCGGCAAGCAGGGCGTCGAAGCCCGCGCGAAGGCGATGGACACACACGTCGTCAACGGCCGCTCGACGATCCAGACCAACCTCGCCGTGCTCGACGACGAACTCGGCCCCGTAGCCCGCCTCGACGGCCCACAGGCCGTTCTCGTCGGCGACGATGTGACCGTTCTGAAGCGCAACAAGGACGAGGGCATCGTTCTCGGTACCGGCAGCGTCTCCGGCGCGGCCACCGACTCCTTCATCGCGGCGTGGGAGAACGCCCTCGACGAGACTGAATACGAATTCGATGACGTGGAGTTCGTCGCCACGGCGACGCGAAAGGAAGACGAGGAGGGGCTGCTGGAAGCGGCTGAAGAACTCGATCTCGGTGTGGTCGCCTTCGATAAGGAAACGCTGTTGGAGCACGAGGGGCCCAGTCCATCGAAATCGAAGGAACTCATCGGCTGGCCTGGCATCTCGGAAGCCTCCGCCATCGCTGGCGGCCGCGAGCAGGAACTCCTGCTCGAAAAGCAGAGCTACGACAACGAGGTCACGGTGGCGATAGGCAAATGAGCAGCGAACCAGCGAGCGCGACGGCCGCTGAACGCCCTGACGATCTCGGCACGCTCTCGGTCGTCGGCATCGGCCCCGGTCTGCCGGCCGACATGACCAAACGCGCCAAGGACGTAATCGAGACGGCCGACTGCGTGATCGCCTCCGACCTCTACCAGGCGTTTTTGCGGGAGGACGGCACGCTGCCGCCCGCCGAGCAGGTCGATGACGAGGGCCGCGTCACCCGCGAGAACGGCCACGAACAGGAGATCATCCGCTCGACGATGGGCCGGCAGATCGAACTCGCCAAGGTCGCCTTCGAGCGCGTCCGCGCCGGCGACGACGTGGCTCACGTCTCGGGTGGCGACCCCTCCGTGTACGGCAAATCCGACCTCATTTTCAAGATGGCCGAGGAGGAAGACGCGACGGACATCCCAATCGAGATTGTCCCCGGCGTGACTGCCGCCCTCGGCGGCGGGGCGATGGTCGGCGCGCCGCTCTGCAACGATTTCTGCACAATCTCACTCTCCGACAAGTGGCGCGGCTGGGAAGAAATCGAGGAAAAACTGCGTGCCGCCGCGATCAGCGATTTCGTGATCGTCCTCTACAACTGCTGGCGAAACTACGAGAAGGCCGTCGACATCGTCCGCGAAGAGCGAACCGACGACGCCTTAGTGGCGATTGTCAACGACGCTGGCCGCGACGACGCCGGCCGCAACGGGGAGAGCCACGTCATCACGACGCTCGGCGAGGCGACCGCCCACGACGACAAGGTGTCGGGGATGGGCACCTCGCTGATCATCGGCAACCACGAGACTGAGACGTGGGACAACGACTACCGGACGTTCCTTGTCACCCCGCGCGGCGGGCGTGACGTGGAGGATTTCTAATCATGAGTACGGACACCAACACGACAGCGGAGACGGCAGCGGAACAGGCAAGCGAATCAAGCGACGATGCCGGCGGCTGTACGGCGAAATCCAGCGACGGCTCGTCGAAACAGCAGTCGGTCGATGAAAAGATCGGCTCGACGGTTGATGACTTCGACGCCGAGCCGGGGCAACTGACGGCTGTCGGCCTCGGCCCTGGCCATCCCGAGGGCATGACCCAGCGCGCTCGCGCCGCGCTGCTGGATGCTGAACACATCGTCGGCTACACGACCTACATCGAACTCCTGCCCGACGAAATCACCGAGGACGCCGACGAACTGTACGATACGCCGATGTGCGGCGAAGTCTCTCGGACGGAGGAGGCCATCGACCGCGCGCTCGCCGGCAACGACGTTGCGATCATCGGCAGCGGCGATCCAAACGTCTATGCCCTCTCGGGGCTCGCGCTCGAAATTCTGGAATCAAAAGGCGCGACCGCCTCGATGGTCGATTACGAGGTCGTCCCCGGTGTCCCCGCCGCCCAGTCCTGTTCGGCGCTGCTGGGCGCGCCGCTGGTCAACGACACCGTGTCGATCTCGCTGTCCGACCACTTGGTGCCGATGCCGGAGATCGAATCTCGGCTCCACTCAGCTGCCGGCGAGAGCTTCACCATCGTCATCTACAACCCCTGGAGCCGCAAACGCCGCGAGAACTTCGAGAAAGCCTGCGAGATCCTGCTCGCCCACCGCGACCCCGACACGCCGGTCGGCATCGTCCACGGCGCAGGGCGGGACGACGAGGAGGTAATGATCACGACACTCGACCAGCTGGAAGAGCTCGGCGAAGAGGACATCATCGACATGACGACGACGATTCTCGTCGGCAACGAGGAGACCTACGTCTGGGACGACCGGATGGTCACCCCGCGCGGCTACGAGACAAAATACGACTACTAATATGCCCACCTATCAAGTCACCCTGAGGAAGGAGCCCTGCGACGGAGTCTTCGCCTGTCTCACCCGCGATCCACGGTTCGTCGAAGACGACGACGGCCTCGCCACCATCGACCCCGACGGCGACCCGGTCTACGACGGCGACGGCGAAGTCCGAGAGGAAGACGGGGACGTGATCGCCACCTTCGACGACGACCGCATTGAGGAGGCCCGGCAGGCCGCCGCAGCCTGTCCCACCAA
This sequence comes from Halonotius aquaticus, assembly GCF_003605575.1. Taxonomy (GTDB): domain Archaea; phylum Halobacteriota; class Halobacteria; order Halobacteriales; family Haloferacaceae; genus Halonotius; species Halonotius aquaticus. Next base: position 22,294 of record NZ_QKNY01000008.1, on the reverse strand, counting down.
CGCCATCGTCGTCGAGGAGGTCGAGCCATGAGCGTTGCCGTCCCCGACGACCTGCTGGCGGGCCACCCTTCGACGGCCTACTTCTGGGGTCGCGTCGCCGGCAACGGCGCAGTCGAGCGCGACCGCCTCACCGTGACGACCAACGACGAGGCCGCCGCCGAGACGCTGGGCGAGATCGTCGGCAGCGAGATTGACCACGATCAAAAAACGCGGGACTACGCCCACAACACCGATATCACGAAGACCGAAGACGAGTACACGGTCGAAGTCGCGAGCGACGACCTCTTCGGAATGAGCGGCGCGCTCGGCCTCCCGGTCGACGGCCGTGGCAACTACCGGTTCGGTGCCTTTGCGGACTACCGCCGCGACCTGCTGCGCGGCATCTTGGAGGGCTGCGGAACGATCTGCTTCAAGTCCTCCAGCGGCACCGTCGGCGTCTCCTTCGTCCACGACGACGCCAACCTCCTCGAACTTGTCCAAGAGCTCATCGACGACGCCCCGGTCGACGCGCCGTACGGTGACCTTTCGGATACGTCATCCGGCGGCTACTGGTTCGGGATCGACGACGACGCAGCCGCTGATTTCGGCATGTGGCTCTACGAGAGCACCGAGGCAACGGAACTATTCGCGCCCAGTCGCCGTCGCAAACTGGTACAGAGTCTCGATCAGGCAACCGACGTCGAGTTCGACCGCTCACAGTTCGAAGCATGAGTCAGCTTCACGACACCATCGAAAGCGTCGACAACGAGGCCGTTCTGCTGGTCGGCCACGGCTCCCGCCGCGAGAAGTCCAACGAGCAGGTTCGGGAGTTGGCGGCGATGCTCGAAGACCGCCTGGAGATTCCGGTCGACGCCGCCTTCCTCGAACTCGCCGAGCCAGCAATCGAAGACGGTATCGAGGGATTGGCCGCCGCAGTTGATTCGATCACGGTCGTCCAGCTTTCGCTGTTCGCAGCCAGCCACGTCAAAAACGACGTGCCGCTGGCCGTCCAGCGCGCCCGCTCAACCCACGAGGCAGAGATTAACAATGGCGCGCACCTCGGGATCCACCCCGCTATCGTCGATTTGCTCGACGACCGCGCGAGAGCAGTCGAATCCGATCTCGGTGTCGACCGCGAGGAGGACGAGATTGCTGTCGTCGTCTGCGGTCGTGGTTCGAGCGATCCCGACGCCAACGCTGACCTCCACAAGCTCGCTCGCCTCCTCCACGAGGGGCGGGATTTCAGTACTGTCGAGGCGTCGTTTATCGGCATCACCGAGCCAACGCTGGACGACTCGCTGTCGACACTTGCCAAACAGCGACCGGACGCCGTCGTCGTTGTCCCGTACATGCTCGGCGATGGCGTGCTGACCGGTCGGATTCGGGAATGGACTGACGACTTTGATGCGGAGTACCCCTATGTCGACGCGCTGGCTGGCGACCCGCTCGGTACTGACTCCCGGCTGCTAGACGTGCTTGGCGACCGCTGGCAGGAGGCACGGACAGACAGCGTCGAAATGTCGTGTGACACCTGCAAGTACAAGGTCGACCTCACCGGCTACGAGGAGGACACTGGCGGCGCACGCGCCATGCTGCGCGCGCTGACGCATCAAGAGACTCATGCTGATCGTAGCGATGTCGACGACGAGCCACACACTCACGACGCCCCGGAAAAACACGTCGCCGTCTGCACCAACCAGACCTGCGCGGCCGACGGTGCACCGGCCGTCCTCGAAGGACTCCGGCAGGCAGCCCGTGATTCCGAACAATGTGATGCCCGCATCACCCGAAGCTCGTGTCTTGGCCGTTGTGGCGAAGGGCCGATCGTCGCTGTCTACCCCGAAAACGTCTGGTACGGCGGCGTCAACGCCGATGACACCGAGCGCATCGTCTCATCGCACTTAGACCGCGATCGGATCGTCAGCGACTTGGTCGATCAAACACTGTAATCCGTATGAGCTGTCACGAACTCGAAGCACTCAAACTCGGCTTGATGAACGTACTGGGAACCGAAGACACCGCGGCCCGCGAACACGCGGAACAGGAGCTGGAGGGCCATCTCACCGGCCCGATCGGCGCGCTGGCCGAGGCTGAAACGCTGTCGGCGATCGAACGCCATCTCGATGCTGCCCTCGTCGATCTCGAAGAAGAAATCGCCGCAACAGATGCAGACGACCCGGAGTACGACTATCTCCGTGGTCGACTTGTGGCCGTCCGCGACGCCGAGCTGGCGATTCACCGACTGACCGCGCAAGGTGAGAGCGTGTTTGAGGGGCTTGGCAAAGCCCACGATACGCTCCACGAAGCATTCCCGGTCGAAGAGTAAGCCAGTTGGCGGTGAAGACAGATTCCCCCGGCGAGCAACATCTGAGATTCTATCGATTGATTGGTTCTATCGGTATGTACACCAACGATCATTGTATTAACGGCAACTGTACACACAGAGCGAAGTACCAAACAGCGCGATATCGACGCCGAGATCGGAAACAGATGCAGAAGCAGATGTCTCAGGGTACGTACATGTGCCATAGCACTTTTAGTATAGTTCACCGACCCATGAAACGATGATCCCAGGTGCTGATTCCGCGATCACGCGCAACGAAAAGTCCCTGATCTTGGCCTACGACCACGGCTTGGAGCACGGGCCAGTTGACTTCGAGCCGAACCCCGCGACGGCCGATCCGGATCGGGTGTTCGAGATCGGCACCCACGATGCGGTGACAGCAGTCGCCGTCCAGAAAGGGATCGCCGAGGGCTACTATCCCTCCTATGAGGACGATGTGACCCTGCTGGCCAAGCTTAACGGCACCTCAAACCTCTGGATGGGCGAGCCAAACTCGGCGGTCAACTGGACGGTCGAAAACGCCGTCGAGGTCGGCGCGGAGGCCATCGGGTTCACCGTCTACGGTGGCTCGAACCACGAGATCGAAATGGTCGAGGAATTCCGCGACGCCCAAGAGGCTGCCCGGGAACACGACCTCGGCGTGGTCATGTGGTCGTATCCACGCGGCCAAGGACTGAAAAACGCGACCACCCCCTCGACGATCGCCTACTCGACGCGGCTGGGACTCGAACTCGGCGCAGATATCACGAAGGTGAAATATCCCGGCTCGCCGGAGGCGATGTCGCATGCAGTCACCCAGGCCGCTGATTCAAAAGTCGTTATGAGCGGCGGTTCGAAAACGGACGACCAAGACTTCCTGACGACGGTTCGCAACGCGATGGATGCCGGTGCCAATGGGCTGGCCGTCGGTCGCAACGTCTTCCAGCGCGATAACCCCGAACAGATTCTTGATGGCCTCGAAGCGGTCATCTTCGAGGACGCCAGCGTCAAAGAAGCACTCGACGTCATGGGCGTCGAACCCACCAACCGCGAGGCCCTCTAATGAGCCGCGATCAGGACGCGATCCTCGACGAGATCTTCGAGACGCTTGCGGCGCTCGCCCCCGAGATTCGCGCCTCGCTGCCGGGCCGGCGCGTGAAAAGCGACGAAACAAATCCCAGCGGCGAAACACGCCTGGAGGCCGACGCCTACGCCGACGAACTGATCGAGGAGGCACTCGGCGGCATCGACGGCGTTGGTACCTACGCCAGCGAGGAGCAAGCCGAGCCGATTGACGTGGGCAGCGGCGACGTTTCAATCGCCTGTGACCCGCTTGATGGCTCCTCAAACATCAAACCAAACAGCCCGATGGGGACGATCATCGCGGTCTATGAGGGCGACCTCCCGGCCAGCGGCGACGAGCTCTTGGCTTCGGGATTCATTCTCTTCGGGCCGATCTTGACGATGGATATCGCCCGCGACGGGCGTGTCACCGAGGCTATCGTTGAGGACGGCGAGATCGACGTGATCAACGATGATGTGACGATCCCAGACGAGCCGACCGTCTACAGTATGGGCGGTCGCGTCCCCGACTGGACCGAAGGCTTTGCCGCGTTCATCGAGGAGGTCGAACAGGAGTACAAGCTCCGCTACGGCGGGGCGATGGTTGCCGACGTGAACCAGGTGTTGACCTACGGTGGGAGCTTCTCGTATCCCGCGCTCAAATCGGCTGAAAACGGAAAACTCCGATTGCAGTTTGAGGGGATTCCGATGGCCTACATCGTGGAGTGTGCCGGCGGGGTCTCCTCTGACGGCACAGAGTCGATCCTCGATGTCGACCCCGAACGGTTCCACCAGCGCGTGCCCGTCCATCTCGGCAACGAGGAACTGATCGACACCGTCGAAGCGAAACTCGCCGCCCACGACTGAGGCGGCGTCACGACGAAGTCAGCGTCGGCCTCACAGCCAACCAGGGCTTGTCGACATCAGCATCGTTTTTATCCTTTAGTGTCAGGGGCTTGTATGACCGTGTCCGGCATCACCACGCGGGTCGAGTCCCTGTTGGTTGATGGCGTCTCGACGGAACTGCGGATCGCGGCGAGTCTCGGCATCGCGCTGCTTGCAGTGGTGATCGCCGGGGTGGTTGTCCCACGGGTGACAACCCGAATTAGACTGTTCGTCGCGGGATGGGCCAAAGGTCGGTTTGGCGAGTCCGCCAGCGAGACCTTCGACCGTGTCGATGCGGTCGCACCGGTAGGCGTACTGATTACGATTTTTGTTCGACTCATCCAACTGGCTGTCCTTTCGGCGGCAACGTTCGTGTTGCTCATTGTCTGGGGGCAGATATCGACGGCACTCCAGTTGATCGGGCTCGGGCAACTCGCGTTGCCGGCGGTCGGGCAGTTCGTCACGACGGGCCTCGTCCTCCTCGCAGCATTCGTCGCCAACGACTTCATCCACGATATCGTCAGAGAGTATACGGCCAACACCAAACGCGTCACAGCCCACCAAGAGCAGATCCTCACGCGGGTGTTACAGGTCGCGTTGATCCTCGTTGTTGTGGTGGCGATCTTCACAATCTGGGGGATTGATATCGGGAGTCTACTGGTCGGGGCTGGCTTCCTCGGCGTCGTCATCGGACTTGCGGCCCGACAGACGCTTGGCTCGCTGCTTGCGGGCTTTGTGCTCATGTTCTCTCGGCCCTTCGAGATCGGCGACTGGGTTGCGATCGGCGACAAGGAGGGGATCATCACCAAGATCACGATCATGAACACGATCCTGCGAAACTTCGACGGCGAACACGTCGTCATCCCGAACGACAACGTTGCCAATCAGGCGATCACAAACCGGAGCCGCGACGGCAAACTCCGCATCCACGTCGAGGTCGGCATCGACTACGAGGACGATCCCGAACGCGCCAAGGAGATCGCCCGCGAGGCCGTCGAGGACGTGAATATGGTCGAAAACAACCCAAAGCCACAGGTCTTTCCCGTCGCCTTCGGCGGGTCAGCGGTGACGCTGGATATCCGGTTTTGGATCGCACCGCCAACACCACAGCGTCGCTGGCGGGCGACAGCCGGCGTCGTCGAGGGCGTCAAATCACGGTTTGCCACCGAGTCGATCTCGATCCCCTTCCCACAGCGCACGGTCAGCAACCGTGATACCTCCGAGACGGAGACGGTGACCCAGCCAGCGACGAGCGGAGATATCGAGGAGTAACAGCGCGCCCCGGCGCCGATCCGCTGGCCCGCGACACCACTCGGTAGATCGATCGAAACTCGAAATTAGACCCGGACAACCCGAACCCTGAAGTCACTTCTGGGGCAATTTGCTGTATGCACCGCGAGGACGCAAGACGCCGGTTTCGACGCGCCTCGTGGGTCAATGTCGGAGCTAATCTCGCCAAGATCATCGCCGAAGGCGCTGTCGGCATCCTCTTTGGCTCGGTTGCTCTCGTCGCCGACGCGGCCCACTCGGTGGCCGATCTCGTCGCCAGCGTCGTTGTCCTCGTCTGGGGTAGCAGTTCCTTCGAATCAGCAGACGTCAACCACCCACATGGCCACGCCCGTATTGAACCGCTGAGCGCGCTGTTTGTCGGGGCGGTGATCGTCGTGCTCGGCGGGTATCTCCTCTATGAATCCGCTCGCGGCCTGCTTGCCGGCTCAGAGATCGAGTTCAGCTACTACCTGCTCGGCGCGCTCGGATTCGCCATGGCCGATATGTATCTCGCCTATTGGTATACCCAGCGGGCCAACGTCGGATTAGATTCGACCGCGCTGGCCGCCTTAGCGAAAGACTGCCTCAACGACATCTACACGACTGTCGCAGCGATCATCGGCGTTGTCGGCGTCCGGCTGGGCTTTCCGGTGCTCGACCCGATCGCCGGCGCACTCGTCAGCCTGCTGGTCATCTATCAGGGCGTCGAGATCGGCCAAGAGAACCTTGATTACCTTGTCGGCGCGGCCCCCACAGCCGGCAAACGCGAGGAGATCGAGTCGATCATCGCAAACCACGCCGCGGTCGAAGGCTACCACGATCTAACGGTGTTCTACGATGGCACCGTGTTGGAGGTCGAAGCCCACGTCGAGGTCGACGGCGAGTTGACCATCGCGGAGGCCCACGATATCGAAACCGATCTCGTCACCCAGCTTACCGGGATGGGTGAGGTCGGCGACGCCCACATTCACCTTGATCCCGCCGGACTTGGCGAATGGAAGGACGGCAGCGATTCGCCATCGCAGTCGCCGACCGACACGTCATAGCTCGACAGCGACGACAGCAGGTGACAGCGGCCACAAGGGACAGCGATTTACTGCCAGCTATCGAAGCGCCGCTGTGCAGATCGTTGGCTACGATGCCGCCGATGGTGGGCTCTTGGTGAGCCCCAGCAACGGCGATGCTGCGTCGGGCGAAGCCGCCGATACCGCTGCGACAAGCGATGAGAAGATCACCTATCAGCCGCTCGATCCCGGCACCGAACTCGACTACAGCCTCGGTGAGCGGCACTGCGCCGGCACGATCCACGATGACAGCCATATCGCCTGCGAGAACCCCACCGCGCCGTACTGCCCGGAACACAACCAAACATGGGTCTGTGCGCGCTGTACCGGCACCTGTCTGAAAGACGAGATGGACTGCCATGACGACCACGCGATCTATCTCGCAGCGTTCGCGCCAGCGACGTTCAAAGTCGGCGTGACGAAGGCATGGCGACTAGAGACCCGGCTCCGCGAGCAGGGAGCCGACCGGGGAGCCCACATCGCGACCGTCGAAAACGGCCGGATCGCCCGCGAACGCGAAGCCGAGATCGCCACCGAGATTCCGGATCGGGTTCGGGTGCCGACCAAACAGGCTGGCCTCGGGCAGGCGGTCGACACCGACGCGTGGGAGACACTGCTGGCTGAATTTAACCCGATCGAACGGTTCGACGTCGAGTATGGGCTCGCCCTCGACAGCCAGCCGGTCGCCGAAACGGTCGCCGCCGGCACCGTGCGAGGCACGAAAGGGCGACTCCTGATCGTTGACCGCGACGGATCGACGTACGCCGTCGATATGCGGGAGTTGGTCGGCTACGAACTGATCGAGGGGCGCAGCAGCCGGGAGCTACAGTCGAGTCTTGGGTCGTTTGAGTGAGCTGAGACGGTTACACAGGCAGTTCAGCATCACCTGCGACGCCTGCTGCACTTATTGTCACATCAAGCTCGACAGTCTCGTAGGGGATGAAGGGGGCTTTTGACTGCCCATCCTGCCGAAATTTGACGATCCCGGTGTCGGCTAACAGCTCGATATCCTCGTGGACGATCGAATAGCTGCGGTCGACACGCTCGGCTAACTCGGTGATGCTTGCTGCTGGGGCCGCCATCAGTGACTGAATGAGTTCCAACCGACGATCGGTAAGCAGCCGGCGGATTCCCTCAGCGGTTTCGAAGGAAACGACCGCCGCCTCGGCGGCAGCCGGATCGTCGGCGACAGCCTCCAGTGCAGCATCGAACGCCGCCGCGCCGGACTGAATCGTAAGACGGAGCGTTTCCGGATACTGTGTCGATTCGGGGGCGGGCGTTGTGTGGGTATCATTGCTCATTGAGCTGGGAGACCTCCGTTCGGAACCGGGCAAGGTGAGATTCGAGATCGGTAAACTCGATCCCAGTTACCTCGCCGTTGTGGTGTCGGTGGTGTGGGCCAACGGTGCTGTCGTGGGCGTTGTCGTACCGCAAGATCGCTGTTTCATCATCTGGGTCGTAGTACTGAAACCGGTAGGCGTAGCCGCCCGGGGCCGTCGAATCCTCGACGACGAACAGTTCGACCCGAGTGCCGGCAACAGTATCAACCTCGAAGTTGCGCTCGATGACGACATCACCGTCAGCCATGCGAGTCTACACGATACGCTATCACCTGATACAGTATAGAAGTGTCGCCGTCAACAGTTACCGGTGATTGGCTATGAGACCGATACCATAGCAACCGCGGAGACAACGGGGAATTACTGGAGTAGAATCATGTCGTTATCGTAGGATCCGACTACAGGAGCCACAGAGGTTCTCCTCTTTCACGTCGACCTCGCGGACGGTCGGCGAGAAGCTCATCACACACTTCGAGTTATCGCAGTGCTCCAGCCCGAGGGTGTGGCCGATCTCGTGGACAACTTCCTTTCGGACGCGATCCGCAAATACCTCGTCTTCCGGCTTGGTCGTGATCCCTCCATCAGAGGACGTCCGGAGGCGGTGCGTTGAGATCACCGAGCCGTTGCCGTTGAGATACGCAAGCCCGAAGACGTAGTTTCGGCGACGGTAGTAGAGGTCGTTGGAGGTAATGCCGATATTCGTATCACCGGTGCCGACACGGCTGACGAGTTCGATGAAGTCTTCGGCCCGGTATTGGTTCCGGGATTGATCGAACGCGCCGTCGGGGATCGACTGGCTGTCGTGGACGGTCACGTCACAGTCGTAGACCGACCGCAGGACAGCCGACGACTCGCGCTTGACGTGGGCGGGGACGTCCCCAATCGGCACGATGTCGGCATGCATGACACAGCATACGACAAGCCGGTTCTTAAATTTCACGCCCCAACCACCTCGGCGTCGTGCGATTGTCTGACGCCGGTCGACGGTTCCGTGGCGACGCCCGACCCGTGTTTTGACGCGGGCGTCTCGGTACGCTTTTTGTATCGGCCGGCGACCGTCGGGACAATGAGTGAGCTTGCTGTCGTGTTGGATATCGACGGCGTCTTAGTCGATGTCGCCGACTCCTACCGCCGGGCAGTCATCGAATCAGTGCGTCGCGTGTACGACGAAACACTTGATCGCGCAGCGATCCAACCGTTCAAAGACGCCGGCGGCTTCAACAACGACTGGCTGGTCACTGACGCGATTGCACTCTACGTCCTCGCCCGACGGCAGGGCTTCGAGCAGGATGTCCCGACGTTTGCCGACCGCATCGCCGACGCCGGCGGCGGCCTCGAAGCGACGAAGACGGTGCTTAAATCCGAGTTGTCGACGGACAACTACGAGAGGGTGACCGACGCGTGGGAGCCAGATCGGCTCCGTACCGTGTTTCAGGCACTGTATCTTGGGAGCGATCTCTTTGCGGAACTGGAAGGCGAGAAACCACCGTTCGACGCGGACGGATACATCCACGACGAGCCTGTCCTCGTCGACGACGACACCCTGACCGCGCTGACCGACCGCTACGCTGTCGGTGTCGTCACCGGTCGACCGGCGGCAGAGGCATCGATTGCACTCGACCGTGTTGGCCTCTCAGTCGCCGACGAGCACCGCTTTACGATGGATAACTGGAAACAGGGCAAACCGCATCCCTACGCCCTATTGACGCTCGCCGACCGGTTCGACGCCGAGCAAGTTGTCTTCGTCGGCGACACGCTCGATGACGTACGAACTGCGGGCAACGCAGCCGCCGAAGACGACCGCCGTGAGTATCAGGGCGTCGGCGTCCTTACCGGCGGGTTGGCCGGCGACGAGGGCCAAGCGGCCTTTGAGGACGCTGGCGCGGCCGCGGTGCTCGATTCGGTCAACGACCTTCCCGCGTATCTACAGCGTCTGGACTAACTACCGGGGCGGCCCGCCGGTCACGTAACGCTTACCCCCAAACAGCCCTCACGAAAACCATGCGAATCGCACTCCTTGGCGGCACTGGTGAGATCGGCGAAGGGTTGGCACTCAGATGGAGCCACGACACCGACCACGATGTCGTCATCGGCTCCCGCGACCCCGAGAAGGCACGCGAAGCAGCCGATGATTACGAGACCGAACTCGCTGACCGCGGCGTCGACGCCAAGATCACTGGCTTCGAAAACGCGATGGCCGCCGACCGTGCCGACGTGGTCGTCGTCGCCGTCCCGCCGTACCATGTCGCCGAGACGATCGAGGCCGTCGCCGACTCACTGGCCGAGGACAATATCATTATCTCGCCGGCAACAGGCATGCAGCGTGACGAGGACGGCTTCCACTATCATCCACCCGACGCCGGTAGCGTGACCGCCATCGCCGCCGCCGCGGCTCCCGACGAGATTCCGGTCGTCGGCGCGTTCCACAACCTCGCTGCCGGGCGATTAGCGGATCTCGATGCTGACCTGGGGATCGACACGCTCGTTGTCGCCGACGACGCCAACGCGAAAGCGACCGTCAGTGGGCTCGCAGAGGATATAAACGGGCTTCGTGCGCTTGACGCCGGTGGGCTCGCCAACGCCGCTGAAATCGAGTCGGTGACGCCGCTGTTGATCAACGTCGCCATGCACAACGACGGCCTGCATGATCTGGGCGTCCGCTTCGAGTGAGCTATTGAGCGTCGATTCGGCTGCTTAGGGCTCACGCTCTTCTGCGTCGCGTGCCGCTCGCTCCGAGTCGGGCAGTTTGATCGCTCGAAGCGAGGTGGCTTCCGGGTCGTCGATGGTAGTTTTTGCGTCGCTGTCGGCTGAATCGGCTGTTGCTGGTTCGACCTCAGTGTCGACATTGTTGGCGAGCCATCGCCGCAGCTTCCTGAATACCCGCATCGATACGTGGTGTGAGTACGCACGTCGGTCGGCAAAAGCCGGTCGGAAACGACGGATATAGACCAGCGTCAGCCGAGAGCTAACCTGTGAACGCAGACGCCACAAGCCGACCGGGAGTCGCCACGCGCGCTGCAACCGCCGGGGCGGAGCTGGCGCTTGAATCGTTCCGAACCGATATCGCCACCGAGACCAAGGCAAGCGATATCGACGTGGTGACGCAGGCCGACCGCGACGCCCAAGCCCGGGTGATCGAGGTCATCGAATCCGAGTACCCCGACGAACCGATTGTCGGCGAGGAAGATGACGCCCTAAAGACGGTGCCCGATTCGGGGCCGGCCTGGATCGTCGATCCGATCGACGGCACCACCAACTTCGTCAACAACATCCGCGTGTGGGGCACCGCCGTCGCCGCCGTCGAAGACGGCGAACCGGTCGGCGCGGCGGTCGTGCTACCCGCACTCGACGACAGCTACACCGCCGACCGAGAGGCGGCCTATCTGAACGGCACCGCCATCAGCGTCAGCGAAACGAGCGAGCCGGAGTTGGCGACCGTCTCGCCGCTGATGTTGTGGGACGTTGACAACCGCAAACAGTACGCGGCGGCGACACGCGAACTCGTGACGCGATATGCTGATCTCCGGCGGTTCGGCTCCGCGCAGGCAACGCTCTCGCTGATCGCCGCAGGGTCGCTGGACGGTGGGTTCACAAATCTTGTCTCGTATCCCTGGGACAGCGTTGCCGGCGTCCATCTCATCCGGCAGGCCGGCGGCACGGTCACCGACCGCCACGGCGACCGGTGGCGACACGATTCCGAAGGGCTGGTCGTCTCAAACGGTGCGGTTCACGACTCGCTGTTGGCCGCAACCCGCGGGATCGACAACACGGTGTAGGGCATCGCGGTTGGTCGGCTGCGCTGCCCAGCCACGAGAGACCGGAACCCTCAATTCGGTCTCGGCCGGACACGCTCGTATGGCCGGCTTCTCCGCACGTCTTGATGCCGACCCCGAACAGTTGTGGCTCGGTGTTGTCGGCACACTGACCACCGTCCTCGTTGTCGGCACAGTGCTTGCCCGCAGGTTGGTTTACGACCGCTTCATCTGGCAGTATTTCTGGGGGCCGGTCGCCGCCGACGGCAACGGCGCGCAGTGTGCGGTGATCCGCGATGGCGACGTGTCGTATCTCTTCTCGACTACCGAGTGTACGTCCGCCGAGGCAGCGGGCGAGATCGTCGCCTACCCGGGCTACACACTTGTCTCGGAGGTTGGCTATGTGCTCGTTTTGCTGCTCGCACTCGTCGGCGTCTATCTGCTCCTTCGCCGCCTTGGGATCGGCGACAGCCGGTCGCTGTTCTACGCGCTGTTTCCGTTCATGCTGTTCGGCGGCGCGCTCCGCACAATCGAGGACGCGGGGATCGCTGCCCTCGCCGCGGGAAGCGAGCCGCTGATCGCCTTCCCGGTGAGCGCGCTCATCATCAGCCCGTTCATCTACGTGACAGTGTTCGCGATGACGCTTGGGGCCGTCGGCGTCGGCGTCGCGCTTGAGAACCGCGGCGTCGTCGACGCCTACGAGTATCCGGTCGCCGCCATCGGCACGCTGCTGGTTGCGTCGAGTGTCGGCTATCTCACGTATCTCGCGGTGACAACAACGTACGTCAGCCTACGGCCACAGGTGCTTGCGGTGGTGGCCGTCGGCGCGACGCTTTCGGCGGCGGCAACGTGGCTGCTCATCGAACGGGTCGCGCCGGCCATCAACGCCGGCACCGGCCTCATGGGTTTGGTGTTGCTGTGGGGCCATTCGGTCGACGGTGTCGCCAACGTCGTCGGCCTCGATTGGATGCCGGCGCTCGGGGCAGGGCCGAATCTCGTCCCGAAACACCCGGTGAACGCGGCTGTCGTCGATATTACCGGAGCGGTGCTGCCGCCGTCTGTGCTGGCGGTCACCGGCGACACCTGGCCGTTTCTGCTGCTCAAACTGGCGGCAGCAACGTTCGTCATCTGGGTGTTTGAACCCGACCTGCTTGAGGAGTCACCACGATACTCGATCCTGCTGCTGATTGCCGTGTTAGCTGTCGGGCTCGGCCCCGGGACGCGGGATGTGTTGCGGGCGACCTTTGGGGTATGAGAACGGAGCCCGGTTACTCGATCGCATCCCGTAACTGTTGTTCGTAGTCAGCGAAGGCGTCGTCCGTCCGGGAGCGTGGCCGAGCAAGGTCGATGTCGACGACCTCGTGTACTGACCCCGGTGACCCAGTCAGCACGACCACGCGGTCGGCCAGCGTGACGGCTTCGTCGACATCGTGTGTCACAAACAGGACAGTCTTGTTTGTCGCCGACCAGATGTCGAGCAGTTCCTCGTGGAGCCGCTGTTTGGTCTGGGCGTCGACGCTGCCGAATGGTTCGTCCATCAGCAGGATCTCGGGGTCGACGGCCAGCGCGCGGGCGATCCCGACGCGCTGCTTCATCCCCCCAGAGAGCTCTTTGGGGTAGCTATCCTCAAACCCGTCGAGCCCGACGAGGTCGATCATCTCGCGGGCCCGCTGCAGGCGAGCCTGTTTGTCGAGGCCACGTTCTTCGAGTCCGAAGGTGACGTTTTTGAGCACGGTGCGCCACGGGAACAACCCGTATTCCTGAAACACCATCCCGCGGTCGGTGCCGGGGCCATCGATCGGTTCGCCGTCAAGCCAGACGGTGCCCTCAGTTGCGGATTCGAGGCCGGCAATAATGCGGAACAACGTGGTTTTCCCCGCCCCCGACGCACCGATGATACAGACAAACTCGCCTTCCTCGACCGCGAAATTCACGTCGCGTAATGCGTCGACCGGCCCCGATTCCGAGCGGAATCGCTTATCTATCCCGTCGACGACGATCTTCCCGTCGGTCGGCTGTTGGCTCATTCGCGCCATACGAGCACCCTCGATTCAACGCGTTGGAAGATCCCGTCGCTGATCAGGAAGACGATGCTGATAACGAACATGTAGGCCACACTCACGTCGAGTGCGAGGTTCTGTGCGGCGTTGATGATCTGGAAGCCAACGCCGGGTGCGCCGAACAGTTCGGCGGCAACGACGATCATCCACGACTGGCCGATACTGGTGCGGATCCCGGTCATGATCTCCGGGCTCGCCTTCGGCACAACCACCTTGCGGATCATCGTGAGGTCGTCGTCGACGCCGAGGGAGGCGGCGACCTCCTTCGTGCTCTGAGGGACGGCCTTGACCCCGGCGTAGGCGTTGTAGAAGTTGATCCAGAAGGCCCCGATGCCGACGATAAACGCCGCGCCGCGATGGTTGACACCGAGCCAGACGATCGCAAAGGCGATCCACGCCAGCGGCGGAATCGGGCGTAACACGCGCTGGACGGGTGTGATTGCGTCGTCAAGCAGTTCGCTCCAGCCGAGGGCGATCCCAAAAGCGATCCCGGCCGCGCCGCCGACGAACAGTCCCGGAATGTAGTGATAGAGGCTGTCAGAGAGATTGACCAGCATTCTGGTCAGGCCGATTTCGATATCGAGCAGCGGGACGGTAAAGACGGCCGGCGCGGTCAACTCGACGACGAAGGCTTGGGCGACCTCAAGCGGCGTCGGCAGCAGGTAGGTCGGCACCGGCATCGCGGCGACCTGCCACACTACCAGAAAGATCGCCGAGCCGACGGCTCCGCGAAGGAGTCGTTGCCGTCGGCCGGAGGCGATCAGTTCTTCGTCGGCCACCAATCCGCTTTCTGAGTCGGTGCTTGTGTCGATGCTCATCCGATCACGCGACGTTGTCGTAGTGGCTGAACTCAAAGAGCTGGTCGTTGGTCAACTCCTGTTCTGTTCGCTCAAGCCGATTGGCCCAGTCGGCGAAGATCGGCGTCCCGTCTTCGATCTGGTGGGGATCAGAGATGAAGTTCGAGGCCCGGGAGTCAAGCGCGGCGCGGGCGTCCTCGACGGGGAGTGCTTCCGATCCAACGACGTTGCTCGTCGCTTGGGCGGCTCCATCGGGATTCTCCGCGACGAACTCCGTCGCCCGGATGTGTTGTTCGACGAACGCTTCGGCGATCTCGGGCGCGCCGTCGTAGACCCGTTCGTGCATAAGCGTGATCGCACCGGGCTGACCACCAGGGAAGAAGTTCCCGCTCCAGTCGAGATCAGTGTAGCCGGCGTTGCGCCGTTTGGCGATCGTCGGCACCGGCTCGATCATGCTCGTGCCATCGATCTGCCCCGAAAGTAGTGCCTGCCGAACCGGGCCTGCACCGCCCAGCGAGGTAACATCGACGTCGCTGCCGGGTTCCAGTCCTAACTCCTCGATCAGCCAGTATCGCAGTGTGATGTCGGGAACCGACCCCGGTGGGTAGGTGCCGAATTCGAAGCGTTCGCCGGTTTCCTCCTCGAAAGCCGCGAAGGCATCGGCACCGGATTCCTCGTAGTCCGCGGCAAACTCGTTGGTTCCCATAATCAACATCGGATCAACGATATTTGCGTTCGTGATCTTCGCGGGGATCCCCCGATCGATGACGATCATCGCCGGGATGATTCCGAACAGCATCACGTCATACTCGCCGGTTGCGGAGGCTTGGACGATACTCGGCCCATCGGAGAAGAGTTCGGTCTCAACCTCGACCGGGAGTTCCTCAAAGTAGCCCTCCTCCAACATAATATGGGACTGGATGTCGGGATAGATCGGCATATGTGCGACGCGCAATGTGTCGATGCTACCGCCATTTCCACCGCCTGCACAGCCGGCCAGCCCTGCTGCACCGGCTGTCGCCAGCCCGCTCAGGTATGTCCGCCGGGAAACGGGTGTATGGTCGTCTGTCATTACTACATATCGGCTATCAGAGTGGTTTAACCGTCGGATAGGTCGGATACCTGCCGATACCGAATACCCGTTGATATCGAAAAGCCCGATCCGAGCCGTTTGACGCAGGTGTTTGCTTCCGTTTGCTCCAGCAGATTATGTCAGATATAGCCGCAAATATTGCTGTCAGTTGCCCGCCCCCGGCGAACTACTCAGCCCCGATACCACTGGACACACTGTTCGAACCATGACAGACGACCGAGTAGCGTGTAGCTCAATCCAAGCGTGAGTCCCCAAAGGAGGTGAGCGAGCAGGCCGATCGGCGTGAGATTCGGAAGCGTCGCCGGCTGACCGAGGATCGATAGCCATGCCGGCATCACGAACCCGGCAGCAACAAACCACAGCACTGTACCCCACCCAAGCCCGAACAGCGATGCCCGTCGCCGTGGGGACAGCGATGTGCCGCGGTCAGTGTACTGATAGCCGGTCGCAAATAGGAGCGCGAAGATCACGCTGTGAAAGAGGTGTGTCAGCCACCCGATCCCGGGACTGTTGACGCTGTAGAGCGCGCCGATCACCGGCAGCGAGTCCGCGGCGAGTTGCAGGAATGATCCCATCACCACGCCGGCAACGACCCCGGCTGTCGTTGCGCGACCGACCGCGAACATGCTAATCCCGGTCGTCTCTGTCATCGATCCCGACAATGGCTCCCGGGGAAGCCGAACCGTGATCCGGTGTGGCACTTCGCTCCCCGCACCGCCCGCGGTCATAATCTGCCCGCCGTACCGCTCGACTAACAGGCTGACCGCCTGTAAGCCAAAGCCGGCACCTGGATCGTCATACTCCGGAAACTCCCCCATCGTCAACAACTCACGTTGGGCCGGCGGAAGCCCGGGGCCGTAGTCGACAACGCTGATCGCAACCGACTGCGGTGTTGATTCGATCACAACGCGGACAGCGTCGTCGCCGTACCGGATCGCGTTCTCGACTAATTCGGTGACAACGATGTCGAGACGGTCGTCGGCGGCGACGGTCAACTCGTCTGGCACTGACTCGACGCGAATCTCCCGATCCGGGTAGCGCTCACGAAGCTCATCGATAGCCGTCGAAAGCGTCCCCGCAAGCGGCACCGGTGTGATCTCGCTGTCCTCGTTGGGGCTGGCGATTCGGCCGACCTCAGTGATCGTCTGTTTGATCGTGCCGGCAGCGTTGTCGATCGCCGAAACCGACTCCGGTCGGTCTGGCGTCTCGGCCAGCAGACCGGCATGGCCCTCGATGATTGCAGCGGCGTTGAGCACATCATGGCGCAACAGCCGATTAACAAACGCCGCGCGGTTGGCCGTCCGCCGGATCTCCTGTCGCTTTTGGGTGTTGGCAGCCGACCGATCCCCCATGAAAACGCCGACAACAGCACCGCCCAACAAGAGGTTACCCACGAGGAGTTGTGAATCGAGCAGCGTTGTCATCATCCCCTCGCGGAGGATCGCACTGAGCTGTGTCGCCACCAACAGCGCGACCAAGGCGACGATCCCGAGGCCACACCAAACCGTGACTGTTCGCACGTAGGTCGTCGAGAACCGCCCGACAGCGAGGACCACACCGAAGACCGTCAATCCAAGGCCGACCAACAGCGGCGGCAGACTCGCCAGCAGAAACGGCAACGGCATCCCAGCTCCGATCGTCTCAGCGACAAAGAGTCGTGTGATAAGAAACCCCACCGCAGCGATCCCGAACCCGCCGTACCGCTTCCAACGCGTCGACGGTGTGGCCATTGTGGGATCAGTGTCAACGAAGCCATTAGGTCGTTGGGGGGTTCTGAGTTGCTGGCGCACAGCCGACACTGATGGGGGCTTTTATCAGTCGTTTATGTACCACTTTTATATTGGTTCGTGTTCTACCAGTCGCACGTACTACTGACATATGGTCGATCCGACAGAAACTATCGAAATCCAAAACGTCGTTGCCTCGACAGGGATCGGTCAGGAGCTCGATCTCGAAGCACTTGCGACCGACATCCCGGGGGCGGACTTCAACCCTGACAACTTCCCTGGGTTGGTCTACCGCACCCAAGATCCGAAAGCCGCTGCGTTGATCTTCCGGTCGGGAAAGATCGTCTGTACCGGCGCGGCCAGCACCGACGAGGTTCACGGCGCGCTCGATATCGTCTTCGAGAAGCTTCGTGGCCTCGGCATCCCGGTCGGTGATGATCCGGAAATCACCGTCCAAAACATCGTCTCCAGTGCGGATCTCGGCGATAGCCTCAATCTCAACGCCCTCGCCATCGGGTTGGGACTTGAGGACGTCGAGTACGAACCCGAGCAGTTCCCCGGGCTCGTCTATCGGATGGACGATCCTGAGGTTGTCATCCTGTTGTTCGGCAGCGGGAAGATCGTCATCACCGGCGGCAAAAAACCCGAAGACGCAACGGCGGGCGTCGAAAACATGACCGAGCGGATCGCCGAACTCGGGCTGTCGGGCTGATTACGGCGAGGGCGTTGTCGTCGCCGGTTCGGTGCACTGCTCGGCTTCCCACCTCCGTCGGTCGGCGATCGCCGCAGCGACGCGGTCGGTCGGCAGGTAGAGATTCGTCCGGTCATCCTTTCGTTGTTTGCTGAGATACCCCTGCTCGACGAGAGAATTGAGGTTTGGATACAGCTGCCCGGGGTTGATTGTCGTCTCGCGGTAGGCTTCGAGTTCGGCTTTGATCCCGAGGCCGTAGGGCTCGTCCATCCCGTCGATGACAAACAACAGATCGCGTTGGAACGCGCTCAACTCCTTCATCGGGACTCAGTGGTGAGCAGCAACGCCGTGTCGACGGCGCGGTAGCATTTCATCTCACACCCCTTTTCGGAGTAGACGTTGTCGCAGACACGGACAAGCTCGGCGTCAACGAGCTTTTGGAGGTGGTAGCTCGCATTCTGCACCGAGGTGTCGACGCGGTCGGCGATCTCCGAGGCTGTCAACGGCTCGTCGCGGACGCTCAGCAGGATCTCACGGGCGGTTTCGGAGTGAATCGCCGCCAGCACGTTCCCGAAGGCGTCATCGTCGAACTCGATGACACGCGTCTCATCGGTCGGCGTCGGCGTTGGCTCAGGGCGCGTCGAGAGGGCGTGCATCAGCGGGCACCTCCACGACGGACGCGGTCGATACAGTCAGGCTGTTGAAGCGGGTGACACATGGGGGACGCTACTGGAACCAACTCGGTGGCGGTATATAAATCGCCCACGCGGGTTTCACAGACAGAAACGCACCGGTGAGAGACTGTGTTGACTGGGAGACGCCAGCGCGTCAGTTGGTGGTCGCCGGCGTCAGTCGGTGACGGTGACACCCCGAGTCGTCGAACGAGTACGTTTATGCACGCTTCGGCACAACGGATATGCAATGGTGCGTGACCCGTCACAACGGGACGATGCTCCTACCACTGAGGAGGTTCTCAACGCACTCGGCGACGAACCTACCAGAGCGATTATCACCGAACTCTCAGAACCAATGACGGCAAACGAACTCTCGGATGCGTGTGATATTCCGCTGTCAACGATGTACCGCAAACTCGACCGCCTGACCGACGCCAACCTGCTGACCGAATCGACGGAGATCCGCCGCAGCGGCCAGCATGCGACGCTGTATGCTCGTGGCTTCAGCCAGATTACCGTGTCTGTCGACGACGACGAGCAGCTGGTTGTCGCCGTTGAGCGACCGGCCGACGAACAGACCGCCGACCGGCGGCTCGAAGAGCTCTGGACGCGAATGCGGGAGGAGACCTAATGCATCTTGAAACGATCATCATTGGCGTGATGGCTTCGATCCTCGTGTTGGGGAGTGCAATCACCTACTTTGCGTTCAAGGCCTACCGACGAACGGGTGATCCCTCACTGCGTGGGCTGATGATCGGCTTCGGGTTTGTCACCCTTGGCGCGCTGTTTGGTGGGATCGCCCACCAACTGCTTGAGGTTGGCCTTGACGTTGGAGTCGTCATCAATGCCGTTTTGACCGCAGTCGGGTTTTCGATCATCACCTACTCACTGTTTCTCGAATAACGCAATCAGGCCCGCTGTTGGAATCGATTCGATGATCCGATGATTCAAACGATCGGATCGACGACACCCGGTATGGATACCTCCACCGACACCGAACCCATCGAAGCAACCCTCGGCGACCGCCTCACCGCCCGCGAAGAGACGGTGGCGGTTGCTGAATCGCTGACTGGCGGGTTACTCTGTTCGCGACTCACCGATATTCCCGGCGCTAGTGCGTATGTTGATCGCGCCGTCGTCACCTACTCAAACCGGTCAAAACAGACCGCACTCGGCGTTTCTCGGGAGGCACTCGACGCCCACGGCGCGGTCAGCGAGCCCGTTGCCGCCGAGATGGCCCAAGGGATGCGAGATACTGCCGAAACAACGTGGGCGATCTCGACGACCGGGATTGCCGGCCCAACCGGTGGCACGGATGAGAAACCGGTCGGCCTCGTCTACATCGGCGTTGCCTACGCCGCTCCGTGGGGCACCGACGAGTCGTTCGTGCGGGTGACTCGCCATGTCTTCGATGGTGACCGCACAGCGGTGAAATCGACGACCGCGACCGAGGCACTCACCGCGCTGGCGAGAGCGATCGATGATGTCGCCGAAGCGTAGATCTGCTTAGTTGGTCGAGACGATCTCGACCACGTCGCGGTGGGTGAGGTCGTGATCCGCGCCAACCTGTCGCTCAGTTCGGCAGTCGATCCCGTGGAGGAGCCCGTCGCCGATATCGGAGTGCAGGAAATACGCGAAGTCCTCGGTCGTCGCTTCCTCAGGGAGGATGAAACAATCTCGGAACACACCATCTGTGTCGTCGCTCCCGTTGGCACTGCCCGGGAAGACGGCGATACAGCCCAGCACATCGAACAGCGCGGTTTCGATCGCCTGTTGGACGCCGGTGCCGCCGTAGTCGGCGATAAACTCCCGGATCTGTTCGAGGCCGGCTTTCTGGTCGGCGGATGGATCACCGATGATCTCGAAGTCGTCGTCGCCCGGTGTGTAGTCGACGACACCGTTGTCGTCGGCGGTTTTTAGCGCACCTTCGGCGTGGGCACTTGTTGGCACAAACGTGAGGTGGTCGTAGTCGGGGTCGTCAGTGATCTCGTCCCAGTTGGCCTGGGCCTCGGGGGTGTCCATCTTGTTGGCCGCAATCAACATGGGTTTGGTTCGCTTTCTGATCTCGCGGGCGAGGGCATCGCGGTCGTCGGCGTCCCACGTGTCGGTGTCGAGTTCGAGACCAAGCGAGAGGATGATCTGTTTGATCTCATCCTTGTTGGTTTTGAACGCGCTCATCTGTTCGGCGAGGTCGACCTCGATCTTCGCATCCGCGCCCTCGTATGTCGTTTCGTGGCTCTCGATGCCCTTTTCGAGAATATCGAGATACCACATGTCGAGTTCAGTTTCGAGGAAATCGATGTCCTCGCGTGGGTCGTGGCCCTCGGTGGGTTCGCCCTTGCTGTCGGTCGTTCCTGAGAAGTCGACAATGTGGATCAGGACATCGGTCTCGTTGAGATCAGTCAGAAACTGATTGCCAAGCCCGTTGCCCTCGTGGGCTCCAGGGATCAGCCCGGCAACGTCGACGAGTTTTGTTGGCACGAAGCGGGTGCCATCCCGGCAGACGCCAAGATTTGGGCTACAGGTCTCATCGAACTCTGGGGCCGCACACTCGACGCGGACGTAGGCCTCGCCGACGCTGGGATCGATTGTCGTGAAGGGGTAGGCCCCTTCCGGCACATCGTTCATCGTCGCCGCATTGAAGAAACTGGATTTACCGACCGATGGCTTGCCAACCAAGCCGATGCGATAACTCATTGTCCGTGGTGGTCGACCGACGGGCAAAAACCGTTCTACCCGTCGGCGCGTCGCCGGCTGGTAGCGTATGACAGGACCAACCCACAGCGGTTTTGCTATCGCTTGCCGAACGGAAACCCATGGATGATGCTGAGAGTGACGACACGGCGGGACAACCCGACGCTGACACGGCTACCGCTGACGACGGCGATCGGTTTGTCGTTGGCGTACAGGTCACCGATGACCAACTCAAGTTTGTTGTCCACGTGCCAAGTGAGATCGATTCAGGGTGGCGCGATCCCGAGGCGTTTCAACAGTTGGTCGCAGACGTGACATGGGAACACCTCGATCAGGAAGCCACCCTGCAAACGATCGCCGCCACCGACGAGCCCGGCGAGACGGTCACGCTTGGCCATGTGACGCTGCAACCGGACGGAACCGTTGTCGACGCCGAGTTGACAGCACCAACGGCTGAAAAATAGCCTCGATCACCGGTAGAATCATATGTGTGTGAAATAATACCATACTGTGACAGCAACCTTTGAACTCTTCGTCGACAGCGCGGATCAGTGGCGATGGCGGCTTGTCCACACAAACGGCAACATCATCGCCGACAGTGGAGAGGGGTATGCTAGCCGCCAGAAATGCAAGCAAGGACTCGAAAGCGTCAAAGAAAATGCTGCCGACGCCGACGTTGTTGACGCCGAATAAGTCGACAGCGATGACCACGTTCTCAACGGCGTCTGTCAATACGATCTGACAAACTGGTATCAAATGGAATGGAGCGACAGCGATCGCTGCCGTTCCTGCCATTTCCGTTTCGTGTGAGTGGAATCGCGAGGGCTGCCGCTAACCGGTCGAAACGTGTCGACGAGTCATCGAAGCGACTCGCCATGATGAAT
>NZ_QKNY01000007.1:18636-194789 GCF_003605575.1 Halonotius aquaticus | reverse complement strand
GACTGTAGAAGCTGGAAGATCCTGTTCACGACACCTGAACGCTCAGATAGTCACCGAAACCACCGATTCAGCATCGGCTATCGGCAGTGGTGAGCTGCTCGATGTGATCGACTGAGTCTGAACGGTAATTTGATCAGCCTTGTGTTCCAGACGATTTTTAATTAATTCGGTAAAGTGCGTATCATCATCGACGTGAAGCACTCGTATCCGACTGCTTTCGAAGTTGCCTCCAGTAATCATAATATTATGTATGCAAAAACATAGAAAAAATCATCCTCTGCGGCAAAACCCCCTCTGTTGGAGGAAATGCCGCGGTTAATTCAACGGTTGGAGAATCATCTTATCAAATATATAGCGGAGTGACCGTTACAGAGATCGAGTCAGTCAGTTATTTTAGTCCTATCAGGCTCCTATCTGATAGTGGTTTTTTTGCTTCCTTACAACGCGGACAGCGCACGTTTACATCCACATTGTATATTCGCCCACATTTGACACATTTAGTTATACATACATCCATTCTTGATGTTTGTTTTAATAGGATATAGATGTTTGCGTTGATTACGTCTTATTGTCATAATCATTTCTGTTGTATTTCTCGATACCTGATACGCGCGCTGTATTCAGCACGTCCGCAGTAAGCTATCACGTATTAAGACATCATTAAGTTCTATAGACAGAGGGACTGATTATTAAAATGACAAGCTGCGTGGAACCGGATTCGAACCACTGTCACTCCGCGTCGCTCCGTTCCCTGCTTCGAATCCTCGTCGCGCAGACACGTCTCTCACGTTCGTTCGAGACGGTATGCGCGGGACCGGATTCGAACCGGCGGACTCCTACGAGACAGCGTCCTAAGCGCTGCGCCGTTGGCCTAGCTTGGCTACCCGCGCGCATGTCACACGGACTGTGCCGTCCGACAGATTGAGTCAACCGATCAAACAATAAAAACGCTCCTATCAAGCGACAGCGGTGGGGCCGGACACCGCCGACCGGCAGCCCTCACCCGCGGTGGGATTCGATCACCCGGCGTCGCCGCTCGCTCACCTCGACAAGATGACAGAGCGGATTGCCCGGATACACCACCGGATTCTCCAAGACCCCGACGAGCAGCCCGGTAAACGGGGCCTCGACCATACTGGTATCGGTCTTAAACGGACTGGCGATCGTGGCGATCCGATTGCCCTCCTGGACCACATCGCCGCGGTCGGCGTGCATTTCGACCATCCCGCCGGCGTCGGCCCGAATCCACGTTTTTTCTTCCGATCCTTGGATGACGGTTCGCCAGCCGGGCCAATCGACCGCTGCGGTCGGCTTCGCGCCAAACTCCGCGAGGACGCTTTTCGTCCCCGCCAGCGCGCGGTCGATGAACTCGCGTTGAAACCGGTGGGCTTCGCCCATCTCGACGGTCACCGTCGGGACACCGGCCTCGGTCGCCTCACGGCGCAGCGTCCCTGACGGCCCCTCGCTGTCGATGATGACGTTCGACGCGAACGCGTTGGCGACGCGAGCGGTAGTGTCGTTGCCCATCTCGGCGCGAACGTGGAGCATGTTCGTCCGCCCTCGGGTTGAGGTGTGGAAGTCGATCCCGATATCACAGGGTTCGATGAAGTTCCGAAAGATGCTGTCGGCCATGCGTTTGGCGCTCGTGCTATCGGGATCGCCGGGAAACGACCGGTTCAGGTCGCGGTCGTAGATCGGAAGATACCGCTGTTGGGCGATAAATCCCGGGACGTTCAACACCGGCAGACAGACCAGCGTGCCACAGAGGTCGTTGTGATCCCACTCATCGGAGACCTCTCGAACCACCTCAACGCCGTTGAGTTCGTCGCCGTGGCCGGCCGCCGAGAGAAACACCGTCGGCCCCGACGCAACGCCGTTGATGATCATGACTGGCATGCGCACAGGATCGCCAAGGTAGGTTTCGGAGATCGTATACCGGAACCGCTGGGTTTCCCCCGGCTCAACCCGTCCGCCGTTGAACGTGAACGGCTCAGCGTCCGACATTGGACGACCTGGGCGACGAACGGGTTTACATCTACCGGCGGTGAACGCACACCGACTGCCCATAGTGACTAATGCGTCGACACCGAAGAGGCAGATATGCCAGCCGACTCCCACGCCGACCTCACCGTCGGTGTCCTAGGCCTCCACAGTAGCAAGGAAACCAAGGCGATTCTGAATGCCATCAAGGCACTGGGCTACGATGCCGAGTGGCTCCGCCGTGAGAACATCGCTGTCTCGATCACCGACGGCGAACTCACAGTCGAACCAGACATCGATGTCATCGCGAATCGACTGCTGTTATCGACGAGCACGCATCCGGCCGACGAGATTGGGCTCGCGCGCCTCTTCGAAAATCTGTATCCGATGTTAAACCGTCCGGCCCCGGTGACGACTGCGATGCATAAGTTCGCTACTGCGGCGGCCCTCGCCGACGCCGACATCCCGGTGCCGGATGCCCTCCTCGCACTGTCGAGTGAACGGCTCAACACCGGCCGCGAGCGGTTCGGCGAACAGGGCGTTTACAAAACCGCCATCGGAACCCACGGCGGCGGCGCGTGGGTCGTCGATCTCGCCGAACCGGTCAATCCGCGCGTGGGCGACCGGCAGGCGTTCCTCCAGCAGTTCATCGAGCGCGATGGCCGCCCCCGCGACACACGCGTCTACATCGTCGACGGCGAACACATCGGCTCGATGTACCGCTACGCCCCGGACGGCGAGTGGCGGACGAACGTCTCTTTCGGCGGCAAGGTTGAGGACGCAACTGACGACCTACCGGCGGCCGCCGTCGAGACCGCCCGCCGCGCGGCGGATGTGATCGGCCTCGATTACGCCGGTGTCGACCTCATCGAAACCGACGGCGAGTGGCAGGTACTCGAAATTAATCCGACAGCCGGCTTCCGCGGCCTGTTCAAGGCGACCGGTCGGAGTCCGGCCCCGTACATCGCCGCCCTCGCCATCGAGCGCGGCGGCGGCAGCGTCGATCCCGACCGCGTTGCAGAACTCGCCGAGACGCTTGACGACTCAAAACCGGCCTGCATGCCGAGACAACCATCCCTAGAGCCGAACGAGCCCGCTGTCATCGGCTACATCGAGGAGGTCGTCGTCAGCGGAACCCGCGGCTCGCGGCTGGTGATGGCGAAATCCGACACCGGCGCGACCCGGACAAGCATCGACTCCCACCTCGCAACAGACATCGGCTCCGGGCCGATCAAGGATATTATCACCGTCCGGTCGGGCAGTCTCAAACAGGGAAAATCCCGCCCGGTCGTCGACATCGTCGTCGGCGTCGGCGGCACCCAACACACCGTCACCGCCAGCGTCGAAGACCGGAGCCACATGGATTTCCCGCTCCTGCTCGGGCGGGATATTCTCGAACACTACCACGTCGACGTGACGCGCCGCGCCGATTCGGCCGACGATCGGCCTGAGGAGTGAGACTACTGCCACAGTCACCGTGCGGTCACAGAGGCCAATCGGCCGCAACCGGCGATCACAACGAGACGGCGTCGACCGAAACCAACACCGGTTCGGGCGCAGTTACATCCGCAGCGACGAGTGCGGCGTCGGCATCGACCGGTTGCTCCGAGTCGCCAACGAGCACTGCGGTCGCCTCAGCAGCGAGCGCGGCCACGAGGCCAACAAGCGTGGCAGGGGCCGCAAGCGGCGTCCGAATCGCCAGCCGCGAATCGCCATCGAGGGCGAGGGCGTCGACAACGTCGTCGCCTGCGGCGAGCAGGTCGCGGTGGCTGTAGGTCTTGCCGTCGGCACGCACCACCGGCGAGTTAGGATCGACGGGCGTCTCCGGGAACCCGGGGTTTTCGCTCCAGACCTCCTGCTCCCAGTGGGTCGTCGCCGGCGACTCCGGCGGGCCGCCGTAGACCGCGAGCTTCGCGCCCGGCGGGAGGTCGTAGGCGGCCTCCTCGGCGACCGGCACCAGCGTCACCCGCGCCTCGCTGGTCGGCTCGAACGTCGTCACCGCGCCGAGTTGGGCCGCCCCGAGAAACGCCAGGAGTGGCTCGGGGGCCGGCGTAATGTCGACGGCGACCGTCGCCGCCTCTCGAACTCCGAGAAACCGCAGGACATTACCGGATTTGTAGGCGTTGGTAAAGAAATCGTGATAGCTCATCGCGCGGTCGGTGGCCGGAACGACGATCGCGGGCTGCTCCCGACGGCGATCTCGCGGCAGCAGGTCACCGATGACAGACGCCTCCATACCCGGTGTTGGCCCGGCGGCGCCAAAGCCTCGTCGCTCACCAGCCGCCGGTGTCGCCAGCAGTGAGACGCCCAAGCCGCCGACAGCCGGCGCGGGGGCGACAAACCACCGACGCAATAGCGGTTCCGGTACGTTTAAGACCGAAACACAACCCTGTTCGTGTATGAGTGGACGACCCCTCGATGTGCTTGAAGCGTCACTGGAGGAGGCCGTGACCGTCAGGCTGAAAGACGGAACGGCATTCACCGGCACGCTGGCGGGCTACGACCAACATATGAACGTCGTGCTTGACCCATCGACCGGGGTCGACGACGAGCCGATCGACGAGGGCGGCGTCGACGAGATCGCCGTCGAGGAAGTCGAAGACACAACCATTATACGCGGCGACAACGTCGTTTCGATCAATCTATGACCGGTGCAGGAACCCCAACGCAAGGCAAGAAGAACACCACGACACACGTCAAATGCCGCCGCTGCGGCGAGAAGTCCTACCACAGCAAAAAGAAGGTCTGCTCCTCGTGTGGCTTCGGCAAATCGGCGAAACGGCGCGACTACGAATGGCAGTCGAAGTCCGGCGACAACTAAGCGGCTGATTTTCGCGGACTGTCTCTGTTGACCACACCACACAGCCACCGGTATCTCAAATTATCCGCAGGTGACCGCCTGACACAGGCAGGGCGTTGACGGCCAGTCGTTAGTGGTTTGAACACGATTCCGCCCGAGTGAGACCGTACCGAGATGGCTACCAGAGAAAAGTGCGTCAGCCCGCCGTCCAACACATATCCACGATCGTGGATATATTTGAATCTATACAACGCCGAGACAGCACAAACACGGGGCTTTTTAGCGGCTGAGCACGGTATGGCTGGTATGGAACACGGCCGGGAGTCGACCCACCATGCCACCGAGGGCCCAACCGAGAAATGCGGGGTCGTCGGGATCGCATTGGAAGATCGACCCGTCGCACGACCACTCTATTACTCGCTGTACGCACTCCAACACCGCGGCCAGGAGTCCGCCGGCATCGTCACCCACGATGGCTTCCAGCAGTACAGCCACGTCGACATGGGCCTCGTTGGCGACGCCTTCGACGAGGGCGATCTCAACTCCCTGAACGGCGCGACCGGCATCGGCCACGTTCGCTACCCGACCGAGGGCTCGATCGGCACCTGCTGTGCCCAGCCGTTTTCGGTCTCGTTCAAATCCGGCTCGCTGGGGCTCTCGCACAACGGCAACCTCGTCAACGCCGACGAGATCCGCGACGAACTCGCCAATCTCGGCCACGCCTTTACCTCCGACGGCGACACCGAAGTCATCGCCCACGACATCGCCCGCAACCTCCTCGATGAAGATCTCATCCAGGCGGTCAAACACACGATGGAGCGACTGCATGGCTCCTATTCGCTGACGATCATGCACGACGAGAGCGTCATCGGCGTCCGCGACCCCCAGGGCAACCGCCCGCTGTGTATCGGCCGCCTCGATGATGGCTACGTGCTGGCGTCGGAGTCGACCGTCATCGACACGCTTGGTGGGGAGTTGATCCGGGACGTGCGGCCGGGTGAACTCATCGTCCTCGATACCGACGGCACCGGCTATGACTCCTATCAGCTCGTCGACCGCGACACCACGGCCCACTGCTTTTTCGAACACGTCTATTTCGCCCGCCCTGACTCGAAGATCGACGGCAACCTTGTCTATGAAGTTCGGCGGGAACTCGGCCGCAAACTCTGGGAGGAAAGCGGCATCGAAAGCGATGTCGTCCTTCCGGTACCGGACTCGGGGCGCGCGTTTGCGTCGGGATACGCCGACGCCGCCAGCGAGACAACCGCCGACGGCGAGCCCCGCGCCGAGGACGACAGCGGCGTGCGGTTCGCCGAGGGTCTGATGAAAAACCGCTACGTCGGCCGGACGTTCATCATGCCGACCCAAGACGAACGCGAACGCGCCGTCCGCCTGAAGCTCAACCCGATCAAATCAACGATCGAGGGCAAAACCGTCACCATCATCGACGACTCGATTGTCCGGGGAACAACCTCAAACCAACTGGTCGATCTGCTGAAAGACGCTGGCGCAGAGGAAGTCCACATGCGCGTTGGCTCCCCGCCGATCGTCGCACCGTGCTATATGGGCATCAACATGGCGACCCGCGAGGAGCTGATCGCCGCCGACAAATCAATCGAGGAGATCCGCGAGGAGATCAACGCCGACAGCCTCGCCTATCTGTCGATCGATGCTATTGCCGAGAGCCTCGACAGTCAACAGCTCGATCTCTGTTTGGGCTGTGTGACCGGCGAATACCCCTACGATATCGAAGGCGAAACAACCGACCGAGAGGTCAATCGTCCGGTTATCGGCGGGCAGGAAGCGTTCGCGGCCGACGACTAATCCCTACGATCGCGGTCGACGATCCCACTCAGTTAGTACACCACGTACAGCATCGCGTAGACGACGATCCCGAGGCTAAACGAGATCAGCCAGAGGACGGCCGCAATCTGGCCGACACTTCGGTGCCGGCTGGTGTAGATATCCTCAATCGGGCGAGTAACCGCAAGCAATAGGGTGTAGATCACCAACGGCACACAGATGATCGCCAGCAGGATGTGCACCGCGAGGATCGGCAGGTAGACGAACTGCTCGATCGCTACTGGGCCGCCAAAATCTGTCGTCCCCGCAAGTGTGATGCGATAGAGATAGAACACAAGAAACGCGGCAAACAACACCGTCGAGGCCAGCATATAGTTTCGATGGCTGGAGACATCCTTGCGGCGGATCGCTCGCCAGCCGGCGATGATCGTCCCGATAGCGGTGATGCTGATAATGGCATTGAGCTCCGGAATCACCGCGATCAACCCGTCGATCCGGGGGATGAGGCTGGTCGGGATCACGCCACCGACAGCGGCAAACACCGCCCCGAGGGCGAGGGCGGACAACACGACGGTCAGCAACGGCACATTGTCACGGGCCTGCAGTTGCATATCTCCGTTTTGAGAGCGACAATCAAAACCGTTTGTTTGTCTGTCGCCGCCATGGACAAATCGAGCGTCGGCACCGGGGTCGATCCGACAGCGGCGACCCCGAAAAGAAAGGGCTTTTATTCAACCCCGGTGAACAACCGAGTGCGCGAAAGCGTACAAAACACCCGCGAGCGTGGGTAGCCAAGCTAGGCCAACGGCGCAGCGTTGAGGGCGCTGTCCTGTAGAGGTCCGAGAGTTCAAATCTCTTCCCACGCATCGCAGGCGGTTCAGCCGCCACGATGTGGTGTTGTCTCTACGACAGCACCCACGCACATTCTACCGACAACCTTGATCGATGAGCACCGACTCCGTGGCTCCCGAATCGACAGCACTCGACACAGCAGCCCGCGACCCTCGCGTGAAGAGTTAAACCATCGACGGCCTAACCGGGAGACATGGCGAAATATTCGACCGGCGACAGCAGCGGCGGTGGTGACGGCGACAGCTGTGAGCTGTGTGGCACCGCCAGCAGTCGGCTCAGCAAAGCCAACGTCGAAGGCGCGGTGCTGTTGGTCTGTCCGGACTGTGCCCCCCACGACGACAACCGGAAGACGACGAGCGACGAGAGCGGGAGTTCTGGCGATAGCTCCAGCGGCTCCAGCGGTGAGGGCAGCGACGGCCCAAAAGACCGCAAGAAACGCGCCGCCCAGCGACAAGCCGAGGTCTACGACGCCGCGAAAGGTGACTCGACTCACTGGGAAAAGGAGGGCACCAACTACGAGGGCGACCGCCTCCCGTATCTCGTGTCCGATTACGGTGACCGCGTCAGCGACGCCAGGAAGGACGCCGACCGCTCGATTGCCGACCTCGCCGACGAACTCGACGTCGAGGAAGCTGATCTCGAAGCCATCGAGGACGACCGGGCGACCCGAGCCGGCGTCGGCGGCTCTGTTGTTCGGGCACTCGAAGAGAAATTCGATATCGACCTCGTCGATGAGTAGCCCTGCGTTGAGGCCGCCTAGACCCACCGCACGATGATCGGCAAACTCGATCCCGACACGCTCGGCCGCGTCCTCGACCGCACGGGCGCGTCGAGTGCGGATCTGCTGACCGGCGCGGCCTACGGTGAGGACGCCGCCGCCATCGATCTCGGGGACGGCGAAACGCTGGTCGTGAGTAGCGATCCGATATCGCTGGCGGCCGACCGCGCCGGGACGCTCGGCGTCTACGTTGCCTGCAACGATGTAGCCGCCTCGGGTGCTACCCCGGAGTTCCTGACGAACGTGATTTTTCTCCCCGAGGAGAGCGAGGAGACACTGGCAACACTGACCGACCAGTTAGACGCCGCAGCCGACGACCTCGGTGTCACCATCGTCGGCGGCCACACCGAGTACGTGCCCGCCTTAGACCGACCCTTGTTGAGTTTGACAGCGTTCGGCCGCACCGACCACCATATTCCGACCGGCGGTGCCCAGCCGGGCGACACACTGCTCCTCACGAAGGGCGCGGCCATCGAGGGTACCGGCATCTTAGCGACCGATTTCGCCGACGAGGCACGCGAGGCCAAGATCGAGCAGGCGACCCTCGACCGCGCGGCCGACTTCTTCGAGGAGATTTCTGTTCATCCGGAGGCCGAACGGCTGCGCTCGGCGGCGACGGCGATGCACGATCCCACGGAGGGCGGCGTTGTCACCGGGTGTGTCGAGTTGGCAGCGGCTTCCGGTGTCGATCTCGTCGTTGAGCGTGAGTCGATTCCGATCCGGCCTGAGACAGCCGCGATCTGTGAGGCGATTGGTGTCGATCCGGTGCGGATCTTCGGCTCCGGGGCGCTGTTGGCGACGGTACCGTCCGAAGCCGTCGATACCGCGCTCGACGCGCTCGATAGAGCCGACATCGACGCGGCAGTCATCGGCGAGGTCAGAGAATCGAGCGGCGACGACAACGACGACGGCGCGTTGGTGCTGGACGGCGAGCGAATCACGACGGCGCCAACCGACCAACTCTATCCGCTCTGGGAGGACGATTCGTGAGCGACAAGCAATACGCCGGCATCGTCTACGACCTTGACGGCACGCTACTGACGCTCGCTGTCAACTGGGAGGCTGTCGCCGACGATGTGATTCAGGTCTACGCCGACGCCGGCATCGACGCCGCCGGTGCGAGTCTGTGGTCGCTGCTGGAAGACGCCGACGACCACGGTATCACGGCGGATGTTGAAGCGGCGATCAGCCGCCACGAACGCGAGGGAGCCCGCCGCTCCCGTCGCTGTGGACTGGCTGACGAACTCGCCAAGCAAACCGTCCCGGTCGGTGTCTGCTCGCTGAACTGCGAGGCCGCCTGCCGGATCGCGCTTGAAACCCACGGGCTCGCTGATGACGTGGCGACGGTCGTCGGTCGCGACTCGGTGGCAACACACAAACCCGATCCCGAACCGCTGTTAGCGACGCTGGAGGATCTTGGTGTCGAACCCACAAACGCACTGTTCGTCGGCGATTCGCCACGCGATAAGGAGACCGCCGAGCGGGCTGGCGTCGCCTTCGAATACGTCTGAGATTACTCGTCGTCAGTCGCCGTCGATTCCGCGCTGTCGGGCTGCTCGTCATCAGCTGCATCCTCGCGTTTGTATTTCGCGTACAGGTATGCCGCCACGTTCGTCGTCAGCCAGATCGGCGCACCAACCCGGATCGCAAAGTTGGCGCGGGCTCCCCATGTCGAAAGCTCGACGGTCGTCGACAGCAGCGCGACCAGCGGCGCGCCGACGAGAATCGTCACGACGAAGGTGACCTGCATCACCCAGCCGAAATCGACGCCGTCGGGGGTGGTCGTTGCGACGGGATCTGCCACACTGGGGCGTTCGACTCGGCGCGCTAAGATGTGACGGTTCCACGCGGCGCCACCGTCGGACACAGCCGATTTAACGGCTGGCGATCCAAACAGGGGTATGACCACGACGCGGGAGCTCCGCCAACAAGCTGAGCCAATTACGATGCTGACGGCCTACGACGCCCACACTGCCAGCGTCATCGACGACTGCGGGATCGACATCCTGCTGGTCGGCGACAGCATGGGCACCGAGGCGTTGGGGTATGACTCGACGCTGCCGGTCACCGTCGATGATGTCGAACGCCACACCGCCGCCGTCGCCCGCGGGAGCGATGACGCGCTTGTCGTCGCTGATATGCCCTTCCTCTCAGTTGGTGTCGACGAGGCTGAAACCGTCCGCAATGCCGGTCGCATGCTGAAAGAAGCCGGTGCCGACGCGGTCAAACTCGAAAGCGGCCCCCACACTGTCGAGATGACCGAACGGCTCACCCAGCTTGGGATTCCGGTGATGGCGCACCTCGGCTTGACCCCCCAACATGTCAACCAACTCGGTGGCTACACCCGACAGGGGACGACCGAGGCCGCCGCCGAGGAGATTCTCTCGCTTGCCCGCGCACACGAGGACGCCGGCGCGTTCGCACTCGTCGTCGAACACGTTCCGGCCAACGTCGCCGCCCAGGTGACCGACGCCCTCGATATCCCAACGATCGGGATCGGTGCCGGTGGCGACTGCGACGGCCAGGTACTGGTGATCAGCGATGTGTTGGGCCTCAGCGAGAACGCCCCGCCGTTTGCCGAGCAGTTCGGTGACCTACGGGCGGCGATGGCAGACGCCATCGAAGACTACAAGGCCGCTGTCGAAGCCGGCTCGTTCCCGGCCGACGAACACAGCCATATCGAAGACGGCCTCGATGACCTCGGCTGAGCCGCCCGCTTTTGGCCCACGGTTGCCGCCGGAATCCGAATCCGGCGAGGGTGTGAACCGCAACACCATCGCTATCCCGTCGCATACTGCCGTCTTGCGGTTTTGCAGGCAAAGGTTTATATAGAAGCGCATCTATTCATGTAATAGAGTGATGAATAATACCCAGTTAGCAAACCGTGACGACCGGTTGCTCCGAGAGTACGACTACGAGGACGAGTGGGTACTCGCCGCCGACCTCCCTGTCGATGACGACAGCGTGCAGTACGACACCGTCGGCGACACCCTGATCCTCGTGATCGACGCCGACGGGCAGGTCACCGAGACCGAACTCGACCTCCCCGGCCCCGATGCAGCTGTCACAGTGAACAACGGTGTACTCACCGTGCAGGTGAACCAATGAAACTCACAGTCAAACCAATCAAACAGAAGGACGCCGGCCGCCGACTGGCCGCGATCGACCGCGTTGCTGCCGATGAGCTCGACCTCTCCGGTGGCGACTTCATCCGTCTCGACAGCGACGATGGCACCGCCATCGCCCGCGTCTGGCCCGGCTACCCGGAAGATGACGGCACCGGCGTCGTCCGGATCGACGGCCGCCTCCGCAGTGCGGCCGGTGTCGGCATCGACGACAAAGTCGAGGTTGAAAAGGCCGATCTCCAGCCCGCCGAAACGATCACTGTCGCCCTCCCCCAGCGGCTCGGGATCCGCGGCAACATCGATTCGCTGATCCACCGCGAACTCGGCGGCCAGCCGGTCACCCAAGGTCAAAGCATCCGGCTTCCGCTTGGCTTTGGCTTCATGGGCGGGCAATCACAGGCCGTCCCGCTGAAGATCGCCTCGACGACGCCCTCCGGGACAGTCGTCATCACCGATTCGACGCAGGTGCAGATCTCCGAACAGCCCGCCGAGCAGATCGCCGACGCGCCGCCGGAGGCCGCCGAGGGATCGTCCGAGGCACCGAATGTCGCCTACGAGGACATCGGCGGCCTCGACGAGGAGCTCGAACAGGTTCGAGAGATGATCGAGCTGCCGATGCGACACCCAGAGCTGTTCAAACGCCTCGGCATCGACCCGCCGAAGGGCGTTCTGCTCCACGGGCCGCCGGGCACCGGGAAGACCCTCATCGCGAAGGCCGTCGCCAACGAGATCGACGCCTCCTTCCACACGGTCTCCGGCCCGGAGATCATGTCAAAATACTACGGCGAAAGCGAGGAGCAACTCCGTGACATCTTCGAGGAGGCCTCCGAGGAGGCCCCTGCGATCATCTTCATGGACGAACTCGACTCCATCGCCGCCAAACGCGAGGAGGCCGGCGGCGACGTTGAGCGCCGTGTGGTCGCCCAACTCCTCTCGCTGATGGATGGGCTCGAAGAGCGCGGCGAGGTTGTCGTCATCGGCGCGACCAACCGTGTCGACGCCATCGATCCCGCGCTCCGCCGCGGTGGCCGCTTCGAT
This sequence comes from Halonotius aquaticus, assembly GCF_003605575.1. Taxonomy (GTDB): domain Archaea; phylum Halobacteriota; class Halobacteria; order Halobacteriales; family Haloferacaceae; genus Halonotius; species Halonotius aquaticus. Next base: position 182,413 of record NZ_QKNY01000007.1, on the reverse strand, counting down.
CGCGAGATCGAGATCGGCGTCCCAGACCGCGAGGGTCGCAAGGAGATCCTCCAAGTCCACACCCGGAACATGCCGCTGGCTGAGGACATCGATCTCGATGTCTACGCCGAGAACACACACGGCTTCGTCGGCGCGGATCTCGAATCGCTGGCCAAGGAGGCCGCAATGTCGGCGCTCCGACGGATCCGCCCGCGGCTCGACCTTGAAAGCGACGAGATCGACGCCGAGGTGCTGGAATCCATCGAGGTGTTGGAATCCGACCTCAAGGCCGCGCTCAAAGGCATCGAGCCGAGCGCACTCCGTGAGGTCTTCGTCGAAGTGCCCGATGTCACCTGGGAGGACGTTGGGGGCTTAGAGGATACCAAAGAACGGCTTCGCGAGACGATCCAGTGGCCCCTTGAGTACCCTGAGGTCTTCGAGGAACTCGACATGGCCGCCGCGAAAGGCGTCATGCTGTACGGGCCGCCGGGCACCGGCAAGACGCTGCTCGCCAAGGCCGTCGCCAACGAGGCCGAATCGAACTTCATCTCGATCAAAGGCCCCGAACTCCTCAACAAGTTCGTCGGCGAAAGCGAAAAAGGGATTCGAGAGGTCTTCAGCAAGGCCCGCGAGAACGCCCCGACCGTGGTGTTCTTCGATGAGATCGACTCGATCGCCAGCGAACGCGGCCAAAACTCCGGTGACTCCGGTGTCGGCGAGCGCATGGTCAGCCAGCTGCTGACCGAGCTTGACGGCCTCGAATCGCTGGAGGACGTGGTCGTCATCGCCACCTCAAACCGGCCCGACCTGATCGACTCCGCGCTGCTGCGACCCGGTCGACTGGATCGCCACGTCCACGTTCCGGTGCCGGACGAAGACGCTCGCCGGAAGATCTTCGAGGTGCACACCGAGGCCAAACCGCTGGCCGACGATGTCGACCTCGACAAACTCGCCCGCAAAACCGATGGCTACGTCGGTGCGGATATCGAAGCCGTCAGCCGGGAGGCCTCGATGGCTGCCAGCCGGGAGTTCATCGGCAGCGTCCCCCGCGAGGAGGTTGGCGAATCCGTCAGCAACGTCCGGGTGACGATGGAGCACTTCGAGCAGGCACTCGACGAGGTTCAACCCAGCGTCACCGAGGAGACGAAACGCCACTACGAGGAGATCGAACGCAAGTTCAACCGCAGCGATGTCGACGATGCTGACGACCCGGTCGTCGGCGAAGCGTTCCAGTAAGCACCTCGCTGGGGGGTGATTTTTCGGATTTTTAGCTGTTGTTTTTCAGTGCTGTTTTGCGGCTTAGATCTGTGCCGTGAGTTCGACGCCGGTGATCTCGAAGCGCGCGCCGCCAGCGGAGCCGTCGGTCGCCTGAATCTCCCAGCCGTGGGCATCGACGATCCGCTTGATGATCGCCAACCCGAACCCGGTGCCCTGTTTGTTGGTTGTATACCCGGTTTCGAAGATCTGTTCTCGCTTCGCCTCGGGGATCGGCTCGCCGTCGTTTTCGACGTAAAAGCCCGCGTCGTCGTCGAGGACACCGACGGTGATCGTGACGTCGCTTCCCCCGTGTTCGATTGCGTTCCGAAACAGATTCTCAAACACTTGGCCCAACCGAATCTTGTCGGCCTCGATGCGGACGTTCGTATCCGATCGCAGGGTGGCGGCCCCCTGGTCGATGTTGCTCCAACTCGATTGGACGATATTGTCGAGGACAACGGGCTCTAGCTCGGTCAGCTCTTGGCCCTCCTGTGCGAGCACAAGGATCTCGCTGATCAGCGTCTCCATCCGGTCGAGCGCGCTGGCGACGGTTTCGAGATAGTCGCTGTCGGCCTCCTCGCGCGCCATCGTAAGGTAGCCGTCGGCGACGCTCAGAGGGTTTCGGAGGTCGTGGGAGACGATTGAGGCGAAGCGTTCGAGCCGCTCGTTTTTTGCGCGGAGTTCGAGTTCACGCTGCTTGCGCTCAGTGATGTCGTGGGTGAAGCCGGCGATCCGAACCACAGCGCCGTCTTCGACGATCGGTTCGGCGTGAGATTCGACCCACGTCCAGTCGTCGTCGCCGGCCTGAATCCGGTACTCAAGCTCTTGGGTCTGTCCCGCCGAGCACCGCTGCATCGCCCGCGTGAGGTCGTCAACATCGTCGGGATGAGTCGCTTCAAGAAACGAGTCTGGGTTCGCAGAGAGGCTGTCGACTGATCGCCCAAACATGGTTTCATATCGGGAGTTAACATACTCCAGTTCCGACCAGTCGGCCGAGAAGATCCACAGCACGTCGTTGGTGTTCTCAGCGAGCTCGTGGAGTTGCTGTTCGGTGCTGGCGGCGACAACCTCGGCGCGTCGCCGATCGACGTGGGTGGCGATCTTGGTGGCCAACAGCGCGTACTGTTCCGTGATTCGCCGTTTGATCACGTAATCGGAGACGCCGGCGGAGATGGCCTCGCTGGCGACGGATTCACTGCCGGTATCGGTAAAAAGGATAAATGGGAGATCGGGATCGACCGCGCGAACCTCCTCAAAGACGTCCAGGCCCGTCATCTCCGGCATCATGTAGTCGCTGATGACGCAGTCGACGGTGCGGTCAGCGACGATGGTCGCAACCTCGTCGGGGTCGGTTGTCCACTCGACGGTAAACCGGTCGCGTTCAGCCCTGAGATTGTCGGTTACCAGCCGAGCGAAATCGGGTTCGTCGTCGACATGAAGAATGTGGATTTCCTCTGTGGGGGTGCTCGATGAAAGATCGGTCATACTGGGCTCGCTTGCTCACTGTGGAATTGCAGTGTTGCAACCGAGTTGAACGACAGGGCACATATCTCTAGGGGATAGGCTCTGGTGAAAACACGGGGAACGGGCGTCAGTCACTTGACAGCTACGCCGGTAGTCGGCCAGCGCGTTCGAGCCCACCGAGCACAATGACCGTCACCACAAGCACGAGTGCCGCGGCGGTGAAGACCGTCCCGTAGGCGAACCCACGTTCGATCAACTCACCAACAACCGAGGAGCCGCCCGATTGGGATAGCATCCAGACGGAACTGAAAACGGCATAGGCACTCCCACGGGACGAATCCGGCAGCGCGGTCAGAATGTAGGCGTCAGTCGCCGGAAACAGCGCGTGGATCACAAAGCCGATCAGCGCGGAGCTGATCGCTAAGGCGACGAGCCCATCGAAGGCAACGACCAACAGCAGGCAGCCGGCAAAGGAGGCGACGATGCCGAGCAACAGCGGTACCGAGGGAAGGTCGTCGGCCAACTCGCCGGCGATGAAGAAGGCGGGGACGCCCGCGGCAAACACGATCGTCAGCATCGTCGAGGCCTCATTCGGTGAGAGCCCCCGGGACTGCATGTACAGCTCATAGAAGTTGAACACGCCCTGCCAGACGAAGACGGCGACGCCGGCCAAACCGAGGGCAGCAAGGATGATCGGCCACTCCGAGCGCGCGCCGGCCAGCAGCGATCGGTCGTCTTCGCCCGCCGCGGGCATCGCTGTCTGCCGGGCAACGATCACCGTAACGATGGTCACGACGGCGGTACCAACAGCAATAGCCCACAGTGCGAACCGCCAGTCGACCCACAGCGAAACGGCGACCAACGGGGCGGCCGCAACAGCAGCAATCTGGGTAGCAGCGCCGTGAATCCCCATCACGCGGCCAACGCGATCCGGGAACAACTCGCTCAACAGCGGGTTCGCCGACACGAAGTAGACGCCGGAGGCGGTGCCCATGAAAAACGCCCCAACCATCAGTTGGCGGACGGTCACCGCCGCGCCGGCCGCGGCGGCCGACAGCGAAAGGATCGTCCCCGAGATGATGACCAGGTAGTGCCGTGGGACTTTGGTGAGCAGCCAGCCCGCCGGCAGCCGCAGCGACGCGCTGCCGACCCACGCGAGTGTCACGATGAGACCAGCGGTCGCCTCGCCGATCCCGAACTCGGCGATAAACACGTCCAACAGCGGCGCAAAGACGATTCTGGCGAGATTGAGGAAGAAGACGAGCCCACACAGCGAGCCGAAGAGGCGTCGGCGACTCACAGCTAGGCTTTGCTCGTGAGGGTTTCAAGCGTTCCGGATGCGGGATACGTCATCGTAGCGGCCAGTCGGAGTTTCGCCACAGAGATAGCTGCTGTCAGCCTTCAGTCGGCGGTTCGAGATAGGTCTCTACCGCGGCAACAACGCGCTGGACGAACGATTCGGTGAGTCGGCCCTGTCGACGGACGAGTGCGGCGTGTTTCGGCGAGGCAACCGTCCACGGGGAGGCGTAGCTCTGGCGTGGCATTCCACCCTCGATCCAGTCGGTGTCGTCGATCGGAATCCCCGCATCGTGTGCGGTCGTCGTCAACGTAACGGTCACGTACTCCTCGTCGCCGAACGGGTGGCGGTCGTTGTTCAGAATGAGCCACGGGCGGGGGTTTTCGACTGATTTGAACGGATCTGGGCCCCAGACAACATCGCCACGCCGGTAGCTCATTCAGGCTCCTCCTCGACAGCGTGTTCCAACCATTCGTCCATCGATTCGCTACCAAAGCGATCGTTTGCGGTTCGCGTACTTTCGGCGAAGCTGGTGTAGGCCGCCACATCGTCGGCCTCACCCAGTGCCCAGTAGGTGCCCCGATGCCGAACGAGCCCGCGGTCTTCGAGCCGCGAGAGGACGACGCTGATGCTCCCGGTTTTGACGCCGGTCGCGTCGCGGATCTCGCTCTGAGTGAATGCTTTGTCCGGATGAGCCGCCAGAAACTCCATGACGCGGTCGGCGTTGGTCTCGCCATCGTGCTGGAGGCGGTCGTCGGGTGCTGATTCGAACGTCTCGATGTCGATTGGCATATGTATTTCTTTGTCATTTTGTGTATTAGATATATTGGTACACGGTAACTATTGATACTTTTCGAAGCGTAGCCACCGAAGCCGGGGTTTGGCGAAAATCAGACCGTAGGTTCAACCCACTGCGTAAGGAATTCTTACACAGAATGAGCACCGAGACCCCCGAATAACAACCGTGACCTCGAAAGGACAGATCACGATCCCGAGTCGATTTCTGGCTTGAACAGGGAACGAAACTGATGGTCGTTCCTACGGAGTACGGCCTCATGTTGAAAAAGGTCGAACTTCCATCCGTCGAGGAGTTTCAGCAGCGGGTTCAACAGCGTGCAGGAGCTGTCGAGCTATCGAGGGACATTGATGGACTGGTTCACGAGGCGCGGAGAGAGGGAATGAGGGTGGTTCTCGATATGGGTACTCGTGTCAAATGTTGTCTCAGATGTATATAGATCCGTTGTGTAGCTTATGAATCGATGTTTTCCATCTAAATGTGACTCACAGAGAGAGGCGAAACACCTAATATGCTTGTCCACGGATAGACAGATATGACTGAACGTTTCAAGCAACTTGCTCAACAGACCATGGAAGAAAATGAAGATAAGTATGTGGTAATGAGCCAAGCTGATCCGGATAATTAAAGCCGGACTTTATTTTTACTTTTTGCTTCTCTTAAAGCTCTTTCAAGCTTAGCTGTTGAACAGGTAGTATGCGCTGTATTCCGAACATCTAAAAACAAATTCCTGAAATATCGATGCCAGTGTGCAAAATACTCATCTTTCTTCCATAAGTCTCGAAGTCCTACCGAATCTAACTGCAATAATCGAATCAATTTTGAGCGTAATATTGTCCGATAGAGTGAGATGTCATCTCCTGGTAGTGGATTATCGTCTATATTGTTATATTTCAAAAGGATTTGTAATAGATACATTCCGGTTCGATGATTCCCATCGGGGAATAGGTGGAGTCCAGTAAATGCACGCATCCAGTGAGCACATTGCGTGAGGAATGGCTCATCAAACGGGAACTCACGAAGAATTCGGTAGATTCGATTTCCACTCACATTCAATATTCTTCTTTTAGTTTTATGTCTGTCATCTAATATAAGACCATACGTTTGCTTCTCGTTTTCCAGCATATCCAAATTAGCTTGCTTAACGCTCCGAGAATCAAATACAGAGATATCTGTTATCCTATCGAAATTCTTATTACTATCTTTCACAACTTCCGAGTAGTCACCGAGAGGGTCAGATCCTTCCTTAATAGTATTTTTGCCAGTATCTGTGATAATATACATCTCTTCTCCAATTTCGCGGACGAGACCCAGACGAACAAAGCGGAAGCAGTCTAGCCTAATGGCACTCTCACGAAGACGATTTTGAGCAATATCTCGTGGCGTGAGAGGTTCATTCTCGTAAAATTCATTCAACACTTGTTGTGGTAAGAGAGATGATCCTGCGGATCTATCGACTGGACGAATCAGATCCGACAATTGCGCGCTCATATACGTTACTGTGAAGAATAACTGAATATAAACTCACCGTGACCTCTATTCTGGAATCGATTCATATCATATTTCGATTGCCCAATCCACGCCGCTTTTGACGAGTCACACGAAAGCAACTCCCAATGGATGACGAACTCCGCGAACGCGTGAAACAGGAAGCCGAGAAGCACGCCCTGTTCAACGCGCTCAAACACGACAGCGAGCCCGACGTGGGCGCGATCATGGGCCCACTGATGGGCGAGAATCCTGATTTCCGTCCTCACGGCGACGAGATCCCGGGCGTTGTCGGGCAGGTCGTCGGCAAGGTAGGAAATCTTGACCGCGAGGCCCGCCGCGAGCGACTCGCCGAACTCGATCCCGACCTCGTCGATGAACTCGACGCTGAGGACGAAGGCGACGACCACACGCTGCCCGATCTGCCGAACGCCGATGAGTACGAGACCGTTCGGTTGCGCGCCGCGCCGAACCCAAACGGCCCGTGGCATCTCGGCCACGCCCGCATGCCCGCGGTCATCGGCACCTACTGCGACCGCTACGACGGCGAGTTCGTCGTCCGCTTCGACGACACCGATCCCGAGACGAAGCGACCGGATCTCTCCGCGTACGACGCGATTCTCGACGATATTTCCTATCTCGGTTTCGAGCCCGACGAGGTGCTTCGCGCGTCGAACCGCGTCGAAACCTACTACGAGTACGCCCGCGAGCTGATCGAGATGGGCGGGGCTTACACCTGCGATCTGCCGGCTGAGGAGTTCTCCGAGCTCAAACGCGAGGGGACGCCCTCGCCGAACCGCGACAAAGACCCCGAAACCGTCCTCGAACAGTTCGAAGGCATGGTAAACGGCGAGTACAGCGCGGGCGAGATGGTGCTCCGCGTCAAAACCGATATCGAACACAAAAATCCCGCACTGCGCGACTGGGTCGCCTTCCGGATGATCGACAGGCCGCATCCTCGGGAGGAAGCCGCCGACTACCGCTGCTGGCCGATGCTCGATTTTCAGTCCGGGATCGACGACCACCTGACCGGCATCACCCACATCATTCGCGGCATCGACCTGCAGGACTCCGCCAAGCGACAGCAGTTCGTCTACGACTACTTCGACTGGGAGTATCCCGAGGTGCTCCACTGGGGGCACGTCCAGATCGACGCCTACGACATCGACATCTCGACCTCAACAATCAAGGAACTCATCGACGCCGGCGACCTCGACGGCTGGGACGACCCACGCGCACCTACCCTCCAATCGATCCGCCGTCGCGGGATTCGCGGCGAGGCGGTCGTCGAGTCGATGATCGGCCTCGGGATGTCGACCTCGGATGTCGATCTCGCCATGTCGTCGATCTACGCCAACAACCGTGATCTCGTCGACGAGGGGGCCAACCGCTACTTCCTCGTCCGCAACGGCGAGCGCGTGCCCGTCGGCGGCGACGAGAAACCGGCTGCCGGCAGCCCACCGCTGCATCCGAACCACGAGGATCGCGGCCGCCGGGAGATCCCCGTCGACGACGCGGTACTCGTCGAGCCGGACGACCTGCCGAACGACGGCGAGCGAATCTGGCTGAAAGGCTACGGCTGCGTGCGGTACGACGACGGCGCGTTCGTCGCCACCGGTGACGATATCGACGCAGTGCGTGAGGAGGGCGTCGACGTGATCCACTGGGTGCCAGCCGACAACACAGTGTCGGTCACAATGCGAACGCCCGACGGCGATCTGACGGGCGAGGCCGAACCAGGCTTTGCTGAGACCGACGTTGATGAGATCATCCAGTTCGAGCGGATCGGCTTCGTTCGGGTCGACGACCACGCCGTCGACGACTCAGTTGTCTACTACGCCCACGACTGAGTCGGCGGTTAGAGGGTCAGCGTGTAGAGCTGTTTTCTGGCATCGCGGAAGGAGACACGGGACTCGACGGCCCCAACATCTTCAAGCCGGCTGACGGCCTGTCGCACCGTTCGAGTCGACAACAGCGTTGCGTCGGCCAGTTGGGTTTGGGTGAGTTGCTCGTGACGGTCTAATTCCTTGGCGACGAGCTTCGCGCTCGGCGGCAGCTCGCGGACGGGCTCCCAGCGATCAGACGATTCCTGTGTACTCGCAGCGACAGTTGCACTCATCGTAGTTGCCGATAACGGATTCTCTATAATAATACTTTCTACTTTGAATATAACTTTTAGACATATTTTGCTGTAGGCCGCATAGCCGTAATGGATTTGCTCGTCGCTCCGCAAGGGTCAGTATGGTACTCAAAGAGTCCGACTCGGAACTCGCCCGCGGCGACACCGCCCCCGATTTTGAGCTTCGTGGCACCGACGGCAACGACTACAGCCCCGACGAGTTCGCCGACAACGACGCCCTGCTGGTCGTCTTTACCTGTAATCACTGTCCGTACGCCCAAGCCAAGTTCGACCACCTCAACGAACTCAGCGACGAATTCGACGATGCTGCAATCGTCGGCATCAACCCCAACGCGAACGCGGAGTATCCGGACGACTCCTACGAGAACATGGTCGAACTCGTCGCCGACGGTACTATCAATTATGACGCCTACCTCTACGACGAGACGCAGAACGTCGCCCGCGAGTACGGCGCGGTCTGTACGCCCGATCCATTCCTCTTCCGCCGTGACGGCGACGACTGGCAACTCGCCTACCACGGCCGCCTTGACGACGCGCTCGACCCCGACTCGGAGCCGACGGAATTCTACGTCGAGGAGGCGATCGAGTCGATTCTCGCCGGCGAGGAGGTTGAGCATCCGGATCGACCCTCTCGGGGCTGTTCAATCAAGTGGCGCGAAGAATAACTACCCGGCGTCGTCGTTACTCATCAGCGTCGCCACCGGCCAGCTCGATTGCTTCGCGAGCGTTGGCTACCGCTTTCTCGTGTTTGGCCGGGTAGGCCTCGACTTTCGCCCGCAGCGTGATCCCCTCGCCCAACCGAACGAGGCCATTGAACGCGGCCTGCTTGTCGAGCCGAAGGAAAAACGAGCAGTTGTCGTCGACGCGCTCGTCGAGTTCCTCCAGCACGCGGTCGATAGAATCGAGTGCGGCCAACTGATCGAGGACGACCCGCATCCCGTCGGCGGTTTCGACCCGCGCCGAGAGGATGACGATCCGGTCGCCGTGGTGGCCCGTGTTCTCGACGCGGTCGATCTCGAACTCCTCGGGGAGGAACTGCTGCAAGGCCTCCTCGACCCGCTTTTCGTCCTCGGTCGCATAACAGAACGTTCGCAGATCGATATAGTGAAACGGGACTCGGGGCATGGTGATCCTTCGAGAGCGGCCGGAAAAAGGACACTCATCCGGCGCGAGGAGCGATTCCGGTTGAGCCGAAACGGATTCGCAGTAGCTTCTCCGACAGTTATTGTCTCGGTAGACGTTACACGTAACGCTTAGCGATACAGGTTGCAATAACGATTCCACCACAATACCGGGCTAAATATACGAATCCCTGCGTTCGTATGAGATATGACTCCCAACACCGCTGATTCAGGGTGGTTTGAATCAGTTGACAGCGGTGATCTCACCGGCGCGGCCGACGCTATTGCGCACGGCTCCGCCAATGCACCATCTGAGTGGCCTGCACAAGCTATCGACGCCGGGTTCGCCGACGACACCGACGACTACTACGCCACACTGCGGGACGCCACCATCGAGGCAGCCCGCGAGGCCGTCGCCGAGCGCCAGCAAGCCGACGACCAGCAACTCCTCCACGCCGTTCGCGCGATGGACGACGCCACCCGGACAGCCAACGAACTCGCCGAACGATGCCACGAGTGGGCGGCCACGCAGTTCGACGACATCGACAGCGGCATCGACGGAGCCCGCGATGTCGCCAGCCGCGAGCCAACCGACCCGCTCGAGGAACGCGTCGTCTCGCTGGCCGAGCGAATTGACGATCTCGCAACCGAGGCTGAGGAACTCCGCGACTTCATCGAGCGACTCGCCCCTGATGTCGCCCCCAACCTCGCCGAGATGGCTGGCCCCGTGCTCGCGGCGCGGCTCATCTCGCTGGCCGGCGGCCTCGACGCGCTGGCCAAAAAACCCAGCGGCACCGTGCAAGTCCTCGGCGCGGAGGACGCACTGTTCGCCCATCTGGCTGGCCGTGGCCCTTCGCCAAAACACGGGATCATCTACACCCACCCCGCGGTCAACGGCATCCGCCCAGAGGATCGCGGCTCGGCCGCTCGCGCACTTGCCGGCAAGCTCTCCATCGCGGCTCGAATCGACCACTACAGCGGCGACTTCCGGCCGGAAATCCACGACGAACTCGACGACCGGATGGCGACGATCCGCGCGCGAGCAGGCGATGGCGACGGCGGCGGCAACGTCGACGGCGACACGGAGGCGGGCCAATGACCGACCTCCCCGACGGCATCCAGCGACGCGAATTCGACGGCCGAACGCGGCTGGCGACGCGCGGCGAACCAGTATACGGCGAGCCGACTGACGGCGAGTGGCGGTGTTGGGATGCCGGCCGCTCGAAACTCGGCGCGATGCTCGAAAGCGGGATGGAAGTCGATCTCACCGGCGGTGAGGGTGTGCTGTATCTCGGCGCGGCCAGCGGGACGACCGTCAGCCACGTCGCCGACTTCGCGGGGCCGACCTACGCCGTCGAGTTCGCGCCGCGCCCGATGGGTGACCTGCTCGACGTGGCCGAGGCCCGCCACAACCTCTTTCCGCTGCTCAAAGACGCCCGCAAGCCAGAGGCCTACAGCCACGTCGTCGAGAGCAATCTCGAGGTGCTCGTCCAAGATGTCGCCACCCGCGGGCAGGCGAGCGTCGCCGTCGACAACGCTCGGTTTCTCGCCGACGACGGCCAGCTCCTGTTGGCGATCAAGGCCCGCAGCGAGGACGTAACCGCCGACCCAGAGACCGTCTTCGATTCGGTTTGCGAGGAGTTGACCGAGGCCTACGAGATTATCGACCGCCAGCGGCTCGAACCCTCTCACGACGACCATCTCGGCGTCGTTGCTCGCAAGCGATAGCCGACAGTCGGGGGTGATTCGAGGGTGTTATCCCTCAGTAATCAGTACGCTGGGTATGGACAGACGGACGTTCCTGCAGGCGGTTGGGAGCACAAGCGCGGTGGCAGTCGCCGGCTGTACCGGCGAGAGCGAAAGCGACACCCCTGAGACGGTCGGCGAGTGGGCCAGCGATGGCACCATCGAGTTCGGTCTGCCGCCGTTCCAGGATGCCGAACAGCTCAACGAACAGTACGCACCGGTCTTCGAGTGGCTTGCCGACGGCTTCGACGGCGTCGACACCGTCAAAGGCGTCCAGACGACGAGCTACAGCGCGACCGTCGAAAGCGTCGTCAACGGCCACACCGAGATGGCGAATCTCTCGCCGATCATCGCCGTGTTGGCCCGTGAGGACGGCGTCAACCCGCTCGTGATCAACTGGTCACACGGCGCGGAGCACTACTTCTCCTACATCGCGACCCACGCTGAGTCGGACATCGAAACCCTCGAAGACATCGCTGGCTCGACGATTGCAATGGTCGACCCGCTGTCGAGCAGCGGCGGGCTCTTCCCCCGATATATGCTCGCACAGGCCGGTCTCGACGCCGGCACCGTGAACTCCCCGCCGGAAGATTTCGACATCCAGTGGGCCGGCGGCCACGACGCCTCGCTGGCAGCACTCCAGAACGGCCACGTCGACGCGGCGGCCTACGGCGATTTCCAGCATCCCGACGACGACAGCATCGTCAAAGTCGCCGAAAGCGACCCCATCCCGTTCGATCCGCTCGTCGCCAAACCCGACACCCCGGATGCGATCCAGCAGGCACTGATCGAACGGCTCCTCAACACGCCCGAATCGGCTCTCGAAGCCCACCGGATCGACCGCTTCGGCGAGATCGCCGAGGGCACCTACGACCCTGTTCGCGGCGTCGCCGAGGAGATGGGTGTCGAGATCGAGACGCTCGACCCCGAGAGTGAGTCCGAAGACGACAGCACAACGAACAGCACCAGCGAAACCAACGAGTCGACCACAAACGTGTCGACCAGCACCAACGAATCAACCACGACCAACGAGAGCGACACGTAACCGCGCTTCACAGGATCGGCGATCAACTACCACACCATGCTTGATATCGAGGGCCTCACCCGACACTACGGGACTGAAACCGCAGTCGATGGGCTCTCGACACGGCTGGCTCGCGGCGAGCTCACCGTTCTCATCGGTCGCTCCGGGGCGGGCAAGACGACGTTGTTACGGTGTCTCAACGGGTTGGAACAGCCGGATACGGGGACGATCAACGTCGACGACGCACCGCTTGCGGCGACCGATGCCGCCCTTGTCTTTCAGGCGGGCGCGCTCGTCGACGGGAAATCCGCGGTCGAAAACGTTCTTGACGGCGCGCTCAGCCGCGAACCCGCGTGGCGTGAGCTGATCGGCTGGCACTCGCCGGACGAGAAGCGCGTCGCCATCGAACGCCTCCACGACGTAGGGCTGGCAGGCTACGCCGACCGACCGGTTGAGGCCCTTTCTGGCGGCCAGCAGCAGCGAGTCGGGATCGCTCGCGCACTCCAACAGCAGCCGGACGTGCTGTTGGCAGATGAGCCAGTCGCGTCGCTCGACCCCGAAACCGGGCGGTCGGTGCTGGCGGTACTGGCCCGTGCCGTCAGCGAACACGACCTGTTCGGCTTGGTGAGCCTCCACCAGCCAGAATTAGCGGATACCGTTGCCGGCCACTATCTTGGGATGGCCGACGGACGATTAGTGCTTGATCGGCCGGCTGCTGAGGTTGACAGCGACGACATCGAGGGGGTGTACGCCAATGGGTGACCGGGCCGCGAGCGATAGCGGCGGACACACAGCAGCCAGCGACGACTCGCTGAGCGTCGATACCGAGTTTCAGCAGCACCAACAGCGGTGGCGACGCCGGTTCGGCGGCCGGGTCACCATCGCCGTCGGCTTCGTGGTGAGCGTCGCCGTCGCCGCATGGTGGCTGGGCTTCGATCTCGGCTATCTCTACGCCCACCGAATGAATCTGTGGTCGGTGCTGATCGAAGAAATGCTCGTACCGCGGGCACTGTGGGCGCAACTGCAGGGCGACGCTGGGATGTTGGTGCCGGCCGCGGCCGAAACGATTGCTATCGCCGCCGTCGGCACCGCACTCGGCCTGCCGGTCGCGCTCGTTTTCGGAACGCTTGCGGCGAACACCGTAACGCCGCGGCGGATCCACACGCCGGTTCGCTTGCTGCTCGGGGGCATCCGCGCCGTCCCGAGTATGGTCTACGCGCTGTTGTTCGTCATCCTCGCTGGGCTTGGCCCCGTTGCCGGCGCGTTGGCGATCGCCGTCGGAACGATCGGCGATCTCGGACGGCTGTTCGCCGACGAGATGGAGGAGATCGACGAGCGACCCGTTGAGGCCGTCCAGTCGACCGGCGCGGGCGCGGTAGCGACGACAGCCGCCGCTCGACTCCCACAGGTGACGACCGCCTACATCGCCTGGACGCTCTTCTATCTGGAAATTAACGCCCGGAAGAGTTCGGTGCTCGGCATCGTCGGCGCGGGCGGGCTCGGGTTCCCGCTGATCATGGCGTTCCGGGCGCGCAACTACACCCGCGTGATGGCCGTCATCGTCGCTATTCTCGTGCTGATCGTAGGCGTCGAAACCGCGGCCAATCGGCTGCGGGGACGGCTCGGCTCCGAGCGGCGGGTCGACCAGTAAGGAGACCAACAATCGGCAGCGGGTCGCCGGCTTCAGGAGGTATTTAGGAGTCGGTTGCATACGGCAGGCTGATGGAGACAGGCTCGGCGGACGTATTCAGCCAGTCGGGGACGATCGGTATTGAGGAGGAGTTTTTCATCGTCAACGAGGCCGGTCGCCCGGTGTCGGGCATCCAAGAGCTGATCTACGATTCCGAGCCGCCAGCAGCGCTTCAGGGCCGACTCGACCACGAGCTGTTTCAGTTCACGATCGAGACCCAAACGCCGATTATCGAATCACCGAGTGAGGCGGACGCGGCGTTGACGACGATCCGTGAGGCGCTGACGGATCACGCCGAGACCCACGGCTTTCGGATCGCCGCCGCCGGGTTGCATCCGGCCGCGAAATGGCGCGAGCAGGAACACGCGACCAAACCCAGGTATCAAGCCCAACTGGAGCGGATTCAGTACCCCCAACATCGCAATACGACATCCGGCCTCCATATTCATATCGGGGTTGACGATGCCGACGCAGCCGTGTGGATCGCAAACGAGCTACGATGGTATCTTCCGCCGCTGCTCGCGCTGTCGGCGAACTCGCCGTACTGGAACGGGTTTGATACCGGGCTAGCCTCAGCGCGGGCGAAGATCTTCGAGAACCTCCCAAACACCGGAATCCCGGGCCGTTTCGAGGATTTCGAGGCGTACGATCAGTATGAGCGGCGGATGGTCGAGCAGGGATCGATCAACGACCGCGGGGAACTCTGGTTCGATGTCCGCCCCCACACCGGCCACGGCACTGTCGAGATCCGGGCTCCCGACGCCCAGTCAGATCCGGATGTCGTCCTCGCGTTCGTCGAATACATCCACGCGCTCGTCGAGGATCTCACAGCACGCTACGAGGACGGCGAGCCGTCCCCAGCGTTGCGCCGAGAACTCCTCGATGAAAACAAGTGGCGGGCGATTCGGCACGGCCACGAAGCGAGTTTCATCACCCGCGACGGTGAGGGAACCATCGGTCTCGCCGAGGTCGTCGACCAGGAGTGTGACCGCCTCGGTGTCGACGGGCTCCGGGCCGTCTTCGAGCGTGAAAGCGGCAGCCAGCGACAGCGACGACTGATGGAGGAAGAAGGAATGGACGCGCTGTGTGCCGATCTCCGTCTGTGAGATTTCGTCGTTTTGACGACGACACGAACCCTTTTGTTGGCTCAGACCCAACACAATAGTAGCTATGAGCGACGAGACAGATATCAACGACGACAGCAACGACGACACAGAAAGCGAAAGCATCGGCGACGACATAACGGAGCCAGCAGCCGACAACGAGGGGCCGCGGGCTGAACTCCGAAAGACGAAAGAACGGCTCGAAGCCGAGGCCGACCGGGCGGTCTCGGAGTTCGACGAGGGGATCGTTGATCTGTT
The DNA here is from genome assembly GCF_003605575.1 of Halonotius aquaticus. GTDB lineage: Archaea > Halobacteriota > Halobacteria > Halobacteriales > Haloferacaceae > Halonotius > Halonotius aquaticus. The sequence continues at coordinate 167,050 of NZ_QKNY01000007.1, read as the reverse complement.
GGCGTGGTTGTTAGATACGGAGACCCGCGCGCGGATCTATGTCTATCTCCGCCAACACCCCCACAGCACGAGCGACGAGATCGCCGAGGGGACAGGCTTGTACCCGAGTACCGTCCGAGAGGCACTGGCCGATCTTCACGACGAGGACGCCCTCAAACGCCGAAAACGCGACAGCGACGGTGCGGGCAACAACCCCTACGAATACAAGGCGATCGCCCCAAGCAGCCTCGTTCGCGGCGTCGTCGGCGAGGTACAGGAGGAGCTCAATACCGTTTTCACACTAGAATCCGGCGACGCGGAGGCCACAACCGACGATGGCCCGGTCACGATCACGATCGACAGCCCAGACGACGCTGAAAGCGATGCTGCTACCGATGACGATGATGCCGACGATGCAGACACCGATAGCAGCGACGACGCCGAGAGAGAGGACGTTTAAGTCTACACGCCTGCAGGCGGTGGTATGAACGTGGCTTTGGGCGGGACGTTTGATCCCGTCCACGACGGCCATCACGCGTTGTTCGAGCGGGCGTTCTCGCTGGGCGATGTGACTGTCGGGCTGACCTCGGATTCCCTCGCGCCGAAAACCAGAGCCGTCGATCGACCGGTTCGGGACTACGAGACACGAAAGGCCGCACTTGCCGACGAACTCGAACCACTGGCGGCCGCCCACGACCGCGAGTTCGATATACGCACCCTCCATGAGCCGACCGGGATCGCCACCGAACCACGGTTCGATGCCCTCGTTGTTTCACCGGAAACCGTCGACGGAGCCGAGCGAATCAACGAACTGCGCGTTGAGGATGGGCTTGACCCGCTCCAGATTGAGGTTGTCGACCACGTGATGGCCGAGGATGGCGACCGGATCTCCTCAACACGGATCTTGAACGGTGAGATTGACCGCCACGGCAATCTGACGCCGGCAGCAAGTGGGCGGCAGTCCGAGTAAAATCCTCGCTACCACGTCGGAGCCTGAAACCCAGCGGACTCCAGCAGCGATTTCCACCGTGAGTGGACGCTGAGCCGGGAGACATCCATCGCGTCGGCGACAGCCTGCTGAGAGCGTTCCTCACCGGCGATGAGCGCGCCGGCGTACAAGCTTGCAGCGGCGACCGCCGGCTTCGAGCGGTCGTCGTCTGGGATGTGCGATAAAAAGAGGTCGCCCGCGGTGGTACGGCCCGCGTGCCCGATATCGAGCTCGTCGGCCGCCGACTCGATGCGGTCGAGCCACGGCTGGTTTTCGACCTGTTCGCGCGCACTGTACATATCTGCTGGTTGGGGGCTACACAACAAAGCTTTGCCCCCTGGTGGGCAACCGCCGGTATGGCGACCCAGCCGCATCTCTTGGTCGAACCGGGCGACTGCCACGATATCGCACTCATCCCCGGCGATCCGGGCCGCGTCGATCGCATCGCCGAGCAGTGTACAAACGTCGAGCCGGTTGCGGAAAACCGCGAGTACAAGCTCGTAAACGCTGAGTATGAGGACACACCGGTGACGATCTGCTCGACAGGGATCGGCTGTCCCTCCGCCGCCATCGCTATCGAGGAGCTCAACGCGGTCGGCGTCGAGACCGTCATCCGCTGTGGGACGACCGGCGCACTCCAGTCCGATATCGAGATCGGCGATATGGTCGTTGCCACCGCGGCAGCCAAGGAAGAAGGCACAACGAAACGCTATGAGTCGGCTGTCTACCCGGCCGCGCCGGACTATGCTGTCCTGAGCGCGCTCGTTGACACCGCCGAAGCAAACGACGAGGACGTCCACATTGGGCCGATCGTCTCCGACGACGCTTTCTACGCCGAAAACGAGGAGTATGTCGACGATTGGGAAGCGGCGAATCTGCTGGCAATCGAGATGGAGGCTGCCGCCGTCTTCTCACTGGCCCGCCGGAAGGGGATGCGGGCTGGGGCGATCTGTACGGTCGACGGCAACCTTGTCGAAGGCACCCAGAAGGGAGCCGACGGCGACGAGGAGCTCCCACCAAAAGCGCGAAACAACGTTGAACGCGCGATCACGATCACGCTAGAGGCCGCTGCGAGTCTGTGAGCATTGGGACTCGATCACAGATGTGACCAGCTGTGAAAAAAACCACACCAACCGGAGTGCTTAGGCTGTCGGGTGGCGTTACGGGCGGTATGATACCTACCCGGCGGCAGTTCGGTGCGACGACAGTGGGGGTAACCGTTGGGATGGCCGGCTGTCTCACCGGCGAGCCGGGAACCGGATTCGGGGGCGATGAGGGAACCGACGACTCCGACACCGACGACGACAGCGACACTGAACGCTCGGCGACGACCCAGCAGTTAGTCGATAATCTCGATGAGCGTGGCCTGACCGTCCAGTCGACGACAACGACCGATGCGGCGATCAAACTTACTGTACAGACGACCGGCGACACCGACAGCGACATCCAAATTGCCGCCAGTGCGTTTGCGACATTACTCAACAGCGAGCCAGCTGTCGACCGCGACCTGCGGGTGCGCGTCGAGGATCGCGGCCTCGACCAAGGCCGGTTCCGGATCGAGGCCGCGTGGGCCCGGCAGTTCCTCAGCGACGACCTCAGTGACAACGAGTATCTCGCGGTAATTGCTGACACATGGCGTGAATAGGCAATTTTTGTGAATCGCATGAATCCGTCGACTTCAGGCACTGCCTGCGCCCCACTCAGGCGGTGCCAGTCGATGGTCAGGCACGGCCAGCCGGCACATCAGGCAGCGTAATACAAAGCCTATGGGTCGCCTACTATGAAGTACACCATGAGACTAACACGACGCAACGCACTCATCGGACTCGGCACGGTCGCGGCAGGCGCGGGCGTAATCGGCGGCACAGGCGCGTTCACATCTGTCCAAGCAGACCGATCTGTGAGTGTTACTACGACTGGTGACAGCGACGCAGCACTCCAGATTTCACCCGCAACCGACGGTGCTACCCCTAGTGAGGGAAACCTCACTGTGAATGCGGATGAATACACGAATGCCACTGGTGTAAATACACTAGACGGGGATACACTTTCGATCTCACTTGATTCGGTGAATCTTGACGCCGAGACACGGATAGAGGATCTCTTCGTAGTCGTCAATAACGGGCCGCAAGCTGTTAATCTTGACTTCCAAATCGCAGGAAGTAGCTTCAGCGATCTCGTAGGTACCGATGGCTCCATTAGCCTCACTGTGAGCGGAGACAGCGACTACGAGCTTGCGACCGATAGTTGGGTTCCGGGAACAGCTATCTCGTTGGGCCAAGGAGGCGCTAGCCCAGCGTTCGGACTCGAACTTGATATCCCAGAAGCTACCAATCAGGACACATTCGATCTTGAGTTGGTCATCAGAGCACAAGCCTAGTATCAGTCATAGTTTGACTGAGATAACCGCTGAGGGTTATCCAACAAAACTCTGATTTTTACACTTGACCAACAAAGAGTCACAGCGCAGCAACACACCGAGGTACCATACATGCAACTCACACGACGAAACATGATCATTGGACTGGGAACGCTCGCCGCGGGTGCCGGCGTTATCGGCGGTAGCGGCGCATTCGACTCAGTTGAGGCTGACCGCTCAGTCGAAATTAGTGTTGCTGGCGACGCTAGTGCGCTCCTCAAACTCGACGCCACGAATAGCACGGTCGCCCAGATGAAGAATGGTATCATTTATTTCCAGTTGAATGAGGAATTGGGCGAAAGTGCTTCGGTCAACGACAATGCAACCACAAAGTTCAAAAATGCATTTAAAATCACAAACAATGGGCCAGATCAGACCGTCAGTGTGAGAGTTATCACTCCTGAAAACCTAAACGGACTCAGATTCATCCTCTCTGACGAGCGAGATGCTGCGAATCCAACGGACTTGACAGTAGATAGCGTCAATTTAGCGCAGGGGGAATCAGAGTCAGTAGATCTGTGGATTATGACTGGCACAGACGGGTACGAAGAACCAGCGGCAGATGAAGCCCATCAAATCACAATTCGAGCTGCGGCTGTCGAATAAAGATTGACCATCCAGACAACGTAATACTTCCAGCAAATAACCACAACAAAACCAGGACAAAACTATGCCACGTATGAACCGCCGGCGGACACTGATCGGGATCGCCACGCTGGTATTCGGGGCCAGCGGATTCGTCGCCAGCGGTGCGTTCACAACGGGGTCACAGGGCAGCCTTGGTGCTGGGTGGGTACAGGTCGCTGGAACGAACGAAGCAGTGAGCTTCGCGTCGCCACAGCAATTGGATGGATTAGAAGGAAGTGACGGTAGCGGTGAAGAAGAGTCCGGTAGTGAAGGGACGAGCGATACCGGCGGTGACGGAACAGATGGAGATGAAACCACCAGTGTCGATGACGGGACAAACACCGACGACGGAACTGGCGGTGGCGATGACGGAGGAACCAGTGAAGATGATGAGGTATCCATCCGTGTGCAGGTCGTCACTGATCCGGACAACAACGACAACGCAGTCAACGGCAGCGGTACGGCCACGTGGAATGGAACGGTCGTCCCATCCAATGTGGTTCGTGGGACTGAAGATGGGTTCTTCCGCGGCATGAGAGCTCCCAATACCAATATGAATGCCACATCAATAGTTGGTCGATTACAAGACGGCTATCCAAACGGTGATGCTGCATTCATCATTGCCAATGTTGGGCCAGACGAAAGCGGGGCCCCCACCGGGTCAGTGAGCGTGAACGCGACACTGTTAGCTGACGAGGACGTGCTGGAAACCGAACAACTTCGGTTCCCATACAGAGTTGTCGACGGTAGCGGGACGACAGTTTCTCGTGGCGAGAATCTGTTTGCTGCCGGCGGTGTCACGCTGGCCGATGGCCACGTCATCGAGGTTGTGATCGTCATCGACACCAACTCCGGTTCGGATGAGCTCGAACAGCTTGATACCATCCGGTTCACCGCATCAGAGGTGGGAAGCTAATGGCTCGTGGACGCGGTGGCAGCGGTGGACTCAGCCGTCGAGCAGCGTTAGCCCTGATCAGTGGCGGCGGACTGTTAGGAATTAGTTCCACTGGCGCGTTCGATCAGGTTGGGGCTGACCGAGCTTTTGATATCTCAGTTGATGACAACGACGCCTTACTTGGCGTAACACTGTTAGAAGAGTCATTCGAAGTATCGGAGGGTGCAGAAATAAGGCGTGATCTGTTGAAAATAGAAAACCGATCCTCAGATAGCACAGAATCTTCCGAAGATTCAAAAATAGAGTTCAATTCGGTTAAAATAGAAGCGCCAGATTACAATAGATACGTATATTTGGGAATCAATACTGAAAAACTAGATGGCGGCCTGGCTCCAGAAACTTCGGTAACCATCCCGAGTACAATATCAGGAAAAAAGAGTACAACTTCATCGATACCGATCAAGTTGACTATTACCGCTAGTAGCGACGAGGAAGGAATTGTTATCGAAACCACCCGAACGGTGTATATTAGCGTAGCTGCTTCTGGCTACGAGCCTGGAACCTGTCCCGTTACGTTTACTGACTCCAATGCAATAAAAGGAGAAAATGTCAGTAAGAGTGTAGAAAACGAGAACGTTGATGGCGATATCGAATCAAACAGCAAACTTACAATCAGAGCAAAGGGTGACGGTAGCACAGTCAGCATCAAAGGTAACGTAAGTAGTAGTAAGAAAATAGATATCAAAGCACAAGGCGGTACTATCACAATCGGGGGAGATGTTAACTCTGATAAGGTCTCAATCAAAGCACTTCAGGGTGGATCTGTTACTATATGTGGCACGATATCAGATAAAAACCCCAATATCACTAAGAACCAAAATGGTAGCGTGAGTATCAATGGAAACTAAAGATATAGTATCAAATAGGCTCAACCGCTCAACAGCCACCTGTCAAGTTCAGTAGAACAAGCAACGTAGCGATCCGCAGGACTATTTGTATTGATCTCTACCACCAGACGTGGACTGCGGCGTCGACACTGACGACTCACCCGCTTCCCGACAGGGAGCCGCGGTGATCTAAATGCCCGACGGTGAGAAGCCTCCTGGGTCGCCACCGGACACAGGTGAGCAGCCGACGCGCGCGCTCACCATCGGCCTCTGGGAGCCCAGTACAACACCCATCAAATCCGAACTGGAGCGTGGACTCCCTGACGCCGAGTTGCGCGTCGTCGGCCGCGACGCCAATCCGCTCGAAATACACGCAGTCGACTGTCTACTGGCTGATTGTTCAGCCCCGGAGGTAGCATCAGCGACGGTCTACGAGCAGATACGCGAGCTGTATCCGGCCAAACCGCTGGTCGTGATCACCACGGGCGGCGACACGGCGTTTATCGAGCGATTGGAGACTGCCGAGGACGTTGCCCACGTTCCCCGAACGGAGACCGGGATCCCGACCGCGTTGGTGTCGGCGCGGTGTAAGCGGCTGGCGGCTCGCCCGCTTTCAGCCGCTGATACCGACGCCACCGAGGACACAGCCGACGACACGCGGCCGATGACACACCGCCTCGGCCTCTGGGTGCTGTGGGTGATCGCGGTGGCAACCTACGGGGTCGGCGACTCCGTCTCAACGATCATCGCGGTGTATCTGGTCGATGGGCTTGGTGAGGGCAATCCGCTGGTCGCCGTACTGTTGGCCGAGTTCGGGATTCGAGGGCTCTTCGGCCTGAAGATACTCGTTTTCCTGATCGCAATCACGATCAATCTGTACGGCCGAAAGCGGACAGACTGGCTTGGCTACTACGGCCCGCCGGCGTTTGTCGCACTGCTTGGGGCGATTTTGACGGCCTCAAATCTCATCGCCATCGCCACGGCCTAACTGGCGCGCTACGATCCCGTGTCGTCGACGGGTTCAGCGCGGAGCGTCCATGTGGTGTTGGTGTCGACGGCGAGATAGCCGATCCCACCGACATCCCGAACCTGTGGGTCGGTTTGGCCGACAATGCTCTGGATCAAAAGTTCGACTCGCTCACCGTTGCTGTCGATAAGCGAGAGGTTGTAATCGACATCCGCGTCGACAGAGAGGCTGAACTCGATCGGTTGCTGTGTGCCGAAATTGATCGGCCCGAATACCGCATCAAGGCCGTCGCTGAACACAACCGGCGGTTCCATTTCGAGGGCAACCCCGCTGTCGGTGTCGTAGGCCGGCACGTCGTAGACAGTTGCCGTCCAGTCGGCACTTGCCTGTTTAACAGCCAGTCGGTACTCTCCGGGAGGCGGGTTGATCAGATTCCGCCCGGTAAACGGACCGAGCACCTCAATTACTCGGTATTCGGTGCCATCGGTTGCTGAGACCAGCGTGACCTGAAACCGATCGTCGGGGGCCGCATCACCGGCATCGGTGTCGATGATCGTCGGGCCATCGCGTTGTAACGCGAAGGTGTCGGTGGTCGCCTGTCCCGAGCCAGAAAGCGAAATCGGCTCGATTGCACCATCGCCGTCGGCGGTCGGATAGGGCGGATATGGCGCTGTTGGCACTCCGGGTGGGCCGAACCCCACATCATCACTCAACATGACGTAGCCACCGACCCCGCCAACACCGATGGCACCGCCGGCCGCCGCGGCCGCGAGATACTGTCTTCGTTCCATACAGGCCGCAGACACCCCCATCCCGTAAGTTCACTGCTTTGGTTCTCAGATCTGAGAGCCGCCCGGAGCGACTGATCGACGGCGTCATTGCGCGAAACGCCGAAATCCGTCCACCTGCGGGCAGGGTGTCGTAACGCCTAAGAGTCAAACGACCCTGTCTCTCCACAATGAATCAGTTACGACGTTGCGATCGGAGGTGGCTCCATGGGTGTTGAGATCAAGGAGTCAGCGGTCAGCGACGACGCCCGCGCGGAGATGGAGCAGTTTGTCTACGACTATCTGGCTGCCAGCGTCGAAACCGAAGACGACGGCGGACGCATGCGGTGGTATCCATGGCACAGCGCGGAGTACCGATTTAATCACATCCTCAACGTTGCCGACCTCGCCGAAACGATCGCGGAAAAGGAGGGTGCCGATGTCGATATCGTCGTTGTCGCCGCGCTGTTTCACGATGTCGCAAAGCTCGACGCCCCACAGGATCGACACGCCGAGGAAGGCGCCCACGTCGCCCGTGAGTTCCTCGAAAGCCGCGGGGAGTACCCGCCGTCGTTTATCGACGCCGTCTGTCAGTCCGTCGCCGACCACTCCTTTCAGGGGCCGCTCTCGGAGGTATCGCTGGAGTCCCGCTGTCTGATGGAAGCCGATGTGCTCGATAAGGTCGGGGCCAACGGCACCGCGCTGATGCTGTTGCGGATGGGGTATGAGTCACGCACCCACATGGATGCCGCCCGGATGGTCGACCGCGTGCTCGAACGCGGGAAAGACCACCTTGATCGCGTCGAGTCCGATACCGCCGAAAGCATCGGCCACAAGCGACTCAAGCGCGTGAAGTGGTTCCGCGACTGGCTGGAAAGTGAGGTCGCCGAGATGGACGCCGACCGACCCGAGGACAAGCCACCCGGTGTGAGCGAGGACTGACACACACCGTCGATCAATCGTCGATCAGCGCGGAGACGACGACAGCCCGACCGCAGCGCGTCACCGTTTAGCCGATCGATCGCGTTGACACCGATAATGCAACTGTCAGCGATTGCCCTTGGCGTGTTCGTGCTGTTGGTCACAACGCGGGCGATCTTCTCGTACCTCTCGATCCGAAACGTCCAGTATGCCGACCAGTTGGTAGGCCAGCACCGCGACTGGCTCGAATCGACCCTCGGTATCGACGACAGCGACGAACTCCGGGACTACCACCGACTCACCACGGCGATCGACGAACTGGAGTCTTGGATCGGTCTCGTCGCCGTAGTGGTCATCATCTATAGCGGCGGTCTCTCGTGGGGTGTCGATATCGTCGCAACGATCAGCCGCTCGGTCGTGTTGCAAGGTGTGGTCTTCTTTGTCGGGCTCGCGGTCGCCGCCCAACTGGCGTCGATCCCGTTCAGCCTTGTCTCAACGTTTGGCGTCGAGGAGATATTCGGCTTCAACAACCAAACGCCAACGCTGTTCATCCGGGATACCCTAGTGCAACTCGGCTTGTCTGTCGGGTTCGTGGCGATCCTCAGTGGCGCGGTGCTGACTGCTATCGAGCGACTGCCGACGCTGTGGCCCGCGGCGGCGTGGGGCTTGTTCGTTGTCGTCTCGTTGGTGATGCAGATCCTCTATCCGCGGGTGATCGCGCCGCTGTTCAACGATTTCGAGCCGGTCGCGGACGGCGAGTTGCGCGAGTCCGTCGAAGCTGTCTTCGAACGTGCCGGCTTCGAGACCAGTGATATCTACACCATGGATGCCAGCCGTCGATCCACCCAACTCAACGCCTACTTCATCGGCTTTGGCCGAACAAAGCGGGTCGTGCTGTTCGATACCCTTGTCGAAAAGATGGAACGGGCCGAACTACAGAGCGTCCTCGCCCACGAGTTGGCCCACTGGAAGGAAGCCCACATCTGGAAGCAGTTCGCCGCCGGGGCGATCCAGATGGCCGTGGTTGTCGCCGCCCTCGGCTGGCTGGTCGATTTCGAGCCGCTGTATGCCGCCTTCGGGATTCCCGCGTCGGCAACGTACGCCGGCCTGTTGCTGGCCGTCCTCATCGTTAGCCCGCTGCTGCAGGTTACCGCGCCGCTATCGAACGCGCTCTCGCTGAAACACGAACGCGAGGCCGACGCCTACGCCGCCGAGGTGATGGGCCCCCAGCCGATGATCGACGCGCTGGGGCGGCTGGCCGGCGAGAATCTCGCCAACCCCTTCCCGCATCCGTGGTATGCGACGTTCCACTACAGTCATCCGCCGATCCCGGAGCGGATTCGACTGCTACAGGAGCGAGCCACCGACGGCGATGCGACAGACCCGACACCACAGCCGCCGGCGACCGGGGACGATTGATGGCCGCCCCCGGCAGCTACATCCTCATCGTCGCTGTCGACCAACCGACAACAATCGAGGTTGGCGCGCTCGGCGACCGCGAATTTACAGCGGAAGGGTACGCCTACGTCGGCAGCGCGTTCGGCCCTGGCGGGCTCTCGCGGGTCGATCGGCACCGCCGGGTCGCCAGCGGCGACCACGACACCCGCCACTGGCATATCGACTATCTGCTCAGTGCCGATTCGACCCGGCTTGCGAGCGACGAAACGTATCCCAACGAGGACATCGAATGCGCGCTGGCAACGGCGTTCGCTGACGCCGGGTGTAAACCGGTGGCTGCGTTCGGGGCGTCAGACTGCGACTGCAACAGTCATCTGTGGGAGCTTGACGATCTCTCACTCCCGAAAGCTGTCAAAACAGTATCCGAGGGAACAGATTAGTCGTCGCTTGAGACAGCCCCGGTGTCGGGTTCGACCTCGGCTGCGGCGGCCGGCGTCTCCGGGAGATCCTCGCGCACGTCGTCGGCACCCTTGTTCTCGATGGAGTTGCGGTAGGCATCCGGGAAGACCCGGGCAAAGTTGCTGAGTTCAGCGGCCCAATCATCGAGTAGCTCAGCGGCGCGCTCGCTGTCGGTGTACTCGGCGTGGTTTTCAACCATCCGGGTCAACATGCGCTCGTCTTTCTGGGTCAGCTCCTCAGAGAACGTGACCATCTCTGTGTTAAGCTTTGATTCGAACTCGCCGTCAGGATCGTAGACGTAGGCGACGCCGCCGGACATCCCGGCTGCGAAGTTGCGGCCCGTCTCACCCAAGACGGCGACAACGCCGCCGGTCATATACTCACAGCCGTGGTCGCCGACGCCCTCGACGACAGCCTTCACACCGGAGTTGCGCACGCCAAACCGCTCGCCGGCGACGCCGTTGATGTAGGCCTCACCCTGGGTCGCCCCGTAGAGGGCGACGTTGCCGATGAGGATGTTCTCGTCGGCGTTGTACGCTGCTGTTGGTGGGGTCTGGACGACGAGTTTGCCGCCCGAGAGCCCCTTGCCGAGGTAGTCGTTTGCCGCACCGGTGAGTTGCATCGTCACGCCGTCGGCGAGGAACGCCCCAAAGCTCTGGCCGGCGATCCCATCGAAGTCGATGGTGATCGTGTCATCGGCCAGCCCCGCACCGCCGTACTCCGTCGATATCTCATGGGAGAGCGTCGCGCCGACCGCCCGGTCGACGTTGGAGATCTCCTTGTCGAGGGTGACTGGCTGGCCGGATTCAAGCGCGGGCTCGGCCTCGTCGATCAGCTCCCAGTCGAGTTGCTCTTCGATGTCGGCGTGTTGCTGTTCGCGGGTCTTGTGTCGCTGATCGCCCGCCGTCGGCGCGATCACCGTCGAGAGATCGAGATGTTTGGCCTTCTCGTGGTCGGTTTCGCGCTGGCTGAGAAGTTCCGGTCGGCCGATCATCTCATCGAGGGAGGTAAAGCCGAGCTCGGCCATGATCTCCCGGAGCTCCTGGGCCATGAACGTCATGTAGTTGATGACGTGCTGTGGCTCGCCGGGGAACCGCTCGCGGAGGTTTTCGTCCTGCGTTGCCACACCGACCGGGCAGGTGTTGGCGTGACACTGCCGGGCCATCACACAGCCCGCGGTGACGAGCGAGGCGGTGCCGAAAGTGTACTCTTCCGCGCCGAGCAGGGCGGCGATCGCCACGTCGCGGCCGGTTTTCATCCCGCCGTCGGCGGTGATCTTGATCCGGTCGCGCAGCCCCGTAGCACACAGCATCTGGTTGGCTTCGGCGACGCCGAGTTCCCACGGCAGGCCGGCGTTTTTGATCGACGTCTTGGGAGAGGCACCGGTGCCACCGGAGTCACCGGAGACGTGCACCACGTCGGCGTTGGCCTTGGCGACGCCCGCCGCGATGGTGCCAATTCCCGCCTCGGAGACGAGTTTGACGTTGATGTCGGCGTCCGGGTTGGCTGCCTTGAGATCGTGGATCAGCTGTTTGAGATCCTCGATGGAGTAGATGTCGTGCAGCGGCGGCGGCGAGATGAGGCCAACGCCCGGTGTTGCATACCGGACGTGAGCGATCATCTCGTTGACCTTCTTGCCGGGTAGATGACCGCCCTCACCGGGTTTCGAGCCCTGGGCCATCTTGATCTGGATCTCCTCAGCGGAGGTCAGATAGTGCGAGGTGACGCCGAAGCGGCCGGAGGCGACCTGCTTGACGTTACACTCCTTTTCGGTGTCGAACCGTTCCGGCGGTTCGCCGCCCTCACCAGTATTCGATTTGCCGCCGAGGCGGTTCATGGCGATGGAGTTCGTTTCATGGGCCTCCGGCGAGAGGCTGCCGAGACTCATCGCAGCCGTCGAGAAGTTCTCGACGATCTCGTGGATCGGTTGTACCTCCTCGATATCGACGGACTCGCGGTCGGCGTCGAATTCGAGTAGCCCCCGGAGCGTCTGGAGGTTCTCGTTTTGATCGTTGATCAGTTCGGCGAACTCCAGATACCGGTCGTAGTCGCCGCTGCGGACGGCCTGCTGGAGCGTGCCGACCGTCTCGGGGTTCCACTGGTGGTAGATCCCCGAGGAACGGTGTTCGTACTCGCCTTGGGTCTCCAGTTCAGGATCGCTCCCGAAGCCGACGGCGTGTCGCGTCCGCACGTCGTCTTCGATCACGTCGAGGCCGATCCCCTCCGTCCGGATCTCGGTGCCCTCGAAGTATTCGGCGATGAGATCGGAGCTGAGGCCGACGGCCTCGAAGATCTGGGCGCCCTGGTAGGATTCAACCGTCGAGATCCCCATCTTCGCCATGATCTTCAGCAGCCCGTGTTCGAGGGCGTGGATGTAGCCCTCAATGGCCTCTGCCTCGTCGGCACCGTCGGGGCCGGCACACAGATCGGAGATCGTCTGGTAGGCGAGATACGGGTTGACCGCGCCCGCGCCGTAGCCGACCAGCGTGGCGAGGTGGTGCACCTCACGTGGGTCGCCGGATTCGACGACGAGGCCAACATCGGTGCGGAGCCCGTGGCGGACAAGATCGTGGTGGACGCCACCCGTTGCCAGCAGACTCGGGATCGGAATCCGCTCCTCGTTGGTACCGCGATCCGACAGCACGATGATATCCGCGCCGTCGTCGATGGCCGCGCGAGCATCATCCCGCAGGCGTTCGATGGCGGCTTCGAGCTCCGTGTCTGGATCGTACGTCATATCCAGCGTCGTGGTCTCGAAGCCGTCCGCGTCGCGGTCGAGATCCTTGATACTCGCCGTCTGCTCGTCGGAGAGCACCGGCGAGTCAAGCACAAGCTGGTGGGCGTGTTCCGGCGACTCGGTCATCAGGTTTCGTTGCTTGCCGAGTCGGGACTGGAGACTCGTGACTAGCTCCTCGCGGATGTAGTCGATCGGCGGGTTCGACACCTGGGCGAACAGCTGCTTGAAGTAGGTGAACAGCGGGCGGTTGAACTCACCGAGTACCGACAGCGGCGTGTCGTCGCCCATCGAGCCGACCGGATCCATCCCCTGGTTGGCCATCGGTTCTAGGAGGTGCGTCAGTTGATCTTCCGTATAGCCGAAGGCCGCTTGGTGAGCCCGCAGGGAGTCGACATCGCCGTGTGGTTCGAGGCTGTCGCCGGCGATCTCGTCAAGCTCCTGTTGGTGTTCGTCGACCCACTCGCCGTACTTGTCGTCGGTGAGCTCGTCGAAAACCTCAGCGTCGGGGATGACTTCGCCCTTCTCGGGGTCGGCAACGAAGATCTGGCCGGGCTGGAGCCGACCGCGTTCGCGGATCTCGCTGGGATCGGTCTCGATCGCGCCGACCTCGCTAGCGGCGATCAGGGTGTTGTCCTCGGTGATATCGTACCGGCAGGGCCGCAGGCCGTTGCGGTCGAGGACGGCGGCGATCTTGTCGCCGTCGGTGGCTGCGACGAGGGCGGGGCCGTCCCATGGCTCGACGAGGCTGGCGTGGTAATCGTAGAAATCCTGGCGGTCAGGATCCATCGAGTCGTCGTTCTCGTGGGCCTCCGGGATCAGCATGCGGAGGATGTGCGGCAGGTCGCGGTCGGAGTGCATCAACAGCTCGATGGCGTTGTCGACGCTGGCGGTATCGGACTGGCCGGCCTCGGTGACGGGCTTGAGCGTCTCCATGTCGTCGCCGAAATCCTCGTGGGCCAGCTGGTTTTCGCGGGCGCGCATCCAGTTGATGTTGCCGCGGATCGTGTTGATCTCACCGTTGTGGATGATCCGCCGGTAGGGGTGGGCGAGATGCCACGCGCCGAGTGTGTTGGTCGAAAACCGCGCGTGGACGAGCGTCAGCGTCGTCTGCAGTCGCTCATCTTCGAGATCCGGGTAGTAGCCGGCGAGCTGTTCGCCCTTCAGCAGCCCCTTGTAGACCAGCGTTTTGCGGTGCAGCGAGCAGACGTAGAACCGGCCCGCGCCGGCGACATCCTCGGCGGCCGCTTCAAGCTCGCGGCGGGCAAGGAACAGCGCGCGATCGAAGGCATCGTCAGCCATCGACTCCGACGGCGTGACGAAGACCTGCCACACATCGGGCTCAGAATCGAGTGCGGTCTGACCGAGGTCGCTGTTATCGGTCGGGACATCCCGCCAGTGGAAGACATCAAGATCGTACTCGGCGAGCGTTGACTCAAAGAGGTCGACGAGTCGGTCTCGAACCGCGTCGTCCTGTGGCATGAACACCGAGCCGACGGCGTAGGTCTCCGGGAGGTCGCCGACGACCGCCTCGAAGAACGTATCGGGGCGTTGGATCATGATGCCGGCCCCATCGCCGGTGCCCTCTTCGGCGCCGGTCGTGCCGCGGTGTTCGAGGTTGCAAAGTAGTTCGATGCCGTCGGCGACAACATCGTGTGAGGCGCCGCCGTCGAGATCGACGACCGCGCCAACGCCGCAGTTGGATTTGGTATCGGTCGGGTCGGCGAGCCCGACAGGGTCACCATGCGCATCGTCCGCTTGCGCATGCGACTCACTGTGATACTTGGCCATACACGAACCGAGCAATCGCCTAAATAAATGCCTACTGATGCGAAAATAAGGGTTCCTAAGTCCCATATTAGGAGGTATTAAGAATTGATAGTTAGCAGGTTGAAACGATCACACGTAATTAGTCCCAACAATCATGTACGATCTGGGCTGTGAGCACGGCCACAGTTGGATGAAAAGCGCAGCAATCGTCAACTCCGAGACAGCGATCAGCGAAACTACCAGCCGACGCTCGCGCCGTTCGGTCAGTAGTTCTTCGCGAAGTAGGCGGTTTGGGTGGCGTCGTCGCCACAGATCGCACACGTTTCGTCATCGCCAACGGTCTCTTCGTCATCGAAGGGACACATCACGATCTCGGCGGCCAGCGGCTCCTTGATCGGTTCCTCACACTCTTCGTCGCCACACCACGGGGCTTTGACGTAGCCGCCGTGTTGGCCCAGCGTGCCGAGGATCTCCTCTCGTGAGTCGGCCTCGCGGACGCTGTCGTCGAGATTTTCTTCGGCAGCCGCGTAGAGTTTGGCGTACACCTCATCGAAGTGTTCTTGGATCGTCTCGCCGATATCGTCGCGGTCGGCGGTGATCGACTCGCCGTCGGGGCGGTGAACGATCGTCACCTCGTCGTCCTCGACTTCGTGGGGGCCGATCTCAATCCGGACGGGGACGCCTTTTAATTCCCACTCGTTGAACTTGAATCCGGGATTCCGCTCGTCGCGGTCGTCAAGTTCGACGCGGACGCCGCTGTCGGCGAGATCGTCGGCGACTTCATCGGCGTAGTCGAGTACGTCATCTTTCGTATCCTCCTGCCAGATTGGGACGACGACGACCTGCTCGGGGGCGATTGTCGGCGGGAGCACAAGCCCCTGATCGTCGGAGTGTGTCATGATGAGCGCGCCGAGCGCGCGCCACGAGAGCCCCCACGAGGTCGTATGGGCGGGCTGGGTTTCCTCGTCTTCATCGGAGAAGGTGATGTCGAACGCCTCAGCGAATGAGGTGCCGAGGTGGTGACTCGTGCCGGCCTGTACCGATTTGCCGTCCGGCATCAGCGCTTCGACGGTCGTGGTTTTGTGTGCACCCGGGAACTTGTCGTGATCCGGTTTCTGGCCCTTCAGCACAGGGATCGCAAGCAGATCCTCGTAGAGCTCGGCGTACTGATCGAGTCGAGTCATTGTTTCGTCCCACGCCTCGTCGTGGGTTTCGTGGGCGGTGTGACCCTCCTGCCAGAGGAACTCCTTGGTTCGGAAGAACGGTTTCGTCTCCGTTGCTTCCCACCGGACGACCGAACACCACTGATTGACCCGCAGCGGGAGGTCGCGGTGGCTGCGCACCCACTGGGCCATGTAGGGCGCGATGATCGACTCGCTGGTTGGGCGGACGGCGAGTCGCTCTTCGAGTTCGTCGTGGCCGCCGTGGGTGACCCACGCCACTTCGGGATCGAAGCCCTCCACGATGTCCTTTTCCCGTTCGAGATAGCTCTCGGGGATGAACATCGGGAAGTAGGCGTTCTGGACGCCCGTGGCCTTGAATTTGCTATCGAGTTCCTGCTGGATCGCCTCCCAGAGGGCGTAGCCACGCGGGCGCGTGACGATGAAGCCGCTCATCCCGTCGGGGCCGTAGTTTGCGAGGCCGGCCTTTATGACGACCTCGGCGTACCACTCGCCCGTGTTGTGCTGTTTGCTCTCGGTGATCCCCAGATCTTGCTCGCTACTCATTGCCGGCACTCCGCAACCGGGACAAATAAACGCAGTGTGTTTCGGATCAGCCCGCGTCTCCCGCTACAGCCGCGGCGACAACCTTGTTGCACCAGGGGACGTAGTCGGCGATATGAGTTCCACAGATCGCCGCACTGATTCGGACGGCGATACGCCCACGCCAGCACGCGACGCCTGGCTGCCGACGACCACGCCGGTGCTCGGTGGCCTCCTGGTTTTGGTGGTGCTGGTGTTTTTCGGCTTGCTCACAGCACTGTCCGGGCTCGGTGGCGGCATGATGGGCGGCGGTATGATGGGCGGCGGCATGGGCGGTGGGATGGTTGCCAGCCCATGGCTCTGGCTGCCGCTGTTTGTCCCCCCGATCGTCGGGTTCGCTGTGCTCCTCTATACGCTCCAGCGACGGAGTCAGTCGGGGTCGACGCCGACTGACGCGGAGGCGACAGCCGACCCCTTGGAGATACTCGAAGCACGATATCTCGACGACGAGATCGATCTCGCGGAGTACGAAACGCGGCTCGGCAAGCTCTTCGATCTCGATGCCGACGGCGACAGCCACCCACGGGTCAGTCGGCTGGCGATCCAGTACGCCCGCGGCGAGATCAACCGCGAGACGCTCACCGGCCAGCTCGAACGACTGCGATCGGCGGACGATTCGGTTGGCGCGGTCGATACCGAAACCGTCGTCGAAAGCGCGGCTGCACTCGACCGACAGGACACCCACGGCGCGGCCGCATCGGATACCGAGCAGTCGAGCCCAACAGCGCGACTACGCCGACGATACGCCGACGGCGAGGTGAGCCACGAGGAGTACAAACAGCGGCTCACGACGCTTCGAGAGACCGCAAGCGAGGAAACATAAGCAAAACCGCTGCCGACGGTCGTGGTACCACGACTCTCGGAAGGGTTATCCCCCGGTGGACTGTACGTTTGATTGCAATGGCACACGGCAAAGTTGACTTCTTCAACGACACTGGCGGCTACGGATTTATCGACACGGACGATGCTGACGACGACGTTTTCTTCCACATGGAGGATGTCGGCGGCGAGGATCTCACTGAGGGCGAAGAGATCGACTTCGATATCGAACAGTCCCCGAAAGGCCCGCGCGCGACGAACGTCGTTCGCAACTAACTACAGTCCTCGCCTCACGGCGATACTGCAATTTTCGTTCTTATCAACCGCCGAGTCGAATCACTCGGTAATCGCATACATACGACAAGCCCAGCAGCCGAAGCCCTGGCGGACTGAAAGGGCGAAACGCTCTCGGCGAACCCGGACGACGCAAGCACCGCAGGAGTGAGCAACGCGAACGACGAGGAGCGCAGCGAGTCCCGGGAGCCGGGAGCGTTGAGGGCTTTCTATCTGTTTTCGTAGTCGCCGAAGAAGAAATCGACTAGTCCTGAATCTCAGCAGCAACCGACTGCAACATCTCATACTGCTCGTCAGAATACGCGATCACCTGAACGTCAGTCAGAGACGACGGCTCGTACTCCGCAATCACCGAGCAGATCAGTTCCGCCCCGCGCTCGAAGTCGAAGCCAGCAACGCCGGTGCCGAGAATCGGAATCACAACCGACTCACATCCCAATTCGTCTGCTTTTGCCAAGGTGTTTCGCGTTGCATCCCGAATACTATCCGCGGTCGCCTGCCCGTCGCCGTAGTGCGGCATCGCCGCGGCGTGAATCACGTACTCGGCATCAAGATCGTAGGCGTCGGTGATAGCGACTTCGCCGAGGGCAACCGGGCCCTTCGACATCGCTTCGGCGTTGATGTCGCCGCCCGCACCGCGGCGGAGTGCGCCGGCGACGCCGCTACCCATCTTGAGGCTCGTTCCCGCCGCGTTCACCAGCGCGTCGGCTGACTGGGTGGCGATATCGCCTTGGATAACGGTGAATTTCATAGCCAATAGTATGTGCTTCGGCCTGTATATTCTTCCTCCGCAATGACCATGCTGTCTGAAAGCGGTAACCCCCGTGTCAGCGCGAAGTCAAGTACCTCCAGCACGTACAGATTACAATGACAGACGCACCACCAACACCGGGGATTCACCACGTGACCTGCATCGCGGGCGATCCCCAGCAGAACATGGATTTCTGGGTCGAAACGCTCGGCCTCCGCCTCGTCAAGCGGTCGATCAACCAGGACGATCCCAGCACCTATCATTTCTTTTTCGCCGACGCCGAGGGCACCCCCGGCACCAGTATGACGTTCTTCCCGTGGGAAAATCTCCGCCAGGGCAAGGTCGGCTCCGGACAGGTCTCCCGCACCGCGTTCCGGGTTCCTGAGGGCAGCCTTGAGTTCTGGGAAGAGCGGTTCGACGACTACGGTGTCGACTACGAGGATCGCATCGAGCGGTTCGGCGAGACCGTCCTGCCGTTTTACGATCCAGACGGTCTCCCGGTCGAACTCGTCGCCGTCGAGATCCCAGCGGACGACCCCACGGTTCCATGGACCGAATTCGTCCCCGAGACGGCCGCGATCCGCGGCTTCCACTCGGTGACGCTGTGGCTGGCTGACCCGCATCAAACAGAGGAAGTGCTGCGAACGATGGGCCTCGAAGAAACCGGCACTGAGGACTCACCGGGCGATACACCGGGCGATGAGCGCACGCGCTTCGAGGCAGCCGGTACCGTCGGCCAGTACGTCGACGTGTTACCGACGATTGAGGGCGCACGGCAGGGCCACGGCACCGTCCACCACGTCGCCTTCCAGACGCCAAGCGACGCGGATCAAACCGCGATGCGGAAAGCAGTCTCCACCCACGGCGTTCGCCCGACCCAACAGATCGACCGCCACTGGTTCCGATCGGTGTACTTCCGTGAGCCAAATGGGGTGCTCTTCGAACTCGCCACCAGCGGGCCGGGCTACACCAGCGACGAACCTCTCGACGAGTTAGGCGAGGAACTAATCCTGCCTGGGAACTTCGCCAACCAACGCGAGCAGATCGAAGCTGACCTCAGCGACGTGACGATCCCGCGCGCCGAAGCGGTTGATGCCGATGCTGACTGACTAGGAATCAACACTGAACGGACTCTCGGCTGCTCGCCAGTCCCACCCCGGCAGTCGCGTCTGAAACCCCGCGGCCAACGCGGCGTCGAGATCGTCGGCGCCAGCCACCTCGTCGGCGTCGCCGTGGGTGTGGACATCCGCGACGTGGAAGGTTGCCTGCGCGAGCACCGACAGCGGTTGCCCGCCGGCGATCGTCGCCGCAAGCTGGCGACCCAGCACCTCATCGACAACGAAGCCCGGATAGTCACCGTCGACATCGAGTTCCCGGAGCAGCGCGACGTAGCCAGCGAGATTAACCGCAACCTCGCCGTCGGCGAACACACGATCGACCTCCTGTTGGTAGGTGGGTTCGCGCACGGTGTCGACCTCAGTCTCGAAAAGCTCTCCAAGGCGACCCCGAGTCTCGTTGAGAATCGGCACGACGACATCGGCGCGCCGGCGAACCCAGTCATGTTCGGCGGCCACCCGATCCGGCGTAATGTGCATACACGGGCGGAGGCAACGAATCGGCTTGGATGTGTGGGTGATTTCGGCCGAAACGAGCGGGCGTCCACAGGCCGTTGCGAAGAGGTTTTATAACGAGAGTTTCGTAAGTTGGGTTAAGCGGGTTTTCGCTGCCTGTTCCCGCATGCGGAGTTGTCAGACCGTATTCAGTATGTTCCAGTTCGACCGGCAGTACCCCACGGCGTCCCGACTACCCAGGGGTGCAGTCCGGCGAGCGAACACCCGGCGAGGCGGCGATCAGCGCAGGTTTCTTTGACGTATGAGCTCAGTAGATAAGCAACTCGACGACCTGAAAGCGGAGATCGACGAAGAAGTTCCACCCGACATTACCGTCTCGGATGTGAAATACGAGGGGCCGGAGCTGGTGATCTATACGCCACACCCCAAGGAGTTCGCGGAGGACGGCGATCTCGTCCGCAACCTCGCCAGCAAGCTCCGAAAGCGGATCACCGTCCGTCCCGACCCGGAAGCACTCTCGGATCCAGCCAGTGCCGACGCGAAAATTCGGTCAGTCATCCCCGATGACGCTGGCGTCACCGATCTCGATTTCCACGAGGACACCGGCGAAGTCGTCATCGAAGCACAAAAACCCGGCATGGTGATCGGCCGCCACGGCTCAACGCTCCGGGAGATCACCCGAGAAGTCGGGTGGACACCCGAAGTCGTCCGCACGCCGCCGATCGAATCCTCGACCGTCTCGAACGTTCGGAACTTCCTCAAGCAGGAACGCGACGAGCGGCGCGACGTCCTCGAACGCGTCGGCCGACAAATCCACCGCGAGGAGATCGGCCGCGACCAGTGGGTGAGGATCTCAACGCTTGGGTGCTGTCGAGAGGTCGGCCGAGCGGCATTTCTCCTCCAAACCGCGGAGACGCGGGTCTTGATCGACTGTGGCGACAAACCGGGCGCGGAGGGCGAAGTCCCATACCTCCAAGTACCGGAAGCCCTCGGCTCGGGGCCGAACTCGATTGATGCCGTCGTGCTCACCCACGCCCACCTCGATCACTCCGCGCTCATTCCGCTGCTGTTCAAATACGGCTACGACGGCCCGATCTACTGTACAGAGCCGACACGGGATCTGATGGGGCTGCTCCAACTCGATTATCTCGATGTCGCCTCAAAAGAGGGCCGCACGCCGCCGTATGAGTCCGAACAGGTCAGAGAGGCGATCAAACACGCGATCCCGCTCGAATACGGTGACGTGACCGACATCGCCCCCGACATCAAGGTCACCTTCCACAACGCAGGTCACATTCTCGGCTCGGCGGTGACTCACTTCCACATCGGCGATGGGCTCTACAACGTCGCCTTCTCCGGCGATATCCACTACACCGACACGCGGCTGTTCAACGGCGCGGTCAACGACTTCCCGCGGGTCGAAACACTCGTGCTTGAATCGACCTACGGCGGCCGCAACGACTACCAGACCGACCAAGAGGATTCCGAGGAGAAGCTCTTGGAGGTCATCAACGAGACCTACGACGACGGCGGAAAGGTGTTGATCCCGGCGTTCGCCGTCGGCCGCTCCCAAGAGATCATGCTCGTCTTAGAGGAGGCGATGCGCACCGGAAAGATCCCCGAGATGCCGATCCACCTCGACGGGATGATCTGGGAGGCAACAGCGATCCACACGACCTACCCGGAATATCTGCGAGATGACCTGCAGGATCGGATCTTCCATGAGGACAAAAACCCGTTCCTCGCCGATCAGTTCAACCACATCGACGCCGGCGAGGACGAACGCCAGGAAGTCACCGACGACGAGCAGGCGATTATCCTCTCAACCTCGGGGATGATCACCGGTGGGCCGATCATGTCGTGGCTCCGGCATCTCGGCAGCGATTCGGACTCTCGCCTCGTCTTCGTTGGCTATCAGGCACAGGGGACGCTGGGCAATCGGATCCAGAACGGGTGGGATGAGATCCCGGTCAACAACGACTACAACGGCGGCCGCGGCGACACCCTCACCCTGAACATGGGCGTCGAAACCGTTGATGGGTTCTCCGGACACGCCGACCGCAAGGGGTTGATGGATTTCGTCCGCACGATGAACCCCCGGCCAGAAAAGATCCTCTGTGTGCACGGCGATGAACGCTCCGTTCAAGACCTCTCATCGGCCCTCTACCACGAGTTCGACATCCGGACGTTCGCCCCGAAAAACCTCGAAACGTTCCGGTTCCGCTAACCGATCAGGGCAGTTCCTTCCACTGTTTCCCGCAGTTTGGACAGGTTCGAATATCGAACACTTCGTCGGGATCGTTCTCTCGTTGGAGCGTCTCTTCGCACTCGCTGCAGGCGATCCGCTCGTAGTTGTCCTTATAGAGATCGTCGTTGCGGAGCCCCTTTCGTGTTGATTTCATACCCCCCATTTTGTGCTGTAGCCTAAAAGCATCCCGTGTGACGAGCGTGCGACAGTCTCCGCATACCTGAGAGGCGCCGCTGTCGACAATACGTAGGTCGCTGAAAACGAGTGGCCGCCTGGATGTGGAAGGCGGGTGGAGTGTGGTGGTCGTCAGTACGTTGGGCACCGTGGTTGCACATCCATCACCCGGTGGGAGAGTGACCGTCACAGCGACAGCCACTGGCAGTGTGGGGGTGACCAACCACGATACGCCGGGCGGAGCACACTGTTGGCTCACAGCCCAGCGTCCCGCCTCAACCGCCGTTGGCTGTCACCTCCGATATTAACATTACCTTAATTAACGGGCTGGAATGTATATATACTGTACGGTGCCCGGCAATAGCCTGATATTTGCTACATAAAAATCAATTTTCGCTGATATTGTGTGATACTCTCGGGGTATGGCGGCGTGTTGTTGGCAACTGTATAGCTCCACAGCGCCATAGAAGGGTCGACACGTGTCTCGTTGGAAACTCACTGACTGCAACAAGGCGAGGAGCGCGGCGGATGATCCGATCGAGGACGCCCCCGATCCCCGGAGTGGATCGTGCCGCGTGGCGGCCGACGGGCGTGGCGGCGAGTTGTGTGTGCCGACAGTGACGAGAAAAGCGTCAATACGTCGGCAGAGAAACGTATGTCAGTGCGGCGTATAAACCCACCGTCCGCGTCGTCTCGGCGTACAGCCAGACCCCCAGATGCACGACGTGAGTTCCTACCGGCGGTCATCGAGCGCCGGGAAAGAGGATCGAACTCGGTCGACGACCGCGGGCTCGACGGTCGCGGTGAGCGTCGTCGGCTCGTCGCCAGCGGCGGCCCGGGCCGTCCCCCACGGATCGTAGATCGTCGAGCGGCCACAGAGCGTTGCATCCGCCGCGGGGAACGAGCCCGAGCCGTTGACCGCGATCACGTAGCTGAGGTTTTCGATCGCCCGGGCCCGGCCCAGTGTTTCCCAGTGTTCGATCCGCGGATAGGGCCACGCACTCGGGACGACCAGACAGTCGACACCGCGGTCAAGCAGCCGGCGGTATAACGACGGAAACCGGAGGTCATAGCAGGTCGTTGTGCCGATCGTCAACCCCTCAAAGTCGACGACTGACAGCGAGTCACCGGGCACCAACAGCTCGGATTCCGCGGATTCGTAGCCGAAGAGATGGTGTTTTCGGTAGATGCCGCGCCGCGTGCCGTCGCGGTCAAAGAAGACTGACGTGTTGGCGTACCCCTCCGTCGCCGGCACGTCGTAGCCGGCAGCCGCGCTATCGGCAAGGGATTCAACGACGCTCCCCGCCACAAGCGCAATATCGTTGTCGGCAGCCAGATCAGCAAGGCGATCGAAGAGAGGGTCGTCAAGCCCGGCGGCGTGGGTCGGATAGGCGTCGAAAGCAAAGAAGCCGACGTAGAACTGTTCGGGCAGGACAGCGAGATCGGCACCCGCTGCTGCGGCATCGGCGACCGCCTCGTGGGCGCGGTCAAGATTTGCCTCGACGGCCTCGGGTTCGATGTCGAGTTGGATCGCAGCGACCTGCATCGTCAGTCGATATCCGCTCGGAGGGCGGCCTCAAGATTGTCGAGTTCGGCATCGAGGTTGCGCTTGAAGAATCGCTCGACGCCGGGGAGTTGACCGTCGACGACGAACTCATTGTGGAGTTGACAGCCGCCCTCGGTGTCGGTGATCGTGTGTTCGCCGGTCACCCGGAGGGCACGTGAGCGACCCTCAAATTTCACTCTGGTTGGCGGCTCGCGGATCAACTCCTCGGTTTCGACGGTGACCGTCGAGTTGAGCAAGGGGATCGGCAGCCGTACCTGCCACGTCGCGCGGTTGTCGTCGTGAATCGTGAAGGAGTCGACGACGCTGATCGCGCCGGCGCGTTGCTCGGGATCGGCGATAAACGCCCAGATCTGCTCGCCGGGAACGTCGAACTCGAAGGTCCGTGAGACACGGACAGTCATTACAGAGTAGTGGGGTGGCAGGGTAAAAAAGGGCGCGGAAGCGGCGGTCGATCGTTACTCAGGGGTGACACGCCACGTCGTCGAGCGGGCACGACTCCATTTTTCGATATCAACATCGTCGGATTTCTCGGCGAGCTGCGGCAGGCGGACACCAACCTGCTTCGAGGAGAGGCCGATCGCCTCGGCGATGGTCTTCGCCCGGAAATATCGCTCACCGCGGGCGACGCTGTCACGGAGATAGGCGACGATCCGTTGTTCCTCCTCGGTATACTGTGTCATCTACGACAGCTAGGGGACTGACCGGCTTAATGATTACGTCGGCTCGCTCGAATCGGGCGGGGCTCAGGCGTCGTACAGTTGGAGTGCAGCCACCGAGAGCCCGGCAGCGATGACAGCCGCCGCAAAGCCCCAGGCCTTCGTGAGTTGGGTGCCGCCAGCAAACATGAGTCCGGCGCCAAGCACCGCAACCGTCCCGCAGGCGATCGCAACGCCGAGTCCTTTGTCCGTCGTCGTTCCGTGAGTAGCCATACGAGTGTGTTCCCTGCCGGATGGCTTAGTTCATTCGAACGCCGGAACAGGCCAACAGCGGCGTCGGTGACCGCCTCAGGTGATATCGACGTGTTCTGACTCCTCGTTGAGCGCGAGGTTCGCGGCGATCTCGGCGTTTCGCATCGCGTACTCGGCGGTATGCTGGAGACTGACGAGTACCTCTCGGATCTGGAGCAGTTCCTCGTTTGGCATCTCTTCGAGATCGTTGAGAATCTCCTGTTCGCGATCAGAGATCTCACCGAAGAGGTGTCGACACCGGATCGTCAGATCATAGTCGCGTTCGACGACCGAGCGGACAGCCATCGCGGTCAACTCATCGATCTGGTCGGTAAACTCCCGGATCCGGCGGATCGTCGAGCTGTCGACGTCCGGCAGCTCGTCGGCTGAGGCGACGATCTCGGCGATATCCTCGGCGTTGTCGGCGGTGAGTTCGAGATTTTTCGCCACCGATCGGTAACCGATCAGCGGGAAGCTCGAATCAAGGCCAACCGCCCGACAGAGGTTTGGGTTCTGGTAGGCGGTGAAGATGAGTCGGAGCAGGAGGACAAAGATCTTGTTGGCCTGTCGCTCGCGGTTGAGCGCGCGCTCGGCGAGATCGCGGTTGCCGTGGGCCAACGCCTTGACAGCCTCCCCGCGCATGGTGCTGCCGGTGTTTTCGAGTCGCTCCAAGAGGTTGTCCAGGGTGAAATCCTCGGGGTCAGCCGAACACCGGATCGCAATGCGTTCGGGGGTCTCCTCGATGACGCCCAGCCCCATCAGCTGCGTTTCGGCCTGATAGACCGCGTTGATGTGTTCGGAATCGAGGGCGTCAGATTCCATCTGAACATGGATCACCCGCCGGCCCAGCACGTACTGGGCGACGATCGCCCGCTCGACAGAGCCAGCATCGAGATTGTCGGCGTGGATCACCGCCTCGCTTTCGCCGGTGCTGGCGGACTCCGGGAGCACGGTGAGCGTTCCCTTCCCACCCATCCGAATCGAGACCTCATCGCCTTTCTCGACGTAGTGTTCCTTCGTCCACTCCGCCGGCAGCGTCATCGCTAGCGTTGAGGGCCCTAACCGCTGTACCTTCCGTGTTTCCATACCCTTCCTCAGGGTGGCGACATCTTAATTGTATGCATACACAGTGTATTGAACAACAAATGTTGAACTGATATGCTGACTACAGCATATATTAATATGTGGTTGTGTACCACGCTAGACGATTCGGAGCATACGTGTTTCGAATCGGCCGACGCGAACCTCCCGCCAGCCGCGAAGTTCAGCGTCAAGTTCCGGATCGTCGGTGTCGACACGCAACACCCGCAAATCATCGATTTTTGCCCCCGAGGCGACGATCGCAACGCTCGCCTGTCGGATGACCGCCGGTGAGAGTTGGGGATTCCCGCGTCCGAAAACGAACCCCTGTCCGCCGATCGGCGAGACGATGATGGTGTTGGTTTCGCCGAGAGAATCTAAGATCTCGGCTTCGCTCGCGTCGGCTGCGAGCACCTGTCCGTCTCGCCAGACATCAACCCCAAGCGGTGAGCCCTCGAAGCCGAGGGCCGTTTTGATCGCCCCAAGCGTCGACCCGGGGCCAAGCACGTAGGTTGTCTCGGGGTCAACGCTGCTGGCGATCCCTTCGGCAAGGGCCGCAACCGTTCCGCCACCGCGCTGTTTGGCCGACTGGAGGCCATCGGCGACCGGCACTGTCGCAATCGCTCGGAGTTCGGGGCTGACCTCGCCGGCCCGGTAGTCATCCTCGTCGATATCCATGACCTCCCGCTGTTCAGTCCGGTCGAATTCGGCGACGATATCGGCGGCCGCCTCGGGAGAGACCGCAAACACCGAGGAGTAGACCTTGACGCCGGCGGGCACACCGAGCATCGGAATCTGGGTGTCGGCCAACCCCTCAGCGACATCAACCGCCGTCCCGTCGCCGCCGACGAAGACCACGAGATCAACCCCGTGATCGACGAAGGCGGCGACGCTGCTGGCGGTGTCGCTGGCGGTTGTGGTGGACACGTCGTCGTTGTCGCCATTGGTCGCCGTCTCACTGCCACCAACAGCCGGCTCACACACAATCGTTGGCTCAAATCCAGCAGCCCGCGCTTCGGCTGCCCCCATCGGCTCGCCAGCGGTAACGAGATCGATATCGACGTTGCGATCGGCCAGCCGCGTCAGTGCCCGACGGGCACGCGCCGGCGAGCGGGGTTCAGCCCCACGAGCGACAGCATCGGCAACCTTCCCGTCGGTTCCTTTCAGGCCGACCCGCCCGCCCATACCGGCGATCGGATTAACGAGGAACCCAAGGCGCATACCAACCGGACGGCGGGCGCGGTAAAAAGTGGCCTGCACCGACGCGAAGACTCAAAGAATTAAGCCGGTCGGCACGCTACCGGCGAGTAATGACCCCACTGGAGACCGCGCCGCTGCCGATCTTCGAGACGGCCGCCGTCGTGTTGGTTGCGAGTATCGCCTTGACCCTCGGCTGGCTGGCACATCTTTTCCGGTCGTAGCCGTCCGGGCTACGGTTCCTCGCTGGTGTCGCTGTCGGCGACGGTCACCTGCTGGCCAAACCAGTCAGCCGCCGCCGTGACAGCCTCGAGGTCGCCGCCGCGGAACTTGACGCGAACGTGCTCACCCGGATAGCTGCCGACCTCGACAGCGAACCGCTGTTGTACCGTCTCAAGCCGGTCGAGCAGCGCGCTTTCGGGTTCGTCGGCGACGACCACCTCGGTGTAGATCGGCTCGCCGCTGAACTCCGCGGCAACGTGCTCAAACATCGCTTTCATCTCTGTGGGCACCCCCGGGAGCACGTAGATCGACTCGATGACCGCACCGGGGGCGACACCGGCTTCGTTGGGTAACATTCGCGCGCCAGCCGGCAGATCGGTGGTGCCTGCATCGAGTTCGTCGGCACTGTAGCCGCCCTCGCTGGTGAGCCATGCTTCCGCCTCAGGGTGGTGTTCAAGATCGCGGCCAACCGCCGCGGCGACCGCTTCCATCGTGCGATCGTCGTGAGTCGGCCCCAGCCCGCCGGTGACGATGACCGCGTCGGCGGCGGCCCGGTACTCGTTGACGACGGCGGCGATCACCTCGATCTGATCGGGAACGGTCGTGATTCGGGTGACAGTACAGCCGCGATCAGTCAACTCCGAGGCCAGCCACGTGCTGTTCGTATCGACGGTCTCGCCGGCCAGCAGTTCATCGCCGACCGTGACGATGGCGACGTTCATTGCTCGTCCTCGTCGTCAAGCCCCATCTCGACGCGTGTCTCGTGTAACCGGTCGATCTGCCGGCGGTAGTAGTAGAGCCCACCGACGGCGATCGCCGAGAGAATCCCGATGATGGCCCCGAAGATCGTGAGATCATTCTGCTTGTAGTACTGCACCAGGATCGAACTCGACTCCACGTTCTCCCAGGTTACGTGGACGCGGTTGTCAACCCGTTCGGTCGTCGCCCCCGCGGGGACGGTGTTGCTAAAGAGGAAGAAGTCCATCCGGCTGCCCTCCGGGAGCACAACCTCGTAGGAGCCCTCGATGTAGACGGGCAGCGTCAGCCGTCGGGGGGTTGCCCCCGCGGTAAACGCGAGTCGGCCGTCGGCGGGGGTGGTGACGTACACCTCATCCGGCGTCTGGTCGATCTCGCCGCGGGCCCGAAGTTCGGTGCCGGAGATGACGGTGCCGTTCGCATAGCGGAACCGAACGGCCGAGATATCGAGCGGCCCCTCTTGGCCGATGCTGGTCGGCTGATACAGCCGGAGTCGCTGGCCGGCCGAGACGTTGTAGACGGCTTGGAGTTCCGAACCGGTATCCAGCGTCAGGCTGACGTTGCGGTCAGTCTCCCAGTCGTAGGCGTCAGCCGGTTCGGCGTCGAGGACATCGTCGCTGATCTCGCCGCCATCGGTAACGTAATCGAGACAGCCGGCCGTGAGCGTGAGGGTGAGCACCGCGAGGACGGCAAGGCCGAGGCGTCGATTCATGTTAGTCGTCGCCGATCACAGCCCGGAGTTCCGCCGGGAGGTAGTCACCGATCGCCGCCAGCAGTCCTGGCGGATCGGTGCCCTCACCGCAGATGATTGACTGCTCTAACAGACCGAGACGTTCGACAGTGACGATATCTTGCGCGTGGCCGGCGCGGTTGACGGTTGCTCGTACCTCGCCGCGGGTCGCGCTGTTGACGTTGACGCGACCGGGGCCGCGCGGCCACTCGTAGAGGCGGTCGCGTTCATCGTCGGCGAGCCGCGAGGGATCGCCGTAGACGAATTCCATTGGGAGATGTTGAACCAGACCGAACCGCTCGCGGATCTGAGTGGGGGTTCCCTGACCGAGGCCGAGTTCGCTGGCCGGGATGTGGATCTGCTCGCCGGCGTCGAGGGTGATCCCATCGTCGTCCCAGGATTCGAGCGTGCCGGTGTAGGTTTCACCGACCTCGAAGTGGTCGGTAATCTCACCCCACTCCGCCCGCAAGGCGTTGCGGGCGGCGGTCGCGTCGTCGCCGGTGACCGTCACCGTGACGAACTCGTCGCTGCGGACGCCGATCTCGTAATCGACATGCAGGTCGCCGACAGTGTTGTCGAGCAGTGAGCCGAGGCTCTTCAGGGCTCGCTGGCGGGCGTCGCCCTCGACGTAGCATTTGGTAGCTAAGACGACCATTTAGTCGGCGTCCGCGTGGATGTCGACATTCAGTTCCTCACGGAGGGCCGCGCCGCGTTCCTCCATCGCCTCGACAAGCGCGTCGTTGTCCATCGATTCAAGCGGGGAGGCACACTCCGGACACTGGAACCCCTGATCCATCGCCTCGCCGAACTCAAAGCGGATCGAACAGACCTCACAGAGGTAGAACTCGTGGGTGCGCTCGTACTCCTCGCGTTCCTCGATTGCGGTCAGGAGGCGTTCCATCTCCTCTTCGAGATTTTCGGGGATATTGTCGTAGTGGAAGGTCCACAGATAGGTGAGCCAGCCGGAGTCCTCATCGCGGACGCGGCGGTAGGAAGCAAGGTCGTTCTCGTAGAGAATAAACAGCGCGCGGCGCACGTCGTTGAGTTCGAGATCGAGTTCCTCGGCGAGCTCCTCGTCGGTCACCTCACCCTCCGGCGGCGCGGCGGCGACCGGCATCCCTTCCGGGCCGACCAGCTCGTGGAGGTATTTTTGGATGACTGGATCGTTCAGTAACTCCTCAAAAGCCATTGGGGAATGATCGGCGGTGAACTCGGTTAAAAGCTCCGACTATCGAAGCCCGCCGGGATCGCGGCTACGACTCGCCGTCGGTGTCGGTCGCGTCAGGAGCCACGTCGTCGTCAGAAACGACCGTTTTGCCCGTCGCTTTCGGGATCACCGTGCGCTCGGCATCGGCCCACTCGGCGTCTAACTCTCGGCCCTCGAAGAACCGATCCAAAAACACCGCCAGCCCGGCGACCTCCGAGTGGGGCTGATTGGTCACCCCAACGTTCCAGTCGGCGTGTTCATAGAGATCGAAGGGGACTTTCTCGCCGCCGACAACGACGAGCAACGGGTCGGTGTCGACAGCCGCTCGGATCTCACCCTCAACATCCTGGATCGGCAGCCCGTACATCGTGAGATGAACAATCGGGCCATCCCAATTGCGGACGACCGCCGCCTGGCTGTCGGTTTGCTCGATCTCAAAGGGGCCACCGAAGCGGTCAGTGATGTCGGCGACGGTTTCGGCTCCCTGGGTGGCGTTGTCGGGGAAGATCACGCGATCCGCACCGAGGGCGCGGGCAGTCAACCCGACGTGTGTCGTCATCCGGTCGTCGCGGCCGGGGCGGTGTCCATACCGGAGCACGACGACCTCCTGTGAACCCTGCATGTCCCACCGCAGTCGGTGACCGCGGGTGTGGGTTTCGGTTTCTGCTGGCGGTTACTCGCCGTCGCTGTTGTCAGTAGCATCGTCGTCGACATCGGGTGCGGCGTCGTCGTCGGCACCGGATGCAGCATCGTCGTTGACAGCATCGGATTCGGCGTCAGGGATAGGCTCGGTGTCGGTTGGTGTCGTGGTCGGCTCCTCGGCTGGTGACATCGGCGACGGTGGCCGGCGATCGGCGATCCCTGGCTCGCCATCGTCGTCATCGTCGACAGCGGCCGCATCTACTGACTCGATCGGGGGTTCCGTCTCATCGGCGTCGTCCACATCAGTATCCGGTTCGGCTGCGACCGACGCATCCTCGATGGCTGCAGTCACGGCCTCGCGGACAGCCGGCCGATCAACCGATCCCGAGGCGGTTCGGGGAAGTTCGTCGGCAAAGACGCTCGTTTTCGGACATTTGAACCCTGCAAGATGTTCGCGGCAGTGGCTGTCGACGGCCTCGGCGGACAGGTCGTCGTCAGTGGATACGACAAGTGCGGTCACGCGTTCACCCCACTGCTCGTCGGGAACCCCGACGACCGCCGCCGCCTCGATCGCAGCGTGGTCGGTGAGCACAGCGACGATCGCACCGGGGTCGATCGTTTCGCCGCCGCTGGTGATCCGGTCGTCGATCCGGTTGACGACGAACAGTGAGCCGTCCTCGGTTCGGTAGCCGATATCGCCGGTGCGGAGCCCATACGGGCAGAATGCCTCGCCATCCTCGCCGTAGTAGCCGGGGGTCACCGTCGGCCCGCTAACAACGAGTTCGCCCGACTCGCCGGGCGCAACTGGCTCGTCGTTGTCACCGAGCACCGTCACCTCCGTCCACAGCAGCGGGCGGCCAACAGTCCCCGGTCGGTCGAAGGCGTCGGTTGGCCGAGCGGTCGCTACTTGGGAGGCGGTTTCGGTCATCCCGTAGGTCGGATGCACCGGCACCGAGTAGTTCTCACACCGCTGCAACAGCGCGTCATCGGCCGGCGCGCCGCCAAGGAGGACGACCCGCAGGGAATCCGAGAGCGTCCCGCGACGATCCAACATTTGCTTGAGCATTGTCGGAACCAACGACACCACCGTCACGTCGTAGCGATCGAGATCGTCGGCCGCCTGCCCGGGATCGAAGTCGGAGCGAACCACGACGGCCGTCCCGTACAGCGTCGACCGGAAGATCGGGGCGATCCCGCCGACGTGATACAGCGACAGCGTCAGCAGCCAGCGATCGGCCGGGTCGACGCCGAGCCGGAACGCCGAGGCGATCGCACTCGAAAGCAGATTCCCCATGGTTAACACGACCGGCTTTGGTCGACCGGTCGAACCGGAGGTAAAAACGATCAGCTGTGGCTCCTCGCGTTGCCACTCGACGGGCTCGATCGCCGCGGGCTCGACATCCTTGAATGATTTGACGGCCGCCCACTGTGGCTCATCGACCGAGGCGATCGGCACCTCCTCAACGGCCTCAACGGCAGCCGGTTCGGTGTCGATATCACAGACGACGAGCGTGAGCTCCAGTTGGTCGATTTGGGCGGCAAGCTCCTCGGCTGTCAACCGGTGGTTCAGCGGCACAAGTGTGACGCCCAGCCGCTGGGCCGCATGGAGGAGACAGACGCCAAGAAAGGTGCGCGGCAGCAGGGTACCCACCTGATCGCCGGCGTCGACCCCGAGGTTGGCCAGTCGGCCGGCGGTTTCGTCGACAGCGGCGTCAAGGCCGCTGTATGACCACCGGGTGTCGGTGTCAGCGTCGATCACCGCGAGATCATCGGGGGTTGCCGCCGCGCGGTGGGAGAGCCAGTCACGCATCACTGATCACCGATCGGCTAGCGGGGAACAGCCGCATCCTCAAGACTCCGCGGCTCGCACGGTCAACACCGGACACGGCCCGGCGCGGACGACGCGTTCGGTCACGCTTCCAAGCAGAAAGCGATCAAGGCCGGTGCGACCGTGGGTGCCCATGACGATGAGATCCGCATCGACAGCCTCGGCGTAATCGGTGATCTGCTCGTGTGGCGAGCCGATCGAAACCTCCGTGACGGTCTCAACACCGGCGTCGGCGGCGGTCTCGGCGATGGTTTCGGTTGCCTCCCCAGCACGCGTTTCCAGACTGTCGAGTACCTGCTCGGAGCTCACATCGAGTGAGGCGTACGCCGAGCTATCGACGACCGAGAGCGCGTGCAGCGTTGCCCCGGAGTTGGCGGCGAGATCGACGGCGTGATCGACAGCCGCGCCGGCTGGCTCGCTGCCATCGGTCGGAACAAGGATTGTGTCGTACATACCTCAATGTTCGCCACGCCGGGACATAATAACTTGGCCGTGGTGTCGCCCCGTGAGAACCGGGCAGGAACCAACAACATTTCAAACGGCGTCACGACCTACAAGCCAGGTATGCACACGTCCGGAGGCAGCGATGAGTGAGGCGACCGGAGACGACCTCCGCGTCCGGATTCGCGGGATCTACACGACAGCACTGACGAAGCTGGCGCTCGATGCCGGCTGGACGGTCGTCGACGCCTCGGCACCGATCGAACGTCGGTTTGACGCCGATTTCGAGGCCGGCGGTCACGATGTCGCCATCGAGACAACAGCCGACCGACAGGGCGTCGGCGTTGCCGGCGCGCCCGCGGCGGTTGAGACGCTAACCAGCCGCCTCGCCGACATCGGTATCGACACCTGCTGGTGGCGCGATCCGGCCCCGGTTGGCGCGGTCTTCGACGGGCAGGTCACCGATACAACAGGTCGTGGAGCGATCGTCGACCTTGGTTCCACCGAGGGCTATCTCCCCTTTGGGACGGTCGAAAACCACATCGACACCGGTGACACGGTTCGGGTACAGGTTCGGGAGTCGACACCACCGTGGGGCGACAGTCGCCGCCAACTTGGCGGCGGGATTCGGGTCTCGACTGATCTCGTGACCCTGCTTCCTGAGGACGGCTCACCGACCGTCGACAGCCATGACGACGCTGCCGCCCGCGAACTCCTCGGGATGGCCGAGTTGCTGGAGATCGACGCGCCCGAGGGCTGGCGGATTCAGTGGCAGCACGCCGCGACCGAGGCGTCGATGGACGAGCTACGGGCGGCACTGGAGACAGCGACCGCACAGGCCGAAACAGTCGCCGAGGAGCTGGCTGGCGACACTGGTGGCGATGCTGGAGGTGCAGATAGAAATGCTACACCGCAGGAAGTGTTCAGCCAGCGAGCCGGCACGTGGTGTTGGTTCGGCCGTGAGTCACGGTTTGCCCTCGATGGGATTCGCCGCGAGGTGACCGACACGATGGCCGGCCACCACCGGATCAAAGCCGGCAGCGACGGCGCGAGCGCGGCGGTCGACTTCGTCGAATCGCTCTGTTCGGCCGACGATATCGGCGACGCTGACGCCGAATTTCCCTTTGGGGTCGTCGCCGACAACTTCGGGCCAGCCGTCGGCGACGAGATTGACATCAACCATGGCAAACCCGACGGGCGGCTGTTTAGCCTCGGCTCTGGCACCGTGACCGAACGGGACGCCGACTCGATCACGCTCGTCCGCGAGCTTTCCGGCGGCGGCCGCTACGATGGGCTCGACGTGCCGCGATCCGACGGCGACACCGCGACGACAACGTTCCAAGAGGGCCGCTGGTGGTATCCGACCGTCTATCGCGACCGCGAGGACGATCTCATCGGCACCTATGTCAACGTCTGTACGCCGCTGGAATGTTTTCCGGACGGCGTTCGCTACATCGACCTCCATGTCGACGTGCTGAAATACCCTGATGGCACTGTCGAGCGCGTCGACGACGACGAACTCGACGGGGCTGTCGACGCGGGGGAGATTAGCAAGGAACTGGCTGAGAAAGCGAGAGCCGTTGCGACCGCGTTGGAAACATCGCTGTCGTAGCTATCTGGAGGAGTTGCTGGCGACCCGCAGAGGACTCAGAAGTGGCCGGCTGACTCGTTGGAGTACTGCACGTCGCCGCCGCGGCCGCCTTCGACTGTGTCGGCACCGGTGTCGCCGGTGGAGGGGACTTTGACCTGCACATCCTCGATCTCCTCGAACTCCATATACATATCGCGTTTGATGTTTTGGGCGGTGACATTCGAGATGCCACAGCCAGAGCAGGTGCCGCCGAGTTCAACGACGACCTGGCCGGTCTCGGGGTCGGCCTCTCGAACCATGCTTGTCCCCCCATGCATCTGGATGATCGGCATCTGTTTGACCATCCAGGTTTCAACGCGGGATTTGAGGCTCTCGTCGGACATAGCTTCGTCTATGGGCTCAATGTATGGGTAAGTTGCGGTTCCAGCAGTTCCAACACCGGCGAATAATCGTGAACGACTCCGGCTCAGAGCTTCGAGCGGTCGCCTGTCCCGCCGGTGAGCGCGCTTGCGACCGCGCCCTTGACAACGACATCGTCGCCGAGATCGGTGAGATTGACCTCGGGGATGTTCGTCATCACCATCTCATCGAGGCGGTCGCGGATAGGATCTAACACCAACTCGGGGTTGTTGAGCGCGACTGCGCCGCCGACGTTGATCACCAGCGGCGCGTAGGCGTGGATGATGTTGGCGACGCCCATCGCGTTCCAGTGACCAAGTTGGTCGATGACGTGATCGGCAAATTCGTCCTCGCCAGCGTGGTCAAAGAGCTCAGCCGCGGAAAAATCAGGGTCATCCAGCGGGAGAGCGGTCTCGATCGGATCCTCGGCGTGGAGGCGCTCGGCATAGCGAGGGATGTTGTTGCCTGAGCAGTAGGCTTCCCAGTGGCCGTCGTGGCCACAGCCACAGGTCATGAATCCCTGCGGGTCGAGTGTCATGTGTCCGACCTCGCCGGCGTTGCCGTCCCAGCCGGCGATGACGGTGCCGTCGACACAGACGCCCGCGCCGATCCCCGAAGAGATGGTGAGATACACCATATCATCGGGGTTGCGCTCGCTGTGGAATCGCTCGCCGATGACACCCGCGATCGTGTCATTGTGAAGATACACGTCGTCGGTCGCCAACAGTTTCGAGATCGGACCGGTGAGCGGAATGCGGTCGATCCGATCCGGGAGGTTTGCCGGGTTTTCGACGACGCCCGCGGCGAGATCAAGCGGCCCGATCGAGCCGATCCCGCAGGCGGTCGCGGTGCCGGGTGTGACGCCGGCTTGCCCGCAGGCCTCCCGGATCAACTCCAGAATCGCCTCGGTGACCGCGATGCCTGTTGGCCCGCGCGGCGTTTCGGTCATGGCACTCCCAAGGATAGTCGCCGAGCCGTCGGCGACAACAGCCCGGATATTCGTCGCCCCGAGGTCGACACCCACGTAGACGGCCATCACCTGACTTCGGGGAGCGACCGCACTTAATTAGGGTGTTTTTGCTCTGTGCGGGTCGGTCGCTGCCGCGTCACATCAAAGCGCGATCAGTAGTCAGGGGCGTCGTCTTCGACCTCTCGTTTCAGCGACTCACGCCGGGATTTCGCGTCACGGCCAGTCGCCTCAAGCAGGAACTCGTTTTTCAGCGAGACGGCCTCCTCGGCGGCGTCGGCCTCACCGGCAGCAATGACCTCCTCGGCCGGTCGCTCCTCGAAGTGGACGGCGATCTTGTCCTTCTTGCTGCTGTATTCGGCGGCCCCCGCGAGAATACGCTCGAAGACGGCGTTGTCTGGCTCCTCGACAACGTACAGTTCGTGGCCATTGTGCTCTTCGGTGCCGGCGACGGTGCCGAAGTACGATTCGATCGTTGCCTTGAGGTCGGGGATGCGATCATCGAGATGCTCCCCGCGGCGCATCTTGTACTCCTTCATTGCCCGCCGATTAGCAAGGGGATGGTTTACCGCTTTCGTCGTCGCTATCTACCAGCGCGTTGGGACGTTCGGTGCGTCAGCAGTCGTCATGGGGCGCCAACAGCGCGATTACTCCCCAAGCGGATCGGGGGCCGGCGGCATGGAACGCTTGTGTTTGCTGCCTTCGACGAGCGATTTGACACGCCGGATCTGGTCGTGATCGACGCCGTCGAGTGCGCGGAGCGTCGCCGCCGTCGACAGCGGGCCATCGATGTGGAGTGCAAGAATTGCGTCCACGGTGTCGTAATCGATCCCGAGTTCCTCCTCATCGGTCTGGCCGTCCCACATGCCGGCGGTTGGCGTCTGCGCGACGAGATCCGCGGGGACACCCAGGGAGTCAGCGAGCTGTCGCACCTGTTGTTTGTAGAGCCCGCCGATCGGATTACAGTCGACGGCCTGGTCGCCGTACTTCGTGAAGTAGCCGGTCATCGCCTCCGCGCGGTTGCCGGTGCCGAGGACAACCCGATCGTTGGCGTTGGCGACAAAATAGTTGAGTACGGCTCGCGTGCGAACGTAGACGTTGCCCATCGCCATCCGATCCTCGGTCGCGGTCGGCACAGCCTCAAAGACCTGCTCGGCGATCGGTTGGATCTCGATGACATCGTATTCGATACCCAACTCCTCGGCGACGCGCTCGGCGTCGCTCATGTTGTCTGGGTCGTTGACCTCACTGGGCATAACGAGTCCGTGGAGGCCATCAGTTCCGAGTGCTTCGACCGCGAGGTAGGCGGTTGTCGTCGAGTCGATCCCACCCGAGAGGCCGAGGGTCGCACCCTCGGCGTTGGCGTCGTCGACGGTATCTTCGATAAACGAGGTGAGCGTCTCGCTGACGGTGTCGAGTTCGGATGCCGAAAACCGGAGGTCGAGCGGCGCACTCTCGGACAAAACAGGGGCGGGAGTGGTAGACATATCAGACGTATTGGTCGGCATCGTCAAATAGGCTTGTACTACCCCCAGTTTGTGGACACGTGTGCTGCTGGCAATCGATTCCAGGAGAATTTCTGCCGAATGCAACGCAGCGACCGCCGAGATTGCGTTATTCTACACGCCGCTCGAAGGCGATCACAGAAGCGGTGAAAGAAGAGATTTATGAGTCGTCGCACAGTAGCGATGGAGCGAGCGCGCCGTTGGTCCAGTGGTAGGACAGAGCCTTCCCAAGGCTCTAGCCCGGGTTCAATTCCCGGACGGCGCATTGCTGTCGTGAGCGAGTTAAGACCGATGAGTGCGTAGTGCCGAGTGAGTCGGCATGACCAAGCGTTAAGATGTGGGGTTCGGATACACGACGTATGGACGCCGAGGGGAGATCCACCCCACCCGGCGCGTAACCCCGCATGGCTATCGAATCGTTGCTCCCCGAGTCAATCCGCTCGCGATACGCGCTGAAACTGCTTGGCGGCGCGCTACTCATCGGCCTGCTGATTACCGCGTTCAGTGCAACGACCGTCATCGACGTGACCGACAACGTCAGAGACGAGCAACTGTACTCGATGGAGACGAACGCGGAACTAGAGGCCAACGCCCTCGCCCAGTGGATCGAGGGCAACCAACAGACGATTCGAGCCCTCTCAAGTCACCGGGGACTCGACCCGGCGGCACCCGAGGAGACGGCGGCCGTCCTAGCGCGTGAACGCGAGGCGTTGTCGGCGGAGGTGGCAACGCTGTCGGTGGTCGAACGCAGCCCAGCGACGTTTTCGGAAGGCACCGACGAACAGATCCTTGCCAGCACGGAGCCGACCTACGTCGGCCGATCGCTGTCTGTGACCGATGTCAACTGGAAGCCGACGGTCGGCTTCAATTTCGACAGTACTGATGACGTGATCCTTTCGTGGGTGTACACCAACGAGGATGATGCGGCACTCGTCGCCGTCGCATCGCCAACACCCGACGGCGACCACGTCCTTGTCGGCGAGTACCGAACCGACATACAGGCCGAATCGTTTACCAGCGTCATCGACGGAACCAAAACGCAGGTGCTGGGTGGCTTTACCGCCTTTGTCCTGTTTGACGAAAACGAGACGAACGTCATCACCCCCTACGAGGGCGACCGCGCGAATACGACGATCGGGAACCGCATCCTCGATACCGACCCCGGTGCCGAATTAAACGGCTCTGTACTAACCGAAAACAGCGTTAAAGGCTACCACAGTGTTCCCGGCGAAGCTGTCGATTGGGTCGTTGTCAAGGAAGCCCCACGGCAGAACGCGCTTGCGGTCAGCGAGTCGATCCGTGGCGATCTGACGACGCTCGTCGGCATCACCCTGCTTGGATTTCTGCTGATCGGCGTGGTGATCCAACGCGGGCCGATCCGCTCGATCCAGCGGCTGGCGAGGCAGGCCGACACCATCGCCGACGGGGAATTGGCTGTCGAGATCGAAGACGAGGGCCGCGTTGATGAGATCGGTGATCTCCGGACAGCATTCCGCAACACGAAAGCCTACATCGAAACGATCGCCAGCCAAGCCGACGCCCTCTCCCGGCAGGCGTTCGACGACGACGCCTTCGAGGCGGCGATCCCCGGCCGGATCGGGACAGCGATGGCCGACATGCGCGGCGATCTCCGGCGGTTTATCGACGAACTGGAGACTGAACGCCAGCGATACTCCACGCTGGTCGAACAAAGCAAAGACGGGATCGCGGTCGTCCACGGCGAATCACTCGTCTTCGTCAACGATCGATTGGCCGACATCACCGGCTACAGCCGCGAAGAGTTGGTTGGCATGTCGTATGCCAATCTCGTTGTCGAGGAGGATCTCGCTGGGGCCCACGAGCAGGCCCAGCGCGTGCTCACCGATGCAAACCCGGCCGATCAGTACGTCCACGATATCGAAACGAAGACCGGCCAGCGACGCCGCATCGAAGCCACCGGCTCAAAGATCATCCACGACGGCGAACCGGCAGTGTTGATCAACGCTCGCGACATCACCGAGCGACAGCGTCGTGAGCAACGGCTGACGGTGTTTAACCGACTGCTCCGGCATAACTTCCGGAACCGGCTTGATGTGATCAAGGGCCACGCCGAGCGGCTGGCCGACCACACCGAGGGCGACCACGCCGAGGCAGTGTTGACCGCAGCCGATCGGCTGGCGACCCTCGGAAGTCGCGCCCGACGAATCGATCAGTTGGTGGCACGCGATCCCAATCCGACCACCGTTGATGTGGTCGCCGTCATCAACGAGTTGCTTGAGAGTGTAGACACCGAAGAGAATGAGACCACCATCGAAACTACGCTGCCAGCCACCGCGGAGCTCCGAACAGACGCCGAAACGCTCCGAACGACGCTGGTGAGTCCGCTGGAAAACGCGGTCAAGTACGCCGATTCGACGGTTCAGGTGTCGGTCACATCGACGCCGGCGGGGTGTCGTGTCGTCATCAGCGACGATGGCCCGGGCATCCCGGCGGCAGAACTCGACTCGCTTGCGGCCGGCACCGAAACCGACCTCCAGCACGGTCGGGGGCTGGGACTGTGGCAGCTCAAATGGGGTGTTGACGCGCTCAACGGCGACCTTGCCTTCGAGACCGACGCCGGAACGACCGTGCGGATCGAGCTACCGACACTCGGCGACAACAGCGACGAGCGTATCGCGGACGCTGACAGCGACAACAACGGGATCGACGACAGCGACCCAGCTGATGGAGTCGATGACGACAGCACGGACAGCAACAACGATACCGAGAACAACGACGACACTGATAGCGAAGCGTAGTCGTTCGACGGAGGGTACGCTGACCGCTACCGGAACTCGAAGGCAACGCCGTCCTCGTCGATCGAGAACACTTCGCCCTCGTCGTCGGCTTCCAACCGGGAGAAAGCCTGTCTGACGACGTGGCGGTCATACCCCGTCTCCTCGGTGGCAGCAGTAAGTAGAAGCGTTTCTCGGCCAAGTCCCTCCAGATACTGGGCCCGGAGAGTGTCAACGCAGTCGGCGACAGCGTCTGCCTGAACCGCGCGCTCAAACAGATCGGCGTTTTCGCTGACGACAGAATCGGTCGAATCGTAGATGAGGTCGCCGCGCTGGAGATCGATCAGGCAGACGCTCACGTGGGGGCCGTAATGTGTTCGGCTGAGATCATCGTCCTGCACGTGGCTAATAACACGATCTGTCCAGCCGGTTGGCGAGGCGATCCCAAGCAGGGACGGGGCTGCGCGGTCGGCTGCCTCATCGACCGTCTCACCGACGATGGCGACGAGGTCATCGACGCCGGCCGGGGTTGCATCGACGCCTTCGCTGGCGTGCTGGGTGAGGTGGGAGTAGACCGTCGCCTCGATGACCATCCGCGTCTCGCTGGTGAGGCCGAAGTACTTCGAGTCGGTGATCGCGTAGCGCGCCGTCGGGTTGACCGGATGGGCCGCCACGTCGCCACCGTTCGTATCGAGGAGGTCAGCCATGCGATCACGTTCGTTTCGGCGGCTACAACGACCCGCCCAGTAGCCATCAGGAACCGAAAACGACCCATCAGGCAAGTGGATCACGTCTGCCTCCTGCATCGAGGTCTCGAAGCGGCCGAGATAATCCAACTCGAAAAGCCGGGCGGTCGCGGCGGTGACGGTATCGCTGTCGGCGGCCGTAGCCGCAGTCCGGGTGTCAGTCGGCGAACTACCGGTGCTGTCGGCTGATTGATCACTGGCGTCGGCAGCGAGGGCAGCAGCGCCTGCCCCGCCGGCGGCATCGGTCGGGCGACCGCCGGGTTCCGCGGGTTGCTCGACGTCGTCGAGTGCGAGGTCACCGCCAAGGGTGTCGAGGCCGTGAGTCTCAGCATAGAGGAAGATCGCCTGGCGAACACGCTCGCGACGTTCCTCATACCGGTCGAGCAGGCGGTCGATCACATCCTGTTGGACATCCGGGTTTTCCAGCAGGGCGTCGATGTTGGCGACCGTCGAGTCGGCGTACGTCTCCAGCAACTCGGTCACCTCCCCGTCTAATCGCTGGATACGCGCTTCGAGTTGCGATTCATCCAGCGTATCGAACCGTTTGAAGCGATCGAAGTCGACGACAGCCTGGAGTTCCGGCTCGATGAAGTCGTCAGCGATCGATTCCGGCACCTCGCCCTCGGCGTAGAAGCTCGCCGCCAACAGCAACCGCGCGAGGCGGAGTTCGCCGCGCAATCGATCCTCTTCGCTGCTGGTCAGAAACCCGTTGCACTCCTTGGTGAACTCCCAGCGGAGAGCCTCCTCGTCGCGTGTGATCGATTCATACCGGTCGAGTCTGGCAAGCTCCGGCATCCGCTGGAGGGCGGCGAGATCCTCGTTGAGGATGCGATCGGCGGCGTGAGTGAGCTCGGTGAGCCAGTCTTGACAGTCGGTCATACGAAAGCGGTAGGAGCGGCCGGCCGGACGACCAGCAGCCGCGAATGGAGGGTAGCTTGGGGCGTCCCCGCCGGCGGTGTCGCCGACGATCCCCCACGCGCCGCTGTCGATGGCGGCGACGACGGCCGTCCCTGAACCAACAGGGGAGTCGAGGGGAAGATCATGAGACGCCTGATAGTCTCATAAATGTATGTTTTCCTCACTAATAGGTTCACTGTTGGAGCGCTCCAACCAGTTGCGGATGCCAGACGATACTCCAGGTGTGCCATGAGCTGGCCATCACGCCATCACAACGACTGAGATCCCGATATAGCAGCATGCGCGACCCGCTAACCCCTTACCCATGGGCAAAAGGCATTATACCTCGAATCCATAGAGGAAGATAATGGACATTCGATCGTGGGTACAAGAGCGGTTCGGCACCGCCGACACGGCAACGCTACTCGATGAAAGCGTCTACAGTCGGACTGAGCTCCGGAAGGATAAGACGAAACTCGAACAGAGCCTCAGACAGATCGAATCCGAGATGGACAAACACGCCGAGCGGTATCAAAAGCTGCTCCAGAAGGGCGCGGAGGCCGATGAGTTCCGCCGCCAGCAGTACGCCCAGAAGGCCAAATTCGAGAAGAAAAAATACGAGGTCAAAAAGAAAAAACACAAAACCAACAGCATCAAGCTCGGCACCGTCATCTCTATCGAGGGGATGCGTGAGGTATTGGCGATGCACAACGGCGACGGCGAGTCATACGAACTCGATCACCTCTTCGATGACGAACTCAACGCCCAAGAACTCCAACGAGAGGTGATGGATCAGATGGCCGAATTCGGGCTTGAGATCGAGGATATGAAGCAGGTGCAGGAGGCCCTCGACGTGGAAATCCTCG
This sequence comes from Halonotius aquaticus, assembly GCF_003605575.1. Taxonomy (GTDB): domain Archaea; phylum Halobacteriota; class Halobacteria; order Halobacteriales; family Haloferacaceae; genus Halonotius; species Halonotius aquaticus. Next base: position 124,278 of record NZ_QKNY01000007.1, on the reverse strand, counting down.
ATCAAGATCTGGAGACCGGAGCCGACGAGGAACTAGAGCTCATGGAGGAGATGGCCGCCGGCGACATCAACCACGAACAGGTCGATATCGACGACACCGTCGAGGTCGAACCGGATGACTTCGATGTCGACATCGAGGACGGCGAGCCAAGCCTCTAACCCATGTCGCTGAAGCGGAGTGCCCAGAAGAGCCATCTCGAATCCGAGTACGAGCGCTACCGGAGCCACGCCGAGGCCGCCCGCGAGGAGGGCCAGCCGTCGGCGGCCGCCCGCTACTACCGGCAGTGTGTCGGCGTGCTTGAGGATCTCGCTGACCTCGAAACCAACCCACGGCTGGCCACCGAGCGCAAGGAGTTGGCGGCCAATCTTGCAACCGCGGCCGAACGGCTCGAAAGCGACAAGCCGCTTGTCGACGAGGGCGGTGGCAGCACCGGTGGTTCGGCGACCACGACGACAGCCACCGGCGACGGCACCACAGCCGACCAACGGGGCGACGCCGACGACACCGGCACCGATCCCGAAACGTTTCTCGAACCCCCACCGGAGATGGATTTCAGCGACGTTGGCGGGATGACCGACCTCAAGGAGACGCTGAAAGATCAGGTCATCGACCCGCTGCAACGGCCTGAGTTGTACGAGGAGTACGATCTCGGCGTCGTCAACGGCGTCCTCCTACACGGCCCGCCGGGCACCGGCAAGACGTACATCACGGAGGCACTGGCTGGCGAGTTGGGGTACAACGTTGTCATCGCCCAAGCCTCAGATATCACCAGCTCGCTGGTCGGGGAGGCCGCCGACAACATGGCCGACCTGTTCGCGGTCGCCCGCGACAACCAGCCCTGTCTGCTCTTTCTCGATGAGATCGACGCCATCGCCGCCGAACGCAGTGGATCGACAAACAAAACGATGAGCGAGAGCCAGATGATCACCCAGTTCCTCACCGAGATGTCTGAAACGAAAGGCGAGGATGTGGTGGTCGTTGGCGCAACAAACCTGCCGGAGGAACTCGACGGCGCGGCCTGGCGGCGGTTCGACGAGCGCATCGAGGTGCCACCGCCGGATGCGACGGCGCGGGCGGCCATCCTGCGGATTCACCTCCGGGATCGACCGGTCGTCACCGACGAGATCGATTGGGAGGAGATCAAAGTACAGACCGATGGCTACGTTGCCAGCGACCTCGAGATCATCGCCTCGACAGCCGCACGCAACGCCCTGAAGCAGGCCCGGGATGCCGACTCGGTCGTCCCGATCTCACAGGCCCACCTGACAGCCGCCATCGAGGCAACCGACCCGAGTTTGGACGCGTGGGATGGGGGATGAAGCGATATCTGTTGTCGGATCCGGCCAGCGAGGACGCAACCCCGACCCGCGTGCCGATCGACTCGCGGGTGGGGATCTACCGGCTCGGCGACGGCAGTAAGACGATCGTAGCCGAAACCGACGGCCAGCGCGTCGACCTCGGCGTCCGTGATGCAACCGTCTCACGAAAGACGGAGGGCCGACCCCCGGTTGAACTCTCGCCGATCTCACGCGGGATCAGCGTCCGCAACCACGGGAGCACGAATCCGGTCAGCCTCAGCACCAATCTCCGAACCCACACGCTGACGGCGGGTGACGCCGCCGCGATCACCGACGACTGTCGGCTGACAATCGGCATCAGTCTCACGCTGCAGGCTACTGTCGAGCGTGAGGGCTCTCAACGCAGTCCAGCAGCCGAGCAGGCCGCTGGCGTCAGCCCGGCCGCCCACGCCAGAACGCTAGCCAACGCGTTGCGAGCCGCCAGCACGGACTCGGTTGCCGAAAGCCGGAGCGTTATCGCCGAACTCCAGTCGTTTCTTGCCTCACACCCGCTGGACTCGTCAGACTACAAGGAGATCAACGCCCGTGTCGAACAAATCGAGCGACGCCTCGACAGCAAGGCGGGCGGCCTCCACCACACAGAGGAGTTAGACGAAGAGTGGCAGGCGGAACTGGCTGCTCTCAGCGACCGGATCGAGGGGCTCTATGCCCGAGCGTCGGGCTGAACACTGTCGGAGTGCTAACCTCTATACGAATCCAGTCCTAAGGTTGAGGCATGCCACCGTCGCGTCGCCCGGATGTCTCGTCCGTGGCGAGTCCGCCACGCCGGTCGCTGACGTACGACGATCTCCAGATCGTCGACCGGCTTGGTGGCGGCGGCCACGCCACCGTCTACAAGGCGAGGGTGACGACACACGCTGAGCCGCGGGTGGTCGCGGTCAAGGAGCCGACCCACGAGGAGCGAACACTGCCGGCGTCGGCTGCCAAGGAGTTTATTCGCGAGGCCCAGACGTGGCGGAAGCTCGATACCCGAGAGCGTGAAAAACAGCTCTACACCGACTACGAACACCTTGTCGGCGTTATCGACACCGGCGAGGAGTTGCCGTGGATCGCCATGGAGTACATGGACGGCGGCTCGCTCGGCGACCGGCTGGCGAGCCGAAGCGAGCCATACGAGATCCCAGAGTTGCAGTGGATCATCGACTGCATTGCCCGCGGGGTTGAACTCGCCCACTACGAGGGGATCTCGCATCTCGATCTCAAGCCGGAGAACGTGTTGTTCCGGACGACCGAGGCCGGCATGTGGGATGTCGCTAAGATCGCCGACTGGGGCACCTCCTCGCGGCCCTTAGAGGGCAGCACCGACAGCGGCGTCTCGGTCGCCTTCAGCGCACCCGAGCAGTTCCATCCCGACCAGTTCGGCGAGCCGGACTCGATGACTGACATCTACCAGGTCGGGGCGATCATCTACACGCTAGCGGTCGGCGAGCCACCCTACGAGGGGAGCCAAATCGAGATCTCACAGGCGGTCGTCGACGGACCGACCCCGCCAAGCGAGCACCGTCCCGAGCTTCCGACCGAACTCGATCAGGTGATCGAACGGGCGATGGCCCCGGACAAACAGGATCGATTCAGAACCATCCGTGATCTTGCTGCCGCGATCGCCGATGTCCCGGATCCAACGGTACAGCCAGCCGACGGCGGCCGGCCAGCCGATACCGGTGTGACAACCGATCGCGCGTCGCCGGTCGGCGGGGGTCAGCCCGGCGGCATCGGCGGCCCAACCGGGCCATCGGGGCCGACAGTGCCCGGCGGCGAGTCCGAGGGTGAGCTTGAGGAACGAACCGGGCCGATCCCGAAGGCGATCGGGACGATCGATCTGCCGCCATCGAGACAGCCGCTTGAGGTTATCGCCAGCGACGATGGCTATCTCGTCCGAGAGTACCGCCGGAATCCAAGCGAGGCAACGGTGTTTTCCCGCCATGACCGGCGGATGATGGCAATGCGAACCGCCTCGAAACAGCTGACCAGCGACCACCATCCCTGCACGCTGCGGTGGGATACCCCAAACAGCGTCGGCGACATCTACTGGAACGAGCACTTCGAGTCCCTGCGGGTCGAGTACAGCGATTTCCTTTCGTCGTGGCTCGTCGTGCCGTCGACCGACCGGTTCGCCTTCGCCTCCGCGCCAAGCGCGAAAAAGGCCTACAAGTACGGCAAACGAATCCAACAGGAATACGATTTCAAGGAACTTGAGGTCTGTTCACGCCGCGGTGAGGTCGAGAAGGTTGTCGAACACCGATTTATCAGGCACTCGCTGACAAAATCCGGCGTGAAGTTCAATCGATAACATCGCGGCGGGCGACTCGCTGTGCTCGGCTGTCGCACGAACGCGAGGTACTAAAGTTCTCAGAGCGCAACTATCAGCCAATGGAGTACACGTATACCGGTACCGCCCACGAGTCGTTGGTTGAGGCCTACGCGGCCGACGATGACGACCGGTTCCGGACACACCAGCAGTCAGCGTTTCCCGAGCGAGCGGCGACAGTCGAGGAGATCGGTTTGCTCCGCCAGCTGCTGTTTCCGGGCTGTTGGAACGGGTCAGAGCTCGTTGGCGACGCCGACGCGGTCAGCGAAACGCTCGATCAGTTAGGCCAACGGTTCTGTCAGGGGATTCAGCCGTATGCCAACCAGTGTCTGGCAACGGTCGTCACCAACGTCCTCGATCAATTGCCGACGATCCGGGAGCTCCTCAAACGCGACGTCGAGGCCGCCTACAAGGGCGATCCCGCCGCCAAGAGCTACGTCGAGATCATCCGCTCGTACCCGGGCTTTCATGCAACGATGGTACACCGCGTTGCGCATGCGATCTACGAGGAAGGCGAGGGCGTCTACGCTCGGGAGCTCTCGGAGGCCGCCAAAAGCGTCAGCGGGATCGACATCCATCCCGGTGCGGAGCTCGGCGAGTACTTCTTTATCGATCACGGCAGCGGCGTCGTCATCGGCGAAACCGCCGAGGTTGGCGACTGGGCGCGCATCTATCAGGAGGTAACCCTCGGGGCGCTTCACTTTGAGGAGGATGAAAACGACGAACACGCACTCAAGAAAGGGTACAAACGTCATCCGACGATCGGCGACAACGTCGTCCTTGGGGCCGGAAGCAAGCTCCTCGGCCCGATCACCATCGGTGATCACGTGAGCATCGAGGCCAACGCGTGGGTGACCGATGACGTGCCAGATCACACGACGGTCTTCATCAAGCATCCTGAACAGGAGCGGAAAACACGACCGCCGGAACAGCGGTAGTCGGCAGCGAGCCGATCGCTGTTTTGCTCTGCCGGTGTCGATCAGTTCCCGAACGCAGCGGGGTTCGGTTTATCCCTCACGCGGCCGACCAGCCGAACGACCAGATAGACGACCGGCGTGTCGAGCAGGGCGATCAGCAGTTTCAGCAGGTATTGACCGACGATGAGTCCAATCAAGAAATTCGGATCCTCCACGCGGCCGATCCCCAGTAGCATAGGCGCGAGATAGAAAGCGATCCCGATGAAAATCACGGTATCGATGGCCTGACTGCTCGCCGTTGAGGCAATATTTCGCAGCCAGAGATGCCCCTGTCCGGTGAACTCACGTATCTTATGAAAGAGGATCACGTCCCAATTTTGACTAACAAGATACGCTAGCAGGCTCCCCAAGACGATGTTGGCACTAGGGGCGAGAGCGGTACTGAACGCTTGGTTCACCTTCGGAATGACCCCGGGTGCTTCAAGCGTTGAAAACACCAACAGCAGGACGACAAAGTTGAGTGCGAAGCCAACATTGACCATGATCTGGGCGGCCCGGCGACCATAGAGCTCTGAGTAGCAGTCCGAGGCAAAGAATGTCAATGCATACGCAAGTGCCGCGCCAGGAAGGGTAATAGAAGCTCCGACGACCGGTAGCTCCAGCCCAAACGGCAGCGGGAGGGCTAACAGCTTCGCGGCAGTCACCTGTGCGGTCACCAATGCGGTGACGAACAACCCAAGCAAGGCAACCTGGCCGACTGCTTGCCGGTCGGTGCCACCGCCGGGCGCAGCAGCATTACTCATCGTCGATCCGCCCCTGTCTGGCGTCAATCTCATCAAGCTGATCCAGCGTCTTTCGGATCGAGGCCCGTACCGCTTCACTCCGATTGACGAACTTCTTGCCCTCACCGACATGGGCGTCGAGATCCGCAAGCAGCTCATCTGGCACCTCCACGCTTATCTTGGTCATCGCTGGGTAATATCCCAAGAACATATTTGTACGTTCCGACCTCGGCGCGTCAGTGCCAGAACCACAATAGATCAGTATATATCACTCATAGCGACGTTTTTGTCTCTCACTGCTGAACGGCGTCAGTGGGCGTGTCATCTCACCGCTTGCTCCCGCTGTCCGTCGTCTTCCAGACGTGCCACGACACGCCCACCCGTCGCTGTCCCGTATATAGATCTATTGTGATAGCTAGTCCACTATAGCGTTGCTGTAGCGGTAGCTATCGCTACCCAGCGGTTGAAATCACTCTATCGGCCAACATATAACTATTACGATAGTTCAAGGGCGAGAAGCTGTTTACCCCACCTGATGGCACCCAACGATCGACGACGACAGTTCCTGAAAGGTTCGGCCGCCGCACTGACGATCGCTGTTGCCGGCTGTACCGGCTCCCAATCGACAAGTACCGATGACGGATCGAGTGGTGGTGGCGAGGATCCGTTACTGGCAGACGCCAGCTCGTTCGACCCTGCAAACCCCCAATGGGAGGAGAACAACTACCTCTCGACGCCGTTGGTCGACAAGGGGTATGAACGCGGTTCGGAAGCCGATCTCGAAAACATGGGGAACCGTGAGGTCGAGGAAGTACCGCACGGCGATCCGGTTCGGGAGGCCCCCAGCGACGAGGGCGAGTTCCTCGATCCCGACACCCTCGTGTTCACCGTCAGCCCAAGCGAGGACGTCCAGGGGCGCTACGAGGATGATTTCGCGGCGCTGTTCGAGAGCATCCGCGAGGAGACCGGCAAGGAAGTCGAGTTCAACAAGGTCAACAGCTACGCCGCCTCCGTCGAGGCGATGCGCTCGGAGCGCGCCCATATCGCCAACTTCTCGACGGGGACAACGGCGTTTGCGGTCAACCTCGCCGGCGCCGTCCCGTTTGCGGCCGGGCTCACCGCTGACGGAGCCTTCGGCTATCGGCTGTTTGCGACGACCCGAGCCGACGCCAACAGCATCCAGAGTGTGGAGGACTTCGGCCGCGACGACGTGACAATCGGCCACTCCGAGCCGGCCTCAAACTCCGGCCATCAAGCCCCGTCGGCACTGTTCGATCAGTACTTCGATGTGACACCTACCGAGGATTATGAGGTGAACTTCTCGGGCGGGCACGGCAACACGACCCGTGGGATCGCCAACGGCGACTACGACGCCGGCCCGATCTGTTCGACCTGTTTCAAGGACACAGTCGATGCGAACAGCAGCCTCTCGTACGACGATTTCAAGGTTGTGTGGGCTTCTGCACCGTTCCCGAACGGCCCCATCGCCTACCGATACAACCTCCATCCAGACATCGTCGAGGGGATCGAAGCGGCATGGCTCGACACTGATTACTCCGGAACCGCCTATGCCGACCGGACGGGGTACAATCAGTTCGTCCCGATCACCTACCGCAAACACTGGAAGGACATCATGGTCATCCAGCGGTACAACGACGTCAACTACACCCAAAGCGCGCTGGGAGAATAATGCTCCACGTCACCAACCTACAGAAGACCTACGACACCGGCGACGAGGCGCTGCGCGGTGTCACCACATCGGTCGAAGGCAGCGAAACCGTCGCGATGATCGGCCCAAGCGGAGCCGGTAAAAGCACCTTCATCCGCTGTGTCAATCGACTCACCGAGCCCAGCGGTGGCGAGATCGACCTCGACGGCACGGAGCTAACGGCGCTCGACACCGACGACCTGCGAGCCGCCCGCCGGGATATCGGGATGATCTTCCAGGAGTACAATCTCATCGAGCGGCTCACCGTTATGGAAAACGTGCTTTCGGGCCGACTGGGCTACGTTTCGGCGTGGCAGGCGTTTCGGCGGTCGTTCCCGCCGGCGGATATCGAGCGCGCCTACGAGATCCTTGAGCAGGTTGGCCTCGGTGAGATGGCCGACAAACGCGTCGATGAGCTCTCTGGAGGCCAACGCCAGCGGGTCGGCATCGCACGCGCGGTGATCCAAGAGCCGAAGATCCTGCTGGTCGATGAGCCGACCTCCAGTCTCGATCCCGAAACCTCAAACACCGTCATGCAGCTGCTGACCGACATCGCCGCCGATCGGTCGATCCCGGTGTTGATCAACATCCATGAGGTGAACCTTGCGCTCGATCACGCCGACCGCATCGTCGGCCTCCATGACGGCGAACTCGTCTTCGAGGGGACACCCGACGATCTTGATGAGGAAGCTCTGGATCGCGTCTACCGCGGAGCGGATGTCCCCGATACGACAACTGATGGCGAGAAGCCAACTGAGACAGACGATCAAGAGGTGCCGCTGACGACCACCGGATCGGCGGCGGGAGGCGTCTGACGTGGCGACGGGTGAACGGACGTGGCAGCGGCCGACGATCTTCCGCACCCGGCGCGTCAAGTGGGCCGTCTACGCCGGCTTGCTCGCGTTTTTCGCGTGGTCAGCGGTTGGCATCGGGTTCGACCCAAGCCGGGTGCTGCAGGGGATCGGTAACACGGCGGTACTCATCGGCGACTTCCTGCCGCCGGATGCGACCGCCCGCGAGTTCGACCGCATCATCGCCAAGATGCTCGAAAGCGTGGCGATGGCGATGGTCGCTACCGTCACCGGGATCGCCGTCAGCATCCCCATCGCGTTCATGGCTGCCGAGAACATCTCGCCGAAACCGCTGTACGCGCTCAACCGCGGCTTCATCTCGATCTCCCGGGCGTTCAACGCGATCATCGTCGCCATCCTCGCGGTCAAGGCCGTCGGCTTCGGCCCGCTGGCCGGCATTATCACGATCACATTCAAAACAGTCGGCTTCTTCTCGAAGCTGTTGGCCGAGGATATCGAGGATATCGATATGGGCGCGGTCGACGCCGTGCGAGCCACGGGGTCGTCGCCGATCCAAACGCTGCTGTACGGTGTTGTGCCCCAGATCATCCCGCGGTTTGCCGGTTTGTCTGTGTACCGCTGGGATATCAACATCCGCACCTCAACGGTGATCGGCATCGTCGGCGCGGGCGGCATCGGCTCGGTGCTGTTGACAGCGTTCAACCGCTATGACTACCAGTACGTCTCGGCGATCCTGCTGTCGATCATCGTCGTCGTGTTGTTCGCTGAGGGCGTCAGCGCGGTTGTCAGACGGAGGTACCAATAATGTCGACGGAACAACCCAGTTGGGAACGGTTCGACCGTCGCCGCCGACTCGGCCGGTTCATTGCGGTGCTTACCGCCGCCGTCGTCGTGATCGCCTCCTGGCAGTTCATGGATATCGGTGTCGTCGACCCCAACACCGTCCCACGGGAGATCGCCGACCTCCTGACGCGGATGTATCCACCGGATGTCGCATACACACCCCAGATCATCGGGCCGCTGATCGAGACGATCCATATCGCCGCGCTCGGAACGGTCGGCGCGCTGGTGTTGTCGATCCCGGTCGCGCTGTTGGCCGCCGAAAACACCACGCCGAACGCGGCGACCTTCTGGCTGGGAAAGCTGATCGTCACCGTCAGCCGCTCGGTCAACACGATCATCTGGGCGTTGATCTTCGTGGTAACATTTGGCTCCGGGCCGCTGGCCGGCGCGGTCGCCATCGCCTTCCGATCGGTCGGCTTCCTCGGCAAACTGCTCGGCGAGGAGATCGAGGAGATCGACTTTGGCCAAGTTGAAGCCGTCCGGGCGACCGGGGCCTCGTCGCTGCAACTCCTCTTGTACGGCATCTTACCGCAGGTCAAGCCTGCGCTGATCGGTCTGGCGATCTACCGGTGGGATATCAACATCCGGGATTCGACGGTGCTTGGCTTCGTCGGTGCCGGCGGGATCGGCGTCCAGCTGTTCCAGTCGGTCAACGCCTTCGCCTGGCAGTCGACCGCCATGATCCTCCTGATCATCCTCGGCGTTGTCGTCGTCACCGAGGGGCTGTCAGCCTACACGCGGGGGTTGGTGCGCTGAGATGGCCCACCGACAGGTAGATGCGGCCGCCACCCCAGCACCCGATATGACCGACGGCGACCAGCTCCTGTTGTTCGATATGGATGGCGTCATCCTGGAGGGCCACGGCACCGATCCGGCTGTCCACGACGACGCACTCGACGAGGCGATCGCCGAAGCCGGACTCGGCGTCGACGACGATACGCGATCGCTGTTGGCCGGCTACAAGTACGACACCGAGTTTGTCCGCGGCTGTGAGCGTCTCGGGATTGATCCCGTCGCCTTCTATCGCCGGCGGGAGCGTCACAGCGCGAGCCACACGATCGATCGGCTTGCGGCCGGCGATCGAACGCTGTATCCCGACAGCGACGCGCTCGATGGGTTCACCGACGACTACACCCTCGGGCTCATCAGCAACAACTACGACGCCGTCGTCGAATTCGTCGTCGACCACTACGACCTCGATGGGTTTGCCTACGCCCGCGGCCGCGAACCCGGCGTCGGTGGTTTCTATCGGCGTAAACCGAATCCGCACTATCTGCTGGCCGGCCGGGAAGCTCTCGGCGGCACCGACGGCGTCTATGTTGGCGACCGCGCGACCGATGTGATGGCCGCACGGCGGGCGGGGTTGGACGCGATCTTTATTCGCCGACCGCACAACGGCGACGTGTCGCTGCCGGTCGAGCCACGCGCCACGATCGACTCGTTGACCGCGCTGGGCGAGCACCTGTAATCACGTGACCCGGAGTCGCAGGTCGCCGCCCCGATGACGGGCGGTCTCGTCGCCGCCGTCGCCGCGGCGGTGCTGCTGGGCAGCTATCTCGTCGGCGTCAAGCGGTATTTCAGTCACTATCCGCCAACACTGTATCTCGCTGTCGTTCATGCTGTCGGGCTCTGTTGGTATCTTCCGATCGTCGTCGCAACGGGCGGTGTCGACGACCTTTTGCCGCCTCTGACGGCAGCCGAGACGGGGTTGGTCGTCGGCACGGTCGGCCTCATTGCGGTCGCGCTGGCGGCCTTTTATCACGCCTTAGCGATCGGCGACGTGTCGTATGTCGCGCCGATCAGCAAGATCGTCCCCGTCTTTGTGCTGCCGCTTGAGGTGCTGTTGCTCGGCCAGCGCCTCTCGGGGGTACAGGTCATCGGCGTCCTCGTCGCCACGACTGCGGTGTATGTTGCTAACTACCGCGGCGGGTCGCTGCTGGCACCGCTTCGAACGGTGGTTCGGCGGCGTGACGCGCTGCTTGCGCTCGCCAGCGCGGCCGTTTTCGGCGTTGTCGATGTCGGTAAACGGGTAAGCATGCAGGAGTTGGCCGTCCCCGCCCGTGCGTTTGTGATCCTGACGCTGGCGATCGTCCCGATCGCGTTGCTGCCGTGGGCTCTCCGCCGGCGAGGCGGGGGGCCTTCGCGGCGACCGCTGGAAACTCCTCCTTGCTGGTGGCGTCCTCGCAGCGGGTCAACACCTCGTTTCGGTGGCCTTCGTCGCGCTGCCGGCCAGCGTTGTCTCGCCGGTCGTGAACACCCAGGCCGTCATCGCGGTCGTGCTCGGAAGCCTGCTACTCGGAGAACCACATCCGAGACTACGGCTGCTGGCCGGCGGGTTGGCGGTTGTAGGTGTGGTGCTCGTCTCGATCGGCTGATCAACCGAATCGACGCCACCGATCAGCTGACGATATCAGCCGGCGGCGCGAGGTTCCGCCGGCCGCCACCCGTCACCAGGAACAACACGAGCAGGCCAACGCCGTAGGCCGCCATCAGCGGCACCGTCACAAGGAACATCGTCACGATGTCGGCCGGAGTCATGAGCGCGCCGACGGTGAGCATCCCGACGGTGACCTCCCGCCAGCGCGTTCGCATCGCCCGGTAGGGGATACCGGCTCGATTGAGCAGGAGCATCAGAATCGGTACGTCAGCCAGCAGCCCGATCCCGACGGTCGTGAACAAGATGAGCCAAAAGAAGTCGTTGATGCGGTAGGTAAGCAGCATGTCGTAGGCCCGCGCATCGGCGACAAGATAGGAGATGATCGCCGGCGCGATGTAGAAGTACCCGAGCGCGAGACCGCCGAGCAGACCGGCGGTCAACGAGCCAACCCACAGGAAGACCACCGATTGGCGGCCGCGCACCGCACCGATTTCCCGCAGTGCGGGCCAGGCGTAGTAGGCGACCATCGGCACTACGGCAACGGCCCCGGCCAGCACCGAGAACTTCACCATGAACAGCAGGGCTTCGACCGGATGGAGCGTGATGATCTCTAAGGCAGTTTCGCCGACAAGTTCCGGCGGGAGTCGACTCAGGAAGTTCTCGCGGACGGCCCCCAGTCCGCCGATGTAGAACCAGGTAAACGTCGCCACCAGCACGATCATAAACGTCGCTACCAGCCGGAAGGATTTTGATCGCAAGCTGCCGGCGACGAAGGCGATATCGGTGTAGTAGCCGCCGATGTCGTCGGCGTCCTGCTCGCCGTCGGTGAGTTCACTGAGGAACGAATCGCCGGCGCGGCTGGCGCGATCACCTAGTCCCGGTTCAGCGGCAGCGTCATCCGCCCCATCGCCGCCGTCCGCATCGCCACTACCCTCGCCGTCGTCCTGGGCTGCCTGTCGGGCCTCTGCCGTTTCGTCGAAGCGATCGAGGATCGCCTGGGCTTTGGCCTCGTCGCCCTCGTCGATGGCCTCGCTGGCGTACCGCATCGCCTCGTCTTCGCTGAGTTCGATAAACGCCTCAGGCGGGGCCGCCTTGATCCCACCAGCATCCAGCGTCGTCAGATCTATCGCGGTCGGATCGCCGAACTCGCCATCGGGATCAACCTCAAGCCCGGCGTAGATCAGGGCGGCGAGACCGCCGACCGCGAGGAGCACGGCGACGATTCCCCCGTAGATCGCCATCGCTGTCTGTGGGTCGACGCCGAGGCCCGCGCCAGGCGGGAGAACCCGGTAGCGGCTGTCGATCAGCGGATACGATAACACGGCGTTGACCGCGCCGCGGCCGCCGTAGATGTAGAACGCATACGGCAGGATCGCGCCGACGACAGCGAGCCCGGCAAGGACGTTCCAATGGGCACGAAGCGTCGCTCGGATGTCGATCTGGTCGCTGCCGCGTTTGGTCGTGACAATCACCTTCGCTAGATAGAGGCTGAGTCCGTAGAGAATGACCAGCGGGATCGCCCACATGATCTGGGTGAACGGGTCAGGCGGCGAGAAGACCGCTCCGAAGACGAAGATGCCGACGACGGCGTGTCGCCACTTGTCGCGGAACGTCTCATATCGAACGATCTCGGCGTAGGAGAGGCCAGTGATCGCCAGCGGCATCTGCGCCGCGAGGCCAAACGACAGCGTCAACAGGACGATAAACTCCGTCCACAACACGATCGAGTACCGCGGCGCGAAGCCGGCCTCGAAGCCAAACTCCGCCAGAAAGCTGAACATCACCGGGAAGAAGACAGCGTAGCCGTAGGCTGCCCCGCCAATGAACAACGCGGCCGCAAAGCCAACAACCGTGGCCACCTTCCAGCGGGCCGCCGGCAGTTGTCGCCAAACACCCCGTCGCTTGAGCGCGTCGCGGGCGAAGTACAAAAATGCTGGTAGGGCGACGATCAACCCGACAACAAGGCCGATCTTCGCCTGCAGGAGAATCACATCAAACGGGGTTTGGGCGATGATCTCGAAGCTCTCACCGACCTCTGCCCGCATGCGGGATTCGGTGACGGTGCGGAGAAAATCCCAGATGTAGAGCCGCAGGGCATAGAACGTGCCGAGGAAGCCGAGAAGGAAGACGATAAAGACCTTCTGGAGATCCTTCTGGGCCGACCGCAACATCGCCCGCCCGGTTGCGGTCGCCTCGCCGAGCGCGCGTTGGGTGTCGTCGTCGAGCGCGCTTGCCATACCGGAACCCAGTCGGGTCGGCGTTATCAACGTTGTCTCTCGGCGCGAGCAGTGGTCAGCGACAACAACCACCGCCAGCCGAATCCGAAAAGGCATATACCCACAGGGAAGCCTTGCCTAGTCGTATGGCCGAGTCGCCGGATGGCAGCGATGATCCACCCGACCGCGAGGAGTCACCACCAGCGGACGGTGAGCCGTCGGCGCCCGCGGCTGACGGCAACGCTGCCGATACTGCCGATGCTACCGCCGAGGGCGACGAGGTAGAAACCACCGACGAGGCGGCTGCAGCGTCGACTGCTGAGGCGACACCACCAGCGAACCCGGCCGCCGACGGCGGCACCGGCAACTCGGTTGCCGCCGACCAGCCGCCAGCCACGGCCGGCGATGCGACCGTCGAGGAGGGCCTCACCGGTGAGGGGCCGGCCACCGACGAGGAGATGCCGCTGGCCGACCACATCGAAGAGATGATGCGGCGGTTGGGGCTCGTGTTCCTCATCGGCGGCATCGCCTTGGCGATCGCCTACCCGTTTGCGGGCGATCTCGTCAACTATCTGTGGTCGGTGCATATCCCCGAACCGGTGACAAATCGCCCGCGGCTGTATGGGCCACTGGAGTTCATCCTCACGAAGCTCAAGGTCGCCGGGCTCGCCGGGTTGATCGTCGGACTCCCGATGTTTGTCTATCAGACCTACCGCTTCATGCGGCCCGGGCTGTATCCGACTGAGCGACGCTACTACCTCGCAGCCGTGCCGACGAGCCTCGTGTTAGGAACACTCGGCGTGTTGTTCGCCCACTTTGTCGTCCTTCCGTTCGTCTTCGCGTACTTTACGACCTACACCGCCGAGGCCGCCGTCATCGCCTTCGGACTCCAAGAGACGTTCAACCTGATCTTGGTGTTGATGGGGTGGATGGCGATCATCTTCCAGATTCCGCTGTTTATCATGTTGGCGATCATGATGAACCTCGTGACTCGACAGTGGCTTGAGGCCAAGCGACTCATATTTTGGGGCTCGTTCCTCGGGATCGCGTTCCTCTTCAGCCCAGATCCGACCGGGATGGCACCGATCATCGTCGCGCTCACGATGGTTGTCCTGTTTGAGGGCACCCTGGCGTTGCTCCGGTGGACGGGCAACTGAGCGGCGACCGGACGTGTCAGCGCTCACTCGAACGCGACGCCGGTAATATCGAATCGGGCACCACCAGTCTCACTGTCGCCGACGCTGATCTCCCAGCCGTGGGCTTCGATGATCTCCCGGACGATCGCTAGCCCGAAGCCGGTGCCATCCCGGTTGGTCGAGTAACCGGTTTCGAAGATCTGCTCGCGTTTGTCTTCGGGGATCCCCGAGCCATCGTCGGCGATGTAGAAGCCGTCGTCGGTCGTCGCGACGGTGATCGACGCGTTCTCGTCACCGTGTTCGACCGCGTTCCGAAACAGATTCTCGAAGACATCAGCCAGCCGGCTGGGATCGGCCTGAAACGTGACGTCACAATCCGCCTCGATTGTCGCGTCGGCAGTCGCAACCGTTCCCCAACACTGGCTGACGAGGTCAGCCAGGGCGACAGGTTCGGTCTCACCGACGGTCTGGCCCTGCCGCGCCAACAGTAGCGCGTCGTCGATGAGTTCCTCCATGCGGGTGAGTGCGCGGTCGATGACGTCGAGTTGATCGCTGTCGCAGTCGTCGGCAGCGAGTTTGAGCCGCCCGCTGGCAACGTTGATCGGATTGCGGAGGTCATGGGAGACGACGCTGGCGAACTGGTCGAGGCGATCCCGTTGGCGAGTGAGTTCGTCCTCGCGGGCTTTGAGCCGCTGGAGTTGGTCGATCCGGGTGAAGGCCTCGGTGACGGTGTCGGCCCACAGTTGGACGCGCTCGGCGTCGGCCTCGCTGAACGCGTCGGGCTCCGTCGAGCCGATATTTATCAGCGCGTACTCACCCAGCGGGACGATCAGTTCGCTGCTGATCGGTGTCTCCGGGTTCGCCCGGTCGGGGTGGTCGGCCATCGTGGTGATCCGCTTGGTCGCCCCCTCCTCGAAGGCCGTCCACGACAGCGACTCCGTATCCGGCGAGTACGTCGGTGGCTCGTCGATCAATGACTGGCCGCGTTCGGTCTGTGCGATCGGTTCAAGCTGGTCGTCAGTCGCCAGCCAGACGCCGGCGGTATCGAACGCGAAGGCAGACTCAAGGCCGTCGACGACAATCTCCGCGGCGGCTTCCGACGTCGTCGCCTCCAACAGCCGCCGGGTGGTTCGCTGGAGTCCTTCGAGGGTGACGGTGTACTTCGCCAACCGGCGTTCATTCTCTTTGAGGGCGGTCACATCGGTGATGAACCCCTCGAAGATGCCCTCGCCGTCCTCGATGGCGACCTGCTGGCCGTGCTCGTTGACCCACTTCTCGTCGCCGTCAGCGGTGACAATCCGGTAGGTCAACTCGAAGGTGTCACCATCTTCGAGTTGGGAATCGACCGCCTCGCGGACAGCCGCCCGGTCGTCAGGGTGGATGATGTCCGAGCCCCAGGTGACCTCCCCGGCGACGAGCGCGTCAGCCGGGTAGCCGATCAAGGATTCGCAGTTGCCGCCG
The DNA here is from genome assembly GCF_003605575.1 of Halonotius aquaticus. Taxonomy (GTDB): domain Archaea; phylum Halobacteriota; class Halobacteria; order Halobacteriales; family Haloferacaceae; genus Halonotius; species Halonotius aquaticus. Next base: position 108,360 of record NZ_QKNY01000007.1, on the reverse strand, counting down.
ACAAACTCAGTGTCCCACTCGGGGGTCTCCCGGGTGCGGTAGACAACCCCGGGTAGCGTCTCGACAAGCGTCTCAAACTGGCGGCTGTAGGCTTGCCGTTCGACCGCGTTGGTGATGCGTTTCGCCAAGACAGCGGGGCTCTCAGTGAGGTCGTCTTTCGGAATGTAGTCTGTGACGCCGGCGGCGATCGCGTCGCTGGCGATCGATTCGTTGCCCTTTGCGGTCAGCAGTATCACCGGCAGGTCGGGATAGCGGCGTTGTACCACCGAAAGCAGTTCAAGCCCGTCCATCTCCGGCATCTCATAATCAGTCACCAGACAGTCAAAGGGCTCCTCGGCGAGAGTTTCCAGGGCGGCGTTCGGGGTGGTCTTGGTGACGACGGTAAACGGCTCGTCGTGCTCCGCAAGATAGGCGGTGACGATCTCACCGTACTCCGGTCTGTCATCAACATGGAGCACCCGGATCGGACGAAACATCAGACAGCCAAGGATTACACCACCATCCACATAAAGCAGGTCGTAAGCGAGCTGACCTATGAATTCACTATTCTGTTGGTGATGAATCAACAGAGTCTGCGGCCGCCCGGAGTTTCGTTCGGAGTTCAGCGGCGTGGACACGATAGCTGAAGGCGTCCTCGCCGTCGATCAGAATGTGTGGTACGCGGTCGCCGTAGGTGTCGGCTAGCTCCGCATCGGCGTCGACATCGATCTCCTCGACCGTCACGGCGACATCGGTATCGTCGACGACGCGGTCGATCGTCTCCATGGCTGACGCACAAAGGTGACAGTTCTCGCGGCTGTAGACCGTCATCTCGACCGGATCGCTCATAGCGACCCAGAGGGCAGGGAGGGTAGCAAACGTTACGACTCGTCGGCCGCGAGCGGTGGTATGGCGACGCTGGTTGCCGTTCGGCACGGCGAGACGATGTGGAACCGCGAACAGCGGGTGCAAGGATGGGCACCGGTCGCCCTAACAGAGACGGGTCGCCGTCAAGCCGACGCGCTCGCGGCAACTGTTACCGATCAGTACGCGGTCGACCGGCTGATAAGCTCTGATCTCCGGCGAACACTAGAGACCGCGCGGCCACTGGGTCGAGCCGTCGACTGTGAACCGACGCCGGATCGTCGCTGGCGAGAGCGGGATTTTGGCGTTCTCCAAGGGCTCAGCTACGGCGAACTGTTTCTCGGCTATCCTGAGTTTGCCCTCACTGAGGTTGGGTACACAGCCGCAGAGGCACGCCCTGAGGGCGGCGAGAGTCTCATCGAGCAGCGCGACCGCATCATCGACGCGCTGACCACTCTCGTCGACGATATGGACAGCGACGAAACCGTCGTCGTTGTCACCCACGGCGGGCCGCTGTATCTGCTACTGGGATGGATCAAAAACCTCGATATCGTGGCGACGATCATGGAACAAGAACAGGGCAACTGCGCGATCAACGAGATCGAGGTCGATACAGAGAGCGGGAGGTTAGCGGTTCAACGCGAGAACGATACTCGGCACGTCGACAACGACACGTAGATCAGAAAATAGCCGGTCGATCTCAGTACTTCGGCTCCGCGCCCGTCACGTCGTAGACTGTCTCCATGAGTTCGTCGCGCTGTCGTTGCCAGGCTTCGAGCGCGTCAGGGCTGGATGGGTATCGCTCGTAGTGATCGATCACCTGCTCGGCGACCTGTTTGACCTTGTAGAAATCGAGAATCTGTCGCCAGTAGCCAAAGCTGTTGATCGCGGTTCGGGCTGCCAGCAGCGGGCCCATTGAGGTCTTGCCATCGTAGAGCGCCTCGGCCAGTTTCTTGCCCGGCAGCGCGGCAAGGAGGCCCATCAGGTCGTCGACATCGACCGCCGTCGAGAGGATGTTGTACACGTCGAGGCCGGCGTAGCGCGCGCCGAAGTGCTCCATAACGCGCTCGTTGTAGTGCCAGAGCGCGTCCTCGCTCACGTCGCCGTCTTCGATGGCCTCGACGGCCTGCTCGGCGGCGTACTGGCCGGCGTAGGCTGCGCCGGCGATCCCACCGCCGGTCGTCGGGTTGACGTGGGCGGCGGCGTCGCCGACGGCCATGTAGCCCGGTGCGACCGCCGAGTCGTAGGTGCGGCGGGTCGGCAGGGCCGCGCCGAGTTTGTCGGTGACCTCGGCGTTTTCGAACTCCTCGCGGTCGCGGAGGTCGTCTTTGAGGTCGTCGATCATCTGCATCGGCTCCTCGTTCATCTGGAAGCCCAGTCCGGCGTTGATCTCCGTCGACGTACGCGGGAAATACCAGAGGTAGCCCGCGGCGCGCTCGGTCGGTTTGAACACGAGGGCGTCGTCCCACTCAACTTCCTCGTCGACCTCGACGATCTCTCGGTAGGCCGAACAGAACTGCGAGTACCGGACGTTGGTGTCGAAGGTGGCGTCCTCAAAGTCGGCTTTGTCTTGCAAGAGTGAAAGCGCGCCCGCGCCGTCGATGATGACCTCGGCGTCGTACTCGACGGGGTCGCCTTTTCGCTTGCCGACGACGCCCGTGACCTGGCCGTCGTCGGTCTGTTTCACATCGTTGACGACGGTGTCGTAGTGGAGCTCCGCGCCGGCCTCCTCAGCGCCTTCGATCAGGAGCTTGCCGTATTTGAGGCGGTCGATAACCGCGAGTTCACCCGGGACAGGGATCTCCAGTACCGTGTCGTGGCTCGGGATCTCGAAGCGACCGTGATCGACGCCCGTGTTCGTGAAGGCGGGTTCGATCTTTGATTTCGGGATCGCACTCGGGAACTTATCCGCCCCTTTCAGCGCGTCACCACAGGCGATATGGCCGGCCTCCTCGGCGTCTTTACGCTCGATGATAACGGCATCGAGGCCTGCGTTGGCGATGGTCGCCGCCGCATAACAGCCGGAGGTACCCGCGCCGACGATGGCAACGTCGTACTCGTGAGTCGTCATTGTGACGACTGAACACCCGAGGGCGAAAACTCTTTATTTCGACAGACTGGTCAGTCCACAGCACTGTCAGCAGCGTCAGCCAGGTCGTTCCGAAACAGTTCCAGCGTCGGGTTCGGCGACAGTGTTGTGGTATGAATTTGATATCTATGGGAAATATCTTTGTTCGTTCCATACAAACGAACTGCTATGTCAGTCGAAACGGACGCCAACGGTCGGCTCTATTTACCGGCGACACTGCGCCAAAAGTACGGCGAGAAGTTTCACGTCGTCGAATACGAGGATCGGATCGAACTCATCCCGATTGCGGATGACCCGTTGGCTGCGATCCGCGAGGAGATCGGGGATGCCCTCGACGGCCAGTCGAGAGCTGACCTTCGTGAGGCTGCACACAGTGCAGCAAAAGCCGAAGCCATCGACGATGTCGGCGATGCTCGGGACGTTTCTGAGGGTGCGACGGAGCCCACTAAATGACGGTCTTCGTTGAGACCGATTTCCTGCTCGCGCTCGCAAAGGACGATGATTGGTTACAGCAAAGCGCCGAGTCAGTTTTGGCGTCCAAAGAAGTCGTTACGTCGCCGTTGGCGTATCTCGAATTGCTTCTCGTGTTGGAACGCCATCAGTTCGACTACGCACGGCTGTTCGCCAACCTCCTTGATCTTGTTCCTGTTAGTGATGACGAGGAGCGACAGGTGGTGCTGAAGGCAGTGACGTACTTCGAGGAGGGGCTGACACCGTTTGATGCGTTCCACGCTGCGACCGCCGAAACACGCGGGCTTCCGATTCAGTCATCCGACGGTGCCTACGAGGAAGTCGATCCCGACCGACGACCACTGGAACCGGACAACGCCGAATCCGATGGGTAAGCAAGCAGCTGACTGCTATATCGACACCGCCCAGGCTCGGTAGTCCGCGGGGTAGCCGAAGGCTTGCTGAAACACAGCATCGAAAAACTCAGCCAGCCGCTCTGCGTCGGAATGGGTCGTGATGTTGACGTGGGTGCCCTCAGCTTCCTCGGGACTTTCGAGATCGTCGATACGAAAATCGGGATACTCACCGAGGAGTTCTTTCAGGCGATCAAGTTCGCAGTCAGTGCAATCAAGAGCAACTGTGGTGCCGCCGAACTGAATCCACGGCACCAGGTCGTCGTCGCTGTCAGGTGGTGTTTCATCGGGTTCGAGCGTACAGAATTCGCTGCCGCGCTCACGGTGGGCCGTGACGGTCGCCGCGAACAACTCTTTGCGGCTCTCGGCCTCGGTGGCGTCAAATCTGGTCATACAGATGGCGACAACGGCGACAAGTAAAACTCCCGGGAGTTAGGCAGGGGAATCGTTCCGCCACTCGGCGACCAACGCCTCGGCGGCCTCGCGGCTCTCGACGGTTTCGTAGGCGTAGGCCCGCCCAGCGTCGGCCTGATGCAACTGATCGTATCGCACCGCAAACTGGCCATCAGCGCGCTTGCGGAGGCGGATCGTGGCATGGCCGTCGTCGCGCTCCCATTCGGTGAACTCGTCGGTGTCGGTCGTCTGCTCGTAGTCCATACCGCAACGTGGTCGGCGGCTCCTTTCAGGATTCGCTTCGACGGCGACTCACACGGGAGCAGACAGCGAAAAACAACAGACGGTGAGCAAACGGAGCCGGGCGATATTAGTCGTCGGCTAACAGCTCGTGTTCAGCGAGGACGTCGTCAAGTTCGTCGAGTGAGTACTGGTGGTACTGTTCGGTGTCGACATCGATCGTCGCCAAGCCCAGGCCAGCAGCCTCGATTCCATCGTCGCTAACAGACGCCAGTGCGCGAAGCGCGAGTTCGATCCCCTCCTCCAGCGAGAGATCCGGCTCGTAGTGCTCCTCGAAGTAGTCCTGAATCGTATCCCGACTCTCGCCGATAGCGAGGGCCTCCCACTCGTAGGGTGTTCCCGAGGGGTCGGTCTCGAAGAGCCGCGGTTCACCGTTTTCGATCCCACCGACAACGAGGGCGACACCGAACGGGCGGGCTCCGCCGACCTGCGTGTATCGCTGGATGAAGTCGGTAACCGTCTTCGTCAACGTCTCAACGCCCATCACCTCGCCGAACCGGAGGCGGTTGACCTGTGCTTGTCGGCGGGCAAAATCGATGAGTTGGCGGGCGTCGGCAACGTGGCCCGCAGAGGCCATCCCGACGTGGTCGTCGGCCTTATGCAGCTTTTCGACGCTGGACGGCTCAAGGAGCGGCGAGTGACTCTGTTTGTCGGCGAGCAACACGACGCCCTCCGGCGTTCGGACGCCGATCGATGCCGACCCGCGTTTGACGGCTTCGCGGGCGTATTCGACTTGGTAGAGCCGGCCGTCCGGCGAGAAGATCGTGGTGCCACGGTCGTAGGCCTGCTGTTGTTGTCCCTGCATACTAGTGGAAATCGAGTTCCGTCGCCGCCACGAACCCCTCGGGCAGCGAGAGTTCGGCGACATCGTCACGGCGAATCGCCGGCCGTTGGTCGTCCGCAAACGCGACGGATTCCTCTGTCAAATCTGGGCTCCGGTCGCGTAAATAGCTTTCTTCACAGGCACGTACCGTCCCGGAGATCCCGCGAACGACAAGCCCAATCGAGTCACCGTCGACACTGTCGATACAGGCCAGAGCGGCTCGGGCGGCAGCCGTCTCCTCGCGGCGAGCGCGGACGATCGCCTCGCCGATACCGTCGGCGTACTCGAAGCCGAACACCGTCAGGTCGGCGTCGGCACTCCCGGCGTCGCCAAGCAGATTGCCGGCGGCATACCACAGCGCGCGCTGAAACGCCCCACGGTCGATGTCGGCGTCGGGTGCGGCCTCGATCTCGACAGCGAGATACCGCCACCGCGGCCGGATGTGTTTTGGAAGATGCTTCATTGCTCATATGGCCCCCGCCGAACGCCGGGTTCGATGAAGCGCTCATCGGCGCGCTCACGGTTGCGAGCGACGATCTCACCCCACGCGTCGAGGCCCGCGGTGAGCTGGTCGGGACTAAACCCGATCTGTTCGCCGACCGCCCGCAGCTCGCGTGGGGCACGAAGCTGCCGGTGGGAGTCGGCGGTCACGCTGACGACGAAGGGTACGTCGTACTGCTCGACGAGTTCACGAAGCTTCCGGAGCTCCTGGAGGGCCTGCACGCGGGGGCCGCCACTCGCTCGCAGCACCGGGCCAAAATCGAACTCCACGTGAACGCGGTGGGTCTTCGCGGCGCGAGCGAGCACATGATTAAAATCGCCGTCACCAACCATCGGGCGCGTTAACACGTCGATTCGGTCGGTTTCGACAGCGTATCTGTTGAGCACGTCGGTGCCGCCGCGAACGAGGAGAACGGAACACTCCGGGCGGTAGTTGCCGACCGCCCCCGCCGCGGATTGGGGATCGGCGGCGTCGACCTCGATCCCGCGGACGACCTCGATCCCGTAGCGGTCGCTGATCGCCTCGGCATCGAAGTCGGCTTCGCGGGTGCGGACGACAAGGCCGTCGTAGCCGTAGTCGGCGGCCGTCCGCGCCTGCCGGCTGACGGTGCTGTCACCCGCAGGATAGGCCGCGACCGCCTCGTACATGCGCCCGTGTTGGCGGCTGGGTGGTTTGGGCGTTCCGGTCGGGGCCGCGGTCACACCGAGTCGGCGTCGACGTCGACGAGCGTCCCCTCGATCATCGCGGTCGCAAGCGCCGCGACGTCGAAGGCCGTCGGCGGGCCGCGAGCGACGACCGGCGGAGCAACCGGGCGGTCGCCGACGACGAGTTTTGGGTAGGGTGCACTGTGGAAGCCCTCGATGAGAACGAACTCGTAGCCGGCCGCTCGGAGATCGTCGACTGTCGATTCCAGCAGATCGACCTCGCTGTCGGCGGCGTCCTTTCCACCGGGGGTGATCTCGAACGACAGCGACGGCGTCAGCCCGACGACCGTGTCGGCCCCGGCGGTGCGGTGGCGGTGGGTGTCCTTTCCGGGCGTGTCGATCTCGATGTCGTGGTGGATGGATTTGATCGTTCCGACCCGGCCGGCGTCGGCGAGTTCGGCGACCAGCGATTCCAGCAGCGTGGTCTTGCCGGCATCGCTGGGGCCGACGATACAGAGTGGGGGATGCATACCAAGGGTGGCACCCAGACTCCCAAAACCGCTGTGGCGAGAGATCAGCGGCCACCGATTCCCACCCGTGATATTCAGAGCGAAGTTTAACTACGTGACACGTGTAGATGGAGGGAAGCGACATGACCGGGCAGAATGCGGCCACCGAGACAACAGGAGCGCCACTCGCTGTCCTCGGGTATGCAGCAAGCGGTGCCGACGACGACCACGGAAGCCCCGACGTGTTCGATCACCTCGCCGCAACAGCGACCGTCGATCTCACCGTGATCACCGACCCCGAAGAACTCATAGCAGCCGCAAACGCGGCGGGCGTCGACTGCGTCGTCGTGCCCTACGGGGAATCCGAGGCAGCCGCGACCGCCTGTGAGCGCGTCGCCACTGACGCGGGTGCTCCCTGTGTGGCTTACTGTGAGTCGGCGACGGCACTGTCAGCGGCGCGTGATCGCGGCGTCGTCGACGCTCATCTCCGCCATGCAGCCACCGAAGACGACACGGTCGCCCTCCTGGATCGGCTTCGAGCAGTCAGTGAGCGAGAGTCGACCGATGAACAAGGCGCAAGCCACGAGGCGGCGACCAGCAACTCGACTGAGGCCGCCGCCCCCGACGATGCGACACCACCGGTGACAGACGCAGACACCGATCCGTTTGCTGCGCTCCACCGAACCCTGACCGAGACCAGCGGCACCTTCGAGGATCGCGTCGAGGCGATGCTCGATGTCGGCCAAACGTATCTTGGGATGGACGCCGGCATCGTCGCCTCGGTGAGCGACGACAGCTACCGCGTCGAGATCATCGACAGCGACGACGAACTGTTCGGCTCGATCCCCACCGGGACAGCGATCCCGCTGTCGGAGACCTACTGCGACCGGACGCTGGATCGGGAGGCGACCTACCGGATCGACAACGTCCACGTCGACGCCCCGGAGTTGACTGATCTCGCGGCCGCCGAGACCTACGGCAGCGTCCAGTATATCGGCACCCCGATCCAGATCGACGGCGCAACGTACGGAACGCTGTGTTTCCACGGCACCGACACCGACGGCCCATCGCTCACCGACGACGATCAACTGCTCGTTGAGTTTATGGCCCAGTTAGTGACCTACGAGCTCCAACACCACCTCCAGAAAGAGGAGCTTCGGGCGACACAGAACGAGCTTCAAGCGGTGTTCAGCCGGGTCGACGACGCCTTCTTCGCGCTTGATGACGACTGGCGATTTGTCTACGTCAACGATCGGGCGGAATCACTGCTCGGTATCGACGCTGAGGCGGTTGTCGGCGAGATCGTCTGGGATGCCTTCCCGGCCGCCAAGGGCAGCATCTTCGAGGAGCAATACACCCGCGCCGTCGACAGCCAGGAGTCGGTCTCCTTTGAGGCCCCCTTCGAGCCGCTGGATGCGTGGTTCGAGGTCACCGCCTACCCCGACGACGACGGGCTGTCAGTGTACTTTCGGGATGTCACCGACCGCAAACAGCGGCGTGACGAACTCGAACGCTACGAGCAGATCCTTGATACCGTCTCCGATGGCGTCTACGCGCTCAACGAGGACGAACAGTTCACCTACGTTAACGATGGACTGGCCGATCTCACCGGCTACGACCGCGAGGAGTTGGTTGGCTCCCATATCGGGATATTCAAAAGCGAATCAACCATCGAGAGTGCCCGCGAAGCGGTCACCGAGGCGTTCCACGAGCAACGAACCGGCGACGGTGACGGCGAAACCGAGATCGACCTCACCGTCGAGACCGCTGACGATCGGGAGGTGCCGTGTCAGGATCACATCGCACTGCTGCCGTTTGAGGAGGAGTTCCGCGGCAGTGTCGGGACGATCCGAGATGTGAGCGACCAGGTCGAACGCGAGGCAACGCTCAACGAACTGCTGACCAGAACTCAGGAGCTGATGGTCGCCGAAACGCCGGCGTCGGTCGCTGAAACGGTCGTTGAGACGGTGACCGAAGCCCTCGGCTTCGAGCGGGCGATGGTTCGGTGGTACGACGACGAGACCGAGCAGTTGGTGCCGGCAGCCACATCGGAACGGCTAGCAGCCGAAACCGACCCGCGTGAGCCGATCGCCCCCGGCGACGGGCTGGTCGGGAAGGCGTTTGCAAGTGGCGAGGCCACCGTCTGTGAGCCCGTCGGCGAAGGCACTGACGCCGGCGAGGCCGCAACGCTGTCGGCGGTGCCGATCGGCGAAACGGCCGTCCTCGTCGTTGGTGTCCCAGATCCCGAGGAGTGTTCCCAGCAGACACGACAGCTGATCCAACTGGTGACGACCAACGCCGAGGCCGCCTTCGCCCGTACCGACCGCCAACAGAGCCTGCGTCGCTACGAGTCGATCGTCGAAACCGTCCGGGAGATGCTGTGTGTCATCGACGCCGACGGCCGGTTTAAGCTGCTCACCGAGCCGCTGGCCGATCGCCTCGGTCACAGCCGGGCTGGGCTGCTCGGTGAGCCCGCCATCGAGTTCGTTGCCGACGAAGAACAACAGCGTGTGACCGATGCCTTCCAGGAACTCGGCGACGACGAAACGATCACCATCGATACGACGCTGACACCGAGCGACGGCGAATCGCTTCCGGTGACGATCGAGGCGGCTCGACTCACCCAAGCCGGTGGGGAGGGCGAGGTCATCATTACGATTCACGACCGCTCGGAGCTGTTGTCGGCCAAGCAGGCGGCCGCCGCCGAACGCGAGCGGTTCAGCTATCTGTTCGAGAATCTCACCGATCCGATCAACGAGATCGATATCGGGGGTCGAGAGCCGAGGGTCGAGACCGTCAACGGCGCGTTCCGGCGGCTGTTCGGCGAGCCGACGGTTGAGGGGGCGATCCCGGACAGCGAGACGCCACAGCCGCTGGCGATCGACGCCGACCGGATCGTCGACACCGACACGCCGGGGCAACGACAGGATGGCGACCGGGAGCTCAAACTGCGGACAGAGGATGGGATCCGATACTTCCTCTTCCGACAGGTGCCCTACGAACTCAACGATGAGCGCCGTCGCTTCGAGCTGTACACCGATATCACGACGCTCAAACAGCGGGAGCTTCAGCTGCAGGTGCTCCATCGCTTGCTGCGACACAATCTTCGAAACGATCTCAACGTGGTCTCCGGGTTCGCGGAGATCCTTGCGGCCGAACTTGAGGGAGAGCGACACCGCGATTTCGCCGACCGGATCGTCACAAACACCAGCGCGCTGATCGAGCTCAGCGAGACCGCAAAAACGATCGAGGCCGTTGCAGGCCATGGGAGTCTCGATCGCACCTCGGTCGAGTTGGGCGCGCTCTTGGAGCCGACAATCACGGACTACCAAGCCGACAATCCCGAGGCAACAGTCACGCTCTCGCAGTCGACACCGATCACGGTCGAGGCGGGCGACCACCTCGCAACCGCCGTCGGCGAACTAATCGAAAACGGGATCGAACACACCACGGCAGCGACCCCGAGCGTCGAGATTACCGTCGCGGCCGACGCAGACACGGCCTCGATCACCGTCAGCGACAACGGCGCGGGAGTGCCGGCCGCGGAGTGGGCGATCGTCACCGGCGACGCCGAGATCTCACAGCTGGAACACGGCAGCGGCCTCGGGCTGTGGCTCGTCCGCTGGGTGGTCGAAGGCTACGGCGGGACGCTTGATCGCCAGGTCGACGGCGACGGCGCGAGCGTCGTGATCGAACTGCCGCTCGTCGACACCAACAGCGAGGCTGACGCTACCGCGGTCGACAAGGATGATCTCGCTGTCGACAGTGAGAATGAGGGTGCTATCGCTGTCGACAGTGACGAAACAGCAGAATAACAGCGAGCCCTGGGGGAGAACTGCGGGCGTTACTCGGTCAGCTGGATGATGTTTCCGTTCCGGGTGAGATGGAGGTCGCGGCCGACCTCGTAGCCGAAGGCGTTGGCCGTGTTGACGTAGCCCGACAGCCCTTTCAGATCCTGGTGAGCCGGAATGACCTGCTGGGGCTGAAGTGCCTCAAGCATCTGGTAGTGACCCTCCTGGCTCAGGTGGCCGGAGACGTGGATGTCGTCGTAGATGCGGGCACCCTGCATTTTGAGGAGGCGTTCGGACTGATACCGGTTGCCCTCGTTGGTCGGCTCGGGGATGATGCCGGCCGAGAAGATCACCTTATCGCCGTTGTCGAAGTCGTAGTTGGTCTCGCCGCGGCCCATCCGGGTGAGCAGCGCGCGCGGCTCGCCCTGGTGGCCCGTCACGATCGGCAGGAAGTTTTCCTTGCCGTCCTCCATGATCCGTTCGAGGCTCTGGTCAATGGCGCGCCGGTGGCCATACATCTCGATGTTGTCCGGCAGCGCGACATCGAGATTGGTCGCAGTACCGGTGTATTTCTCCATCGAGCGACCCAGTAGAATCGGCTCGCGGCCGATCTCCTCGGCGAACTCAAGCAGACTCGACACGCGGGCGATGTGGCTCGCGAACGTCGTCGCCACCATCCCGCCGTCGTAATCTTCGAGGCTCAACATTGTGTCGTGGAGCTCTTTGCGGGCGACCGACTCCGAGGGGGTTCGGCCCTTCTGGTTGGCGTTCGTACAGTCCTCGATGTAACAGAGGACGCCGTCGCCCTCGCGGCCGATCTCGCGGAACCGTTTCATATCGATCGGGTCGCCGAGGACGGGGTCGTGATCGAGGCGTTTGTCCAGCCCGTAGACGATCGCGCCCTCCGGCGTGTGCAGCACCGGGTTGATGGCGTCGATCGTGGAGTGCGTCACGTTGACAAACTCCATCTGCACCTGATCGCTGATCCGCATCTGCTCGCCGGCGTTCATGACCTGCAGGTCGATGTCGACATCGAACTTGTCCTCGTCGGCGATCTGGTCGCGAACGAGTTCGATCGTGAACGGCGTGGCGACGACCGGCGCGTCGTAGCGGTGGGCGAGCTTCGGGATCGCGCCGATGTGGTCGAGGTGGCCGTGGGTGGGGACGATGGCCGTGACCTCGCCATCAAGCTCGCTCATGATGCGGTCGTCGGGGATCGCACCCATATCGATCAGATCGAGACTGTGCATGGTCTCGGTCTGGACGTTGTCGTGAATCAGTACCTGCGAGAGGTTGAGGCCCATATCGAAGACGACGATCTCGTCGTCCATCCGCACGGCCGTCATCTGTCGTCCAACCTCTTCGTAGCCGCCGACGGTTGCAATTTCGATTTCCATAGGTAGTCCAAACAAGAGCTGTTCCGCCGGTGGCGCGGGCGACGCCCGGCCGTGTCAAACCAGCGGAACCGTCCGCACCGCAGGGAGCGACAGCCGAAGCGAACGCACCGACGCACAGGGAACAGCGCGTTGGTTATCCGAATAGCTGGGCCCGAGATATAAATAGCCGATGACTTGTCGTCGACAACGAGCCCTGCGGCGACAATGACGGATGGCTCCTCCTGAAAACAGTGAAACAGCGGGATCTATCTCGAAGCTGGGAGATCACGCTGTGCAAGATATAGAGATTGTATGCAGCACAGCAACCTTTGCTTCGTATATTTCCCTACAAGTTATCCACTCAGTGAACTAGCGACACCGATTTTCAATCAGAAAGTTAGAATTCTGCATGAGGAGTCGTCGATGGTAACAATCGGACTCACTTACCCAGTTATCGAAAACGGTATTATATAAAACAAAAGCGTATCGACGATCTTACTTACATATCAATATGCTTTTATTGGTTAATTATTGTTATTGGCTATGCCGTTTGACTATGGTTGTTTTCAAGGAGATGAGTCCAGTGTTACTCGACGAACAGCACTCAAATTGAGTCTAACTGGTATTGTGGCGGCAAACGCTTTTACTGCCCCTGTAACCAGCCAACAAGATTCCAATGAAGAGTGGGTCTTTGAAACAGGAGACAGCGTGCAATCATCACCAACCGTTGTAAATGAGACAGTCTATGTTGGAAGCGATGACAACTCACTCTACGCAATTGATGCTTCAACTGGGACTGAAAAGTGGGCATTTGAAACCAATGGCCGTGTTGTTTCGTCACCAACAGTTGTCGATGGAGTGGTTTTCGTCGGCAGTTTAGATAATTTCGTCTATGCGATTGATATGACTACAGGTGAGGAACTCTGGAAGTTCGAGGGGAATTCGTCGATTAAATCCTCACCAACGGTGGTTAATGGAACTGTGTTTGTTGGGGAAAACTATAACAATCTATATGCTCTCAATGCTGAAACGGGTGAACAAAAATGGGCTTACGATACCGCAACTCGTGTAGAATCTTCTCCAACTGTAGTTGATGGGACGGTTTTTGTGGGTAATCACAATGATAAAATATTCGCATTTGATGCTGAAACTGGAGACAAACTGTGGGATTATCGCACCGGATTTTATATCAAATCTTCTCCTACCGTCGTCGACGACACGGTTTTCATCGGCAGTGATGATGGCTCTTTGTCTGCTCTGAATACCGAAGATGGAACAGAACGATGGGTTTTCTCAAATGCGGCTGATTTTGGTCCGGGTTCTGAGATCGAATCATCTCCCACAGTATCTGATGGGACAGTCTTTGTCGGCAGTACTAATAGTACGTTTTATGCTGTAGATGCAGAAAGTGGTGAAGAAGTATGGACATTCGAAACAAACGATGGGATTCAATCATCGCCAACCACTGTCGGGAATACTGTCTTCGTAGGAAGTAATGACAACAATCTGTATGCACTCGATGCTGACACAGGAACTGAACAGTGGGTCTTTGAGACAGATGGCGAAATATATTCTTCCCCAACGGTCATAGATGGAACCATCTTCGTTGGTAGTGGTGATGGAAATCTCTATGCGATTACTACTACTAACGAGGGCTCCAGTGATGGATCTCGCACTACGCTTGGAACGCTTGGGCATCACGCAAATTGGGAGTATGCCGATCAAGAGCTCGATATTCAACTTCCTGAAGAACAAAGTAGTACTGACCCGACGGAGGCACAAGACACTCAAGACCAATCCAGTGAAACCCAGAATAACGAAACGCTACCTTGGCTCGGAATTGGTGGAGCGATCGCCACACTTGGTGGGGCTGGTTACATGCTCAACCGACGACGACAATCGGATGATTGAGAGCCCCGACTCACACTAATTATTTCTGGTGAGGCTGTGTGAAACTGGACACACGATCTTGCCGAAATACAACTCGACCCGCCAACGGTGGAACCGCCCCGAATCGCTGTTGGCAAGATACAAACCGAGGTTACTGGCGAAGCAAAATGTCTCTCCTCAGCCATTGACACGGACTTGAAGTGCATCCTCGACATCGGTGTGTACAGCTGCCGCGGGACTGCCCCGAGTCGATTGCAAAGTTGTTTTCAAATGGTAAATTAAATTCATGTTATGGGTAACGGAAGACAAAATCTACTAAAACCGGGTCGGCGAGGAGTCGTGAAGACGATTGGTACGATTGGGATCGTAGGAGGCCTCGGAACTGGGACAGTTAATGCCCAATCAGAAACACAACAAATCACCGATTGGAATGATCTCCATGCGATACGGGATGGTCTCGACGGTGAATATATATTGACCACCGATCTTGACGAGAGCACTGCCGGATATGAGGAGTACGTCGCTGATCCCGAAACTGGGTTCGAACCGATTGGGAAAACTCAGACAGAGTTCACCGGAACATTCGACGGCCAAGGAAATGAAATTCGAGACTTAGTAATCGAAAAACCAGATAGCGAACTCGTCGGTCTGTTCGGGTTAGCTGGTGACGGGGCAATTATAGAAAATATCACACTTGTCGATGTCGAAATCACTGGCGATTACGATGTCGGAGCTCTCATCGGTGGTAGCAATGGTACTATTAACACCTCAGCGGTTACTGGTGCCGTTTCTGGCAGGCGTAATGTCGGTGGTATTGTTGGCAGAAATAGGAAGGCCATAATAAGAGACTCAGCAGCTGGTGTCACGATCACTGGTGAATCAAATGTCGGCGGGCTTGTAGGCAAAAACGATAATAAAATCAGAAATTCGTGGGCTACTGGTAAGGTCACTGGCGAATCAAGTGTTGGTGGTCTTGTTGGACTCCTCAATTATACAGGTTTCACGCCGGGGACGATAATAGAGTCATGGGCCAGTGGTGATGTTGACGGAGACAGTGCCGTTGGCGGTCTTGTGGGTGATAGCTTCCATAACGATTTGAACGGTGAAATTATGAAGTCAGCAGCAAGCGGTGCGATAACTGGTGAATCTGAGGTCGGGGGGCTTATCGGCTCAATTGGTGCCAGTACAATAATTACAAATTCTGTGGCTCTTGGTCAGGTCACTGGTACGGAATATGTGGGCGGCTTTGCTGGATATAACAGAAATACAATACGCACCTCCTTCTCGTGTGGTAACGTCACTGGAGACCAACAGATTGGCGGGTTCATATGAAGTAATTCTGGGCAGGTAACAGCGAGCTACTGGGACTCAACCGTCAATGATCAATCTGAAAGTATTGGTCGACAGAATGGCGACAGTAACGATATTACTGGGTTGACAACTACAAAAATGCAGGGTGAAGGGGCCGAGGACAATATGTCGGCACTTGATTTCGACGGGACATGGGAGGTCGTTACGGATCCGGCTGACTATCCCGTGTTATCGGTCTTAATGGATAACAGAGAAATTCAATACCTACAAGATCAATCCTATATGGACGATGAATCAACCGAACAGCAAGCAGATGATAACAGTCAATCTTCCGGGCTAGATTCAGAGGAACTCAACGGGTCAGGAAATCAGCGATCTGGGACTGTAAATGAGTCCACCCAACAGGAGGCAACAGATGATACATCTAGTGACTCAACCCCTGGATTCGTAATAACAGGTAGTATTGCTGCAATCGGTGCTGCTGGTTACGTACTTAAACGGCAGCTGAATAGAGACTAGATTGCCAACGACACTCGCACTCGTATGCAATCCAATCAGATTGTCAGGTGTATGCCGTTGGATTGGTGTCAGTTTTCTTCGGTATCGTTTGATTCTGTATCGTCTGATCGACGCCAGCGGCGGTAAGCATATATCCCTACTCCAATGGTTCCACCTCCGGCTGCGATTACTGCAGGTGTGGGCACCCCAGATAAGGAAAGACTTTCAGGTAATCCCAAATTTTCGAGTGTAGTTGTTGCCTGACCAGCATTTTTTCGGTCACCGTGATGACCAAGTGTTCCTAACTTCGCACGAGACCCATCACTAGAACCGGTAACGTCCGTATCCACCGCAACTAGCTTTCCACCTTCGATATTGCCGTCAGTATCATTACTACTACCAATAAAGAGCGTCCCGTTGGCCACTGTCGGCGACGAAAAATCAATTCCTATGTTCAAACTCCATTTCGGTTCGCCTGTCTCGAGATCTAGTGCGCCTATGATGCCGTCATCACTAGTTTCAGCCAGTGTCAAGCTATTAGGCTCGTTGTCGGCAGCTATGAAGAGAGTCCCATCGGCCACTGTTGGCGACGAACGAACAGGATATGGGACATATGAAACCCACTCCTCTTGACCTGTCTCCGCATCCAATGCATAGAATCTTTCATCTCCACTACCGAAAAAGACTACATTATCAGATACGGTCGGCGAACAGTCAACAACTCCCCCAGTCTCGAAAGCCCACTCCTCTTGGCCTGTCTCTGTATCGACGGCGTAGAGATTATTATCTCTACTCCCGACAAAGACGGTTCCATTAGCTACGGTGGGTGACGAATAAACGCTATCACCGGTCTCAAAAACCCACTGCTGATCACCTGTTTCAGCATCCACCGCATACAAATTATTATCACCACTTCCAACGAAGACTGTCCCGCTACTCACTGTAGGTGAGGAAGCAATGTCGGTCTCAAAAACCCACTCTTGATCGCCTGTTTCAGCATCCACCGCATACAGATTATTATAACTCCCAATGAAGACTGTACCTTCAAACACCGTGGGGGATGAACCAATACCGTGAGCATCGAAGACCCACTCTTTTCGGCCAGTTTCAGTATCTAAGGCATACAGGTTGTCGTCGAAACTACCAAAAAATACTCTTCCATCGGCTACCGTTGCCGACGAGTCAAACCCTTGTCCAGCTTCAAAACTCCACTCCTCTTGGCCTGTCTCTGCGTTCACCGCGTAGAAACTCCCACTCTTGAACGAACTCTCACTATGGTACGCACTCCCATTGCACCCAACAAAGACAGTCCCATCAACTATCGTCGGCGATGATTCAATACTACCTTCAGTTTCGAAAGACCACAGTTGGGTACCGGGATCAGCAGCAGCAGCCGTATTGGAGGACACAATACTGGTAACACCGAGCGCAGTAAGACCCCCGACCCCCCGCAAAGCCCGCCGTCTACTGATTTTCGAATAGTTCTCCGTTGAATCATTTTTCATATCTAATCATACTGTTACTAAGCTAATTAACCATTGGTATAGAGTGCTGTATTCATCGCTCGTACGTAGCGATACGTGAGTCCACTGTATTGACCGACACAGCCAACTGGTTTTCAAAAAAGCTTCTGTGCAAGATATGCGCGCTCCATCTTGCACGCTAATTAGTCACAATATCGCTTATCTGACCCTTGTTGCTCAGCTAGGCAAGAGCCTCAAGAGGATGTGAGCGCGATTCAGACGCGTTTGCTATCGACGTTTCCGCCCTCGGCTCAGGTGACATAAGCAGCTTGGTAGACAAGCGCATAGTCTCATCCCTGTGAACGGTTAGTGGTACTAGTATGGGAACAGAACAGCCACAATCCGAAGCCGATCCCGAATCTGCGGCGACGACGATCCACGTACAGTGCGGCTGTGGCAGGTGGCTCGACGCAGATACACAACACAAACGGGTGAGCTGTGAGTGCGGGAGGGTGCTGGCAGTTACTGAAACCGATGAAGGCGAGACAGTAGCCCCGATACTGGTTGAGTAGCCACCTATCAGTTTCAGAGGTTCATCGCGCAAACTAGTGGCTCGACTGCTGATTCTCCACACCCGCTTGTGAATCGATGCCAGTCTGTCGGGTATGCGGTTGTATGAGGCCTGACAAGCAGGATTGACGATTTACTGGGAGCTGTGTGTCGGTACCGTATCCATGTTGACATCGCCAGCAGTCCACCGACGAAGAGCAGTCGCTATCGGAGTTACCTGAAAGGCCACGGTGGAACGGTGGCCAGTGATCCAGACGGTGTGATGACTATGATACGTCCCGCGTAGACAGTATGGGGTGTCTGTGTCGCGGAACATGTAGTAATACCCCTCGGACAGGAATATTGTATTGCGTGGTGTGACAGGTGCGTTATACGCGGTCTCGACACCCAGACAGAGTGAACGGTACCAAGATTCGGATCGGACACAACCACAGCAACAGACATCGACGCCATGTCATGATCGCCAAAGCTACATACGCCGTTGCCCGGAATGGTTAGCTATGATACGCAGAGATGACGCCGATCGGCGGGTGGGGCCGCCGTGACGCTGCAGCTGCCCAGCGAGATCGTCGTCGAGCGGTTTCTGCCGACCGCCCGCGCGATGTTGGCAAGAGAACTCGCCGCTGAGGGCTGCTCCCAGCAGACGATCGCCGACAAGCTCGGCCTCTCACAGGCGGCCGTCAGCAAGTATCTCAGCGGCGAGCAGTCCGGCGACCCGCGGTTCGCCGACAACGCCGAGATGCAGGCGACCATCGAGTATATCGCCAGCGGCTTCGCCGACGGCAGCGTCGATGAGTACGAGGCCCTCGCCGAGCTGCTCGAACTGATCGAATCCTTCGAGGATCGCGGCCCGATCTGTGCAGTGCACGAGGAGGAGATGCCAGCCCTCCAAGGACTGGGCTGTGATCTCTGTGTGCGCGGTCAGGATCCCCGCGTCGAAACCGAACGCGAGGTGTTGCGAAACGTCCGGGGCGCGGTGCGAACGTTTGCCAACACGGCGGCGGTCGTCGACCACATCCCAAACGTCGGCACCAACATCGCCATGGCGATGCCCGACGCTGAGGGAACAACAGATGTGGCGGCCGTCCCAGGCCGGATTCACGCCATGGGTGGGCAGGCGAACGTCCCAGCCGACCCAGAGTTCGGCGCCTCGGAACACGTTGCGACCACTGTGTTGGCGATGGGCACCGTCGCCCCCGAGCGACGGGGCGCGCTCAACCTCAAAACGAGTGACGCGCTGTTGGATGCCCTCACCGCGGCCGGGCTGTCGACAGCCGAATTTGAGGCCGGCTACGAGGATCGATACGAGCGACTCACCGATCTGTTAGCGTCGACGGAGCCGACCCCCGAGGTGCTCTACCACGAGGGGGCCTTCGGGATCGAACCGATCACCTACGTCTTCGGCGACGACGCGACCGATGCGGTGACGACGCTACGTGCGGTGGTAACAGCAACTCCCGATTCATCGGAGTGAGCGGAGTCTTTATTTTCGCGGCCGTGGCTAGTACTCGCATGGACAGTGAGCCCGCCGATCCAGACGATCCGTCCGACGAACCACTGACCGAACTCGTCAACTACCTCACGCCGCGGCGGGACAACGAGATGATCGCCACCTACCAGAACACCACCGCGATCGCCTGTCCCGTCTGTGAGGAGCCCTTCGATTACCTCATCGCCTCAAAAGGCCCCGAGAGCAGTCTGTCGTTGGATGAGGTGATGGATCTCTGTGTCTCCGTCAGCGACGACGATCGGGCGTTCCTCTTTACCCACGAGTAGTCAGCCGACCAGGGCGTCGTCGACAAGGCGTTCGAACCGATCGACAAACCGACTCGGCAGCGACGGCGAGACAGTGCGAGCAAGGTCGGCGAGTCGCTCCGGGCGACGCGGGGTGACGCGAACCTCGCCGTCGACGGTCTCAGTTTCGATCAGGTCGGCGTCCTCAAGATTTGAGAGATGCCACGAGAGCGTGCTGCGGGCGATCCCGATCTCGTCGGTGAGTGCTGGGGCGGATTGCGTCCCGGTTTCCAGCAGTGTCAGGAGAATCTCGCGGGCCGTCTCCCGGCGCAGCAATGC
Source organism: Halonotius aquaticus (assembly GCF_003605575.1). Lineage (GTDB taxonomy): Archaea > Halobacteriota > Halobacteria > Halobacteriales > Haloferacaceae > Halonotius > Halonotius aquaticus. The sequence goes on along the minus strand of NZ_QKNY01000007.1, from coordinate 88,422 downwards.
GAGGGCGCGTTGCTCCCAAGGCTCGTAGCCGGCAGGATAGTAGTGGGTGCGTCCCACAAGTGACTGGGAGTCGATCGCGTCATCATTCATCAGCCGGCGGAGGTGATACTGTGTCTGTCCGGTTGCGATGTCGAGGGCCCGGCCGATCTCATTGAAGTGGACGCCGGGATGCTCGGTGACGTGGGTTTTGATCTGCTCCCGCGTGGTTGTCATGGGTGTGTTCGCCTCACAACACTGTAGTTGGTACGACTACAAGTATACCAGATAGCTTCCCACTGAGTGAGAACAGCGATCGCCACCAACATTTCATGATCCAGCCACAACCGATTTGAAGACAGCAACGGTAAACGACCCTAATGGGTTGGATACCGGTGGGTGTGTCGCCTGCATCGACCCCGTCGCTGGCGTCGCCACCGCTGTTGCATGCTGGTAGTGGCGAGCAGGTGCTCTCGTGGGTCTTGCTCACCGCCGCAGGGGTGACGACCGTGCTGTTCGGACTGAGTCTGATCGTCGCATACCGCCGTCGAAGCCGCCGGTACTTCCTTGTGAGTGCGACGCTAGCGGCGTTGCTCTCCCGATCGATCGCCGGATTGCTGACCCTTCGCGGACTGCTGTCGCCCGGCAGCCATCATTTTCTCGAACACGGGCTTGACGCCCTGATCGCCATCCTGCTGTTGGCAGCAGTCTACGATAGCACGACAACGACGAGCGCGGAGCGGCGACCAAACACCTAACAGTCGAGCCACGAACCACCGGGTATGGACGACCGGGCGATGGTTCGACAGGCACTTGCTGCCGACACCCGCGAGACGTTCGACCGGCGGGTAGACGAGCAGGCGGCGGCGCTCCGGGCGGCGATCCACGATGGCGACTTCGATGGCGAGGGGTTCGCAGTCGGGCTTGAGGTGGAATGCTACGCCGTCGATGATGACGGAAAGCTAACAACGGTGCCCGAAACGCTGTTTGCGACTTCGGGTCGCACCCGGGAGATCGGCCGGCACAACATCGAACTCAACAGCACACCACAGCCATTCGATCCCGCAGGACTCACCGCACAGGCCACCGAGTTGCGGACAGCTATCGACGACATTCGCGACGAGGCGGCCGCTGGCGACGCCGACCATCAAATTATACTCGATGGGATGTGGACGATCCCACCGATCGAAGGGAGTCAAGCGTATCTTGGCGCTGTCAGCGAAGACGACGGACTGGTTATTGCTGAGAATATGCAGCCAAAGCCACGGTACCAGGCGATCGATAACGCACTCATCGAGCAGGCTGGCGGTACAATCCCGCTGTCCGTCCCCGGCACCGACGCGTCATTTCCAACAATCCTCGTCGAATCGCTGACGACCTCGATCCAGCCGCATCTTCAGATTCCCGCGGCGGCAGCGTTTCCAGCGTATTTCAACGCCGCCATCCGGACGCTCGGGCCGGTAGTGGCACTGGCAACCAACTCACCGTTTCTCCCAGCCGATCTGTACACCGCGGTCGACGACCCCGAGGAACTGATCGAAACCACACCACACGAACTCCGGGTGCCGGTCTTCGAGGGAACAGTCAACAGTGCCGGCTATCAGAAGGCCGGCTGTCCAGCCGATATTGACACACCGACCGACATCATCGATCGCGTTGTCGACGACTGGACATGTGGGCCGTTTCTCCACGAATGGGAGCATACGACCCGTGATGACCCCTACTGGGAGTTTCAACACAAATACGGCACCTACTGGCGGTGGGTGCGTGGGATCGTTGGCGACGACGCCAGCACGCAGACCGGCGAGAGTTCGGCCAGCGAGGGGACGCTTCGGATCGAATACCGCCCGCTGCCAACACAACCGACCGTCGAGGACACCCTCGCGCTGCACTGGCTGGTCGTCGGCCTGCTGCGCGGACTCGTTGCCGCCGACCACCCACTGACGACGTTGCAGTGGGACGCGGCAGAAACCAGCTTCTACGATGCGGTTGACAATGGGCTCGATGCCGAGTTACACTGGGTGACCGCCGACGGCGAGAAAACGACCGACCACGATGTGATCTACAGTGAGGTATTCACACTCGCCGAGCGTGGGCTTCGCGAACAGGGGCTCAGCGATACCGAGGCCGCCGACCGCATCGCACCGATTCGGGCTCGCTGGGAGCAACAGATGACACCGAGCCAGTGGAAAAAAACACAGGTGGCGGACGCACTATCAGACGGCGCGTCGCTGGCCGCGGCGATTACCGAAATGCAGACGACGTACAACCGGCTGTCTCACCAACACGACTCGTTTGCAACGTGGTGAGGGCAACGAGTAGCCGCATGGTGACGGCGACCCGTCTGCAGCAACGGTCGCCAACCGAACTTACTTGACGGATAACACGATAGCATACCGCGAATGCGTTCAGTCGCGTCGGACTCCGGCGAGAGCACAATTACCACAGCGGATGAGCAGCCGGCCGACCGACACGCCGAAGCCGACAGCGCGATCTCGTGGGAAACGACGGCCGGCAACTGGAATCGTCTCCGATCAGTCGGGATCGGGGGACTACTCGGGCTCGGTGGCGTCGGATGTCTGCTGATTGGCCGATCGCTGCCAGCTCTCGTTGGCGAAATATCGGTTGATGTCGTGTTGACCCTTGGAGTGGTGCTGTTCGTGTTGACGCCGTTTATCATTCACGCGCGGGACTGGGCTGCTGAGGAAGTCGATCCCGATACCCATCAACTACGTCAACAGTTGGAGTGGTCGTCGGTTCGGCTTGGCTGGGTCGGATGTGGTGCTGCCATCGGTGGCGGAGTCCTGTGGGTCTTCACCGGTATACAAGAACGACTCTACGCGATACAGCTGACGGTGGTGTTTGCATCGCTGCTCGTCCAGAACAACCGGGGGACGACCACGACAGTCGATCCGGAAGCTGGCGTTATCGAACGGGAGCAACCGAACCGAACGAAGCGTCGTTCACTCGACAACACGGTGAAGATTCGGAGGGGTGAGCTGTTCGGTCGAAGCCTGTTTGTCTTCGCAAACCGGGGAAAACAGTGGTACAAAGGCCCACATCTGCTTGCCGTGCCCGCGGCGGTCGCTCCGGAAGTTGCACCGCGGCTCCGAAGGATGGCTGCGGAGAACGGCACCCCCGATCGGATCGATCGCAGCGAGCGGCTCATTATCGGTGGGGTTGGCGCGTCGATGTTGTTGATGGGCCCACTGCTGTACATCCTGCTTGGGGAAGGTGCGCTTCTGGCGATCGCTGTTGGCCCCTCCGCGATCGTCGCACACTTCGCGCTCATGCACGCCCACCGTGCCTGATCGATCCAGCAAACACAACGACCGACTCAGTCGTTGTCGACGAGTCCGGGGTTCGTCACTGCACCCTTCGCGGCTGAGCCGAAGTCGCGAGCGTACTTGCCGAGAACGCCGCTGGTGTAAGCTGGATCGCGTGGTTCCCACGCCTCGCGGCGGGCGTCGAGTTCCTCCTCAGAGCAGTCGACTGACAGCTCTCGTTCGGGGATATCGACGGTGACAGTGTCACCCTCTTCGAGCAGCGCGATGGGGCCGCCGTCGGCGGCTTCGGGCGCGACGTGGCCGATCATCGGGCCGCGAGTCGCACCCGAGAAACGACCATCGGTCAGCAGGGCCACGTCGTCCTCGTGGCCCGCGCCGACGACCGCGGCGGTGACGCCGAGCATCTCCCGCATGCCGGGGCCGCCGCTCGGCCCCTCGTTGCGGATGACGATCACGTCGCCAGATTCGATGTGGCCCTCCTGGACGTAGGCCATCGCGTCTTCCTCGTTTTCGAAGACGCGAGCGGGGCCTTCGTGGTGGAACTTGTCGTCGCCGGTCACCTTGAGGACGCCGCCGTCGGGGGCGAGATTGCCCGTCAGGATCTTGATCGCGCCCTCCTCCTGATAAGGGTCGTCGACGGTGTAGAGGTAGTCGGCCTCTATCTCGTCGTCGTCGGGAATTCGTCCTTCCTCTTCAAGATGGGCGAGTTCCTCGGCGATCGTGCGACCGGTGACGGTCATCGCGTCGCCGTGGATCAGATCGGCTTCAAGCAGGCGACGGAGGACGACCGGGACGCCGCCGATCTCGAAGAGATCGTTCATGACGCGCTCGCCGCCGGGCTGGAGGTTGGCGATCTTTGGTGTGCGCCGGGAGATCTCGTCGAACTCCGTGATGTCGAGGTCGATGCCAGCCTCGGCGGCCATCGCCAGGATGTGCAGCACCGCGTTCGTCGAGCCGCCGGTGGCGACCTGCAGGGCGATGGCGTTCTCGAAGCTCTTCTTCGAGAGGATGTCGGAGGGTCGGCGGTCGTTTTCGATGGCGTCGACGGCGATCTCGCCGGCGCGTTCGGCGATCTCGTAGCGTTCCTCGTGTTCGGCGGGGGCCGCGGCCGAGCCGAGCGGCGCGAGGCCCAAGGCTTCGGAAACCGATGCCATCGTGTTGGCGGTGAACATGCCGCCACAGGAGCCCGCACCGGGACAGGCGTGGCGTTCCATCTCGTCGAGTTCGTCTTCCTCCATCTCGCCTTGGGCAACCGCGCCGACGCCCTCGAAGACGTTCTGGATGGTAATCTCCCGACCGTCATGCTCGCCGGGCATGATCGACCCGCCGTAGAGGAAGACACTCGGGAGGTCGGTTCGGATCGAGGCCATCATCATCCCCGGCATGTTCTTGTCACAGCCACCGATGGTGACGAGGCCGTCCATCCGCTCGCCGAAGGAGACGAGTTCGACGCTGTCGGCGATCATCTCCCGGGAGATGAGCGAGGCCTTCATGCCCTCAGTCCCCATCGAGACGGCATCAGAGATCGTGATCGTCCCGAACTCGATCGGCATGCCGTCGCCGTCGTCGACACCCTCGTAGGCTGCGTCGGCGACATCATCGAGGTGGACGTTACAGGGCGTGATGTCGGCGGCCGGGTTGGCGATGCCGACCATCGGCGAGGAGAGATCCGCGTCGTCGTATCCCATCGCGCGGAACATCGCCCGCGAGGGAGCCTGATCGACGCCCTCGGTGACTTCGCTGCTCCGCAACTCAGGGTCTTTCCCCGACTCTGCTTTGGGTTCCTGTTTGCTCATACGCTCTCGTAGCCCCTGGATGTGTTAAAACTGCTCGCATGCGGTGTGGTGTCGAACCGTGAGGGCTTTGCCCGCCGGGCAAAAACGACAAACAGTGAGTTCCGAAGCCGGTGGGGACGACACGGCCGACGATCCAGTCCGCCAGTCGGATGCGCCCGATGGCGATGTGACGCAGGTAGGCGCAGACGAAGAACCAGACGGCGAGGGGTTCGATCGACACGGCTGGGTGCTGGTCGCCGGTGTCGTGGCCTGTTTCTTAGTTGTACCTGGACTCATCTATCTCCGGCCAGCCATCCCGGCTGCCGCGGGGTTGCCGTTCTTTGCGACATTTCTGATCCTCCCGCTGGTACCGGCGGTACTACTCGGGTTGTTGGCTGTATGGTCGATGCGGGCGGCCGCCTGAACACGCGAGGGGGACGTGAGCTAATCCGCATCTGGGTGGGCCGCACTCGGATACCGAATAACATATACAACGACCCACAGAGTACGTCACATGGACATCGACGAGTATCGTGATCACGTCGAAGCGCAGGTGGTAGATCACGAGTACGACCCACTGCCGCCCGAAGAGGCAAACCCGTTCGATCCGGTATGGTACAAGGAAGACGAAGATCCGACGATCGGCCGAACAAAGGTCTACGTGACGATCAACGAGGATCTTGAGCTTGATCCTGAGACCGTCGAGACGACGACCGAATCCTTCCGAACGCTTGTCGGCTCGGCCTCGCCGCCGACCGACGGCTCCTTCCAGAATCTCTTTGGCTACATCGTCTACCCACGGGCCTCACCCGACGCGGAGTTGATCGAGTTTGCCACCGAGGAGTTCACTGTCGCCAACCGACGAACAAACGTCTTTCCGCTGCTGTATGATCTCGACAGCGAAACGCTGCACACCCACACCGTCCCGCGGCTGAAGGGTCGCGGCTTCTATGAGAAACAGAAGTTCGATGCCGAGGAACTGTTGACGCCATCGTCGGAGTGAGTCACTGACGCACGCCGGCAGCAGGTATTACGCAGTCCAGCCCGTTGGTATCGTATGGACGCTTCTGTACCGTCGGACGCAGCAACCGCCAGAGGTGACGACCGGCCGGGCGAATCGGTCGTCGTCGAGACCAACGGGATTCGGCTCCACACACGACAGGCCGGCCCCGAAGACGGGCCGCTCGTGATTTTGCTCCATGGGTTTCCGGAGTTTTGGGACGGCTGGCACCGCCAGATCGAGCCGCTGGCCGATGCCGGCTACCGTGTTATCGTCCCCGACCAGCGCGGCTACAACCGCAGCGACAAACCTGACGGCGTCGCCAGCTACCACATCGAGGAGCTGGCCGCCGATGTGATCGGCCTTATCGACGATGCCGACCGTGAGACTGCGGCGGTCGCGGGCCACGACTGGGGGGCGGCCGTCGCCTGGTGGCTCGCGCTCAGCTATCCTGCGCGGATCGCGTCGCTGACCGCGGTCAACGTACCGCACCCGACGGTGATGGAGGACACACTCCGGCGCAGTCTCTCACAACTGCGGAAAAGCTGGTACATGTTTGCGTTTCAGCTCCCGGTGCTGCCGGAGACGATTGCGACGGCCAACGACTGTCGGGCACTGCAGCGCGGACTGACAGAAAGCAGTCGCCCCGGCACGTTCTCGGCGACGGATCTTCGGCGATACCGCGAGGCGTGGACACAGTCGGGGGCGGTAACCGCGATGATCAACTGGTATCGGGCGATGGGGCGGTATCGACCGCGGCCGCCACAGCAGCAGGTGTCGGTGCCGACGCTCGTCATGTGGGGACAGCAAGACGAGTTTCTGGAATCGACGATGGCCGAGGAGAGTCTGAACTACTGTGATTCGGGGCAGTTGGTGACGTTTCCGTCGGCGACGCATTGGGTACTGCATGAGCGACCTGAAGAAACGACCGAAGCGTTGCTGGCACATCTCGATGCGACGATGTAGCGGTCGGTGTGAACACAGTCGCCGACGGCCTGCTTTTTACAGTTGAGCCCGTAACATCGGGTATGCTACTCGTGCGCGGTCACGGCGGCGGGACGGATCTCACGGGCACGGTCTTCGAGCGCGGCGAGGAGCCACCGAGCTACAAGGGCACCCCCAACGCCGACGCGCCCTACGTCTGGGTCTGTGACTCCTTTTATGCGGTCGAGAGCGGTGGCTCGCCGATCGAGGTCGACGGCGAGGAGGTGCGGATCGCCTTCGAGTCGCCGATGCCGCGCGGCTTCGAGACAAAAGAGCAGGCCGTCGAGGCGGCCAAAGAACACGTCGTCACGCAGTTCGTCCGCATCGGCGTCGACAGCGACACCGTCGATGTCGAGGTCGAATCCGCCGAACCAACAGTCGACTAATATTCGTCTCCCCAGCGGCGTTTGTCGTGGGTTGCCTGTTGTTCGCTGTGGAGGATGGTTTCGAACTTCCTGCGGAGGGCTGCCTTCTCCGAGGCACTGATTTTGGCGAGTTCGTCGGCTTTATCCACGGCCGTCGGCGGCCCGCGTTCAGCGGCTACCTCCGAAAGAATCTGCGTTTGAAGCTGCTGGCGCGTCTCCGGGTCACGACTGACCGCGTAGGGGGCTTCGACCTTGTAACAAAGGTCGGTTCGGGGATCGTAGATCACAAAGAACGTCACCTCGTAGCATTCGGGCTCAAGTGTTCTCTCAACACCAAGGGCGTCGCCGTCAGCCGCCATTGCGCCATCAGGCCCGCCGCGAGAGATGAACCATGAGGTGACGGTGAGTTCGTCTGTGCGGCGGTTCGCTCCGGGTTCGGCTTCGACAGCCGATCCAGTGTCGTCAACCTGCTGTTCGAGCAACCGGGTGAAGAAGCCGGTATCGTCAGGCCACGGCGCGTCAAAGCCGACCTCTTTGTCGGCGAGCGCACCGGTGATCACACGAGCCGAGGGGTTCTTGACGAACCCTGCAATCGGGGTTCCTTCCGCAACAAACCGTTCGACAAGCCGAACGTAGTTTTTGAGGACGTTTTTCGGACGCGCCTCATAGGTCAACGCGTCGAGTTCCGGGTTGCGATCTCGCCACGTCAGGATCTCTTTTGGATACAGTGGCCCATCGAGTAAGAGGAGATCCTCAACCGTGTTAGCGTGTTTTCTGGCGTGGTGTCCCTCCGCGAGATACAGCGAGAGTGCGTGGACGACCGCCTCCGCATATCGGTTGACCTGTGGCGCGCGGATCACGCGTCGCTGACTGTGGCCCCCGTCTATCGATACCCAGTCGGATCCCAGTGGCTCAGTTCGGTCGTTCGTGTGGACAGTTGCGACAATCGTCCGAGCACGATGGATCGAAAGATCCGACGGATCGACCGCCATCGCGGCGTGGGCGAGATCCAGCACGAGCCCATTTTTGAACGAGGTCGGGTTGATCGTCCCCGAGTCGATGCCGTGGACGGTCGGAAACGGTCGCTCCGCCAGTGCGATATCGTCGATAGCGACACGGGCCCGCTGTTGCTCGCCGAGCGGTTCGACGACGGTGCGGCCGCGGGCGTCGGTAAGCGGATCGAGCCACGACTCCCAGACGGTTTCGGCGACATCGTCGTGGTCGCTGTCGTCGACCGAGTCGGCGACCGATCCCGCAAGCCGGGCGATGGCGTCGACGTGGATCGGATCAAGTGTCATACCCCTACCGGGGTGAGGGATCGTGAAAAGAACGGTGGTCAGCCCCCGGTGTCGCTAGCCTCATACCGTTGGAGCCAGAACGACCATCCATGTCGATACGCGGGGTCGCCTTCGACCTCGATTATACGCTCGCGGTGCCTGATCGCGACCGGGAGACGCTACTGGCGGAGGCTGTCGAGCAAGCCGACGCGCCGCCGATCTCCCGAGGCGAGTACATTCAAGCCCACCGCAATCACCTCACGACAGACAGCCGCGCGCCGATCTTCGCCGAGTTGCTGGCCGACGACACCACAGAGACCGATCCCGACCAGTTGGCCGCCGCCTACCGTGATGCTGTCACCAACGCCCTCGTGCCGATCCCCGATGCCGAAGCCCTGTTGCGTGAGCTTCGGGCTGACTACCGTGTTGGCCTCCTCACGAATGGGCCGGTTCGCGCGCAACGATCGAAGATCGAGTATCTCGACTGGGAGCCGCTGTTTGATACGACACTCGTGACCGGCGAACTCGACGCCGGCAAGCCCGACGCGGCCGCCTTCGACGCGCTGTTGGACGCACTCGGAACAACTCCCCAAGAGACGGTGTTTATAGGCGACACACCCGATGAGGATATCTCCGGTGCCGACGCTGTTGGGATTCACACCGTCCAGGTGCTGTTCGACGGCGGGCCACAGAAGGATACACGAGCCGATGCCTACATCGAACGCGACCGGCTTGCCGCCGATCTTCCGGGACTACTCGCCGCCTTCTGAGAGCATCGTAACCAGTCAGCCGATCGGCGACGGCAACAGTATTGTTCAGCTGACGACAGATACTACTGGCAAGTCGTGTCATCGCCTACAGGGTTTATATAACCGGTTTCGAATTGTTATGGTGGTCGTCCTGTCTGCCCGGAGGACGAACCCACATCGGCACACGCCGGTGTTGCCATAATCCACGTCCGGGCGGTTTCAACACGCAGAGCGACAGCACTCGCGGGTGTGATCTACCAGCGTCAGCCACCTAAGCTTCAACAAACTGCTTGCCCAGCGTCTCGGATTCGATCCCCCACCCGTCATCCGGTTCCTCGGCCTCGGGCTTGTAGTACCGGATCGCCTCGTGGCCATCGGGCGCGGCATCGCTGAGATACGCCAACTCAGAGATCTCGATCCAGTCGTCGCCCGCGGGTTGGTCGGTTTGTGTGTCGGTGATTCGCCCGTCGTCGGCAGTCCGAATGTATCGTGTCATAGCTCACCACTGGGTAGTCCGCACCGCTGGCCAAACGATGCGACCCATTCGATTTGTATGTACTGCGGTTGGGGGCAGGTGACGCACAGCCGCCACTTACTCTGCGGTCGTCGGGACTGCGACGACGACAGCCTCAAACACCGGAATCACCCGTTTTGCGTCCACGCCGTCGGTAATACTGATCAGTGCGGTGTCGTCGTCAGCATCGACAGTCGATCCAACATCGAGAGCAGCCGTCGTCGCGGCCTCGGCAGCGCGATCAGCCGCGACACTGAACTCGACTTGGGCACGTGCTGGCTGGACGGAGACAGTCGCAATCTCAGTCGTTTCGGCGTCGACATCGCTTGCGGAGTCGGCGGCGAGCGTCGGTCGACCGCGATCGTCGGTTGTGAGGGCGTCGTTGTCAGCGACATGGACGACACGGTAGGCGAACGCTCCCTCGTCGGTCGCCTCGACATCCGGGTCGGCGTCGGCGACAACAACATGGGCGAGGGCGGACTGGTCGCCGGTCAGTTCGCTGGCCAGTAGTTGCGCGATGCGTTTGCCGTCGCGGAGGCGATCCTGTACCATAGCTGCGAATGCGTGATCCACACGCAAATGGGTCGTGTTTGCTGGCCGCGAGGCTTACTCATCGTCGGTCGCCAGCTCTGTCCGAACCGCGTTGGCGGCGGCAGCAACATCGATCCCCTCGCGGGTGGCGACAAGCACCGCCGCCGCCTCAAGTGTGATCCCAAGGCGGCGTTGGGTTTCATTGGCGGCGGCAACAGCCTCCTGTTTGGCCATCCCAGCGTCGGTCATGCGATCTAAGAGTTGCTCGAAGGTCGACTGCTCACGGAAAATATCGGTGTCGGGCGTGTAGTCCGCCGGGATATCGACGGCATCGAGATCAAACGTGGCCACGAGATCACCATCGGCCTTCTCCAAGAGGCCACGGCCGACCGCCACATCGACCAGCCGTTTGGCCTGATCCGGCGAGAACCACTCCCGGTCAAGCGAGAGCGCGACGACAAAGGCCCCCTCGCCCAGCCGGTCGGTTCCCTCCTGCCGAAACGGCACCGCGACAGCGACCTGCAGGCTCATAGCGAAGGGAGACAGCGAGAGGAACCTAACGCTTGCGACTCCGGGGGCGTTCCGAGCGATTCAAGTAGCTGCTGGGGGTTGTGATGGGTATGAAAGATCAGGGACGCTCGGCGCGGAAACGCACCGGCGGCCGACTCAAGCACGCCAGCAAGAAGAAACGACACCAGCTCGGACGCGAACCAGCCGAGACAACCGTCGACGACCCCCGGTTCCGCGTCATCGACGCCCGTGGCACCGATGACAAACTGCGAGCCCTCTCGACGAATGTCGCCCAGCTCGCTGATGGCGGCGAGACGACCGAGGTCGAAATCGAGGATGTCGTCGAGAACCCGGCGAACGTCAACTACGCCCGCCGAAACATCATCACCAAGGGCGCAATTATCGAGACCAGCGAGGGCCAGGCCCGTGTCACCTCCCGGCCCGGCCAAGTCGGCCAGGTCAACGCCGTCGCCCTCGACTGACGGGGTTTCTTCTTTCGCCGCTTACAAGCCGACCCACGTCGAGAAACTGGTATGGAACTCGCCGAGTTCGTCAGCCGACTTGACGACCGTCTTGCCACCGATGCCTACAGCGATGTCGACGCCAGCGCGAACGGCCTGCAGGTCGGCCCGACCGACGCGACCGTCGAGCATGCGGCCTTTGCTGTCGATGCCGCCGAGGCGACGATCAGCGCCGCGGCCGACGCTGACAGCGATGTCCTCGTCGTCCACCACGGGCTCTCGTGGGGCGGGATCGAGCGCGTCACCGACCGCCAGTATGACCGGATCGCCGGCCTCGTCGACAACGACATCGCGCTGTACGTCTCGCATCTCCCGCTTGACGGCCACCAGACGCTGGGGAACGCGGCCGTCCTCGCCGAGCTGCTCGATCTCGATGAGACCGAGCCCTTCGGCTCGATGGGGCCGGTCACCGTCGGCCAGCAGGGGGCCGCGCCAGCATCGTTGACGCGGGCGGAGTTGACGGCGACGCTCGAAGCCGAACTCGAAGGCGACGACCTGCAGGTGCTGGATTTTGGTCCCGAGGATATCGACCAAGTCGCCATCGTCACCGGCAGCGGGACGGACTGGCTAGATGAAGCCCGCGAGGTCGGCGCGGACACGCTGATTACGGGCGAGGGCAAACAGCAGGTCTACCATCGCGCGAGAGAGACCGGCATCAACGTCATCTTGGCCGGCCACTACGCCACCGAGACCGGCGGCGTCCAGCGACTCCAGGCCCTCGCCGAGGAGTGGGGACTAACGACAAGCTATCACAGCCACCCAACAGGGCTCTGACTGACGGCGCTTACTCGTCGGCCACGTTGTCGACACCGCCATCAGTCGCCGGTGCGGCCAGCAAGGACTCAAGCGTTCTGACGCGATAGTCGCCGAGGACACACCGCCCGCGGGTGTCGTGGCCGTGGCGTTCGACATGGACACCATCAAGGCCGGCGTTCCACGCCGCGCCGATGTCGACAGCCGCATCGCCGACGAGTGCGCCGTGGTGGTCGTCGTCGTCGACGCCCAATCCAGCCATCGCCTGCCGTACCGGGTCGGGATCGGGCTTCCAGCCCAGCTCGTCAGTACAGCAGACAACCACATCGAACCAGTCGGCGATATCGAGATGCTGCAACACAGGGGTCGTCAAAAACTCCTGGCAGTGGGTGACGAGACCGACCGGTGTTGATCGGTCAGTGATCGTCCGGAGCAGCGTGGCAGCGTCGTCGTGGAGGTAGGTCGCTTCCGCGCGCTGCTGTGGCTCTTCGATCTCGTGGAAGGCCGCCCAGAACGGATCAGGGTCGACACCGAACTCCTGCAGCGTTGCGTTTCGTGGGCCACCGAGGCCATGCCAGAGGATCTCGGCTTCCCGATCGGTGAACCGACGGTCGAGTCGCTGGCCAACACGATCGAAGATATCGCGGATATACCCCCACTCCGCGTCGATGATCGTGCCATCGAGGTCGAACAGCCAGAAGTCGTACTCGTCGGTGACCATCGACCGAAAGCTACGGCGGGCAGCTATATTTGTGTTGTGGCGAGCCAGGAATCGAATCGGGACAAAACGTTATCCCGAGATAGGAGCTATATCGGGACAGTGGTCACAGATGAAACTTGATGACACACATATCGCCATGTTGGTCGGGCCGGGCTTCGAAGACCTCGAATTTTGGGCCGTCTACATGCGCATGCAAGAGGAAGGCGCAACGATCGATGTTGTCGGCACAGAGGCCGGCGTCGAGTATACAGGCAAAAGCGGCGGGCTCACCGCCGAAACCGAGCTCGCTGCCGCGGATGTCGACCCGACGGCTGTTGATGCGGTACTGGTGCCCGGCGGCTGGACACCTGACAAGATCCGCCGCGATGAGTCGGTGTGTGCGCTTGTCCGGGAAGCCCACGAGGCCGGCAAGATCATCGGGCTGATCTGTCACGCCGGACTGGTCGGGATCTCCGCCGGCATCGTCGAAGGCTCGGACGCGACAGGGTCGCAGGGCATCAAAGACGACCTCATCAACGCCGGCGCGAACTGGGTCGACGAACCGGCGTTTCGGGACGGCAACATCGTCTGGGGCCGCGTCGTCGCGGACATCCCCGATTACAACCGCGTGCTGGTTGAGACACTGGCCGAGCACTCATCATAGAGGCGATGGCAACGAGGCCATCGTGACTTCTGATAGCATGCTCGCTCGCTTCGCGCGACAGTTGACAGGCGACAGCCCCATTCGTTAGGCGTCGGGAATCGCCTCGGCATCCCGGACGTGGATCGAACTGCCGAGATGTTGGTGGACGACGGCATCGACTGAGTCGGCGTTGAACCGCGAGAGATCGGTCTCGATTTCGCTCTCAAGTGCTGCCCGGTAGGCCGAATCGGTTTCGAGTTCGCTGAAGCTGGCCTCAATAACCTCCACGCCGAGTTTCTCCATCAAGAGAGATTGCATATGGTCGGCGTCGGCGATATCGCCGCGCCAGAGATTGTACTGGAAAAACAGCCAGCCATCGGTTCCCGGCGTCGCAGCCGGGAGTCGACACACTGTCTCAAAGCGATCAGGATCGAGATGTGCTGTCGGTGGATCAAGCTGAACCGTTACCCGAAACACGTAGTTCGCCTGCATACTGGCTTCCCCGCAGGCTCAGTTATCAGAGAGCTGTTCGAGCACGTGCTGAGGGATTTCTTCGGGATCGACGCCGTCAGGAAGTCCCGCAGGTGACTCCGGCGGGCCAGCCGGTGTCTCGCTGTCACTGCCAGCAGGCGTCTCGTCGTTGTCATCGGCCTCGGTGTCAGCGTTGTCGACGTCCAACTCGTCGACAGCGTCGTCTGTCGGAACCGGGCCGTCAAACTCAGGATTGAACAGCTGCATCGCCGTCTGGATCGTCGTCCAATCGTCCTCGGCGGCGGCCTCACGGAGGCTCTTCGTCGGCGCGGCCAGCAGTTGGCTGACCAGCGAGTCCGCCAACGACTCGATCACCTCGCGGTGGGTCTCGGTCAGCTCGGCGTTGGCATCGAGCTTGGCCATCGCAGTGCCGACCTCTCGGTTTTTGACGCGTTCGGCGCTCTCATACATCGTACTGATCGCCTCATCGGCGCGCTTGCGTTTGAACAACGCGAGCAGGCGGTCGAACTCCTCGTCGATCATCGCCTCAACCTCGGCGGCGGCGTCCTCCCGGCGAGCGTGGGTTTCGGCGGTGATCGCCTCCAGGGCGTCGATATCGTGGATCGTCACCCCGGCCTCGGCGTCGGCGGCGGGATCGATATCCCGCGGTTGGGCGAGGTCGATACAGAGTGTCTCGCCGGCACTCGCCAGTTCCTCGGCTGCGAGGACGTGGTCTGGGCTCCCGGTTGCGGCGATCACAACATCGGCTCGGTCGGCGGCAGCCGGTGCTGCCGACAGCCCGATCGCACTTGCGTCGGTCGACACGGTGTCGGCGACGTGGGTTGCATGGGGGATCGTTCGGTTGGCGATCAACAGGCGATCAACCGCGGTTTCGGCGATCGCTTCGGCGGCGATCGTCCCCATCTCACCGGCCCCGAGAATCAGGGCGGTCGCGCCGTCGAGATCGATTTCGCGGTCGGCGAGCGTGACGGCGGCCGAGCCAAGCGAGACGACACCCTCGTTGATCGCGGTCTCGGTGCGGGCGCGCTCGCCGACGTGGACGGCCTTCATCAGCGCGTCCTCTAACATCGGCCCGAGCCCCTCAGCGCGGCGGGCGAGCTCGATAGCGTCTTTCAGCTGCCCGATGATCTGATCCTCGCCGAGGACGAGCGATTCGAGCCCGGCGGCCAGTCGCATCAGATGGCGCAGGCTCGCCTCGTGGGCCATCGTGACGACCGCCCCGGAGCGAACCGGGTCGGCGATCTCCGCGAGGGCGTCTCGGCCCTGATCGGCACGGTCGGTGACGACGTAGGCCTCCGCGCGGTTGCACGTCTGGATAGCGAACGCTTCCCGGACGCCCGGCGTCGCCAGCAGGTCGGCGATCCGATCGGCAACATCGTCCGCGCTGGCGGCCTCGATCTCGTCGACGGTCGCCGTATCGTGGGCAACCCGAACGCCGGTGATGACGCCGTTGCGTATCATGTATCCTCCCCTGTGCGGTGATCCTGCATTACGCGTGCTGCCTCTTTTTCAGCGTTGGCGATTCCCGTATGTAAAGCCTTCCAAACCG
The DNA here is from genome assembly GCF_003605575.1 of Halonotius aquaticus. Taxonomy (GTDB): domain Archaea; phylum Halobacteriota; class Halobacteria; order Halobacteriales; family Haloferacaceae; genus Halonotius; species Halonotius aquaticus. The sequence goes on along the minus strand of NZ_QKNY01000007.1, from coordinate 72,796 downwards.
CCGGCGAGCGGACGACCGCACGGAGCATCGCCCGCCGCGTCTCGGGGGACTCAGTTTCCTTCAACTCAGCCCGAAGCCGACCCGTCAGCTCGGCCATGTTCCCTGCCTCGTCGATCTCGCTGTCGATCTGCTCGCGGAGGTAACGGGCGAGCGCGGGGCTCTGCCCGCCGGTCGAGATCGCCACCGAAACCGGCCCGTCGTCGACAGTGGCAGGGACGACGACGCTGCCGACCGACCGCTCGCCAGCGCGATCGGTGCGGTTGACAAGTACGTCGCGGTCGGCAGCTGTCTCGGCGACAGCGGCGTTGAGCTCGCTGTCGTCGGTGGCCGCAACAGCCAACGCGGGGTCGACGCGGTCGAACCAGTCGGCGACAGTCGCCGACGTTGGTGCGGCTCGAATCCGCTCAACCGTCGGGAAGTCGGCGTCATCGAACCGACCGTCGAATGTTGGGCTGACGACGACCACGTCGGCCTCGGCGGCGAACCGCTTGGCTTTCCGCGCGCCGACGCTGCCGCCGCCGAAGATGAGCACCGTCGCGTCAGTGAAATCGTGATAGAGTGGAATCATTGTGCGCTGGCGTGGGGGAGTTGACACCCCACAGACTGCTGTCAGCCCGCTGGTCGGCTGCCGGACGGTCTGGCTCACAACTGGCCATAGGTCGGGGATGACAGCGGATGAGTGTGCTGGTAGGCCCGTCGAAATCCGCTTATTTCAGGGCGTCTTCGACCGGCGGGACGACCTGTTTTTTGCGGGACATCACGCCCGGCAGGAACGCCTCCCGGTCGGTGAATGTCGAATCGAGGGCGTCGCCGACGGCCTCGGTGTGATCGCCGGCGATGAAGGCCGTCGACTCCTCTTCGAGCAGGTCGGTGACGAGCACGAGTAACACGGCGTAGCCGCGCTCGGCGACAACCTCGTCCATCGCCTCGATGACCGCATCGCGCTGGTCGAGGACGGTTTCGGGTTCGACGGTCTCGATCTGACCAATTCCAAGCACGTCGTCGCCGATGTCGTACTCCTTGAAATCCCCAAGCACCATCTCGCGGGGGCTTTTCTCGCCGAGTTTGCTCTTTTGGGCCAACAGTTCCTTGCCGTACTCCTCGTAGTCGACGCCAGCGATGTCGGCCAGTCGCTCGGCGACCTCACGGTCGGTGTCGGTCGTCGTCGGCGACCGGAGCACGACGGTGTCGCTGAGGAGGCCGCTGAGCAGCAGTCCGGCGGTTTCTTCGTCGATATCGACGCCGGCCTCATCGTAGAGCCCGGTGAGGATCGTCCCCGTCGAGCCGACCGGTTCGGCACGGAAGGAGATCGGATCGCCGGTCGTCACGTCGCCGATGCGGTGGTGGTCGACAACCTGGGTGATCGTCGCCTCGCGTGCGCCCGCGACAGTCTGGCTGTATTCGTTGTGATCGACGAGCAGCAGTTCCTCGTCGGTTGCGTCCTCCAGCAGCGTCGGCGAGTCGACGCTCCACCGATCAAGGACGAATTCGGTTTCAGGGTTGAGTTCGCCGGCGCGGGCGGCAACGACATCGGTGCCCTGGGCCTGTTTCAGGCGGGCGAGGGCGATCGCAGAAATGACCGTATCCGTGTCGGGCTGTTGGTGGCCGATAGCGTAGGTGGATTGTGACATGCCCGAGTGACGGCACTACAGTTGTAAGAACGTTCCCAAACGACCGCGCCGCGAGCTACGTAGATCCAGCCCGGCCGCCGGTGGCGTCGACACCAACACCCACGACTGTTTTACTCCCGGCTCCGAAACGAGCCTGTAGTGTTCACACCGAGTCGATCGAGAGGGCCGCCACCAACCAGCCATCAGCCATGCGCCTGATCCAAACACTCGTCCCGGAGGGGAAACGGCAGCTTGTCATCGAGTATCTGGAGGACGCGGAGATCGATTACGCGATGACAAGCGAGACCTCCCGGAGCGATTACAGCGACATCGTCTACATCCCGACCGATGTCGACAGCGTCGAGGGGATCCTCGATGAGCTCCGGGATGTCGGCGTCGAGCGCGACGGCTACATGATCGTCTCCGATGTCGAGACCATCGTCTCCGACCGCTTCGAAGAGCAGCAGGCCGACGATGAGGACGACGAGGAGACAAACGGCGTCGCCGAGGACGAACGGATCTCCAGAGAGGAACTCCAGACGAAGGCGCGAAATCTCTCCCGGAGCACCACCAACTACATCGCATTGACGCTGATCAGCGCGATCGTCGCCACCGCCGGGCTGCTGCAAGACAGCGCGGCGGTTGTCGTCGGCTCGATGGTGATCGCGCCGCTGATCGGACCCGCGATGGCCTCCTGTGTCGGCACCGTCGTCAGCGACGACGCGCTGTTCTGGGAGGGGATGCGCTCGCAGGCGATCGGCCTCGCGGTCGCGGTCGGCAGCGCGACACTGTTTGCCGCTGGCTATCGGGCCGTCCTCGCCCCGGAGCTTGAACTACTTCTTATTCAGCAGGTCGCCGAGCGCGCCCACCCCGGCCTGCTCTCGTTGGCGATCGCGCTGGGCGCGGGGATCGCCGGCGCGCTGTCGCTGACTTCCGGAGCCGACGAGGCGTTGGTCGGCGTCATGATCGCCGTCGCGTTGATGCCGCCGGCGGCGGCGGTCGGCCTCGGGATCGCCTACGTCGATCCGACGCTTGCGGTCGGCGCGGGTGTGTTGGTGTCGGTCAATCTGTTGTCGATCAACGTCGCCGGCGTGACGACAATCTGGGTGCGGCGGTACAAACCGACCCACTGGTACGATGAGAAAGAGGCCCGCCGGCTCACCGGACGACGGCTCCTGATCTTTGGGGTGTCGATCCTGATTCTCACGTCGTTTCTGGCGACCAGTTCGCTGGCAGCCCGCGAAAACGCCCAGTTCGAGACCGAGGTTGAGACGATCGCCGACGATGCAACCGAGAACCTGCTTGCTGTGGAGTTCACCTACGAGCCAAACCTCCTGACCCAACAGCCCGACACCGTGACAGTGCGTGTCTACGGTGAGAATCCACCGACAGCAGCCGCACTCAGGGAGCGTATCCGGGAGCGAACCGGCGTCGATGTCGGCGTGCGCGTTGTCACCGAGCAGATCAGCCGCGCCTGAGCCGGTTGGCCCGCATAGGCTTTTAGGGCAGTAGGCCGCAGGAAGCGATAGATGCAGGTCGATGCGTTGCCGCTTGCGATGCCACACGTCGCCCACTTCCAGCGACAGGGGATCGAAGAGCTGTACCCACCGCAAGCCGAGACGGTTGAGGCTGGGATCTGCGATGGCGAGAACGTCATGGCCGCGATCCCGACCGCCAGCGGCAAGACCCTAATCGCCCAACTCGCCATGCTCACCGCCGACGGGCCGGGGCTGTATATCGTCCCGCTGCGCGCCCTCGCCACAGAAAAACACGCAACCTTCAGCGAGCTGCCGGGCGTCGATGTCGGCATCGCCACCGGCGATTATGATTCGCCGGCCGCGGAACTCGCCGATCACGATATCGTCGTCGCCACAAGCGAGAAAGTTGACTCCGCCATTCGCAACGGTGCCTCCTGGGTCGACGACATCGGCTGTGTCGTCGTCGACGAAGTCCACCTGCTCGGCCAGGCGGATCGCGGGCCGACACTGGAGGTCACGCTGGCCCATCTCCGGCGTCTCACACCGGGTGTCCAACTGGTCGCGCTGTCGGCAACCGTGGCCAACGCCGACGAGATCGCCGACTGGCTCGGCGCGAAACTCGTCGAATCCGACTGGCGACCCGTCGATCTCCGCACCGGCGTTGCCGACAGCGACGCCATCACATACGATGACGAGACGTCCGACCCGCTCGGGATCGACGCCGCGGAACTACCACCGGATGCGGATCTCGACACCGAAACGACCGCCCAGCTTGTCGACGACGCCCTCGCCGACGGCGGCCAGTCGCTGGCGTTTGTCCGCTCCCGGCGGGAAGCCGAATCGCTCGCCGAGCGACTGCGCGGCGACGCTGACGATACCAGCGACACCACGCAGGCCGACCGCGAGGCCGTCGCCGACGAGATCGAAACCCTCGACGGCACCGTCACCGGTCAGCGGCTCGCCGACTGTGTGCGCGATGGCGTCGCCTTCCACCACGCCGGGCTCCGAAGCGGCCACCGCGCGCTTGTCGAGTCGGCATTCCGGAAGCGGACGCTGGATGCCATCTGTGCGACGCCGACGCTGGCCGCCGGTGTCAACGTCCCTGCCCGCCGGGTCGTCGTCCGCGACCAGCAACGCTACACCGGCTCGGGAACGGAGTGGCTGCCCGTCCTCGAAATCCACCAGATGTGCGGGCGGGCCGGTCGACCGCATCTCGACCCCTACGGCGAGGCGATCCTCGTCGATACCGACGACCCTGAGGCGTTGGCCGAGCGGTATCTCGGTACCGACCCCGAAGCCGTCGAATCGAAGCTGGCGAGCGAGGCCGCGCTGCGAACCCACGTGCTGTCGATTATCGCCTCCGGCTTCGCGGAGACCGAATCCGGAATCTTGGACGTACTGGCGGCGACGTTTTACGCCCACCAGACACCCGTCGACGACCTCGCTGGCATCGTCGCCGCCGTCATCGAGGAGTTGATCGAGATGGGGCTGGTCGTCCGTGATTCGGGCGACAACGAACCAACGGACGGTAACGTCCTGGCGGCGACCGAGATCGGCGCGACCGTCTCAACGCAGTACATCACCCCCGAAACCGGGGTGCGGATCGTTGAGGGACTGCGGACAGCCGGAGAAATGGCCGAGCCGACCGCGCTCACCGCCTTGGAGATCATCTGTGACACGCCGGATATGCACGATACCTATCTCGGCAACGAGGAGCGGGCGGCGATCTACGAGTACGCCCGCCAGCACGCCGACGAGTTCACGACGGCGATGGGCGACGCCGAGGACTTCGAGCGATGGCTTGAGGCGGTCAAAACCGCCCGGATCCTCGCGGAGTGGAGCGAGGGCGCCACGATCGAGACGCTCGTCGAACGGTATCGCCTCGGGCCCGGTGATCTTGATTCACGGATCGAGCGCGCCGACTGGCTGTTGAGCGCGGCCGACGCCGTTGCCGACGTGCTTGGGGTCTCGTTGCCGGCGATCAGCCGCGTCCGCACACAGCTCTAAGCTTGGTGAGTCGCCGTCGGGAAGACGAGGAGAGTAGTATCTCAATACTATTTCTTTGACGATCCGGCAGACTGCAGCCCGATCGATCAGTTCTTGGGAACTTATTTATGCGTTCCAGCGGAGCTATCTGTATCCGTGTCGAACAACCGATCCGCCGTTGGGCATCTCGGCGGCGGGGACGCTCCGCCCTGCAAGCAGCCCTTAGAGGTCATCGAGACCGAGCAGGGCTATGTCTGTCGTGAGTTCCGGCGCACCCCCGAGGAGGCGACGATCTTTTCGGTTCACCGCCGGCGGATGGAGGCGATGGCGGCCGCCTCAGATCGGTTGGAGGCCGACCGCCACCCCTGTACGCTGCGGTGGGATTCAGCAACAAGCGTCGGCGATGTCTACTGGAACGATCTGTTTAGCACGCTGCGGGTCACCTACAGCCAGCTGTTGAAAAAATGGCTCGTCGTCCCCGAGGGCGAACGCTACGTGTTCGGCTCCGCAAGCGCGGTCAAACAGGCCTACGAGTACGGCAAACAGGCCCAAGAGCAGTTTGATTTTAAGGAATTGGCGGTGCACGCACGAGACGGGTCGATCGAGAAAACCGTTGAACACCCGTTTCTTCGAGAGTCGATCACCGACGCGAACGTGAAATTCAATCGCTGAGCCCGAGAGCGGCCGAGGGGAGCCGACCGACCAGCGGTGCGACAGGCTCAACACGCCGGCCGGTCGTGGATCGATATGACCGACATTCACCCTGATCAGCGGGTTGCCGTGCTCGCTGACTCCCAGAACCTGTATCATACGGCCCACAGCGACTACTCACGGAACATCGACTACGAGGGGCTGTTGACCGAGGCGGTCGCCGGCCGCGAGTTGACCCGGGCGATCGCCTATGTGATCCGGGCGGACGCACCCAACGAGGAGGATTTCTTCGACGCGCTCGTCGACATCGGCTTCGAGACCAAGATCAAGGCGATCAAGACGTTTGGTGACGGCAGCAAGAAGGCCGACTGGGATGTCGGGATGAGCCTCGATGCGATCACGCTGGCCGACCACGTCGACACGGTTGTGTTGTGTACCGGCGATGGCGACTTCTCGCGGCTCTGTTCGCACCTCCGTCATGAGGGCGTCCGCGTTGAGGTGATGGCCTTTGGCTCCTCGACAGCTGAGGAGCTGATCGACGCGACAGATGAGTTCACCGATCTCGCCGACAACAAAGAGCAGTTCCTCCTGTAGATGCCCACAAGCACCCAGATTGAGGGGCTTGCCCTCCCGTTTACGTTCGGCGTGGCGATCGGCCTTGCACTCGGCCGAACCCTGCTCCAGAGCACGCTCGCCGGCGTCGCCATCGGGCTTGTCCTGTTCGCGCTGTTGGCGTGGGTTCGGCAGCGACTCGTTTCATAGCTACACCCGGTATCGTCGCCACAGACAACCCCGCTTTTGTACGCCCGACGAGACACCAACTGTATGAGCGATGAGGCAGCCAGCCGGGGGGCGACACCCCCAAGCGACGAGACACCCGACGACAGCACTCACGACCGCGGCCTCGATGAACTCCGGACGATTGCCGACTACCAGTTCGGTGCCGGCGCGGGCGCGGTACTGTTCCCACCCGGCGAGGCCATCGAGATCCGCCGCTCCAGCAGCGGTCGCCCGCGGCAACTTGTTGCCGACGGCAACCGCCTCGTTTCTTACGGTGTCGACGGCCGATTCACGCTCGGCATCGCCGGCGGTCGGCGACTGGCGGCGGCCTTCGATCGACCGCGATGCCGTGTCGTCGTCGGCGACGACTCCGAGCCGTTTGTGCGGGAGGGCAAGAACGCCTTCGCCAAGTTCGTCAGCGAAGTCGACCCCGAGATCCGACCCGGCGACGAGGTACTTGTTGTCCACGAGCGCGGCGACCTGCTGGCGGTTGGGCGGGCCGAACTCTCGGCGGACGCGATGGCTGATTTCGACAGCGGGATGGCGGTCAAAGTGCGGGAAGGCGTCGACAACTGATGGGGTGCTAACCGCGAGTCAGAGGAATCCAGTGATCCCGACCGCTTCAGCAAGCGGGATGCCGACCCACAGCGCGCCAAGTAGATAGCCACCGATCGCGCCGCCGTTGAGCAAGGGTAGGCCGGCATGCGGTTTCCCTTTCATTACCATCGACATGAGCACGAACAGTCCAGCGAGCGTGCCGACCAACGAGAACAGCGCAGGCGTGTTGAGTTCGATAACAGGCACGGCGTACTGCGGGGCCGACGAGAAAAAGGCCGCGCTGGCGACCATCACACCAGGGATCACGGCGTCGCCGAGGCCGATAAAAAAGGCCTCGCGCTCGTCGTCGCCGGGGGCGATGTCATCGCTCGGATCGGTATTTTCGTCGTCTGTGTCGTCAGCCTCGTTGGCATCATGCTCACCAACGTCGTCGCTATCGCCGTCCGCGTCGTCGCCAACGTCGTCCAACAGTGAGTACGACCACGATAGTGGGATCACGAGGATGACAGGGATTCTGAGATCCATGACGCCATCTGCGAGATCCAGCATGTGTTCGGTTTTGTAGACGCTGATGGCGTCGTAGACCGCCAGCACCGACAGCAGGACGATCGCCGGCAGGAGTCCAAAGGTAATACCGAACAGGCCTGCCGCGCCCGCACCCATCAACACCCCGGCGGTGTCGACGACGTACCACTCAGGGTAGACCCACAGCCCGACGGCGATGCCGGCACCGAGAACTGCGGCAACGCCGGGCGGAACAATCGCGCTGAAGACGTACCACGAGAGCATCCCGCTGGTGGCGACAATGACGACGCGGACGACCCAGTCGAGATCATACTTGAACGCCGCCAGAAAGAAGACCGTCGCGACCAACACCGCCCCGATATAAAACAGGCTGTTGGTCGGGTCGCTCGGATCCTCGACCGGCTGATAGCCCTGCTGGAAAAACGTCTCCACCAACGCGAGCGCGCCGAGCTGGACGAGGAGGAACAACACGACGGCGACGGCGACGCCGCGATACTCCCGGGGGAACATGGTCGCCTTTGGACGGTGGGGGGTTTGGCCGTTGTGTTTGCAGCCCGACCTGAGAAAACGGGGTTGGTGGTGCTACTCTGCGTACAGCGTCGTCCCGACCAGATCCGTCAGCGACGCGCTATCGGTCGGTGTGATCGCCGCATACGGGCTGGCAACCGGGCCAAAGATGTCGACGATCCGGCCGACCGTCGACAGCGACTCGTCGATTACCATCAGCCCGATGTCGGGCGTATCCTCAGTATCGAGGGCGACGATCCCGAGACCTTGGGCGGTTTTGTCGACAGTGCCGATCCGCTGCATCTTACTCCCGGAGGACGCCGAGATAGGCACCGACGGCCTGGACAAGATCGTTTTTCGTATCCTCTGCGCCCGTGACGAGTACGCGACCGCGTTGCTCGATGGCTCGGGGATACGTCTTGTCGCGTTCGATCACGGCGTCGTAGCCGATCTGCTGGACGGCGGTGGCGATCTCGTCAACAGCGGGTTCGTCGACCGCGAGATCGGTTGCGACCCGCCGCCCCTCGGATCGCGTCAGGTCGGCGTCAAAATACGCCGGCCAGAGTACGTTTTCGACCATACCCAATCAAGACGGGGCCGAGGGTAATACCGTTACGACTACTGTGCCGCGTGTCTGACGGCGGAGTGAAAGTGGTGTTGCGTCGGCCCGTCGGCTCGTTGGCTGGCGATTTCGAGCAGAAGCTGAGGGGTTCAGAGGCCAGATGAGAGAGGGGTGCAGTGGGTGTGTTAGCGGCGCCACAGGTAGCCGGCGACACCAATAACGCCGACCAACAGCGTCGCCAGCGTCCAGTAGCCGGGATCAGTGTCGGTGCGACGGCCATGGATGACCACACCGACCGCAAGCAACGTGTGGGCGACAACGGTGATGCCAAGAACGGGTGGCAGTGATATCATCGACCGCCTCCGCGGTTGACGTGCAGTGTTTCAATTGTGGGGTGCGAGTACATGCCCAATCGATATCGGTCGAGACAGTTAGCCGGTCTGTTTTGGCTGCTGGGGCTACTCTTCGGAGAGTTGCCAATCGTCAGGATCGTGGAGGCCCCGTCCACGTTCGATCTGTCGAACCTCCTTGAGGAGGTCGCTGTGGGCACGAACAATGTCGGTCATCGTGAGAATCCCCTGAAGCTCCAACTCCGAGACGACGGGGAGCTTCTTCACCCCATCATCGACCATCCGGTCGGTGGCAGTTCTGATCGTCGTCGTCGGCTCGATAGTGGCAAGCGGGTGGCTCATCGCCGCTTGTGCCGACACCGCCGAAAAGGGTTTGTCGGCGGCATAGCCGACCAGTAGCGCGTCGGATTCGGTGACGATCCCGGTTGGCGTCCCGTCGTTCGTGATGATGACACTCCCGACCCGCTCCTCAAGCATGCGCTTGGCGACGGTCCGCATATCGGCCTCGATCGGGGCAGTCACGAGGTTAGTTGTCATCAACTCACGGACGAGCATTGTGTGATATTATATCGCAAGGTAGAAAACTGATTCGCCGTCTCTCTCGGTGACTCGGATGGTGGAGCCGGTAACACCCACACAACCGAATCCATTTATTTACTCGTAGGCAACGCACGCCAATGACCAAGCGACACGTCTCCCTGCCGGCCGCGGCGGCCGACGGGGTTGATCGCTTTATCGAGTCGGTGGATGAACGGCTCTCGGGGCCGGAAGATACCTGCGAGGTCGTCACCGACGTACTCGTCGATCTGTTCGGCGATCGGGAGGCCTACGAGGCATGGCAGCGTGGCGAGGACGTCTCGCCAGCAACCCGGGTTCGGCTCCAAGGGTATGACCCCTGTAACGCGACACTGGAATCGGAATACTATGCCGAGAAAGACGAAGACCGATTCGAGGAATCAAAACATCTCCAGTGGCTCTGGCGACAGTTCGACGCGACGCCGATGGCCGACAACGTCGCCTTCGCGCTGCAGTTCCGCCAGATGCTCGCCAACCACCTCTTCGATGAGTGTGGCGACAACTGCCGATTCTTCAAGGGGATCACGTTCACCTACGGCCACAACATCTCGATCGGTGACAACGTCGTCATCCACGACGATGTCCACCTCGACGACCGCGGGAAACTGACCGTCGGCGACCGCGTCTCCATCTCCGATGGCGTCCACATCTACAGCCACGATCACGATCTGGTCGACCAGACACATATTGACAACTACCATACAATCATCGACGACGACGCCCGCGTCACCTACGATGCGATGGTGCGGGCCGGCTGCCGGGTCGGCGAGAACGCAGTGGTCGGCGCGCGAGCAATGGTACAAGGCGACGTGCCGGCCCACCACGTCGTCGTCGGCACCCCTGCCAACAGCGTCAAGATCAAACCCGGCTGGGAGGCGGTCGCTGAGCCGATCGATGATGGCCGACTCCCGAACCGACAGGACGACCGCGAGATCGATCACGAGATCGACGACGAGGTCGAGATCTTTGATGAGTTCCAGCGGACGCTGTCGCCGCCGGACGCGCCGCCGGCGCGTGAGTAGGTAGTCATGGCCCGTGCCCTCGCCATCAACGTCGCCGCCAACACGAACCTTCCGGGCGTGAGAGGGCCGATCTATCCCGATGGAAGCTTTGTCTACCTCCCGATTCCCGAACGCGAACCGATTGATCCGGCCGCAGAGGTGCCAACCTACGACGACCTGCAGGCCGAGCTTTCACCGCTCCCGTTCGAGTTGCCGAGTGAGAGCCGCGATACCTCGGTGCATCTCGACCCCGAGTTTGCGGGCTATCCCTGCTGTGAAAGCTATACCTACGGCGACGAACATGGGGTCAAGGCCGGCCCGATCAGCGAGTTGCAGCCGGGCGACTCGTTGTTCTTCTATGCGACGCTGACGCGCCACGAGCCGCCCGCAGAGGTCGACACCGCCCCGGCTGTTGAGTGGGTCGCCCCGGAGTGGGGGGCGTATCTGATCGGCGAATTTCGGGTCGCCGAGGTGCTCGATAGCGACGCCTGCGGATCGTTGTCGCCAGCCGAGAAGGCGGCGTTCGCCAGCAACGCCCACTACAAGCGTGCCGAGTTCGACGCGAAGGTGTTGGTTCGTGGGGGCGACGAGTCACGACTTTTCGATCGGGCGGTGCCGCTGAGCACGCCCGACGCCGGGGCAACAGCCAATCGGATCGTCACCGAGCTCTCAAACGACTCCGGGGCCGGGCCGTGGTGGCGACGACGGCTGTGGTTCGACACCGAGGCAACGACGAGGCTGAGATCGATCACCGCCACAGGCGACGACAGCCGACCGATCGCCGACCGGCTCGACCGCTGAGACGAACAGCCGGCAGCGGTGAGTGTTACGGCATACCATGACAATAACAGAGTATAAGTCACCGGCGGTAGCTTGTCAGTTTATGGACGCAATTGTTCTTGCAGGTGGCTATGCAACGCGAATGTGGCCGATCACGCGGAACCGACCAAAGATGCTGCTGCCGGTCGGCGACACCACGGTGATCGACAAAACGCTCGCCCAACTCGACGACAACGACGATGTCGAGGACGTGTATATCAGCACCAACGAGCGGTTCGCCGCCGACTTCAAGAACTACGTCGACGAGCAGGGCTACGAGAAGCCCGAACTCTCCGTCGAGGACACCAGCGACGAGGACGAGAAGTTCGGCGTCGTCGGCGCGCTCGCCCAACTGATCGACCGCGAAGGCCTCGACGACGACCTGCTCATCATCGCCGGCGACAACATGGTCGGCTTCGATATCGAGGACTTCGTCGGCTTCTTCGAGGACAAGGAGTCGCCGGTGCTGGCGGCCTACGATGTCGGCGACCGCGAACGCGCAAAATCCTACGGACTGGTCGAACTCGACGGCGACGAGGTCATCAACTTCCAGGAGAAGCCCGACGAGCCGAACACGACGCTGGCCTCGATCGCCTGCTACGCCTTCCCGGCGGACGTACTGCCGAAATTCGATACCTACCTCGCCAACGACGAGAACCCCGACGAGCCCGGTTGGTTCCTCCAGTGGCTGCAGGATCGCCAATCCGTCTACGCCTTCACCTTCGAGGACGTGTGGTTCGACATCGGCGAAGCCGCGGCCTACCTCGATGCCGTCGACTGGAAGCTCGGTGGCGAGCCGAAGATCGCCGACAGCGCGACCGTCGAAAACAGCGATCTCAACGGCTCAACGCACGTCATGGACGGCGCGACCGTCAAGAACGCGACGCTGACGGATACGCTCGTCTTCCCCGACGCCCACGTCGAGGACGCCGAACTTACCGACACGGTCTTCGACGAGAAGGCAACCGTCGAGGGGATCGACCTCACCGAGAGCCTGATCGGCTCCTACAGCGTCGTCGCCGACGAGTAACGCGGCTCCCGTTTTCCGATTTTTTCGAGGCGAGAAGCGTAGCGAGCAGAAAGAAGCGACAACCGCTGGCGGCGATCGTGGTACGAACCCGGCTTACAGGAAGCCGCCTTCGACGAGGCGGTCGACCGCTTCACGGAGTCGCTCTTCGCTGGCAGCGTAGGAGATGCGGGCGTAGCCCGGCGCGCCGAAGGCACTGCCCGGGACGGTGGCGACGTGGGCCTCCTGAATCGCCTCCTCACACCACGTCTGATCGTCGTCATCGACGGGGATCATCATGTAGAACGCGCCGTCGCCGACCGGGACATCGACGCCGTGCTCGGCGAAGAGGTCGGCCAGCATGTCGCGTCGCTCGCGGAAGGCCTCACGCATCTCGACGACCGAATCATCGGTGCGCTCCGAGAGCGCTTCGATCCCGGCGCGCTGGACGAAGTTGACCGCACAGGACACCGAGTGCGAATGGAGTTTGCCGGCCTGATCGATGAGATCCTGTGGGGCGTGGATGTAGCCGAGCCGCCACCCAGTCATCGAGAACGCCTTCGAGAAGCCGTTGAGCGTGATCGTGCGGTCTTCCATCCCCGAAAGGGAGCCCAGCGCGGTCTGTTCGACGCCGTAGGTGATCCGCTCGTAGATCTCATCCGAAATGACCGCAAAGTCGTGTTCGACCGCGAGATCGCGGACGCCTTCGAGGGCTTCGTCGGAGTACACGGCTCCAGTGGGATTCGACGGCGAGTTGACGACGAGGAGCTCGGTGTCGTCGGAAACGGCGTCGGCGAGGTCGTCGAGGCCTGGTTCGAGTTGGAAGTCGTACGGTGAGAGATCGACGCGGTTGAGCGAGCCACCGGAGAGTTTCACCATCGCCTCATAGGACACCCACGCCGGATCAAGCAAAACGACCTCGTCGCCATCGTCGATCAGGGTGTTGATCGCCTCATAGAGGCCTTGTTTTCCGCCAGGGGTGACGATGATCTCGTCGGCGTCGGCGTCGACGCCCTGGCCGGTGAGTTTGTCGGCGAGGGCTTCTCGGAGTTCGAGAATCCCGTTCGAGGACGTGTAGCCGGTGTGGCCGGCGTCCATCGCTTCCTTGCCGGCCTCGACGATGTTCTCGGGGGTCGGGAAGTCAGGCTCGCCGACCGAGAGATCGACGACGTCGATCCCCTCGGCTTCAAGCTCACTGGAGAGGTTGCTGATCGCCAGCGTCGCGCTCGGTTCAACCCGCTGAACGCGGTCTGCGAACTCCATGTTCATGGTAGTACCTTGACCATGTCCACGGCGGCGTTTACCGCTTCCGCTCCTTTCTGTTCGCGCTCGCGGGCTTCCGCGCCGCTCATCCCCGGGCCGCTGACGCCGAAGGTCACCGGCGTATCCCGGTCAAGGCTCACGTCGGTCAATCCCTGTGCGGCGGCGTCGGCGATGACCTGATCGTGGTCGGTGTCGCCGGTGACGATCGCACCGATGACAGCGACAGCGTCGATGTCCTCGCGGCGAGCGAGGCGGTCGGCCGCCAGCGGCGCGTCGTAGGCCCCTGGCACTTCCAGTACCTCACTGAGCTCGGCGTCACGCTCGGCGGCGGCGTCTTCAGCGGCCGCCTGCATCTCGGTGGTGACCGCGCTGTTGAATTGGGCGACCACCAGTCCTAAACTGGGCATGAAGGGAGGTCACTCGGTTCGGCAAAAGAACTACCGTTCGGGAGTGCTGACACACCACGCTGTGTCCTGCGGCGTTCGCGGGAGGTGCGTTCGACACTGTTGATCACAGACTCCTCGCTGGCCCATACAGGGAGACACACGATCGGTACAGTAACGACCGAGCGGGGTCGGGACGTGAGGTTTAGGTTTGCGCGTGCCCTTGCATTGGTATTCATGTCCGACAACGAGGGGCGGTCGACAACACCCCCAAACCGACGGGGGGTCAGCCGACGAACCATGCTTGGCACGGTCGGGGGATCTGTCGCCGCTGTTGCTGGCTGTCTTGGCGGCAGCAGTAGTTCTACTGAGGACTCACTCACCGTCTCGGTGTACGGTGGTGCCTACGGCAACGTCTTCGAGGAGACCGTTGCCGCCGCCTACGAGGAAGAAACCGGGACGACAGTCAACGTCTCGAAGGCGTGGAGCAACCGCGTCAGCAAACTGCGCTCGGCCAGTCAGGGCAACGGCGGGCCGCCATACGATATTATTGGCCTGTCAGGGTTCAACTATCTGACCGCCCGCAACGAAGACCTCTTGACGCCTGTTCGCTACGAGAACGTCCCCAATGCGGAGAAAGTGTGGCCGTTCTTCCGGGAGTACCGATCCGACGAGTACGGCGTTCCCGGTGAGGGTGGCGTGCTTGGTATTGTCTACAAAGAGGATAGCCCGCATGCGACCACCTGGTCGGAGTTCATGGAGGTCGATGCCCCCGCTGGGATGAACGGCGGCTACTGGAAGAACCCGCTGCTTATCGCCGCGTTGCTGACCGACGAAGCCGACGGTGTCGAGGAGATCTACGATCCGTCGATGCACGATGCGATGTTCACCACGCTGGAGGCGTTGGCCCAAAATATCGCCACCTGGTATCGTGGTGGGGCCGATGTCTGGTCAGCACTAAGCGGCGGAACAATCGACTACGGTGCGTTCTACTATGCCTCCGGGCTCGCTGGAATCGACAACCGCCCAGATTCAAACTATCAGATGGTACTGCCGGAAACATCGCCGGGATACTTTACCAACTTCTGTGTCACCAACACGAAGAAACGCGACGAGGCCGAGCGGTTTTTAGATTTCATGCTTCGAACCGACATCCAGACCGCGTGGAATCAGAACGGCTACTACGTGCCCGCAAACAAGGAGGTCGCCGGCAACTACGCCGAGCGGCTCCAAGGCGTCTACCCCGAGACGAACGCAGAGATGGAGTCGTTTTTCGTCATCGGCAACGCCGAAGAGCTATCGCCGTATCAAAGCGACCTCTCAGATCGATTTACGGAGATTACCACCGCATAGATGTCCGCCGAGCCGATCGTCCTCTCGGAGCTACGGAAGACCTACGGCGACACCACCGCCGTCGATGGGGTCGACCTCACCATCGAGCCCGGCGAGCTGTTCTGCCTGCTCGGGCCGTCGGGCTGTGGCAAAACGACAACCCTCCGGATGATCGGTGGGCTCACCACGCCAACGAGCGGGCGGATCGAACTCGGCGGCCACGATGTGACCGACCGCCCAGCCGCCGACCGAGAGACGGCGATGGTGTTCCAAGACTGGGCGCTGTTTCCGCGGCGAACCGCGCTGGAAAACGTCGTCTTTGGGCCACGGATGGCGGGCGTCGATGCGGACACGCGTCGCGAACGAGCGCGTGAGCTGCTGGCGACAGTTGATATGACCGCCCACGCCGACAAGCGGCCAGCCGAACTCAGCGGCGGCCAGAAACAGCGGATCGCGCTGGCGCGCGCGCTGGCGGTCGATCCCGGCGTGTTGTTGCTCGATGAGCCGCTGTCGAATCTCGACAAGGGGCTCCGACAGCAGATGCAGTTGGAGCTCAAACGGATCCACGAGCGCGTGGCGACGACGATGGTACACGTAACACACGATCAGGATGAGGCGTTCACCTTGGCTGATCGGATCGGGATCATGCGCGATGGTCGCGTCGTACAGGTTGGAACTCCCCGTGCGGTCTATCAGAATCCAGCCACGCGATTTGTCGAAGCGTTCCTTGGCGAGGTGACCATAGTTTCGGGGCCGATTGCTGGTGAGCCGCCAGCCGTCCAGACGCCGCTGGGGTCGCTTCGGTTACCGGACGAAGCAGACGCGGGTGAGCTCTCCGGCCCGATCGCCGTCTCGTTGCGCCCGGAAGACGCCGAGTTGGTCGCAGCCGACCAGCCCGAACCGCCAGGAGAGATCCAGGCAGATGGCAACGGCACCCAACAGGTGCACGGCGAGGTGACCGACGTGCTATACCGTGGATCGATGGTGCGGTACTACGTTGCCGTCGGTGAGGCAAATCCATTCGTCGAGTACAGCAGCCGCGCAGATCCGGGCTTTGACCGCGGGGCGTCGGTCGTGCTTCGATGGCCACCGGCTGCCCTCCGTTACTTCGACAACAGTGGAGATCGCATCGGATAATGGCGCAGGCACGCACACGGTTGGCGGCGGCGCTATCGATGGCACGTGACCGCGTCGGTACCCGAACCGGGCTGTTAGTGCTTCCGGTGGTTGGGTTCGAGTTGGTCGTCTTCGCCGGCGCACTGGGCTATCTCCTCCGCATGAGCTTCTATGCGTCAACCCCAGACGGCCTCTACCAGCCCGGAACATGGACGGTCACCAACTACACCCAGCTGTTGACTGACAGCTATCTCCAAGGGCGGCTGCTGTTCAGTCTCCAACTGGGGGCGGTTGTTACTGCGATCACGCTCGTGGTTGGGTTCATCTACGCGTACGCCGCCTGGCGGGCCAGCGGCCGGTTCCGGGCGGTGTTGCTCGGGGCGGTGCTCGTCGAGTTGCTCATCTCGATCGTCATCAAGGTGTACGCATGGGTGCCGTTGCTCGCCCCGAATGGCACGTTCAATAGCCTGCTCGTCGGGAGTGGACTCGCGGAATCGCCAGTCGCACTGCTTGGCAATGGGGTCGGCGTCGTCATCGGGCTGGTGTACTCGATGCTGCCGTACGTTGTGCTTGCTGTGTACGCCGTGTTGACATCCCTCGATTGGTCACACGTCGAGGCCGCCCGCGATCTCGGGGCCTCGCGGCCACGGTCGGTGCTAGAGGTCGTGGTGCCACAGGCGGTGCCTGGATTGCTTGCGGGTGGGATCACCGCCTTTTCGTGGAGCACGGTCGCGTTTGCCGCACCGAGCATCCTTGGCTCGCCGAGTGAGCGAACCGTCGCCAGCGAGGCGGGGCGGTTCGTCAACACCACGTTTGACTGGCCGCGGGCGGCCGCCCTCGGCATCGAGGCTGTCGTTGTCGTCGTCCTCGTCATCGGTCTGGCGGTTGCACTCGTTCGGCGGTTCGGCCCAGCCGACACAACGGAGGGGGTGCTGTGAGACGGCGACAGCTCGGTACCGGCCTGTTTCGGGCGAGCATCTGGTTGTTACTTGGGTTCGTGCTCCTCCCGATTGTGGTGGTGGTGGCCACCTCGATCTCAGCGACACCCGACGTGGTGTTTCCACCGGAACAGCTGTCGGTGCGGTATTATCGGGCCTTCTTTTTGGAGGAGGCAAAATGGCAGGCGGCCTTCCTCAACAGTGCGATTGTCGCGACCGGAACAGCGATACTGGCGACAGCACTTGGGACAGCCGGCGCATACGGAACGTGGACGCTATCCGCGGGCCGCTTCCGGAAAGCCATCACGACGCTACTCGTGTTGCCGTTGCCGACACCACTCATTGTGCTCGCGCTTGCGCTGTCGGTGTATTTCGCTCGATTGGGGATTCGTGGGAGCTATCTCGCGCTCATCCTTGGGCACACGCTGGTGACCGTGCCGTTCGTCTTCATCGTCGTTCGGGCGGTGTTGACCCGTGTCGACTGGCAGACCCATGAGGCCGCCCGCGACCTTGGGGCGACGCGCTGGCAGACGTTTCGGGAGGTTGTGTTCCCACAGATTCGGAGCGGTGTGATCGCTGCGGCCTTCGTTGCCGCGATCCTCAGCCTCCATGAGTTTCTGATCGCGCTGTTTCTCTCCGATTTCGGCACCCGAACGCTGCCGGTGTTAGAGTGGACAGCCCTGCGAAACTTCGTTGATCCGATGGTCAGTGTTGTCTCGACGCTGCTTATTTTGGCTGCACTGGCGCTTGCGGTGCCTGTTGTGGTCGTGTTTGGGGTTGATCGATTGGCGCGATTGTTGTAGCCAGCCGGGAACTAGCGTGCCGAAGGATCGCGGGCAACGAACGACCACCGACCATTGAGACTGCTCAGATGATATCTGGCGTCAATGGGTAGGTGTAGATCTCGCCGTTGCTGGCTTTGACCGTTCCGATGATGACGAGGACGATATCGATTATGCCGAGAATCGGGAGCAGCAGAATACCGATGAATGCGAACACCAAGATGGCCGCAATCACCGTAGCGATGAAGAGCACGATCTGAAAGTTCAGGGCGTTTGTTGCGTTCTCACGAACCAGTTCGTCGTCGTCATCAGCGAGAATCAGGAACAACAGCGGCCCGAAAAACGCTGCGACGAGGGCGGACGCATGCGCTAAGGCTGCGAGGGTGGTATCATCGTCTGCTTGTGTTGTCATACCAGTTTATTATATCGGAAGCACGTTAAACCCCTATCCACGTTTCAGATCAAGAAACTCGTGTCGAAACCTCATCAGAGGCAACATCAGCCGAAAAGGTGATGAAGCTTAGATGGTTTAATTGATGGTTAATGCTGGACGAATATATGAAAATTGTAATCCGCGAGCATATGTATTAATTTATTAATAAGAAATGTCAAACACTGTTTAGTTATTTATTTATTTATGACACCATTGATTTGCGCCGATTACAATGTTAGAAGATGGATTCTCATATCCACTACGAGGAGAATGGGTCGGGAGAACAATAATCGGTGGAATACTTGGCTACTTTTCGGTTCTAATCCTACCAGCGATTATCTTGTATGGCTACTTTGTGGAAGTGCTACGAACAACAGCACGAGGACGAGACGAAGCCCCAGAGTTTGATGATTGGGGCGAAATGATCAAAGATGGGGTTATCGGACTCGTTATTTCCATCGTATATGCGATCATTCCGTTCGGAATCGTTGGGATAATCTCAACCGTGTTCTTGGGTGGCGGGGCTGCCCTCGGCGGAGACGGTGGGGGAGCACTTGCAGGACTCGGATTTCTCACATTATTATTGCTCATCCCGCTCGTTTTTGTTATCTATTACATCGTTCCAGCCGCGATCACAGCATATGCAACGGAAGATAAGATCAGTGCGGCGTTCAGTTTTAGTATTCTCAAACCGATTCTGCTGAATGGGAGTTATTTCATCGCAGTACTGACACCGGTTCTCGTTGCAGTCGTTATTTGGATAGCGACGACCGTGCTTGCTATAACGGTTATCGGATTACTACTTGTTCCATTCCTTCAGTTCTACGGACAAGTTGCAATCTTCCGAATGTTTGGACTCGCGTACAGAGATGTAGCAACAGGATCAGCGACATCAACAATATAATATCGTTACGGCTGTTTACCGAGTAAGTTGAGGATCACGGCAAAGCCTCGGATCGGAAAATCAAAATCAGTTATTCAGATCTAATCGTCGCCAACAGGTTCCTCTGCTGTCGGCGGCTCGCGTCGGTCGCTGTCGTCAGGGCCGACGAAATCGGCGGCAGCCCCGAACTTCGATTTGAGCCACTCGTCAACCGAGTACGGGCCAGCCCCGGTGATCAGCAGGGCCGACACCAGCCCGAACAGCGAGATGTGGGCGACGACCGGATCGTCCGGCAGCCCGAACAGCGTCGTCACGAACAGCCCGAAGGCGACCAGCGAGAACCCGCGCGTGAACGCCCCAAGGATGAACATCACCCCGACGAGGGCTTCGGTCAACCCAGCCCCGATCACCCAGAGCTCTGGAGCGACGGAGACGACAGCCGTGAGATCATATTTCGCGACCACGGCCAACGACTGGCCGGGGCGCAGCAGTTTCTGGGTGATGCCGAGATAGATAAAGGCGACACCGATCCCGCCCCGCAGCAGCGTCGGTACCATCGCGGTGTAGGGCTCGATCCGCTCGGCGAACGGCACCGCAACCCGCCGGTAGAAGGGGTCGATATCGGAGTAGACGGTGCGGTCGTCATCGGCCATCCGGGCGATCATCGCGTCAGCACTCGGCCGGCCGCCACCGAGTAAGGCGATCGCCAAGAGGCCGGGAATGTACTCAAACGCCAACAGCAGTCCCGGCTCCGATGGCAACACAGCCAGATAGAGCAGGAGTGTGCCGACGGCAACAACGCGGGTCGCCAGCCCGAACAACAGCAGAAAGCCGACGCTGATCCCGAACAGCCGGAGTGCGGTCGGATAGGGCAACTCAACAGCGGGACTGAAGAAGTAGCCGCCGAAGCCCGCGCCGATCATCGGCATCCCCATGCTCAGCCGGAAGAGCCACGGCAACAGATCCTCGTAGTCGTCCATGATCGCCCGAAACGCAGCAATGTCGGCCGGGAATGGCCGGACATAGAGATAGGCGGCCAGACCGGCAACGATGACGAGAAAGCCACCGAGCAAGACGGCGACGATAAACGGCGTTGTCAGCGCATCAGTCAGGAAGGCGACGACGTCCTGTGGCTCGCCGCCAGGCGTGACGTACTCGATGTGGGCGGCTGCCGACCCAATAAGAACCTGGGCGGCGACAAGGAGGGCGGTCAGCGCTCCAACCACGCGACGCAAGCGGTAGTGCATACGTCTCATATGGGCGTGAACCTCCTAATACCACCGGTCGATGATGCACTGATCAGTCCTTACACTACCCGAGCACTCGTCGCGCTGGGGGCCGTCAGTCCACGCAGTATGTCGGAACCCACCAGGCCGGTCACCCCCATCGGCTGCCGGGACGGTGGAATTAATACTCTCGTGGTGCATACCACAGGTAGTGAGTGTCAATCTCGAACGGCGGCGTGACGGGCCGGGTGAGACCGACCACGTCGACCGCGCGTGGCAACTCAAAGAGCGCATCCACCGCAAAGAGGGTGTACTCAAACAGCGACGCGGCTTTTTCACCGACGCCTACCGCCGGGCGACAACGCTGCTGTACTTCGAGGATGGCACACTCGTCGCCTTCGGCTCGGTGCGGCGTGACGGCTATATTCTGTTTTTGGCTGTCGCCCCCGAAGCCCGCGGACAGGGGTACGGCGAGCGGTTGGTCGCAGAGATCGCCGAGGAACACACAACGATCACCTGTCACGCCCGCACGACCAACGAGTCGGCGTTGGGCTTCTATCAGCATCTCGGCTTCGAGATCGACCGGCGGATCGACAGCTACTACGAGGACAACGGCGACGCCTTCTATCTCAAACTCGGCGAACAAGACGGAATTCGTAAGCGACTCTCGGAATTTTTGCGCCGGTAGTGGTCGCAGCGCCGCGGGTGACACCACCGTGGCGACGCCGTGTGACGACCTCACGTGGGGGCGACGGAACGCACCATTTATACCCCGACGCGGACAACCGCCGGTACTACTATGCCAAGTTCCAACGGGCCCCTGAACACGACGCGCGGTAAACTCTCAAATCCACCCCGCGAAAGCGGCACCTCACCACCGCAGCGAGCGATCGAAGAGTTCGATGTCGGCCAAAGCGTCCACCTGACGCTGGATCCGAGCGTGCCGGAGGGTCGGTTCCACCCACGATTTAACGGCCACACCGGTGAGGTCACCGGCACTCAGGGCAGTGCCTACACCGTGTCGATCACCGACGGCGGCAAAGAGAAGACCATCATCGCCCGCCCGGCTCACCTGCGCGCCCAAGAGGAATGACGATCTTCAAGGAGAAACTCGACGAGGAGTACATCACCATCTCCGAAGCGAAGTCACTCCTCAACGAGGTCGAAGACGAGCGTGCCGACGACGAGGATCGCGACCTGCGGTATGAACTCGCCCGTGCCATCGAGCACGTCAACCGACACGCGGTTTTGGAGGCCGAGGAATCCCGCGAACTCGTCGACGATCTCCTTGAACTCGATAAGGTCTCCGAGGAGATCGCCCACCGGATCGCCGACCTGCTGCCCGAGGATCGCACCGAGCTGCGGGCGATCTACGCCAACGAGCGGTTTACCCTCGACGGTGAGGAACTCGACGACATCCTTGATGTTGTCGCGAAATACGTCTAACCCACACCCGTCGACGGTATCGCGGCCGGCCGGTCGAGGCGATTTTTTAAATAGCTCGTTTGCATAGGGACTGATATGTCCAACACCGAGGACGATGCTAGCGAGCCCGAGGCTGCGAGCCGCGAGGCCGTGATCGTCGATTACCTCCCCCACGGCCGGCCCGACGACACCCGTCCGCAGTACCAGAAGGCGGCGCTGGCCTACGCCCTCGAAACTGAGACCTTCGATCTGCTGGAGTTGACTCTCACTGAGGATGCCGACGTCAACATCGTCGACCGCATTCCAATCGACGAGGCGGCCGACGACGCAGTTATCGAGGACGTCACCGACATCGAGTACGACGATCTCTCGAACTCCGGGGTCTCAGAGCTCGAATATGCTGTCGAAGCGATCATCGACGCCGACGAACAGCGATTCGTCGACTTCTACAACGGCGCCCAGCCGATCAGTCTCCGGCTCCACCAACTGAATCTGTTGCCCGGGATCGGGAAAAAACTCCGCAACAAGATCATCGACAAGCGAAAACGCCAGCCCTTCGAGAGCTTCGAGGATCTCGCCGACCGCGTCGGCGGCCTCCACAATCCGAAGGAGGTAATCGCCGAGCGGATCATGGAAGAGCTCCGCGATGAAGATCTGAAATACAAGATCTTCGTCCGCAACGACGAAGCATAGGGATAGTCCTGCAGCAACGACACCACCGATACTCCCGCCCCCGTCCCCCACAGCGACAGCAAAACGGGATGTTTAGGCCGACGGCGGCGAACGCTGTGGCATGACTCGTTTCGAACCGCCCGCGGGAAGCCGCGATCCCGACGCGTTGATCCGGCGGGCCGGCGACCGCGGCAACCCGGATTTCGACCAGCACTTTCTCGTCGATGACCGCGTCGTCGACCGTATCCCCGGCTATCTGCCCGACGACGCTGACCGCAGCCACATTCTCGAAATCGGCGGCGGGCCGGGCGTCCTCACCGACCGCCTGCTTGCAGTCGCCGACCGCGTGACCGTGATCGAGCGCGATCCGACGTTCGCCGCGCATCTCCGCGCGGAGTTCGCTGATGCCATCGATGCCGACCGCTTGACCGTGATCGAAGACGACGCCCTCGAGGTTGCGCTGCCGGATGTGACCGCTTGCGTGTCGAACCTCCCGTACAGCGCGTCCAGCGAGATCGCCTTTCGACTGTTGCCGCTCGATATTCCGTTGGTCTTGATGTTCCAACAGGAGTTCGCCGAGCGCATGGTCGCCGGCGTTGGCGACGAGGACTACGGCCGGCTCTCGGTGAGTGCCCAACACTACGCCGACTGCGAGATCGTCGAATCAGTCCCAAACACCGCCTTCGACCCTCAGCCCGCTGTCCAGAGCGCGCTTGTCCGGCTGACGCCCCGCGACCCCGAGTACAGCGTCGCCGACGAAGAATTCTTCCTCCGGTTCGTCAAGGCGATCTTCACCCAACGCCGCAAAACGATCCGCAACGCGATCCGCAACACGGCGCATATCTCCGGGCTGGACGATGCCGACGCGGTCGTCGACGCGGCCGACGAGGAACTGTTGGGACGACGAGCCGGCAACGTCGCGCCCGCGGAGTTCGCCGCCCTCGCACAGACCGCGGTCAAACACGGTTTTGACGACTCCGACGATGGGTGACGCCGACAACGGCGGCGAGACAGACGACAGCGACGACCGCCCGTCGCTCGCCGAGCAGCGCGGCGTTGACGGTCACGTCTACCAGCCTGCTGAGGACTCCGCGCTGTTGGCGAAGGCAGCGATTGACGATCTCGACTCGCCACAGCATGTGTTGGAGGTCGGTACCGGCTCGGGCTGGGTCGCCGAACAGGTCGCCGACGAGACCACCGCACGCGTCGTCGGCAGCGACCTGAATCCCCATGCCTGTCGGCAGGCCCGCGAGCGCGGGATCGACACTGTTCGCGCTGATCTCCTCGCTCCGTTTGCGGCCGACAGTTTCGATGCGATCCTGTTCAATCCGCCGTATCTGCCGACCGAGCCGGACAACGAGTGGGACGATTGGATGGAACACGCCCTGTCCGGTGGAACTGATGGCCGCCGGCTGATCGTCCCGTTTCTCGACGACGTGGGTCGCGTGTTGACCACCGACGGCGCGGTCTATCTCTTGGTCAGCAGCCTCACCGGCTATGAGATCGTCGTCGATATCGCGGAGGACGCTGGCTTCGAGACCACGGAGATCACACAGGAATCCTACCCGTTCGAGGTGCTGTCGGTGCTGCGACTGACGGCGTGATCCGCCATTAAAATTACCTTCAAACATATTCTGTATTAGTAAATATTAAGCAGCCGAATCACCAAGTTCAGATAGATGACTGAACGCGTTGCGACGACGACGGGGCTACTGCCCCTTCCTGACCCGGCCAAATCGGAGCTCTCCGACCTCAAAGGCCACCAAAAGCACGATCTGATCTCCGGCACCGAAGGCGAGGAGATCGCGGGTGCCTACGCCGAGTATCGCCGCGAAGTAATCGACGACCAGCAGTCCGCTGGCCTCGACCGGATTACGGAGGGCCAGCTCCGGTGGGACGATATGCTCGCCCATCCGCTGACGACCCACGACAACGTCGACCCCAACGGGATCGTTCGCTATTACGACAACAACAACTTCTACCGCGATCCGCAGGTTCGTGGCGACCTGGATTTCTCCGGTGATGTCGCCGACGAACTCGACGCTGCTGCCGAGATCGTCGACGATCCGGCCGACTCGCTGCAGGCCGTCCTCCCGGGCCCGTACTCGCTGTTCGATCTCGCCTCCGACGAACACTACGGCGACGACGCCGACTTTTTCGGCGCGATCGCGGACTTCCTCGCCGGCGAGGTTGAGGCGTTTCCGGCCCATAAGACGCTCACGCTGCACGAGCCCTCGCTGGTCGAGAACCCGCCGAACGAGGATCTCGTCGAACGACTCGCCGACGCCGTCGACACCGTCGCCAGCGAGACCGACGCCGACGTGGTCGTCCACACCTACTTCGGCGCACTCGACGAGACGACCTACGCGCACCTGATGGACGCCGACGTGGAGGCGCTCGGCTTCGATCTCGTCGCCGGCGACCGCGATGAGACGCTGTCGAATATCACCGAGTTCGGGACGAAGGACGCCGCCGCCCTCGGGATCGCCGACGGCCAGAACACCCTCGTCGAATCCGCCGACACGCTCGAAGAGCGCGTCGAATGGTTCGAGGATCAGATACCGGTTCAGGAGTTCGACCGCCTGTATCTGTCGACCAACACGGAGCCGTTCTACCTGCCGGTGAACAAACACCGCGCCAAGCTGGCGGCGATTGCGGCCGCGGCTGGCAATGTTGATGCCGAGGAGGTGACAGCATGAGCCGCCCCGCCGACAACCGCGCGCAGTTCCGTCCCGACGACCACCCCAACGACAGCTTCCTGCTGACGACCGTCGTCGGCTCTTACCCCAAGCCGAAGTGGCTGAACCGCGCTGACGATCTCGTCGACGACGCCGACTCGAAGTTCGACGAGGAGAATCTCCAGGAGGCTCACGACGACGCCGCCCGCGTCATCACCCACGAACACGAACGCTGCGGGCTCGACACCGTCGTCGACGGCGAGGTTCGGCGCAACGAGATGGTCGAGTACTTCGCCGAGCGGATCGACGGCTACGAGTTCAACGGGCCGGTCAAAGTCTGGGGCCACAACTACTTCGACAAACCCTCCGTCTCGTCGGAGGTCGCCTACGACGAACCGTGGCTCGTCGACGAGTTCGAGTTCACGAACAACGTCGCCAGCAAGCCGGTCAAGGTGCCGATCACGGGGCCCTACACGCTGGGCAACTGGGCGTTCAACGAGGCCTACGACACAGAAGAGGAACTCGTCTACGAGCTCGCCGAGCTCGTCAACATCGAGATCGAACGCCTCGTCGACGCCGGCGCGCAGTACATCCAGATCGACGAGCCCGCCCTCGCCACGACGCCGGACGACCACGCCATCGTCGGCGAAGCCCTCGACCGGATCGTCAGCGGGATCGACGAGGACGTACGCATCGGCCTGCACGTCTGTTACGGCGACTACTCGCGGATCTACCCCGAACTCAACGACTACCCGGTCGATGAGGTCGATCTCGAACTCTGCAACGGCAACTACGAGCAAATCGAGGTGTTCACTGACCCCGAATTCGTGCCGGATCTCGCACTCGGCGTCGTCGACGTCCACACCGCCGAGGTTGAGCCAGTCGACGAAATCAAGGAGAACATCAAACAGGGCCTGAAGGTCGTGCCGCCGGAACGGCTCACGATCAGCCCCGACTGCGGTCTGAAACTCCTCCCGCGGGATGTCGCCTACGGCAAGATGGAGAACATGGTCGAGGCGACCCGCCAGGTCGAAGCCGAACTCGACAGCGGCGAGATCGACCTCGAAGAGCCGGTGCCGACGGCCGACTAACCGGTTGAATCGCGGTTTTTGTTCTTTGTGGCTCCGTTGGATCGCTTTTGTTTACCATGGTGAAACAGCGTATAAGTCATATATCTGATGAGTCGATCTGTGCTGAATATACAGGCACGGATCTCGCAGCTGGTAGTTGTTAAAGAACGTATCCCACTGATAGAACCTGTACGAGAGAAGCTTGAATAATGTTGCCAAACTTAGTTGTCCTGTGATACGATTTGAACGTTAGAACTATTCGCTAATTTGTCAATTATACCTTTTTCATGATGCTTGCCGACAATTGCACATGCATTCCCCGAGTGACTCTGCGCATGCTGTTCAATGTCAAGTGCCATCTTCGAATCTCTCCCGTACAGCGTAACGGCCAAATAAAAAATAAACATGCTCACCTCAACGAGAGCGAAAAACATGACGGCTATAATTAGGTTCCCACGTAATAGAATGTATACACCAAATAAAGGTGCGTAATTTGAGAGGAGCCAGTAGCGTGCTGAAGCACTAATCGTCGGGTGAAGGCTCTTATCTATCTCCACGACTTCCGCATCATACTCTTCAATAATATCCTCTTTTAATTTACCGTCTCCTTTTCCAGTTAAGCTCGCTAATTTGTTCATTAGGTACGTAACTAACCATACTACGGGAAGAATGAGTGGTGCTCTGAAAAAATTAATAATTTTAGCGTTGAGGGACTCATTTCCTGCAATATTTTCAATGTATACAGTGTCAACAGAATCAAAAGTTTTCTTCGTTAATTCAAATCGGTCGCTTGAATCCCCATTGTGCCATCCACCTAACGGAAGTAATTTTATTTGTTTGTCTGACATAATGGTATGACAATCGGCAGGATACTTAACATATTCCCAGTCTGTGGCTATGATTTTCTATCATCTTCTCTATCCCGCCGCTACTGTATCTGCTTCTCAGATGCTAACTACAATCCCCTATATTCATCACTCTAAACTCCTTAGTGTCAGATTTCATATCTACGCAAATAGTCGCTCTCACACCACAGTGATCAGTACCCGAATCGCAGTACGTCGCCGCCGTCGTAGCCGTGCTCCCGCACCCACGCGCGCAGGCGGTGATGACTCCGGCGGGCTAGCAGAGCCAACTCTGACGCGGCGATTGAAATGCAGAATAGCGGCGAGTGCTAGCAGGCATTGCACAGCCGCTACGGCCGATTATAGTCACTTTGCTATCATTAATTATTTACACAGACCGCCGGTATTTAAACGATAACAGCAACGCAGATGACAACCACATCATTTGAATTTGACGACGAAGCCGACCAGTTCTACAGTAGCTTAGAGGTCGGTGTGACGGTTCATGATTCGACGACCGGGGACATCTGCTATGCGAACGAGTATGCTGAAGACGTGTATGGCTATCCAGCGGAGAAACTCAGGACAATCGATATCGTCGATGTCAGCACCGATTCGCTGTCGAAATCAAAATTCATCAAACAGATCCGGGCGGCAGCAGCGGGCCATCCCCAGCAGTTCGAATGGCGCGTGACACGCCCATCAGGCGAAATACTGTGGATCGAGATGCGCCTGTCGGAACTCTCGGTAGAGGATCAGTCGTACGTTATCGCGGTCATCCAGAATATCGACGATTACAAGATGAAGCTTCGGCACTTCTATCTCCTAAATCGGATTATTCGCCACAATTTCCGCAATAAGCTGCAAATCGTGAGCGGCGGATTCTCACAGATCGACAACCAATCGAATGGGAATAAGGTCTTCGACCAGATGCGACGGGCCATCGCCGAATTGGTGCGGCTAACCAGCTGGGTGAACAAGATCACATCACTCACCGGCGATGAGAAGAACACAGACCGAGTGAATGTGCATACGCTGTTGGAAACGGAGGTGGAAAAATACAGATCCAACTACCCTGATATCAACTGGGAGCTTGCAAGCGAAAACCTGTATATCGATGCGAATCCGCTGTTACAGAAAGCCTTTCACGAACTCATTGATAACGCGGTGAGACACAATGCTCACGAGGATTTGGCGATCACGGTGTCTGCAAGCGAAAACGTCGCTGATCAACAGATAGATATTCAGATCATCGATACCGGCGAACCGATCCCGGATATCGAGATCGCACCCCTGCTAAATAGCGATGAACCTAATCAGCTGAAACACGGCGACAAAATCGGCTTGTGGGAAGTGCAAACGATCGTAAATCGGCATCAAGGAATCCTGAAACTCAAGGAAAATAACACAGACCGAAAGGTGATCGAAATAACACTGCCACTGGCCGATCCGAAATAACCAGAGTTCGGTGGCGGATCGACGCCTCGATAGCGATGTTGTATCTAGGCCGCTGCTACATGGCAGTTTCCACAAGCCAGCGAGTGCGACGATTCAACGATTGACCGCCGCTGATCGGGAATCGACACCGATCACGCGACAACCAACGACCATCCCCGCTGATCGTGATCCAGTACCCCGCCGACGACACACCCCAACCCTCGATAGCAACGCCGACGAAGCTAGATGCCTTCAAGAGGCTTGAAAACACACACCCGTGCGATGACAGAGTCCTCGCTGGCCGCCGCCGTCCGCGACGTGCTGGCCGTCGACCCCGAATCGTACCGGACGGACGCCGCGACCGATGCCGACTTCGTGCTGTCGGAGCTCAGCGACGGTACCTTCGACAACCACCAGTCGATCCTCGGCCTCGAATACGAGTTCTACGCCGTCTCCGAGAATCGCTGGAACCCCGGCGACGACGGGGCCTACGGGCTGGCTCGCGTCCCGCGCCGCCTGCTGGAGTTGATCGGCTTCGAGAAGGAACTCGGCCTGCATAACGCCGAGATGACCGCCACCCCCCAACCGTTCAACGCCGACGGCGTCCGCGCCATCGAATCGGAGGTTCGCAGCCAGCTCACAGCCGCCCTCGACTGTACGGCCCCCGAGGGCCTGCGGCTGGTCAGCGACGGGCTGTGGACGATCCCACCGACCGGCGAAACCGCCCGGGAGTATCTCACCGACAGCGTCGACGACGACGGCGTCCGAATCGCCACCAACATGACCGACGCCGTCCGGTACCACGCGATGGCCAACGGGAATCTCGCGGACACGTTCCGCGTCGAGGCCCCGCACGTCGATATCGCCGCCGAGACACTGATGCCCGAGAGCCTGATCACATCCATTCAGCCACACTACCAGATGCAGCAGGCGATGGATCTCCCGCGGTGTTTCACCTACGCGCTCCGCCTTGCCGGGCCGCTGCTCGCCCTCGGCGTCAACGCGCCGTTCTTCCCGCCGGATCTCTACGAGGACGGTGTCGACCCCGACGAGGTCCTCGCTGAGGGCTGGCACGAAAATCGGATCGCCGTTTTCGAGTCGGTGCTCAACACTGCCACCGAGACCGACAAGGTGGCCTTCCCCGAGGATATCGACACCCTTGAGGCGGCGATTCGCCGCGTCGTCGACGACGAGGTGATCGTCCCGATGGATGTCGACCGCAGCGACCGCTTCCACGACAACTTTGCCACGCTCCGCCGCAAGCACGGCACCTTCTGGCGGTGGGTGCGACCGGTGTTCGGCGGCCCCTCCCGATCGGCGGCCAACGCCAGAATCGAGTTCCGACCGCTGCCCGCTCAGCCGACCGTCCGGGACTCGATGGCTCTGACAGTCGCCTTTGCCGGCGCGATGGAGGGCCTTACCCGCACCGAACACCCGGTCGGCGACCTCCCGTGGGACGCCGCCCGCGACAATTTCTACGCCGCGATGCGCAACGGGCTTGAGGCCGATATCGAATGGATCCTCGCCGATGGCACCGAGACGAGTGACAGCACCGCCGCGATCACTGATCTCTTAGATCACGCTGCCGAGGGGCTGCGCGCGGTCGGCCTCACCGATGAGGCGGTCGATGCCTACCTCCAACCGCTGATGTGGCGCGTCGACAACGAACTGACACCCGCCGGCTGGAAGCGAAAGCAGGTGCGACAGCGGCTCAACGACGGCGAGGGGTTCGAGGAGGCGATCCACGGGATGCAGCGAACATATATCCAACAACAATCCGAGACGCTGATCGACGGCGACTTCCGCGACTGGTAACACGACGCCCCTGCGGGTGGGTAGTGTTCAGATAAGCTGGTTCCAAGCGAAGCTGAGTGATCTGATCCAGTCATCGGCAGTCTCTGCTGAGGCGTTGCTGAAACAATTCGAGAAGCAGACAGTTCGACGTTTTATCTCTCTGAAGACACGTTCGATAGCATTCCGATTTCCATGTTTTTCATATCTGAAATCGTAGCCTCCTCGATGACACGCAGCTTGCAACGACTGTGCTCCATCTATGAGAAACACCGCTTCAGAAACGTCATGTTTCTCGCCAATCTCAGTAAGAAACTGCTGAGCGATCATTGTGTTTCTGGTCGATTCAAGCGCTGTATGGAGTAATTCGTTTGTCTCGGCATCGACTGCAGCATACAGCCAGTACTTCTCATCGTTGAGCTGGATCACCGTCTCATCAACCGCAACGTGATCCGGATTCTTCCCAGCTTCCGGCTGTAGATCGGCCTTGTGAACCCAATTATGAACGGTTGATCGAGCACGTTGGACACCGAATATCTCACACACTCGAACAGTATTCGAAAGTGAAAGACCGGACAGATACAGCTGAATACTGAGCTTCATCAGAAACTCC
This sequence comes from Halonotius aquaticus, assembly GCF_003605575.1. GTDB lineage: Archaea > Halobacteriota > Halobacteria > Halobacteriales > Haloferacaceae > Halonotius > Halonotius aquaticus. The sequence goes on along the minus strand of NZ_QKNY01000007.1, from coordinate 41,500 downwards.
GGTGTCGCTTCTCGTTCCACAAAACCTAATTCAATCTGGTTGATACTACCGCTGAGGCGTCCGTTTTCGAGCATAGGCACTCAGAAAACTCGACGCCTCACTTTTCAATCCTTATCTGAACACCGCCTGCGGGTGCGTACCAATTGTTTTATCCATGGAACACCAGGCTGAGGTATGACAACCCCGGCCGATGCGCCGATCACGATGCTCGCTGTGGGTGTGCAGCGAGCGGTCATCGCATCGGTCGAAGACGGTGAAGCGGCCGGTCGCGTCGAAACAGCCGCAGACGCCGACGCAGCACTAGCGACGCTTGTCGACCGCCGGCCTGACTGCGTTCTCGTTGGGGTACCACTCCCGGAGGACGCGACGACAACGTTTATCGAACGCGTTCGCACGCAGCATTCGACGCTTCCGGTGATCGGTGTCGTGTCGGAGCCAAGCGAATCAGTCGTCCAAGAACTGCTCGCTGCCGGAGTCACAGAGTATGTCGATACCAGCGGCGAGCAGCCGCCGACGAGCGTGCTGTTGAACCGGATCGAAAACGCGGTTGCAGCCGACCGGGCACAGCGAGTTGCGGCCCAACAGGAACAGACGCTCAAACACTTTTTCGAGGAGTCACCGCTCGGTGCCGTCCAGTGGGACGAGTCGTTTCGGTTTGAACGCATCAACAAACGAGCCGAAGCGATGCTCGGCTACACCGAAGCAGAGCTCACAGGCGAATCATGGGAGCGCATTGTCGCCGAAGAGGATCGAGAACACGTTGGAGCGGCCGTTGAGAACCTACTCAGTGCCGACGGCGGGGTTCACGTCGTAAACAAAAACGTCCACAAAGACGGCGAGGTGCGCATCTACAAATGGCACAACCGGGCGGTGACGAACCCCGATGGAACCGTACAATCGATCTTCTCAAAGTTTCATGATGTCACCGAAAGTATCGAACGGAAATCCGAACTCGAAAAAAACGAGACGATCATCGAGGCACTGACCGACGGGATCTATGTCCTTGACGCCGACGGCCGATTTACCTTTGTCAACGACGAGTTCGTCGAGTTGGTCGGCTATGACCGGGAGACGATCATCGGAAGCACCCCCTCATTGCTGAAAGACGCGGAGGCAATTGAGCGAGCGGAACAACATCTCGGGCGACTGCTCTCCAGTGAGGGGCCGGAGACGGTGACATTCGAGGTTCCGATACAGCGGGCAGACGGCGAAACGATCCTCTGTGAGGATCAGATGGCGGTGCTTCCGTACGACGGCGAGGAGTTTGTGGGCTCGGTTGGGACGCTCCGTGATATCACCGAGCAGCGACAACGAGAGCACCGCTTCCAAGCACTGATCGAGGAGACAAACGATATCATCTCTGTCGTCGACACCGATGGCCGGTTTCAGTATCAGAGCCCCTCGATCGAACGGATCTTGGGGCACTCACCGGCTGACACGATCGGCGAGCTCGCCTGGGAATACATCCACCCCGACGACAGGGACGGGGTGAAAACAGCGTTCACGTCGTGGGTAACAACCGACCAAACAAGCCTTGAGTCGATCGAGTATCGCGCACGACACGCCGATGGCTCATGGCGGTGGATGGAGGCCAGCGGACGAGCCCATACCGAAACCCCTGGTGTCAGCGGCTATCTGATCAACAGCCGAGAGATCACCGCCCGCAAGGAACGCCAACAACAGTTGGCGCTATTCGACCGCGTCCTCCGGCACAACCTTCGCAACGATATGAACGTCATCCGCGGCTCTGCTGATACGATTCAGGAAACGGGATCAGGGGATGTCGCGTGGCTCGCCGGGAAGATTCAAAAGATGTGTAATAAACTGCTCGCAACAACCGAAAAACAGCGGGAGATCACCCAGCTACTGCGTGAGCCGCCGACCCAATCTGAGATCGACCTCCAGACGATACTGCATGAGGTGCAGTCACGCCTCCAGTCGACCCATCCGGAGGCAACGATACGCGTCGATTGTGAGACCCCAGTTCGGTTGCAGGTAGGCGATAAGTTTGTCTATGCGCTGGAGGAACTCATCACGAACGCGATTATTCACAATGACGGCGACGACCCAAGCGTTACCGTGACAGTCGAACAAACCGCCGAACAGGTGCGGATAACGGTCGCCGACAACGGGCCGCGTATCTCCGAGATGGAACGTGATGTGATACAACATCCGGAGAATCGAAGTCCGCTCTATCACGGAAGTGGACTCGGGCTGTGGCTCGTGAAGCTGATTGTGTCTCGATCAGGTGGTACCGTTCAGTTCGTTGAGACAGACGAAGACGGCAACACAATCGCAGTGAGCCTGCCACACCCAGCGGCGTGAACAGAGCGATCCGGCGTGCTGTCGGGGGATCCATCAGTGGTATCTGACAGGGCTCTCACTCACTGGTTTCGTGGTGAACTCCCCACGAGATCCGATCCCAGAGCCGTTCATAGCCGTAGTATGTCCCCGTTTTCACGACGTTGGCAACGAGGCCAATGCTGAGGGCTTGCCCGGTGTCGCCGGTGAACCAGAAGGCGACGGTGACAGTGATCACGATCATCAACGCACGGTAGCCAAGCGTCTTGGCGAGTGCCCGTGACATCTGCTGGTGGGGAGCCCGCGTGAAGACGCCTGCCCCAGCCTCCCGCAATCGGTCGAAGACAGCCATTGCTGAAGGCTGGCGACTGCGATTACTAAAACACACGGTTGCGTTGCTCGCGGATGCAACCGAAACTGATATCACTGAGTCGTGCGGAAAACCCAACTGTAGGATCAGGATTGAGAGCGTCGCTTACAACAACTGGTCGATGTCTTTGTACTTGCTGACATCGACGCCGTCCTCGGTGACGACGGCAACGTTGATCCCGTTGCCGGAGGCCAGATCGCGCTCGACCGCGCTCTTGATCGCGCGGGCGGCGACTTCTTCGGCCTCGTCCAAGGAGAGGTCATCCTCGTAGTGCTGTTCGAGCACACCGAGGGCGAACTGGCTGCCGGAGCCAGTGACCGTGTATTCTTCTTCGGTTGTCCCACCGAGCGCGTCGATGGAGTAGATGTGGCTGCCCTCGTCGTCGACGCCGCCGAGGATCGGACTCACGATGAGGAACGCCCCCGAGCGGAGGAAGTTCCCGGTCAGCGTCGAGAGTGCCTGCATGCTCATGTCCTCACCGCGGCGCGCCTCATAGAGTCGCACCTCGGCCTGCAGCGAGCTGATCAGGTTCTGGGCCGCTGAGACCGAGCCCGCGATCGTGAGCGCGCCCGTCGGGTGGATCTCCTCGACCTTCTGGACATCCTTGCTGGAGACCATGTTGCCCAGGCTCGCACGCATGTCTGTGGCGAGCACGACGCCTTCGTCAGTTTTGAGGCCGACCGTCGTCGTCCCTGTTTTCATCCCGGCGTCGTCAGCGTCGCCCGCATGCTGGTTGCCCTCACCGCTGAACTCGCCGAGTTCCGGGCCGAAGACGTTGCTGTTGTCACCATCAAGCTGACCCAACTCATCAGCAAAACCGCTTGTCGGAGTTCGCATTACTACCTATTCGGTCGGCGAGCGGATAAATGCAACCATTCGGCAACCCTCGCCGCAACCCAGCGAGCCCATGGCACCGCCGGCACAACGCAGCCTATGCGACGCGTCAACGCCGACGACATGGAGTGGTCGACGACTGAAAACGGCGAGACCAACTTCAAGCGCAAACACCTCGGCGAGGCCGCCGGCGGCGACCAACTCGGCTGTAGCCTCTATGAACTGCCGGCCGGCAGCCGGTCGTGGCCCTACCACTATCACACGGCCAACGAGGAGGCCATCTTCGTGCTGTCGGGCGGGGGAACGGTGCGGTGTGACGGTGAGAAAACCGCCATCAGCGAGGGCGACTATCTCACTTTCCCAGCCAACGCCGAGGGCGGCCATCGCGTCATCAACGACACCGACGAGCCGCTCCGGTATCTGGCGGTCTCAACGATGACCGAGCCGGACGTGACTGTCTATCCCGATTCGGAGAAATTCGGCGTTTACGTGGGCTCTCCACCCGGTGGCCGCGAAGAACGCGACCTCGAAGGGTATTTCGAGCAGGACGCTGCCGTCAACTACTGGCAGGATGAACGCTAACGGCTGCGGCCGAATAAATTAGATCGACTTGTAATTAGATCGACTTGTAATTAGATCGACTTGTAGGTGGCTTCCAGACGGTCGAGAAGTGAGGCAACCGGCGGCTGGACGCCAAGGCGACGGGTCGCCAACGCGACCGGCAGCAGGACGATCCCGAGCAGCACCGTGAGCTGATACAGCGCGAACGCAGTGAACCGCGAAACCGTTTCGATCATGTCCGTACTCACCCCTGGCCAGTAGCGGTATATAAGTGTTTGGAGGCGAGATCTGCGTCAACATCAACGCTGTCGTGCGGTTTTGGGTTGTCGCCGCGAACAGAGCCGCGTGACCGTCGAACGGCCGCTCATCCGACGTAAACCGTGTGACAAACCGGCCTGATTGTCGTAACTTATGGGAAACCAACAGGGCTCTTGCGCCTATCCAAACCAGTGTGTGAGCCTCGATATAGCCGACCAGTAGACCCCGCTCTCCTAGCAGGAACGAATCACAAGACACGAAACCCTCCGGCCCAAGGAACGTATATGAGCAACTATCTCGTCGCCATGGAAGCGGCTTGGTTGGTTCGTGATGTTGAGGATGTCGACGACGCCATCGGCGTCGCCGTGAGCTCCGCCGGCAAGCGGCTCAACGAGGCCGACAAGGAGTACGTCGACGTCGAGGTCGGCGTCACCGGCTGTCCGGCCTGCGGCGAGCCCTTCGACTCGGCGTTTATCGCCGCCGACACCGCGCTGGTCGGCCTGCTGCTTGAGATCGATGTGTTCAACGCCGACAGCGTCGAACACGCCTCCCGGATCGCCAAAAGCGAGGTCGGCGGCGCGCTGCGGGACGTGCCGCTGACGGTTATCGACGTGATCGACGAGGACGAGGACAACCCAGAGGCTACGGAATAACTGTCGCCACCCGGCGTTGCCGACGAAAGCTTTTCAATAACTTGGGGTAATAGGCCTGTATGGATCTGCCGACGCCACAGGATCTCAAGGAACGCCGCACCGCCTTGGAACTTACCCAGAGTGCACTCGCCGAGGCCGCCGGCGTCTCACAGCCGCTGATCGCCCGCATCGAGGGCGGCGATGTCGACCCACGGCTCTCGACGCTTCGCCGGATCGTCAACGCCTTAGACGAGGCCGAAGGCGAGGTCGTTCGCGCTGCTGATCTGATGAACGAGACCGTTATCAGCGTTGCCCCTGACGACGCCGTCGGCGACGCCGTCGAGACGATGGAGTCGGAAGCCTACTCCCAACTCCCGGTGTTGCAGAACGGCGTCCCGGTCGGCTCGATCAGCCAACACGACGTGATCCAAGCCGGCGAGGACGTCAGCGACTACCCGGTCAGCGAGGTCATGAGCGAATCGTTCCCGACGGTCAGCGAGGACGCCACCGTCGACGAGATCCGGAATCTCTTGGAACACTACAAGGCCGTGATGGTCACCCAGGGTGGCGCGACCGTCGGCATCATCACCGAAGCCGATATCGCCGCTCAGTTTTCCTGAGCCGCGGCGACTACTCCCGCTCAGCAACGTCCCAGTCGAAATCCCCGGGCTCGTCGTCGCCCACGGCCGTCGTCGGTGTCGTCGACTCCGGCATCCCGAACTCGATCGACTGGTCGGCACCGCCGTCGGTGTGCTGGGCGACACCGCCCGTGCCGGCGTCAACCTCACGCCCGACCTGTACCGACGGCGGCGCCTCGGTCGGACGATCCGGGAGCCCGGTATCGACGACCGTGGGTGAATCCGGCAACGCATCAGCAACGAATCCGATGCCAGTGTCGGGTCGCAACGCGTCGGCAGCCCCCCGTCCTGTCGCCCACGCTGCCGACATCCGCAACGAAAACAACAGCACCACCGTGACAAGCAGGGTGAGCAGGCCACCGATGGCAGCCAACGCGATATCGTACAGTCCAGCGAGCACCGAGATCACGACCAACGGCGTCACCAACAGCGGGCCGACGGTCAACAATCCCATTGCGATCAGCCAGCCGGCGAGATAGGATCCCGACAGCGAAACGCCGACCACGCGGCGGGGGTTGACGGCCGCCCACAGCGACCCGGTCGCCGCCAAGACAGCCCGCGCGGCTGGGCGAAGATACAGATAGACGAGCCCATAGATGAGAAGCCCGAACCCACCGATCAGCATTGCGACCGCCGCAAGCACCTGCGGAATCCCCTCGAAGCCGGGTGGGTCAATGATCGTGGCTGCGGCCGCTCCCCCAGCAAGGCCGACACACACCGCCGCCGGGAGCGCGTAGATCACCGAGACAAACGTTGATTGTGTCCCAGTACGGAGCAGCGACCCCCACCGGACAAAGGAAGGCGCGTCGGAACGCTCGCTGATCCCGGCGGCGACAACACGAACCAGATACCCCCGCACCACCAGACTCAACAGGAAGATGAGCGGCGTCACCGCGGCACCGATCAGGGGATCGACCGCCAGCAACGCGAACCAGCCGGCGGCGGCAACAACGGTGAGTCCTGTCAGCACCGCCCCGACAAGCAGCGTCCCTGTTGCGTCGACAGCGCGGTAGGGGACGCGGAGGGCCTCGTTGAGCATCACCTCAGCCCAGACGCTCCGGGCAGTTATACCTGCGCGTCGCGGCGACGACAACCCCGGCGGGATCGATCAGTCGACGATTTCGCTACCGCCTGCAGGCAGGTGTTCCTGAATCAGATCCGGGCTGGCAACCGAGCGGACGAAGCTTTCGTCGGCGAAGCGACCCTTGAGCGAGCGATAACAGCGTTTCGCCATATCGTTTTGGGCGTATTTGCCGGGTTGCAGTTCAAGGTGTGTCGCGGCGTTGTCGGCGACAGCGGCGGTCGGCCCACCGACGACGCGCGTTTGTGGCTCACACTGAATCCCAACCGCGAGGTCGACGGCAAGATCGGTAAAGTAGGTGCGGTCGCCCCGGATCACGAAGCTTCCCTTCTCGATATACTCGCCGCTCTCCGGCGTTTTCGAGACCTGGTCAGGCTCAACCATGTACACGTCGCCGGCGTGTTGACCAGCCTTCCAGACCGACGAGTGCGACACAGCGAACTGTGCGGCCTGTCGGAGGGTTGTCTCGGGGAAATCGACCGATTTGGCGGGTTCGCTCGGGCCGGTTGCCTTCAGGATGGTCACCGGGCCGCCGTGGGCTTGGGCGTGGAAGAAGCGGTCGCCGCTGCTCATATATTTTTTCACGAGAGCCTCGTTTTGATCCGCATTGCGGCCGCCGATAACGAGGAAGTCGTCGGTCGTGTGGAACCAGCGGAACCGTTCGTACCAGCCCTCATCGCGTTTGATCGGGATCGACGACCGCGCGAGCCAGTCAGTCTCGGCGAACTCATCGGTATCGGCATCGCTGTCGTCACCCTCGTTATCGTCATCGTCGCTGTCTGCGTCGTCTGCTTCCCACGCATCGCGGCGCGCTTTAATCGCCGCAAGTTCCTCGCGGGTGTTTTCGATCGCGGCTTTCGCGCCCTCCTTTTTGTCCTCGATACGTTTGGCTTCCTGATACAGGTGGTCGGCGTTCTTTTCGACGCCAACAGTCGCGTCTAAGGTCGTCTGTGTCTCACCAAGATCGACCGTGACCGTTCCTTCGGAGCCATCGACCTCAACGACGGCCTCAGCAGCCGGCAGGCCGGAGTCGGCGGCCTCCTGGAGGGTGGTATCGATCTCGTCCCACGGGACGCCATCCTCGCGGGCATCCTGGATCGTTGTGAGGATCTCATCAACGCGGTCGTACTGCTCGTAGAGGGCTTCGGCTTTGGCGCGTTCGGCGGCGGCCTGCTGCTCGAACCCCTCGATAGCACCCTCCTGTTGGTCGATGATGCGCTGTTGTTTGGCGATCTCGGCCTCGAAATCCGGTTTGCCATCGTGTGGCTCGGAGCTGTCGGTGTCGTCATCGGAGCGATCAAACCGGTGAAAGTAGTCGTCGACGGCGGTGGTGAAATCGTCGTAGTGGGCTTCGTCAAGCCCCTCAGCTTCGCGTTCGGCCAACGGGAACGGTGTCACGTCGACAACGCGGTCGTCATCGAGGTAGATTCGTGGCTCGAAATCGCCAGTATCGACACGGGTGGCCAGCTCGTTGAGGGCGTCGTAGAGAGCTTGGTAGTCATCTTCGTCGGCTTCGTCGATTGTGGTCTCTTTCGGGACGCCAGCCCGCGTACAGACCTCCTCAGCGTAGAGGCCGCCGAGGTTGAGTTGGGTAGCGATGGTGCGCACCACGTCGCTGGTGGAGTCCTCCATCTCTCGGACGAAGGTATCGTAGCCGATCGAAAGCGGATCGATCCGGGAGTCGGGGTACTCATACTGGCTGCCGGGAGCGATCGTGCGAGATTTCAGCCGGACGGTCTGGAGGCTCTGGATGACCTCGCCGGTTTCATCGAGGGCGGCGATGTTGCCTTCGCCGAACAGCTCAACGACAAGGGTCGTATTGGCGTCGGGGCGTTCGAACTCGAAGACAAGAATCCGATCGAACTCATACTGGGTGACGCCAGCGAAATCCGCGCCGCCGAGGCGGTTGCGCAGCATCTTCGCGAAGTTTGGCGGCCGGCCGGGGGCGTCAGCAACGTGCTCGGGGTCGGCCATGTGCGCGCGTTTGACCTCGCCGACCTCAAGCAGCAACTCGACGCGACCGCGGTCGAAATCCCGGCATTTGAGCCGGAGCAGATCATCGCCGTAGAGATACGCCTTGTCGACCTTCGCGCCCTCGTAGCGGCCCATCTCGGTGACGAGGGCGGCGAGATCAATGCTAGAGAGCTCCCGCTTGGCGTTCATACCGACCTCTCACGACGACGGGAAAAAGGGGTGTCGTTCCGGTATGCGTCGCCAGGGGTGGGGTGGACGTCAACTGCGTCGACGAGCTCAGGCGACAAGCGATGCGTCAACGACCGCACAGTCGGTGTCAACAGCGGTTACCCGCCATCCGTTGCCACGGCAGGCGGCCTCGGTGAGGGTGACCGAAACAGTGTCGCCGACCGTCAGTGCGGCGAGCTCGTCGGCAAGCCCTGGTGACGCGCAGTCGACGATCTGATACGTGCGATCGTCCTCAGACCGGAGTGTCATCGCGCTGTGCCGGTTTAATTCGGTCACGACGGTTCCCCGAACCTGCTGTGTGGTCTGAGAAACATTCATGATAATATATTATAGTCAGAGCGCAAAAAGATACCGCTGGTGTGAGACTGTACCTCACCATGGAAATCAAGAGGTGTACCGACAGAAATCGTAGTCTACGCGAAGCTAGACAGCAACAACGACCAATACCACCGCGAGCCGGTTACCTGAGAACGTAGGAGCTGCCGTCTTCAAGCTGTCCAGGTGCCTGCTTTTCGGTGACAGTTCGACCGCCGGCGGGGGCTTCGACACTGATCGAAACACGGTCGTCAGCAGCAAGCGTGTTCACGCCAGAAATATTTGTAAGATCAAACTTCGCAATAATAACCTGACTTTGGTCAGTCAGTGTCGTCTCGCCGTCGGCCAATCCCTGTGACTGATTGTAACTGACCCCAGTGGTGCTTTCATTGCCAGAAACAACCGTCGCAGCGTTTGTGTCCCCCATCGTGGCAATTGTGTACGAGGTTTCATTCATCTCAACAGAATCAGCACCCGAGGCAAGGCGGATCTTCGCTTCGATGGTTTCGATCTCTGTCGTCCCACCGCTCGCATTGGCGGTGCCGATAATATCTGTAATCCGGAGTACGTCACTGACCTGTGAGGTCGTTTCCTCGCCGGTCTGGGAGGCTTGAGACTGCAGTTGTCCAGCGGTCGTAATCAGCACACCGGAGGCGATCGCGGCAACGAGCACCATAGCTATGAAAACGATAAGGGTTCCTATCCCGACCTGACCGCGCTCGTTGGTGCTGAACATGGTGGTTGAGGGGTGCGATCACCGCAGCCGATACGACACCGGTACCTTATCTACAACTATGGATATGACGGTATAAAACGTTTCATGTACTTACCAGCGGCACGATACGTTTGCGACACTGTGACACACCGCTGTTGAACCCGGTGTCGCAAACGCCGAGACGCGACAGCTACTCGAAACGATCGACAGCCGCGTCGATAACGGCCTCACGGGCAGCCTCGCGTCGGCCCGAGAGGAACTCAATGCGGCCCTCGCGGATGCCGCGAGCGGTGACGTCGGCTTCAGGCGCGGCCTCGGCGGCCGCCTCAGCGATCGCACGAACATCGAGAGACTGGCTGCTCCGAAGATACAGTTCATCCATCCCAACGCCGATGGTGAGGAACGCACCCTCGTCGCGTTCGACGTAATGCAGCTCATCAAGCAGCAGCGTCGTCGGTGGGAAATCAAAGCGGTGGGTGAACTGGTCGGTATCGAGTACCGCAACACCAACATCATCGTGCTCTCGGCGGTCGAGGTTGGCTTGAGCGGTTGCAAGCTCATCGTCGAGTTTCTGTCGGAACTGCTCAGCGATGTGGCCCGCAAGCCCGCCAGCATCGTCGAACAGGAGATCCGTAATCAACTCACGTTTGTCCTGGTAGGACTGGTAGTAGGCCTCAAGCGCGATGGCTTCCCGAAGGTGTCGCACCTGTTCGGCATCGTAGCCAGCCTGTTCGGCGGCCTCGGTGTACGCTGCGGGCGTGTTCTCCCAGTAGCTGACCGCGGGGAGGTGCTGCATCTCCTCGCTTACCTCGGGGTTGAGCGCGGCCGCAAGCGTCGCCGTCAGCGCGCCGATCGAGAGGTCGGCGGCGTCGCCGGTGACAACCTGCTCGACCACGTCGCTGATCTCGGGGTCGGCGGCGATGGCGTCAAGAACGATCCGTTCGGCACCGTACACACCGAGCAGCCCAAGCCCGTCGACGGAGTCAGCCGTCGAGCCCGCGCCGACGAAGCAGAACAGGGGTAGCTTCTCGTCGTGTCGATCCCGATCCTGCAGCATCTGGGTGGCGTCGTTAGTCGCATCGTCCATGTCGTAGACCGCGTTCTCCAGCGGGCGGCGGACGATGTAGTGGTACTCGGCGTCCGAGCGGGCGTGTTCCTCACGAACGAGGGGCAACACAGCGCGCTCGATGGCCGCCCCGGCAACGTAGCCTGCGGCGGTCGCGGGGTGGCGGATGACGACCGGCCGCGATTCCAAGATCGCTCGCCGGATCGCCTCGGCGACATCCAGCAGCGACTCGGCCATCTCGGCGACAGTGTTGTGATCGCCGATCGGATCGAGCTCATCGGGTCGGGCGCGATCGGTCAGCGCGTCGGCCAGCCGATCGGTTACAGCATCGCGGGCCGACCCCTCTAACGCAACGAGTGCTTCGGTTTCAACCTGGAGTTCACCACGCCGTTGTTCCACCTCGCCGTCGAGACGGACGACATCGCCGACCTCAATGTCGGGATAGGCGCGAACGCCAGCCTCAACGAAGGCCGCACAGTCGACGACACCGGTCTCATCGCGGAGTTCGAAGATGGTTGGGCCGCCGGTCTGGCGGACGCTGACGATCTCGCCGTCGAGGCGAACCGCCTCGCCGACCTGATCGGTGAGGGCTGCGACCGTTGTGTCGCTGTCAGCGTCGGCATCGTCAGCGCTCACGGTGTCGGGAGCGGGGTCAGCATCGTCTGCGTCCACGGTTTCGGCGTCGGCGTCGTCAGACTCGGCGACAGCGACGGCCGCCGTGCCGTTCGTGTCGGCGTCAGTATCGGTGACAGCTTCGGCGTCGACAGCAGCGTCTGCGGTGCCACCAGCCGTGTCGGCAACGGATTCGGATGCGACATCGTCGCCGGTTGATTCAGTGACGGCTGCCGCATCGCCATCGGTCTCGGCCGGTGTCGGATCGGCCGTCGCGTCGGTCGGCGATGGGTCGTTCTCCGTCGGTGATGACTCGTCGGCGTCGGTGTCAATCGCGGTGTCGTCGGTGTCGATAGCGGTGTCGTCGGTATCGGCTGAGTCACTGGCGGACTCAGCCGGTGTCGACTCCGGGTCGGGGGTCTCCTCGTCGGCGTCAGCGTCGGCATCGTCGTCCTCGTCGCTCGGAAGCGTCTCGCCGTCGCCATCGAGGATGATCTTCCCGCGGAACTCGCGTTCGGACTGGCGGATCGATTTGGCGAGGTCGATGTTGCCGTTGTCCCGGACGTTGGTCACCTTGACACAGACGGTGTCGCCGGGCTCCCAATCAAGGCTATCGAGTCGCCGATCAAGTTCGCTCCGGTGCAGGAGGCCGGTCACGCCGGGAGCGATATCGACGAAGACACCGAAATCGGCGTAGCCGTCGACCGTTCCCTCATAGAAACGGCTTGGAACGAGTTGAGCGGCGTTGTTGCCACGGAACTCGAAAAGGACGTCTTCTTGATGACTCGCACAAACGTGGCCGCCGTCGACGGGCGTGCCACAGATGATACAGGTACCCATTTGTTCCCGAACTAGGGTGCCTCCCTTTAACGGTTGTCGAAACGCGGCTGTCAGCTATCCCACGAGTGACGCCAACAGCCAGAACCCACGGAAGCCAACCCCGAAAACGAGGGCAGCCGGGATCCCGCCCGCTATAATCGCCCGCAGGAGCGACGTTTCGTGAACGGTTGCGAGCCCAAAGAGCAACAATCCGGCCCCATACAGCGTGCAGGTCGCCGCCACCGCCGGCACCGGAATCCATGCCAGCGCACAGGGTGCGGTCGCGTAGGCGACCACCTGTACCGTCTCGCTGACGCCGGCACGATCATCGACTGTCAGCATCAACAACACCGTCTGGATCGCCGCGATCAGATGCAGTCCGGCGGGCGCAGCGACGACAGCGGTCACGAGCAGAACTAACAACATCGTCACCGCGGTACTCCCGCCGAGAATCGGTACAACCGACGTGCCGAGGATGAGTTCGGGTTGGACGGCTAACAGCCCAGCAACATAGACAACGGCGACGACGACCGCGAAGGCAAGGCCAGGGGCCTGATCACCGGGGGCGACACCGTTCGTGAAAAACTGCCGGGGGCTGCGGAGCACCGCAGCCCACGCACGAGCGATCCCGACCGGTCCGCGACCCCGACCGTCGGTCGGCGTCTCAACCCATGTAGTCACACCCGACTGTAGGGGCTGGAGCCGGTATGATTGTTACTAGTCGGCGTCGTCGTCGACCCCGTTACTCGAACTCGTCCAGCGTTGCGTGGATTCCCTGCCGGGATTCAGTCACGAGCCCGCCGGGGATATCGAGGCCAAGTTCCGCAGCGGCGAGCCGACCGACACGCTCGGCGGCCGACGGCGTCGTGTAGACGCCGAGTCGCCACTGGCCGCGCTGGGCGGTTCGGAGCGCATTCACCAGCGGCGACTGTGCGCCGAGGTTCCGGATCTCGCCGTTGACGACGACACGCGTCGAGGACTCCCGCATCGAGGGCTCGTCGGGAATCTCGATGATCACGTTCGTCTCGGGCACGTCGGCCCGGTCGGCGATCGTCGCCTCCAACTCGCGGAGCTCGTCGTGGTCGAGATCGAGCAGATCGTCAGGGACGTGTTGGAGTTCCGTCCAGATAGCGCGTTTGAACAGCCGGCGCTCGTCGTATCGCTCGGCGAAGGCCTCGGTCGCTTGCGTGGTACGAAGCGCGACCAGCAGGTCGTGGTCATCCATCCGCCGGAGCTCATGGGCGTCGATATCGGTTGTCGCCAACAGTCGCTCGCTGGCCCGACGCAACATCGCCTTGCTGATGCGGGCGACAGGATGCATGTAGACAGTCGGGTTCATCAGCGCGCGGGCGAGCAGCAGGCTCTCGGCGGTCTGGACGTTGCCCTCCGTGAGCACCAACTCATTGTCAACGAATGTGAGCTCCCGAAGGAGTCGCTCGGCGTCGATGGTGCCGTAGGGGACGCCGGTATGGTGGGCATCCCGGACGAGGTAGTCCATCCGGTCGACATCGAGTTCGCCGGAGACGAGTTGGCCAAACTGGCCGTCGCCAGCGACGAGACCGGCGATGTGGGTGGGATCGAGATCATGCTCACGGAGGATCTCGCCGACATCGCCCGACGCGAGGAGTTCCTCAACGTCGTCGTGGTATTTGCCGGTCTTGCGGTAGGTGAGTTCCTCGATATTGTGACTGAACGGGCCGTGGCCAACATCGTGCAGCAAGGCGGCCGCCCGGATGCGTTCGGCCTCTCGGCCCTCGATGCCGAGTTCGGCGAGCGCGCGGTCGGCAAGGTGGTAGACACCGAGGCTGTGTTCAAAGCGGGTGTGATTTGCGGAGGGGTAGACGAGTTGCACCGTCCCGAGTTGGCTGATGTGGCGGAGCCGCTGGACGGTCGGCGTATCGAGCAGGGCCTCGGCGACGCCGCTGATCTCGATGTGGTCGTGGACGCTGTCCTTGATTGTGGCCATAGGCGAGCTATTTGCGGCTCGGGTGAAAAATCGTTGCCAGCGCAACCGACGGCACCGGTCGTCGCATCTGGAGGGTCACATCGCTGGACTGGACAAGCCACGTTAGGGACGACACTAATGCCGCGTGACCACCATGGGACGGTATGGACGACGAGGAGACAGAGCCGGTCGGGGGCCCGCTCCCGCCGGCTGAGTCGCTCGACGAGCGAGTGTTGAGCACCAGCGAGCACCTCCTGCGCTACGTCGAGGTGATCGCCGCGGTGGTGCTTGTCATCCTATTTGCGATCGGCGTTTTCGATCTGGGCCTCCAGATATTCAACAGCGCGCTGGACGGCAGCATCACCGATCCACTCGTCGTCGTCGGCTTCATCGACACCGCTTTGCTGCTGTTCATCATCGTTGAGGTCTATCAGACAGTCGTCGCCTACACCCAAGAGAGCGAAACCCGACGGATCGTCCGGCTGGTGATCTACACGGGCGTGATCGCCATGGTGCGGAAAGCGATCATCTTCCGTACCGGCGAGTACGCCGACGAGGGCGCGGCCCTGATGGCTGCCGGCTCCTACACGCTGATTATTCTGGGGTTGGCGACACTGCTCATCGTCGAGCGGCGGACGCGACAACTCGATGCCACCGGGAGCCAGAGCGGGTAGCCACAACGTTATGCCGCTGCCACGCCTCCCCTCTGTATGGCAGATACCAAACAAGGACGAGACAAACAGGCCGACGACGAAGCCAAACGACAGCGCGAGCGCGACTTAGAGGAGGCCCGCAAGCGAGGCGATGAGGCCGAACCCGACGCCGAGGACGGCGACGCGCCGGCGACGTGTTACCGCCGTGACTGTGCCGAGCCCGCGGCGTTTGTCGTCCTCGAACGGTATCAGGAAGAGGGCGGCCACGGGGCTGTCGAGGCCCGAGTCGAACTGTGTGAAACTCACACCGCAGAAGAGAGTCCAGTTAATCTCGATGCCGTCTATGAGGACTACGTGTTCCGCGTCGAACCACTCCCCGACAGCGCGTAAGTAGTTCGTCGACGCCGACCGCAGCAGCGAGCTATTCTACGACGACCAGCACGTCGCCCATATCGACGCTGTCGCCCTCGTCAACCATGATCTCGGTGACGGTGCCGCCGCGTTCGGTCACCACGTCGTTTTCCATCTTCATTGCCTCCAGCACACAGACCACATCGCCGGCGGCGATCTCATCGCCTGCCGCCACGTCGACTGAGAGGATTGTCCCCTGCATCTCAGCGGTGACGGTGTCGCCGCCCTCGACGCTCACCGCCTCGTCCTCGTCGTCGCTGTCGGCTTGCGGCGGGCGATCCATCCCCCCGCTGTCGTCGACAGCGACCGAGCCAACGTCGATCGCCGGCGTGTCGGGTGCTTCCAGGTTGACATCGAAGCGTTTGCCGTTGACCTCGACGGTGTACTCGCGTTCGGTTGGCTCCTCGTCGCCGTCGCTGTCGTCGCCATCGGTGTCGTCGCTGTCGCCGACATTGCGTGGGCCCCACTGGGAGACCGCTTCTTCGATGCGGCTGTGATCCAGTTCCTCATCGAGGTATTTTGTCGTATGCTCGCTGTTCGAAAAGGCCTCGTCGGTCAACATGAGGCGGTGGAAGGGGATGATCGTGTGGAACCCCTCGATCTCGAATTCGGCAAGGGCGCGCTCCGAGCGGGTGAGACACTCCTCGCGGTCGCTCGCTGAGACGATCAGCTTCGCGATCATCGAGTCATAATCGCCGCCGATTGCGTCGCCCTGCCGAACCGCGTCGTCGATGCGGACGCCGATGCCGCCGGCGGGGTCGTAGGTTTCCAGCGTGCCGGTCGCGGGCTCAAAGTCGGCGGCGGCGTTCTCGGCGTTGATCCGGAACTCCATGGCATGGCCGTCGAAGGTGATGTCGTCCTGCGTGAAATCGATCGCTTGGCCGGCGGCGACGCGGAGTTGCCATTTGACGATGTCGAGGCCGGTGATCTCTTCGGTGACGGTGTGTTCGACCTGAATCCGCGTGTTGACCTCCATGAAGTAGAACTCGCCGTCCTCAACGAGGAATTCGACGGTGCCGGCGTTGGTGTAGCCGGCGGCGTCGACGCCGCGTTTGGCGGCTTCACCGATCTCTTCGCGGAGGCCGTCGTCGAGAATCGAGGAGGGCGCTTCCTCGATGACCTTCTGGTGGCGACGCTGGAGTGAACAGTCGCGTTCGCCGAGATGGCGGACATTGCCGTGTTCGTCGGCGAGGATCTGGACTTCGATATGGTGGGGCGCTTCGAGATATTTCTCGACGTAGACGGAGCTGTTGTCGAAGTAAGCTTCGCCCTCTCGTTGGGCGGTTTCAAATTGGGCTTCGACCTCATCCTCGCTGTGGACAACCTTCAGCCCGCGACCGCCACCGCCGCCCTCCGCTTTGATCGCAACGGGATAGCCGTAGTCGTCGGCGACAGCGGTGATCTCCTCGACCGACGAGACCGGCTCCGTCGTCCCGGGAACGACCGGGACATCGGCTTCCTGCATGAGCGTGCGAGCGTTTGTCTTCTCGCCGAGGGCTTCCATCGCCGCCGGATCCGGGCCGATCCAAACAAAGCCGCTGTCGACGACGTTTTGGGCGAATTCGGCGTTTTCGGCCAGAAAGCCATAGCCGGGGTGGATCGCGTCAACGCCGGCTTTCGAGGCCGCCTCAAGCACAGCTTCCTGGTCGAGATAGGAGTCAGCGGCGCGGGCCGGGCCGATATTGTAGGCCTCGTCGGCGTAGCGAACGTGGCCGGCGTGTTTGTCGGCCTCGCTGTAGACAGCCACGGTTCGGACGCCCAACTCCTCGCAGGCACGCATCACCCGAACCGCGATCTCCCCGCGGTTGGCAACCAGCACCTTCCTGAACATTCTTACCGCCCCATTGACCGAAGGGTTACCTGATTCTATCGGTCGATCCCGACGCGATGTAGTTGGTGGAAAACAGGGTACCGGCGGGTGAAACTGCTGATCGAACGCAACACAGCGAATCTGTCGAACGAATCTGTCGACGTCGACGAAACCCCGGCGAGGTTACCGAAGTCGATCGAGCATGGCGATCTGCTCTTCGATCCGGTCGCTGATCGTCTCGGTCTCGCTGTCGATCTTGTCGGCGTTGCTGGCGGTCTCATCAACCATCGAGGCAACGGTGCTTGCACTTTGGGCCTGCTCGTCGGTCGCGGCGGCGATCTCGTCGACACCGGCCGACACTTCGCCGACAGCATCCGTGATCTCATCGAGACTGGATTTCGCCTCGTTGGCGCGGCTCATCCCGGTTTCGACCTCGTCGACGCTGGATTCCAGCGTGTCGACCGCGCCCGCGGCGTCCTCGGTGACTCGCTGGACGGTCGCATCGATATCTTCTGCTTGTTCGCGGGACTCCTGGGCAAGGGATTTGATCTCGTCGGCGACGACCGCAAAGCCTTCGCCCTCCTCGCCGACCCGGGCGGCCTCGATGGAGGCGTTGAGCGCCAGCAGGTTCGTCTGGTCGGCGATCTCGTCGATCACGTCGGCCAGTGCGGTAATCTCCTCGACGCCCTCGCGGATTGTCCGGATCTCATCAACGGCCTCCTCGGTCGCATCCTGTATCTCGGACATCGCCTCGACGACCTCCTGGGTCGCTGCCTCGCCCTCCTGGGCGCGGTCGTCGGCCTGTTCGGCAGCGGAGGCGACCTCCTCGGCGGAGGAGGCGATCTCCTGGACGGCCGCGCTGAGATCCGAGACCTCCGCGGAGACCTCCCGCATGTTGTTCGACTGTTTGTGGGCTCGGTTCGAGATCTCTTCGACGCCGTCGGCAACATCTTGGGAGGCGGTGTACACGTCGGCGATCGTGTCGTCGACATCACCGCTAACGGTTGCATCGCTGGCCCCGTTCGTGTCAGCACCGAACTCGAAGGCCCCCTCAGCATCGATGTCAGGCTGGTTCGCTGTCATTGCTGGACGAACGTAGGCTATCGTAATATAGCTCGGGGTAACGGTCTCGAAGCTGATAGAAGCGGCGTGGTGGCTATCCCAACAGCATCGGCGTCAGAACCGATCGGCGCGATCCGCGGCTGTCCAGCCATCCGACGGCGTCGACGACGGGGGCCGGTTGGCGGTGACACCCAACCCGGACAGCCG
Source organism: Halonotius aquaticus (assembly GCF_003605575.1). Lineage (GTDB taxonomy): Archaea > Halobacteriota > Halobacteria > Halobacteriales > Haloferacaceae > Halonotius > Halonotius aquaticus. Next base: position 23,008 of record NZ_QKNY01000007.1, on the reverse strand, counting down.
GCCGGCAAACTGCCATGACCGCTGGCTTGCGTCTTCACCATCGGCGTCGGCTGCGGCGGCAGCGGCCGCGGCGGCTTCCTGGGTTCGGATGTGGGCACTGATCGCGGCAACGATGGCGGCGGCTTCCTCGTCGCTGGCGGCGGCAAGCCCGTCGAGTGCGTCGGCGTCGATTTCAATTTCCGGCGACATCAGATCGGGAGATTCCCGTGTTTCTTCGACGGTTTCTCCTCGCGTTTCGAGAGCAACAGTTCCAGATCGTCGACCAGTCGCTGGCGGGTTTCAGCGGGTTCGATCACGTCGTCGATGAAGCCGCGGTCGGCGGCGGTGTAGGGATTCGCGAACTCCTCGCGGTATTCGTCGATCAGCTCTTGACGGCGGGCCTCGGTATCGTCGGCGTCGGCGAGTTCCTCCCGATAGAGGATGTTGACCGCGCCTTTCGGCCCCATGACGGCGATCTCGGCGGTCGGCCAAGCGTAGTTCACGTCGCCGCCGATATGTTTCGAGGCCATGACACAGTAGGCCCCGCCGTAGGCCTTCCGCGTGATGACGGTCAACAGCGGGACGGTCGCCTCGGCGTAGGCATACAGCAACTTCGCACCGTGGCGGATGATCCCACCGTGCTCTTGGTCGGTACCGGGCATGAAGCCGGGGACGTCCTCGAAGGTGACGATCGGGATGTTGAACGCATCACAGAACCGAACAAATCGTGCGCCCTTCTCGCTGGCTTCGATATCGAGCGTGCCGGCGTTGACCCGGGGTTGGTTGGCGACGACGCCGACCGAGCGGCCATCGAGGCGGGCGAAGCCGACGACGAGGTTTTTCGCAAAGTCCTCGTGTACCTCGAAAAACGAGCCCTCGTCGACGATCTCGTCGATGACCGCGGTCGAATCATAGGGTTTCTTCGGCGCGTCGGGGACGATCTCGCCGGCCGCCGTGGTGTCGCGGTCGGGATCGTCCCACGGATCGATCCGTGGTGGATCTTCGACGTTGTTCTGCGGTAGGTACGACAGCAGACGCGCGATGTTGTCGAGGGCTTCTTCCTCACTTGCCTCGGCGAAGTGGGCCGACCCGGAGGTCGAGGCATGGGTGACCGCGCCGCCGAGCTCCTCGAAGCTGACCTCCTCGCCGGTGACCGTCTCGACCACGTCGGGGCCGGTGATAAACATGTGACTCGTCTCTTTGACCATGAAAACGAAGTCCGTAATCGCCGGCGAGTAGACCGCGCCACCGGCACACGGCCCGAAGATGCCTGATATCTGGGGGATGACGCCGCTGGCGTCAACGTTGCGCTGGAAGATCTCGCCGAAGCCGCCGAGTGAGCCGACGCCTTCCTGGATTCTGGCTCCTGCGGAGTCGTTGAGCCCGACGACGGGCGCGCCGACCTCCATCGCCTTATCCATCACCTTACAGATCTTTTCGGCAAACACCTCACCGAGTGAGCCACCGAAAACGGTGAAATCGTGGGCGAAAACGAAGACGGTGCGACCGTTGACCTCGCCATAGCCGGTGACGACGCCGTCAGTGAGGAGCTGTTGTTCCTCCATCCCAAAGGTATGGTTTCGGTGGGTGCGGAACTGGTCGAACTCATGGAAGCTGCCGTCATCAAGGAAATAATCGATCCGCTCGCGGGCGGTCTTTTTGCCCTTGTCGTGCTGTTTGGCGATGCGGTCTTCACCGCCGCCTTGGCGGGCCTCCGCACGCTTGGCCCGCAGCTCATCGATGCGGTCGTCCATCGTCATCGGCGACCACCAGTCATTGCTATCTCCGACACCGACGGGCGCAAAAAGGGTTCCGCAACCAATTGTCGGCGGCAACAAACGGCCTTATTTGCCTGTTCGCAAAACAGGCACCTAATGGACGAACGCGCAACCTGGGCGACACGCATCGGCTTCATCCTCGCCGCGGCCGGCAGCGCGGTCGGGCTGGGCAACATCTGGCGATTCCCGTTCCTGACCGGTGAGTCGGGTGGGGCGGCGTTTCTCGTCGTCTACCTGCTGTTGGTCGTCGGGGTCGGCGTCCCGGTGTTGCTCGTCGAGTTTGTTATCGGTCGGCGATCGAATCGCAACCCGATCGGGGCCTTCGAACGACTCGGCCACCCCGGCTGGAAGGCTGCCGGCGCGGTCGGCGCGATCGCCGCGTTCATCATCTTCTCGTACTACAGCGTCGTCGGCGGCTGGGTGATCCAGTACGTCGTCGCCAGCTTCACCGGCGGCTACGGTGCTGACGCCGAGGCGTTCTTCCTGAGTACGGCATCCGGCACCAACGCCATCGCCTACCACGGGCTGTTCATGGCGACGGTCGCCGGCATCGTCGCGCTTGGGATTCGCAACGGACTCGAAAAGGCGGCCACGGTGATGGTGCCGACAGTCGTCGTCTTGCTCGTCGGGCTGGCCGGCTACGGAGCAACGCTCGACGGCGCGGGAGCCGCCTACAGTTACTATCTCGCACCGGATCTCAGTACGATCGTCGGCGACGCCGTCTCGATCCTCCCGGCGGCGGCCGGCCAGGCGTTCTACACGCTGTCGCTGGGGATGGGGATCATGATCACCTACGCCTCCTACATCGGCGAGGATCGCAATCTTCTGCAAGACGCGGGCGTCATCGTCGTCCTCGATACGGCGATCGCGCTGTTGGCTGGATTGGTCGTCTTTCCGTTCCTCTTCACCCAGGGGATCGAACCCGGCGAGGGTGGGGCTGGTTCGATCTTTATCAGCCTCGCGGGCGCGTTCCAACAGTTACCCGGCGGTGAGCTCCTCGGTGGCGTCTTCTTCCTCATGCTGTTGGTCGCCGCGTTGACCAGTGCGTTCAGCATCTTCGAGGTCGTCGTCTCCTATATCACCGACACATTCGATGTCAACCGCGTGCCGACAGCGCTCGGGATGGCGGCGGTACTGTTCGTCGTTGGGATCCCGACCGCCCTCGATCTGACCTATCTCGATGCCTACGACCTCTTTGCTAACAACATCCTCCTGATTCTGAGTGGACTCCTGTTGTCGATTTTCATCGGCTGGGTGTACGCCGGCGAGGCAGTCGAAGAACTTGGCAAGGGACGAGCCAGCGACGGCCGCATCGAAGCTATCTGGCTGACGACACTGCGATACGTTGTGCCGATCGTGCTTGCGATCACGCTCGCGCTGTCGGTGCGGGACTACATCGGGTTCTTGCAGGAATCGTTCCTCTGACGCTAACCAGTAATCCGGTTTTAGAGACGAACAGCCAAACAGGTGAGCAGACTGGCCGATCAACCGCTTACCTGGTGGACTGAAAGGGCGAGGCGCGCTCGGCGAACCCGGCCGACGTAAGCACTGCAGGAGTGAACGCAGTGAGCGACGAAGCGCGCAGCGAGGCCCGGGAGCCGAGCGGGTCGAGGCTTTCAATATCTATTCGTCGTACACAACACCGTATCTGAGCATAATCTAGTAACTGACCCCGACGATTAACTCCCTCGACTACCCAGCAAGCGTATGCTCACCGCCGACCGCATGGCAGCCGTCGACGCGAACGCGGCGGCCCTCGGTGTCCCACGCAAGCAGTTGATGGAGTCAAGCGGCAACGCCGTCGCCCGCGTCGTCCGAGAGTACGTTGATCCCGACGACCGCGTGATCCTCGTCTGTGGCCGCGGGAACAACGGGGGCGACGCCTTCGTCGCCGCCCGGTTCCTCAAAGACTACGATGTCGAAGTCGCCCTGCTCGGTCACCCCGATCGCATCGGCAGCGATATCGCCCGCGAAAACTGGGCCGCCCTCCAAGCCGCCGAGATCACGACAACAACGGTCACCGATTCGACCGCCATCGACGACCTCGATCTTGAAGCAGCCGACTGTATCGTCGACGCGATGCTCGGCACCGGCGTCACCGGCGCGCTCCGAGAGCCGGCGGCGACAGCGGCCAGCGCGATCACTGATGCCGCCACACCGGTCGTTGCCGTCGACGTCCCCTCCGGCGTCGATGCCGACACCGGGAAAGCCGCCGGCAATACGGTCGCGGCCGATCACGTCGTCACCTTCCACGACACAAAACCCGGTCTCGACACCCTCGATGCCGCTGTGACCGTCGCCGATATCGGGATTCCGGCGGCCGCCGAGCGGTTCGTCGGCCCCGGCGACCTCTTGGGCCGCGAACGAGCCGCCGGGAGCCACAAGGGCGACCACGGCGAACTACTCGTGATCGGTGGCGGTCCCTACACCGGCGCGCCAGCGCTGGCCGGCCAGGCTGCTCTCCGAGCGGGTGCCGACCTCGTCCATGTTGCCTGCCCCGAGTCGGTCGCCCCGCAGGTGCAGGGGTACAGCGAGAACCTGATCGTCCACCCCCTCGCTGGTGAGTTGGTAACACGAAGTGTTGTCGACGACCTGTTGACACGGGCTGCCGGGGG
>NZ_QKNY01000007.1:0-18626 GCF_003605575.1 Halonotius aquaticus | reverse complement strand
CGAGTCGGTCGCCCCGCAGGTGCAGGGGTACAGCGAGAACCTGATCGTCCACCCCCTCGCTGGTGAGTTGGTAACACGAAGTGTTGTCGACGACCTGTTGACACGGGCTGCCGGGGTCGACGCCGTTATCTGTGGCCCAGGGCTCGGCGATAGCGAGTCGACCCGGGCGGCTGTGCGCGCGTTGCTGAACGGCTACGACGGGCGGGCCGTCATCGACGCCGACGCGCTGAGCGTCGTCCCCGAGGTTGACACCGACGCGACGCTGGTATGTACCCCTCACCAAGGCGAGTTGGTCGGGATGGGCGGGCCGAATGCTGACGACCGCAAGCAGTTGGCCGACGGCGTTGCCGAGTTCGCGGCCGACCTCGGCCACACGCTGCTGGTGAAGGGAGCCCGCGATATCATCAGCGACGGCGAGACAACCCGGATCAGCCGCACCGGCAACCCTGGGATGACCGTCGGCGGCACCGGCGACGTGTTGGCGGGGGTGGTCGGCGCGCTCTTAGCGACTGAGCCCCCACGAGCGGCCGCGGCGGTCGGGGCCTACGTGACCGGCCGCGCCGGTGATCTGGCAGCAGACGCCGTCGGTGAGAGCCTCGTGGCGACAGATCTACTCGACCGACTCCCGGAGGCGTTTGTAACTGATGAGTGAGCCAACCGACGAGCCGACGCAGTCGACGACCGATGTGACCGACGAACTGACCCACACCGACGACTCGGGAACTGCCCAGATGGTCGATGTCGGCGACAAACCCGACAGCAAGCGCCGGGCCGTCGCTAAAGGCAGCATCCACCTCCAGGCGTCGACAATCGAAGCGATCGAAGCCAACGACGTAGCGAAAGGCGATGTGCTCGCCACCGCGCGGATCGGCGCGATTCAGGCGGTCAAACACACCTGGGAGTCGATCCCGATGTGCCACCAGATCCCAGTCACGAACGTCGATACCGAGTTTTCGGTCGACAATGATCAGATACAGCTGACCGTCGCCGTCGAGACCACGGGAAAGACTGGCTGTGAAATGGAAGCGCTGGAGGGCGTAACGACCGGGCTGAACGTCATCTGGGATATGTGTAAGGCCGCCGAAAAGGATGCTGACGGGGGGTATCCCGACACGCGGATCGACGGGGTGCGAGTCAGCAGCAAGGAAAAAATTCAGTATAGCACTAAATAGTTTATCTCGGTGTGGTCAGCAGGACAGAGAATTCGTTTTGTAGCAGATATAATGGTAATTTAGAACAATACCATCATCCATGGATATCCTCAGACTGCTGAATTTGGCTCCCCATTTCGGATTTCACGGGATACTGAGTTCTTCGAGTTATACACGCCTTTTGTTAATTTTTGTATTGTGCATCACAACCAATATTAGTGGTGGGTGTGTATCTTGAGGCGATGACAACAGATGCAACCGACAGCGAGGCCGGTGAAGGTGCGACTACAACTGCCGACTCCACCGCCGGCAATGTTCCCGACACGACAGAGGTACTGATACTTGGCGGCGGGGCCGGCGGCTATGTGGCGGCGATCAAGGCGGCCCAACGCGGGCTCGATGTCACGCTCGTCGAGCGAGATGCCCTCGGTGGCACCTGCCTCAACACGGGGTGTATCCCCTCGAAGGCCGTGATCCACGGCGCGGATATCGCCCATGAGGCGACCACCGCCGAGGAACTTGGCATTTCGGCATCAGTCGATGTCGACATGGAAGGGCTGATCGACTGGAAAGACAGCGTCGTTGCCCAGTTGACCGGCGGCGTCAAGCAAATCTGCCAGGCCAACGGCGTCACCGTCGTCGACGGCACAGCGGAGTTCGTCGACGACCACCAAGCGAGAGTCACTATCGACGACGGTGACCACACGGTCAACTTCGAGTACGCCATCATCGCAACCGGGAGCCGACCGATCGAGCTCCCCGGCTTTGCGCCCGACGGCGAATACGTCCTGAGTTCGACTGACATCCTCTCGCGGTCGTCGATGCCCGACAAACTGCTCGTGGTCGGAGCCGGCTACATCGGGATGGAGCTCTCGACAGCCCTCACCAAACTCGGCACCGACGTGACGGTCGTCGAGATGTTCGACGACGTCCTCCCGATGTACGACGATGAGATCTCAGCGGTCGTCCGCCAGCAGGCGACCGATCTCGGGGTTGACTTCCGGTTCGGTGAGGCGGCGTCGGAGTGGGAGCAGGTCGACGACGGCATCGTGGTCACCACCGAAACGGAAAACGGAGACACGAGTGAGTATGCGGCCGACGCGGCGTTGGTCGTCGCCGGCCGGCAGCCAGCCCCCGACACGGTTAATCTTGCAGCGGTCGATATCAACCCCACCGACGACGGCTTCATTCCGACCGATGCCCAGGGTCGAACACCCCACGACCACATCTTCGCGGTCGGCGACGTGGCCAGCGAGCCGATGTTAGCCCACACAGCCATGTACGAGGGGGCGATCGCCGCGGCTGCGATCGCCGGCGACCCCGCAGCCATCAACACCACCGCGGTGCCGGCGGCCGTCTTCACCGATCCCGAGATCGCGACCGTCGGACAGACCGAAGCGGACGCCGAGGCGGCCGGCTACACACCGGTCGTCGGGAAGATTCCGCTGGCCGCCAACGGGCGAGCGCGGACGACGGCCGCAACGGATGGCTTTGTCCGGATTGTCGCCGATGAGCCGACCGGCCGGCTGCTTGGCGCACAGATGGTCGCGCCGAACGCCTCTGAGTTGATCGGCGAACTCACCGTCGCCATCAACGCGGGCTTGGATCTGTCGGCGATCACCCAAACCATCCACCCCCACCCGACGCTCTCAGAAGCAGTCATGGAGGCCGCAGCCGACGCGCAGGGTGAGTCAATTCACAGCCACTAACCACATGACAGCGGCGGCACCGCTTTCGGTTACGACTCAGGGGTCACCAACCGGTCACGAAGCGATTCAGCAACACCGGTAAGATGCACCTGGCCGAATAGCGCGACCAACAGCGCGCCAAGAGAGTTGTAGAGCATATCGATGACGGTATCATCCAGCCCGTGTTGGGCCAGTGGCATCGTCAGCCCGGTTTCAGCACTGATCAGATCGAGCGCAAACTCGAAGAGCTCCCAGATGACGCCGAAGGCCAACACGACGATAAACAGGTAGACGAAGACGAACTGCGTGGGGATATGGATCTCCTCGTTGTGTAAGTCAATCACGCGTGCAGCGGTGTAGCCGACACCGGCGACCAGCGACGCCGACAGCGCGTGAGTCACACTATCCCACCACGAGAACTGCACGTAGAGGCCAGCCGAGCCCAGGGTATGCAGAAAAACCGCCGTCGTGATCCACAATCCAAGCCATGGGTCGAGCGAGAACTGGTAGTTTCGCCGGACGATCGCCGGCAACAGCGTCACACCCAGTCCAATTCCACCGTTGGTAATCGCCTTCGGCTGTCCAGCTAATAAACCATATACAACGATAGCAAATAGCAACACCTGCATCACAACCGTGAGTCGCCGCTGTGTCGACAGCGATGGACGAGGGAGCAGGCTCATCGGCCGATCACCCGCCGAATCGCGCGACGAAGGTGTCGATCCCGCCGGGTGAAGTAGCTATCAAACAGTACCCCGGCGACGACGCCGGCGACGGTCACGTAGAGCCACTCGATCATCAGTGTCTCGTTGTCGACGAGGAAGGCGGTACCGAGAAACTGGTCGGCACTCCACCGAAGGATCGTCCAGACGCCGACGACCGCAAGCGTCGTCAACACGACAAGGACGACCGCAAACCAGTGGGTCACCGTCAGCGACGTGAACATATGCAGTTCGACAACGACGAGCAACGCGAGAGCCGCCAAGGAGATGTAGGTCGCAACCGTGCCAACAGTGCCACCAACCAAGCCACGCACGAGAATCGGCAGCAACGCGACGACAAGCAACTCCCAGGGCAGCATCACGCGCCATTCCCGATAGGCGATCGGCGGGAGACAGACGACCGCACCGACAACGGCAACAAACAGGATCCACCGATAATCAAGTCCCAACAGACTCTCAACGAACACGCCAGCAAGAACGGCGATCAGCAGCCACGCCAGGCCTGCGTTGTAGCGACCGTCACGGAACAGCCGTTCGAGCGCGTCAGGGATCGCGTCGGCACCCGGTGGCGTAGATGGGGGTGAGGGCATACCCGATCAAAGCCGCGAGATGGCGATAAAGCCAGCGACGCGGTGACAACACGTCAGCGACGTGTTTATTCCGACCCACCACCTCCCGAACAGTATGATGCTGCCAACCCACGCGCTGGTCGGGCTTGCGATCGGCGCGCCGCTGCTGTGGCTGGCCCCCGAGACGGCGACCGCAGCGCTGATCGGTGGCCTACTCGGGGGGATCTGGCCGGACCTGGATCTGTACGTCGGCCATCGGCGGACGCTCCACTACCCGACAGGCTATTCGTTGGCAGCGATCCCGGCGGTGATCATCGCGGCCGTTGTTGGGTCGCCGCTTGCGATCGGCCTCGCTGTCGCCCTCGTCGCCGCCGCCGCTCACTGTCAGATGGATCGCTTCGGTGGCGGCCTCGAACTCCGGCCATGGGAGAACACGTCCGAACGGGCGGTCTACGATCACGTTGCTGGCGAATGGCGCGCGCCCAAGCGGTGGGTGCGCTACGATGGCGCGCCCGAGGATGTGGGGCTGTCATTGCTGGTCGGCCTCCCGCTTGTCGCCGTGGTGCCGCCACTGTTCCGCTGGCTTGTTGTCGCCGCGCTCATCACCGCTATCAGCTACGGGCTGCTTCGGCGGTGGCTCGCCGCGCTTGCACCGGTGCTCGCCGAGTTTGTCCCCGATCCAGTCGTCGAATACGTGCCCGAGCGGTACCGCCGCGACGATCGGTAGTTCGGATCCATAAATATAATACTTAGATACGTCTAATTTTCACGCACTGAATGGAGTCATTTATCAGTATTGTCGGCACCGCATTTATTCTCCAACTGACCGCCCTCCCCGGCGAGAAGGGACAGCTTGTGATCGCCGGGCTGGCGACACGGTACAACCCGTATATGGTCGTTGCGGGCGCATCAACAGCCTTCGGCGGCTGGACGATCATCGAGATCCTCTTGGGCAACGCATTGAAAGACGCGCTACCAGAGGTGTATCTCGATGGGATCACCGCCAGTCTGTTTTTCATCTTCGGAGCGTGGCTGCTGTATACAACCACCGACAGCGTTGACACCCCGGAAGTCGCTCCCGAAGGGAGCCGGCTGGCTGCGCTCCAAGCACGACTCCCGGAACGACTCCATGGGTTCCTTCCCTCGTTTTGGCTCATGGTTTTCGGGGAGTTCGGCGATAAAACACAGCTAGTCACGATCGGGTTGGCCGTCCAGTACGGCGCGACGCCAGCGATCTGGATCGGGGAAATGCTGGCGATTATCCCCGTTAGCTTAGCGACCGCGCTGTTTTTCAGCAAAACGGCCCATCGTTTCGATCAGACGTGGTTTCACCGGGTGGCCGCCGGCATCTTCGTCCTGTTCGGGCTCGATATCGTCGCCGCCTACACGATCGGGCGGTCGTTTCTCCCGCTGTGAAAGGGGTCGTCAATCCGTCGTGAGGGGAGTCAACGGCGACAGCACCAACCGTCAGGCTGATTCGACAGGGGTGAGCGCGGCGGCTTTCGCGCGGGCCTGCTCAACGATCGCCGGTCGAGCATCAAACTCCAACAGCACCTGATCGCCCTCGTAGGATTCGGTCTCGACGTGGGCGTGATCGTAGAGCCACGAGACAAAGCTCATCGTGTCGTCGGCCATCGGTACCAGCAGGCGTTCGTGTTCCCAGTCGGGAAGTTCGGCTTCGACGCGCGCGCGAAGTGTGTCGATGTTCTCTCCGGTCTTCCCCGAGACCGCGATCGGGTTCGGCGCAAGCGTCGACAGCGCGGCCTGTTTGTCGGCCAGTTCCGCCGCCGAGAGCAGGTCGGTCTTGTTGAAGACGGTGAGAATCGGGGCCTCGTTGCGCTCATGGAGGGTATCGTGGGAGGTGACAAGCTTTTCGCGCATCTCCTGTACCGACTCGCTGGCGTCGACGACGAGTAACACCAGATCCGCCCGGTAGACCGAATCCAACGTCGACTCGAAGGATTCGACAAGCCAGTGTGGGAGATCAGCGATAAAGCCGACAGTATCGGTCAACAGCACCTCCCGTCGCTCCAACTCCGCCCGCCGGGTCGTCGTCCCCAGCGTGGTAAACAGCATATCCTGGGATTCAGCCACATCGTCGAGATCAGGATGTTTCTCGGCGTTTTCGTCGACATCGAGTTCGGCCGCTAACTGCCGGAGCAGTGTCGACTTGCCGGCATTAGTGTACCCCGCGAGGGCGACCAGGTCAAACCCGGAGTCGCGACGTTCGGCGCGTCGCTGGGCTTCCTTCTCGGCGATCGAATCCAACTCGCGTTTGATCGAGGCGATCTGGGCTTTGATATCCTGCTCGCGGCTCTCGTCGTACTCGCCGAGCCCCATGAATCCGGGTCGTTCATCGCGTTTGGCAAGACTCGTTTTCGCCGACGCCCGCGGGAGCTCATAGCGAAGCTCGGCGAGTTCGACCTGCAGTTGGGCTTTCCGGGTCTGGGCGCGCTGCCCGAAGATCGTGAGGATGAGCGTAAACCGATCAAGTACCTCAGTTTCACCGGGGAGGATACGGCCGATGTTGAACATCTGGTAGGGGCCGACCTCGTTGTCGATGATGACCGTCCCGGCGTCGGTGCGGGCGACCAACTCGGCGAGTTCGGTCACCTTCCCCTGTCCGAAGTGGTGGGCCGTATCCTCTTTTCTGGTCTGGGTGAGTTCGCCGACAACCTCGTAGCCGGCCGCCGCCGCAAGGTCGCGGAGCTCAGACAGATCAGCGGTGCCACTGTCGACGCGCTTGGCGAGTACCGCCTTCATCGGTGGCCTCCACGCCGGGCGGCCGCCCCCGGTCGGTCAAAGCCGTGGTTACGCACGGACAGTCCAAACCACGTCCATACCAGAGAGTGGGCCGGGAACATCAAGAATCTCTCGGCGAATTCACCGAGTTTTGATATCGTCTTCGTCTTTGATCACCCGTGTTTCGGCCTCGCCGCTGGTGAGCTCGTTGACCATATCGTAGAAATCGTTTTGCAGCCCTGCTGGGAACGTGACGACGCCGACCCACGAGCCGTCGCTTTGCCACTCCTCGCGCTCCAGTTCGCCGTACTGCCGCACCTCGGCCTGCCCGCTGCCGGCGTGGTCGGCCGGAAGCTGTACCGCCATGGTCACCTCATCAAACCGGATCGGGATAACCGGGCGGAGATCCTCCAAGGCCTCGTCGACCTGCTCGGAGACGGGCTCCATCGGATCAATCCGGAAGCCAGCCTCATCAAGGGCGCGTTCGATCCGTTCCGGCGGATGCGGGGCGTCGTCCATCTGTGGGTTGACCGCGTTGCGCGCGATAGTGTTGATGAGCTGTTTGCGCTTCTGTTCCTGCATCTCGCGGCGCTGCTCGGCGGTGATCTGAATCTCACCGCGTTTGATAACCTCGGGAATGATCTCCAGTGGCTCAGTGGTGTCAAAAACGTCTTCGAGATCGGTTTCAGCCGGGCGATCGCCGCGGGAGGCGTCCTCGAAGACGTCCTCGGCGGCGATCACGTCCTCAAGCTCGCCGTCGAACTCGTCGCGTTTGATTTCGAGGGCGGCGTCGGGATCGATCAGTACCTCAAAGCGCGCGCCGTGGGATTCCAGCCGCGCGGTGACTGCATCCTCAAGGGAGATCATACCAGAGCGTTACACCGCGGATCATAAAAACGCTCCCCGCGGGTCGGCCGCCCTACTCCAGATAGCTCGCCCGACAGTCGTCGGAGCAAAAGTGGGTGTGTTCGATCTGTCCGTCCTCGACAGTGGCGATGACGCGGTGAGTCGGGAGTTCGACGATACGTTCGCCGCAGACCGCACAGTCGGGGGCGTCAGCCTCGTCGACGTCCTCCCCGATATCGGATGTCGGATCGACCATATCGGAACAGGTTGGCCTCGGTATGTTAAGCTGTCTACTCGTCGTGACGGATGTTGCCGCTTCGTCACGGCACATCGACCACAACGACCCGTAGATCGTTGACGTTTGTCCCGGTCGGGCCGGTCTCGATGAGCGCGTCGGCCGCATCAAGAGCCGCGGTCGCGTCGTTGGCGGCGAGTGCGTTCCGCCCGACCCCGGGAGCGATCGTCTCGCTGTCGACGATCCCGCCGGCAGCGTCGGTCGGGCCGTCGATCCCGTCGGTGTCGACAGCGGCAATGACTGTGTCGTTACCCGCATCGCTGTCGTCAGCGGCGACGCCGAGTTCGACCGCGGCCGACAGCGCGAATTCCTGGTTCGGGCCGCCAACGCCGTCGCCGTCGACGGTGACAGTCGTCTCCCCGCCGGAGACGACAACCGCTGGCGGGGCGATCGGCTGGCCGCTGGCCTGTATCTCCTCGGCGATCGCGACCTGTGTTTTCGCCGCCTCGCGCGCTTCGCCACGGATCTGCGAGGAGAGAACCAGTGGGTCGAAGCCAGCCTCGCGTGCGCGGTTGGCGGCAGCCTCGACGGCGGTTCGCCCATCACCGATGATCGGCGTCGTTACCGACGCAAACACTGGGTCGCCGGGTGATGGTGTTTCGGCGATCTCGCCGGCTGCACCGCCTTCGAGATGGTCGGCGACCGCGGCCGGCACGTCGCAGTCGTAGCGGTCGAGTACCGCCCGGGCGTCGGCATAGGTCGTCGGATCACCGACGAGCGGACCGCTGGCGATTGTCGCAAGATCGTTGCCGACGACATCGCTGACAACGAGCGAACACACATCGGCTGGCTGTGTCGCCGCGGCGAGCCGACCACCCTTGATCGCCGAGCAGTGTTTGCGGACGGCGTTGATCTCGTCAATCGTTGCACCCGAGGCCAACAGCGCGTCGGTCGTCGCCTGCAGGTCAGCCAGCGAGAGCTCTCTGGCGGGGGCGGCCATGAGCGCGCTGCCGCCACCGGTGATGACACCGAGTATCAGCGTGGATTCGTCGGCTGCTTCGGCGGCCTCCAACAGCCGGCGGGTACTCTCGACGCCGCGTTCGCTGGGGATCGGGTGGTCGCCAGCGAGCACCTCGACGCGGTCGGTGTCGACGGGTGCGGGATCGACACCCGCAGGCGAGGCGTCCGGTGAGTCGGTGATAACAAGGCCGCCATCAAGGGCGTCGCCGCAGATCGCTTCCAGCTCCGCGGCGACGACAGCCGCGGCCTTCCCGCCGCCGAGGACGGCCACCTCATCATAATCAGCGAGGTCATAGCTCGCGTCGCCGACGGTCAACGTGGCGTCCACCAGTGACACCGCCTCACGAGCCAATCGCGCGGGATCGGCGGCCTCGATCCCGGCGGTGAGGCAGTCAAGGGCAACCTTGTGGGCGGGGGTAGCTGACAGTTGATCGCGGTTCCGGATCACTATCTCACTACTGTGTCAGACGGACGCAAAAAGCTCAGGGCGACCGCCGCGCCCGCTACTCACTGGCCGGATGAGCGATCTCATGGGTCGTCTTCGGGTCTGGGTTCTCGATCGTCCGCTCGCGGCCATCGAGCCACCGAACCGTGAGCCGGCGTGGTGTCTGTTTGGGTGTGGTCGAACCGCCGAGACCGAAGTGGGCGACCGGCTCGGATTGGCAGAGATAGCCGCTGCCGGCGTCGATCACGCGTCGCTGACGACCACGGTCGGTATCGAGAGTGACGACTGCGCCACGGGCTGCCGCGCCGTACTGGGTTGTTGGCCGTACGCGGAGCCAGTCGTTGTCGGTCGGGGCGTCGTACAATGACAAGGGTTGGGCGTCGCCGTCACCGTGGACGACCAGCAGTTCCAACCGGCCATCGCCATCGAGGTCGGCGACGACCGCACCCGTGCCACGCTCTTCAGGTTCGGCCGCCGCATCAAGCGGGCGAGGTTCCCACTCGGTCGCTGTGGCGGCAGCCGCTCCATCTGCGGCCGACGGGTCGTCGACTGCTGCATCGTCGACTGCCGCCTCGTCAACAACCGGCGCGAACAGGCGGTTGGGGCCGCCACACACATTGACGAAGAGCTCTTGGCGGCCGTCGTTGTCAAAATCCGCCGCAAGAACCGTTCGAACGCGCGCCGGATCGGCAAAGCCCGGTGGCGACGCGTCCCTGAAGCCGGTGTCAGTCGGCACAAAGAGGTGGTTCGCGCCGTCCCAACTGCCGACCGCGACAGCGACAGTGCCGTCGCCGGCGTCAACGAGAGTCGCACCGCGGGCATCGGCCTCCGGGGCGTCGACACCAACCGTATCAGCGACATCGACGAAATGGCCGTCGTCGTTTCGGAACAGGCGGTTGGGGCCGTCGTCGACACCGACGAACAGATCCATCCGCTCGGTAACAAGCGGGGCGGCGAGCAGCGAGCGGGCCCCACAGGTGGCATCCAGCCCGATCGCGTCAGCCATATCGGTGATCTCGCCGTCGTCGCCGAGTTCATAACACCGGGTAGCTGCCCCGGAGCTGGCGACAACCATGCCGTAGCGGCCGGTGCCGAAGCGATCGACGGCGGCGACCGACCGGCCGGCAGTGAAGTTCCCGCGGTCGGCGTTGACCGCGTTGGCGAAAGCATCACACCAGACCGTCCGGCCGTTGTGGTCGATCCGGTCGAGTAAGAGATCGGTCGTCGCACACGCGCCGCCGTCGGTGTCGGTGTTGTGAACGTACAGTTCCTCCTCGCCGTCGGCGTCGAGATCGGCCGCCGCGACGCCGATGGCCTGTCGGTTTGCGTCGGCGATGATCCCACAGGCGCGGTCTTGGAGGTGGCCGTCGGCCCACGAGCGGAGTTGGTTTGGGCAGCCGACGCCGGTGACCAGGATGATCGGCCCCGCAGAGCCGGGCGTGACCGCCGCGCCGGCACCGGTGACTGGCTGATTGTCGGCGATCGCGGCCGACCGATCCCGGAACATGGCCGGAGGGAGTCGGTGGGGGAATAAGAACGCTCGGATCGGCCAGCTCAGCCGCGCAACCACCGCTGCCAACACACCTCGTCGACTGCAACCGTCGGTGCTTACATCGTTTTGTCGTCAAGTGTTTCGTTGACAACCATGTGGCCGCGGCCGGTGAGAAAGACGCCGGTATCACCCTCCCGGAGCAGGTCAGCGTCGCGAAGCGGCTCGAAGAGTGCGGCGATGTCGTCGGCTGACTTCGGGAGGACGCTTGCGGGGTCGAACTCACGGCCGGCGGAGTAGGCGGCGACAAGGATCTCTAACTGAGTAGTCGACAGACGTAGTTGCTCGATGGCCGCTCGCTGCTGTCGGTAGTAGGTGGTGACGATCTCGGTAAGACGGGCGTGAGCCGCGTCATCCCAGAGGCTAAGAGTCGTTGTCACGGCGCTTGCGGGTGGATCGATATGACGGATCACCAAGCTCTCGACGGGGGTGCCGTTGATCTCCTGGCGGCCCTCGCGGACGTAGACGATATCAGCAAACCGAAGCGTGATCGTGACCCGGTCGTCCGGCGCGTCGTGGAGACGAATCGTCTCATCGGCCAGCGTCAGCCGCGCGGCGACCACGGGCACGTCGGTGACACGGCCACCACGACGAGCCGGATGTCGCACCCCGACCGGGGCGTCAGTAAGCGCGGCCTCAGTACCGTCTGTTGGCTGCTCAACTAACCGATCCCGCACCGCATCGGGGTCGGAATCGGATGGCATAGCTGCCGTAGAGAACTGAAGTGTATAAACTAGCGGGCAGCCGGTCGGTACATTCGTCCCCGAGCCGCTGCAAGCGGTCACACCAGCAAGCCGCCTCAGTCGCCGGCAGCGGTCGACCCAGACAGATCGGCAACGACACCGGCGTCAGTGGGCTGTGGTTCGCTGTACTTAGCGACCAAGCGATCGAGTTCGGCAGGGTCAGCAGCCCCGGGGAGTTGCTCCGTGGCTGTCGTCGAGGACGCAGCAACACCGAGCTCCGCGGCGACGTGATCGGCGGTTGCCTCAGCCATCATTCGGTAGGTCGTCAGCTTCCCGCCGACAACACTGGCGAAGTTCTCGACGCCGTCGTCGGCGTGATCCAGTAGGGTGAAATCCCGCGAGATGCCGCGTTCGTCACCGGTACCGGAGTCCGATCGGTTGCTCTCGTCGGGGGCATACAGCGGGCGGCAGGCCCACCATTTGCGACGGATCTCGTGGGACTCGATGCCGGGAACCATTGCGCCGCACTCCTCGAACATCCGTTCGACCTCCCACTCCTCTTTGGGGTAGTCATCGGGGTCATCAACCTCGATGCTTGTCGTGCCGAGGACGGCCTCACCCTCGTGTGGGATGATAATATCACCGTCGGAGGGTTCCCGGCAGCGGTTGAGCACCGGCTCAAGGCCCTCGTATTCGACGCTGATCATGACACCCTTGGTTGGCTTCATCTCAAAGTCAACGCCGGCCATCGCGCCGATCTTGTCGGCCCACGCGCCGGTCGCGTTGACGACGTACTCCGGCTCGATAGTGGTGTTCGTCTCGCCGCCGATGTCGACCCGCTCGATGCGGCCGTCGCTGACGGTGATATCGGTCACCGGCGCGTTGGTGTGGATCGTCGCGCCGTGGTTGGCCGCGCTTTCGGCGTTGGCCGCGGTAAGGCGGGACGGATAGATCGCCGCGTCGGGGACGACCATCGCCCGTTCGACGCCCTCGCTGAGGTCAGGGACACGGTCGCGTGCCTCGTCGCCGTCGATCAGTTCCGCATCGATGCCGTGTTCGTGGCAGGCATCGAGTTTTTCCTCGAAGTAGTCGGGATCATCCTGTTCCAGTTGGACGAACAAGCCACCGGTGTCGTTGATACAGTGGCCGGCGATATCCCGAAGCGTTTCGTTTTCGTCGATACACTCGACGGCACCCTCGGGATCCGATTCGGCGTACCGCGCGCCGCTGTGCAGTAGCCCATGTGAGCTACCTGAGGTGCCGCTGGCGAGCCCACCGCGTTCAACGAGCGTCACATCGACGCCGCGAAGTGCGAGATCACGTGCTGTTCCAACACCGGTGCCGCCACCGCCGATTACGAGTACGGTTGTTGTCTGAGTCATGGATACAGCTTCCGGTGGGGTTAGTTTCGCGTGCGCGAACCGGGAGCAACATGTGTATGGTTCCCACAGGCAAAAACCCCAGCATCAGTTATCGACGCGTGCGTTGCTGGTGACTGCGTGACTGACGGCCAACAGAAGCGGGGAGAAACAGCGCTTATACGAGGGCTCTTTCAAGCAGTTCCAGGGGGTGGCGGATCTCGTAGCCCGTCCCGTGGTTCATCTGCATCGCACAGGTCGGACATTCGGTCATCCCGACGTCTCCTTCCGCGTGTTCCATGTGGTCGAACATCTCCGCGCCGATCTTCATCGAGGTCTCGTACTTCTCGGACTTCCAGCCGTAGGTACCCGAGATCCCCGAGCAGGAGTCACCGACATCCTCGATGGTGACGCCGTCGAGATCACGGAAGAGCTCGACCGCCTGGCGGTCGAGGCCCTGATTGCGGGCGTGACACGGCGCGTGGTAGGCGAAGGCCTGCGGGTCGACCTCGCTTTCGTTGATCGCCTGGCCGATGTCCTCGTGGACGCGCAGGAACTCAAGGGCTTCCCACGTGTGCTCGGAGAGTTCCTCAACGCCGTCGATATCGAACAGCTCGGGGTACTCCTGGCGGAGGGCCATCGAACAGGACGTACAGGAGGCGATGACCTCCGCGCCGTTGTCGATGGCCTCGCCGAGTTCTCGGACGTTGACCTCGGCCTCGCGGCGAGCATCTTTCAGCATCCCGTTAGCAAACATCGGCGTCCCGGAACACTGCTGTTTCGGGACGAGGACTTCGTAGCCGAACTCCTCGAAGACACGCACCATCGCCTTGCCGACCTCGACGGTGTTGTAGTTGGAGTAACAGCCATGGAAGTACGCGACCTGTTTGTCCGGGTTCGAGACTTTCGAGCCGCCCCGCTTCTTCCACCACTGTCGGAAGGTTTCGGTGGCGAATTCGGGTACGTCACGCTCGCTGGGGATGCCCATGATCTTCTCGCCGAGATAGCTCGTGACGCCGAGTCCCATCACGAAGTTGGCAAGCCGCGGCACCTTGCTCCCGATGGAGGCAAGCGTCCGATAGTTCGAGAGCATCCGGTTGCGGAGATACTCCATCGAACGTTTGTCCAGATGCTCTTCGACGTACTCACCGCGGGCGGTGTTGTGCATCTGGCTCAGCGGGACGCTCGACGGACAGGCGTCGTCACACCGCATGCAGTTCGAACACGACATGATCGAGTCGTCGATGTCGACGTCCTCGTGGCGTTTGAGCCGCCACTGTTCGGGCCCTTGGAACTTCGGCCCCGGGAAGTCCTCGTTGACCTCGGCGACCGGACACGAGGTGTCACAGCTGGTGCATTTATAACAGTTGTCGGCACCCGGCCGGAGATCCATATCCTCACTGGACGGGAAGACATCGACCGGCTCGTACTCATCTACTGCCGTCGTGGCATCAAACTCACTAGGTTGTTGTGCGTCGCTCATTGACTCACCTCTCGTTTCGCAGCTCGTTCACGCGCGCGTTGCCCCGCGACCGCGGCGGTCGTCAGCGAGATGCCGCTCTGGGATTTCTCGGTGACCGGATCTGTCCCGCCGACGACGCCGCCGGCGGCACGGAGATTGGCGAACTCCGGCTCGCCGTCGGCATCCAGCGGGCGCATCCCTTCGTCGATCCGGACGCCAAAGTGGGCGAACGGTTGGTTGCCAAAGGCCTCCTCGTCGAACCAGTCATACCGATCGTCGGAATGTGGGATATGGCAGTCAAAGATCGGCTCCTCGACGGTGCCATCGCGGTCGGAGTCGATCCCCTTGCCGACGAGCCCGCCGGTGGCGAGAATGAACTCCTCGGCGTGGTACGGCACCTCTCGGCCCTTGCTGTCGACGATGACTGCCTCGATCTCGTCGCCGTCGGCCTCGTAGTTGATGACCGGGTTGCCGGCAGAGATGTGGACACCGGCGTCGTCGAGAGCGTCTTTCAACTGGTCGGCCAGCCGCATCCCGGGGAAGCTTGGCGGGCCCATCGGGATCTCGAAGACATCGACGCCGAGTTCGCGTTCGAGATCGGCCCGCACGTCGGCCGTGTGGTCGTCACCGAGGAAGGCCGGGAAGCCGACGCGCTCGGCGTCGCCAACGTGGGGAGCAACCGCATCGGCGAGGGCCTGGCGGGCACCCATCGTTTGGCCGTCGTGGTCGACATCCTCGTTGATATCTAAGCGTTTAGCGAATCGCGTCACCCGGGAGTCGTGGGCGTACTCGCCGGGGAAATTGAGTTCGACGCCCTCGACATCGAACGGCACGTCGGCAGCGTCGAGGTGGTCGGCCAGCATGCCGGCGTTGTACTCGGTGAGTTCCTCAAAGCCGACAATCAGCATATCGCGGCTGTCGCTGGCAAGCCCGGCCGCGGCCGCGGCCGGATACCGGGCGGTCGGTTTGACCGCGCCGCCGAACGTCGGTAGCAACGCGTTGCTGTCGGTGTGGCTGCCTAGGTAGGTGTCGCCGACCGCCTCGTCGAAGCGGGCGAGCCCATCGCGGATCGCCGCCTCGCCGGCGATCGAGTAGGGGTGGTCATCCGGCAGCTCGCTGATCGCCGCAAAGGGATCGGCGACCGGCTCTTCTTCGTCGAGATAGCCCAGCACGTCGATCAGCCCGCTGGCGTGTCGCAGCGTGCTCTTTTTGTGGGTGATCAGTCGGACTGAGGCGTCGCCGTCGGCCGCTTCGAGCGCGGCCATCGAGCCGGCAAGCCCGCCACCGATGACGATCACATCCTCGCGGATAGCCATCAGTCGCCTCCCCGCCGGCCGCCGTCGGTTGCCGCCGTCCCAGCCGTTCCGTCGCTCGGTGATGCCCCGGCCCCGGTGTCGAAGGCGGTGAAGTCGCTGATGACGGTATCGGTCGTCGCGGCGTCCTTATCACGGTTCATGGTCGTGCCGTGCAGCGAGTATTTGAGCGCGGCCTGTGAGAGCTGTCGACCCCACATCGCGTGGCGTTCACCCTTCCAGCGTTCCTGGTAGAGTTCGTCCCACGCGTCGTAGGCCGTCTCCTCGTCGTACTCGTCGTAAAGCTCCGAGGCCATCCGGTGACAACAGAACGCGCCCTGACAGTTCCCCATTGACGCACGCG
Source organism: Halonotius aquaticus (assembly GCF_003605575.1). Classification (GTDB taxonomy): domain Archaea; phylum Halobacteriota; class Halobacteria; order Halobacteriales; family Haloferacaceae; genus Halonotius; species Halonotius aquaticus. The sequence goes on along the minus strand of NZ_QKNY01000007.1, from coordinate 2,500 downwards.
TTCGAAGCCGCACAGCGTTGAGATCCGAGCCCGAGCCCTCGATGCCGTCTTGTACCTCTGCGCGCGTGACCGCTTCACACTCACAGACCGTCGGGTTCGGGCCGTCGACATCCAGCACCTCGTCGGTGCGGGAGCCAAGCCGCTGGGCGCTCCGCCGACCGATCGGCGAACGAATCCCGAACTCGTCCATGTAGTCCCGCAGCACCGAGAAGTCATCGCTGCCGGGTAGCGGCACCTCGTCGGTGCGACACTCGGCGTCGACACCGAGTTTGTCACAGACGTGATCGGAGATATCCTCGCCCATCATCCGGTAGGTCGTGAACTTCCCGCCGACGATGGAGGTGAAGTTCTCGACGCCGTCGCGGTCGGCGTGGTCGAGCAGGAAGAAGTCTCGGGTAATGTCCGTCGAGTCGCTCGTGCCGGTTCCCGGCGGCTCGTACAGCGGCCGCACACCCCAGAAGGAGCGGATCGTGCGGGCCTCTTCGATGATCGGCACCAGCTCTTTGAGCGTGTCGATCATCAGGTCGACCTCCCACTGTTCTTCGGGGTAGTCCTCGGGATCGTCGACTTCGACGTCCGTAGTGCCGAGGATCGCTGTCGTCTCGTGGGGGACGACGATGTCGGCGTCACCCTTCGGCTTACAGCGGTTGATGACGGTGTCGACCTGGCGGGTGTTCATGATCGTCATGACGCCTTTGCCGGGTCTGACCTCGATTTCCTTTTCGAGGCCAGCCATCTCACCGATCTGGCCGGCCCACGCCCCGGTGGCGTTGACGACGTAGTCGGCGCGGATCTCCTCGCGGGTGCCCGGTTCGCGGTGAACGCGTTTGCCCGGCCCCGATTCGTGTTCAACCTCGACGCCGACGACCTCGTCGCCCTCTTTGAGGACATCGACGACGGGCGCGTGTGTCTCGATGCGCGCGCCGTGTTCCTCCGCGCTGGCGGCGTTCGCCACACAGAGTCGGAAGGGGTCGACCGCGCCGTCAGGGACGCGGATCGCCTTCTCGACATCTTTCGCGAGGTATGGCTCTTCTTTCCGTGCTTCCTCGCCCGACAGCACCTCAACCGGGATGTCACACTCCTTGCAGCCCTCCAGTTTCTTCTGGAAGTACTCCTCGGAGTCCTCCGGTCGTTTGACGAAGAGCCCGCCGGTTTCTTCGACACAGTGGCTGGCGATATCCCGCAGGATTCGGTTTTCGATCATACACTCCTTTGCGCTGGCTTGGTCGGCAACCGCATACCGGCCACCGCTGTGGAGGAGGCCGTGCATCCGCCCTGTCGTTCCGTGGGTGAGGTTCCCCTGTTCGACGAGCGTCACGTCGAGTCCGCGCATCGCGAGGTCGCGCGCGATGCCGCACCCGGTCGAACCGCCGCCGATCACGAGAACGTGTGGTTGACTACTCATCCGTTCAATTCCCGTTCGAACTATAATGACTTTAGTTTACCCCCTAACGACGAGACGGTTCACCAACCAGTCACGATACCAGCATGTCTGACATTCTATTCATGGGTGTGACTGTCTCGCAAACTACCCGAAGCGACGGGGAGATACAGTCAAGTTTGGGCACAGGAGTAACATTTATCACGTTCTTCTATAGTGTTTACCCGTGGTGGTGGAACCGGTCGTAAAGAACGGTTCGCCGCCAGCGGGGGAGTGGCCCCCACAAGGAGTGTGGTGAATACACATGTCAGAAACATACGTTGGTTCAATTGACCAAGGGACGACTGGAACTCGTTTCATGGTCTTTGACCATGACGGGAACGTCGTATCGCAAGCCTACGAAAAACACGAACAGATCTATCCGGAGCCCGGCTGGGTCGAACACGACCCGATGGAAATCTGGGAGAACACCAAGCTCGTTATCAACGAGGCTCTCGACAAAGAGGGACTTGATCCCGAGCAGCTCGAATCGATCGGGATTACCAACCAGCGCGAGACCACGATCATCTGGGACGCTGAAACCGGCAAACCAGTACACAACGCACTCGTCTGGCAAGACCGTCGTACGACGGATCGCGTCGAAGAGATCCAAGACGAGAGCACCGACACGCTGACCGTCGAGGAGATCCGCGCGAAGACCGGCCTCGAATGTGATGCGTACTTCTCGGCCACGAAGACCGAGTGGATCCTCGACAACGCCGACCCGATCAAGCTTCAGCGATCGCGGCCCGAAGACGTCCGCGACCGCGCCGAAGACGGCGAGCTCATGATGGGCACCCCGGACACGTGGGTTATCTACAACCTTACTGGGAATCACATCACCGACGTGTCCAACGCATCCCGCACGATGCTCTACGACATCAACGAGCTCGAATGGGACGACGAACTCCTCGATGAGTTCAACGTTCCCCGAGAGATCCTGCCCGAGGTTCGTCCGTCCTCTGACGACGAAACCTACGGTTCGACGGACGCCGACGGCTTCCTCGGTGCCGAAGTGCCCGTCGCGGGTGCCCTCGGCGACCAGCAGGCCGCGCTGTTCGGCCAGACCTGCTTCGACGC
>NZ_QKNY01000006.1 GCF_003605575.1 Halonotius aquaticus | reverse complement strand
GGATCACTCGTGGGCTACTGCCCACGCGATCCATGCGAGTGCTGACCGATTCGAACGGTCGGCGGCTCGCGGTGTGTTTTTGCTGCATTCCAGTCGAGCGCCCTGTTGTACTTAAGGGCGTTGGTTCGATCTGGGTTCCGTCCGGCGATTCTGGACGGCGGTGGTCGGGCGTGTTTCCACACACAACCAGTGCATTCTAGCGAAGACGGGGTTACTACAAAAGGCCTCTGATACAGTCCGAGATTCGAAAACAAAGCAGGAATTTCAGCCGTTCGTCACGTCAGCAGCGCCCCCAAGCCATGAGAATTGGACACATGGGTGATTGTGTGTCGACCGCTCACATGGCATCGTCGTCGACGCCGTTGAGGGACGCAACACGACCGATTAGTCGTCATCGACCGGGGTTTTCACGACGGTCACCGGCCCGTCGGCCATCGTCACAACACGTTCGGCGACACTCCCGAGCAGGCTTCGATACTCCCCTGAGCGATGCTTCGAGCCCATGATCGTTAGCTCGATCGCTGCCTCGTCAACGTAGGCGAGGATCTCCTCGTGGGGGACGCCGTGCCGGATGGTCGATTCGGTCTCGACGCCGGCGTCAGCGGCCTGGTCGGCGATCGCCGCGATGGCATCCGCACCGGCCTGTTCAAGCGCGGCCTCCAATCCCTCAAACTCGTGGACGTACTCGTCGCCGGGATACGAGCTGTAGGCGTCGGAGTCGACAACGTAGAGCACGTGCAGGTCAGCGTCATACCGCTGGGCCGCGTCGATCGAGTGGGCGGTCGCCTGGTCGACACCGGGGCTCATATCTGTTGGCAGGAGTAGTCGGTCGTACATACATGGCCCTACGAGGGCCAGCGTCAAAGCTGTCGGTGGCGAAACCGAAAAACGAAACGTCGCGCTTAGTCGGCGGCTTCGAAGACGGCCACGCTGTCGACGGTCAGCCCTTCTTCGGCGGCCCGGGACTCACCGGAAACGAGATCGGTCGCATCAACCGTTTCGTCGACACCAACGACCGTCTCGCCCTCACCGAAGTTGAGCACGACAATATAGCGGTCATCGTCGCTCTCGCGGCCGAAGGCGACGACCTCATCCTCGTTGTCGGCGTCGTAGTCGATCCGCTGGAGATCACCGTTCGAGCTGAGTGCCGGGTACTCCTGTTTGAGATCGATCAGCTGGTCGTAATGATCGCGGATCTCCTCGCGGACGTGATCCCACGCGAGGTGGTCACGCCGACCACGCTGGCCAAGCTCTTGGCCGCCGTACAACATCGGCACGCCAGGCAAGGTAAACACTGCGCCCGCGGCGGCCTTCGTCGCGGCGTCACCACAGTCGACGATGTAGCGCGTCTCGTCGTGGTTCTCCATGTAGAGCATGAAGGCGGCGTGGTCGGGGAACGCTGAGCGCTGGCGGCCCTCAACGGCGTCGAGAATCGCCTCGGCGGGCTGGTTGCCGTCGCCGACCTGCCGGAGCGTGAAGTAGGTCGTCGTATCGAAGTGGATGTCGAACATCCCCTCGTGGAAGTCGGCGATATACGGGATCGTCTCATCCAGCAGCAGGAACTCGGGGTCGATGGCCTTCAGCCGCTCGCGCATCTCCTTCCAGAAGGATTCGGGAACGGCCCACGCCATATCACACCGGAAGCCGTCGGCGACCTCCGCCCACGTGTCGAGGGCATCAAGCAGGTGACGACGGACTTCGAGATTGGTGAAATCGAAGTTGGCGATGAACTCCCAGCCGAAGTAGGTGCCGGGCTCGCCGTTATCCTGCCATTCGTACCAGTCGTAATACTCCGAGTCCGGATTCTGATAGGCGTCCTCAAAGTAAGGATGGTCACGCGCGGAGTGATTCAACACGAGGTCAAACAGCACCGACATCCCGCGCTCGTGGGCGGCGTCGACGAAGGACTCGTAATCCTCGCGGTCGCCGAGGTCGTCGGCGATGGAGAAGAAGTCGGTGATGTTGTAGCCGTGGGGCGCGCCGTCGTGTTGGAGGACGGGCGTCAGCCACAGACAGTCGACGCCGAGGTCTTCCATGTAGTCGAGGCGTTTTTCGAGGGCTTCAAACGTCGTTTCGGCCTCGTCGTCGTCGGCCGCGTAGCCGCGGACATAGATCTCATAGAGGGTAACCTCCTTGCCCCACTGCGGCGGGTCGTAGAGTCGGTGAACAGCAAAATCACCCTCGTCGCCAAGCCGATCGATGCTGACGGCGTCGGCCACGCTGTAACTGTCACCGATGGCGACAGCGTGCACACGCAGTTCATCGTCGATCACATCGAGCGGCGCACGGAGTTCGTGGCCGTCGATGGTGACCGCGGACTCCTCGACGCCGTCGCGGTCGTCAAGCAGGAACTCAACGTCGAGCTCCTCGGCGTCTCGCGAGGAATCAGGGTGTGGTTTCGGCGTCGCCGTGATGACGGCTTCATCGTCGACGATGTCGCCGTCAAGGCGAACCCGCGGGCGACCCTCGCCTTCGCCTTGTGACTCACCGAGTGCGCCCGACCCGGAGCCGGAGGCAAAGCCGCTCCCGCTGCGCTGTTGTGGGCGCCCGGAGCCGCTTTGACCACTGTAGCCGCTGTACCCGCTGTAGCCGCTGACACCGGTTGCGCCGGTGCCCTCGCCTGTCGGCTGGTACGAACTGGGAAAGACACGGATAGTCTGGTTGAACGTGTCGTGTGGCGTCGTCAACGTCGCCACGTATCGGCCCGGTGCGTCGGGGACAAAATGCTCGACAGGGTCGTCACCGAGGCTGGTGTCGCTGTCGATCGGGGCGTCGCTGATCGTCCAACTATACTCGGCATCTGGGTCTGGGTCGCGGGGTGCTAACTGAATAGCATCTCCAACAGCAATGAACTGCGGCTGCCCTGGATGGTTCATAGTCGTATCTACACAGAGGGTTACTTTGGTCTTGTGTATCTGCGAGAAACTGTGTACAAACATAATAAATCGAGCGACAAGCGGCTACATTCGACAGAGAGCGTTTGAATCAGCCGATATCTGGGTGTATCGTGACGGCGTGATCTAGGCTATTTTGTCACATTTGTTCATTATCATGGACGAATCTGAGCGAACGCAAAGCCGCCAATACTTAGTTATGGACAGCGAATCCCCATCTACATGCGACTCCGCACCGCGCTCAACGAGTTCAAACGCACCCGCGATGGGCGGTTTCCGGCCGAGTGCCGAACCACCGACGGGGCGTTTTCTGCGCACGGGGATCGGCTTGTCTACGTCGATCCGGATGGCGGGCTCCGAGACTACTCCGCGCCGCTGTCAGGCCTTTCTGGGATTGATCGGGCACGACTCGGCATCGAAACCGAAACCGGCACCCAGTGGTTCGACGAGTTTTCGACGGTTCGCCAACACTACTACCGGGAGACAAATGTCGTCGAAACCGAGTACGCTGCCGACGGCTTCACCGTCCACCAGTACGATCTCACGCTTGGACGGGCCCACGTCACCCACATCGAGCTTCGGGGAGCGATCCCACCGAACGCCGAGCTCACGGCGTTTCTTACCTTCGCCCCCGAAGGCCAGGAATCCCAGGTCGGTCGGCTGATCCACGGCGAAGCCGGCCCCAACGACACCGATGTCGTCGAGGTATTCCACCGGAGCGAACACGATTACGTCACCGCCTCGACCGGCATCATCGACGTGCGGGGCCAGATCCCCGAACGCTTCGAGGAGATTCTCTCCGAGGAGGCCTATGAGTTCCCGCGTGAGGCCGTCATCAACCGCTTTGAGGACACCCACCTCAGCGGCGATGTCGTCATCAACGCCCCACTAGAGCAAAGCGGCCGGGCAGCGAAGACGACGATCGTCACCCAGCTATCGGATCACGAGACGGTCGATCGGGAGGCCGCCCTCGCTGATCTCCGGCAGTGTGCGGCCGCCCACCGTGGGGCCGACGATATCCGCGAGGCCGGCCGCCAGCGCGCGGAGGTCTCGGTGCCGGAGTCAGCCCCCAACGGCAACGTCGTCCGTGAGGATCTTCGGGCCCTCTCGCTGCTGAAAGCCCCGACCGGTGCCCACGTCGCGGCCCCGGAGTTCGACCCCTTCTATGCGCACTCCGGCGGCTACGGCTACACCTGGTTCCGCGACGAGGCGGAGGTTGGCCGCCACCTCCTGACAGCGGACTCGCTGTTGGATCTCGACCTCCAAGAGTCGCTGGCAGCGACAGCCGAGTTCTTCTGTGACACACAGGAAGATGACGGCTCGTGGTCACACCGCGTGTGGGCGATGGATGGCTCCCTCGCCCCAGGGTGGGCCCACGGCCGCATCGAGGGCGGCAACGACGACTACCAGGCCGACCAGACCGCAAGCGTGGTCGGCTTTCTTGGGCGGCTGTTGACCGAACGCGGCGAGACACTCTCGGAGCCACTGCGGGAGGAGATCCGGGCGACGATCCGGGACGCGGTCGACGTGCTCGATGAGACGCTGGCCGACGACGGGCTGCCGATCGCCTGCCAGAACCTCTGGGAGAACATGACCGGGCGGTTCAGCCACACGGCGGCGACCTACCTCGCGGCCTACGTGGCGGTTGCCGACGCCCCGGTCGAACCCGAGCTCCAATCACATGCGCGATCGCAGGCGAAAACGGTCTTTGATGGTCTCGATCGGTTCTGGAGTAAGACCCGTGAGGCCTACGGGATCCGACTCAACAACAGCGGCAAGCTTGACGACCGGATCGATTCGGCCACCTTCGGGATCGTCGAGGCGGTTGTCGACTACGACGAACTCGTCGACGACGAGCTGTCATCGGAGACACTCGACCGACTCAGCGATCACGTCCAACACGTCTTCGACGCACTGTACCGCGATCCAGACGACAGTACCGTCGCCGGACTCGCACGGTTTGAGGGTGATACCTGGCGGTCAGAAGGCCAACAGGGCGAGAAGATCTGGACACCCTCGACGGCGTGGGGTGCGGTCGCCGCCACCGAACTCGGCGTCCTGCTGTCGACGTATGACCGCGAGGACGACGCCGAGGAGTGTTTCGATCAGGCCGGAACCCTCTACGAACATCTCCTTCCAAACGGGCCGTTGACGACGCGGGCCGGCTATCTTGCCGAGCAGGCCTTCGACGACGGCACTGTCGACAGCGCGGCTCCGCTGGGCTGGTCACACGCCCTCCGCCTGCGGGCGACGGCGACGCTGCGAGAGCAGAACGCGCTGCCGATCATCGCGCCCGCGCCATCCGGCCCGGAGAGCCGACCGCGGTGGACGACCGGCGAGAAATACGGTGTGGCGACAGTTGCCGACCACGGCAACGACGACGCCTCGAAGGTGTGGTTTACGCTCACCGAGGGCGCGCTCACCGAGGCGCGGTTCCCCCGAGTCGATCTGATGAACCTCCGAACGGTCGACTTTGTCGTGGCTGATGCCGGCGACACCACCGACTACACCGCCCGCACCCACAACGAGACCCGTACCGACGACGACACCGAAACGATCGACCGGCGGGTCGAGCCGGCCGACGACGACGCGCTGCTCTTCCGGCACATCATCACCGAACAGGGCGATGGCCGCGGCCACGAGTGGACGCTGACCGTCGAGTACGCGATCGATCCCGACCACGACGCCATCGTCGCCGACATCGACTTCGAGAGCGCCGACGACAACAAGTACGACATCTACGCTGTCGCCGATATCTCACTGACCAACACCGGCACCCGGGATCGTGGCTACCGGCTCGGCGAGCGCGGTAACTACCATCTGGCGGCCCGCGACGCCGAGGCCTACGACACCGGCGCGGAAGCCCTCCTCACCGACGAGGACGGCGATGTCTACAGCGTCGCCATGGCGATGACGACGCCGAATCAGTTCGATTGGGCGACCGTCGGGGCTGCGGGCTCCGAACACCTCGCAGAGCTATTCAGCGAGGGAGATCGCCCGCTGCCAAACGACCGACTTGACGATGACAACATTGTGCTTGCAGGCCTGCTCGGAACCGGAACAACCGTCGGCGAGACGCTGTCGATCGGGTTCGGCGAGAACGCCGACACGGCCGCCGCACTCGGCGAAGCCGAAGGCGCGTTGGCAACCGGCTACGACGACGTGCGGGCGGCCTACCGCGAGACGTGGCAGAACTTCCTCGCCGACAAAGAGATCCCCGAGTTCGTCGTCGACGACGAGGCTCTCTACAAACAGTACAAGAGCTGTCTGATGGCCCTGCGGGCCGTCGAAGACAAAACCTATCTCGGCGCGGGAATCGCCAGCCCCTCGGTGCCGTGGGGTGAGGCGGTCACCGCCGACGAGCCGAAAGGGTACGGCTACAACTTCGTGTGGTCGCGTGACCTCTATCAGGTCTTTACCGTCTTCGAGGCGATCGGCGATCACAAAACCGCGACCGACGCGCTGCAGTACATCTTCGAATACCAGCAGGACGACGAGGGCTTCATCCCCCAGAACACCTACGTCAACGGGCTGACTCGCTGGGGTGGCGAACAGATCGACAACATCTCCTTCCCGCTGATAATGGCCTACCAGTTGGCCGAGGTGGGCATCGACTTCGAGGACGTGAGCTACGATTACATCAACGTCAAACGCTCGGCGGATTACGTCGCCCGCAACGGGCCAGCGACCGCCCAAGAGCGCTGGGAGGAAGAAGCCGGCTACTCGCCGTCATCGATCGCCGCCGAGGTCGCCGGCCTCGTTTGTGCGGCAGACATCGCAAACGACGCCGGCGAGACCGGCGATGCGATCGTCTGGCTCGCGTTGGCCGACGAGTGGGCTGATCGCGTCGAGGAGTGGTGTGCGACCAAAACCGGGACACAACTCCACACGAACACGCCGTACTACGTTCGGGTGACCCGCGACGGCAACCCCGAGGCCGGCCACCTGCGGACGCTAGCCAACGCGGGGCCAACACTCGATGAACGAGAGATTATCGACGGCGGCTTCCTCGAACTCACGCGACTCGGCATCAAATCACCTGACGACGAGATCATCACCAACTCGCTGGTCGAGGTCGATGAGACGATTCGGCTGGACACACCGCAAGGCCCGGCGTTCTACCGCTACAACGGCGATGGTTACGGCGAGCGCGCGATGGGCGAGAAGGGCGCGCCGTGGTCAGTCCAAACCAAAGGCAAGGGGCGGCTGTGGCCGATCTTCACCGGCGAGCGCGGCGAATACGAGCTGTTAGCCGGCACCGACGAGGGCGACCTCGCGCCGCAAAACCTCTTGAAGACGATGGCCCGCTTCGCTAACAGCGGCCGGATGATCGCCGAGCAGGTCTGGGATCGTCACATCGACAACGAGTACAACTGGGAGATCGGCGACGGCACCGGCTCGGCGACACCGCTGGCCTGGAGTATGGCCCAGTTCATCCGCTTGGCCCACGGCATCGCTGAGGGTGAACCAGTCGAAACGCCGACGGCCGTCGCTGACCGGTATCGCAGCGGCCCGCGGCCTGCTGGGCCGGCGCTGTCAGTCGAGCGCAGCGTGTCGAAAGATACACTGACAATCACTGGTGAAACCGATGGCGCGGTCGTTGCGGCCAGTGCCGACGACGAATCGACGACAGTCACCGTCGACAACGGCAGCTTTGAGCTAACGCTGCCAGCCGGCCACGGCAAGACGACGGTCACGGTCGCCGCTGCCACCGACACTGACCTGACCACGGCGGGGACGACGGTCGAACGCTTCACCATCTGACCGGGTGTTTTTGCGACCCCCGTTCCTACAGGTGGTATGGCAACCTACAGCCGCCGGACACGGATCGACGCCCCACTGGATGCCGTCTGGGCGTTTCACCGGCAGATCGACGGGCTTGAGGCGTTGACGCCGGGGTGGATGGGCCTCCGCGTCGAGGGCGTCGTCGGCCCCGACGGCGATGCTGATCCCGCGGAGCTATTCGAGGGCAGCGAGATCACGATGGCGAGTCGACCGTTCGGTGTCGCCCCCGAAAGCCGGTGGCTCTCTCGGATCGTCGCCCGCGAGCGCGATGACGGCTATCGGATGTTCCGCGACGACATGCTCGGTGGCCCCTTCGCGGTGTGGGTACACACCCACGAGTTCTACGGCGATGGCGATGAAACCGTCATGATCGACACCGTTGAGTACGAATTCCCAGCCGGGCCAGTTGGCCCACTGGTCGATCGGCTTGCTGTCGTCGGCTTCGAGCCGATGTTTCGGTACCGACATCGCCAGACAAAGGCCCTGCTGGAAGGTGGTTCCTATCCGGACTGGATGCCGGCTGTCGACCGTGACACACCAGCGGGTGCCGAGGACGACACCTAATTGACCCACAGCAGCACGGTTTCCACCGCCAACATCCCACCAGTATCGCTTAGTCGCTCGCGGCCGTGTGCCCGCCATGACGATCGACGTTGTCGATATCGACCACAGTGCGATCCGCGTCAGCGATATTGAGGAATCACTTCGCTTCTACCATGATCTGCTGGGGCTCGAAACGCGTGACGAGGATCGGTTCGACGCCGGCGAAGTGCCATTTGTTGCGGTCGTGGCTGGCGGCCGGCATATCCATCTCGTCCCAACCGACGAACCGATCGATGTCGGCGGAGAACACCTCTGTCTGTTGGTGCGATCGGATTCGGTTGACACACGCGGGGAGATTGACGCCCTGATCGACGAGATCGAGAGAGCCGGCTACACGGTTGAGGCGGGCGAACCGTACGAGCGGTACGGAGCTTACGGCAACGACTGGGCGATCTACGTCCGGGATCCAGATGGGCGACGGGTCGAACTCAAACTCCACTGACGCAACAAAACAGCCACAGGCGATATCAGGCGTCGAAATCGATTTCGAATGCTGCGCCGCCGGCCTCGCTGTCGCCGACACTGATTTCCCAGCCGTGGCCCTCGACGATCGTCTCAACGATTGACAGCCCGAGGCCGGTGCCGCCGCCGCCAGTGTAGCCGTGATCGAAGACGGCGTCTTGCTCATCGGCGGGGATGCCTGCACCATCGTCGCCGACGACAACCCCGCCGTCGGTCGCCCGGACGGTCACCGTCACGTCCTCGCCGGCATGGTCGATCGCGTTGCGGAACAGGTTCTCGAAGACCTCACGCAGCCGTGTTGGATCGGCCTCGACCATCTCCATCGGCTCTAACTCCTCAGTTTCCAGCGACGCTTCCGGGGTGTCGACGCTGTCCCACGCGTTGGCAACGATCGTATCGACCGCGACCGGTTCGGTGTCGCCGACAGCCCGGCCCTCGCGGGCGAGTGTCAACAGCTCGTCGAGCATCGTCTCCATGCGCTCGGCAGCATCGATCGCAGGGTCGAGCCGATCAACATCACCTGTCTCAGACACCAACTCAAGATAGCCGGTGACGACGCTGAGCGGGTTTTGGAGGTCGTGGCTGATGACCGAGGTAAACTGTTCGAGGCGTTCGTTCTGGCGTTCGAGTTCAGCGCGCCGGCGTCGGCGGCGTTCGGTGTAGCCGATGAACTCACCGACAGATGTGAGCTGTTGGCGCACCGACTCCGGCCACCGCCGCGGGGTGGCTGTCGTCAGGACGAGCGTGCCGGCCAACTCCCAGTCGATGACGATCGGCACCGCCAGCAGTGTCCCCGTCTCAGCGTCAAAGGTCGATTCGTCAGTCGTCGCATCATGACAGACGGCTTCAAACTGCTCCAATCGTTCGGCGAAGCCGGGGAACTCGGCGGCTGGGATCTCCTCGTCGTCCAGCGGCTCGATGGCGAGGTCGGCGGCGGCAGCGTCGGTATCCCGCCAGCCGAAGTCCTCGGTGAGAAGCCCGGTTTCGTCATCGTAGTGATACAGCAGACACTGCACCGCCTCAAGCTCGGTCGCCAGCGACTGCAGCGCCCACTCGATTTTGACGTCAACCTCGTCGATGGCCGCGCTCATCAGCGATCGGGAAACATCGAGGGTTGTATCCCGGATATCGAGTCGTTGGGCGGCCACAAGCGATTCAACGCGGGTGCGCAGGCCCACGACCCCATCAAGTGGCTCAACGGCCGATGCTGACGTTGTGGGCTCTTTGACGGTCAGAGCCTCAGCGTCGAATGAGTCGATGCCACTGTCAGCGACGGGTTCGCCGGCGGGATCAGCTGGTGCGCCCAGTCCAGCATTAGTTGGCGTTGCCGCACCGCTGTCGCTCGCTGTGTAGACAACGTCGTCGACACCGAGCCGGAACGCCTGCCGCACCATATCAGCGTCAGGTTCGTCGGCGAACAACACAAAGGGTGCCTCAGATGAGGTCGTCAGCGACTCATACAGCGACTGCCAGGTCGTCTCCGGCAGCGTAGCCGAGGCGACAAAACAGTCGACAGCGACATCAGCGGCGGTTGTCGCCGCCGCGCCGCTCTCGACGGCTGTCACCGTCCACTCTGGCTCAAATGCCCCCCGAACCGCCTCGCGGCGGTTCTCATCGGCGTCGATATACAGCAGTTGAAACGACGCCTCCGCACTGCTCATAGCTATCGTTTGGTCGTGGGGGGTATCAATTTTCCTGTCTCGTTGTGTCATAATCGACGATGTCGCGGCCGGGCAACGGATTCAGGTCGCTGCAGCGACAGGTTTTCCCTATGGGTGAGTCCTACCGTGTCGTCGTTGCAAGCGAGGGAACCGAAACCGAACTCTCGGTGGCGGCCGGAACGACACTCCGGGATGCGTTGCTGGCGGCTGAGTGCTCGCCGTACGGGCGACTGTCCGAGCGGGCGAACTGCGGTGGCCGCGGGCTCTGTGCGACCTGTGGGGTACGACTCGCCGACGACGTTGCGCCCGATCACTGGCACGATCGGCTGGCAGACCGGTTTGGCTACCCGCGGCTGTCGTGTCAGGTGACCGTTGACCGCGATATGCGGGTCGAACTGCTGGATGACAAACTGGTCTGGGGCGGCCGCGAGTCGTAGGGCTGGCTGGCGAGTGTCGGGTGGGCGACCACTCATTGCGATCGCGCCCGTAGCCACCCTATGGAACCCCACGAGCGACAGGCGGCATGGGAGGAGCTGTCGACAACGTATGCCGACCGCCGCGATCCAGATGGCTCGGATGCAGCCCTCATCGACGACCTGCTCGACCGCTGTCCGCCTGATCCAACCATCGTCGATATCGGCTGTGGGGACGGCGCGCGGACGCTTGCGAATCTCCCGGCCGACAGCATCGGGGTCGACTTTGCCCGCACCGGCCTCTCACTGGCGGCCGATACCGTCCCCGACGCACGACTGGTGCAGGCTGACATGCGACAGCTGCCGCTGGCTGAAACCGTCGCCGACGGAATAACTGCCTACCACGCGGTCTTTCACGTCCCGCGGACGCGACACCCCGAGGTGTACGCGGAGTTCGCTCGCGTGTTGCGATCGGGTGGGATTCTGCTGAGTACGCTTCCCGGTGGGCGGTTCGAGACGGTGCGGCGCGGCTGGATGGGCGGTGAGATGTTCTTTTCCGCGCCGGGACGAGACCGTACGCTTGCGCAGTTGCGGACAGCAGGCTTCGAGATCCTCGCCACGCCGACGGCGACCGATCCACTCGGCAGCAGCACCGAGTTCGTCCTCGCCGAATACACCGAGTAGCTACTGTGGCTCAGTTGGGCGTGAACAGCGAAGACAGAGGGTGCTGTTGGCAACCCAGTTGACATCGCGGGAGCCACAGGCCGGACACGCGTGGTGATCGGTTGCATACTCGGTCGTCCCACGCGGTGCAGCGAGAATACCCTTGTCGACACAGCCGTCGACCAACGACGCGAACCGCTGGCGTTTGTACTCGGCGCGGGCGGCCAAGAAGTCGCCCGGATCGGACGGATCTGCACCGTGGAGATCTTCCCACTCGATTGCGATTTCGCCGTCTTCAAGCGTGCGAGCGAGCTGTTTTGCCGGCGCGGCCGCGGCCAAGAAGAGGGGTGTCGCCCCAACCGTCTGGGGATCAGTTGTCTCATCGGCAGCTGCCCGGTAAGCGTCGGCGGCAGCGGCATAGGCATCGGTGGCCCCCTCCAACCCACCGGCGACCCGGAAATCGGCGGCAAATTCGTCGAAACAGGCGGCCTGGAGCGGGGTTGCCATTGTCGCCCCAAGGTCGCCGACGAGGGCGATCCCGGCGGTGGCTCGCCGGGTCGCTCGCGCTGGACAGTCGGCGACGCGATAGCAGAGGGCGGCCGTCAGCAGGTGGCGGGGGCCGTCACCGATCGACCCACGGTCGTCCGGGGCGAACGGTTCCAGATCGTCACGAGGGTCGGCAAGCACTGACCAGCCAGCCCGGGTGTAAGCGTCGCCGGCCGCCTCGTAGCGTCGATCGGCGAGTGCGGCGACCGCCGCCGCGTAATGGCCGTTGTCGTTGGTGTGCATACGACACCTATGATCGCGACCGGGACAACAGTTGCTATCATTGCGTGATGAGACGGGGAGCCGGAGACAAACAGACGGGCAGTGTAGCGAGAAGTGGTTGCGTGTGCGATTTAGTGGCACAATGGGCTTATCATGATTGCACTCAACGATCTGAGTGCTTATGGTTTCAACCGGAGACACCGCCCCCGACATTTCCGCAACGATCGGTACAAGCGACCACGAGGATTTTGAGCTGTCCGACTATCTCGGCGACGGCCCTGTCGTGTTGGCCTTCTTCCCCGGCGCGTTCACGCCGCCGTGTTCCAACGAGATGGTCGCCCTGGAGGAACACCTCGATGCCTTCGAGGACGCTGGCGCGACCGTCCTCGGCCTCAGTGCTGACTCAGCGTTCTCACTGGGTGCCTTCAGCGACGAGTACGACCTCTCGTTTACGCTCGTCAGCGACATGGCCGGTGAGGCGATCCGCGACTACGGCCTTGAGATGGAGATCCCGGATCTCGGCCTCTACGGCATCGCCAACCGCGCGGTCTACGTGCTCGACGAGGACGGCACGGTCACCTACGACTGGGTTGCCGACGAGCCGACCGACGAGCCCGACTACGAGGAACTCGTCGCCGCCGCCGAAGACGCCTAACACGACCCGCAGTTTTCACATATTTTTTCGTCGCGGAGAGCCGTCAGTCTGCCCCACCATCAGCGTCGGCGATGGCCGCCGCGATCCGCTCAGTCGCCGTATCGACGATCTCGTCGACGGACTCACTTTCAGCATAGAGCCGAATGTAGGGCTCGGTGCCGGAGGGTCGCACGAGCAGCCACGAGCCATCCGGCAGGGAAAGCCGAACCCCATGCTCTACAGAGACCGTTGCCTCGGAGAAGGCGTCGGGTAACGACGATTCCAGCGTCGTCATCGCCGCGGCTTTGAACCCGTCTGGACAATCGATGCTGACCTTTCTGTAGGGTCGTTCGGTGATCGGCTCCCGAAGGGCCGCAAGCCCGCGGGTCGCAACAAGGCCAGTGAGCAGGGCTGCGCTGACAACGCCGTCGATCCAGCCGCCGAATCCGGGGTGAATGTGTTTCCACGGTTCGGCCGCAAAAACAACCGAGCCGCCGTCACGTTCGGCGGCGGCGATCCCCTCATGCAGCGCGCCGAGACGCACCCGCTCAACGCGTCCGCCGGCGGCGGTCACCTGTTCGTCGATGCGCCCTGAGGCGTTGGGCGTCGTGACGACGACCGGGTCGTCGCCGCGGTCGGCAGCAGCATCGTCAGCGTCGTCTGGGTCGCCGTCGTCCGAGACCGCCCGGCGCGTGTAGTATCCCGCTAGCATCGCCACCACGCTATCCTCGTGGACGATCTCACCGTCACTATCGAGGATCACGATCCGGTCGGCGTCGCCATCGTGGGCGATCCCGAGATCGAAGTCGCCGTCGACAACGAAGGCCTGGAGGTCGCCAAGCGTTTCCGGCGTTGGCTTGCTCGGTCGGCCCGGGAACCGGCCGTCAACATTGGCGTTGAGTGCGACGGTGGTCGCCCCAAGGGCATCCAACACCTGTGGTGTTGCCAGCGCGGCCATCCCGTTGCCGCAGTCGACAGCGACCCGGAGCCCATCGTCGATGGCTGACTCGCCGTCACGCGGGAGTTGGTCGCGGACATACCCGGTGACGGCAGTCCGGTAATCAGGCAGTGGCTCGCGGCGGCGTGGTGACCCCCACGCCCCAAATTCGGCTGGGCTGGCGGCCGCGTCGTCAACGAGTGCTTCAATCCGTGCCTCTAACTCGTCGCCGAACTCTTCGCCGTCGACGAAGCATTTGATCCCGTTATCCGCCGGCGGGTTATGCGAGGCCGTCAGCATCACCCCGTAGCGACCACGGGACGCAAATGCCAGCGTCGGCGTCGGCACAGTTCCAACCCGAACCGGTAGCGCGCCCACGGCGGCGACGCCGGCTTCAACCGCCGCGGCGAGGGCTGGCCCCGTCAGCCGGCCATCCCGGCCGATGACGATCTCCGGGTGTTCAGTCGGTGCATCCGCGACCGCAAGGCGGCCGACCGCGCTCCCAACGCTGAGGGCAACGTGGGGCGTAACCGTCTCGACGACCGAACCGCGGATACCAGCGGTTCCAAACTCGACCATACCAGCCCAATGGCCTGGCTCACTTAGTGTTCAGCGATCCGCGCGCGAGGACGCAGAGAACCGTCGGTCGCGTCGATCACGGCAGTAGCCGGCGCTCACCGCAGCGACGACCGATAATCCGCAAGATTTCGCAGCACAAACCACAGCAGTCCGACGCCAACCACGAGCCCGACGGCGATGACGACAGCCAACTGTAGCGGTGTCGGATCGACCTGCAGTGCCATCAGCCCCATCGACGCGGCGACAAGCACCACGAAGCCAACTTTGAGCCGCGTGTTTGCGGTTTTCCTCTCGTCGTCGGTGAGGCTTGAACCAACCATCAGTCGTCCCAGGAAAACAGATCATCTTCGGCGTCTTCGAGTTCCTCACAGGGCGACGACACGTGAAGTGAGACAAACTGCCAGGTGCCATCCGGGTTCGCTTCGAGCGTGCCCGTCCACCGCGTGTCGAACTCGTAGTCGGTATCGAGGGTGGTGTCAGTCCACGCCAGCGTCAGCCGGTCGTGAAACCACGCAAACGAATCGCGTTCGGTGATCGATGGATCAGCGTCTTCGACGCGCCAGTCGGCCGTGGTCGCCGTCTGTTCGGCCAAGGCGTCGGCGACATCGGGGTAGCCGACCAGCTGTTCGCTGAGGCCGACTTTGACCGTCGACAGCGACTCCGCGAAAAACGGCGACAGCGGCTCGCTGGCCTCTAACGCCTCGTAGTAGGCGGCGATCGTCTCCGCGGCGTCTTCATCCATATGTGGTGGTAGATCGGTGGGGGCTTGAAAACACTGTTTGTGCCTTGTCGCCGGAAGGGGTATTTTCATATATCCTCGGCCACCATACCCTCTATGAGCGACGAGGGATCCATCGAGATATGACTGACGAACCCCCACTCGTACTTGTTGTCGAGGACGAACCTGACCTTGCTGATCTGTATGCCACCTGGCTCCGCGCGGACTACCGGGTTCGGACGGCCTACGGCGGCGAGGAGGCCGTCGAACAGCTGGACGACGAGATCGATATTATCCTCCTTGACCGGCGGATGCCCGGCCTCTCCGGCGACGAAGTACTGGAGGAAGTCCGTGACCGCGGGATCGACTGCCGGGTGTCGATGGTGACCGCCGTCGAACCCGATTTCGACATCATCGAGATGGGCTTCGACACCTACCTCGTCAAACCCGTCACCCGAGAAACGCTGGAGGAGACGATCGAGGATCTCCTCTCGCGGAACTCCTACGAGGAAGGTGTCCAACAGCTGTTCTCGCTGTCCTCGAAGAAGGCGCTCTTGGAGTCTGAAAAGAGCCAATCCGCTCTCGCCGACAACGAGGAGTATCAAGAACTCACCGAACAGATCAACGAGCTTCGGGACGACCTCGACAACACGATGGATGCCTTCACCGACCACGAGGATTACGCCGGCTTCTATCAGGAGTTTGACGACGCCGACGAGGAAGTCTCCTTCGAGTAGTTCCCCGACAGCGGTCAGTTATCGATCAGCGACGAACGCGTCGATCCGGTTCATCGCTTCTTTGAGGTCACGCATCCCCGTTGCATACGAGATTCGGAGATGGCCCGTCCCGCCGGGGCCGAAGACACTACCCGGAACGACGGCAACACCTTGTTCTTCGAGGAGATTCTCAGCGAAGGCCTCGTCGTCGCCGCCGCAGGCCGGGAAGGCGTAGAACGCGCCCTTGGCGGTAAAGCAGTCCAGTCCCATCTCCTCGAACCGCGAGAGGACAAACCGCCGTCGTCGATTGAACGCGGTTGCCATCTCGTCGACGCTCTCCTCGCAGCTTCGCAGGGCCTCGATCGCAGCGTACTGGGCAGTGGTCGGTGCCGACAGCATCGTATACTGATGGACGCGGTTCATCGCCTCAACCGCGTCGGGCGGCCCCATCGCGTAGCCGAGTCGAAGCCCGGTCATCGCGTAGGCCTTCGAGAAGCCGTTGATGACGACCGTTCGCTCCCGCATGTTCGGCATCGTTGCGATCGAGGTGTGGTCGCCGTCATAGGTGAGCGCGGCGTAGATCTCGTCGGCGATCACGTCGATGTCGTTATCAACGCAGAACTCGGCGACGGCTGCGACCTCCTCGGCGTTCATCACCGCGCCGGTCGGGTTATTCGGGTAACAGAGAATAAGCGCGTCGGCGTCGGCTGCACCAGCCTCGCGGAGGGCCTCCGGCGTCAACACGAAGTCGTTGTCCGCGCCCGTCGGCACCGGCAGTGGCTCACCGCCCGCAAAGCGGACGCCCGGCTTATACGAGATGTAGGTCGGCTGGTGGACGGCGACCGTATCGCCGGGATCGACGAAGGTGCGGAGCGCGAGATCGACGGCCTCGCTTGCGCCCGTCGTCACAAGGATCTCACTGTCGGGGTCGTAGTCGAGCTCCCACTGCTCGACGTGGTTGGCGATCTCTTGGCGGAGTTCCAGCTTCCCGCGGTTGGCGGTGTAGGAGGTCTTGCCCGCCTCCAAGGAGTGGATCGCGGCGGTGCGTGCGGCCCACGGCGCGGAGAAATCGGGCTCGCCGACGCCCAGCGAGATCACGTCGTCGCGCTCCTCGGCGAGTTCGAAGAACTTTCTGATTCCGGACTCCGGCGTATCGGCGACGCGGTCGTTCGGCTGCAGCGTCATGGCGACACAGAGAGGCGATCATCGTCGTCGCGGTCGCCGAAGTCGATGCCGGCCTCCTTGTAGGTCTCCATGATAAAGTGGGTCACCGTCTGGGTGATCTCCGGGATGGGTGCGATCTGCTCGGAGATAAATTGGGAGACGTCCTGCATCGAGTCGCCGGTGACCTCGATCGCGAAGTCGTAGTCGCCGGAGACGAGTCGGAGGGATTCAACCTCGGGGAATTTGGCGATCCGGTCGGCGATCTCCTTGTAGCCGGTTTCACGGTCAAGCTCAACGTTGAGTTCGACGAACGCGGCGACATGCTCGGTGTCGGTGTTGTCCCAGTCGATGACCGCCTGGTAGCCGTGAACGGTGCCGTCGGACTCCAACTCATCGAGCAGGCTCTCGACCGTCTCGGCGTCGGTACCGAGCTGGCGGGCGATGTCATCGACATCCTCCCGCGCATCGGTCGACAGCAGCGACAAGAGCTCCTGTTTCTCGTCCATACATGTGGTGGGGCCCCGGGTTGCATATCATTTGCGACACTCCGCTGGCGCCCCGACCGAAGAGGCTGCCGCAGCCGGTATCCAGAACCGCTATCATGCCAGCGAACCGACCAACAGTATGAGCTATTTGCCGTGGGCGCTCTTGGCATTGGTTGGATACACACTCGTGCCCGTGTTGCTGCGGGTGGCGACAACCGGGCCAAACGCGGTGCCGAGCGACGTAGCCATGCTGCTCACCAATGGGTTGTTGGTTGGTGTCGTCAGCACACTCGTCGTCGCCACCGATCAGCCGGTGATGTCACATATTCGCGGGCCGAATGCCGGCTACATTCTCGCCGCCGGGGTTTGTCTCACGGTGGGGATCTTGGCGTACTATCGCGCGTTGGCTCGCGGCCCGGTCAGCGTTGTGACACCCATCTTTGGGATGTTTCTGGTGACGAGTTCGATCCTCGGGATCGCTGTCCTCGGGGAAGCACCGACACCGCGAAAACTGGCTGGCATCGTGTTGGCGGTCGTTGCTGTCGCGCTCGTCAGCATCGAGTAGCCGCCACCGCTAAGATGACGGCGACACGCTGGGGGGACATGACAGCCAACTCGACGCCGACACCGACGACCGATCCCGACCGCCGAACCACCGACGACCACGGCCACGATATCGTCTCGCCGCTCCAGGCGGCGATCCTGACAGTTTCGACCTCCAGAGCCGAGGCTGACGGCGCGGTCGACGATCCCGGCGGCGACCACATCGAATCGCTGTTTGAGGAGGCGGGTCATCGCGTCGTCGACCGCCGCCTCGTTGCCGACAATATCGGCCAGATTCAACGCGCCCTCGACGACCTCCTCGACGACGACACCGTCGATCTAGTCGTCACCACCGGCGGCACCGGCGCGACCGCTGACGACGTGACGCCGGATGCCGTCAGCGACCGCTTCGACCGCGAGTTGCCTGGGTTCGGCGAGCTATTCCGGCAGCTCTCGTATGAGGAGATCGGCCCGCGAACCATTGCCTCGCGGGCAACCGGCGGCATCGCCCGCGATACGCCCGTCTTCGTCCTGCCGGGCAGCACCAACGCCGTCGAGTTGGCGACCGAGGCGATCATCCTGCCTGAGGCCCCACATCTCGTCGGGTTGGCGACGCGGCATCTGGTCGAATAACGCCGCGGACAGAACGATAACCGAGAGGCCTATTCGTTGCCACGGCAACACCCTGCATGGGCAACGACGTGGGCTACTGCCGGCTCTGTGGGGCTGCACTCCGACAGGGCGCAATCGCCAGCGAGCAGCGCGCCTGCTGTCTCAACGCGACGACTATCGACGGCGTCTGTCCAACGCATGGCCCACTGGGGCCGCACCACGTCGTTGACACCCCACCCGATGCGACCGGCGATTGCGACACCGATTCTATAGCGCGAGATTAAGCGGGGCGCAATCCCCAGAAGAACGCGATCCCAAGCACCGTCACCACCGACAGCAGCAACTGCAGCGGCGCGCCAACTCTGAGGAAATCCGAGAACTTGTAGCCACCCGGCCCGTACACGAAGAGGTTCGTCTGGTAGCCGACCGGCGTCAGAAACGCCGTCGAGGCCGCAAAAGTCACCGCCAACACGAACGCAAACGGGTTCGCGCCGATCGCTGTCGCCGCCTCGATGGCAACCGGGAGCATCAACACGACACTCGCATTGTTCGAGATAACGCCCGTGATCAACCCCGTTGCGAGATAAAACACCCACAGCACACCGATCACAGGGAGATAGTTCGCCGTCGCGGCGACAAGCGCACCCAGCAGGTCGGCCCCGCCGGTCTGTTCGAGGGCGATGCCCAAAGGGATGATCCCAGCAAGCAACAGAATCACATCCCACTCGACGGCGTCATAGAGTTCGGGAGCCTTGATTACGCCCGTCGCCACCATCGCCACGACGCCCATCAGCGCGGTTAGCATGATCGGCAGCGACAACGCCGACAGCGCGGTGAACGCACCGATCCCTGTCGCCGACGCGAGCCACGCGCCGATGGCCTCGAACGGGACAGCGACGAGGCCGACGACGCCGAGCATGATCGCCGCGGCGTGGGGGATCTTGTCGGTTCGGTACTCAGGTTTGTCGGGCTCGTGGGCGACGATGAAGTCCGAGGTACGCGAGAGGCGGTCGATACTGTCCGGTGGCGCTTGCACGAGGAGTGTGTCGCCGACGTGAATGGGACGGTTTTCAAGGCCATCGCGGATCGTCCCGCCACGGCTGCGGAACGCCAAGACGGTGGCGTCGTATCGCTTGCGGAACGTCGAGCTTGCCAGTGTCTTGCCGGCAAGGAAGGAACCACGCGGGATGACGACCTCGACAAGCGTCTGTTCGGCCTGCTCGTCAGCCACAAGATCAGCATCCGAATCGGGGGTGCCAACCACGCCAAGCGTCGCTTCATCGACCAGCGAGGCGAGTGTATCGCGGTCGATGCGGAGTTGCAGCTCGTCGCCGGCACGGATCGTTGTCGCGCTGGCCGGCTCGATAAACTGCTCGTCGTCGCGGACTAACCCGAGGATATCAGCGTCGAATGCGGCGTCGTCGATGGCAGCCGGGACGGTCTTGCCAACCATCGGCGATCCCTCGACGACAGCGACCTCGGTCAGATACGGTTCAAGCTCGTACTCCTGGATGTAATCCTCCTCGGGTGGAACGCGCTCGGGCAGCAGCCGGTGGCCGATCGTCAGCAGGTACACCGAGCCGACGATGAAGACGATGATCCCGAGTTTGGTGAACTCGAACATCGAAAACGGCTGGCCGAGCAGTCGCGCCGACACGTCGCTGGCGAGGATGTTCGTTGAGGTGCCGATCAGCGTGAGCATCCCGCCGAACATGGAGGCAAACGACAGCGGCATCAGCAGCTTTGACGGCGAGGTGTTGCCCTTGTGAGCGATATCGGAGACGATGGGGACGAGAATTGCCACGACCGGCGTGTTGTTGATAAAGCCCGAGACGGGGCCGGCGACGCCGATGGTCGCCAGCAGCTGTTTGTGCGGACTATCGCCGGCGAAGTTGGCCATCTTGCGGCCAAGAATCTGGACGACGCCAGTTCGACTGATCCCGGAACTGAGGATCAACATCGCCAACACCGTGATCGTCGCCGGATTCGAAAAGCCCGACACACCCTCGGTTGTCGTGATCTGCGTGAAATTGACGATCCCGTCGGGGCCCAAGAGAATCAACAGCACCATCACGAAGATGGCCGTCACGTCGATGGGCAGCCACTCGGTGACAAACAACACCAACGCCAGCAGAATGATCCCGAAGACAACAAGCGTCTCGGCGGTCACACCTGCGGCGAGCCCGCCGGTCGCAAGCGGCAACCCACCGGTGATGACCGCCGACATTGTTGTCTCAGCAAGGCAGGGCAGGCGTCTTGAAGCCGGCGACTCCAAGACTGCCGAGTCGAACTAGACGGCGTTGGAGGCAGCGTCGAAGAAGGCGACCTCCTGCGCAACCGTCCGCTGGAACAACCGAGCCACCCGCTGTTGGCGACGCGGCGACAGCGTCGGCCCAACCGTATCGAGTTGCTCTCGCAGCCAGGTGACGAAGGCGACAAAGTCGTCGTTGGCATGGAGGTCGATCCACTCGGCGAGATAAAACTGCTCGGGGCGATCTTCGGCTTCACGGGTCGCCCACGAGCGGTAGATCCATTCGGCGGGCACCAGGACGGCCAGCGTCTCGGCGTAGCCGCCCTGCTCTTTGGCGGCAAGCAGGAGGTCGATAAACGCCTCTGTCGTTGCGGTTCGCTCGGGTGTCTGCCAGTTCTCTGGCGGCACCGCAAGGGCATCGAAGGAGCGTTCGAAGTAGGCATCCTCGTCGTCGGTGACCACGTCAAGAAACTCGACAAAGCGGCGTTTTGCCGCCATCGTCGGCGCCTGTCCGACAGCGTAGCCGAAGACGCCGACCAGCGTGTCGACGAAGGCGTAATCTTGGGTGAGGTAGGCGGCCATCACGGTCTCGTCAAGCGTGCCTGCACCCAACTCCCGAGTGAATCTATGGTCGACGGCGTCGCTCCACGCCGGCTCGCTTCGCTCGCGGAGCCAGTCGGTGAATCGCGGATCGTCGTGGCTCTCAGCGTAGTCGTCGAAGGTGTCAGCGTCTTCGATCGTCGCCGTAGTCGACGCATCGCTCATAGGCCCCACCCCTCCTCGCTGTAGGCCATCTCCCAGAATCGGTATTCGAGTTTCGCACTCGTCAGGAACGCGTCTTCCATCGCCTCGCGTTCGCCGGGGTATTGCTCCCAGCAGTCATCAACGAATGCCCGTCCCCACGCCACGTCGTCGCGGAACTCATCGCCGGTGTAGGTCTCAATAAACGGGGTGTACGCGTGGGTGTCGTCGGCCACCTCGGCCATGTGATCGGCGATATCGAGATAGCCCTGCATACAGGGATACAGCGCGGCGGCGATCTCGGCGAGGCTCCCCTCGTAGGCCGTTCGCAGCAGGAAGTTCGTGTAGGCGACGCAGGTCGGTGCCTTCTCTGTCGCCTCCAACTCTTCTTGACTGATCCCGTAGTCGGCCGCAAACGAGCGGTGGAGATCCATCTCAGTGTCGAGGATGGTGTGGGCGATACCCAACAGGTCGGTCATCGTCGTCTCCTCGCGGGCTTTCGTCCCGGCGAGGGCCCACAACCGGGCGTAATCTTGGAGGTAGCGATAATCCTGTTTGACCCAGTGTTCGAACGCCGCGCGGTCGAGGCTGCCATCGGCGAGTTCGACAACGAAGGGATGGGCTTTCTGGGCCTGCCAGATCGATTCGCCTGCATCGAGGAGGTGGTCGCTGCCGGCCATGGGCGTGTATTCGGGTTCTCGCAGTTATAACTTGCTAATAACACTAACTTATTCGTCTACGACGCACACGGTAGGCACCCCCGGCCGAGCAGTTATTTGGCGTCTTCGGCGGGAGCGGTGGGCTCGTCGTCGCCGGTGAGTACGGTGTCGACCAGTTCCTCGACAACATCGATCTCACGACGGCGGTAGGCGATGACCATCTGACGGACGAGCCCGTAGCTAAGCAGGCCTGCGAGAACCGCGATGATCGACGAGCCGACAGCAACGCGCACCAATAAGGGTCGATTGCCCGACAGCGAGAGGTCGACGCTGAGGCCACCATCGATCGGGCCGAGCAGTGCGACACCGATCGGGACGCTGACCGCATACACTCCCCACTTGACGAGGGGATTGATGACGATCCCTGAGCTAAACAGTGCGACCGGGTTGATCCAGGCGACACGGGCTGCCAACGCGACCATCACAAGGAGGTTGCCGCCGAGGGTCGGCAACGTGGTCAAAAATACGCCGATCGCAAAGCTCCCAGCGATCTCCTCGGGCGGCTGATCGTCATCAAAGGAGGCCTCGACCGCTGTCCTGACTCGCTGTCGCAGGCGAGTCAGGCGACCACCGCGAGAGCGACGCATACACCACAGCTAGCCCTATCGTGGCAAGAACCTACTGCACGGCGGCGCGGTGACGGGCGTGACGACTGCGAGTCAGGTTAGCCGTTGTACGCGGCGTAGCTGATACACCAGCCTTCAGGGTCGATCTGGCCGGAAACCAGCGTACAGGCACCCATCCCGTCGCCGTTTTGATCCGGGACATAGTACTGACAGCCGTTACACTGTTGGCCGTTGTTCGGCGTTGACTGGTAGTTGAGTGCCTCGGGATCTTGGAGTGCGTCGGGATCGCGTTCGATGCCGCCAAGCGCCTTGGCGGTACGCTCGGACTCCGGAACCGGTTCAGACTCGCTGCCGCCGCCACCCGATTCCTCAGTGCTCTCAGTCGTCGATTCCGAATTGTCTGTACCGCCGCCGCTGCCACCGCAGCCGGCGAGGCTGGTGGTGATGGCTGCGGCACCGGCGACACGCAGGAACTGTCGGCGTGAGTTCGGTGTCTCCGACATATCAGGAGGTACGACGAGTGTGTAAAAGATGAACACTACTGTTCTCAGAAACTGAGAATCGAGGGAGGGCTCCACCCCGACGCAGATATCGAGGATATGAATGTGTAACACAAATTGAGCTTTGAGTCTTCACAAGGGGTAGTACCCACGATCACCGAGTTGTAGCTGCCAGTACACCGCCCTCCAGACAGGCCGGATCCACAGACGCTGGCATCCACTATGAACAGTCGAACGCTCATGTTGATCACGCTGGTGGTAGTCGGTGCCGTCGCTGCCACGGGCGTGGTCGCCGCAACGACGGGAAGCACCGCAACAGCAACCGAGACAGCGACCGCCAGCGACGGAGTCACCGCCCCTGATCCCGGCAACTACACGCGCCTCTATGTCGATGAGGGGTACCGAAACCTCGAACTCAAGCCGGGCGAAAGCGACACGGTCACCGTTAGCATCGAAAACGGCGAAGACGAGGCCGTCGACATCGCCCCACGAATCGCTACCCCGCCGACCCGGAGCCAGCCGCCGGTCGAACCGGATTGGGTATCGATTCCGAATGGTGAGACTACGCTCGATGCCGGTGAATCCACCGAGGTTGAGATCTCGGTTGACGTTCCAGATGATGCCGAGATCGGCGACTACCGCGGTGTCATCGCCTTCACCGATGAGACGGTTCGGTATCCAGGCCGGCCGCCGCAACCGATCCACAGCGTCTCCCTCAGCGTTGATGTCTGGCAGGAGCCGACCGTCCAGCTCAACTCGGAGACACACATCTACACCCACCTCCAAGCCGGCGAAACGATCACCCGAGAGATTTCAGTCTCGAACACCGGCGAGGAGGCTGTCCCGGTCAACCCGCAGTTCAACGCTGAGAACCGACGCCGCCATCGCCCAGGCGGTCGCACCACGTTGGATCGCTCGTGGGTGACGATCGAGGCCCCCAGCGAGGTCGCCCCGGGCGAAACCGAGACGATCGAACTTACCGTCGAACCCCCCGCTGACGCCGAGCGCGGCGACTACAGCGCGACCGTCGACCTCGGCCTCACCGATCCGGCTCGCAACGCCGACAACACCTACTGGCAGGAGGTCGATCTCAACTTCCAGGTATGGACTGCCCCCGAGGAACCATTCGAAACGAGCTTCAGCGTCAGCGAGACGACGAGTAATGCAACGCTGGAACTCACCGCCAACCAACGGCGCCGAGCCGGCGAGCGCAGTCAAGACGCGTCGTTCGATGTGACCTTTATCGCACCGGACGGCCGTGAGATCGACGCCGAACGAACCAGCCTGACGGACTCCGGCAGCGTCAATCTCGGCGCCCAGCGGCCGAGAGAAACAACCGACGGCACCTACGCCGCCCGCGGCGGCCAACAGACGTTCACCTACGAGCTGGATGAGCCAGCCGCCGGCGAGTGGTCGGTGCGGATCATGCCGGAGAACACGATCGACTTCCGCTACGAGATCACCAGAGACGAAGGAAACTGATCACGCGGTAAGCGATGTCACGTTTGCCGGTCGATGCGCTCGCCACACGTTGGCCCGCGCCCCGACGCGATCAAGTTTGAGCTCGACGAGTTTGCCGGCCGGCAGCGTTGCAAGCTCTTTCCGGAGCGCATCATCTTCATAGGCAACCACCTGAAACACACGGTTTGCTGATGGGTTGAGGAGATTAATCGCATCGTTTGTATTCATTTCGTCGATAACGCGGTATTCGTGTGGTTTTGATCGCTCCGTCTTCATACAACAACATTAGTAACCGCGATTGTCAAAAGAATTGCGGCTATATCTGTGAAGTACAATCTCAATACGCTTTTATTCAAATATTTGTTGTATTATAGCTAGTATAATTTTATATTCATAGAAATTATGCTGCATTCGGAGTCGACAGGGCTACTTGGCTTGCGATTGATTGCCAGCAACGATGGCCAACGGCGTTTTCGAGACAACGATCACCGACGGCGTGCTACAGGCTGGCCGGCCCGATACCGACTGGCTCTCGACGGGTGTCGATGGCGGTCGAGGGCGCGCCGACGCCGCCTACAACATCACGGTGCCGACCGGGTGGAACGACACCGACCTCAGCAGGTACG
Source organism: Halonotius aquaticus (assembly GCF_003605575.1). Classification (GTDB taxonomy): domain Archaea; phylum Halobacteriota; class Halobacteria; order Halobacteriales; family Haloferacaceae; genus Halonotius; species Halonotius aquaticus. The sequence continues at coordinate 93,007 of NZ_QKNY01000006.1, read as the reverse complement.
TCGATCGGCGGACGGCAGCCGCCGGCTTCGAGATCGATGGGCCAGCGTTGTTGACAGGTGTCGAGCAACGACACGCCAGACGGGCCGTCCTCGACCCGGTTGAGGTGCTCGTCACCGCTGGGCTCTCAAATCCGGCCACGTTGCCGCCGCAGGGGGCTGCCGAGTCGTCGACGACGGTCGAAGGTGACAGCACGACCCCCGACACCACCGACCACTATGGAACAATCAACATCATCGTCGGCACAACGCGAGCACTCCCGCCGGCCGCGTTGGCCAGCCTGCTTGCAGGGGTCGCCGAGGCGAAAACCGCAACGCTCAGCCACCGAACCGACTTCACCGGCACGACGAGCGATGCGGTGATCGTCGGCAGCGACCCCACCGGTGAGCCAGCACAGTTTGCTGGCTCGGCGACGATGGTTGGCCAAGCGGCCCGGGCCTGTGTTCGAGACGGCCTCACCGCCGCCGTAGACGCACGGTATCCGGACGGTGAGCTGCCGCGATCGGTAGCCGACGCTGACTATGGCGCTGCAACGACGGCGACGGCGACAGTCTCGACATTGAAATAGCTCCACCGGCGTCGTCGACTACCGCCCGTGATAGAATCGCGCGCTGGCAACGACCGCCACCAAGGAGAGGACAGCGACAACAACACCGAATCCGGGGGCCGAAACGTCTGTCGCCGGCCCATCGTCGCCGTCGGCGCCGGGTGTCGTGGTCACGTTAGCCGCCGCATCCGGATGCAGCTGAGCACTGAGATTACCGGTCGCATAAACGACACTCCGTGGGGCGGGTTGGTTGAGATACTGCACCGACAACGATGCAGTTCGATTGTTTCGTCCTGCAGAGGTCTGTGAGTACGGTGTGGAGGCAAGGATCTGACCCTGGGTTTGGTCGGTGACGATCAGTATCTCGGGATCAAGTTTGAGGACAACCTCGTAGTTTATTTGTTTATAACCGTCAAACTCGCTGGCAGCAACGTTCGCTCCGCCAGCCGTGGTGATAATTTGGTTAATAAACGTGTTGTCACCAACGGCATACCCACCCAGTAGCGGATAGAGCACGCGTGGGCGATCAACATCGTTCAGTTCCGACTCGGTCGCCGCAACATTGCGCCACATCCACGCATTCGTCTCAGCGGCCGCGGCGGTGTTGTCCGTCAGCCGACCGATGGTCTGTGTTTTCGTGGCAACCGCCTCAAAATCGGTTGCCGCCGGGAAATGATACACGGTGAGGTTGGCTGCGCGAAGCGTTCGCACGGTCTCGACACTGGTCGCATTCGGCGCGAGCACCAGATCCGGTTCGGTCGCTACCACCCGCTCGATGCTGACGCCGAGACCGGCCGCCGAGACGTTGTCCCGCTTCTCGGCCCCATCGAGGTAGCTCGCGTACTGTGTGACGCCAACGACCTGGTCGGCCGCGCCAAGCGTCCACATCGTCTGGGCCGCACTCGGGTTGGTCGTCGTCACATTCTCAGGACGGGACTCAACAGTGACCGCCGTGCCGGTCGCGTCGGTGAGCGTGACAGGGAACGTGTCGTTTGCGGTCGACACAGATTCACCTGACGCTGTAGCCGACACAGGTGCGACAGCGGCCAAGCCGATCCCGATGGCCACAGCCGCCAACAGACACACAACACGCAGTCGTCGATTCGTGATCATACGCCATCTCCGGGTGAAGACAATAAGTATTTGCCTACTGCAACTCGGCTTTCATTCATGCGAGTGCGACAGCGCGCCGTAACGTGGTCGCTGGGGCTCACCACGGTGCTCGCTGTCGCGGGGACGCTCAGTGCGGGGATCGGGCCGGTTTCAATTCCGCCGGCAACGGTGGTGAAGATCCTGCTCAACGCGGTGTCGCTGCCGGCCGGAATTGAGGTCGCACCGCTGTCGGTTGCCGGCACCCTCCAGGTACCGGTGCCGACACTGCAGTGGCAGTCAGCGGTTGCCTACCCCGTCGACAGCACGGCCGAAACGATCATCATGCGCGTTCGGCTCCCACGAATTATGTTGGCGGCAACGGTCGGCTTCGCGCTGGCGGCCGCCGGCACCGTGATGCAGGGCTTTTTCCGCAATCCGATGGCCGATCCCTCGATCATCGGCGTCTCCTCGGGGGCCGCGGTCGGCGCGGTCGCGGCCATCGTTGCGCCCGCTGCGATTCCCTTCGGATTGGGGCTTCGCGGCGCGGCGTTTCTCGGTGCGGTGATAACGGCTTTTGTCGTCTATCTGATCGCCACCGATGGCGGTCGAACGCCGGTTGCAACGCTGCTGTTGGCCGGGGTGGCGATCCAAGCTTTCCTTGGGGCCGTTATCGCCGCCCTGCAGCTGTACAGCGGCGAGGGGCTTCGGGCTGTCGTCCACTGGCTGATGGGCCATCTCGGCAACGCCGGCTGGGATGACGTGACGATCACGCTGCTCATCGTCCCCGTGCTGTTTGGGATGCTGCTGGCGTACGCCCGCGATCTGAACGTCCTCCTGCTCGGCGAGGAGGCCGCCGCTGGACTGGGCGTTGAGGTTGAGCGCACAAAGCGGCTCCTGCTTGCGGTATCGGCGGTTCTGACCGCCGCGGCTGTCGCCGTCTCCGGCGTGATCGGCTTTGTCGGGCTCATCGTTCCGCATATGTTGCGGTTGGTCGTCGGCCCCGATCATCGGGTGTTGTTGCCGGCGGCCGCGCTGGGCGGCGCGTCATTTCTCGTGATCACGGATACGATCGCTCGGGCGGGCGCGACGGAGATCCCGGTCGGCATCGTCACCGCCGCGTTGGGTGCGCCCTTCTTCCTGTACCTGCTCCGTAGCCGGGAGGTGCACACGCTGTGAGTGACCCACCACTCGTTGTCGACGACGTGTCGGTCACCCTCGGCGGTCGAGCGGTGTTGTCAGGTGTCTCACTCACAGCTGAGCGCGGTGAACTCGTCGGGCTTATCGGCCCAAATGGCGCGGGCAAAACAACATTGTTGCGAGCGATCCGCGGCGGCGTCACCCCGACGACCGGCGTGGTCACGGTAACCAGCCAATCGGTGTCGTCGCTGTCGGCCAGGGAGATCGGCCGACGGGTAGCGACTGTCCCACAGGAGACCGAACTATCCTTTGGGTTCTCCGTCGAGCAAGCGGTGGCGATGGGACGGCATGCCCACATCGGCCGGTTCGGCACCCCCGATGAGACGGATCAAGAGGTGATCGCCGACGCCCTGGCGCGAACCTCGCTGGAATCGCTGGCCGATCGGCCGGTCACCGACCTCAGCGGCGGCGAGCGCCAACGGGTGCTGTTGGCCCGGGCGTTGGCGCAGGCGACGCCGGTGCTGTTGTTGGATGAGCCGACCGCAAGCCTCGATATCAACCACGCGATCCGCACGCTGGAGACCGTTCGGTCAGTCGTCGACGACGGCACCGCCGCGGTCGCCGCGATTCACGATCTGGATCTGGCAGCCCGCTACTGCGATCGGCTCATCTTGTTGGCTGAGGGCGACGTTGTCGCCGCAGGCGACCCGGAGAGGGTGCTGACAAGCGAAACTTTGGACGACGCCTTTGATGCAACCGCGGTTGTCTCCCGCGACGAGGTGACCGACACACCACGGGTGACCGCGCTGTCGGCGGAGTCGACGGCGACCGCTGACGAGGAGGAATAGATCGTTCGTCGCAGGCCGAAACCAGCTGGTTACGGCGATTCTGAAGTGTCGCGCAGATACCGATCGTAGAGTTGGTCGCCGAGCAGCGTCCCAAACAGTCCGGAAATGATGACAAACGAGCCGAGCGAGACCATCAGAAAGCTCACCCACTGGGTCAGCGGCTCAACCGGCGGCCACAACATCGGGATCGTCCGGACGACAAACTCCCAGAAAACAGCGAGTTGCACCACCGCAACGCCCGCACTACAGGCGGCCCGTACCCGCAGCCGTTCCCACGACGGCCCAGGGCGGGGATCGGGAAATTCGCTGTCACTCATTGCCGTTCGTTGGGATGCCACCCTCAAAGCACCCGTGGTCGCCGCCAAACGTCACGCTTAGGCGCGGCGATACCACACGGTCACTATGGACGTTCCGTGTGTCGCCGTCGCCCGCGAATCCGGCGAGGCTGCCCGCAGCGCGTTGGCGGCGGCTGACGCCCTCGACGACGACCACGAGATCGCCGTCGAGGACGGCCGTCTCTACATTCCCATCACCGACGCCGAGGCCGCAGCCGATGCTGTCGCCGTACTCGATGGCGACACCGAGATGACGACCCACGATCTTCCCGTCCGCCAGGGTGTTCGCACGCCCGCCGATATCCTCGGCTTCGAGCCCTCCGTGGAGCGGATCGGCGACATCGTCGTCATCGACGAGGACGACCCTGACCGCGCGGCGACGATCGCTGAGGCCGTCATCGACGCCGACCTGCCGGCTCGATCGGTGCTCAATCGTGCCTCGAAGATCAAAGGTGAACTCCGGGTGCGAGACTGGGAGGTGGTTGCCGTCGACGACGACGCAGCCGCCGACAGCGAGCTCTCACCGACCGAAACAGTACATCGGGAGTACGGCCACGAGTTTTGCCTTGATCTCGCCGCCGTCTACTTTTCGCCGCGGCTCGCCACCGAACGCCACCGCGTCGTCGAACAGATCGATCCGGGCGAGCAGGTACTGGATATGTTTGCTGGCGTCGGCCCGTTTGCGATCCCTGCCGCCAGCCGCGGGGCCGATGTCGTCGCCGTCGATCTCAACGAGACGGCGGTCGACTACTGCCGAGAAAACGCCCGTCGCAACGGTGTCGCCAACGCGGTGACCGCGATCGCCGGCGACGTCCGCGATGTCGCCGACGACTACCACGGCTGGGCCGACCGGCTCGTGATGAACCTTCCCCACAGCGCGAACGAGTTTGTTGCCACAGCGGTTGATCTCGCCGGCGAGGAGTGTGTCCTCCACTACTACGACATCCAACACGAGGACGACCCCTTCGGCCCGGGAATTGAGGCGATCAAAGCGGCCGCCGAACCGGAGTACGCTGTGACCGTTGAGACCGAACACGTCGTCCGATCGTACGCCCCCCACGAACTCAATGTCTGTCTCGACGTGCGGCTGACAGCGGCCCACCGATAGCGGACGCAACGCTCTTTCGCGTCGGTCGCTGACGGCCAGTCATGACCACGCGGGAGATCAACGGCTATCAGCTGCAGCGGGTTCGGGAGCACGTCTGGGAGATCCGCCAAGAAGGCGAAATGCGTGTCCCGGCGCGGCTGCTCGCCAGCGAATCCCTCCTCGATCAGATCGGCGACGACAACACCCTCGATCAGATCACCAACGCCACCCAACTGCCGGGGATCACGACCCACGCGCTCTGCATGCCGGATGGCCATCAGGGCTACGGCTTTCCGGTCGGCGGCGTCGGCGCGATCGACGCGGAAAATGGCTGCATCTCGCCGGGGGCGGTCGGCTTCGACATCAACTGCGGCGTCCGACTGATCCGGACAACTCTCACCTACGACGACCTCCGCGGCCGAGAAGAGGAGCTCGTCAACGCGCTGTTTGCGAATATTCCGACCGGTATCGGTCACGGGGGCGTTGTCGAAACCGATGTGGAGACGGTCACCGAGGTGCTTGACCGCGGGCTCGACTGGGCGGTCGACGAAGGCTATGCGACACGGGACGACATGCTGCACTGCGAGGACGAAGGCCGTCGCCCCGATGCCGACAGCGCCTTCGTCTCCGAAGACGCCAAAAACCGCGGCAAAAACCAGATCGGGAGTCTCGGCTCCGGCAACCACTTCCTCGAAGTCCAGCGCGTCAGCGAAATCTTCGAGGACGACGTGGCCGACGCCTACGGGCTTCAGTCCGACCAGATCGTCGTGATGATCCATTGTGGGAGCCGCGGGCTCGGCCACCAGGTCTGTAAAGACTATGTCAACCGCATCAGCGAAGAACACGCCGAGTTCAACGCTGACCTCCCCGATGACAACCTCGCGGCCGCCCCCGCCGGCAGCCAGGTTGCTGAGGCGTACTACGGGGCCATGGGCGCGGCGATCAACTTTGCGTGGGTCAACCGCCAGCTGCTCACCTACCAAACACGGCAGGTCTTCGACCGTGTCTTTGGTCGCTCTTGGGAAGACATGGGGATGGAACTGCTGTATGATGTCGCTCACAACATCGCCAAGAAGGAGATCCACGCGGTCGACGGCGAGGACAGGGAGCTCTACGTCCATCGGAAGGGCGCGACGCGAGCCTTCCCGGCCGGCCGCGAGGAGGTGCCACGGGCCTACCGTGAGGTGGGCCAGCCCGTCCTTCTGCCGGGCAGCATGGGCACCGGCAGCTACGTGCTCCGCGGCGGAGATGGCTCGCTGTCGGAGAGTTTCGGCTCCACCGCCCACGGCGCGGGCCGGATCATGAGCCGCACGCAGGCCAAACGCGAGTACGGCGCGAGCGACGTCCAAAACGACCTCCGCGATCACCAGCAGATCTACATCAAAGCCGAGGACGGCGAGACCATCGCCGAGGAAGCACCCGGTGTCTACAAGGATATCGACGACGTGGTCGCCGTCTCCAAGGATCTCGATCTCGCCGATCCTGTTGCTCGAACCGTGCCGGTCTGCAATATCAAAGGCTGATTACGACCAGAAGCCGCCCGGGCCCGACGGCCCGGAGGGGCCACTGGGTGCCGAGGGCGATTCATCAGCGAGTTCGACCTGTTCAGTTGGCTGCCGTGGATCGATCTCACGGCCGTCCTCGAACTTGATGAAGCTGAGATAAAACGACTCCCCACAGCCGGTTTCGCCATCCCGGAGCGTGCCGTCCTCGCCACAGGTGAAGGCGACGCCGTCAACATCGGCTTCGTCCTCAAACGGCTCATCAGGGGAGACATACGACCAGCCCTCGAAGGGATAGGGGGTGACAGCCTTGTCATCGAGATATCCCTCGCGGTCGAGTTCAACGAGGGCCTCACAGTGAGGACAGTAGTAGGTGACAGTGAAGCTCATTACCAGTTCTTGGGCGGCAACGCTATTGAGCCCTTTGTGCGCCCTTTCACTCGATGCGTTCCAGCGCCCACGCTGCCCGCTGTCGCACTGACTCCTCGGGATCAGTGTGGTGACACTCGGCGAGTGCGTCGGCAGCCGCGGTGGCATCACACCGACCCAACGCCCAGCAGGCATGGACACGGCTTCGCGTCCACTCGTCATCCAACAACGCAATCAACGCATCGGTAAACGGCTCGACGTGCCGAGGTTTCACCGACGCGATGCGAGCGAATGCGCCAGCCGTATTCGACCGCACGGTCGGATCATCGTCGGTGAGACGGGCGGCGAGTTCGTCGGTATACGGCGCGATATCGGTGGGGAATTCTCTGGCGATGTCGCCGAGGACGCCGGCCGCGTTGGCGCGGAGCTCCGGATGGTCGGCGTCGAGTTGGGCCACCAGCGTCGGCACCGCCGGTGTCGCCGCCGCCGGATAGGCAGCCGTCACGCGGCCGAGCGCGGCGGTGCTGCTGATCCGAAAGGCAGTGTCATCAGTGTCTAACAGCGAACAGAGCTGTGGGACGAGCGGTCGTACTGCCCCGGGGTGCGGTTTGGCGAGGAGGCCGACCGTCGCCAACGCCTGCCGGCGCGCGCGGGTCGGCGTCGGAGCCAACAGCGAGCCGAAGGCGGGGACGGCATCCAAGACGGCACCGGGGTTGTGTTCGGCTACGTAAAGCAACAGCCGTGTTGCCGCCGCCGCCACCAGCCGGCTATCAGCGGTGACGGTGTCGATGACGGGGTCGACCTCGTCGGCGACGATATCGGGATACAGCTCCGCGATATGTGCCAGCGATCGCAGAGCATACAGCGTGCTCACCCGCCCCGCATCGAGACAGTCCACCAGCGACGAGATCGCTGTCAACCCGGAGGTAGCTGTCGCGGCGAGAACAGATTCAAAGATCTCTACGGCGGTCGCTCGCGCCTGTGGATCGGGCGTCCGAAGCAGCGTTTCGAGGCCGCTGGGGTTGATAACCCCGGGAGCGACCGCCGCCAACTGCCCGTAGCGATCGAGTTGCTGTGTGGTGACTCCGGGATCAGGAGTCGCTACCGTTGGCTGTGGAGTCACAGCGATGGTCTCGACCGCATCGATTGACACCACAACCCGACGCGGGGCGGGTTCGGCTGTCAACGCTGACACCTGTGGGGTGTCGTGCGTCGAGCGGGATGCCGTCACGCGCTGTACGTCAACAACCGGCGGCTCAATCGGCGACGCAGGACGGGCTGTCTCGATGTCGAAGGCGGTGCCGGAGCCAAACGTCTCACAAAAACTGAGCAGATCGACAACGCCGTCAGGGTCGATCCGCACCTGTTGCGGCGAGCCGCGGTGGTCGATCCCGAACCATCGCAGCGGGGTGCCGTCGGCATCGGTATGGCGTCGAAGAAACTCACGGGCTGAGTCACAGCCGACCGCGTCGCGGGCGAGTTGCCACCGGTCGTCGGTGCCGACGCGCCAACAGGTGACGCCGTCGACAATGACGGGATTCGGGCCGGATTTTGGGGCGGTAGCTGGGAGGGCGGAAGTGCCCTGGGGTGTCGGCGGTGCGTCGATCGGGTCGCCGGCAGTCGTGGTTGCCGTGGTCGCACAGTCCCGACACACCGGGTTCGGGATCGGCGGGGGGAGTTGAACCCCGCCGTCTGGTTCGGGAGCCCCCTCCCCCGCCGGGTCAGATCCGATCGTCGGCGGGCCTCCCAGAGTCGCGGGCGGTTCCGAGCCGACCGACCGCTGTGTGGGCGGCTCTGCGGCGTCGGTGTCGTCGGCCGCCCACGACACGGGTGTGCCGCAACAACAGCACTGGAGGTGGTGTGGTGACTGGGACGCCATCTACCTGATATCGGATGGTCGGTAGCGCAGTCAAAAAGCGTTCGCCCGCGGGTATCACCAGCGATAATTGGGGGAGGAACGGCGTACGCGGGGGGCCCGCAACAGCGCGTTATAGCGTCGCGGCGGCGGCGGTCGCGTCCTCGATCGTTCCCTCGACAGCGACGGCGGTAGTGACCCCGTCGGCCGTCCAGAAGACGACCGCGCGGTCGTCACGCTCGACGGCGGTTGCCGACTGCCCATCGACGGTCACCGTCATCCCATTGTCGAGTTGATCGAACGGCATCGACACGCCGCTTGCCGTGATCACCGAGACCGTGTCGTTGTCGACGGCGTACTGCTGGACGACAGCCTGGCCGTTTGCCCGACTGATCACGGTGGCGGTGGTGAACGTGCCGGCGTCGGAGGGCGGTACTGAGAGCTCGGTCGCCGACTGAACAGCCGCGAAGCTGTCGTAGGTGTCAGTTGTCGTCACCGACACCCGATCGGCTGGCGGCTCGAAGGTGCTGTCGTGGATGCTAACGTTAAACTGAGTTTCGCTGACCCGAACGGTCGTCTCGTTGGTGCCGTCGGTCGCGGTCGCCTGCAGCAGGCGGCTGTCATCGGTGGCGACCCAGAGCGTGCCAGCGACGGTAGCAGCGTCGTCAGTTGGCTCGATGTCGACAACGTAGGCGGATTCGCCGTCGATCTCGGTGGTCTCAACGAGCGTCGCGGTGACGTTCGATGCAGCGACCGGATCGGTCAGCGAGCCATACTGGCTGGCCTCGCCTAGGAGCCGCTCGCGGTCGCCACTCGCCTCGTAGGCTTCAAGCTCGGCTTCGGTCGGGATCTCACGGGCGTACGATCGGTTCTCACCGACCGCCCAGGCGACGCTGCCGTTCGAGCCAGCCTCGTAGGTTGTGCCGGCCTTTTTGACCGTGTAGGCCACCTTCTCGGGCTGTTTGGCGGCGAAGGAGACAGTTGCCGTCGACGATGCGGTTGCGTTTTCGACCGTCACGGTCGCCGTCCCGCTGAGCGTGTCGGCGGAATCGTATCGGGTCTCGACGCGATCAAGAATCTCGTCGCCGGACGGCTGGTCGTCGACAGCCATGCCGGGGAGCCCGGTCGCCGCGCCAGCGGCCAGCAAGCCGACCACAAGGAGGGCGGCTAGCACACCGAGGCGACGACTGAAAGGGGTGGAAGTCATCACCACCGCTACGTGCTTGCGCCGTAAGTACATTGCTCCGCGCACAGCTTGGTCACGTTGCACACGTCGCTACGAGTTCGTGGCAGTCGACTCGTGACCCGCAGGGTGCGTGGAGCAGTTGGGAGGTAGAACCGTCAGCGGGGCCGTGTCAGTTGTTTTGTAGCAACCAACAAGATCGGTTGGCTTGATTGATAATGAGACCTAAACCACGTACCGCGAGAAGATCGGGTGGGGCGTGTTACTCCAACTCGTAGACGAGGACTTCCCAGTTGTGATCAGTGTTCCCATTGGCATGGTAGACCCAGCTACCCTCGATGTCGACATCGTTTTTTTCGGCCGCGGTAAGCAGCTCTCCAAGCGCGGTTTCGAACTCAGTTGTGGTCGTCAGAGACTCTGTCCACTGCGTGTCGCTCATACCGCCGCCTCAAACCGCTGTTGCTTGGCAGGCTGTTGTGTCCTGACAGTGCCATGGTGGCGGCAAGAACACGCTCGCGGAGTGCTGGTGGCTATTAACATAGCTATACATTCGTCGCCACGGGGATAGGTGTGCCGAAATGCATGATCAACCATGGTTTTCCGATAGTCCCACACGATTATATGGCGAGGGTTTATCTCACCTGTCCGTTTGTAAACACCTGTGCCTGTTATCATCGAACTGGCCCTCCCGGCAGCCGAGTTTCAACTCGGGCGAATTCTGGCCACGGAGGGAGAGGGAAAAGTAACCCTCAAAACAATGGTTCCGCTTGGGGGGCGATCAGTCCCGTTTTTTCACGTCGTCGACCACGCCCGGGAGGCCTTCGAGGCGAACGTTCGGAACCATACCTCAGTCTCAAATCTCTACGAGGTCAGTTCACATAACGGCGAAACGCTGTATGGGTTAGATTGGGAGATCGCTGACGACACGTTTTTTGATAGTGTGATATCACTGGACGGCCATATTCTTGAGGCGAGTGGCGGCCACGAGACGTGGGTCTTTCAGATTCGGTTCCGAACCCACGACGCGCTTTCAGCGTTCCAGCAGGTCTGTTTCGATGGCGGGATCCCCATCGATATCAGGCGGATCTACAACCCAACCAAACCCGACGCTGGGCCATGGCACGGCCTGACCGCACCCCAGCGAGAGACGCTGATGTACGCCGTTGAGATGGGGTATTACTCCCTGCCGCGGCAGATCTCGACCCAAGAGATCGCCGATGAGTTCGACATCTCCGATCAGGCCGCCTCCGAGCGGCTCCGGCGGGCGATCAACACGCTGGTCTCAAATACACTGTTGTTGACTGCCTCCGATGAATAACCACAAGCAGCCGTCGATATACCACCCAGCGACCACCTGCGCCGTCCAGTCCCGTTGAGCCGGCGGCCAACGTTGATACCCACAGACAGCCATACTCACCTGTGAGCGAAACAGCAGCGACCGCAACGGCAGCCAGCGACGACGCCGAGCCGACGGTCGTCGTTGAGGCGGTGTCGAAACATTACACGGTCGGCAGCCGGGTGACCGCACTCGATGGGGTGAGCCTCACACTCCCAACGGGGTCGTACACCGCGATCATGGGGCCGAGTGGCTCCGGCAAAAGCAGCCTGTTGAACCTGATCGGCGGGCTCGATACGCCATCCTCGGGGCATGTTGCCGTCGACGGCAAGCCGGTCTCAACAGCGAGTGAAGACGAACGCGCCGCGATCCGCGGCACCGACATCGGCTTTGTCTTTCAGACGTTCAACCTCATGCCGCGGCTGACCGCCGTCGAAAATGTCGCCCTCCCGTTGGTGTTCGATGGCTGGTCGCGGACCGAGCGGCTCGACCGCGCGACCGACCGCTTGGAGGCGGTCGGGCTGGCCAATCGTACCGACCACGTCCCCAGCGAGCTCAGCGGCGGCCAACGCCAGCGAGTCGCCATCGCCCGCGCGCTCGCACCCGATCCGGCACTCATCCTTGCCGACGAACCCACCGGCAATGTCGACACCGACACCGGCGCGACCGTCCTCGATATCTTCGATGAACTCCACGCCGCGGGCAACACTATCCTGCTTGTCACTCACGAACGCCATGTCGCCGAGCGGGCCGACCAGATCGTCCACATCACGGACGGCGAGATCGGCTCAATCGAAGCCACGGGTGAGGCCTAATGGACGGCCGCGAAGGACTCCGAATCGCTGTGCGGTCGGTGCGGGCCCACAAGCTTCGCTCGGCGTTGACCGTCGTCGGTATCGTCATCGGCATCGCCTCGGTGATCACGTTTGCGACGTTCGGAGCCAGCGTCCAAGCCGAGATCATCGGCGATATCGGCGACAGCAACGCCGGCAACATCTACGTCTTCGGCACCCCCAGCGACGACGAGGGCTTCGATCGAGTGTTGCAGCCGGTGTTCACCGAAGCCGATCTTGCGGCGATCAGTGAGATCGACGGCGTCACGGCTGTCTTACCACGCGGCTCGATACAGGTGTCATCGATTCGCGCCGGGAATCAGACGCTGGCCAGATCGCAGGTGACCGCAACAACGCCTGAAAGCATCACCACCGGGTCGATCGTGGCGGGGCGTTCGTTCACCAGCGGCGAACGCGAGGTCGTTGTCAACGAGCGACTGGCGACCGGCTTCAGCAAGAATCTGACGGCCGGGTCGACGCTGACGCTGCGCTATCCTGACGGCGAGGAGCGACCGGTTACGGTAACAGGGGTCGTCAACGGCACCCGCGGTGAGTTGCCGGTGAGTAACTTTGCTCGCCAGCCGCGGCTGTTCGCGCCGGTCGATCCCTTCTACGAGGCGGTCGTCGAGAGTCCCTCGGCTGGGGTGCGGCAGCGGGCCTACCCCCAGGTGACCGTCGTCACCGACCCACGGCAGACCGCCGAGACGCGCAAAGCGATCGAAGACTATCTCGCGGACGACGCCGACGCCCGCCAACTCTCGGCGAGCGACACCGAGTTGGTCGCCCGGTCGGGCAGTGATTTCATCGATGAGATCAGCGACGTGATCGAGCGCATCACGCGGTTTGTGACCGGCATCGGCGTCATCTCGCTTGTCGTCGGCGCGATCGGCATCGCCAACGTGATGTTGGTCAGCGTCACCGAGCGAACCCGGGAGATCGGGATCATGAAAGCCGTCGGCGCGCGCAACCGCGACATCATGAGTATCTTCGTCATCGAGGCCGCGCTGTTGGGGACGCTCGGTTCGCTGCTCGGCGTCCCGCTCGGTCTCCTTGTCGGTCGGGGGGCTGCCGCCTACGCGGACGTAACCTTTGCGTTGGCCCCGGATTGGATCGCTCTCGCCGTTGGTGTCGGCGTCGTTGTCGGGATCGTCGCCGGCTTGTATCCGGCCTGGCGGGCCGCCCGCATCGATCCCATCGACGCGCTCCGACACGAATGAGTAGTCACACACAAACACCACGGTAGATGGCCGAGACCGAGTCCTCGCCGACCCGGATCGTCCTCTGGGTGATCGTCGCCGCGGCGACGCTGACGGTAATGGCCGGCGCGATCCTCGGGCCAGTGGTTCCACAGATCCAGTCGGCCCTTGGCGTCTCCGATACCGCCGCCGGGCTGATCATCACGACCCACGGCGGCGTGATCGTTCTTGCCAGCCCATTCGTCGGCGCGCTGATCGATCGGATTGGCCCGCGGCAACCGTTTATTGGCGGACTGGCGATCTACGGCCTCGGCGGTGGGGCCGGCCTCCTTGTCGACAGCTACCTCCCGCTGTTGGCTTCCCGGGTTGTGCTCGGAGTCGGTACCGCCGCGGTCTACACGTCGATCACGGTGTTGCTCTACCAACTCTATGCGGGCCAGGAGATGGAGCGCGCCCTCGGCTTCCGGAGCAGTGCCAACAGTGCGGGCGCGGCAGTGTGGCCGCTGGTCGGCGGTGCGGCCGGGACAGTAACCTGGAATCTGCCGTTTGCCGTCTATCTGATCGCGCTCCCGCTGGGAGCACTCGCGTTGCTCACGATCCCGGAACCGGCAGCAACGTCGACGGCGAGCGACGATTCCGAACCAAGCTCAGCGGCTGCCACCACGCTCCGGGGGCGGCTTGCGGCAACAGCCGCCGTCGTCGGTGCTCGCCCGCAACTCCTCTTCGTCTATCTGCTCTACTTTACCGCAAACACGCTGCTGTACGTCGTGGTCGTCTTCTACCCGCAGTTCCTCGACGGTGTCGGCGTCGACTCCTCGGCGGCAATCAGCCTCTATTTGGCCGCCAACGGCGCGGCCGGCGGCGTGACCGCCGTTGCCTACGATCGGTTGCGCAAACGGGTTAGTCGGCTCACGCTCGTCGGCGTCGCCGTCGGGTTGTGGGCGATCGGCTTTGCTGGCGTGAGTGCTGTCACAACCGCCGTTGGCGCGTTGCTGCCGGTCGTCCTGTTTGGGGCCGGCATCGGGCTGGTCTTTCCGTCGGCGTTCGCGTGGGTCGAGCAGTTCGCGCCGTCGGCCAAACAGGGCCAGTTCAGTGCCTATCTTGCCTCGGTCGGCTACACCGGCCAGTTCCTCGCGCCGGTGTTGTTCGGGCCGTTGGTGCCCGGCCTCGGTGTTGCCGGCGTCTTCGCTGTCGGCGCGGCTGTTGCCGCCGTCGGCGTTGTCGTCGTGATCGCAACCTCCCGATCGACCGACAGACACCTGTAGCTGGCCGCACAGAGACCAGCCATGTCGCGGTCAGCGGACTGGGAGACCACCCCATCGATGCGGCGACCGGTGTCGCGGGCGACTGCCGAGTCGTATCTCTCCCACGGCCCGAGTTTGGTCATGTTGTTGGTCGCCAGCGCGGCCGCCTTTCTCGTCGGGGTGCGGTTCTACGTCGATACTATGCCTGCGGTGTCGACGCTGCTGTGGCCGCTGTATGCGGATTCGCCAACCGCCATCGCGCTGGCGACGCTGTCGCTGGCGACGTTGTTGCCGACACTGAACCAACCGCTGTCGGCGACCCCAACAAACCGGCCGCTGGCGTACCTCCATACCCTTGCGTACGTCTGGCTCATCAAGTACGGCCTGTGGGTCGTCATCGCGCTCAACCGCCGGGTCGATCTCTACATCGGGTTCGACACCGACGCGCTGTATGCCTACTGGGGGATCATCGGCACCCACCTGTTGTTTGTCGCCCTTGCCTTCGCCATCCTCCACTACGGCCGGACGACACGCGGCGCACTCGGGTTCTCGCTGGGACTGTTGCTTCTCAACGACATCGTCGACTACGGCTTTGGCTACCACCCGCCGCTACGCTACGAGCCTGAGATCGTGGTACCGCTGCTCACGGTCGCGCTGTCGATCGGTGTCGTCGCGCTGGCGGCCTGGCAGTTCGATCGGCTGGAATCGTCAGCAGACAAAGCGGATTGACGGCGTCAATCAAAACGACGTATCATCGAGGACGGTCTCAAATAGCATGATGGCGATGAGCCCAACAACCAGCAGTGTGCTCCCGACAGGGCCGTAATTGAACGGGTAGACCGTCAGCGCAAGTAGGGCGATAGCACCGAGAAACGCGATCACACCGACGAACCACGCCTTCTCGCGTCGATCCATACAGGTGCTTATGTCGGCTGGCTACTGAAAGTGGTGATTATATGTCACGTGTGAGCCCGTCATGCAGGTCGCGACCAAAGTAGTGGCCGGCGAGGGCGAGCGCAACACCGACGACCACCCCGACGCCGCTGAAGGCGAGGCCGTACTGCTGGAAGAAGTCGACGCCGATAGGAAGGGCGACGGAGGTGAGGAGGCTCAGCGCGAAGTTGACACCGACGACCGCGCCGCCGGCGAGGCCAGTTTCGAGATACCACGACCGACCCAGCACGCCGAGCAGGAACGTCGCCGCGGCGACGCCGACCAACGAGGTGATCCCACCGACCAGCGGGATCATCCCACCGACGCCGACACCGGCCGCGACGGCGACCAGCGACACGAGGAGGGCTTTCGCCGAGAAGCGGCCACCGAGGCGACCCACGTCGCCGTCATCGTCGGCACTGGACGGCGTCCCGGTGTCAACCCCCTCGACCGTCTCGGTCAGTTCATCCGTCTGCTGCATACCGGTAGCTGGCGCCCCAGCGGTTTGGCTGTTGTGCCGACAGCGACGATACTGTGCAGCGTGCCGTCTGTATCACAGCCGCTACGAACTAGTCTCGATACGTCTCGATTTGTAGATCCTCGATAGCAGCAAAATGAGTGTCGTCCACGACGAGTGGCACACCAAGCGAGCGAGCAGTGCCAGCGATGTAGATGTCGCTTTTGTTGATCATTTCACCGTCGGCACGGAGGCTGGCATAGATTTCGGCGGCTTCCGCAGCCGTTTCGTTCGTGAACGGCACCGGCTGCACCCACTCGTACTTCGACATCGCCTCCGCTTGTGTCATCTCTTGGGTGATCATCAACCCGCGATACAGCTCCGAGAGGACGATAGTCGGTGCACCGATCTCTTCGCTGTCGTGGGCGGCTAAATACGCGATTGCGGCGTCATCACCTCGGGCGTAGTCGATGAGAAACGACGCGTCGACGAGCTTCACGATTCCCCTGAAAGCCACTCGTCGATTTCATCGCCATCTTCATCGAACGCAGCATCGACATCCGCAAAGCCTTGCTCAACCGCCGCTTCGAGGTCGTCAGCCCCCTGCTGAGAAAGAAATCCGGCGTTCGTCCGCCAATCGGAATCGAGTTCCTCCAAGAGGCGGTCGAGCGTCTCGCTGAAGCTCTCGTCACCGCGTTTGTGCGCTTTCAGCCGCTCGTAGACATCTTCTTTGATGCCGATATTTTTCGAGGCCATCCGTGCTTTGTGTATGGGTTTGGGTACACATCAAGATTGTTCCCGGCTCCCCCGATTCAAAATAAGCGGCGTCGAAAGGTTTCGGTGGAATTCCCACTATCACAACCACGAAAGCGTGGTTTCAAGTCGACCCCCGGGCAAGGCGGGCGTATGAATCCAGGCGACCGCGTCCGCGTCGAGCGCGGCGGTACCACCAACGAAGGGGTGGTGCTGCCCTCCTCGACGAGCGATCACATCGTCCTCAAACTCGACGGCGGCTACAACATCGGGATCGACCGCGAGGCAGCCAGCGTCGACGTGCTCGAAACCGATGTCCACGACATCGACGACGATGGCGAGCCCGACGACGGAGCTGTTTCGGAGATCGAGTTCGGCGACGAGCTGCCGACGATCTCGCTCATCTCAACGGGCGGCACCATCGCTTCGACGGTCGACTACCGCACCGGCGCGGTGACCGCGCAGTTCACCGCCGAGGACGTGCTGCGAGCCGTCCCCGAACTCGCCGGTCGCGCCAACTACCGGGGCCGTGTCGTCGCCAACATCCTCTCAGAGAATATGGAGCCCACAATCTGGCAGGAGTTGGCCACCGCCGTCTACGAGGAAATCGAGGCCGGTGCGGACGGCGTCGTCGTCATGCACGGTACCGACACGATGCAGTACTCCGCGGCCGCGCTGTCGTTCATGCTCAACACGCCGGTTCCGATCGTCTTCACCGGCAGCCAGCGATCGGCCGACCGGCCCTCCTCGGACAACGTGATGAACGCGGTGTCAGCGGTCGAAGCCGCGAAAGCCGACTGCGCGGAGGTGCTGCTCTGTATGCACGCGTCGGCCAGCGACGACCGCTGTGCGCTCCATCGCGGCACCCGCGTTCGGAAGAATCACACCTCCCGGCGGGACGCCTTCGAGACGATCGGCAACAAGCCGCTGGCGACGATCGAGTACGAAACCGCCAGAGACGACGGCGCGGATGGCGATGCTGCCGACGACGCCATCACGTTCAACCGCGAGTACGCCGCCCGCGGCGAGACCGACCTCGCGCTCAGCGACGACCTCAATCCCGCGGTCGAACTCGTCAAATTCACCCCCGGCATGGATCCCGCGGCGTGGGACTACCTCGATGACGCCGACGGCGTGATCATCGAGGGCACCGGCCTCGGCCACATCCACACTGAGCTGATCCCGCGGGTCAAGGAACTCGTCGACAACGGAACCGTGGTCGCGATGACGAGCCAATGTTTGGAGGGGCGGGTCTGCGATCGGGTGTACGACACCGGCCGCGATCTGCTGGATGCCGGCATCGTCGAAGCCGGCGATACGCTCCCCGGCACCGCGAAGGTGAAGCTGATGTGGGCGTTGGCGAACGTTGGCAACCCCACTGAGGCGATGGGGCGGTCGCTGGCCGGCGAGCTTACCGAGGAATCCCAGCCGTGGCAGTAGCGGCGTCGCTGGCAGCCGCCGGCTCGCCTTTGCTCGTCGCCGCCATCATCGACCAGCCAATTTTGGTCGTCATCTACGGGATCACACTCGCCATCTCCGTGTGGCTGTTTCGGGATGCACGTCGTCGACAGCGATCGATCCCGGTGGCGGCCGGCTGGGCGGTCGGCGGGTTCGTCCTCCCGGGGATCGTCCACTTTGGCTATCTGTACGGGCGACTGAAAGACACGTCATCGAGACCCGAAGAGTCACCTGAAGACGACGCCTAAACAACCGACAGCAGCACCCATCGTATAACGGAGCAATCAAAGGAGAGAGGAGGTCGGTTGACAGCGGAGTCGGCAAGGGTTGTTATTAGGTCGCCGCCCGAAGAGGCAACCATGTTCGACCGTATCTTGTTCCCGATCGACGATAGCGACGGTGCAGTCGCCATCCGCGAGAGCGTCTATGCCCTTGCGGCCGCCCACGACGCGACCCTCCACGTGCTCAATGTCGCCGACACCGCCCACGACAGCGTCACCCGGATCGGCGACGAGGTCGTTGATGCCCTCGAAATCGAGGGCGAAGAACTCGTCAGCGAGACCGCAACCCAAGCGGCTGAACGCGGGATTCCGACGAAGACGGCGGTGATACAGGGTGGTGTCGCCGCGACGATCACCAGGTACACGGAGACCGCCGACATCGATCTCATTGTGATGCCGACACAGGGGCGAACCGGCATCGAGGAGCACCTGCTGGGCAGCACGACCGAACGCGTCAGCCGCGAGACACCCGTGCCGTTGCTTACACTTGGCCCCGACGCCGCAGGGGTGTCGCCCCCCTTCGAGCGGCTGCTCGTGCCGACTGACGGCAGCGACACCGCCGCCGCGGCCCTCGATGTTGGCATCGATCTTGCGGTCGCCGACAGCAGTACTCTCCAGCTGTTGTCGGTTATCGACACCTCGCTGTTCGGCAGCGAGCTACAGGCTGACCAGTACGCTGACAGTCTGAGCGAGACCGCCACCGAGATCGTTACTGCGGCCCGCGACCGGGCCACAGCCGCCGGTGTCAACGATGTTGTCACCACGGTAGAAGAAGATGAGTCGGTGGTCGCAGGGATTCAGTCGTATGCCGCCGACGCCGACAGCGATTGCATCGTTGTCGGCACCCACGGTCGAACCGGACTTGATCGATACCTACTGGGAAGCGTCACCGAGAAGCTGATCCGAACCGCATCGGTACCCGTATTGGTCGTCCCGCCGGCAGATCGCGACACCGAGGCGTAAACTGGAATAGATTGACAGCCTCTACTGGTCGTCAGCTGGCAACACTACAATCGGGATGTTGCTTTTGACGATAAGTGCAGTTCGGACGCCACCGGCGACGATATCCAACCAGTCGCTGCCGCCTCGTGAGTGAAAGGCGATCGCCGAAGCATCGTTGTCGCTGGCAGCCTCGATAATCGACGCGGCAATGTCGTCGCCGGTCAGCACGTCAGTGTCGACGTCAATCCCGTCGCCGGCCGCAAGCGACGCAAAGCGATCGACAGCGTCGGTAGCGCGGTCAGTCGCGGCACGCTGGGTGGTGTCGTCGCCATCGGTGGTCGCGACGACGCTGACCACCAGTGGTTGACAGCACTCGGGATCGATCTCGGGACGAAGCGCGTCGTAAGTCTCGACGGCGTCGTCAGCATCTGACACTGGGACGATCGGCCGCGTGAGCAGCCCCGACCGGCCAGTCATCGATGACCACCTGACAGTGCGGAATCGACTGGGGACAGCGAGGAGCCGATCATGCCCTCGCTTTCGCCGCTGTCCACATAGATCCTCGCCATGGGGAGCCAAATCCGAGGCTCTATTGGGCTTGGTTCCCACAATCGACCAATGGGATTTCACACGTTTGATCCGGCGAAGGCAGCCAAGTTAGACGACGAAAGCCGCTATCAGTTCTGCTCGCGGGAGGAGCTGCTCGGCGCGTTTGCGGCCGGCGGCGGCACCGACGACCACCTTGTTGATCTCGGCAGCGGAACCGGCTTCTACACGACCGCGCTTGCCCCCTTCTTTGGGCAGGTTTCGGCGGTCGATATCCAGTCGGAAATGCACGACCACTTTCGGCAAAATGGGGTGCCGACAAACGTCTCATTGGTCGAGAGTTCGACCGATAGCCTCCCGCTCGATGATGGCTCGGTTGACGCGGTGCTGTCGACGATGACGGCCCACGAGCTCCCGCTTGCGGCGACGCTGGCGGAGCTTCGGCGGGTGCTCGGCACCGGCGGGCGATTCGTGATCGTCGACTGGTCGGCCGAAGGACGAGGTGAGGCTGGCCCGCCACGAAGCGAACGCCTCAGTGCAACTGACCTTCGGGAATCGCTGACCGAGGCTGGTTTCAGCGTCGATCGCGCGGAAGAACGCAGCGAGACGCTGCTGGTCACGGCAACACGCGACTGACGGCGACAACGCAGCAACCCCCCGATGGCGTCGGCATGCTGGACGGCGAGCCGAAAGGGACTTAACGCCCTCGGCTGTATCCCGGAGTGGACTAGGCCGGGCAGGTAGGCCCTGCTCTTCACCCGTGAGACAGTCTTTAGCGGGGGCCGAACAGCCGGGGCGTCGGTCGAACCGACACAGGCCTCGGGAGCCAACGTGGAAACCTCGTCCGTCGGGGACAGCGGTTCGGTGTGTACACCCGCAGGGGTGTTCCACACCGGTTTGTCGGCGACAGTGGGTCAGGCGCGGAAGCGAGCAGCCCATCGCCGGACGCCCGTCGCTCGCCGGATCGCGGGGTGGAGGAGGCAACCGAGAATCCCTGTGTCCGGAACGGCCGGCAAGTCGGCCTGTCCACCATTCATACGCGATTTCTCCGATCACCACGTCCAAGCCATCGACAGGTTCGACTATCAGCAGTGCCTTGCGTTTGCATGGCCGACGACACGACGACTGACAGCGACGACACAGCACCCGATGCCGACGGCGAGACGAACGCAGTCGCCGGCAACATCCAGGCCACCTACACCGAAACAGCGGGTGAGCGACGACTCAGCTTCGAGCGCGAGGGTCAAACCGCGGTCGTCGCACAAAACAGCGAGGGATATGCGATGTTGCGAGTGCGACAGACAGCCGACGGCGACGAGCTTGAACGCTACTACGGCTTCGACATGGCACTCGATCACGCCGCAGAACTACTCGGTGTTGACCCCAACGGGCTCCCGGTGCCAGAGGCGGCCGCCGACATGGGGATGTAAGCGCGTTATCGGTTCTCGCCGAACGACGACTGCAGGAAGTCGCTGTCGAGGTGATCCCGCCAGTAAAATCGCGGCGCGAAGACGAGATACGCCACCGCCAGAAACAACAAGGCGAACGCAAAGACACGGCCGTAGTAGCCCGACGTGAGGATCGCCAACCCCTGGACAACACCCATAATCAGCGCGTCCTGGGGATGGAGATCCGGATAGGTGATCTGAGTAACCATCAGCACCGCGAGAACCCCAACAAGGCCGATGAGCTGCCAGACCGCGGTGAAGCCAGCCAAGACGGCCGCCGCAAGGATCGTTGCCGCCAGCGTCGTCTGGACGCCTTGGGTTTCGGCACTGTCGTAATCGTAGGCGGTGTACATCCCCAACCGGGTGACTGCCATCGCCACGAATAGGGCGGGCAGACAGACGCCAACGCCGACGATCGCCGGCTCGCCGTTCGGCATCCACTGTTCAAAGACGACGGCAACGACGAGCACGGCAGGGGCGACACCAAAGGAGGCGACATCGGCCAGCGAGTCGAGATAAACGCCAGCCGGGGTACTCCCCCGGCGGCGGGCGACGATCCCATCGAGGGCATCGGTGATCGCGCCGACGAGAATGAGCCGGGCGGCCAGGGTCACGTCGATGAGCGCGGCCGCGGTCGCCAGAAAGCCAAGCGCAGCGTTGGCGACGGTGACCGCATCGGCAGCGCCGAGTCGCCCGACGAACCGCGGTTGCATACCTGCTCGTTGGCCAGTGGGAGGTTATGTGTTGTTATCTTCGTGGCCGAGCCCTCGATACAGGTGACAGACAGCCGGTCGAACCACGCGGCCTATATGGCTCCCACCCCTACCCCCTGTATGGTCGAGTTGCGGACGCGACGGCGTGTTTTGGCCACGCTTGGGGCCACCGCGGTGGGCGGCCTCGCGGGCTGTCTCAGCACCTTTGATCGCCCCGAGTACGACATCGGGATGCGAGCGACAGCCTTTGCCCCCGAAGAGATCACCGTCGACGCCGGAACAACTGTCGTCTGGCGAAACACGAGCGCCCGCGGCCACACCGTCACCGCCTACGAGAGCAGCCTGCCGGAGGGAGCAGCCTTCTTCGCCAGCGGCGGCTACGACTCTACCGACGAAGCCCGAGAAGCCTGGCACAACGACAGCGGCGGCCGCATCGAAACCGGTGAGACGTTTCGCCACACCTTCGAGGTACCCGGCGAGTACAGCTATGTCTGTATCCCCCATGAGACAAGCAGCATGGTCGGGACGATTGTTGTCGAAGCATAGCTGCGTCGCTGGGCGGGTAGAAACTGCGAAAATGTGGTCGCCAGCTTAGTCGTCTGCGACGTCGGTGGCCACGTCGTCTTCGTCGACATCGACGGCCGTGGCTTCCTCTTCGGCCAGCTCTTCGGGGCGGGCTTCGAGTTCGAGTTTCGTCACTTCGACCCGTCGCAGCGGATAGATCTGTTTGGCCTCGCCGTAGATCGCCGACGAGAGGCGTCCTTCGATAACGCTGTCGGCCAGCTCCTCGAAGGTTCGCTCTTCGGCGGCCTCGTTGACGAGGTCGATCATGACACGCCGAATGGCGTGCTCTTGGCTGTTGTCAGCCTTCTTCGTCGTGAAGGCGACCGGCTGGATCTTCACGCGGTAGTCGTCGGTCGTGACGACCGTGATGTTGGCCTCGGTTTTCGAGGCCCCGCGTCGCACGAGGCTCCGCAGGTAATCGCGGGTCAACTCGTGTTTGATAAACTCGGTGTAGGCCGTATCCGAGCCCACGTCGTTGATCTTGAACGTGAGTTTGGTGTTGTCTGATCCGGCGTCATCCTTGATGTCGCCGAGGGTCGTCTCGATGGTGCGGCCGACGACCTGCTGTGGCTCTTCGGCGATGGTCTCACCGAGTTCGGCCCGGTCGAACTGCTCGGGGGCCTGTACGGTGTACCATCGTTTTCCGTCCTGTTGCTGCTTAGATACTGATCGTTCGCTCATAGTTGGGTTGTCTCGTCTGTCGTAGTTTCGGCTGCTGTGCTGTCCTCGGTCGGAGCGGTGTCGGATTGGCCTCCAGCGTCGGCTGCCGTGTCGACGGCGTCGAGTGCTGCCTCGGCGACGCCGAGGTTGACAACGTAGTCGTCGACGGTTGATTGCAGCCCACCGGTGGTGTCCCGATCGATCTCTGTCGTCACGGTCGCCGCCTCAACCTGCGTCGTCATCGACGCGGTGTTGTCGGGGCCGACCGCGCGGGCGACGCGCTCGGCGCGCATCGGTGTCGCGTACTCGGTTGTCACAGTCGCGCTGGTGACGACCGCGCTGTGGGTGGCGTCAGTCATCGTCAAGTGCCTCCCTGACCGCGGCGATCAACTCGCCGTCGGCAACGCTGCCGTCAACAGTGAGTGTCGCCTGCGTCGGTGTCCCGCCGGCGTCGCCGTCGAACTCGCGGGCGACGGTCGCTGCCGCATCGTAAAGCCCGCGCGGCTCGGTTGCCGCGAGGGCGGCCTGTCGGCGGCCATCAACCGGGTCATCGGTGACGACGAGCGCGATGGGTTCCGGCGAGCGGTACGCGCGTGCGAGGCGGGCGACTGTCGGCAACACCGCCGGGCGATCCGTCTCGACACGGAGGACGAAAACGCCATCGTAGCGTCCCGTCGTCGGCGAGTCGAGTGCGGCATGCGCCGCGGCGGCGTGGTCGCGCCAGATATCGACCGCCTCGCTGACGGCTCCCGGCGCGCCGAACGCCAGCGACACCGCCACCCCTGGAGCCTCGCGGGCGAGTGCTGACACCACGTCAGCGTAGCCGCCGAGCGTGGCGAAGGGTGCGGTCGGCGTCGCGTACGGCCGGAGTGCGGCCTCGACCGAATCGGCAGCCTGTGGGGCAGCCGGATCGGCGGTCGCGGTTGCAACAGCGACAGCGGAGGCGAGGGCCGTCCGCGTCTCCGCGTCGATCTCGGCGTCCGAATCGGTTGGGATACCGAGATCGGCGAGAAGGTCGCCTGCGGCGTCAACATCGCCCGAAAACGGCGCGTCGAGTCGCGTCGAGTGGGCGAGGTCGGCGGCGCGGTCAGCGGTCGGCACCGCAACGCCAGGGCGACGCTCGACGAGGCCGGCCGACTTGGCCGCCGCGAGGAGGTCGTCGCTCCCGGCACCGCCGGGTGTCTCGCCGGCGGCGATGATGCCCGCTAAGGCGAGCACCGGGTCGGGATCGACGCCGAGTTCGCGGCTGATCGTCGCGGCCGCAACGCTCGCCGGCTGGCGGTCGCCGCGAGCCGGCACCGTGAGATCAGCAGGGCCACGCTGGCCACGACTGACCACGAGGGATTGGCTCTCGGCGTCAGCGTCGGGCTCGCCGGCTCCGCTACTGTTGTCTTCGGCAGTTTCAGCGGCGACAGCGTCGCCAGCCGGATCCGCCGAGACGTGGACGCGGAACGGGATCTCCCGGTCGCGGAGCGCGACCGCCAACAGCCCGCAGGCGGCGAGTGCGTCGCCGTCGGCGTGGCCGAAGACCCGGACGAACGGCGCGGCCGCTACCGCCGAGGCCACCCTGTTGGCGGCGTCGGGAGCGGTCGCGGCTGCGGCGTCAGTCCGGGAGTCCGACATCGTGAATCCTTACTCGAGGAGTTCTTTCGCTTGCTCGTAGCTGTAGTTGAAGTCCGCGTCGATCTCGTCGCCGCGGTAGTAGTTGGCGAGGCGACGGATCTTCGACTCCGTGTTCTGGAGTGCGCGTTTGTTCTGGTGGTCTTGGCCGTTCTCGTCGAGGTGCTCACGGAGGTTGATTGCGCGCTCCATGAGCCGCCGGAGGTCTTCGGGGAGTTCCGGTGCGGCATCGTTGTCCTCGAGAATCTCGCCGACCTTCTTGCCGGTGGCGAGTTTGACGTTCGGAATCGGCGTCCCTTTGACGCCCTCGTCGCGGAGTTTCATTCCGATGACGCTCGGGTCGTGGCCCTGTTCGGCGAGTTCAACGACGCGATCCTCGATGGCATCGGCGTCGACATCGCTCCATTCGGCTGGTTCGTCTGCCGCCGGGCGATCCGAACCGGATGAGCCGCGGCGACGGGTATGCATTCGTGCCATTGTCTGATATTGGAACGGCACAGGCCGCAGAAACGACGTGTCCACACAGCCCAGAGGCGACTGACTGGCCGCTGCGGGCTGGTGGCGCACTGTCGCAATCCCAAGCCCATGTGGGCGAGTCAGAGTTACGACTGTGCTGTTCCCACCGATTGCTCTCCGCTGTGGGCGTTAAGGGCTTTCTATTTGCTGACGGGTTCATTACCCCGAGTCGAAGGCCTTAATACCAAAACCGGAAAACGACAGGTTGCGTTCGCGGGCTCGTAGATCAGCGGTAGATCATCCCCCTGGCACGGGGAAGGCCGCGGGTTCAAATCCCGCCGAGTCCATTTCACTTCGTTCTCGCTGCGCTCGAACTCGTTCAGTGAACTCGGCGACCTCCCACTCGCTCACGCCGTTCGCTCGCGGGAGTCCCGCCGAGTCCATTCAGTGAAACCATTCAACGTCTGTCAGCGACGCGATACTGTGTTGCTCACGCTTAGCGATAGTATTTTGGTCGCCACCGGCAGTAGGTATATCTCGTGGGAACGGATCGTGACCGCGTATGGGCGGGGGTACTTCGGGTATCGAACGAACAGGCTGGCTTCTCAGTCGAGGAGGTCAGCCGTGTCTGTGAGGAACTATTTGGCGAGGACACACCACAACAGGACACGATCGAGGATGCCGTCGCAACGATGGTTGAATGGGATGTGTTGGAGTCGTTCGGCTTTGATACCGGTGAAACCTACTATATCCTCAACGACGAGGGGATCGACCCCTAATACCGCAGCCTGCGGTAACTCACCAGACAACAGGCGAGGTCAACCGGTCACGAGCCCCAGATCACTTTCTCCGGGCCGTCTTGTAGATTCGATCGGATCGACGACGCCAAGTTGTGGGCCATAGACTCCTCGTCGACCGACTCAAGGAAGGCTTCAAGCTTCTCTTCGACCAGCGAGGAGTCAAGCGTCGTCAACCCGGCGGCAGCGATGATTCTGAGATAGTCGTCGTCATCATCCAAAGCCGCAAGCAGGCTCTCGACGGTGTCTTCAGTGTCGGATTCAAGTTGGCCCAACACCCACGCCGCGTTGCGCTGTTCGGGTTTCCGGGGCGACTCATCAACGATCGAAGCAAACTCATCCGACACCGCATCGTCGACGTCGTCGTCCATCTCAGCAAGGGCCTGCTCGCGGACAGTGTGACCATCCTCAAAGTCGGATTCGGTGAAGGTGGTGATCAACCCCTCGGCGGCCTCCTCGCGTACCGCATCGTCATCATCGTTGTGTAGTTCGTCAACGATCAGATCGACCGCCTCGTCGGGGGCAAGCCGGCCGATCTCGCTGAGCGCGCAGGCTTTGAGTTCGGCATCCGTCCCGCGGGAGGCTGTGTGTAACGCCTCGTAGGCACCGTTGGTACCAAGTTTGACCAACGCCTCAACGGCGGCTTGTTTGGTGCGTCTGATCTCCTCGGCGTCGGCTGATTGGTACATGCTCTCGTCGTCGATCCGCAGATAGTTCTTGATCGGCGTGACAAACGTCTCATCGCCGACCGTGCCGCTGGCCTCGATCGCCCGGCGGATCACCCGCAGATCGGTCTCCCGTTGGATCGTCGTCCGCAGCTTTTCGATCGTGGTGTGGCTGCCGACGCGTCCAAACCCGACGACAGCGAGAAATCGGAGTTCGGGCCACTGTCGCTCGTGCCATTTGGTCAAGATCAGCGGATACGGCGTGTCGGTCGGCGTCGAGTCCGGAGTCATCTCCAACCGCGTGATGATGTTGTCGGCGATCGACTCATCGATGGCGAGCAGTGTCTTCACAACGTTTGCCCGCACGGCGTCGCTGGGATCGTTGAGCACGGCATCAACGAGGGCTTTCCGCGCCGGCGGCGTCATCTGCTCGGCGAATCCCGACACGGACTCCGAAAGCACCCCAGCCGCACCGTACCGCACATCCTCGTCGTCGTGATCCCGAATATACCGGATGAGCTCGCCGTAGGCTCCTCGGCTCGACAACGAATAGAAGTGGTCGAACATCTCCGAGGAGGGTTCTTGTGCCATTGTCACATACTATGCTCGGTAGAGTAAAAAAATACTGGCTGAATACACATACTGACTGGATAAAATGTCATAACAATAGAATAATTACCGACACAGCCAATCGCACCGGCGGTCATAGCCATCCAAGCGTCAACCCGCCCGCCAAAACACCGGTGCCATTGCAGCCGTCACTCAAGGCGGTGTTATAGCCTCCCAAAAACACTTACAGACGGCGGGTGGTTCGCCGGTATGGATCGGACGAAAACCCTCGCAGCCGGAGCCGCCGGCGTGGTTGTGGTGGCCCTCCTCGTTGCCGTGCTCGTACCGGGCGCGCTCTCAGCCCCGCGTGCGGCGACCCAGCCCGGCAACGTCGATATCGCCGACACCACCATTCAGCCACAGGCTGTCGGCGGCCAAATCGTCGCCCTCCAGGTCAACACGACACTGCGCCATCGCGGGAATCCAAGCCCGAATGTCACGGTTCGCCTGCGAGCCATCGACGCCGAGTCCGGGTTGCTGGAGACCACCCGGACAGTCGAAGTCGGCGAGTTGGCCGATGACCGCGAGCGGGTCGTTCCCGCGACGCTCAGCGTCGCCCGTGAGGGTGGCTACCGCATCGAAACCGTGGTGTATCAGGACGGCCAGCGGGTCGATACCGGTCGCCAGGAGGTGCGTGGACTGGCAGCGTTGGTGCCTGAATACGCACGCACACCGATCCAGTTTGCCGACGAGACGACGCTGCCACCGCTTGGCGTCTCAGTCCAGGCGGCAACCGAGAGCCAAGCAACGCTGGATATCACCGCCCAACTGATCAACCGAGGATCAGTGCAGTCGGATGATGTGGAAGTAAGCGTGATCGCCCGACAGGCCGACTCGAATCTCGTGGCCGACCGCGACGCTGCTGATGTTGCCACGATCGAGCCCGGACGAACAACCGGCACCACGCTGACCGTCTCGGTGCCAAACAACTACAACTACTACGTCGACGGCGTCCTGAAAAAAGACGGTGTCATCGTCGATACAACCCGGACGGCGGTGAATCTCAACCCGAGTGAACGGATCGCGGTCAACGAGACCAGACAGTCGGTCGAACTCGAGGTCAGCGATTTCGAACGCGACCGACGACCGGATCGTGACGAAGAACGGGTGGAAGCAGGGGGCGAAAGCGATTCAGCAACCCCCGGGTTCGGTGTTCCGGTCGCGGCACTGGCTCTCCTGGTCGGCGGGCTACTGGCACGGAGGCGAACAGCATGAGTTCTGATCACAACGACCCCACGACGACAGATGAACAGGCGTCGACTGATCCCGAATCACCACCATCGGTGGACGAGGACACCGACAAGAGCAGATTCCTTTCCGGCGATATCGAGCGGACGCTTCGGTATGCGGTCGTCGCCGGCCTCGCGTTGTTGGCCCTGATCGCGACGCTCCGCTTTTATTTCGCTGCCGGAGCAACGATCGATACCTGGGTCGCACGGGAGTATCGGTCGCTGTTTCAGGCGCTGTTCAACCTCACAATCCTGTTGGTATCCGGCGCAGGAATTCTCTGGCAGGTACAGAAACTTCGGTAGCGACACAGCTCCCATTGGCCAATTTTAGAGCGACTCACCGTGCCAAGACGGCTCGCAAAGAAACGGTATCCGCGACCCCTACGGAGTCAACAACAACCCGTTAGTTGATAGCGACCACTTCAAGCTCAAAGTGGAGCGTTTCCCCGGCCAGCGGCGGGTTGAAATCTACCTTCGAGACATCGTCGGCAACGTCGGTGATCTCGGCGGCTGCGCCCTGCTCGGTTTCGACGTACTGGCCGACCTCCGGCCGTTGGCCACCGAGAGTGGCGGCCAGCTCGTCGGTCTCGTACTCTTGGACGTGCTCTTCTGACCATTCACCGTAGCCTTTCTCCGGCGGCACCTCGACAGATGTGGTCTCACCCTCGTCTAACCCTGGAAGGGCTTCTTCGATCCCGGCGATGACCTCGCCGGCCCCCACAGAGACGGTCAACGGAGTGAACTCTCGGTCTGGCTGGGCGTCGGCCAGCCCAGATTCGGTTGCAACATCCTCGCGTGAGGTGTCAAAGACAGTTCCGTCGTCAGCGCGACCAACATACTCGATAACGACCTCATCGCCGGATTCGATTGTCATAGAACAAATACATCACCGCGCCGAATAGGACTTGCGGTGACCGCCTCGCAGCGCGAGCGACAACAGCAGGTAGCAGCTACTCGCTGTCCGTCGGCGGTTCCGCGGGTGTCAGGCCAGCCAGTCGCATCGCGTTGCCGGTTACCCCGAGGCTCATCCCCATGTCGCCGATGACGATTGCGCCAAGCACCGAGACGTAGCCAAACGGCGCGGCGATCGCCAGCAGCACCTTCACGCCCAGACTCGACCAGATATTCTGCCGGATGACGCCATCGGCGGTCTCCGCGAGGGTGTGGAGGTAGGGCAGCCGACTCAGATCGTCGGCCATCAACGCGATGTCGGCAGTCTCCAGTGCGGTGTCGGTGCCGGCGGCACCCATGGCGACCCCAACGGTCGCCGTCGCCAACGCAGGGGCGTCGTTGATGCCGTCGCCGACCATCGCCACCCCACCTGGGTGGGCCTCCCGGAGGTCACGCACCGCATCGACTTTTGCCTCGGGGAGCAGGCTCGCCTGCACCTCGTCGACACCGACCTGCTCGCCGATCGCTTGGGCAGTGCGCTCGTTGTCACCGGTCAGCATGACGATCCGCTTGATCCCGTTGGCCCGAAGCTGATCGACAGCCCACGTTGCCTCGGGGCGTACCGTGTCAGCAATGGCGATCAGCCCCTCCAGGGTTTCATCGGTGCCGACAAGCACGACGGTTTTGCCCGCCTGTTGGAGCCGTGGGATCGTCTCCGCCAACAGATCGACGTACCGACCGTGTTCGCAGTCGGTCGCCTCCTCAACGACCGTCGGGTGCTCGTCGCTAGGGTCGGCGGCACCCGTCTCATCGGCGTCGATCGCGTCGGTCGTCAGCCCGCCGTCCGTTTTGAGGTGGGCATGATCGAGTTCGAAGCCCAATTCGGTGAACACCGATGGCTTGCCGGCGTAGTGGGTGACGCCGTCGATCTCGGCGCGAACGCCCTCGCCGGTCAGCGCCTCGAAATCCTCGACCGGGCGGTCGCCGACGGCACCGGCCTCGCGGGCTTGGTCGACGATCGCGTCGGCGATCGGATGTTCGCTGCGTTGTTCGAGCGTGCTCGCGCAGTCTAAGAGCTCAGCTTCGGTTGTGTCGTTGATCGGGATCACGTCGGTGACGCCGAGATCACCGGTCGTCAGCGTCCCCGTCTTATCGAGCGCGACAGCCTCAACATCACCCATCGCTTCGAGATGCGGGCCACCCTTGATCAACACGCCATTGCGCGCCGCACTCGTCAGCCCGGAGACGACAGAAACGGGCGTCGAGATGACGAACGCACAGGGGCAGGCGATCACCAGCAGCGTCAGCCCGCGAACGAACCACTCGGTGAACGCGCCCCACCCGAGCAGCGGCGGTACCGCCATCGTCAGCAACGCGGCGGCGACGACGATCGGGGTGTAGACCGCCGCGAAGCGATCGACAAACTGCTCGGTGTCAGTCTCCTCGCCTTCGGCGGCCTCAACCAAGTCGATCACGCGGGCGATCGTCGACTCGCTGGCCGGCGCGGTCGCCTCGATCTCGATGTAGCCGGTCTCGGTCAGACTACCCGCATACACCTCCGCGCCCGGTTCCTTGTCGGCGGGGACGCTCTCACCGGTGATCGGCGACTCATCGATCGCGCTGGAGCCCTCCCGAATCACGCCGTCGACAGGGATCTTCTCGCCGGGGCGGACGATCACGCGGTCACCGATCTCGACGGCGTCGGCGGCGACCACCTGCTCCTCGCCGTCCCGTCGGACGGTCGCGGTCTCCGGGGACAGCGCCATCAACTCTCGGAGCGAGCCGCGGGCGCGATCCATCGAATAGCGCTCCAGCAGTTCGGCGATACTGAACAGCACCGCCAGCGTCGCCGCCTCAAAGGGAAGGTTGACCGCGAGCGCGCCGAGGATCCCGCCGGTCATCAGCAGGTCGATATCCAAGCTGCGATTGCGAAGCGAGGCATAGCCGTTCCGCAGGATGATCACACCCGGAGCCGCAGCCGCGGCCACGTAGGCGACCGTATCAAGACCGATCTCCGCGCCTGCGATCGTTGTGAGCGTTGGATTTGCGGCAGGGAGCAGCCACTCAAACAAAATCCCGACCAGCAACAACACCGCGCCGACGGCGGTGCGGATCGCCCGCCCGCTTGTCCAGATTGCCATCGGGTCGTATGGTTCGTCGTCGTCGACGATCTCGTAGCCGGCGGCTTCGACACGACCGCGGATCGCCTCGGGTGTCGTCCGGTCGGGATCGTAGCCGACGACAAGCGTTCCCGAGGTGGTTCGAGGGTCGATATCGGCAATGCCATCGAGGTCGCTCACGCTGGATTCAACTTTGCCAGCACAGGATGGACAGTCCATCGAGGGCACCGACAGCGAGAGAGTATCGAGATCGCTGTCGACCGAATCAGTCGTGGTCGACCCTGTCGCATCCGGTGGTGCAGACGGGGTCGCCTCCGCGGTATCGTCGCTCATTGATTGGGGCTACTCGCTCGATGGTTATTAACTCAACTGCTAAATAGCGCGGATATTGCTAGAAAGATTGCTTCTCGCGGCAGCATCGTTAACAACAGGGCCACTACCGCGATCAGGATACTCCACCCCGGGATCCACGGGCTTTTGCGGACTGGCTGCCTCCGGCGTGTATGCCCAACTGGCGTGCAGTCGGCATCGGCTTTATTGTCTTGTTCGTCGCCGGCGCGTTGGCGACGGGTGTCCCGATCGTCGGCCACGTCGGCGCGGGCCTCATCGGCGGGGTCGCGGCTGGCTACGTCGCCGGGGGCGGGATCACCAGCGGCGCGGTACACGGCCTGCTCGCCGGCTCGATCGCTGGCTTCGCCGTCGCCGTGATCTTCGCGCTCGGCGTTGGCGTCATCGGGGTCGCTGCCGGCGGCCCTTTCGGCGGCCTGCTCGGCTTCAGTGGCGTCGTCATCGGCGGCGTCATCATCGCCCTGATTATGGCCCTCGATAGCGCGCTCGGGGGAGCACTCGGCGCGTTGCTCGCGGCCTGAACGCTGTGCATTACTGTCGCCGCTGACTCACGTGTCGCCACGGGCAGGCGTTACTCCTCCCCACGGTCAAGGTATTCCTGCTGGACGGCGACGATATCGCTGGAATCCGCACAGTCGGCGTACCGATCGAGGGGTTCAGCGTTGAGTTCGAGGAACGTCTCGCCCCACGTGAATTTGCTGAGGATCGCTTCGGCCTGCTCGGTTTCGCCGAAAATAGCGAGCGCGGCAGCAAGCGCTTCGACGGTCGTGAGTTCCATCGGTCGACCGAAGTTGACGGGGTTGGCGGCGACGAGATAGGGGAGCGCGCGGTGCTCGCCGGCCAGCGAGAAGCGCGCTTCGCCCGCGGATTCCCACGAGCAATCGAGAGCGACGAGCGAAACATCCTCAGCACGCTCGCGGTCGGCTGGTGAGAGTGCCTGCTCGGCGTGGGGGTTGAGAACGACGCCGTAGGGGGTCTCGCTGTGGCTTCGGTGGAGCGTTGCCAACTCGAAGCGCGCCAGCTTGCGGGCGGTACACTTCTCGGGGTCGTCGTCGCCCGCATACCGGATATGTAGCTCCACAGTTGGGTCGGCGTTCGTTTGCGACCATCAAAAGTAGCGCGTTCGTGGCGAGGAGATATCCTGACCCAGGTGGATCAGCGGTCAGACCGGCAACGCTCTTAGGTACCCCGACAAAGAATGACTATGGATCGAGACAGTCGCGTCCGAGCCTACTACCAGCGACTTGACGACGGCGAGTACGCCGAATTGGAGTCGCTGTTGCATCCGACCTTCGTCCAGCGACGCCCAGACCGCACCTTCGAGGATCGGGCGTCGTTTCTGGAGTTCATGCGCTCGGAGCGGCCGCTGACTGAAACCACCCACAAGCTAACCACCGTCTGTGCCTCCGAAGGCGGCCGCGCAGCCAGCGGGCACCTGCTGGATGCCAACGGCGACGAGCTGTTTGCGTTCATCGACGTTTTCGAGTTTGGGCCCGACGGCCGGCTCACCCAGCTGACCACGTACGTCTGATCGAAACGGGCGATTTATTCGCCCCGACACCCTCCGGCCGCGCATGCAGGTCAGCTCCAGACACCATCTCCGCAGTGACGCCATCGACGACCTCACGGCGTCGCTGGCGGACGCCCTCGGGGTCAACATCGAGGGCGACACTTTCGAACTCGTCGAACTCGACGGCACCGAGTTCGATATTGTCCTCGTTGACGGCGACAAGCTGGTCGCCTACGTCGACGACGAACCGTTTCTCACCGTCGACGGGGCCAACGAGTATCCCCCACAGCGTGGGCTCGTGACCGTCGACGCCGGCGCGATTGAGTTCGTCTCCAACGGCGCGGACGTGATGCGGCCAGGGATCGTCGAGGTCGACGACGGGATCACCGACGGCGATCTGGTCGCTATCGCCGAGGAAACCCACGGGAAGGTGCTCGCCGTCGGTCGCGCACAGACCGCCAGCGACGACATGCTCGGCGACTCCGGGAAGGTCGTCGACTCGATCCACCACGTTGGCGACGACCTCTACGAATTTTCTGTCTAACGCTGGACAGCCCCCACAGTTCAGTGCTCGCTGTTAGGGAGACGACGGAGCATCCGGCTCGCCGTAGGCGTCGACCGTTTGCTCGTACCCCAACAGCGCGGCGTTGTACGTTGTTTCGAGATCGGTGATCGGCGACTCGCTGGCATCAACCCGAAGATCGTTGTAGAATCGCCGGTCGTCAGTCGACTCGGTGGTGACAACGCGAACCGCCGCACTGCCGACGGTGAGCGGCCCATCGCTGTCGCTATCGCCCCGGCGGCTATCGATGCCGACCTCGCGTGCCGCCGTCAGCGCGTCGATTAACCGCTCGGCCAGCGGATCATCACCGAAAGCTGCACCGGTGTATCGATCAACCATCGCATCAAGCGCTGCCTCGTTCGGCAGATGTGTTCCTGCGGCGGTGTAATGATCGCCATCGCGGTCGGCGGCCGCCACGCAGTCGCGGCCGCTGACCGTCACACATGAGGAACGGCCGACACCGTGGAGTTGTCGGCCGCGCCGGGAGGCCACATCCTCGGCACCAAGCAGGGCCTCGACCGCGTCGTCGATCGCGACGCCGTCGGCGAGATATCGACTGAGTCGGTTGCCGAGGGTATCGTCGATGTGGCCGCCCATCGCGGCCGCACCGTCGGAGGAGACGACCGGTGAGAGCGCGCCGATCCCCGGCACCGCGGCGGCCGCGACGACACCAAATCGGAACTGGCGGTCGCCATCGACACGGTAGGGTTCCCGCACGCAGAGACTGACCGTCATACCGGTGACTCGGGTCGGAGTGACAAAACCCCACAGATCGGGGATTTTCGTGAGCTGTCAGGGGCCTGTCTGACGTAAGAACTATTGTTGAACGCCGGCTCCGGTACCCTATGGGTATCATGAGTAAGATCCTCGGTAGCGACGACGGCCACTCGGCGTCGGAGTACGTCGAACTCGACATGCAGGACGTGTCGGGGGCCGCCGAGAGCGCGGGGATGTCAGTCAGGATCGCCGAGATCAGCGACAAACACGACGTGATCGACATCAAAGACGCCATCTACGACGGCGATCTCGTGCTTGCGGATATCACCCGCCACAGCACGAGCGACCGGACGATCGAGCACATCATCGACGAGCTCCGGCAGGTCACCCGCGAGGTCGACGGCGACATTGTTCAGAAGGGCGACGACCAACTGATCGTCACCCCCACCGGGATCTCGATTGACCGCGAAAAGCTGTAGGCCTCACCCCTCGGCCGTCGGGTCGGCGGGCTCCGTGCCATTTGTCTCCAGATAGTGCCGCCGGTATCGCCAGAGCTTCCGCAGCAAGAAGAGCCCGAAGATGCTGTCGAAGATGATGACGTAGACGAGAAACCCACCCAACCCCGGCAGCCCGGTGATCGAGGTCACGACGTAGGAACCAATGCTTACCGTTGAGTTGTACGTCGCGTGAATCGCTGCCGCAAGCAGGAGGCCCTTCACAACGATCGGCCCCCGGTTCGCTGGATTGAATTTTGCTAATCCGAGATAGTAGCCGGCGATCGACGAGTAGATGACGTGGCCCGGCCCTGCCAGGGCGCGTACTGCGGTGATGTCGCCGCCGGCGGCGACCGCGCTCAGCCCGATCGTCAGTTCGGCCAACTCACCGCTCTCGGAGAGTTGGCGGAGGATATACAGCGAGTTTTCGATCGTCGCAAAGCCGAGACCGGCGACCGCGCCGTACACCGCCCCGTCGATGACGGCGTCAAACCGGCGGTCGGTGTAGGCGTACAGCCGCACCGCAAGCAGCTTCACTGTCTCCTCGCCGGGGCCAACAATCAGGAAGAAAAACAGCGGCATTCCCAGGACGCCAAGCGGCTCAAAGAACCGCTCGGCTGTTGAGTTGAACACGGCCGCAAACGTCGCAAACAGAATCGAGAGCAAAAACGTCGTCACGAGCAGCGACAGCGGCTCGGCGTCGGTCACATCCGAGCGGTAGACGTAGATCGTGAGTCCGGCGGCCGGCACCACCGACAACAGCGTCAACATACCAACAGCGGGATCGCTGAGGGCGGCCAACCCGCCGATCCCGGCGAGAATCCCAAGCGCCAGCAGGACGACGATCCACTTTGCCGCCCGCGTCAACAGCCAGTAGAGGGCGACCGCCGCCCCGTCGATCGAGGTGCGTTCCTCCCAGGAGGCGATCTCATACAGATCCCGTGACTCCTCGGCGGCGGCCTCCACGGGCTCTTGTGTGTCGTCCATACCGTGTGTGGGTGGTCCGGTCGTAAGGATATCTCGGTTGAAACAGTGCGTGCAGGTCAGCGATCACCAGTGGCTCAGACGTCGTGGACGCCGGTGTCGGTGATCAGCGTATCGATGAGCTCAACGGGGGTTGCGTCGTAGGCCGGATTCTCGATGGTGATCCCTTCGACCGGCTCCAACATGACCTCCGAGGGGTCGCGCTGTTGATTCTCGAAGACGAAGCCCTCCTCGATGACCTTCGCACCGGAGCCGACGGCAACGACTGGGACATCAAGCTGGTTGGCTGTCGCCGCCAGCGGGAACGTGCCCACGCGGTTGTATAGCGTATCGTCGACGATACAGTCCATCCCGATGACCACGCGGTCACACTCTTGGAGGAAGTGACCCATCGCGTTGTCAACAATCAGATGTGGTTCGACGCGGTCGATCGCCGACAGCATCCGCGCCGTTCCGCGGCCGATATAGCGCGGCCGGGCCTCCATGACGTAGGCGTCGAGATAGTGGCCCTCCTGGGCGGCGGTTTCGACCGCGGCTAAGGCGGTCGAGGAGAAATCGTGTGTCATGAACGTCTCGCCGTCGTCGAAGGTTTCGGCGGCGTTCTCGGCGGCCCGCCGCTTGCCCGTCTCGATATCGTCGACAACGCGGTCGATCATCTCCCGGGTCAGCTCCTTAGCCTCTGAGACGGTGTCGGTAACATCGACGACCGAGCGTTCGACCGCCCGCACCGCGTTGTGGAGGGAGGCATGCGAGGGGTTGGCCCGCCGGAGCGCGCCGGCGTTGCGCTGGAGGTCGAGTTCGAACTCGTCGACGGAGGCGTACTCGCGGTCAAGCAGTTCCGACAACGCTTCCGTCGCCTTGATCGCGATTGTCGAGGAGCTGTGGGAGTGCATCCCCTGAATCTCCTCGACGGTCTCGTTAATCATACCTCAACGTATTTCCCTCGGGCAAAATGTGTTGCGGGCGCGGGTCGGTCACCGGGGACGAGACCACACAGCGGCGGAATCGGTGTCGACGCTCAGTAGCTCCGGGTTTTCGGCTCGTAGGTCTTCTCTTCGCCCTCAAGGATGACCGGCCGGAACCACAGCTCCGGTGAGCCATCATTCCACGACAAGAGCGTGTGTTTCAGCCACTCATCGTCCTTGCGCTCTTGATGTTCGGCCCGCCAGTGGGCCCCACGGAACTCATCGCGGGCGAGCGCACCGACGGTGATCGCCTCAGCGAGATCCAACAGATTGCGAGTCTCGATCGTCTGCAACAGATCGGTGTTGAACGTCTGGGAGGGATCGGAGACAGCCACGTTCTCGTACTCCTCTCGTGCCTGGCGGATCTCCCGCAGGGCTTCCTTCAGGCCATCTTCCTCGCGGAAGACGTTGACCTTCGCGGTCATCGTCTCCTGGACGTCGGCCCGCACTTCCGAGTGATGGATCCCGTCGCTGTTCAGCAGCTCATCGATTCGCTGGCGAGCAGTTTCGACGGTGGTGTCGATAACGGAGTCGGCGTCGGCCGATCCGCCGGCGGCGACAGCCCCACCGTCGGCGACGGCGTCGCCAAGCGAGCCGGGCTCGCCGAGTTCGACGGGACTGTCGACGGTCGCGCGCTCGAACTCGCCGCGCTGGCCGGTTTCGATTTCGGCGGGCTCCATCTCCTTGCCGGCGGCGTGATAGCCCGCGCGCTTGCCGAAGACGATGAGTTCGGGGAGGGCGTTGCCGCCGAGACGGTTCGCACCGTGGACGGAGGCACAGGCACACTCGCCGGCAGCGTAGAGCCCGCCGACGCAGGTCTCGCCGTTCTCGTCGGTCTCGATGCCGCCCATCGCGTAATGTTGGCCAGGTTTGACCGGCATCGGCTCTTCGAGGCCATCCGCGCCCTCGAAGTCCTCCGCGAGATGGAGGATGTTTTCGAGGCGGTCGAGGATGCGCTCCTCGCCGAGATGGCGCATATCGAGGTGGACGTACTCGTCTTCGATGCCGCGGCCCTCGTTGACCTCGGTCAACTCGGCACGGGAGACCACGTCACGGGAGGCGAGTTCGCCGTCGTTGTTGGCGTAGCCGTGTTCGAACATGAACCGCTCGCCGTCCTTGTTGTAGAGGATGCCACCCTCGCCGCGAACACCCTCGGAGATGAGGACGCCGGTCGAGGGGAGTGTCGTCGGGTGGAACTGGATAAACTCCATGTCCTCCAGGGGGACGCCGGCGCGGTAGGCCATCGCTTGGCCGTCGCCGGTACAGGAAACCGCGTTGGTCGTGTGGTCGAACGCCTGGCCTGGGCCGCCGGTCGCAAGGATGACGCCATCGCGGGCCTTGAAGCCCGAGACTTCGCCGGTCGCCACGTCGTAGCCGACGACGCCGTGGCAGTGGCGATCCTCGGGGCGTTCCTCGTCGGTGACCGCGAGATCGAGGACGTGCCACTCGTCGTAGACCTCGATGCCTCGCTTGACGACCTGCTCGTACATCGTATGCAGCAGGTGGTGGCCGGTTTCGGCGCCGGCGTAGGTCGTCCGGGGGAACGAGAGGCCACCAAAGGGTCGCTGGGAGACGCGACCGTCGTCCTCACGGGAGAAGGCCATCCCCCAGTGTTCGAGTTGGATGACCTCATAGGGGCTGTTCTGACAGAGCGTTTCGATCGCGGGGGCGTCGCCGAGATAGTCCGACCCCTTCATCGTGTCGTAGGCGTGATCTTCCCAGGAGTCGGCGTCCCGGAGGGCGGCGTTGATCCCGCCTTCGGCCGCGCCCGTGTGGCTGCGCACCGGGTGGAGTTTCGAGACGATAGCGACATCCGCACCGGCCTCGTCGGCGGCGATGGCAGCCCGGAGTCCGGCTCCGCCCGCGCCGACGACGACGACATCGTGTTCGTACATAGTTGAGTAGTGTTGGGTTCTGACGGTCGTGTGCGTTACCAGCAGTTTCGGGAACACGGGCTCGGCTGCGGCCACATCGTCGAGCAAGCCCCGACTATCGGCGGCCGAGCAACGGTGCTCCCAACCATAGCTATGGCAACGGGAGGCACGGAGTAAAACATTCGGATTCGACGGGGGCAACACCGGGTTGAGACCCACTGTTGAGCGCGCTGTGAGAGCCCACAAGCGACGATAGAAAGACTACGTACATCATGGTGGAATCCCTGTAGTAGAATAAATATACTATAGAGATACAACGATTATGATCTACTATTACACTATTTGGCTAATACCTTGCAGAATCTTTTAGTGGCTTTCGACGCTTCAACCAACTGGTCGTGTGCCACCCGCCACGGCCATGCCCGAGACCGTTCATTGTACCGACTTCCCCTGGCGGGTCGACCCACATCCACCGCCGTCCCGCCTTTCGAAGCGACAACACTAGTTTGGCAAGCCCCGCGTCTTTGCATGACATTCCAGGTCGCCGTTTAGTCACTAATTAATGTTCATGAGGTAGTAATAAGAACTAGTTTACAGACCGAGTTGCGACAACGTTTACTTGATGGCGAACAGGTGGATAGATGGTCGCTTGCATTCGCAGCGGCCGGCCGACAGGATTCATTGTACCACTCGGCGGCGGTTCAGCCGGGAATGCCCGGCTGTCCCGCTGTCGTTCGGCTCACAAACCACCAGCGGCACGCATTAAAAAGGGCAGTAAACGATGTCGCCAGCGTCTACCAGAACTTCAGATTCTTCTTGACCGCTTCGCGTTTCAGCTCTTGGATGTGCTCGGTCAGTGGGATATCCTTCGGGCAGACGTTCGTACAGGAGAATTGGGTCTGACACCGCCAGACGCCGTGTTCCTGTTCGATTGTTTCGAGACGATCCTGGGTTTTGGCGTCGCCCTCGCGGTCGTCCATCGCAAACCGGTAGGCCTTGTTGAGCGCGGCCGGGCCAAGATACTCGTTGTCGCCAGCGGCGATGTTACAGGAGGAGAAACACGCCCCACACCAGATACACCGCGTCGACATCTTCACCTTCTCGCGGTTGGCGCGTGACTGTCGCTGCTCTTCAAGCTCGCCGTCCGGCGTCTCGTCGGGATCGAAGTACGGATCGACCGCCTCCATCTCCTCGTAGAAGTGATCCATGTCGACGACGAGATCCTTGACGACATCCTGATGTGGGAGCGGTTCGATCCGGATCGGCTCCTCCAAGTCAGAAATCTGGGTTTTGCAGCCGAGTCGCTGCTGGCCGTTGACGAAGAAGGCATCCGAGCCACAGACCGCCTGCCGACAGGAGTGACGGAAGGTGAGTGAGGGATCGAAGTGATCGCGGGCGTAGATCACGGCATCGAGAACGGTCATCCCCTTCGTGAAGGGAACGTGGAAGGTGTCGAACCGCGGTTCCTGTTTGGCTTCGACCTCGGGATCGTAGCGGAACACCTTGATCTCGCGGGTATCCTCGTTGGCTTTGGCCTCTCGTTCGGCTTCCTCAGCCTGTCGTTTGTCCCGGGCCTCACGGTCGGCCGCCTTTTTGTCCTCGCGTCGCTGTTGGGCCGCCGGCGTCGACTCCGCGTCGGCGGACTGTTCGGCGGCCGGTTCCTCGGATTGCTGTTGTGGTGGTTGCGTGCTCATGTTAGAATACCCCGATGCCTGCCCAAGCGTTTGCAGTGCGGATCCCCTGAACGAGGAGGATGCCGCTGGCAACGACGAGTGTCCACTTGACCACTTGGCGTTTCGTCCCTGTCAACCCTTGGTTGATGAGGGCGTTGTAGACGCCGTTGACACCGTGGAACGTCGCCGTAATCAGGAACAACACCATCAGCGAGTAGTACGTCCATGTCTGCATGCGGGCCGCGCTCAGCCCGAAGGTGACCTCGTCAGCGTGGTAGACGAAATGCAGCAGGAAGAAATGGAAGGCAAGCACCACGACGAGAAACGCCGCCGTAATGCGCTGCCAGAGCCAGAGCCGGCCACCCTCAGTAAACGAGGAGTAGTGTTCAGCCATCGTTAGAACGCCCCCGCGATGAACGTCGGCACCGATGCAACCGTGATCGCTCCGGTCAGGATCACCGATGCGTAGAAGCTCTTGTCCTGCGATTCCAGTCCGATCCCAAGATCGACCAACAGCAGTCGAAGGCCGTTGAGGATGTGGAAGACGGCAACCGCCAGCAGGCCGACCTCAAGAATCCGAACCAACAACAGCCCTTCGAGGGTGACGATCGTGTTTGTGTACATCTCTGCGCCCTCAATGGCGGTGCTGAGGACGGCAATGTGCGTGAAAAGATAGCCAACGAGCACCCAGCCGGTGAACTTGTGGAAGATCCACGCCCACATCCCGGCGGAGAACTCCCGCCACCGACCGAAGCTCTCGATTGTGCCGCGATTGTACGACTGACTCATATCGTGTGTGGGTGCGTCCCGCGCTGGTATAGAAGTTACGTCGTCAGGATACCACGGCTAATCGAGGTGGTCAGTCTTGCCCGACAATCCGAGTTCCCAGCGATCATCGACGCGGTCGATCCGGGTGAGCCCACAGAGTGGCGCGTCGACACCCTCGGTCGAGCCGACGAGGCCCCGGACGACACCGCCGATCGTCAGCCCGTGGCCGACGATGAGCACCCGACCCTCGTGGGCGTCGGCGATCCGGCGAGCGGTCTCGCCGGCGCGCGCTTCAGCTTCGTCGTGAGTTTCGGGGAATTCGGGGACAACAAAGGGCTCGTGGTCGTCGCGGATCGGATCGAAGTAGTTCCCCAGCGTTTCGAACGAGAGCGTGTCGGGGTCGCTGTCGAACCACTCGTTGTTGCGGTGTTCGCCGAGGCCAGGTTCCAGCCAGCCTGTCCCACCGATCACCCCACAGATCTCAGCGGTGGTCTGGACGGCCCGAAGAAACGGCGAGCAGTAGATCGCATCGAAATCGATCCCGTTGTCGGCGAAAAATCGGCCACATCGCCACGCTTGCCAGCGACCCAGCTCGGTCAAGCCCGGATCGTGAACACGGGCGGCGGTCAACTCCCAATCCGGATCGACCGTATCCTGCCGTTGGCCGTGCCGAACAACCCACACGGTATCGGTCATAGCTGGGGTCTCGGGACAGCGACCTATAGCTGTGGTGGCCGCGCCAGACAAGTGGACAGCTGTCGACCGTGCGGTGTCGCCGGAGGAGAAACAGATCAACAGCGCTTGCAACGACAGGAGGTGTTCTTCCACCACGCAACCCGCTCGAAGAGACGACTAAGAGCCGTCAGTGGAGGGCCGAGGCGTGGACGAGGCAGACCACGGTGGGACGGACAGGTGGAGAGGGCCGAGGGGTCAGTGGTGGACAGTCCGTGGTAGAAGTCCCACCCATATTATGCCATCTACAGTCTCTCGTTCGAAGAATCTCTAGGTGTTCCGAATTCGTGTACCCCTACCGAAAGTATATTCCCCTACACGAATATGGATACGAGCAACGAACAGATGTCGGATCAGAGCCCCCACGAGCTTCTGTACACCGTCAATCGACGGTGGGATTGCCTGCAAGCGATCGTCGAGGAGCCACAGGAGAAGCGCGCGCTCGTCGACACACTGTCGATGCCGCGATCAACGTTGGATACCGTCGTCAGAGAGCTCGAAGGGGCTGATCTGGTGACCTACCACGATGGCGTCTGGCAGCCGACAGTCGCCGGTGAGGCCACCGCGGCGGTGTATGCCAACACCGTCGAATCGATCCGATCGATCACCGCCGCGGGAGAGGTGTTATCGCCGCTGTCGGGTGATCACGAGGTTCCAACCGTCGCGCTTGAGGATGCCGACAGCTTTCCGGCCGAGGAGCCGGTGCCCGATGCGGTGCTCACGGAGTTTCTCGATCGGATCGCCACCGCCGACCGGGTTCGTGGGGTGGCACCGCGCGCGCTATCAGGGTACACAGATCGGGTCTTCCGGATCGCTGCCGACAATGACACCACCTTGGAGATGACGCTTGCGGAGTCCGTATTTGAACGGCTGTCGACGCTCGATCCTGAGACGGTGGCTGATCGACTTCAGCGACCGCTGTTTTCGGTATATCGCGCGCCGGTTGATATCGAATTCGGCTTCTGGATCGGTGAGGAGCCGGATCACATCGGCCTCATCGTGTATGCCGACCGTGGCGTCCACGGGGTTGTTATCAACGACACACCGGCGGCCGTCGAGTGGGCAACCGACCGCTATGCGTCGATCCAGGCGGCCGCCGAGGAGCTCACACCCGCCGACGTGCCGGAGGCGTAGCTGGGGTGTCGTCGCGGCCATCGTCGTCGTAGTCGATACACGTTGACGGGGCTGTGCGAGCCGGGTGGACACCGCCACGAGAACTATACCGCTGTAGCCCCTGTTGTGGATATGAGCAATCAGCCCGACAGCCAGCAGCCCGACAGCGACGAGGAGTGGCAAGAGATTCTCTCAGCCGAGGAGTACAAGATCCTTCGTGAGGCAGGTACTGAGCCCGCTGGCACCTCACCGCTGTTAGATATCAGCGACGATGGTGTCTTCCGCTGTGCCGGCTGTGGCCAGGAGCTATTCACGAGCGACGAGAAATTCGAGTCCGGCACCGGCTGGCCAAGTTTTTACGATCCAGCCGACAGCGACGCTGTTGAGACCCGGCCAGATCACAGCCTCGGCCGCACGCGCACAGAGGTTGTCTGCAGCAGTTGTGAGGGCCATCTCGGCCACGTCTTCGAGGACGGCCCAGAGCCGACCGGCAAACGCTACTGCATCAACGGGATCGCCCTCGATTTCGAGGACGAATAGCGACCGCGATGGCTCCCACAGCGTCTACGATCAAAGCGTACGACGACGCAGCCCCCGACCCAGCAGCAACCGAGACGGCGACGTTCGCACTCGGCTGTTTCTGGGGGCCGGACGCCCAGTTCGGCGCGCTCGACGGCGTCGTCCGCACCCGCGTTGGCTATGCCGGCGGCACAAAAACTGATCCAACGTATCACGATCTCGGCGATCACACCGAAGCATTCCAGGTCGACTACGACCCTGCGGAACGATCCTTTCGCGACCTGCTCGATCTCGTCTTCCGGAGTCACGATCCGACCCAGCAGACGCGGAAAACCCAGTATCAAAACATCGTCTTTGTCGCAACCGCCGACCAGCGCGAGGCGCTCACCGACTATCTCGACGCCAACGATTACACGGTCGACGGGATCGAAACCCGTGTCGAACAACTATCCCGGTTTGTTCCGGCTGAGGACTACCACCAGAAGTACAGCCTCCGAAACAAGCGGTCGATCATGAGTGCCTTCGAGGACGCCGGCTACGACGAGGCGGCGATTCGGGAGTCGCCAGCGGCCGCAACGCTCAACGGCCATGTTGTCGGCCATGAGGTGAGCGACGCCAATGCCCTCGGCATCGCATCAAACCGGAGCGTCCACAGCACATAGGCGGCGAGACGGAACGTTGAATCGCCACCCGCCAGTAGGTCGAGTATGAACGCATACAGCGACGATAGCGACGCGACTCCCACCGCGTTCGAAACGCTTCGAATCGAGCGAACCGATGCAGTCGCCCGCATTATTCTTGACCGTCCGGCTGAGCTAAACACGATCACGCCGGCACTGCTCGACGAGTTGGCAACCGCCATCGACACCCTCGATGCCGACAGCGACGTGCGCTGTCTCCTCCTCTCCGGCGCAGGCGACCGCGCATTCTCAGCGGGAGCCGAGCTCGCAGCGTTGGCCGCCGACGGGATGAGCGCTACCG
Organism: Halonotius aquaticus; assembly: GCF_003605575.1. Taxonomy (GTDB): domain Archaea; phylum Halobacteriota; class Halobacteria; order Halobacteriales; family Haloferacaceae; genus Halonotius; species Halonotius aquaticus. The sequence continues at coordinate 48,063 of NZ_QKNY01000006.1, read as the reverse complement.
ACGGCGTCGAACTCGCCCGCACCGGCCAGCAAACCTTCGGCAAACTGGAGGCTTGCGACACCCCCGTCGTCGCTGCCATCGACGGCTTCTGTCTTGGCGGCGGGATGGAGTTGGCGACAGCTGCTGATCTTCGACTCGCAACTGCCGACTCGACGTTCGGCCAGCCCGAACACGACCTCGGGTTGCTGCCAGGGTGGGGCGGCACCCAGCGACTCCCGAACCTCATCGGCGAAAGTCGCGCCAAAGAGATCATCTTCACCGGCGACCGCTACACCGCAGCAGAGATGGCCGATTACGGCTTTCTGGCCCGCGTCGTCGACGCCGACGAGTTCGCCGAGCGAGCAATGGAGGTAGCCGAACAGGTCGCCGCTGGCCCGCCGCTCGCCCAGAAATACACAAAACGCGCGATGCGCGCCGGCCGCGACGACACCGACGCCGGCCTCGAAATCGAGGCTCACGCTTTCGGGCAACTGCTCGATACCGAGGACTTCAGCGAAGGTGTCACCGCATTCCAAAATGACGACGACCCGGCGTTTACTGGTGAATAATTAGTCGTCAGCACGCGATTCGATGGCGGCGTCCGCACCATCGCGGTTGGCGTTTGCTTTGACGCGCTCAGGATCGAACTCGTTGACTGCCGTGTTGGGCGCAAGGCCGGCGTCTTCGATAACCTCGATATCGGTTGCGGCATCCTGCCCGCCGGTCGTGAGATAGTCGCCGGTCAGCAGGCCGTCGGCACCGGCCTCGAAAGGCCAGTGTTGTTCATCCTCGGCGAGATTAACCTCGCGGCCACCCGTCAGTCGAACGCGGGCGGTCGGGTGGAGCAGTCGGTAGACAGCGATGGTTTTGATGAGATCAGTTTTCGAGATCGCTGCCGACTCGCGGTCGCCGAGCGGCGTCCCCTCAATCGGGTTCAAAATGTTGACCGGCAGCGAGGAGACACCGATCTTTCGGAGTTCGAGCGCGGCGTCAACACGGTCAGCGGGTGTTTCACCCATCCCCAGGATGACGCCGGCACAGAGATCCATCCCAGCGTTCTTCGCGCGGCGGAGTGTCTTGAGGCGATCCTCAAAGGAGTGCGTCGAGACGATCTCATCAAAGTACCGCGGTGAGGTCTCGATGTTGTGATTGTAGTGATTGAGTCCTTCGTCGGCGAGGATATCGGCTTCCGCCTGTGTGAGCAGCCCGAGACTGGCGTCGATTTCGACATCGGTTTCATCGCGAACCAGTCGAACCGCACGGAGGACATCGGCCCACTCCTCGGGTCGCCTTTCTTTGCTCACGCCTTTCTCGGCGACCACGATGCCGAACCGCTGTGCGCCGTCGGCTTCGGCGCGTTTGGCGGCCGCTAAGATTTCCTCGGGATCGAGGAAGCCGTGGGTCTCGATGCCGGTATCGAAGTGTGCCGATTGGGCACAAAAGCCGCAGTCCTCAGCGCAGTTGCCGGCTTTCGCGTTGACGATGCTGCAGGCGTCGACGGTGCCGTCGCCGAGGGTCGCCCGCACGGTGTCGGCCGCCGCCGCGAGATCGTCGACCGGCTGGGCCAACAGCGCGATGGCGTCAGTGCGGTCGATCTGGTCGCCGTCGAGAACGCGGGCGACAGCGTCGTCGATGGTTCGGTTTCCTGTCTCGTAAACCACGATCACCTGTGTCGTTTACACGATAATAAGTGTCGGGGATCAAGCCAGGAGAGCAGGGCGAGTAGCGTCCGTCGCTACTCGTCGGCTGTGTCGGTGTCGTCCTCGTCAGCCTCATCAGCCTCGTCGGCTGCATCCAACTCTTCAGCGACGCGCTCGAAGGCCTGCAAAATCACGCGTTTCGTCGTCTCGCCCTTCGTCGTCCAGTGGTAGGCGTAATCCATCATGTCGTCGTAGATATCGGGTTTACAGCCCGCGGCTTTGGGATGGCCGCCGCCGTTGACCTGTCGGGCAACCAAATGGGCAGACTCGAAGCCCTCGCCACCGCGGATGCTCGCACTTCCGGAGGGTTTGACGATGACCGCCGCGTCCGCGCCCGCGGCCTGCAGTTCGTCGGCGACCTCGTTTTGTGAGCAGCGACCGTAGGTGACGCCGACCGTCCACGGGCCAACCGATTTGTACGCCGCCCGATCGACGGCTTTCACGATCAACTGTTCTTTTTCGACGCGGCGGTGACTGATGTACTCCTCGACCGGCTGTGGCAGCGACGCCCCATAGGCACCGACGACGGCGGCGTACTCCTCGGCGTCGGTCCAGAAAGCGTAGTCGGCCAGATCCTTGCTCCGTGGATCGTCATTGATCCAGAGGTCGTGATCGCGGGTGACCGCCGCCAACTCGGTGAACTGCTCGTCGAAATCATACTCTAGGGAGCGCAGCGTGACATCCGTGCTGCACTCCGCGTCGGAATCGCCGACAACGAGGTCGACACCGATATCACGGACAGCGTCGGCAACCGCTTCGGGCCACTGGTGGTGGTCGTACCACGAGACGCGGTCGTCTCGATCGCGGATTGTCTCTAGGGGATCGGCGACCGCTTCGTAGCTATCGGGCGCGATATCACAAATGTAGACATCGGTTCCGGGCTCGGCATACGCAGCGACGTACTCCAGGGATTCTGTCAGAGAGTGTGGCCCGGCGGCGATGAGGCCGACCGCGGAGTCACCCCCATCGTCCGTCGCAACGGATGTCTCATCGCTGTCGTCGCCATCGTCGAGTCGAGCGTTAATCTCGTTGAGGAACGGCTCAACATCGAGGGCGGCGTCGTACCGCTCGCGGATGAGCGCGACACAGCCCAGTCCATCGGCATCGGAGTCGGTGACGACGACGGCCTCCGCGCCGTCGATGGCGGCCTTAGCGCGTTCCTCACTTCGATCCTCGTCGAGCGAATTCGGATAAAAGAAGCCGGTGCCCGGCAGAACCGACCGGCGATCAAGCGAAAGCTCGCTGCTGTCGATAAGCGAATCGTCCATAGGCTGGCTCTATCGGCAACGGTGAAAACTCCCCTGTGTTGGAGCGAGTACAATCACAACCACTACCACCCCCCACCGTCTTCCCTCGCGCATGCAACTTGGTGTGATCGGCCTTGGCCGGATGGGACAGATCGTTGTTGATCGCACACTCGACGGCGGCCACGACGTGGTCGCCTTCGATCTCGACGACGACGCGGTCGCAACGGCAGCCGACGCGGGGGCAACGCCAGCCGACTCGATCGCCGACTTCGTCGAGCAACTCGGCGCGGACAAACGGATCTGGCTGATGGTGCCGGCCGGCAAAGCGGTCGATGCAACCCTCAACGACCTTGATCCACACCTCACCGAGGACGACGTGGTCGTCGACGGCGGCAACTCCAAGTTCCAGCGATCGGTCGACCGCGCCGACGCCTGTTCGGCGGCCTACCTCGACTGTGGCACCAGCGGCGGGCCCGCGGGCGCAGAGGTTGGCTTCTCGCTGATGATCGGCGGCCCCGAGTGGGCCTACGAGGAACTCACCCCTGTTTTCGATGCGGTCGCCACCGGCCCGGAGGGCCACGACCGAATGGGCCCATCCGGCGCGGGCCACTACGTGAAGATGGTGCACAACGGCGTTGAGTACGCGCTGATGCAGGCCTACGGAGAGGGCTTTGAGCTGTTGGCCAACGGCCGCTACGACCTCGATATGGAGTCGATCGCGCGAACCTGGAACAACGGCGCGGTGATCCGCTCGTGGCTGCTTGAGCTCTGTGAGGAAGCCTTCATCGAGGAGGGCAACGACCTCGGCGACGTCGCCGACCACGTCGCTGGCGGCTCGACAGGCACCTGGACGGTGCAGGAATCACTCGAACAGGAGGTACCGGTGCCACTCATCTACCAAGCTCTTGCCGAGCGGTTCGACAGCCGCAACGAGGGGCGATTCTCCCGGCGGTTGGCCAACCGGCTCCGATACGGGTTCGGGCGACATCATGTCGCTCGCAACGAATAAGCGTCACAGACGCACACCGACACACGCAGGCGGAACCTCGTAAGGTAATTAACCCCCGATTCCTAACGCCTCAATATGGTTGATCTTGTGGCGTTTGGCATCGCTGCAGCCCTGACGGGGATGTTCGTCGTGCTGCACTTTGCCAATGGAACCGAATGGGAGGCAAACCCCGATATCTCCCAGGAGATCCTTGAGAAGCGCGCAGCGGCAGTGCCGGAGACCAGCTTCCCTGAGCCGATGAACCGATCGATCGGCGGCGGTGGCGGCGCGGTCGCCATCGAAGGCGGTGCCGAAACAGGCGAAGACGGCGAACTTGAAGAGGCCGAGCCGGAAGAACAGAGCCCCGCGGAGATGCCCGAAGACGAGATTGAGTACCACGAGATCGAACTCGCCAAACAGGGCGAAACGATCGAGGTCGCCAGCAACGAGACGATCCTCGACAAGGCCGAAGACGAAGGGTTCGACCTCCCGTATGCCTGCCGACAGGGGCAGTGTGTCTCCTGTGCGGGCCACATCGAAGACGGCCCCGCCGAGGATCACGTGATCCACTACGAGCAGGAAACGTTCACCGACGAGGAAATGGAAGAGGGCTACACGCTGACCTGTGTGGCCTACCCCATTGCGGACTTCACGCTCGAAACCGGCGAAGCACCGTAGCGACCGGGCGTCGCCGCAGGGATTTCGATCGACGATCGGGTTTTGTTGCTGATTTCACGCTCGACAGCACAGCGTACCAACAGTGGCGATACAGGCGGTCGACCGCGACCGACGCACAACCCCGTGGTGTTTAATTACCGGCGTAGCGGTCTTCTCGTATGGACGACGCCACCCGTTCAACCCTCGAAGATCTCCCGCCGAGCGCGAAGCTGGTCTACAAAACGCTCGAATACGAGGGGCCGTTGACGCAGGGTGACCTCGCAACCGAATCGTTGCTCCCCTCCCGTACTGTTCGCTACGCGCTGACAACGCTGGCCGACGATGACCTCATCGAGGAGCGGCTCCACATTCAGGACGCCCGCAAACGGCTCTACTCGCTGGTCACCGAGGAGCCCGCCGCCACAACCAACCTTGCGATCAACGAACCGAGCTGAGTCGACACGCTAACGGTTTTCTCACCGCCGCCCGTACGCTGGCTATGGAACTGGTGTCAGTCGCCGCCATCGCCGACAACCGTGTGATCGGTGACGACGGCGAGCTCCCGTGGCCGTCGATCCCAGCCGACAAACAGCAGTACCGCGAGCGGATCGCCACCGATCCTGTCATTTTGGGGCGGGTCACCTTCGAATCAATGCTGGACGACCTCCCGGGCGCAGCCCAGATCGTTCTCAGCCGAAGCGAGCAAGAATTTGATGTGCCGACTGCTCACCACGCTGGCGGCGTCGACGACGCGGTCGCTGTCGCCGAGGCGTTGGATGCGGAGACGGTCTACGTGATCGGTGGTGCGGTGATCTACGACCTGTTTCAACCACACATCGACCGGATGGTGTTGAGCCGGGTGGCCGGCGAGTACGACGGCGACGCGTTCTATCCCGTGTGGGACGACGCGAACTGGCAGCTCGAATCGACGACCGAATACGACCGCTTCCGACTGGAGGAGTGGGTTCGCGTTGCCGGCGCAGAACGCGAGTAAGCAGCGGCCGCCGTTACACTCAAATCGCTTGACAGCATAGTTACGACTGTTATGCCGGCAGTCGAACTCGACGAAGCAACCATCGAGCGACTCGACGCCCTCCGCATCGACAACGAATCCTACGACGAGATTGTCACCGAGCTCATCAACATCTACGAAAGCGAGGGGCTCACGCTCTCCTTCGGTGACGATAGGGTCGAATAACCCCCACGGCCGCGCGCCGACGGTTAGACTGCCTCGGCTTCGAGCGGCGAGTCAGCCTCGAAGGCGGCGGACTCGGCATCGACTTCGTCGAAGGCCTGCTCGAAGTGGTTGGCAGTCAGGTAGATCTCGTCAACCGGCGTTTCGTCGTCGGTGTCGGCGGCGGTGACGTGGTCGCGGACGGCAACCGTGGCCGCCTCCCGGCAGACGGCTTCGATGTCCGCGCCGACATAGCCCTCGGTGCGGGCGGCCAGATCGTCGAGATCGACATCGTCGGCCAGCGGCTTGTTGCGGGTGTGAATATCGAAGATCTCACGGCGGGCGTCCTCATCGGGATCAGCAACCTCGATGTGGCGATCCAGCCGGCCGGGCCGCAGTAGTGCGTCGTCGATCAGCTCGGGCCGGTTGGTCGTGGCGATGACGACCACGTCCTCCAACTCTTCGAGGCCGTCGAGTTCCGTCAGGAGTTGGCTGACGACGCGCTCGCCGACGTTGGTGTCGCCGGCCGTCACGGCGTGGTCGGTGAGCTGCTCGCGGATATGCGAGCTGAGATCGCCGCGAACGCCCACCGCGTCGGGGAGGGCGACGCGGACACGCTCGGCGGGTGCCACATCGGTCGGTTCGACGGTTACTTGATTGTCGATGCTGACGTTGGCCGCAGCCCGGAGCTGGCCGTCAATGCGGATGATCCCCCGTCCCGCGTCGCCGGAGTCACTCGGCCAGACGCGGGCGACCGCGCGGCCGCCGTCCCGTCCCTCGATCGCGACGAAGTCGCCGCTGGAGACACCGAGGTCGCCGAGGGCCTCGCGGTCGATGACGGCCATGCCACTGCCGGGGTCGCGGTTTTTGAGCTGTTTGACGCTGAGTTGCATGGCTGACCTCCAGCGTGTAAAAACGAAATACCGAGTCGGTGTTCGATCGGACGGCGCCGCTTACGCCTCTACCTCGATCTCGGTGCCTGAGACGGCCGCACCCGTCTCGACGGGCAGCCGAACCTCAAGGATCCCGTTGTTGTACTCGGCGGCGATCGCCTCGTCGTCGACATCCTTGGGGAAGCGGAACCGCCGGTGGTAGGTTCGTCGCTGTCCGCGCTGTTCGTCCTCGTGTTCGGCGGCGACGTTCAGCACGCCGCTGTCCCACGAGGCGGTGATCTCCGCGGGGTCGAACCCCGGGAGCTCGATGGAGAGGACGAACTCGCCGTCCTCCTCAAACAGTTCGTAGTCGTTACCGCTACGTTCGAACAATCGGCTCGGTACGTCGAGGCCTTGTCGCCAGGAACTGGTCGGTGCTCGGATCAGTGCCATGGCTTTTCACCTCAGTGCAGTCGATGATTGTTGGCGGTTCGTAATAAATCTTAAAATTCATGGTGGGTTGTAACGTGACACAAACCCACACGATCCTGACTGCCGGCGACCCCCTTCGTTACCCATAAGCGGCGGCGATGGCATACCCGAGTATGGAGTATCACGAGGCGGTGGACTTCCTCTTTGACCTCCGCCGGTTTCAGGTGCGGCCGGGCATCGAGTCGGCGGCCGCGTTGCGGTCGGAGCTCGGCGACCCCGGGAGCGACATCCGGTTCGTGCAGGTCGCCGGCTCCAACGGGAAAGGCAGCACGGCGAAGCTGACCGAGTCCGTGCTGCGGGAAGCCGGCTACTCAGTCGGCCTCTACACCTCGCCACACCTCGAAACGCTGAACGAGCGGATTCAGGTCGACGGCCGGCCGATCACCGACCACGCGATTACTGAGTTCGTCGAGCAGGTCAAACCGTGGCTGATCGACCGTGCTGCCGACGGCGAGCCGCTGACGTTTTTCGAAGTTGTCACCCTACTCGGGATCTGGTATTTCGATCAGCAGGACGTCGACGTCGCCGTCCTCGAAGTCGGTCTCGGCGGCGAGTTCGATGCAACCAGCGTCATCGATCCCATCGCCAGCTGCGTGACGACCATCTCCTTGGAGCATACGAGCGTCTTAGGGGATACCATCGAGGAGATCGCGGCGACGAAAGCGGCAGTCGCCCCCGACGACGGAACGCCGCTGGTAACCGGGACGACCGGTGACGCGCTTGCGACGCTTCGAGCCGACGCAGGCGACGTGTTGACGATCGGCACCGACGGAACAACAGACGTGACCGTCGGCTACGATGGTCGCGTGACCACAACGGAATCACAGATCTCGGTGTCGATACCGGGCGACAGAGATACTGAGAGCAGCGGTGACGGAACCACCAGATTCCCAGCACCGTTTGCCGACGGGCTGAATTGTTCGGCCCGACTCGCATTACTCGGCGAACACCAAGCCCTCAACGCCGGGATCGCAACGACGCTGGCCGGGCAAGTCGTCGAAACGTTCGACGAGGATGGCGACGACACAGCCGCCACCCTCGGCACCGAAACCCTCCGGCGGGGACTTCGCAACGCTCACTGGCCCGGTCGATTTGAGGTGCTGGAAACGGAGCCGCTGACCGTCTTCGATGGCGCGCACAACGCCGACGCCATCGAGAAGGTCGCCGAGACGCTGTCGACCTTCGAGTACGACGACCTGCATATCGTCTTCGGCGCGATGCACGACAAGCCCCACGCCGAGATGATCGCCGCGCTGCCGACACCAACCTCGGTGATCACCTGTCGCCCAAATCTCGACCGCGCCGAAGATCCGGCCGTCCTGGCCCGCTGTTTCGAAACCGAGGGCATCGAATCGGTGACCGCAGGCGAGGCGGTCGCCGACGCCGTCAGCGAGGCTGAAACGCGGGTCGGCCCCGACGACTGCCTGCTCGTCACAGGATCGCTGTTTGCGGTCGGCGAGGCCCGATCGGCGGTGACGCGACTCGATATCCCAAAACGCGTCGACGACACCGCGACAGCGACCGATGTGTTGGACGGGATTCACGCAACAGCCGGTGACATCGACAGCGGCCACGAGAAGACAGTCCACCGAACGATCGCGACCCGTGTTGACGACAGACAGGCGGCCATCCTCCGCGAGCAGTTCGCAGCGCTCGGCGGCAACTGCGTCGCTTCGGGCGTTACAACACCGGGCGAACGCCACGAGCTCGTCCTCTCGGGGACACTCGCCGAGTTCCGTGCGTTGACAACCCAACTCGCTGACTGCGGTGTCGGCCTCCCGACGATCGCGGCTGACCTCCGCGAGCAGTTGGGCCTCACTGCCGAGTCCACTGCCACCGCGACATCGACCGAGCACAGACCGTGGGATGACGGCACCGCAGTCATGGGGATTCTCAACGTCACGCCCGACAGCTTCTACGACGGCGGCGATTTCTTTGATCAAGATGCGGCCATCGAAGGAGCAAGAGCACTCGTCGATGCGGGAGCAGATATCATCGACATCGGCGGCGAGAGTACGCGTCCCGGCGCGGAGCCAGTGAGCGTTGCGGAAGAAATCGACCGCGTCGTACCGGTCATCGAGGCCGTCTCGGAACTGGACGTTGCTATCTCCGTCGACACCCGGAAAGCCGCGGTTGCGGAGGCCGCGCTCGATGCCGGTGCTGATATCGTCAACGACGTAACCGGGCTTGACGATTCGGCGATGCGGGAGTTGGTCGCCGACCGCGAGGTGCCGGTGATCCTCATGCACTCGATCGACGCACCGGTCGTCCCCGACAAGGAGATCGATTACGACGACGTGGTTGAGGATATTCTCGCTGTCCTCAACGAGCGACTGATACTTGCCGAAAAAGCCGGTATCCCCCGCGAGCGGATCATCGTCGATCCCGGCCTCGGCTTTGGGAAAACAAGTGCTGAAAGCTTCGAACTTCTGGATCGCCTCGGCGAGTTTGATGCACTCGGCTGCCCCGTTCTCGTCGGCCACTCCCGGAAATCCATGTTCAGCAAAATCGACAGTGAGCCCGACGACCGGCGTGACGCGACGGTCGCGGCGACCGCCCTAGCCGCCGAGCGCGGGGCCGATATCGTTCGCGTCCACGATGTCGCCGAGAACCGATCCGCGGTTGACGTCGTGGCTGCGCTCGACGATCCTGATTCAATCGGGGGGTAACTATCGCGGGGCCACAGGTTTATCGGCTGGCGGTACCCGAACCATGCCAATGACACCGGAGCCAGTCAGCGTCGGTATCGTCGGCCTCGGGGGAATCGCCGCCCACCACGCCGAGATCCTTGCCGACCACGACGCCGACCTCGTTGGCGGCGTCGACGTCGACGAAACCGCCCGCCGGGAGTTTAACGCCGAATGGTCAGTTCCAACGTACGACACCCTGGAGCCACTGCTCGATGACGCTGCGGCTATCTTCGTCACAACGCCGAACAAATACCACGAGGAGTATGCAACCGCCGCATTGGCGGCTGGCTGTGACGTACTGATCGAAAAACCGCTCGCCCACACACTCGATAGCGCGAAGCGGATCGCGGCGGCGGCCGCCGACGCTGAGGGGTTCTGTATGGTCGGCTTCAACAACCGGTTTGCCGCCCCGATCGACGTCCTCACCAGCTACCGCGCGGCGGGTCGGTTCGGGGAGATCACCCACATCGAGGCGAACTACGTGCGGCGACGCGGCATCCCCGGTCGTGGATCATGGTTTACCTCGGCGGAGATCGCCGGCGGCGGCGCAATCATCGACATCGGCGTCCATGCCATCGACCTCGCGTTATCAGTGCTTGACTTCCCTGAGATCACCGAGGTCTCGGCGACAACACGGGCGGAGTTCGGCACCCGCGAAGAGTACACCTATCTCCACATGTGGGGCGACGACGAGGGCCCCGATGCCTTCGATGTTGAGGATGCCGCTAGCGCGTTCATCCGCACCGCTGACGACCGCACTATCTCCCTAGAGGTCGCGTGGGCGACTAACCGACCGCGAACCGACGAGTTCGTGTTTCGCGGTACCGACGCCGGCGCAGTTTATGACCGAAAAGCCGATTCGCTCACCCTCTATGAGGCAGACACAACCGGGCAAGAACACCTTACCGAAACAACCGTCGAAACCCGCGACAGCAACACGCATGCAGCCGAGGTTGGCTACTTCCTTGAGCACGTCCGGGAGGGAGAAGCACCGACAACAAACACGGTCGAACAGGGGGTAGCCGTCCAGCGGGTGATCGACGCGATTTATCGCTCTGCGGACGCGGGCCACGCCGTCGGGCTTGAATGAGGGTGAGACTGGCCGGCACTGTACCGCGCTGGCGGGCGAACTGTTATTCGGCTGGTCGCTGTTGAATCGATCATGTTACAACAACGCACATCGCGGCAGATCACCCGCCAGCTACGCGGTGAGCACGATGACTGATCCGCTGCGGATCGGAATGCTCGGCTATGGGTTCATGGGTCGCGCTCATGCCAACGCCATCGCCCGCCTTCCGATGTTCGTCCCCGAAGCGCCAGCGACAGAACGGCACACGCTGATCGGCCGCGACGAGGCCGCGCTCAGCGAGGCCGCCGATCGACTCGGCTTCGAGCACACAGCGACCGACTGGCGGGCCGTCATCGACGACGTGGACGTGCTGTACAATCTCGGGCCGAATCACCTCCACGCCGAGCCATCGATCGCCGCTCTCAACACTGACACAGCCGTGCTCTGTGAGAAGCCGCTGGCGGCGACGCTGGCCGACGCTGAGGCGATGACCGAGGCCGCAGACGAGGCGACGGTTCCGGCGGGCTGTGGCTTCAACTATCGCTTTGTCCCGGCGATCCAGTACGCCAAGGAGTTGATCGATCGCGGCGAACTCGGCGAGATTCGGCAGTTCCGCGGGCGGTATCTACAGGACTGGCTCGTCGATCCCGAGGCACCCTGGACGTGGCGGATGGACAGCGACGCCGCAGGCTCCGGTGCGCTCGGTGATCTGGGAGCGCACACGATCGACCTCGCACGGTTCCTCATCGGCGACCACACCGGCGGTATCGACCGCATCACCGGCCAGCGACAGACGTTCGTTGACGAACGGCCAATCTACGCCGACGACGGCGAGACCGTCGCCGAGTATCGGCCGGTCAGCGTCGACGACGCCTACACCGCCGAAGCCGTCTTCGCCAACGGGGCGACCGCTAGCTTCGAAGCCTCCCGGGTCGCCGCCGGCCACAAAAATGACCACACCATCACAATCCACGGCACGGAGGGAAGTCTACGCTTTTCGCTCGAACGGCTCAACGAACTGGCGGTGCTGACCGGTGACAACCGCGGCTACGAGACGGTGTTGGTAACCGAGGAGAGCGACCCCTATCTGGACGCCTGGTGGCCGCCGGGCCACGTCCTCGGGTGGGAACACACCTTCGTCCACGAGAGCGCGGCCTTCCTCTCGGCGGTCGCCGACAAGACGACGTTTCAGCCATCGTTTGCCGACGGCTATGCCGTCCAGCGCGTCCTCGATGCCATCGAGCGTGCCGACACCACGGGGGAATGGATCAACCTTGATACCGGATCGATGCCCGGGGATGACTGACCGAAACGACTTTTCGGGTCGCCGGTATCCCTCCGGGTATGTCCAGCGTCAATGATCTCGAACTGGTGTTGACCGTGGTGATGGGGGTTATCATGGCAGGGGTGCTGGTGTCGGCCGGCTATCTCACGGTGCCGAGTTCGATCACCTTCGTCTCGATGGTGCTGATCGGATTTATTGCCATGCGTGTGGTCCGTGGCCGCAAATGGAGTTGGCGGTAAGCGGAGTCGATACTGATCCCGTATACGATGTATTATCGCTGACTGACAACTAAGCGAGACAATTCCGTCGTCGATATCACTCGAAGTCACGAATGGATAGCCACCAACGGATCGAGACGCTGTACGCGCTGTCGCTTGCGATCACCCCCGAGGAGACACTCGAAGCAACAGCGGTGACCGCACTGGACGCGTATCTAGACCACCTCGACTGTTCGGTCGGCGCGGTCTTCGAGCGGCACGACACGGACGAGTATCGGCTCGTCGACCCGGATGCGGCCGTCGGAACGGACGACCCGCTGTATGACGCCGCCGAAAAGCGGCTGGCTGGGTGGGCTGCCACCGACGAGGAGCACCGGGCGTCGCTGCCGATCACCGGAACGGTCGACGACGATGGATACTACTGGCTGTTTGACCTGCCTGAGTTCGGCGTGCTGTTACTCGCTCGGCGTGGCGAGCCGCTCGATGACGCGATGCTAACGGGGGTAACGCCGCTCAACGAACAGCTGGCAACAGCCTGCAGCACCAAGCAGGTCAAAACGACGCTAAGCGATGCACGCCGGCGGTTTGAGGCCCTGTTCACGACGATCGACGAGCCGATGGTCACCGTCGTTGTCAGCGAAACGGGCTGTGAGATCGGCCGCACGAACGCGGCATTCACAGCGACGTTCGGCCAGCCGACAGCCCCAGCCGACGGGATTGATCCAACCGACCCGGCCCCTGACAGCGACCCCGACCGGCTGATCGAGATCGAATCACGCCTACGGGATGGCCATCCAGTAACCGAGGCGGTGCGCCGACAGACACCAACCGGAACGGGCGAGTTTCTCCTGCGCGGCGTGCCGGTGCGGACGCCACAAGGCCAGGAAATCTTCCTGCTGTATGTCGATATCACCGAGGAACGACGCCGCCAGCGGACGTTAGCATCACTCTCCGAGGAGTCAGCGGCGATCCTGACCAGCGAGGATCAGGCGACAGCCTGCGACCGAACGGTGGCAACAATGGTATCGGTACTCGATGTGGCGGTCGCCGAGATTCACCGTTACGACCGCGGTACCGACACACTACAGCCGGCAGCAACAACCGCAACGGAGCCGATATTTGTCGATACCGACCCGGACGGCGACTCGCCGCTGTGGGCAACGTACGATGGGACACCCCATCGGATCGACGCGCTGTCCGATGCCGACACGACGCTCCGCTGTGACGACGAGACGATCGAAAGTGTGCTGTTGCTGCCGCTGGGCGATCACGGCGTCGTCATCGTCGGCGACGACCGACCGGAGAGCTTCGACGAAACGGCCCGACAGTTGGGGCAACTGCTGGCGGCCTTCGGTCGCATCGCGTTGACCCGGACAGAACGCGTCCAGAGCCTTGAGGCGATCCAGTCGATCACCCAAGACGCTGTCACCGCCGCCAGCGTCGATGAGATGGTCGAGAGAGTCGTCGATCAACTCCCGACAGCGACCAACTTCCCGACCGCGGGGATCTGGCGAGCCGACCCCGCCACGGATCGACTCGAACCGATCGGCGCGACCGGACGCGCCGCGGAGCTTATCGGGACGCATCCGACGTTCGAACCCGGAAACAGTATCGCCTGGAAAGCCTACGAGGCGGGTGAAACGCGGCTGGTCTCGGATGTGCGGGAGCACCCAGAGGCCTACAACGAAGACAGCGTGATCCGCTCTGAGGCGATCACGCCGATCGGCGAGTTCGGCGTGTTGATCCCGGCGGCGATGCGCCCGCAGAACATTACGACTGCTGATCAAAAGATCGCCGAAACGCTGGCCTCAAGCCTTGAAACAGCGATCGAGCTGATCGAGAACCGACGAGATCTCGAGCTCCTGGAGGCCGTCATCGACCGCGTGCTCCGGCACAATCTACGGACGGATCTCAGTGTGATCAAATCCCGAACCCAACAGCTCGCCGAGGCCTGTGATGACGCCGCATTCACCGACCGCATATTGGCCCACGCCGAGGGGCTTGAGGCGACCGCCGAAAACGCCCGGACGATGCGATCGGTCGTCCAAAGCCGGAATGACCGCCGGGAGCTCCCGGTCGAGACGGTCATCGACGACGCGATCACGGCGGCCCCTGACCCACCAGCCGACGTGGATCTCGTCGTCGATATCGACACCACGGCAGCCGTCATTGCGCATCCAAAGCTCCCGACAGCGATCACCCACCTCATCGAGAACGCACTGGAACACGCGGTGCAGGATGGCGGGGAGATCCGGGTGACAGCCACAGCCGACGACGAGGTACAGATCACCGTCGCCGACGACGGCCCGGGGATCCCGACAAACGAGCTTGCGGTCATCGACCAAGCGGATGAATCCACGCTCAGCCACGCCAGCGGCGTCGGCCTCTGGCTCATCGACCGGATCGTCACCTACTCCGACGGTGTGTTTGCTGTCGATATCGACGGCGGGACGATCGCACAGATCACCCTACAGCGCGCATAGCGACGGCGCTCTCACCACGCCTGCCAACCATAGATTCATTCATCCGGTTTCCCAATTCCCAGCCAACAACCCATGAGCAAACCAACGCCGTCCAAGCGGTCGCGGCCGGAGCCAGCCGCCGATCCGCGAAGCAACTACGACTACCGGAGCAGTGAGATCGACGACCCGGGCCTCGTCGCCGACCTCGATGCCCTCGTCGATGGTGAGGTTCGCTTCGACAGCTACACCCGAAACCTGTATGCGACCGACGCCAGCGCGTACCACCAACTCCCGATCGGCGTCGTCGTCCCGACCTCGACGGCCGACGTGCAGGCGGTCATGACGTACTGCGCCGACAACGACATCCCGGTGCTCCCCCGCGGCGGCGGCACCAGCCTCGCCGGTCAAACCGTCAACGAGGCTGTCGTCCTCGATTTTAAAAAGCAGATGGACGGCGTCGTCGACATCGATCCCGACGCCGAAACTGTGACCGCACAGCCGGGGATCACGCTCGCCCGGCTGAACGACAAACTGGAATCCCACGGCCTCAAATACGCTCCAGATCCCGCGTGGGGCGACAAGAGCGTGCTGGGCGGCTGTATCGGCAACAACTCCACCGGCGCGCACTCGCTGAAATACGAGAAGGCCGACGGCTATCTCGAAGCCTGCGAGGTCGTGCTGGCCGATGGCACGGTAACAACATTCGACTGGATGGAGGTTGACGCCCTCCACGACCGCGCCGAGGCCGCCGCGAGCGACGACGACCCGAGCATCGAAGACCAAGTCTACGCCGTCGTCAGCGACATTCTCCGTAATCACCGCGATGAGATCGAGTCTCGCTACCCGGATCTCATGCGCAACGTCTCGGGGTACAATCTCGACAAACTGATCGCCGACGCCGAGGAACACGGCGCGGTTAACGTTGGTCGCCTGCTGGCCGGCAGCGAAGGCACGCTCGGCATCGTCACCGAGGCGACCGTCTCGCTGGAGCCGATTCCCAACGAGACGGCAGTCGTCATGCTGACCTACGACGACGTGCTCGACGCGATGGAGGACGTAGCTCCGATCCTCGAACACGACCCCGCGGCCGTTGAAGTAATGGACGACGTCTTCCTCGATCTCGCTGCCGACCGCCCGGAGTTTGCCGATGTGGTCGATATTCTCCCCGACGGCACAGATTCGACGCTGCTCGTCGAGTTCTATGCCGATTCGGTTGCTGACGGGAAACAGAAAGTCGCCGACCTACTCGCTGACCGCCTGCCGGGCGTTGCTGCGGCGGTCGCGCCCAGCGACGACGCAGGATCGACGACGACCGACGAGACCTACGCTGTCGACGCCCTGGAAGCCTACGACGCCGACCGCCAGACCAAATTCTGGAAGATGCGGAAGGCCGGCCTCCCCATTTTGTTGTCGCGGACGAGCGACGCGAAACACTGGCCGTTCATCGAAGACACCGCGGTTCCTGCCGAGAACCTCCCCGAATACGTCGCCGACATCCAGACGCTCTTCGAGGAGTACGACACCTTCGCCTCCTACTACGCCCACGCTGGTCCCGGTGTGCTCCACATCCGCCCGCTGCTGGATCTCAAAGCCGACGACGGCATCGAAACGATGTACGAGATCTGCGACGACGTGACCGATCTCGTCATCGAGTACGGCGGCTCGGTGTCGGGCGAACACGGCGACGGCCGCGCGCGGACGACATGGAACGAGAAGCTCTACGGCGACGAGATCTGGTCGTTGTTCCAGCGACTCAAAGCCGCCTTCGATCCCGACGACCTGCTCAACCCCGGCAACGTCAGCGGCGACGCCGACCCGACCGAAAATCTTCGATATGACGCTGACTACGAGTTTGATGCCGATTTTGAGCCAACGCTCAACTGGGACAACGAAAATGGGTTTCAGGGGATGGCCGAACTCTGTCACGGCTGTGCAGGCTGTACCGGCCATCAGGATACCACAGGCGGCGTCATGTGCCCAACCTACCGGGCGACAGAAAACGAAGAGATCACCTCGACTCGTGGCCGCGCGAACATGCTCCGGCGGGCGATGAGCGGCGAGCTCCCTGACGACGTATTTACCGATGAGTTCAGCCACGAGGTGCTGGATCTCTGTATTGGCTGTAAGGGCTGTAAGCGAGACTGCCCCAGCGGCGTCGATATGGCGAAGCTGAAAACCGAGGTTGCTCACGAACGCCATCAGCGCGAGGGCGTCGGCCTCCGCGACAAACTCTTCGCCAACGTCGAAACGCTGTACAGCCTCGGGAGCACGTTTGCCCCGCTGTCGAACCTGGCGACGAAGCTTCCCGGCAGCGGCCTGCTCGCCGAGAAGACGCTCGGCATCGCCCGCGAGCGCGAGCTACCGACGTTCAGCCGCACCACCCTACAAGAGTGGGATCGAAACCGAACGCCAGCTGTCAGCGAACGCGAGGCCGACCACAAGGCCTTGCTGATCGCCGATCCCTACACGAACTACACCCAGCCCGACGTGGGCAAAGCCGCGGTTCAAGTGCTCGAAGCCGCCGGCGTCCATGTCGCCATCGCCGACGAGGTGACTGACAGCGGGCGACCGGCGCACTCGAAGGGGCTGCTTGAGCAGTCGAAAGCGACCGCCGAGGCCAACGTCGAGGTGTTAGCCGACCGTGTCGCCGACGGCTGGGAGCTTGTCAGCGTCGAACCCAGCGACGCGGTGATGTATCAGGAAGATTATCTCGATCTGCTGTCCGGCGATGCGGTCGAGGCCGTCGCCGACAACACCTACAGCGTGTTAGAGTATATCGACACCTTCCGGCTGGACGAGGCCATCGACACGGCGGGCGAGGAGACCCTGTCGTATCACGGCCACTGCCACCAGACTGCCGCCAGCCGAGAGCACCACGCGGTCGGCGTGCTCCGGCGAGCAGGTTACGAGGTCGACGTTCTCGATACCACCTGCTGTGGGATGGCCGGCTCTTTCGGCTACGAGGCCGAACACTACTCGATGAGCCAGGCGATCGGCCGCCTGTTGTTCGACGCCGTCGACGACTCGCCGGGCAACACAGTCGTCGCGCCGGGTACCTCCTGTCGCTCACAACTCGGTGACACTGACCGGTACGACGGCAAACCGCCACACCCCATCGAGAAGGTCGCTGACGCGCTCCAGTAGACTGCTGTCGGTCGCTTCTGGTCGTCACCGAGAGAGACACCTGTGTGATATTATCTGCAACAGTCGGTTTTTCATTGTTTTGGAATGGACGCACAATATTAATACGATGGAGATCAAAGGTGTAGGTGTAACGATGAGTACATCTATCGAACCGACCACGACCGTCGATGCACGCGGCGCGACCTGTCCCGGCCCGCTGATGGATCTGATCGGCGCGATCCGCGACGGGGAATCGGGCGATGTCGTGCGACTCCTCAGCGACGCCGAGCAGTCACGCACCGACGTGCCCGAGTGGGTCGAGGAGGCCGGCAACACGCTACACGAGATCGAAGAGCACGACGACTACACGGCGTTCTACGTGGAGAAAGCATGACCGACGACATCGTCATCATCGGCGGCGGTACCGGTGGGGCCGTGCTTGCCAACGACCTTGCGGAGCGACTCGACGACGAGATCGATGCCGGCGAGGTACGCGTCCGACTCCTCAACGACGGCCCAGATCACGTCTACAAGCCCGTCTGGCTATACGTCCCGTTCGGCAAGCGTGAGCCGGCCGACGGGCGGCGACCACTCCGAGAACTGATCGACAACCGCATCGAGATCGAAGACACCCGAGTCACCGAGATCGATACCGACGCCAAGCAGCTCCAGACGACCACGGACGCAACGCCCATCGGCTACGACCACCTCGTTGTCGGCACCGGCTCGACGCTGGCGTCCGACGAGGTACCCGGCCTGCAGGAGGGCGGCCACGACTTCTACAGCGAGGACGGCTCGCTGGCACTCCGCGAGGAACTGCTGTCGTTCACCGAAGGCCACCTCGTGTTGAGCGTCATCGGCAGCCCGCACATGTGCCCGGCCGCGCCGCTGGAGTTCTCGTTTATGACCGACGACTGGTTCCGCAAACGCGGGCTTCGAGAGGACATCGAGATCACCTACACCTACCCGATCCAGCGCGTCCACGGCAACGCCCAGATCGCCGAATGGGCCCGGCCGCTGCTCGAAGAACGCGACATCACCATTGAGACGTTCTTCAACGCCGAATCGGTCGAGCCGGATGAGGGCGTACTCACGTCCATGGAGGGAACCGAGCTCGACTACGACCTGCTGGTGGCGATCCCACCCCACCGTGGGGTCGACATCATCGAGGATGCCGGGCTCGGCGACCGCGGCTGGGTCGATGTCGACAAACACACGCTGGAGGCCGAACACGCCGAGGACGTCTACGCGCTTGGCGATGCGGCCGCAACCGGCGTTCCGAAAGCTGGGAGCGTCGCCCACTACCAGGCTGGCACAATCGGACAGCGACTTGCCAGCGAGGTACGCGGCCAAGTACCGACAGCGGCATACGACGGCAAGACGATCTGCTTCATTGAGACGGGGATGGATTCGGCCTCCTTCGTCGAGTTCGACTACCAGAACCCGCCGTCACCGATCGCGCCATCACAGTCGATTCACTGGTCGAAGCTCGCCTACAACGAATCCTACTGGCTCACCGCACGGGGGTTGATCTGAGATGAGCGACGCCGAGACAGAGTCGGCTACCGTCGACGACAACGGCGAGGCCGATGAGGCCAGCAGCGACGATGCTGATGACGCCATCAACGTCGATACCGACGGTGTCAGCGACGATGAAGCACTGGAAGCCGCTATCGCAGAGAACCCCGAGGCGGTAGCCGACTTCGTCCGGCGACTCGATGCAGTTAACGAACTGCTCGATGTCGTCACCCTCGGTGAGGCCGCGATGACCGACGAGATGGTCGTCGAACTCACCGGCACCGCCGAGACGTTGGCAGCCTCCGCCGACGGCGTTGCGACCGATGAAACCATCAGACTGGCCGAAACAGTCGGCGAAAACGGCGACGACCTCACCGACGCGCTGGAGACGGTGTTGGAGCTACAGCGAGACGGCACGCTCGATGATCTCGCCGAGCTTGGCAACGTCGCCGGGCTCGCCAACGCGGCACTGACCGATGAGATGGTTGTCTCGCTGGCCGGCACCGGCTCCTCACTCGGGGAGCTTGCCGACACCGCCAGCGACGACGACACCCGCGAGGGGCTCAAATCCCTCCTCGACAGCGTCGGCGCGGCTGAACAGGCCGATACCTCGTCTGTCGGGGCGATCGGACTCGCAAGGGGGTTCCGCGACCCGGAGATCAAACAGGGCTTGGGCTATCTGTTTGCGGTTGCCAAAGCTCTCGGCCAACAGCAAGACAAAGAAGACACGTAAGCCGGACAGCGGTTACAGCGCGTCGTCGGCGTCGTACTCCGCGGCCATCCGCGTCGCTTCGGTTTCGTAGCGTTCGCGGGTGTCGGGGTCGTCAACGACACCGAGGTTGTCAGCCGGCACCGTGAGACTGACCGGCGTCTCGCGGTGGTCGCCGCTGAAACTCGTCAGCGCGCGCTCTTTGCGGAAATCCTGTCGGCCGTCGGGCGTGGCGTACGTGAGGATGATCAGGTTCTGTTCGTCATCCGAGTAGGTGCGCTCGACGAGCCAGACGCGCGTTTCGGCAGCCATTATACTGTCTCTAGGGCCGCGAGCACTGAATCGATTTCGGCGGCCGTCGAAACCGCATGCACCGACACGCGGATCGCATCGGGGTGTGGCAGCGACCGGATGACGATCCCCTCCTCGGCGAACCGCTCGACGGTTGCCTCGGGATCGTCGACGGCGATCGACACCAGCCCAGATTCGTGGGCCTGTGGGCTCAACAGGGCCTCGTCGTCGATGCCGGCTTTCAGTCGGTCAGTTAGCGTCTCGATCCGATCGGCGATCCGCTCGACGCCGACCGATTCGATGGCATCGATCGCCTCGATCAGGCCGGCGTGGGGGCCCGGCGAGGTGGTGCCGATCTCGAAGCGTTTCGCGCCGGGTTCGTAGGTCAACTCGGCGGCCGTCGGCTCGGTGACGCTGCGGTAGCCGACCGCGCCCGGTACCATGGTGTCGGCGACTTCTCGGTCTACATAGAGAAAGCCCGACCCCCACGGCCCGAGCAGCCATTTGTGGCCCGCCGCGGCCACAGCATCAGCCCCCCACTCCTGAACGTCCATCGGGAGCTCGCCAGGCACCTGCACCGCATCGACGAGGGTGAACGCGCCGGCCTCGGCGGCGATATCGACCAGCTCGGCAACAGGCAGTTGTGTGCCATGTGTCCACGTCACCGCGCTGAAACAGACGAGCCGCGCGTCGGCGACGGCCTCGGTGTAGGCGTCGATATCGACGCGGCCGTCGGTGGTCTCGACGACGCGCACCTCGACACCCTGCGCTTCGAGTTGTTGCCACGGCAGCGTGCCGGCCGGATGTTCCAGGTCGGTGCGGACGACCACGTCGCCGGGGTCGAAGTCGATTGCGGTGGCGATCCGGTTGATCCCGTCGGTCGTGCTTTCGGTGAGGGCGACCTCCTCGGGCTCGGCCCGGATGAACTCGGCGACGCGCTCGCGGGCGCGGTCGTAGCCCGCAAAGGCGGTCGTGTAGGGGTCGTCGGTGCCGGAGTTGAACTCGTGGTCGGCGACGGCGTCGCTGACCGCCTCAACAACATACTCCGGGCTCGGCCCGTGGGCCCCGAAGTTGAGATACGCCGACTCCTGTAACCCCGGCACGTCGGCACGGAGCTCTCGCGGTGTCATTGCTTACCACTCCGGGGAGCGGACGGAAAATCGTCGCGGCCGAGACAGCTCACCCCCACGGTGGTTAGACCGTGTAGCCAGTGATGGTATTTTCGAGCGCGTCGCCGGTTTGGGCACCGACCATGCGCTCGGCCTGCTCGCCGTCAGCATAGACCAACAGCGTCGGGATGCCCTGGACGCCGTGTTGGCTCGCCAACGCTTGGAACTGGTCGACATCGACCTTGAGTACCGCCGCCGCGGTGTCCTCGGCGAGGGCCTCGATCGTCGGCTCCATCATCTGACAGGGGCCACACCAGTCAGCGTAGAAATCGACGAGAACGGTATCATACCGCGAGACGATATCGGCGTACTCGTCGGCGTCGGTCAGGTGAATCGGTTCGGCTGGCGCAGCATCGGATTGTGAACTCATCACCACAGGATAGGAGCTATCGACGTAAAACTGTTTTGGGCTATTGCCACAATACTACAACACATATGATTAGCAATGACGCATTCTGTATAAAAGGCGCGATGCCGCGAAGGGTGTCGGTTACGTGCCGAGCCAGCCGCGAAGGCGGGCGGCCGCTTCGGCGGCAACCGCGCCGACCAATCCCCGCGGAGAAAGCCGTATCATCGACAGCGACGACACACGAGCCAGCAGGCCGCCGGTGCCATCCGGAACGTAGGTAGCAACCACCCGTTCACGAACCCGGATGACGGCCGGTGAGTTGAACACCAGGGGTGTCTCGTCCGGGAGTTCGTCCGTCTCGGGAAGCCAGTGGCCGGCTGTTGCGGTGACGTTTTGCTGGAGGTCGTATAGGGCGAACAGCCCGCCGAGGCTGTCGACATCGACGACAAGCATGCCGTCGGCGGTCGTGATCGACACGTCCGCGCGGTCGGACTGGAGGGTCAGATCCACCCCCACGACGAGTTGCTCGGGGGCCGATCCTGACTCGGCGTCGGTCACACTCGTTACTCGTCGTTTTCGCTTGTTCGGATCGTCAGCGTCCCATCAAGCCGCCAGCGAGCGTGGTTTGCATCGTCGCCAACCCGATCGGGCACATCGACCTGCATGTCCTCGAACTCGTAGGCGATCTCGGCGCCGCGGCCCGTCAGTCGCTCGTAGAGTCCGATCGCCAGTTCCGGCCACGTTCGCGTCTCGTCGATCTCGGTATCATCGGATGCCATTGTATCCCTATACACGGTCGGCAACGGCATAGTGCTTCCGGCGATCACCGCCGGGCGAATGTCAGATAGCCCGTGTGGCCGACGCCGGCCGTCGAGGGCCGCGTCCCCCGGTCGTCGACGGTGAGTTCCCGCTGGATCGTCTCGACGGTCTCGATATCAGCCAGTCCAGCCGCCTCGGCAGCCTCGACGCTCGCCCGTGAGTTCTCGACGAACGGTGAGTAGACGGCAAGATAGCCGCCGTAGGCGAGCAGATCAGCCGCGTCGGCAACGACTTCGGGAGCATCCTCGGTATCGAGCGTCAGGAGGTCGAACGGCTCGCCGTCGGCAAGCACATCGATTTCCTCGGTGATGTCGCCAGTGCGTACCTCAACGGTGTCGTCGACGCCAGCGACAGCCATGTTGTCGCGGGCAACCTCGGCGAACTCGGCGTCCTGCTCGTAGGTCGTCACCTCGGCTCCGAGCCGGCCGAGATACGCAGCGAGAATACCAGTTCCGGTGCCGGCGTCGAGCACGCGGTCGCCGGCTGACGCGCCCGTATGGCCGATCACGAGGCCGATATCTCGCGGCATCATCGGCGCGCCGGTGCGTTCGAGATGGTTGAACAGGTCGGGGCCGCGGAGTTCGCGGGCGCGGAACGCCTCACCGAGATGCGTCTCCAGCGTGTCACCAGATTCCACGTCTTCGGGGATCTCGACGACGCCGAGGTCGGTGTGGAGTTCGTCGCCCGGTTCCCGGAGATACTCTCGGTCGCCGTGAACGAGGAGGATCACTCCAGGCGGCTGATCGCTGCGGCAGGTTCGCCGTCCTCGGCTTCAAGTGCCTCTCGGGCCTCGCTGGGCGAGACGCCGGTCTGAGAGGCGACGAGCTTGATATCGGATTCGGGGATCTCGTCGTCAGCCTCGCCACCACTATCGTCGCCGGCGTCGCTGCCGGCGTTACCGCTTTCGACGGCACCGGCCGCACCCGAGGCTTCCTGTCGGTCGGGTTCGCCGACGATCTGGTAGGTTTGGGTTCCCTGGGCGTCCATTCGGGTGATCTCCGGGGCCTCAAAGACGAGTTGTTCGCCGTCGTTCGTCGTGATCGTGACCGACTCAGCGTCGATCTCGGTCACGTCGATCCCCATCTGTTCCATCATCTGTTGCATCTTCCGCGGATTCATACCGCCGCCTCCAAACATGCCTCGCCCTTCTGGTGGCGGCAGCAAAAGCATGGCGAAGCGGGCTGCCAGGAGGGCATGCGTGCCACTGGGATCTCATCGCGTCGCCAACGGATTTTAACAGGGGTCGCCGTCTCTGTCGAGGCATGTTTGATGAGGACGATCTCGAAGCGATCCGCGAGGCGAAAGCCGACTGGGAGGCCGAGACGGCCGGCCCGACGCTGGATCGGTTCGGCGAGCGCGAGGAGACGTTCACCACCGACACCGGTGGCCAGGCGGTCAAGCGGCTCTATACACCCGACGACATTGCTGACCTCGACTACGAGGACGATATCGGCTTTCCGGGCGAGGAACCATACACGCGCGGCGTCTACTCCACGATGCACCGCGGGCGGCTGTGGACGATGCGGCAGTACGCGGGGATGGGCACCGCAAGCGAAACCAACGAGCGGTTCAACTACCTGATCGACCAAGGCTCCTCGGGGCTCTCGATGGCGTTCGATCTCCCGACGCAGATGGGCTACGATTCCGACGCGGCGATGGCCGCCGGCGAGGTCGGCAAGGCCGGCGTCGCCATCGACACGCTCGCGGATTTCGAGACCGTTTTTGATGGGATTCCGCTCGACGAGGTCTCGACGAGCATGACAATCAACGCCCCCGCAGTCGTGCTGCTGGCGATGTATATCGCCGTCGGCGACAAGCAGGGCGTTGACCGCTCGGAGTTGCGCGGGACGATTCAAAACGACATCATGAAGGAGTATATCGCTCGCAACCTCTTCATCTACCCGCCGGAGCCGTCGATGCGGTTGATCACAGATACCTTCGAATTCGCGGCCGAGGCGGTGCCAAATTTCAACACGATCTCGATTTCAGGCTATCACATTCGGGAGGCGGGGTCGACTGCGGCCCAAGAAATCGCCTTCACGCTCGCCAACGGGATCGAGTACGTCGAGGCCGCCATCGACGCCGGCCAGGACGTCGACGAGTTCGCGCCGCAGCTCTCTTTCTTTTTCAACGCTCACAACAACATCTTCGAGGAGGTCGCCAAGTTCCGGGCGGCCCGCCGGCTGTGGGCGCGGATCATGGACGAGCGATTTGGGGCTGAGAATCCAAAATCCAAACAGCTAAAATTCCACACCCAGACCGGCGGCTCGACGCTGACAGCCCAACAGATCGAGAACAACGTCGTTCGTGTCGGCTATCAGGCGCTCGCGGCGGTGCTGGGTGGGACACAGAGCCTGCATACGAATGGGAAGGATGAGGCCCTCTCGCTGCCGACCGAGCAGTCGGTGCGAACCGCGCTCCGTACCCAGCAGATCCTCGCCCACGAATCCGGCGTCGCCGACACGATCGACCCGCTGGCCGGCAGCTACTACGTCGAATCGCTGACCGATGAGGTCGAAGCCGAGGCCCGCGAGATCATCGACGACATCGACGACCGCGGCGGGATGTTGCGGGCGGTGGATGCGGGCTACATCCAACAGGAGATCCAGGATGTCGCCTTCGAGCGTCAACAGGAGATCGAGGCGGGCGAGCGGATCATCGTCGGCGTCAACGAGTTCGAGGTCGATGATGACCCCGAGATGGATCTCGAATCCGTCGACGAGGAAGACGAACAACGACAGATCGAGCAGCTAGAGGAGGTGAAGGCCGAGCGCGACGACGACGCTGTCGACGAGGCACTCGATGCGGTGGCCGCGGCGGCAGCCGGCGACGACAACGTGTTGCCGCCGGTGATCGAGGCGGTGAAAGCCTACGCGACCGTCCAAGAGATCTGTGACGTGTTCCGCGAGGAGTTTGGCGAATACCAACCCGGCGTCTGATGACACCGATCGGTTTCGACACCGGGTGGCCAGCCGCGTCAGCCACCAACTCCACAAACACAAACGACGATTACGGTATACGAATTTCTGTACAGTAACGAATACTATTTTTCCGAAAAGAAAGACATTTGTATCGCTTATTCAACTATTAGTCGTGTTTTATTAGCCATTGGTCGCAATACGCTGGTGAACTCAACCAGCCGACATGGTTGCCAAGATGATGACAATGAGAGGAGGAACACAGTGACCGCCTATCCACGCACCGACGGCATGAATCGCTTCAAGCGACTATTCAACGAACTCAACGAGGCTGTCGTGGAGTTCGAACTGGTCGACGGCGATCCGGTCATCGTCCAGGCCAACGCGACGTTTGCCGACACCTTCGGCCACGGTACCGAGTCATTAAGCGGCGTCTCGCTCAACGACCTCATCGTCCCGAGCGATCGCCGCGAGGAGGCCAAACAGTTCGATCAGCAGACCGCCGCCGGCGAGTCAAACGCCGCGGTCGTCGAACGGGTGACCGCTGACGGTCGCCGGCAGTTTGTCTATCGGAGCGTCCCGATCCGGAAGGGCCACGGGTTTGCGATCTACACCGACGTGACCGCGGAACTCCGTCGGGAACGCCACCTCGATGTCCTCCAGCGCGTCCTCAGACACAATCTCCGCAACGACGTGAACGTGATCGCCGGGCAAGCAGAGAAGATCAGCGACCTGACCGACGACGAGGAGATACAGGCGGCCGCCGACGCAATCAGCGACACCGCAAGCGGGCTGGCCCGACTCAGCGAGGAGGCCAAAACCGTCCAGCGGGTGCTCGGAGAGTCGCCAACGCTGGAGCCAACCGATATCACAGCCATCATCGATCGGGTCGTCACAGCCTGCAGCGAGGAGTTCCCGGCCGCTGCGATCACGACCGACTGCCCGACAGCCCTGCTCGTTGCCGCCGACGCCAGCCTCCGGGTGCTCGTCGAAAGCCTCGTTGACAACGCGATTCGGCACAATACAGCCGCGACACCAACGGTGACAGTAACCGCCCGCGTTGTCGACGACGCCACCGCCGAGTTGATCATCGCCGACAACGGGCCGGGGATTCCGGCGACGGAACGAGAGGTCGTGACCGGCAACCAGGAGATCACCCCACTCCACCACGGCAGCGGGCTCGGCCTCTGGTTGGTGCGGTGGATCACGGATCGCTACGGCGCCGAGTTAACGATCGAAACACCCGAAAGCGGCGGGACGACCGTCCGGATCGCCTTCGATCGCGCGCTGATCAGCGCGTAACGCGCTGGATCGACGGCCCCGCTGGCACCGCCATCGACCGCCCGACTTTATGCAGCTCTCACCGCAACACTCGGCATGGACTTTCATCACGCCGGGATCGCCACCGACGATGCCGACACCCTCGCCGATCGCTACGCCGCGCTGTTCGACGCGTCGATCGTCCACGAGGAGCGATTCGACGGGATGGCGGTCAGCTTTCTTGACCTCGGCTCGGGGTATTTTGAACTCTTAGAACCACGCGAGGACGGGCCGATCGCCCGCTATCTCGACAGCCACGGCTCTGGGATCCACCACCTCGCACTCAGCACCGCCGATATCGAGGCCGCCCTGACGCGGGCTGCCGAGCAGGGTATCGATCGCATCGACGAGGAACCACGCCCCGGCGCGTGGGGCCATGAGGTCGCGTTTCTCCACCCCTCATCGACGGGCGGCGTGTTGATCGAGTTTGTCGCCGACTGACCGGCCTTAGATATCGACCGCAAAGGAATCGATCTCCCCGGCCTGAGCCGCGATCGCTCCGAGGAGCGCGGCGACCGCATCGAGATCCTCGGTGTCGATCACCTCAACCGGGGTGTGCATATACCGGTTCGGCAGCCCGATGTTGAGCGAAGGGATGCCGCCGCGACTCGTGTAGAAGCCGTCGGCGTCGGTGCCGGTGCGGGTGCCGGTAGCTTGGAGCTGGATCTCAATATCGTCGGCTTCGGCGGCCGAGCGAGCGAGGTCGACGACGCGCGGATGATTCGCGCTGCCACGGGAGACGACCGGCCCCTCGCCCAACTCGACGGGGCCCTGCTTGTCGCCCGGCACATCTGGGTTGTCGGTGGCATGCGTTACGTCGACAGCGATGGCGGCGTCAGGATCGAGATCGAAGCCGACCATCTGGGCCCCTTTGATGCCGACCTCCTCTTGGACGGTGCTGACCGCATAGATCGTCGCGTCGACATCGGCCTCCACCGCCCGGCGCAGCCCTTCGGCCGCGCTCCAGGTGCCGATCCGGTTGTCCATCCCTCGGGCCGTGAGTCGGCTGCCCTGGAGTTCATACAGCTCACTGGAGAACGTGATCGGATCGCCAACCTCGACCAGTTCCTCGGCCTCGTCGCCGTCGGTCGCGCCGATATCGATGAACTGCTCGGCGATATCCGGATACTCCTCACCCCCGGTGTCCCGGAGGTGAATCGCTGTCTGGCCGACAACGCCCTGTACCGGGCCCTCGCCGGTGTGGATCGTGACGTGTTGGCCCTGCGAGACAGTTCGATCGGAGCCGCCGATCCGACTCATCCGGATGAACCCGTTGTCGTCGATGTCGCGGACGATGAAGCCGATCTCGTCGGCGTGGCCGCTGAAGGCGATCTCGGGGCCCTCGCCCGATCCCTCGTGGACGGCGACCGCGTTCCCGTAGTCGTCGGTCGTGACCTCGTCGGCGAACTCCTCGACATAATCAACCCAGACGCGTTGGCCGTCGGTTTCGAACCCCGAGGGGCTGGCCGTCGTCAACAGCGATTCAAGAAACGCTCGTTGGGACTCCTGCATGCTATTTTGCAGCGGCAGCAGGCGTATCAACGTCACGGTTAGGCACCCACGCGGCGGTTGGTGGACGCACAAGGACTTTACTCGCCGCCACCCCACCAAAGATATGAATCTCTTTCGTAGCGCCCAAGCGGTCGCAGACGCCGACGGCGGCGGCATCATCGACTGGGGAAGCGTCGCCGAGGCGGCCAAGGCATCGACGCCGGCCGGCGATCTCACGCTCTCATCCGAGGAGCAGGCCGGCTTTCGAGCCGACGTGCGGGACGCCCGCGACCGCCTCCGTGCGGCCGGCGGCGTCGACTTTGACCTCCCGGAAACGATCGAAATCCAACACCGCCACCACTGGATCGACGCCAACATCGAAACCTTCCGGCGGGTCGTCGACCCCCTGGAGCCGTCGACGACGGTGCTGCCGGGGGTCTCACGGACGATCAACACCGGGACGATGGCGGTCACAATGGGCTTTCTGGGCCGAAACGTTCTCGGGCAGTACGACCCGCTGTTGCTCGCCGACGGCGGCCACGCGCTGTACTTCGTCCGCCCGAACATCCGCCGGGTCGCCGACGACCTCAATGTGGCGTATCCTCGCTTCCGTCGGTGGATCGCGTTCCACGAGGTCGCCCACGCCGCGGAGTTCGGCGTCGCGCCGTGGCTGCCGGAGTACCTCGAAACGCGGATGCAGGACAGTGTCACGGCCATCTCGGCGGGCGACCTCGATCAGGCAACCTTCGAGGAGTTGACCACCGCGATGACCGCCGTCGAAGGCTACGCCGAGTTGCTGATGGATCGCGCCTTCGACGAGGAGTACGCCGATCTGCGGGCCAAACTCGACGCTCGGCGTGGCTCCGGCGGGCCGCTAAAGCGGCTGATGAGCCGACTGCTCGGGCTGGGCCTCAAACGCGATCAGTACGAACGTGGCGCGCGCTTTTTCGAGACCGTTGCCGATGCCCGCGGGCTGGAAGCCGCCAGCGTTGTCTGGGAGCGACCAGAAAATCTCCCGACTGATACCGAGTTGGCTGAGCCGATCCAGTGGCTCGATCGTGTCGACCCCTGACCAGGAGGCGTCAGTCGTTGGTTCGACCACGAACTGAGCGTTTATCAGCGTCGCAGCAAAAGCAAGCGATATGTCCGACTCCGACCGTGTCCGAGCCCACGTGTTCGTCAGTGGTCGCGTCCAAGGCGTCTACTACCGCGCTAGCACCCGCGATGCCGCCCGCGAGCGTGGCGTCGACGGCTGGGTCAAAAATCTCGATGACGGCCGCGTCGAAGCCGTCTTCGAGGGCGACGAAGAACGCGTCGAGGCGATGTGTGAGTGGTGTGAAACCGGCAGCCGTGCCGCCGAGGTCAACGATGTCGATGCCACGATGGAATCACCCGAGGGGATCGCTGGCTTCGAGGTTCGGTGGTAGGCTGACACCGCGGTGAGAGCGCGCTGCCGACGCGACACCGACCGCGGGGTCTATGTCCGCACAGCCACAACAGATCGTAAATGGAGTACGTCCAAGAACGGATTACGACGCTCCACCATCTCCGAGAGACCACGCCGGCAGC
Source organism: Halonotius aquaticus (assembly GCF_003605575.1). GTDB lineage: Archaea > Halobacteriota > Halobacteria > Halobacteriales > Haloferacaceae > Halonotius > Halonotius aquaticus. The sequence continues at coordinate 17,954 of NZ_QKNY01000006.1, read as the reverse complement.
ACCGACTGATCGCGCCGCGGTCGTCGTCCCGATGACCGAACGGGAGTACGCCGGCCTCGCCGCCGAGGGTGTCCTGTCCGAACTGGAAGCCGTCGCACCCAAACGCGTCGTCGTCCCGCTGCGCGCGCCGGCGAAGAAGGTCGGCCCGTTTCGGGACTGGCTCGCCGACTTCGACCTCCCACTGGAGGTGCTGTGGTGTAACGGCCCGACGCTCGCCGACCTGCTGGCTGACAACGGGCTCAACGGCTCAGCGGGCAAGGGCCGGGATGTGTGGCTCGCGCTCGGACAGGTGCTCGATGCCGACTACGTCGTCTGCCATGATGCCGACACGAAAACCTACCACCGCTCCTACGTCCCGCGGCTGTTGTTCCCGCTGGAACACGGCCATCAGTTCTCGAAAGGCTACTACGCCCGGGTTGAGAACGGACAGCTCTACGGCCGCCTGTTCCGGCTGTTTTACGCACCGCTCGTCCGGGCGTTAGCCGACGGGGCCGCCGACGCCGAGATCTTGCAGTATCTCGATGCGTTCCGGTACGCCCTGGCCGGCGAGTTTGCCGCGACGGGCGATCTCATCGCCGATATGCGCGTGCAGCGATCGTGGGGCCTTGAGGTCGGCACGCTCGGGGAAGCGTTCGCCCACGCTGGCGTCGACGGCAGCGCGCAGGTCGACCTCGGCGCGTACGAACACGACCACCGCGCAGTCGGCGGGCCAACCGGGCTCTCGGAGATGAGCGCGGCCGTCGGCGAGGCACTGTTCCGGGTCGTCACCGAGCACGGTGTCGACATCGATTACGCGACGCTCCCCGACCGCTACCGGACGGCTGCCGAATCGCTGCGCCGACAGTACGCCGTCGACGCCGCCTACAACGATCTGGCCTACGACCGCGACGACGAGCGCGAACAGATCGACACCTACGCCGACGCCCTGCGGGAACCGGGTGAGGATAGCCGCCTGCCAGCCTGGAACGACGCGCCGATCAGCCCCGAGGCGGTCGCCGAAGCGGCCGCAGCCGATTTGGCGGCGGCGACCGGCGGGGAGTCGACGACCACCGAGTGAGGTAGACTCAAATGACAGCAGCGACACCAGCGTGGTATGACCGCGACAGGTGACGAACTCGCCGGCGTCGTCGACCTCTTTGGCGCATTGACGCGGGAGGAACTCTCCCAAGCCCTCACCGAGTTAGCATTCAAACAGGGGGCAGCCGTTGACGACGCAGCCGTCACCGACGCCATCGAGACCGCAATCACCGAGTATGTGCTCGTCGAGTACGCGCCCACATCGAGCGACGCGAGCGACGCTGACAGCGAGTCGTTGCTCACGGTCGGGCCGGCGGCGTTTCCGACGTTGCCGCCGAACGCCGAGGATCTACCCCATATTCTCGACTACGAGACACGATCTGTCGACCGCGATCGACTGGCCGAACAGGTGCAAACCCGGCTTGAAGCCGAAGCCGACGAGGCCGTCGCCGCCGATGACGCCGACCGCGCCGCGGCACTGCTGGATGTGAGCTACGACCTCGAAGCGTGGGCCGCTGTCGAAACCGACGCGATCAGAGCGTCGCTGACACCGCTGCTCCCGCAGGACTAAGAGGACTGCCCTGCAAGAATAGATATGGATCTGACGGGGGTGGCTCAGTATACGCCGTCGGCGATCGCCGACCCCGCAAAGGAGGCTGCGGTGCTCGCGCCGATCATCGACCAAGACGGCGAGCCGGCGATCCTCTTCACCAAACGCTCTGAGCAGCTTGGCGACCACCCCGGCCAGATGAGCTTTCCGGGCGGGGGCCGCGAGCCGTCGGATGCGGATCTCCAAGCCACCGCCCTCCGAGAGGCCGACGAGGAGATCGGGCTTCGACCCGATGAAGCCGATGTCGTCGGCAGGATCGACGACATCGAAACGGTCACCCGATACATCGTCCGCCCCTTCGTTGGCCGGATACCCGATCGGGAGTACACCCCCGACGAGTACGAGGTCGCCGAGATCGTTCGGCTGCCGGTCGCCGCACTCATCGACCGCTCGAACTACGAGTCAGAACACCGCGATCACCCACACTACGGGCCGATCCGGATTCACTTCTTCCACGTGGCTGGCTACACCGTCTGGGGGGCGACCGGCCGCATGCTGGCGCAACTGCTAGAGCTCACGACCGACTGGGAGATCCCCCCGGAGGCCGACCGGGTCGTCGACGCCGACGCCGATCTTCCGGTGTAGCTACGAGTGGGTTTCAGCCTCCGGCGACGGGGTTGGGTCGCCGGCGTCGATCCGCCGCACCTGTTTGCTCTCCCACGCCTGGCGATCATCTATCGCGGTAGTGGCGCTTGCGGTGAGCGTGTAGGAGTTGGTTCGCTTGTCGATGGCGTCCTTTTGGACGTAGCCGCTGTCGACCAGTTTCCCGAGATTCTGGTAGACACGTCCGGTGTTGACATCGTCGTCGTAGTACGATTCAAGTTCCTCCTTGATCCCGAGTCCGTATGGGTCATCGAGGCTCGCAATGACGTACAAGAGGTCTCGCTGAAACGCGGTGAGGTCTTTCATGGCTAGTGTGGAACGGATCGCTTGCAATGAGGGTTCAGTTCATCGCTACGTTGTTGGTTGAAATGTAAAAACGTATTGGCGAAAACAGCGGTTGTACGTAACTAAATATCAGCAACTACTGGACGTTTCGTATGTATATGTAGCTCTCTGTAGCGGACTGATTGATTCAGACCAACACTGCCCACGGCGGCTCAACCATGCTGCGCAGTTCGGCAGGCTGCGCCCATGGAACGAGAGAAACAGACGATACAGAGGGCCCCACCACGCAGAGACGTTGTTAGGCGTCGTCTGTGTGGTTGTCGGGGGTGTCGTCGTCGCCCGTGTCGCCGGACTGCTCGTCGCGGGTGGTGTCGTCGTCTTCGACGGCAACCGTGTGCGCTGAGGCAGCTTTCGGGATCGTCACATGGAGGGTTCCATCCTGGGTCAGTGTCGCATCCGGGGTCGTCTCACTACCGGTGACGCTGGCGGCGTCGGGCAGCGTCGCCGTCCCCGAAAGCGTCAGCCCGCGACCGGGGAACCGCATCTCGAAGCCCTTGTGGAACGCTCGGAAGCGGTCGATCCGCACCTCAAGTTCGCCGTCGACGAACTGCACCTGAACATCCTCAGCGGTCGCGCCCGGCGCGTCAAAGACGACGAGATATTCGGTGTCGCTCTCCAAGAGATCATACGAGAGCGGCTTGCGGGACTGCACCTGGCTGACGCCGCGGCCGATCCGTTCCAGCACCGTGTTGAGGGCCTCCCGGCCGTAGGTTTCCAGCCGGGTCATAGGACGATCTCCGAGAGGCTCGCGCTGTCGGCGCAGTACGGACAGCTGAGATCATCGACCCCGTGGTCGTCAGGCACGTCGTAGGTGTAGTGGACTTCGAACATATCGAGTTCGCAGTCCCCGTTGTCGCATTCGACTTCGACGGTTTCAGGCATACCAGAAGGGAGGGCTGCCATGAAGTTAAATCACGTGGCACGCTGGTGGAAGCGGCACACCTGCAGGCCGGATCACACGGCTTTAGCCGCTTGACGCCGAACAGCGTGATATGACTCGGCCCTCGGAGCTCGCCGTTACCATCGTCGACGGCTACGTCGACGAGCCGGCACATTTCGGCGTGCCACCCTACATCTCGACGTATCCGCGCTTTACCGCCGGCGCGCTCGTCGACGCTGGCGTCCCCCAATCGCAGATCACCTACCACACGATTGACGAACTCCGCGACAATAAGCAAAAATGGAACGCGGTCGCCGACGCCGACCTCATGATCTATGTCGGCGGGATGACCGTCCCCGGCAGCTACGTTGGTGGGACGCCAGCCGAACCCGAGGAAGTCAAGGAACTCGCATGGGTCGCCGAGGGCACCTCGCTCATGGGCGGCCCCGTCAAGTTTGGCGTCGGCGACGAGAACGCCGGCGCGACCGAAACCGAACGGAAGGATCTCGACTTCGATTTCGTTGCCAAAGGTGACGTTGAGGCGGCCGCCTACGATCTCGTCGACTCCGGGTTAGAAGGGTTCAACAACCGGATGCGCGACAACGACGAACTCAGCCGGTGGGCCCCCGACGGCGCGTTCATCGTCGAGCAGCATCCCAACCACCCGGATCACCTGATCTGTGAGATGGAAACCTCCCGGGGCTGTGCCTACCGCTGTTCGTTCTGTACCGAACCTCTCTATGGGAATCCCGCCTTCCGCACGGCCGACGCCGTTGTCGACGAGGTCGACACCCTATCTGACTACGGCGTCAAACACTTCCGGCTCGGCCGGCAGGCCGACATCCTCGCCTTCGGCGGCGACGGTGAGGCCCCCAACCCTGACGCGCTTCGGCGGCTCTACAGCGGGATTCGAGAGGTTGCGCCCGACCTCGAAACGCTGCACCTCGACAATATGAACCCGATCACGATTGTCGAGTGGCCGGAAAAAAGCCGCGAGGGGATTCGCATCATCGCCGAGCACAACACGCCCGGCGACACCGCCGCTTTCGGCTTGGAGTCCGCCGATCCCGTCGTCCAAGAGGCCAACAACCTCAACGTCACCGCCGAGGAGTGCTTTCAGGCGGTCAAAATCGTCAACGAGGAGGCCGGCTGGCGACCCGGCGAGGACGCCAGCGACGCACCGACCCACGGCGACGACGCAGGGAATCGCCTGCCGAAACTGTTGCCTGGAATCAATCTGCTGCACGGCCTCCAAGAGGAACGCCGCGCAACCTACGACCACAACCGGGCGTTCCTCCAGCGCGTTTACGACGAGGGGTTGATGCTCCGCCGCATCAACATCCGCCAGGTGATGGCCTTCGAGGGTACCGACATGTCCGACACCGGCGCGGCCATCGCCGAGGAGCACAAGGAGCTGTTCAAATCCTACAAACAGGAGGTTCGGGAGACTATCGACCAGCCGATGCTGGAGCGTGTTGCGCCCGCTGGCACCGTCCTGCCGGACGTGCATCTCGAATACCACGAGGACGGCCGCACGTTCGGCCGGCAACTGGGCACCTACCCACTGCTCGTCGGATTCCCCGAGGAACGACCGCTCGGCCAGACAGTCGATGCCGTCATCGTCGATCACGGCTACCGGTCGGTGACAGCGGTTCCGTACCCGCTGGATATCAACAGCGCGAGCATGACCGAACTCGAAGCCCTGCCGGGAATCGGCAAACAGCGCGCCGGCGACCTCGTCGTCAACCGGCCCTACGAAACCCCTGAGGCCGTCGGCGGCGAGATCGACCTCTCGGCGTTTGTGACGACCGGCTCGGGGGCGAGTCAGCCCTCCGACTGATGGACAGCCTCGAAACTGAACTCGACCGCGCCTGCTCGCTTGCGGTCGACGACCTCGCCGACGCCATCGAGTCGATTGGCTTCGAGTGTACGCGCTGTGGCGCGTGTTGCAAGGGCTACGACCCTGACAGCGATGGCGACGAAGAAAAGAAAGAGGCTGACGCCACTGACCGCGAACCCCACACGGCGACCGTCTTTCCCGACGAAATCCGCGAGTTGCAGGACGCCGGCGACTACGACTGGCGCGATGTAGCGCGGCCGATGCCGTACGGACTGGATGAGGAAGATGGCGCGGAAGCCACCGCAGGCGAGACATTCGAGTGGGCCCTCCAGACCGACGCCTGCGGCGACTGTACGTTCTACGAGGAACGCGACGACGGCACCGGCCACTGCGGCGTCCACGACGACCGCCCGCTGATCTGCAAGACGTACCCCTTCAGCGTCGCTCTCGGCGGGACGAGCCAACCGATGGGTGAAGCTGTTGACGGCGAGGGCATGGTTCGCGCCCACGAGTGTGAAGGCCTGGGCCGCGATATTTCGCGGAGTGAGGCCAAGGAGTTAGCGGCCGCGCTCAAAGAGCGGGCGATCCGCGAGATCGAGGAGGCAATCGCCGTGCGAGAGAACTACGAATCCCGCGATGTCGACGGCGTCGTCGTTCACGATTCAGAGGGACAGAAGCGACCCGACGGGACGAAAATCGGATCGGATCGAGAAACGTACTGAACGAGCGCGAGCCGTACTCAACACCAGTCACTTGGAGTGACGCGTGTCTCTATGAGTGACGAACAGAACGGTTTCATCTCCCGAATAGAGTACCAACGCGCTCAGCGTCACAGCCTCTGTAGCATATCCCAACAGTTAGATCCCCGTCGGAACAAACTGGGCGGGCTTTGACCGGTCGGCGGGTTACAACCGGTACAGCTGCAACTACGGATTCCAACGGGAGTGGAACAACCCGGTAGGTTTGAGAAGTACGGGCCAGACTACATAATCGCAGGTACAAACAACTACGACCCATTCAAGGTAGAACATGTAACAGAGCCTGCCATGCAGAAAAGCAGTTACCAAGCCATCGAACAATACACCACCACCGGAATACCACACAACCAACTATTCCAAAACTTCCCAGGAGATTTAGAAGGTGAGGTTAGAAATCCGATTGATGTCTGGGAGGACAGAAACTGGAATTAAGAAAATAAATTATTGGTTGGCTGGGAGTTTTTCTCCCATTTCATAGTCTGGGTGGGCTTCAAACTGCCAACCGTTTCCTGTGTACTGTGCTGACACGACTTGGTCTGATCCTACGAAATCTGATTCAGCATATGCTTGGTTCAACTCAACTAATGCTTCTGTATTCCCATCGTTATACATCGCATCGAAAACCAGATTTGAGCTTTCTCCACCGTATGGTATTAGATTTGCTTCATTCCCGGTTCCAAACAGAGCACTGCTCCATTTCGACATTATTAATTGTCTAAAGTCTTGGACTTCTTCATCCGTACCTCCATCCTCTCTTCCAGATCGTATTCTATCCGTGAGAGCATCGTAATCTTGTGCTACCATTCGTGTGTATCGGTCGTCGTTTCGTTGTGCTTTGAGTTCTTGTGGTGTTTGTTGTCCGGGTTTGTGGATGGTGTCTCCTTTTTCTGTTTTGACTAGGAGGTCTGTTTGGAGTATTGGTTGGCTTTGAAGATTTCCGTTTTTGACGGTGTAGATTTCGTTGACGTTGCCTGCATTACCGCCGAAGTGATGGTTTTGGTTGACGACGACTTGGTTTTCTGTACTTGTTTTTTTCTAGGTGGTATTCTTGGAGGATGCTGTGTAGGTCTTCGTCGTTTACTGTTTCTGCGAAGTATGCGATTTGTTCGGCTTCTTCCATTGCTGAATCGGTTTCTTCCAGCATTTGGTGTACGTCGTCGACGGTGACTTCGAGGCTGGCTTCTTCTAGTGGTTCGGCGTTTCTTACTTTTTCTTCGTATTTGCCTAGTCCGTCAAACGCAATCGAAAGCTCCCGCTCTGCGGCTTGGTCGGTTGTATCCGTGGCCTGACTCGAACAGCCCGCGAATGCGGCCATCCCGATAACTGAGAGGACAGCGCGCCGAGTTCTCATATGACTGTTATGTACAACTGAACGAGTTATAATTACCGGCCCATAGCCACGCTACCGAGAGTCAATACCAATTTTAGCCGTCAAAACTCTCGACTGCCGAGGTCGTGATCGTTAGCAGCATCTGTCGACTCACCAATGTCCACAGCATTCAGATCGTCGAACGCACCGTACTGCTGCCGGCGGTGTTCGACCGAGAGCGAGCCGTCGTCATCAACCTGCCAGCGAATCGTGTCGCCGGCTTCGACCCCAGCCGCGCGTCGCACCGCGGGCGGGATCGTCACCGAGAACTGCTCAGTAATCGTTGTCTCACGCTCGATCTTGCGGGGCATAGATCGCGGTTCAGGTGGCAACTCAAAATACGTTGCCCTGGGTGACTCGGTAGAACGCTACCTATTCCTAAGTGTGTAGCACCGGAAAACGAACCAATGAGTTCTGTCCACGACCTCCACCACCTCCTTGCCGACGGCAGCGAACTCAACATCGTCTGCCACAACAACCCCGACCCGGACTGTCTCGCCAGCGCGCTCGCGTTGGGCCGGATCGCCGCCGACGCCGGGATCGACGAGCGAAACATCCTCTACAGCGGCGACATCTCCCACCAAGAGAACCGCGCGTTCGTCAATCTGCTCGAAATCGATCTCAAACCGTTCGATGCCGCCGCACTACAGGAACGCTCCGAGGACTCCCTCGTCGCGTTCGTCGATCACTCGACGCCGGGCGCGAACAACAACGTCCTCCCGGAGACAGCCATCGATATCGTGATCGACCATCACCCCGCAGAGGACATCGACGCCCGATTCGTCGACCACCGCGAGGAGTTGGGTGCGGCGGCGACGATCCTCGCCGAATACGTCGAGGCTCTCGACATGGAAGTCGAGGACATGCTGGCGACCGCGCTGCTGTTCGCCATCCGGCGGGAAACACTAAATTTCCTGCGCGGAGCGACCGCCGCCGAGTACGACGCCGCGGGCTTCCTCCACGATCACGCGGATCTCGATCTGCTGCAGACGCTGTCGACGCCGTCGGTCTCCGGGGCGACGCTGGATGCGATTGCGACGGCGATCACGAACCGGACGACGACCTCGGCAGTGCTCATTTCCCACGTCGGCCGGACGAGCGAGCGCGACGCCGTCCCGCAGGCTGCGGACTACCTCGCCACGCTGGAGGGCGTCGAGACGGTGATCGTCTTCGGGATCATCGACGAGTCGATCCACCTCTCGGCGCGGTCGCCCGATCCACGGATCCACGTCGGCGATGTCCTTCGGAAAACGTTCGCCGATGTCGGCAGCGCGGGCGGCCACCACGACGTTGCCGGCGGCGAGATCCCGCTAGGCCTCTTCGCGGATTTCACGACCAACGACGACAGCCTGCTGGAGATCGTCGAACAGGTGATTACAGCGCGGCTGCTTGCCGAATTGGATCTATAGGAGAGCCGATTTAGAACGCGGCCACACGGCGAAATTTGAAGAATAGACAGATTCGACTGTAATTTTCGAACCAAAGCATGACAGAACAAGACTTGTTTATGTACGACTTTCGAAGGCGTGACATGCGCCCTCGTCTCTGGACGAGCCTGTACGCCGGGTTGCTGTTCACCGCCCTCGGCGTGATCGCGTGGGCCAGCGGCCAGCCGTTCGTTTTCCCGAGTCTCGGCCCGACCGCCTTTGTCCTCGCCTTCGAGCACCACAGCGACCGCACCAGTCCCGTTCGCATCGTCGGCAGTCACCTCATCGGCGGGTTGGCCGGCTTGCTCGCATGGTCGCTGCTGGGCGGGCAGGTAGCGATCACCGCGACGCCACCGCCGCTGTCGATTACGGGTCTGGGGCTGGCAGCGAGTGCGACGCTGTCGATCATGCTGACCAGTTGGGGGATGATCGCCACCGACGCCGTGCATCCCCCCGCGTGTGCGACGACGCTGATCGTCTCGCTGGGGTTGTTATCGACGCCGCAGCAGGTCGCCATCATCGCCGTCGCGGTAGCGATCCTCGTCGGCGTCAACGCGGCCGGCGAGCGAGTCGTCAAGCGGGTCGATCCCAGTGACACGCTAACACCCACGTAGCCAGTGGCAGCCGCCGCGTTTTAGCCGCCGCCACTCCCAGAGCCGATATGGCCGACGACGAGCCCCGGCAAGCGACGTTCGGCAGCGACGGCGACCTCGACACCGAGCGTAACCCCGACGCCGACACGCAAAACGACTTCGGCGAGCCCAAGCAGGCCGACGAAACCGACGGCGGCTACAGCCGGTATACTGTCTCCAGCCTGCTGCAGAAGGCCGTCCGCCGCTCTGATGAGGAAGTCGCCGCGTGGGCCGCCTGGGAACTCCAGCGGTCGGGTTACGGCTGGAACCTCTGGGATCGCCTCAATCTCTACGTTGTCGAAGACCTCCGAGCCGGCGAGTCGGTCGCGCTGACGATCCAGCGATACGAGGAACTGGCGACCGACCGCTGGGAAACTGACGACTGGCGGCAACGTCTCTGTGCGATCCACGCCGCCTTGGCCGCCGCGCGAGCGACCTCGACACGGGAGGCCGCCAACGCCGACGAATACTTTCGGAAAGTCGCCGACGAGCGCGCCGCGGCCCGCGAGGCAGGCGAGGAACCGCGATTCGATTTCCCGGCTGGCGACCTCGAACCCGAAGGCGAGTTCGACGCGATCTTCGACGGCCACACCGGCGAGGGAGCCAAACGCGACCGTGGGACGCGCTTTTTCAAAACTCGCGGCGCGCGGGTCGGCCCCGACGGCGAAGACGAGCAAAGCGCGCGCTGGCAACGCCTGAGTATGGTACTCGACGAGATCGACTACTCGGAGGCCGAGATCAGCCATGCTATCGAGCCTGTCGACAGCGATGAGAAATGGGACGAGCCAGACGAGATCGAATAACACCCGGGATCGCAACCCACTACTGGGTCGCCCGCCGACGAACAGCCATGTTGTTCACGCCGGGGCCGACCGCCGTCCCACCGGAAGTGCGAGAGGCGATGGCCGAACCGCAGCCGAATTCAGCGGTACAGCCCGAGTTCGCCGAGCGATACGACCGCCTCTGTCGGAATCTCCAGCAAATCTACGGCACCGACCACGATGTGATCGTCCCCGGCGGCGAGGGCATCCTCGGGCTGGAAGCCGCTATCGCCTCGCTCGTCGCGCCGGGCGACCGCGTGCTCTGTATCGCCAACGGCCTCTATGGCGAGGGATTCGCCGATTTCGTCGACAGCTACGACGGCGAGGCGGAACTCGTCTCGGCCGACTACGACGCGGGCTACGATCTTGACGCGATCGAAGCCGCACTCGCCGACGCCGAGGAAGCGGACGACCCATTCAAATTGGCGACGCTGGTTCACTGCGAGACGCCGACCGGGACGCTCAACGACCTCTCACCGGTGTTGGATCTGCTGGAGGAGTACGACGTGCTGAGCGTTGTCGACGCCGTCTCTTCGCTCGGCGGGACGCCGGTGCCGACCGACCGGATCGATGTCTGCCTCGGCGCCTCCCAGAAGTGTTTCAGCGCGCCGCCCGGCCTCACGACAGCGGCCGTCAGCGATCGTGCATGGGCGGTAATGGAAGAACGCGAACCGACGTCGCTATACACGAACCTTCTCCCGTGGCGCGATGTCTCCGAGGGTTTTCCGTACACGCATCTCGACGCCAACGTCGCCGCGCTCGCGGAGGCGGTTTCGCGGCTGCGTGAGGAAGGGATCGAAAATGTCCACGATCGTCACGAACGCGCCGCCGAGCGGTGTCGCCAACGCGGACGAGAGCTCGGGCTGTCACTCTATCCGGATGAATCACGGGCATCGCCGACGGTAACAGGCTTCCACATGCCTGGAGACGCACAGGATGTGCGCCAGCGCGTCGAAGCCGATCACGACATCGTGCTAGCGACGAGTCTCGGCGATCTCGCCGACGACATCATCCGGGTCGGTCACATGGGCTACAACGCGGATGTCGAGAAAGTCGACCGCGTGATGGACGCTATCGCCGACGTGATCGCGTAACTTGCAGCCGCCGTCAAGTCGCTATTCGCTGATCGTCGTTTCGCTGATCCGGACACCCTTGCCGGCCATATGTCGCATCTGTCGCTGAGCGAAATCCTCCTCGCGGCTGCCGCGGGTCGCCAGCACGTATAGCACCGCGTTGCCGACGGGCCGCATCGTCCGGCCGGCGCGCTGGGTGCCCTGGCGGCGGGAGCCACCGAGCCCGGAGGCGACGATAGCGAGTTCGGCGTTCGGCAGGTCGATCCCCTCGTCGGCAATTCGGGAGACGACGAGCGTCTGCTGGCTACCATCGCGGAACGCGGCGAACTGCCGCTGGCGTTCATGGTGGGCGGTTTCGCCGCTGATAAAGGGCACATCCAGCGCGTCGGCGATTGCCTCGCCTTGGTCGAGATAGTCGACGAAGATCAGCGTCTTGGCGTCGGGATGCCGTCCTCGGAGGGCTCTAATCTCGTCGATCTTCGCAGGGTTTTGGGCGGCGATACGGTGGCGATCCTGCGTGTCGGCACTGCTGTAGGCGTTTTTCGCGTCGTCGTCGCGCCAGGGCACATAGCGAATCTGCACCTCGGGTTCGGCGACGAAGCCGGCCTCGAACAGCGCGGCCCAGTCGGTGCCGATCGGCGGGCCAATGAGAGTGAAAATCTCTTTCTCCTTGTCGTCCTCCCGAACTGGCGTCGCCGAGAGGCCAAGCCGGTGTGCGGCCTGTAGCTGGGTGCTCCGCCGGAAGATCGGGCTGGGGATGTGCTGCACCTCGTCGTAGATAATCAGCCCCCAGCCGCGAGAGTCGAACAGCTGGCGGTGGCGATCCATCCCGGCGGTCTGGTAGGTGGCGATGGTGACCGGGCGGATCTCCTTCGTCCCACCGTGGTACTCGCCGATATCGGCGTCGGTCAGCGTCGAGTGCGTCGTCAACTCCTCGCGCCACTGGGCGGCGAGTTCGCGGCTCGGCACGAGGATCAGCGTCTCGCCGCCGACCGCGACGAGGGCGGCGATGGCAGCGATAGTTTTTCCGCTGCCGGGCGGGCCGACAAAAACGCCGGCCTGCTGGTCGAGGAAGGTATCGACCCACGCCTGCTGGTACTCTCGGAGCGTCGCCGTCAACTCCGCCTCCAGCGCGTCGCCGGTGTCGAGTTCGCGGTCGTCGGCGACCGGGTAGCCCGCCTCATAGAGCGTCCGCTTGACCGTGGCGACCTCGTCGCTGTTGACCCACGCCTCAGTCTCGGAGATCGGCGCGCGCAGGGCGTCCTCGGGGAGTTTCTGCTGAGCGACATTGCCCATCAGGTTCTCGTTGGCGGCCTCAAGGACGGTGTAGCCATCGTCGTGGGTTCGGAGGATGAACTGGCTGGCGCGCTCCCATTGGGCGGTCACCCACTCGTCGAGATGCGGCGATTGACGCGGCAACACCGAGTGCATCGCGGCAAGCAACTCATCGAGGTCGTCGAACGGCGCGGCCCAGATATCCTCCTGCCGGATGCGATAGAGATAGCCGCGGGTGCCGGGCTCGGTGCCGGTCGAATCGACGAGATGGGCGAACTGGGCGAGTTGGGCGCGAGTGTATTGGGTCGGCTCATCGACAACGATCTCTCGCCGAGTCGGAAAAAGGACAACGCGCTCCCGTCCCGCCAGGTCGCCGACGGTTGATGGGTACCAGACGACAGGATCATGTTCGACATCGGCACGATCGAGCTTGCCGGCGGTTTCGAGCGCGTCAAGCCCGCGTTTGGCTTCCTCGCGGCTGCAATCGAGTCGACGAGCGACTTGGCTGGCCGTGAGCACCGGTCGCTCCTCGGCGTCGACAACTTCGTAGAAGTCATCGAGCGAGAGTGACGCCGTCGGGAGGTCGGTTGCGTCGGCGTCATCCGGGAGGTCACCGTCGTCGGCAACGTCGGCAGCAGCGTCAACATCGACAGCAGCAGTCGAGGACTCAGTATCGAGAGACGACTCGCTGTCGTCGATATCGCGGTCGGGGTCGGTCATTATGCGAGCAAGGCTGCCGAGCCACAAACCCGTTGTGACCGACGGTGGACGGCCGAGGAATCGGCGACTACCTACCGCCGGCAGTGTCGTCGATTCAGTTCGTCCTTCGAGCGGAACCGGCCGTCGCACTCGACGCATTCGACCGAGCCCGCGCCGGCCTCGGTGACGACCCGGTGGCCGCCGATCTCGAAGGCGCGGTCGACATCGCGGGGCCGAATCCGGTCGGGGATCTGTTCGTCACGGTGACTGCTGAGATCCGCCCGCAGTCGGATCGTCTGGAGGTCGGTCTCGTTCCATCTGGAGTCCGTATGCGCGGTTTCCCAGTCGTCGATCGCCGTCCAGCCGGTGACGACGACCGGCGACTTCGTTTCGGTGTCGCTGACAACGATCACATACCGGATGCCATGTTTCACGAGCGCGAACCGCCAGCCGTCGGTCGTGTTCCAGCGGAGTTGCCCCTGTTTGATCGCCTCGGCGACGATCGGGACAGACACATACCGGCCCTGCTGGTGCAGTCGCTGCCGGAAGTGGTCTGTGTGGGCATACACCGCGGGCGTTCGCGGTGGGGGATCCTCGGGAGAACGGTGCCGGCTTGGCGTGTCGGCACTCGGTTCGGCGCGGCCGACCGCATCGGCGTACGCCGTCGGTTCGGGAAGCGACCTACCGCCGGGCGTCTCCTCGACACCCGGACTGGGCTGTCTGGATGCCACTACGTGAACGTATCACAGGGAGGAATATAAGTTTTCATGCGATTTCGTGGTGAATCTCACAGTTCCACTGAGTCGATCAGCCCAACAGGCCGAGATCGTCAATGCGGTCGACGATCCGCTCGACAGCCGCACTCGCGTCGTCGACCGTTTTGCCGCCGGTGATGACGACCTTGCCGCTGCCGAACAACAGGATCACGACCTCGGGATTGTCCATCCGGTAGACCAGCCCAGGGAACTGCTCGGGTTCGTACTCGACGTCTTCGAGGCCCAACCCGATCGCAAGGGCGTTGAGGTTGAGACTGTGACCCAGATCCGCACTGGAGACGATGTTTTGGACAGTCACCTCGGGCGAATCCTCGACCGGGATCCCCAGATCTCGAAGCTTGCCGAAGATGATGTCAAGGGCCTCATGCACGTCGTCGATGCTTTTCGCGCCGGTACAGACGATCTTGCCGGATCGGAAGATCAGGGCTGCTGCCTTTGGCTCTTGGGTGCGGTAGACCAACCCGGGGAAGTTATCCGGGTTGAAATCCGCTCCTGGGAGGTCGGTGGCGAGTGCTTCGAGGTCGAGTTCCTGCCCGATCCCCGTCGATGCGACAACGTTCTGGATCTCGATGGAGTCAGCCGGCGCGCTCATTGTTATTAGTATGGAGGTGCCCAACGGATAAAAGGCCCCCTTATAAACGCTTTCGCCGACAGCGACAGCAGGAGATTCGTCGTCGATGATGAACGCCATTCGTCGTCGACACCGAACACACGCACACCGCCGGAGACAGTCGAAACACGACAACAGCCGCCGCTACGGGCGTCGAGAGCCTGAGTCCGGAAGCCGCGTTTTTCAAGTAGTCGCGCTAACTAGCGAAGGATAACTGATGAGCGAGGACTTCTATGATGTGCTGGGCGTCTCACGTGACGCCTCAGAAGACGAGATCAAGCAGGCCTATCGGGAGAAAGCCTCGAAATACCATCCGGACGTAAGCGACGAGCCCGACGCCGAGGAGAAATTCAAGAAGATCAAGACGGCCAAGGAGGTGCTGACCGACGAGGAGAAACGCCAGGCCTACGATCAGATGGGCCACGAGCGGTTCGAAGAGGCCGAAAAACGCGGCGGCTTCGACGACGGGCGCGGCGGGGCTGGCGGCCCCGGCGGGATGGGTGGCTTCGGCGGTGGCGGGGCCGGTGCTGGCGGCTTCGAGGACATCTTCGAGCAGTTCTTCGGCGGCGGCCGCGGCGGCGGTGGTGGCGGCGGTGGCAACCGCCCCCGACAGGGCCGAAACCTCCGCACGTCGATGGAGATCACCCTCGAAGAAGCCTACGAGGGCGTCGACAAGGAGTTCACCGTCACCCGCCCTGAGGAGTGTGAAACCTGCGGCGGTGAGGGCCACCCACCGGAGGCGGAGGTTTCGACCTGTCCGGAGTGTAACGGTGCCGGCGAGGTGCGGCAAGTCCAACAGACGCCGTTTGGCCGCGTCCAGCAGCGCTCGACCTGTCGGCGCTGCGGTGGCGAGGGTGAGGTCGCCGACCAGACCTGTGGCACCTGTGGCGGCGACGGCATCACCCAAAACGAGGTGACCCTCACTGTCGAGGTGCCAGCCGGCATCAAAACCGGCCAGACCCTTCGGATGGACGGCGAGGGCGCGCCCGGCGAGAACAACGGCCCGCCTGGCGATCTCCTCATCGATGTTGAGGTGCAGGAGCACGAGGAGTTCGAACGCGACGGCGACGACCTCCACTACAATCAGCCGATCTCATTCCCACAGGCGGTCTTCGGCGATACGATCGAGGTGCCGACGCTGGATGGCCCAAAGAAACTCGACATCCCCGAGGGCACCCAAAGCGGCGAGCGGTTCCGCCTGAAGGGTCTCGGGATGCCGAAGCTCCGCAGCCGGCGCAACGGGCATCTCTACGTGACCGTTCAGGTCGTCACCCCTGAGTCGCTCAACGACGACCAGAAGGAGGCCCTCGAAGCCTTCGCCGAGGCTGGCGGCGAGGAGGTCGACGTCTCTGAGGGCTTCTTCGAGAAGATCAAAAACAGTTTCTGAGCTGCTGTCCGCGGTGACGCTTTACTGCCACTCAACATCCGACAGCGTTCGCTGGACTGCTTCCTCGCCGACTGCTGCTGCCAGTGACTCGAAGCCAGCGCGCTCGGCGCGGTCGGTCGCGTTGGCGACGAGCCGTGAGACGATGAACTCCGGGGTCGATTTGCCGACCGTGCCAAACCGTGGCTGGTAGTCGACCTGGAGTTCGAGCTCGGGATCAAGCCCCTCCGCGAAGATGCCGTCGATCCGGGCGGTCTCGGGCAGCGGGCTCAGATCGTCGGCGAGATGGGTCACGTAGACGCCGAGGGCCGACTGGTCGACGGTCAGCGACACCAGCCCGTTGAGCAGGTCGGCCGCCCGCCCGGGTTCGGTGATCGCCTCAAACTCATCGACCAACATCAGCGTCCGGCCATCGCCCGTCAGCGGTGGCACGATCGATTTCAGCGTCGATTCGAGGACGCCGGCGTTGAACGAGGCGTGGCGACGATGGAAGACAATCGTCTCGAACTGTCCAACCTCAGCCTCGTCGGCCGGGACTGGCAGTCCCATCGCCGCCAGGAGCGCGACCTGACTCAGCGTCTCCAACAAGGTTGTTTTCCCGCCGGAGTTCGCGCCCGTCAGCACCGCCACGCGATCACCGGTCGGCGGCGACAGCGACCGGGCGGTGTCGGTGAGGCCGTGGGTTCCAACCGCGTAGGTAACCGGCTGCACGTCGCCGTCGAGAAAGAGATTGCGTGCGTTGCGCACCGCCACCCCATCGTCGACGAGTTCGGGTCGCTGAAGGTCGAAGGCGGCCGCAAACCGGCCCAACGAGAGCTCAACGGCGATGTCGCCGATCGCCGTGACGGCGGCGGTCACGTCGGCGTCGGCCTCGCCGATGCGATCCTGTAGCTCGGTGGCGACCGTTTCTTCGCGCTCGGCGACCGCCGTTTCGAGGTCGTCGACCAGCGCGCGCAGTGTCTGGCTAACGAAGTCGGCGGCGTCGACGGCGTCGTCGGCTGCGGCCGACCGCACCCGCGGTGGTTCGATCCCGGTCTCGCTCGCGATATGCTCGATGACACCCGCTTGGAGGGCGTCCATATCGCGGACGCCGTCGCTCCGCACCGTCTCGATGATATCGAAGGCGGCGTTGTTGAGATCGGCTGCCGCGTCGCGCTCGGCTCGAAGTGCGTCGAGTTCGTCGTCGGCTCCCTCGGCGACGACAACACCACCGTCGGTTTCCTGGACGGCTCCGAGCGCGCCTTTCGCCGCTTCGAGGGCGTCGCTGTCGATTCCAGCCAGCGCGTCGAACGGCTCGCCCGCCAGCCCGACGGCATCGAGTTCGAGGGCGGCCTCGACGGCTGCGCTGTCGGTGCCGCCGGCGTCATCGTAGGCGTCGAAGGCGTCGATCACCCGCTCGCGGTCGTCGTCGCCGAGGTCGATCCAAGCGGCTTTCGCGGCCAACACGCGATCGAGGCGGTCGGCCATCGCCTCCCGCGTTGACAGCGGCGTCATCACACGGATTCGGTCGGCGGCATGGTTCGTGAGGGCGTACTCGCTGGCGACCAAGAGCAGTTTGTCGTACACATCGCGGGTGTCGCCGGTGCCGAGCACCTCGATGCCGTCGGTGCCGCTGGCCCGCCGGAGGATCCTGACCGCCCGCCCGCGTGGGACGCCAGCGGCGGCGAGCGTCCGGATGTCGGCGTTCTCGATGGCGGCGATGGCGTCGGGTTCGCCGATCGACTCACGGAGCAGCGCGGCCGTCTTCGGCCCGATGCCCCAAAACTCCTCTAAGCGCATATCCGAGGGTTTGGAGCCGGCGGCTTAGCGTTTGTTATGCAGCGACCACCGAACCG
>NZ_QKNY01000005.1 GCF_003605575.1 Halonotius aquaticus | reverse complement strand
CAGGCGCCGAGGGCTTCGGTGGTCGCCGTCGAGATCTCCTCGATGAGATCACGCGGCACGCGGGCAGCCCGGACGTATTCACGACGGATCTCACGGACAACAGCCTGCTGTTCGGGGGTGAGCGATGCGTCGTCAAGCTCGTCAAGATGGTTGCCAACGTCACCATCGACCAACAGCTCGTGGCTGATCGACGACAGCGTCGAAAGCTGCGTCGAGCGGGCCGGGGTTCCGCCCTCGGGCATCATCACCTGTTGATCCCACGAGAGCACCTCGGTCGCACTCTCGACGGCGTTGTACCGGTTGATCTCATCAAGCAGTGCAGTATACGCCGCTGGGGGCTCAGCCTGCGTTGCGTCAGTTACCATACCTGCTGTTGCGGCTACGGTCGTATCAACGCACTGCTGAGAGCGGTTGGCTACGGTGGCGTCTCGGCCACCTGTCGGTACAGCTCGTAACACCGCTCAAGCACGTCGATCGAGACGCTCTCGGTCGCTGTGTGTGCCTCGCCAGGTTCGGCCGCCCCACAAACAACGCAGTCGGTGCCAGCGTTCGCCAGCCAGCCCGCGTCGGTCGCATGTGGTTTGACGACCTGCTGAGGCTCGCCCGGCTGGACGGCGTCGGCCGCCGTGAGGACGCGGTCGGCAAACGCCGGATCGTCACAGGCCATCGGCGGCAAGTCTTGGTCGACCGTCCACTCGACGCCCGCGATCGATTCGGCCGCCGCGAGGTCGGCACGCTCACCGGGCACGGTTCGCTCGTCGACCGTGACGGTACACCGCTCGGGGATCACGTTCCACGCCGAGCCGCCGTCGATCTCGGTGACGGCGACGCTCCCAGAGAGTTCGTTGCCGAGCACCGTCGTTTCAGGTGCCTCAAGTGAGCGAACGGTATCGACCGCATCGCAGGCGCGGTAGACCGCGTTTTCGGCGTCATCAGGGCGGCTGGCGTGGCCCGCGGTACCGCTTGCGGTGAGCGTGCTCCCGCGGCGGCCCTTGTGGGCGATCGCGACATCGGTGACACCGGCCGCGGAGTAGCCCGTTGAGCCCTCGGTGACGATGGCGGTATCGGGCGCGAACCCATCCTCGATCGCTGCCTGCGCGCCGATCCCGCCCTGTTCCTCGCCGACAAAGCTCGCAAAGACGAGTTCGGTTGCGGGCTCAGCATCCCGAAAGGCGAGCAGTGCGGCCGCCAGCGTACCTTTCATATCGGCGGTGCCACGGCCATAGAGCCGGCCATCACGACGCTCGCTGCGGTACCCACCGTCAGCGTCGAGTTGGTCGTCGGCTGGTGGGACAACGTCGTGGTGGCCGACAAAGGCGAGGGAGGTGTTCGGTGATGAATCACCTGACTGGCGGCAGGCTATCACGTTGCCGGCGTCGTCACGACGGACGGTCGCGGCTGTTTCGTCACGGAGCCAATGGGCGATAAAATCGCCGGCAGCAGTCTCATCGGTGTGGCTTGGGATCTCGACGAGCGAGGTGGTAAGCGAGACGACTGCCTCACGAGTCATACACAGACTGACGTAGCGACAGTGAAAGTTCTACTGACGGAAATAAGGGTATAAATAAGCGAAAAGGAAAGTCAGAGCTAGGTCGGGTAGTTGGTTAAACAGCAGAAAGAGAGAGAAGCCTGCTTAGAGGATGTAGCTGGAGTTGTCTTCGATGTTCCGCGGCGTCTTCAGCTCCTTGTAGGTCTGTCCACCGGCCGGAGCTTGGACGATGAGTTTCACCGTTTCTGATTCGGTAAGGCCCTGGATGTTGTTTGAGGCGTTAAGATCGATTTGTGAGATCAGCAGATCTTCTTGATCTTTAAGCACTGATCCGTCACTTGGTTCCATACCTTGAATTTGGTAGTGCGTGATCACGTTGCTGTTGCTCGTATTATCTCCGTTGATCACGGTCGCACTTCCTGTGGGACTGGAGACAGTGTACGACACCTGGCTCACGTTAATCGGATCGGAACCAGATGCTAGCCCGAGCGATGCATTGAGTTCGTTGATGACGCCAGTTCCATTGGAATAGCCGACCACTTCACCGACTTGGATGACATCACTGACTTCTGCGGTTGTTTCTTCACCAGTTTGCTGTGCTTGTGCCTGCAGGAGGCCGGCGGTGTTGATGAGGACGCCCGCGGCGATCGCGGCGACTAAGACCATCGCGATGAACACGATGAGCGTTCCAATCCCCACCTGACCTCTGGATTCTGTTTCGAACATGGGTTAGTGTGCGTCTGCCCGGAACGGCCTGACGCTAATAGAGACAAGTGAGAGGATAGATATAAACACCGCGCTCAAATTATCATCCAAGATAATCTACGCAAAAGAATACGATTGAATCAGCTTTCGTCTGCCGATTTTAGCAGTTAGTATAAATTATTAATGTATTTCAGTAATGCTATCTTTTAATGTAAAAATTTTAATTTTTCTGGTGAGAGCACGGTACTGAAGCGATGCCAACCGCCACCCGATACGGGAGATCAGTAGGGGTGACCACCGGCTTCAGCGAAACCGATCATCGCCACGCATCACCCTTATGCGTGCGCCCGGAGTAAGGACTTCTATGACTCTAGTGCCGGACACGAGCGCGGTGATCGACGGTCGTGTGTCCGAGCGAATCGACGACAGCGACGGGCAGACAGTGTTGATCCCGGAGGCCGTGGTTGGCGAACTCGAATCCCAGGCCAACGCTGGCTACGATAGCGGCTGGAGCGGGCTCGAAGAACTCCAGCGGCTCGCTGCGCTGGCTGATGCGGGAACGATCGAGCTTCGATATGTTGGCCGGCGGGCCAGCGAGGGCGAACAGGCGGCCGCCAGCGAAGGCGAGGTCGACGCGATCATTCGCGATGTGGCCGCCGACAACGACGCCACCTTGCTGTCCAGCGATATTGTCCAATCTGAGGTGGCGAAGGCCAAAGGCATCGACGTAACCTATGTCGAGCCCGAAATCGACAGCGACGGGGAGTTGCCGATCGTCGAGTTCTTCGGCGACGAGACGATGAGCGTCCACCTCAAAACCGGTACCAAACCGAAGGCCAAACGCGGCGCGCTCGACGGGATGAGCTACAAGACCATCGACGAGACGGTCAGCACCGAGGCCCAGATGGACGAGTGGGCCGACGAGATCGAATCCCTCGCCCGCAGCAGCAGCGACGGGTTCGTCGAACTCTCCGAGCCTGGGATGACGATCATCCAGTACGAGGATTATCGGATCGCCGTCGCCCGCCCGCCGTTCTCCGATGGGATCGAGATCACGGCCGTCCGACCGATCGCCAAAACGACGCTGGACGACTACGTCTTCGACGACCGCCTCCGAGAGCGACTGCTCGAACAGGAGCGCGGTGTGCTCATCTCCGGGTCGCCGGGCGCGGGGAAATCGACGTTCGCCCAGGCGGTCGCGGAGTTCCTCACCGACAACGACTACGCGGTGAAGACGATGGAGAAACCGCGTGACCTCCAGGTCGGCGACGACATCACCCAGTACACCGCCCTCGGCGGCGACATGGCGACGACCGCGGACTCGCTGCTGCTCGTCCGTCCCGACTACACCATCTACGACGAAGTTCGCAAGACCGAGGACTTCGACGTGTTCGCCGACATGCGGCTCGCGGGTGTTGGCATGGTCGGCGTCGTCCACGCGACGCGCGCAATCGACGCCCTCCAGCGGCTCGTCGGCCGGGTCGAACTCGGGATGATCCCACAGGTCGTCGACACCGTCGTCTACATCGAAGCCGGCGAAGTGCATACCGTCTACGACGTGACAACAGAGGTGAAGGTTCCCGAAGGGCTGACCGCCGAAGATCTCGCACGCCCGGTAATTCAGGTAGCCGACTTCGAGACCGGCACTCCGGCCTACGAGATCTACACGTTCAACCGCCAGGTCATCACGGTGCCACTCGACGACGAGGCGGGCAGCGACACCGGCGTCGACCGCATCGCCAAACAGGAGATCGAACGGGAGATCCGCTCGGTCGCCCGTGGCCACGTCAGCGTCGAGTTGACCGGCCAAAACAACGCCATCGTCTACGTTGAGGAAAGCGACATCTCCTATGTGATCGGCAAAGGTGGCGGCCGAATCAGCGACATTGAGGATCGCCTCGGCATCGACATCGACGTCCGCACCCACGAGGACAATCCCGATGCCGGGGGTGCCGCAACCAACGGCAGCGGTGGCGGCGGCGTCGAGGCTGAACCAGCCGGCGAGATCGTCCAACCCGAGATCACCGCCCGCCACGTCGTGATCCGGATGGACGGCCACGTCGGCGAAACCGTCGA
Source organism: Halonotius aquaticus (assembly GCF_003605575.1). Taxonomy (GTDB): domain Archaea; phylum Halobacteriota; class Halobacteria; order Halobacteriales; family Haloferacaceae; genus Halonotius; species Halonotius aquaticus. Next base: position 207,988 of record NZ_QKNY01000005.1, on the reverse strand, counting down.
GGTGCGGGCCGACGACGAGTATCTGTTTACCGCGACGGTCAGCAGCGGCGGCGACATCCAGATCTCCCGGGGGTCAGCGATCGCCGAGGAACTGGAGGACGCCATCGACCGGAAACAACAGATCACAGTGATCCCGGCGTAGACCCACCAGATCGGCGCTTACGGTAGCCCCAGGTTGGCGGCCGCTTATAGGAAGCCGCGGCTCCGTGCTGGAATACGTCCAGTTTTTATCGGCAAAAGTCGGTAGGGTTACACTCGCGTAACTGCTACGGAAACGATAACGCTTTTTTGAGGCTACTGAGAAAGAGAGTACATGTCTACCGAGCTGAAGCGGGGACTCGAAGGCGTGGTCGTCGCCGAATCCGATCTGAGCTATATCGACGGTGACGCCGGCGAGTTGATCTACCGCGGCTACGCCATCGAGGAGCTCGCCCGCGAGGCCAGCTACGAGGAGACGCTGTATCTGCTGTGGCACGACGAACTCCCAACCGAGGCCGAACTTGCCGAGTTCAGCCAGCAGATGGCCGCTGCCCGCGAACTCGACGACGGCGTCCTCGATATCATCCGAGAACTCGCCGCCAGCGGCGAAGAGCCGATGGCCGCCCTCCGGACGATCACCTCCGCGCTGTCGGCCGCCGATCCCGACGCTGACGCCGATTTCGACGATACCGAAGCCAACAACCGCAAGAGTCGCCGGATCACCGCGAAGATGCCGACCGCGCTGGCGGCCTACAACCGGCTCCGCAACGGCAACGAGCCCGTCGCCCCCCGAGAGGATCTGAGCCACGCCGCAAACTTCCTCTATATGCTCAACAACGAGGAGCCAGATGACGTACTCGCAGAGACGTTTGATATGGCGCTCGTCCTCCACGCCGACCACGGCCTCAACGCCTCAACGTTCGCCGCGATGGTGACCGCCTCAACGCTGGCCGACCTCCACAGCGCGGTCACTTCCGCGATTGGCACGCTCTCGGGCAGTTTGCACGGCGGCGCGAACGCCGACGTGATGCGCATGCTGCAGGCGATCGATGACGACGAACTCGATCCCGTCGAGTGGGTCAAAGACGCCATCGACCGTGGCGAGCGCATCGCCGGGTTCGGGCACCGAGTCTACAACGTCAAAGACCCGCGCGCGAAGATCCTCGGCGAGGAGAGCGAAGCCCTCGGCGAGGCCGCCGGCGACACCAAATGGTACGAGATGTCGGTCGCCATCGAGGACTACATCAGCGAAGAGAAGGGCCTCGCGCCGAACGTCGACTTCTACTCGGCGACGACCTACTACCAGATGGGCATCCCGATCGATCTCTACACCCCCATCTTTGCGGTCGCCCGCTCGGGTGGCTGGATCGCCCACGTCTTAGAGCAGTGGGAGGACAACCGCCTGATCCGCCCGCGAGCACAGTACACCGGCGACCGCGACGCCGAGTTCGTGCCGCTTGAGGAGCGGTAGACTCCCGGCTTGCGACCGGTAGCGGACACTATTTTACCTGCTGCAGTAGTTGATTCGATAATGCGTTCGTCGCTACAGTGGCTCCTCGGCGGGGCGACAGGGCTGGTCGTCGGCAGCGGTTGCTACTGGCTCGTCGGCGACCCGATACTCGCTGCTGTCAGCGGGCTTGTGTGGGGTGTCGGACTCGCGCTCACTGCTCGGTCAGCCAGACACCACCCATCGTCGACAGGCGTGACTAACTGGCGTAGTGCACGGTGGATCGGCCTTGGAGTCGCAGGAATCAATCTGGCGGCCCTCATCGGGGTGAGTCCGTCGCTGCCGATCTCGGCGGAACTCCGCCTCGCGCTTGGGCTCCTTATTATCGGTACCGGCCTGCTGGCAACGGCGACGGCGACGCTGGCTGAGGTTGAACGGCAGGGTGACACAGCAACGACAACTGAACCCAATAAGGCGACGACTGCGGGGCAGTCGATCGAGTAAGGATTCTGCAATGACTGACGATCGCCCCCGCCAACTCGGCCGGACGCCGCCGATGGGCTGGAACTCCTGGAACGCCTTTAGCTGCGACGTAACGGAGGCCGACATCCGCACCGCGGCCGACGCCCTCGTTGACACCGGCCTGCGCGAGGCGGGGTACGAGTACATCGTCGTCGACGACTGCTGGATGGCCACCGAGACCGACAGCGAGGGCCGACTACTGCCGTCGGCGGATTTTCCAAATGGGATGGCCGCCCTTGCTGACTACGTCCACGAGCGGGGGCTCAAATTCGGCCTCTACACGTCGGCTGGCACCAAGACCTGCCAAGGCTACCCAGCCAGTCTCGGCCGCGAACGCCTGCATGCCGAGCAGTTTGCCGAGTGGGGCATCGACTACCTCAAATACGACAACTGCGGCGACCACCGCGGCCGCGACGCCATCGACCGCTACGCCGCGATGGGCGACGCCCTCGAAAGCGTCGACCGCGAGATCGTCTACAGCATCTGCGAGTGGGGCGAAAACCGGCCGTGGAAGTGGGGCCGCAACGTCGGCGGCCACCTGTGGCGAGCGACCGACGATCTCGTCGCCAAATGGCGGGCCGACCCCGATGAGTTCGGTCTCGGCATCGCAGACGCCCTCGACCGAATGGCCGACATCGACGCCGGGGCCGCGCACGGCCCGGGCGGTTGGAACGATCCCGATATGCTACAGATCGGCAACGGCCCCCAGTCGGGGCAGTCCGAACACGAACCTGTCGACGTACAGCGACCGCTGACCAAAGCCGAACGACGCACGCATTTCGCCTTTTGGTGTCTGTTGGCCGCGCCGCTCATGATCGGCACCGATCTCACGTCGCTGTCGAGGTTCGACCGCGAGTTGCTGACCAACGAGCGACTGCTCGCTATCGATCAAGATCCACTCGGGATACAGGGCACGCCGGATCGACGCGACAGCGACGCAGAGGTGTGGAGCAAACGGCTGGCAGACGGCGGTGCTGCGGTCGCGTTCCATAACCGCGGCGACGCCGAGCGTGATATTTCAACGCATGTGTCCGCTGTCGACGTGGCAGGTGGTACTGGTCGGTATCGGGTGTGTGACTGCTGGACTGGCAACGAGTGGGACACAGGTGGCTCGCTTGCGATGACTGCCGACCCACGGGATACGGCTATTGTTCGCGTGACGCCATGCTGAGAAAAGAAACGGTGGCCGTTGGCGTATCGCTCACGGTTCGTCTTCGTCAAGCACGTCGTCAGCAAACGCCTGAATCCGCCCGATCTCCTCGGGTGTTCGCTCGACGGCGGCCGCGCTGTCAATCTGCCCGTCGACGACGGCGTTCTGCTGTGGGCCCCACACTTCGGGCGGATTGTCTTGGATGTACTCGACCCAGCGAACGACCGCCTCGAACCGTGGCTCGCGGGATGGCATGTCGGCCTCAGAGGTCGGTGAGTCGGGCATATTCGTCCTCGGTATCGAGTTTCTCGACCCACTTTTCGAGCCGTGCGGTGGAAAGCGTTTCCCCGAACAGCGTATACAGGTGAGCGGCGTCTTCGAGATCGGTACGGCCGCCGAGCGCGAGCTTGTAGGCGATCTGGAGCTCCAGCGGGCCGATCGGGATCGTCTCACCGTCGATAGTCGCCGAGATCGCGTTCGACAGCGACGCCCGGTCGAACTCGTCGCCGGGGAATTTCACTTCGAGACGCGGGCTCATCTCGCCATCGGGAGCGACCCAGATGTTCGTCCCGCTGGAGAGGTTGTCGTACATTTCCGCGAGCGGCATCGCCGGCCCCCAGTAGTCGGCAGCTTCGAGTTCATCGACGAAGGCGTCGATCTCGGACTCCGAGCAGGGCTCCATAAAGACATCGATGTCCTCGGTCGCCCGCGAGCGGCCGGTGAGGATCGCAACGTAGCCCGCCACGAAGACGTGGTCGATATCGAGTCGAGAGGCGAGCACTGAGAACGCGATTGCGAGTTCGTCGAACCCGTTCGGCTCACGGTCGACGACAAGGCCGCTCTCTGTCAGTTCGACACCGCTCATATGCACTGCTTACGTGGTGGCAGTAAAAAACACCGGGCCGGGATCGTTTGTCAAACCTCAATCGTCGGCAACGACCTTGTGGGCCGCATACAGCATCCCACGGTCGTCCATCAACGACACCGTCGCCAGCCGCAACGCGTGCGGCCATCCCAGCGGCGTCGCGCTGTCAGGCTCACCGGTATCGAAGTACTGCTCGGGGAGGTAGCTGGTGTCCTCACAGAGCACGCCGCCCGGCAGGACGAGTTCGAGCAGTTCCCGGGCCCGTGAGGCGGCGTCGACCGCGCGGTCGTCATCGTTGTCGGCCAGCAGGGCGGCCAGTTGGGCAGCAGCGTTGGCCCCCCAGCCGGTCGAAACAGTCCAGATCTTCTCGTGGCCTTGCTCGCCCTGTCGCCAGCCGTCGCCCTCGTAGCGATACAACCCCGCGAGCTCACTTTCATCGGGGTCGTGCCAGAGGGCTTCGATCATGGTGTGGACGTGGGAGTCGAGTTTGTCCAGCCGGTCGTCGTCGACGGTGGCGACCTGATCGTAGGCCAGATGCGCGCCGATCAGGCCGAGGGTCGCCGAATCCGCCCGGCGGTCGAGCCCGCCCGCGCCGTGTTCTCTGAGCGCGTAGAGCCCGCGATCCGCAAGCCAGAGGTCGCCGATCGCGTGATAGACCCGGGTCGCTTGGTCGAGGGCGTGGTCGGCCATCGGGAGGTCGGTCGCCGCCAGTGCGCTGTAGGCCTCCAGGAAGGTCGCGGTCGTATGCGTGAACCGACCGATCGAATCCTCCCAGGCGTTCTGACAGACCATCGGGCGGCCGTCATCGAGTAAGGTTTCATCGAGGCTGTCGACGGCGTCGTCTAGCGTGTCGACAACGCGGGCTTCGAGGTCTGGGTCGTCGATACCCGACTCGTAGTAGCTCGCAAGGAAGGCGATGACGCTGCCGGTCTGGTCGGCCTGGTAGTCGACGCCGTCGCCGGCTTCCAGCCGGGCGTTGGCCCAGCCGGGCGCAAGCGCGCCGTTGTGCGGCCAGACGCGGTGGGGCCAGCTGCCGTCGGCGCGTTGGGTCTCACAGTAGGCTCGCGCGCTACGGGCGTGCCACTCCTCCAGGCCGAGGTCGAGATGCTGGTCAGACTCAAGGACGAACAGCGAGATCTCGGCGTCGTCGCGGAACCAGGTGTAGCCGTAGCCGCCTGAATGGCGATAGTACGGATCAAAGTCCGGACCAGCCATCCGGAGGCCCGTGGTGCCCGTCAGCAGCGAGAGCACGCGTACGTCGGCCGACACCGACTCATCCAGCGGGAGGTCGTCGGTGTCGTCGAGCGGGGCGGTCGCGGCGGCCGCCTCCTCGAAGGCTGCCCGATCGGTGTACTCGGTGCGGAACGTTTCCATCTGCGCGAGGGCGTCAGCGCGGTCGGTCTCTTCCCAGTCGGTCAACAGCGTGATGAGCGTCGTGCTGCCGTGATCCAGCGGGAGCCAACAGACCAAGTCGCCGCTGAGGCGATCCTCAGCGTAGCGGCCGTCGTGTGGGGGTCGTGGGTATTCGGTTGGCTCCTCGGAGATCAGGTCGTCGAAGGAGGCCGGGATCTGGCCGCGGATGCCGGCGAAGCCGGTCGCGCTCCCGAGAAAGTCGTGTTCGGTTTCGTGGTAGACCTCGATCACGTCCTCGTGGTGGAGCTGTCCGAGACGGCTGTGACGGCCATCGGGGGCCAGCGAGACATAGGCGATGATCTCGGCGTGTTCGGCGACCGTCTCGAAGTGGGTCAGGTGGGCGTTGCCGATCGTCAGATCGAGTTCGGTCACCTCGCCGATCGGCGTCTCATGGACGGTTTTTACGAGGCCGGTGTCCTCGTAGTACGTCTGTGTTGAGGTGGCGTCCTCGTCGAACCAGAACTTCTCGTCGCCGAGGCTGAGGCCGAACCGGGAGCGTTCCAGCCCGGTCAGCCCTGACAGCGGGTAGCCGAAATCACGGATCACGCCCTCGTCGATGTGTACCAGCCGGCCGTCACCGCCGGAAAACCGACCGGAGAGCGTCCGCCGCTCGCCGGCAAAGAGCGTGCTGTCACCTGACGACCGCTTGTAGTCGTCAAGTGCGTCACGGAGTTGCATACCTACTCTCAGGCGGTCACCCGTATTAATTCTTGGTGTATTTGTTGTTCACACGTTTTTTGAAACGACAACAATCAAGACGATTCGGCCCCCCGAGGTGTCATATGGACGATATCGGGCCACCGCGATTTACCGCCGTCGGCGAGGCCGTCGAGTTGGCCCCCTGGAACCCCGACCGAACGGCTGACTACACGTGGCAACTGATCGACGCCCCGGCTGAGAGTCGGGTGACCGTCGGCAACGAGCCGGTCATTACCGTTAGGCCAGATCAGCCTGGCACCTACCGATTCGAACTTGCGGGCCCGAACGGGACGCACAGCCAGCGCGTGCTGGCGTTTCCGCACGCCCGCAGCAAGATGGCGTTGACGCTGCCGTTTACCGAGTTGCCGGTCGAGCCGGCGGCGATCGATCGCGTCTCGGTCGTCGGCCCGTTCAACGACCACCGCGTCGGTGCCAACCGACCGCGACGCGCAGACGACCGCTTTGTGCTCGAAGTCGAGTTGCCACCCGGCACCCACCACTACGGCTTCTGTCTCGACGATGATTTCGGGCGACAGATCCACGATACGGTGACCGTCCCCGGCCCGGGGCGACCACGCTGTGCGCTGTCGGCGACGGTCGACGACAAAAACGGTCAAGTCATCGTCACCGCCGACCCAGCAGCCGCCCCCGACAGCGAAGTTAGCGACGAGGAGTTGGAAGTGCGATTCGTCGTCGACGACCGCGATTCGATCTCGGATTCGGCCGTCGAAACCGATGGGCGAACCTGTCGCGTTGCCGCCGACGCCATCGGCGACCGGCTCCGGGTGCATGCGGTCGCCGTCGGCGAGCGACAGTCGGTTGCCGACACGGTCGACGTGCAGCGTGCCGAGAGCGGCGAGTTCGAGATTCGATCTCCAACCGAGCCGCCAGCGTGGGCCGAATCGCCGACCGTGTATGAGATCTTCGTGCGGTCGTTTGCCGGCGAAACGCCACAGACGACGTTCGCCGAGATCGAGCGCCGGATCGAATACCTCGACTCCCTCGGCGTCGACATGCTGTGGCTGACGCCGATCCTCGCCAGCCCGACCGACCACGGCTACCACATCACCGACTACTTCAGCACAGCAGCGGATTTGGGGAGCCGTGCCGACTTCGAATCACTGGTCGATCGCTGCCACGAGGCCGGGATTCGGGTCGTGTTTGATCTCGTCATCAATCACACCTCCCGCGACCATCCAGCGTTTCAACTCCACTCGGCCGGCGTCGACGCCTACGACGACCACTACGTGCGGGTGCCCCGCGACGACGACAGCACCGACATCGCGTGGGCCGGCGACGGGAGCCCGGAGTTTTACTTCAACTGGTCGCGGATCCCGAACCTCAACTATGGCTCGCTGGCGGTGCGAGAGTGGATGCTCGATGTCGTCGACGAATGGGCCGACCTCGTCGATGGCTTTCGGTGTGATATCGCCTGGGGCGTTCCGCATGGCTTCTGGAAGGAGGTCGCCGAGCGGGTTCCCGCCGGCTTCCTCATGCTCGATGAGACGATCCCCCACGATCCACAGGCCCACGAAGCCGAGTTTACGATGCATTACGACAGCACCCTCCACGAAACGCTGCGGGCGATCGGAAACGACGAGGAGCCAGCCCGGGCGATCTTTGACGCCCTTGAGACGGTACGCTGGCAGGGGTTCCCCGAGTCGTCAGTTCACCTCCGATACGTCGAAAACCACGACGAAAGCCGGTATCTCGGCGAGTGTGGCGAGCCAGCCCTACAAGCGGCAGCGGCAGCGACGTTCACTCTCCCAGGCGCGCCCCTGATCTACTACGGCCAAGAACGTGGCATGACCGCCGACCGCGGCCCGATGAAATGGCACGACGGCGACACAGAACTAACCGAGTTCCATCGATCGCTGTCGCGGCTACGAGACGAGTATCCGGTGTTGAACGACGGGGGAGTCGACCCCGTCTCAGTCGGCGTCGTCACCACGACCGACCCGATGACGACAGGATCGACTTCGGATGCAGTCGACGATACTGACAACGACACAACGACAGCCGACACCGGTGACAGCGACACGACGAAAGCGGACGACGATGCCGACAGCCTGCGAATCACCGACGAGCCACAGCACGTCGTCGCCTTCGCCCGCGACAACGGCGACCAGCGGCTACTCGTCGTGCTCAACTTCGGAGAGATCCCGGCAACGGTCAGCCTGCCGACCGCCGTCGGCGACACTGATCTGCGAACCGGGAAGCCACTGCGGAAGCGCCATGATCCGCGTGACGATGGAAATGGCAACTACGTTGTCGTTGACGACGTGGTCGTCTGTCGGCAAACCACAGCGTGAGCGGCTGCCGGCCGGTCGCAGCGTGAACGGCTGCCGGCCGGATTCGACGATCGTACCAGCCACTGACTGTTAAGTAGGAGCCGCCGCCACTACCGGTATGGACGACGCCACCCTCCGGGCACATCTTCGGCGGTTCGGCTTCTCGGAAAAGGAGGTCGACACCTACCTCACGCTTCTGGCCCACGGCGAGGCAAAGGCGAGTACGATCGCCGATGTCGCCGGCGTCTCCAAACGCTACGTCTACAGCGTCAGCGAGGCGCTCGCGGATCGCGGCTTCGTCGAGGTCAACGATCACGTCGTCCCGACGCGCATCCGCGCGCGCCCGCCCGAGACGGTCGTCAACCAGCTGGTCACCGACGCCGAGGCGATCAAGCCCGCCCTCGAAGCGCGCTACACGCGAGCCGAGCCCGCAACCGACCAGTTCGAGGTCGTCAAGAGCCGGGAAACCGTGCTCAAACGGATTCAGGGGCTCATCGCCGACAGCGAGTCGGAGCTCACTCTGTCGATTCCGATCGGGCGGCTCTCGGACGTCGCCGACGAACTCAGAGCCGCCGTCGACCGCGGCGTGTTGGTGACGCTGTTGATCACCGAAACCGACGAGCCGCCGGCGGATTGCTGTGGGGTGGCGAGTATTACCCGAATTTGGGGGGAGCCGATGCCGGCGATGGTGACCGCCGACGACCGGGTCGGGCTGGTCGCCCCCGCGGAGATGCTGACCTCGACCCACAGCGACACGCAGGCGATCGTTTTCTCCCATCCCCAACTCGGCCCGGTGATCGTCGGCTCCTTTTTCGGCAACTACTGGCCCGTCGGTACCGAGGTCGCTGTCACCGAGCCGACCAGCCTGCCACTGACGGAGACGAACTTCCGAATCGCTGTCGTCGAGGCGACACTCTGGTGTCGCACCGAAACGCCGCTGGCCGCCCGGATCGAAGGCCGGTGGACGGAGACAAACGAGCCGGTTGATCTGGAGTGTCGGATCGTCGGCGTGACACAGGGGCTCATCGAGCCGGCGAACAGCCAGTTCCCGATCGAGGCGAGTCTGACGATCGATGCCGACGGCGAGACCTACACGGTCGGCGGCGAGGGCGCGTTTATCGAGGATATCGAAGCCGAACAGGTGACGCTCCGCGAAGCATAGCGTCGCTGCGAACGCAACTATTCGTTCGACAGCTCGCCGGGCACCCACTCACCGTCGAACTCCTCGTGGGTGAACGGGCGAGGGTCGTCGCCGGCGTAAGTCGCCACGAGGTGGCCGTCGCCTTCGAGATGATATTTGTAGGTCGTCAGCCCCTCCAGCCCGACTGGGCCGCGGGCGTGGATCTTCCCCGTCGAGATGCCGACCTCCGCGCCGAGGCCGAACCGGTAGCCGTCGGAAAAACGGGTCGAGGCGTTGTGGAAGACGCTCGCCGAGTCGAGACTTCGCATAAATCGACCGGCGCGGTCGGCATCGGCGGTGATGATCGACTCGGTGTGTTTCGAGCCGTACTCGGTGATGTGATCGAGGGCGTCATCGAGTGAGTCAACGACCTTCACAGAGACGATCAGGTCGCCGTACTCGGTTTCCCAGTCGGCCTCGCTGGCTGCGGCGACATCGACGATCTCCCGTGTGCGCTCGTCGCCGCGGATCTCCACGTCGGCTGCGGCGTAGCGTTTGGTGATCTGCGGGAGGAACGCCTCGGCGACCGATTCGTGGACGAGCAGCGTTTCGACTGCGTTGCAGACCGCGGGGTACTGCACCTTGGCGTCGAAAGCGACCTCAGTGGCCATATCGAGGTCGGCCTCGCGGTCGACGAAGATGTGGCAGATCCCCTCAGTGTGGCCAAGAACGGGGATCGAGGTGTTGTCCTGAACGTACTCGACGAAGGAGGAACTCCCGCGGGGCATCAGCAGGTCGATCGACTCGTCCATGTCGAGCATGGCGGTCACGTCGGCGCGGGCCTCGACGAGTTGCGCCCAGCCGTCGGGGATCGCGTCGTGGTCGGCGGTCGCCTCACGGATCAACTCGAAGAGGACGCGGTTCGACTCGCTGGCCTCGCTGCCGCCTTTGAGCATCACGCTATTGCCGGATTTTAATGCGAGGGCGGCGATCTGGACGAGTGCGTCGGGGCGGGACTCGAAAACGGTGCCGACGACGCCGATAGGGACGGCGAGCTTGTAGAGTTCGAGATCCTCGTCGAGTTCGCGGGCGACGAGCGTCTCCCCGAGGGGGTCGTCCTGGCCGGCGACACTACGAACCATCTCGACGATGCTGTCGAGTTTCGCATCCGAGAGTTTGAGACGGTCGACGAGTGCCTGAGTGTACTCGCCGGCTTCGAGCAGCTCCTCGGCGGCCTCGACATCCTCGGCGTTGGCCGATTGGATGGCTTCGCGGTTGTCGTCGATAGCGTCGGCGATGGCGTGCAGTGCGGCCTGTCGGTCGGCGTCGTCGACGTTAGCGAGATCGAGCGCGGCGGACTCGGCGGCGTCAACTTTCGCGTCGATGGCTTGGTCGGTCGCTCCGGCGGCGTCGCCGGTCGCGTCGGTATCACTCATTGTCAACACCGTTGATCGGGAGAAATATCGTTCCTACGGTTTCACCATCGGCGATCTGCGCCAACACGTCCGGCTCGGTTGAAGCGGCGATGACCGCCGGGGTGCCATGTTCGCTGACGCGGCGAGCTCCCTCAACTTTGGTCTGAATGCCGCCGAAGCTCTCGGTCGAGCTCTCGTCGACGATGGTCTGTACCTGGTCGTAGTTTGCGCCGACAGCGTCGATCAACTCGGCATCGTCGTCGGTTTTTGGGTTGCCGGTGTAGACGCCGCCCACGTCGGTCAGCGTCACCAACAGGTCGCCGTCGATACCGATGGCAACCGACGACGAGAGGCGATCGTTGTCGCCGATCCGGAGCTCCTCGGTGGCGATGGCGTCGTTTTCGTTGATGATCGGCACCACATCCCACTCCAGTAAGGTCTCGATTGTGTTGCGAATATTGGTGAAGCGATCCGGGTTGTCGAGATCGTGTTGGGTGAGGAGGATCTGAGCGACCTTCGTGTCGTAGCGGGCGAAGCTCTCGCTGTAGGCGGTCATCAGCTGACTTTGGCCGATCGTCGAGAGCGCCTGGGATTCCTCGATCGTCTCGCTTTCGTAGCCGATCCGGCCGATCCCGGCTCCGACAGCCCCCGAGGAGACGAGGACGACCTGCTTGCCGCGCTCGCGGAGGTCGGTGATGTCGTCGACGAGCTTGTGAAGCTTCGACAGCGAGAGATTTGATTCGTCGTCGGTCAGGGAGTTGGTGCCGGCTTTGACGACGACCCGGTCGGCGGCGGCAGCCTGCTGGCGGGCGGCGGTTACGGCGTCGGCGTCGAGAGCGGTGGTGTTGGCCGCGTCGTCATCGACATCTCCAGCGTCAGGAGCGTCACTCATCGGCGAATTCGGCGGCCATTTCCCGGGAGCGATCCTCGGCGGCGTGGACGGCCGCGCCCACGTCCTCTTCAACATCGCTGTCCCACAGGAGTTCCATCCCCTCGATGGTCGTCCCGCCCTCCGAGCAGACGGCGTCGATCAGCTCGTCGATCGATTGCTCGGACTGGAGGACGGTTTCGGCCGCACCCTTGAACGTCTGGGCGGCCAGCGTCTCGGCCTGCTCGGCCTCAAGGCCGCTGTCGACGCCAGCGTCGGCCATCGCGCCGATAAGGTAGAAGACGAAGGCGGGGCCGCTGCCGTTGAGCGCGGTGGCGATATCCATTTCTGACTCCTGGATCTCGGCGTACTCGCCGACCTCATTGAGGAGCGCGCGTACCGTATCGTCGACCGCGCCGGTGACCGCGGCGGCCATGTTCCGGGTTTCGGCGTTGAGATTCGGCATCAGCCGGACGATCTGCGCGTCGGTGAGATCGGCGAGGTAGTCGATGGAGACGCCGGCTGCAATCGAAATCAGAGTCTGCTCGGCGTCGAGATCGAGGGCTGGCAGCAGGTCGCCAACCGAGTCAGGTTTGACAGCCAACACGACGTAGTCGGCCTCGGCGGCGACCGCGAGGTCGTCGGTCGTCTCACAGTAGTCGGCGACTGACGCGCGGGCATCAGCGTCGATATCGCAGCCGACGAGGGTATGATCGCCGCTTTCGGCGAGGCCCTGCAGCAGGGCACCCCCCATGTTGCCGCAGCCAACAACGCTCAGGTGAGTCATGTCTCAGCAAGCGAGCGAGACGACCATAGGCACTTTGATTTTGCTGGCTACTCGCGTTCGAAGATCTCGGTGACGGTATCGCGGGCGATCCACCGGCTGCCGGTGTCGTCTTCGATCATCACCCAACTCGGATAGATCTCGACGGCGACATCGTGGAAATCACCGGCGGTCGTCTGTACGTCGGCGAGTTCGATCGTCGTGATCGGTTCCTGTGGCATTGACCATACCTCACCCGCCGACCTACCTGGGTGTTGCGACTCGATGAGGAGAGTGACACCCGGTTCGGACAGTAGTTTACGAAGCAGCGATATACAGACCTAAATTCGTTCTTTTGTCTAAAATCAATGTTCATGCAAACGAATGTATTGTTAAATTCAGTTGTAGACAACATTTATCAATAGAAACTATACATAAGAGGAGTATGGAAATCGAAGCCGTTCCGGTTGAGCAACTCATGACGACCGACCTCGTAACTGTCACCCCTGACGAAGGGGTCGAAACAGCCGCCAGCACGATTTTGGAGAAGGAGGCAGGATCGTTGGTGGCCCTCGATGACGACGGGCAGCTGTCTGGGATTCTTACGTGTACCGATCTCACGGAACTCGTCTCGAACGGGGCTGTCCCCGCTGACGCCACCGTCGGCGACTATATGACCGAAGACGTGACGACAACCGAGCCGGATGAGTCGATTCAGGATGCCGCGGTGAAGATGATCACCAGACAAATCCAGCATCTGCCTGTTGTCGATGGCGATGATGAGGTCGTCGGGATGCTGTCGACGACAGATCTCACCGCCCATCTCACTTACATGGACAGCAGCGGGACAGAGTAGAACTATCACCCGCGGCGAAATATATCAGCCAGTACCGCAGAGACATCTTTGTCACCGGTGGCGACAGCCGTAACCGAAGGTATGCACGGTTCGATCTACTTCTCGCGGGAAGACCGTACACTCGATTAGAGTATTACAAAAATTAAAGTAATACTGTCGGATAGCCATTACATATGAGCGACGCCGAAGAGGGAACCACCGTCACCGTCACGAGCAAGGGACAAGCGACGATCCCGAAAGCCTATCGCGAGAAACTCAGCATCGAGACGCCGGGGCGTGTCCGGTTCATCGAAACCGAGGCCGGCGAGATCGTCATTCGACCGGTCAAACGGCCGTCGGAGCTCCGCGGCGCGTTGGCCGCCGAGGCCGACAACGAGACCGCGGCGACTGATCTGCTCCGAGAAGAACGGAAGCGAGAGCGGGACGCGCTCGACGAGAAACACGGGCTGGACGAGGAATGACGGTCGTCTTCGACGCCGAGCCGCTGATCGCCTTCGCCTTCGACGAGCCCGGAGCCGCGACGGTCGAAGAGTGGCTCGACCGCGTCTACGACGGCGACCGCGCGGGCTACGTGGCGACGGTCACGCTCGCGGAAGTCCGGTATATTGCAGCGCGGAAGGCGTCTCCCGAGCAGGCCGACGCCCACATTCGTCGCCTTCGGGAGTTGGGCCTCACCGAGTACGAGATCGACGACTGCTGGCAGACGGTTGCGGAGTTGAAACGCCAACACGCGCTCGCGTTAGGCGACGCCTACGCCGTCGCTGCCGCGGCTGATCTTGCTACCGATCGTGAGGGAGTGACGCTGCTGGTCGGTGCCGATGACGATTTCGACACCATCGAAGGTGACAACGAGTTTGAACCGGGGATCGAACGCTTTCGAACCGAAGCCGCGTGAGCACAGTCTGTCGGAAGTAGCGAAATCAGATGAGTTTTCCTATCGTTCGCAATCCATCGATTGACTAAGCTGGCTCAGTGACCAAATTTTGCATAAACTGAATAGTCGTTACAAGTCCTGTTTGCGATTTTTCTATCGCGCTCAGTGGTTTATGACTCGAGATACGCCGAAATCGAGTCAAATTCGTCGCCCACAATATCGTCGGCGAGCGCGTCCAAATCGAGCGATTCCGGCGTTTCCCGGGGATATTTCCGGCGGAAGTAGCTGTAGATGTTCTCAAGGTCGCGTTCCAGCAGCTCTCGGGCGTTATCGTGGTCGGTCGACACCGCCTGGGGCCAATCGAAGATCGTTACACCGTCGGTGTCGACGAAGACGTTGTACTCGCTCATATCAGCATGGACGTAGCCCGCATCGTAGGCGGCGGCCATCTCCTCGATGATCAGCTCCAACACGCCGACGACCTGCTCGGACTCCAGTTCGGCGTGTGAAAGCTCCGCGCCGGTCAGTTTCTCCATGACGATCGCATGGCGGTTCTGGTCGACCGGCCGCGGCACCGACACGTCGGGATACAGCCCTTCGAGCGTCTCAAACTCCCGCTCTGCGGCCTGCCGGGCGGTGTACAACCACGACACGTGGTCGCGGTCGGCAGTGTACTCGCGTTCGCGCTGGACTTCCCGGAAATTCGTATAGCCCTCACGGTGATACTTCAGCGCCATTGGCCGAAACGACTGCACCTCATAGACATCGCTTTCCTTGCCGACGCCCAGCGGCGCGCCGATGCCGTCGAAGGTATCCCGTTCGGCGAAGGTGCGGAGCGCGAGGGCGTCATACCCCTCGAAGGTGAGTTGGTAGCCCTCGTATTGGATCGTCTTGCGCTCGATGAGCTCGTGGCGCATACAGCGATCAATCCGGTATTCGACCTCCTCGGCGGTCAACTCCGCGTATTTCGGGATCTCCTCGTGTTGTACCCACTCGGAGAAGCGCATCCCCTGTTCGATCCCCGACAGCAGATAGAAATCCGCGGGCTCAAGCTCGCGGAAGAAGGGCGCGATGTTGTCGACCATAGCAAGAGGTCGCTCGCACGGCCTAAAAGCCCGACGAGTCCACTAGCGACCCAAAATAAATCACATACCGCGATATAAAATTTCGGAATCCGGGTGATTCCGAATCCAACCGAGGAGCACCGCCAAGCGACGTGGTGTGGCCACTACCACAGCGCGGATACCACACCACGCAACTGCGTCAGCCCATGACGACGAATCACTGTCGGGAGCCGTCGCCGCGCGCCATCAAGCGCATCTCGGAGGGCTGCCGTCGCGTTAGTAAAGACACCCGTTCCATGGCCGACAAGGATCCGATCGGGCGCAAACGGCTCGAACAGGGGCCGTGGCGGACGAACGCGAAGCAGCCCATAACAAGCGAGCCGCTCGTCGGCGACGGTGTAGAACGGCGCCGTCCCGAGCGCGTCAGGCACATAGAGCGTCTGGTCGCTGTCGCGGTAGGCGATCGCCTCCTCGTAGCCCGGAACCGGGTTGTAGCGGGTGAGCTGGAACCCCGAGTCGCCGATCGTTGTCGACCGCTCCAGCGGGGCCGTCAGGCGGTCGGCAGCCCGATCCAGCCACGGCGGAACCGTCACCGCAACCTCGTGGCGGGTGGCGATCGCGTCAGCATCACGGGCATGGTAGTTCGACAGCACGGCGATCCCAGCGAGCCCACCGGCGGCAGCGATGTGGTCGTCGAGGTCAGGGATATCGAGTGGGTCGAACAGCCGTGTGAGCCAGTGAACAAGTGACTCGCGCGGCGACCCGTCTCAGTAGGATGGGCGAGCCACTCGATGCCGCCGTCGAACTCGGTGACTCGTGGTGCGTCGGGCGCGCTTCGATCGTAGACCGGCATCGCCACCGTGTTGGGTAGCCCGTCTGATAGCAGTGGTGACAGCAGCCATGCTATCGAAGTCGCTTTGAGGGGGCTGGCCCAACCACGGTGCATGCACGTCGGCGCCCACGTTTCGATCTCCGGATCCCGTGTTTCCTCTGACACCGAAACCCCCGAGTACGACGATGTTCGCAACGCTGTCGACCGCCAGCGCAACTTCGGCGGCAACTGCGGACAGATATTCACCACCTCGCCGCAGGTCTGGCAACAGCCCGAGATCAGCGACGAGGCCGCGGCGGGCTTCCGTGAACTCACCGACGAGCGACTCGACGGCCCGTGGGTGATCCATGCCTCCTATCTCGTCAACCTCTGTACGCCGAAAGACGACCTCCGGCAGAAATCCCTCGACAGCATGCAGGCCGAACTCGATGCAGCCGACAAACTGGGCATCCCGTACGTCAACGCCCACCTCGGGGCCCACACCGGCGCGGGCGTCGAGGGCGGCCTTGAAAACGCTGCCAGCGTCATCGACGAGCTTGAGGTGCCCGACGACGTCCAGATCCTCATCGAGAGCGACGCCGGCAGCGGCACCAAACTCGGCGGCGAATTCGACCACCTCACAGGCATTATCGAGCGAACCGACACCGACATCGGGATCTGCATCGACACCGCCCACACGCTCGTCGCCGGCAACGACCTCACGACACCGGAAGCCGTCGACGAAACCGTCCAGCGGTTCGACGATGTCGTCGGCCTCGAACACCTCGAATACATCCACCTCAACGACTCAAAACACGACGTGGGTACCCACAAAGACGAACACGCCCTGATCGGAGAGGGCTACATCGGCGAGGACGGCATGCGCGCCATCGTCAATCATCCCGACCTCCGCGAGCTGCCGTTTGCACTCGAAACGCCGACCGAGGACGGCAAGGGCTTCGCGTGGAACATCGAGCGCGTGAAAGCGCTCCGTAACTGAGCCGTGCGCCGGTTTTCAGCCGAGTATCTCAGCCGCACCCGCGAGGGGATGTGGGCCGACTCCCAAGCCGCCCTCGCTGATCTCGATCTCTCGAACCGCGGGCGGATCCTCGATGTCGGCTGCGGCACCGGCGAGTTGACGCGCGTGTTGGCAAGCGAGCCCGCCGCCGATACCGAAGTCATCGGTGTCGACGCCGACCGCCGACTGCTCGACGTTGCCAGCGAGTCGGTTCCGGCGGTCGCTGGCGACGCGCTTCGCCTGCCGGTTGCCGACGACAGCGTCGATCTCGTCGTCTGTCAGGCCCTCCTGATCAATCTCCCCGAGCCCTCTGCCGCGCTCCGGGAGTTTGCACGCGTTTCTACGGATCTGGTCGCTGCTATCGAGCCGAACAACGCCGCCGTCAGCGTCGACTCGACGGTCGACAGCGAGGTCGACCTCGAATCCCGCGTGCGCGAAGCGTACCTCCAAGGCGTCGAGACCGATGTCGCCCTCGGCGAACAGGTCGAATCGCTGTTCGACGAGGTCGGGATCAAGCCGCTCTCGACCCGGCAGTATGACCACGAGAAACGCACCGAACCACCCTACAGCGAGGACGCCCTGCGGAGCGCGAAACGGAAAGCCAGCGGCAAGGGACTGGCTGACCACGAAACCGAACTCCGCCGCGGCGTCGACGACGAGGAAACGTATGACACGCTCCGGCGGGCGTGGCGCGAAATGGGCCGGGAAGTCATCGAGCAGATGCAAGCTGAGTCATACAAGCGCGTGGAGACGGTGCCGTTTACCGTGACTGTCGGACAGGTCGATAACGACGCCGACTGAGCATCAGATCACGTCGCCGCGCACGCTCGCACCCGTTTGTTCGGTGCGGTAGCGACTGACAGTGTCGGCGGCCTCATCTGCGATATCGGCGTCAACACCCAGCTGTTCCAGCGCGCCCGACAGCGTCGGGAACGGGAGTTCGCCGCCACGAAGTTTGTCGAGGAGGTCGTCGTCCCACTGGCCGTCGACCCAGAGACAGACGCCACGAGGATCGAGGATCTGTCCGTAGGACTCACGGTCGAGTGCGCCGCGCAGCCGCTGGGTGACGTTTTCGTCGAAACTCGCATTACAGACTTCGAGATGGATCGGCTCGTCGTCCCCCAGCAGGTGGGCGGCCAAACACTTCTCGGGGGCGGCGTGGCCGTTGTCGTTGGCGCGGATGTACTCTGGATATGTTTCGGCCCACTCGGCGTCGACGCTCTGGCCGACCCCTTTGACGCCGTGTTTGTCGTAATACTGCTCGGCTGCGTCGCTGTCGCCGCGCAGGAGGATGTCCTTCGTGAGATAGATATCGAGGCGATCGATCGGATCGAGGCCAAGGGCGACATCGCCATAGACCCAAATCTCCCGGACTGGCACCGGCATCGGCTCGGAGTCGACCGTTTCGATCAGTTCGACGACGCGGTCGATGGCGGCGTCGCGGTCGAGTGTCGCCTCGCGTGTCATTGCCGATACTGGGATCGCAGGCCACAAACCGGTTTCGACGCCGTGCGTTTGGGTGTGTTGCGGAGCGATCCGGCGTGTATGACAACCCGGTCGTGGGTCGTATGACACACTGCGTCGGTGCCGGCAAAATCGGTCGCTCGCCCCGAAGAGCGAAACGGGTATCCCAGCCGGCCGGCAACGCTCCGGTAATGGAGTGCGACAAATGCGACCGTGACGCCGTCATGCAGGCGGCGTACTCCGGCGGCCATCTCTGTGAGACGCATTTCTGCCGGTCGGTCGAGAAACGTGTCCGACGCCGGATTCGATCGGATACACTGCTCGATCCCGAGGCGACGCCAGACGATCCGGAAACGTGGGTGATCGGCCTCTCGGGTGGCAAAGACAGCGTCGTCCTCACGCACATTTTAGACGAAACCTTCGGCGAAGACCCCCGCATCGAGATGCTGGCGTTGACGATCCACGAGGGGATTGAGGGCTACCGCGACGAAAGCGTCGATGCCTGCGTCGAGTTGGCCGACGACCTGGAGATGCGCCACGAACTCGTCAGCTACGAGGAGGAGTTCGGGATCCGCATGGACGATGTCGTCGAAGACGATCCAGAAAACATGGCACCCTGCGCCTACTGTGGTGTGTTTCGACGTGATTTGCTGGAGGAGTACGCCGACGAGTACGGAGCCGACAAGCTGCTGACCGGTCACAACCTCGACGACGAGGCCCAGACGGCGCTGATGAACATTCTGGAGGGCGATGTCAAACAGATCGCCAAACACTTCGATGCGAGTATCGGCGACTTCGAGGAGCGCGCCGAGCAGGACGATTTCATCCCGCGCGCCAAGCCACTCCGAGATATCCCGGAAAAAGAGGTTGCCCTCTACGCCCAGCTCATGGAGTTGCCCGCCCACATCACCGAGTGTCCCCACGCCAGCGAGGCCTACCGCGGGGAGATCCAGGAGCTGTTGTGGAACCTCGAAGAGAATCATCCCGGGACGCGACACTCGATCATGTCCGGCTACGAGGAGCTCGCGGAGCTGGCGGCCGATCGGTATGGCGGCGACGACGAGGAAAACAAGGATCTCAGCGAGTGCGAGCAGTGTGGCTCGATGACGGGAAGCCGGATCTGCCGGAAATGCCGGCTGTTGGAATCGATTGCGGCCGTATAAGCTATCTCGTTGCGAGAGAAGTGATCGTCGCCGTCGAAAACGACCGTCGTGCTGAAAAAACGTTAGCGGATGACGTCGAGACCGTTGTTCTGGTCGACCTCTTGCTTGCCGCCGTCAGACTCCCAAGCCGCGGTGTCGGAGCCGACGTTCGCGCTGGCGTCGAACTCGGCGGGCTCGCCTTCGATGCTGGCACGTGACTGATCGGCCTGTTTCTGCGTTGTGGAGCCGAGTACCTGTGCGCTCTGGACGCCGGTCATGATCGCCATGACACGGACTTTGCCCTTGTATTCGTCCTGAATCCGGGCACCCCAGATCACGTTTGCACTCGCCTCAAGCCGTTCGGTGATGTTGTTGGCGATCCCCTCGGCCTCCTTCAGCGTGAGATCGGGGCCGCCGGTGATGTGGACGAGGCCGCCGCTCGCTCCGCGGTAATCCACATCGAGCAGTGGGTGGTTCATCGCGTCGCTGACCACCTCTTGGGTCTTGTTTTTGTCCTGGGTTTCGCCGACCAGCATGACGGCGACGCCGCCCTGATTCATGATCGTCGACATATCCGCGTAGTCGAGATTGATCAGGGATGGCTGGGTGATCGTCTCCGAGATCCCCTTGACCGTCTCGGCGATGATCTGATCCATCACCGAGAACGCCTTGCCGATCGGGAGGTTCGGGACGTAATCGAGCAGGCGGTTGTTGTCCAGGACGATGATCGAGTCAGCCGTGTTGCGGAGGCGTTCGAGGCCTTCCTCGGCTTTGACCGTCCGGGCACGCTCGACGTTGAACGGCGTCGAGACCATGCCGACGACGATCGCCCCCTGTTCTTTGGCGATATCCGAGATCACCGGAGCCGCGCCGGTACCGGTGCCGCCACCCATGCCGGCGGTCACAAAGACCAGGTCGGCGTCGCCCAGCACTTCTTTGATCGTCCCCTGGGCCATCTCGGTGGCGCGTTCGCCCATCGAGGGGTCGCCACCCGCGCCGAGGCCCTGCGTGAGGGATTTGCCGACGAGGATCTTCGTGTCGGCTTCGATCATCTTCAGGTGCTGTTTGTCGGTGTTGACAGCGACGGTTTCCGCGCCGTCGACGCCGATGTTATACAGCCGGTTGACCGTGTTGTTGCCGGCCCCGCCCGCGCCGACGATGACGATCCGTGGATCGCCGAACTCGTCGTCGTCGTCGAAGCTGGCATCCATGTCACGGTCTTCTGCTTCCGCGTTGTCGAGGGCGTCTTGTACGATATCCTGCATAGTTACACCTTCGCCCAGTTGCGTTCGCTTTTGTTTCGCCGCGGCTCTGTACTCTCGGTCTCGTTGAGCATCTCTCGGACGGCCGACCGGATCGCCTCACTCCGGTTTGGGAACTGGCCGGTCTCGACCATTTCCTCGACCTCGTCGATCTGCTGCTTTGGAATTCGTAGTGTCACACGCTCCATGGTTACATTCCCCGGTAAGACAGTCGGCGACGCCGACAGCCCCACAGCGTGCCACTGACGGGCACACTGTAAGACGATTGTCTTACGCAGTCGTAACACTATGCCGAGGGTATATAAAATTACTGGCGGATGTAAGACATTCACCTTATTGTGGCAGACACACAGCCGTACAATCGGGGTAACTGTCTGTCATTGGTTATCTAACACGTCGGCCGCGGGGGTGCGACGGCCGCAGCCGGGACAGAACGCCCAGTCCGATCGAAGCTCGTCGCCACACTCACAGAACAGCCGCCGGGAGGCCTTTTCGCCGCAGTTCGGACAGTACACGTGGTCGCTGTCGACGGCCTCGCCACACTGCCCGCAGCTGTGGGCGGCATCCGCGTCGGCTGGCGGTTCAGGCTGTGTATCGCTCTCGGCGTCGGGCGTCTTACGCTCGATGGTTTGCTCGGTGACTGTGGCCGTCTCATCGACCCCTTCAAGGGTGATATTGACCGACACATCGGTGGCGGTGTCGGTCGGTTCGCGGCAGGCCGCCAGCGCTGAATCGACGCGTTCGTCGACGAGGCGGTCGATGCGCTCGTCGATGAGGTCGTCGATCGAGTCGGTGTCGGACGTTTGCGCGGGTGTGTCCGTCGTTTGCGCGGCCGTCTCACGTTCCTGGGTGTCGAGGTACTGGCGGAGCGCCTCCCGCATCACCTCGGATTTCGAGGCGTCGAAGGCCTCTAACCGGCCAACGAGGTCATCGTCGGCGCGGAACGTGATCTTACTCATAGCCGATACGTGTGTTACACAGGGTAATCAATCTTCCCACTCTGTCAGACACCTGGCAGCCGCCGCCGCGCTCGGAACAGTAACCCTTAATTGTGCCACCGGGATACGATGGAGTGCCCGCCCTTAGCTCAGCCTGGTAGAGCAGTCGACTGTAGATCGACTTGTCCCCCGTTCAATTCGGGGAGGGCGGATTTTCCTGCGAACGTAAGTGAGCAGTGTAAACTCCGTCCCGACCCGTATTGAGCAGCGAACGACCGCAGGGAGTGAGTGAGTTCAATTCGGGGAGGGCGGATTTCCGTTCCAGTCGATTTGGTGCCGACACCGTCTGAGTCCCACAACGAAGGCAGTGA
This sequence comes from Halonotius aquaticus, assembly GCF_003605575.1. Taxonomy (GTDB): domain Archaea; phylum Halobacteriota; class Halobacteria; order Halobacteriales; family Haloferacaceae; genus Halonotius; species Halonotius aquaticus. The sequence goes on along the minus strand of NZ_QKNY01000005.1, from coordinate 185,656 downwards.
TGGCTATTGCTGTCTATGGGGATCGTCTTACGCACGTAGCTCCACTTGCAATGTGTACCGCTGTCTCACAACGCATTTAGCCGACGACGACATCACCACACGTATGGACTACGAGGCGACGCTTGACCGGGCAATGGAGGAGTTGCCGGATTTCGAGGGCTCAGACGAACGGCTGGACGTGCCGGACGCCGAAGCCCAGAAAGACGGCGCGTTTACACGACTGACCAATCTGTCGGCGATCGGCGACGCACTCAATCGGGATCCCGAGCACATCCATAGTTCGATCCAGCAGGAACTCGGTACCGCCGGCCAGTACGAGGACGGCCGCGCGCGCTACAACGGCGAGTTCTCCGGGGCAGACTTCGATGCCGCCATCGACGCCTACATCGCCGAGTACGTCACCTGCTCGGAGTGTGGCCTCCCGGATACGAAACTCGTCACCGAGAACCGCACCCAGATGCTGCGCTGTGAGGCCTGTGGGGCGTTCCGTCCGGTCGCCAAACGGCAGTCGAGTTCCCAGCGCACCGACCGCCCGGATGTCGAGGAAGGCGAGACCTACGAGGTCAAGATCACCGGCACCGGCCGCAAAGGCGACGGCGTCGCCGAGAAAGGCAAATACACAATCTTCGTCCCCGGCGCGGAGGAAGGCGACGAGGTTGAGATCTACATCAAAAACATCAGCGGCACGCTCGCCTTCGCGCGCCTCGCGTAGGACACCCACAGCCCGGCTGGCACCGATGTTTTCAAGCCGCAGGTAGCACATCCATTCATCGTGACCGCCACGGCCGCCTCCGCCTTCGATCTGTTCGGCACGCTCGTCGCCATCGACGACACCCCCGAACCAGCGGCGGCCGTCGCCGATGCACTCGCCGCCCGCGGGATCACCGTCCCCGACGACTGGGCGAGTGCCTACCGCGAACCCCATAGTAACGCTGAAGAAGGAGCCGAAGTCCCACTACCGGCCCACGTCGCCGCCGCCCTCGCCAGCCGCGGGGTCGACGTGTCGGACACCACCGCCGGCCAAGCCGTCATCGACGCCTTCGATCCGGTCGTCGAGACCCGCACGGGCGCGGTCAAGGCCGTTGCCGCCGCCAGCGAGGTCGGCCCGGTCGGCCTGTTGTCGAACTGTGCGGTGCCTGAGCTAGTGGCCCGAACGCTCCGCCGATCAGCACTTGACCGCGAAGTCTTCGACGCCGTTGTTGTCAGCGTCGACTGCGGTTGGCGCAAACCCGACCCGCGGGCCTTCGAAACGGTGGCCCGCCAGCTCGATGTCGAGACCGCCGACCTCGTCGTTGTCGGCGACACGCCCGCGACCGACGGCGGGATCACCGACTGCGGCGGCGAGTTCATCGACATCGCCGAAACGTCGCTGCCCAACCTCAAAGCAAGCCTCACTGAGGGCCAGCCATGTCGCTGATGGCTGCCGGCGTCGTCCTCGCGGCTGTCGGCCTCGACCGCGTCGTCGGCGAGCCACCGGCTCGGCTGCATCCGGTCGTGTGGGTCGGTCGGCTGGTCGGCCCGCTCGATCGCTCGTGGCCCGCGCCTCGGCTTGTCGGTACTGTTGGGGCCCTCTGTCTGCCGCTGCTTGCGGCCGCGGTCGTCGCCCTCGGCGTCGGGCTCGCTGGCGACATCGAACCGCTGGCGGGTGGCGTTGTCGCCGCCCTCGTCTTGTTTTCAGCGGTGAGTCTTCGGTTGCTCTGTACGACAGCTGGCGACGTCCTTGAGCAAACGGAAACCGATATCGCGGGCGCACGCGAGGCGTTGCTCGCCTTGGCTGGTCGAGATGCCACCGACCTTTCGGCCGGTCACGTTCGGAGCGCGGCCGTCGAGAGCGCGGCCGAGAATCTCTCGGACGGCTTTGTCGCGCCGCTGGCCGGCTTCGCTGTTGGGAGCGTCGTCGCCAGCCGGTGGCTCACCCCCGTCGCGACGCTGGCGGTGGCGACAGCAGCAGCGGCGTGGATCAAGGCCGTCAACACGATGGATTCGATGGTCGGATACCGCTCGAAACCGGTCGGCTGGGCGGCCGCGCGGCTCGACGACCTCGTCATGTGGCTGCCTGCGCGGCTGACGGCACTGGCCCTCTCGGCGGCCATGCTGTCACCCGACCCGCTGCTGATGGGCCAGCGGTGGGCGCAAACGCCGGCCTCGCCGAATGCCGGCTGGCCGATGGCGACGCTGGCGGCTGGCCTCGGCGTCCGCCTCGAAAAGCCCGACCATTACACACTCAATTCGGTGGCATCGTTGCCAACGACGACCGAGGGCCACCGCGGGGTCGCCCTCGTCGGCCGGGCCGGCTGGCTCGCCGCGCTCACAACGGCGGTGATCGTCGGTGTCTGACTCACGTCCCATCGTGTCCGTCGGCCGCGCGATTCGCGGCGCGGTCGGCTTTCTCACCCGGATCCCGGTCGGCGGCAGCGAAACCGACTGGGATGCCTTCCGGCGGGCAGCCTACAGCCTCCCGGTGGTCGGCTATCTCGTCGGCAGCCTTAGTGGCGGGGTGTTTTTCCTCCCGGTGCAGCCGCCGACGCTGGTGGCGGCCTACCTCGGTGGTATCTATCTGCTGACGGGCGTCACCCACGCCGATGGGCTGGCGGATCTTGGTGATGCGTTGGCAGTTCACGGCGACGCTGATCGCATGCGGGCGGTACTGAAGGATTCGGCTACCGGTGTCGGCGGAGCCCTCCTGTTGGGCGTGACACTGCTGGTGATGACACTCGGCGTGCTGTCGTTTGCGGGCATCGGCTCGTGGCGAGCGTTCCGATTCGTCGTCGCCGCGGAAGTCGGTGCGAAACTCGGGATGGCCCTCGTCGCGTGTTACGGCCGGTCGGCTCACGACGGCCTCGGTGCCCACCTCGTCGACGAGCTTGATCACCGATCGTTTGCGTCGGCCATCCTCGTCTCGCTGCCGGCGGTCGCGGCCGCCCCCGACGGGCTGGCAGTCGCGCTGGTGGCTGCGGTGGCGACCGGTCCGGCCGTCGGGCTGGCGATACTGACATGGGGGCACCGCGAACTCGGCGGCGTGAGCGGTGACCTCCTCGGGGCGACAAACGAGGTGGGTCGGGCACTCGCACTGCACGTGGGGGTGTCGGTATGGATCCTGAGCTAAATCAGGAGCAAGCGACGACCGCGGACGAGACGCGAGCGACAACCGGACTGGTCATGTGTGGCGGCGAGGGAACGCGGCTCCGGCCAGCAGTCGGCGACACCGAAAAGCCGCTTGTCGATGTTGGCGGCGAGCCGATGATCGACCGGGTCGTGAGCGCGCTCCAGGCGAGTTCGCTCACCACGGTTGCCGCGGCAGTCTCGCCGGCGACCCCCGAGACGGCCGCCCATCTCGCCGAGGTCGACGGTGTCGAGTGTATCACCACCGCAGGCGAGGGCTACGTCGCCGACCTCGGCGAAGCAGTGGCACAACTCAAGACGCCGACAGTGACGGTCGCCGCTGACCTCCCATTGGTCACGGCCGGCCACGTCGATCGGGCAGCCGCGACCGCCGGCAGCGACTCCTTGACCGTCTGTGTGCCGGCCGCGCTCACAGCGGCCCTCGGTGTCAGCGCGGAGACAACCACCGAAGCCGATGGGGAGCCCGTCGTGCCGACCGGGCTCAACGTCGTCGGCGACGGTGCCGGCCGAACAGTGGTGTGGGTGGATGACCGACTTGCGTTCAATATCAATCGACCGGAGGATCGTCGGGCGGTCGAACGCTGGCTGGATCACACTGACCAAACGAAACTTTGAGTGAGACAAACGAAGCCTCGCTGATCCGAGTTTTGAGTACAAAATAACAAAATAATGTTTATATCACTCACGACTAATTGTCTCCTGTGGATCCAGACGCGATCGACGCCGTGACCCGTGTCCCCCACGGTGGCGAATCCGACCCAGAGCTTGTTGACTTTAGTGCCAACACAAACCCACAGACGCCCGACGGCGTCTCGGGGGTCTATGAGGCAGCCCTCTCGGCGGCCGGCCGGTATCCGACCGACGACTACTGTGAGTTCCGGGCGGCGGCCGCCGACTACATTGGCGTCACCGGCACCGAGATCATCCCGACAGCCGGCGGGTTAGCCGGCATGCGCCTGTTGTGTTCGGTCGTCATCGCCAACGGCGACAGCGTCGCCATCCCCCAACCGAGTTTCGGCGAGTACGCCCGCGAGGTTCGACTCCACGGCGGCGAGCCAACGTTTGTCCGCCACGACGAGATCACCGATATCGATCCAGCCGCCCACCGCATGGTGATCGTCTGCAACCCGAACAATCCGACCGGTGAGAGCTACGATCACGCGAGGCTGCAAGCCCTCGCCGATCGGTGTCGGTCGGCCGACACGGTGCTGTTAGTCGATGAGGCATTTCTTGATTTTACCAGCGAGCCCTCGCTTGCCGGCACCCCTGGCGTCGTCGTCGCCCGATCGCTGACGAAAATCTTCGGCCTGCCGGGGCTTCGGGCCGGCTTTCTCGTCGCTACCGGCGACCTCCGAGAGCGACTCAACGTTGCGCGACCGACGTGGGCACTGAGTACGCCCGCCGCCGCCGTCGGTACCCACTGTCTCGCCGATACCGACTTTGTCGCTGAGACACGGGAACGCGTCGACACCGAGCGCAAACGGATGCGACACCGCCTGGCCGAGCGGTTTCGGGTCTACCCCTCGGAGGCCCCGTTTCTGCTCTGTGAGACACGCGAGCCGGTCGACGAGGTGCTCACAGAAGCCCGCGAGGCAGGGCTTACCGTCCGCGATGCGACGACGTTCCGCGGACTTGACTCACATATCCGCGTCGCGGTAAAACGAGCCCACCAGAACGATCGCCTGCTTTCGGCGTTCGGTGTATAGCGGCATCCCCATCGGCTGAACACAACTGAGATACCCCTGGCGTCCAAGAAGGCTGTATGACATCCGATTCCGGAGCCGACACGCCCGGCCATCGCCAAACACCGGGTGGCGGCGTCGCCCCCGAGGCTCGGCCCATCGAGCCGGCCGCACCCGATGAGTTCGGCCTCGTGCAAGCATTCTGGGGCGACGGTAAGGGCAAGACAACTGCGGCAATGGGCATGGGGTTCCGCGCCGCCGGCCACGGCTACCGCGTCCACATGCTGCAGTTCATGAAAGGCGGTGCCGACAGCGTCGACGACGTGCGCGGGGAGTACAACGCGATCGCGGCGATGCCGGGGTTTTCCTACGAGAATACGGGCCACTACGGGTGGCACAACATGGCCGACGGGAGCCGCGAGGCCGACCACGAATCCGAGGCCGACGCCGGCTTCGAGCGCACCCAAGAACTCGTCGCCGCCGCAGCCGACGCCGATCTCACCACCCCATTTGCGCTCGATAGCGACCCCGCCGATGGCGTCCACATGTTAATTCTCGACGAGCTCCTCTATGCTGCCGACCGTGACCTCGTTGCCCCAGCGGCGGTCTGTGAGCTCATCGAGACCAAACCCGACGATCTCGAACTCGTGCTCACCGGCAGCCACGCGGAGCCGACCTATCTCACCGACCACGCCGATCTGATCTCCGAGATCAGCAAGCACAAACACCCGATCGACGCCGGTCAGCGCGCCCGCTCCGGCACCGAATACTGAGATGGCCCACACGATCCTCGTCGCCGGCACCGCCTCCCACGTCGGCAAATCGACGGTCGCGACGGGGCTCTGTCGGCTGCTGGCTGATCGCGGCATCTCGGTCGCGCCGTTCAAAGCCCAGAACATGAGCAACAACGCGCGGGCGGTGCCGCGTGCACCTGAAACGATGGACAAGGACGGCAATGGCGACGGTGACGCCTACGGCGAAATCGGTGTCTCCCAGTACGTCCAGGCCCGCGCCGCCCATGTCTCGCCGACGACCGACTGCAACCCGGTTCTGCTCAAACCCCGCGGCGAGGGCGAATCCCAACTCGTCGTCGACGGCGTCGCAGTCGGCCACTACGCGGCTGGCGACTACTACGACGACCACTGGGAAACAGCCCGCGCGGCCGCCGTCGCCGCCCACGACCGACTCGCGGCCGCCCACGATGTGATCGTCGCCGAGGGCGCGGGCTCGATCGCGGAGATCAACTTCCACGACCGCGATCTCGCCAACGTCGAAACCGCTCGCTTCGCCGATGCCGACATCGTGCTCGTCGGCGACATCGAACGCGGCGGCGTCTTCGCCTCGCTGGTCGGCACGCTGGAACTCATGCCTGACGACCTCCGCGACCAAGTCATTGGCGTCGTCATCACGAAGTTCCGCGGCGACGCCGACCTGCTGGCTCCCGGCGTCGACGCCTTCGAGGAGCGAACCGGTGTCGACGTGCTCGGCGTCATCCCCTACGACGATCCAGGGCTGCCCGCTGAGGACAGCGTCGACCTCCCAGCGACTGACGAGCGCGCCGTCCGCGGCGATGCCGACGGCGTCGACGCTGAGCAGTCAGTGACGATTGCCGTTCCGCGACTCCCACGCGTTTCGAATTTCACTGATCTCGAACCGCTGGCCGCCGAGCCGGGGGTTCGGATCGCCTACGTCCCCCTTGACGCATCGCTCGCCGACGCCGACGCGGTCGTGATCCCCGGCACAAAAAACACGGTCGACGATCTGCTGGCGATCCGTGAGGCCGGTTTCGACGACGAACTCCGGGCGTTCGACGGCCCCATTGTCGGCCTCTGTGGCGGCTATCAACTCCTCGGCGAACGACTCCGCGGTGTCGACACCGAAGCCAGCAGCGCGGCGGCGACGGAGTTGGCGTCGACGACGCTGCCGGCTGTTGGACTCTTACCCGTTGAAACGACGTTTACGCCGGAGAAACGGGTTGTTGACACCACGTTCGAACTCGACGGGGCGGGCCCGCTTGCGGGCGCGAGCGGATCGGTGTCAGGCTATGAGATCCACATGGGGACAACCGAGGCGACGGCGGCTGTCGAGCGGCCGTTCGCCCGCGACGGCGACGCGAGTGCCGCACTCGGTGCGAGCGCGGGCGACGTGTTGGGCTGTTACCTCCACGGGCTGTTCGAAACCGGAACGGCAAGAGATGCGTTCGTCGAGCGAGTGTTCGAGGCAGCCGGCCGCGAGCGACCGACGGGAGCGACACCTGAGCCGTCACCGTACGCCCGGGCCGCCGCGCTGGTGGCCGACAACTGTTCGCTTGATTTCCTCGATCTCGACTGATCCCACGCCGGCCGCGACCAACTGATCTCAGTCGGCGTCGATCTCGGCGGCACACCGGTTCGGGCCGAGTTCGAGTTCGATAGCTGCCTGCTCGTCGTCAGCGGTCTCACGGCCGCTGTTGATCCCGATGATTTCCTCGTAGTTCGGCGGCTTTTCGGGCAGCGTCGCGGTAACGCGATCGATGAAGCTCTCGCGGTCGGCCTGCAGCACGTCGAGCCCCGTCCGGAGGGTGCCGACTGTCGTATCCACCGGCTCGCCGTGGGTGATCGGTGTGGTTCCGTCGCTGGCGACCGAGAAGTGGCCGGGCAGGACGTTCACCGAGTCGGGTTCGGCCAACAGCGTGCGGTGCAGCGAGTCATACAGCAGCTCCGCGCCGGTCGTCGCCTCGCCGTCGCCGAACTGGAGTTCGGTTCGCCCGACGCTGTCGACGAAGATCGTATCGCCCGTGACGACGGCCTCATCGCCAAGCAGATAGCTCACCATCTCGGAGGTGTGGCCGGGTGTCGAGAGTGCCTTGATCGGGAGATCGCCGACATGGACGACTTCGTTGGCCGAAAGCGGCTCGTAGTCGTAGGCGACGCTGCGGTCGGCGGCATCCGCGCCGAGGTAGTAGGGGACGCCACGTTCGTCGGCAAGTTGGCGGCCGCCGGAGATGTGGTCGGCGTGGACGTGGGTATCGAAGACGGCGACGATCTCGCTGTCGACGGCGTCGGCTGCGGCGCGGAACTCATCGGTGTGCCGTGTCGCGTCGATGACCGCGGCCGCGCCGTCGCGTTCGACGACATAGCCCAGACAGCCTTTCGCGCGGCGTTGGAGTTGGACGACGGTGAAATCCTCGTAGGCGATGGTGACGTGGTCGTAGACCGCGCTCCAGGCTTCCATCCCGCCTTCGACGACGGCGACATCCTCGTAGCCGGCCGCCGTCAGATCGTCGGCGAGCGCGTCCGAGGTTTGGCCCTTGGCACACATCGTGACGATCGTGTCCTCGGGGGTGAGACCGGTTTCGGCCTCGAACTCGGCGCGGTCGAACGCCTGAAAGGCGTTGTAGCGGTACTGGATCGCGCCGGGCACCCGCCACGCCACGAACCCCTCGTCGGATCGGGTGTCGACGACCGTCAGCGACTCGCCGGCGTCGAGGCGATCACGGAACGTCTCGGCGGAGATCGACTGTCCCATACCTGTCTCTCGGCGGGCGCGACGAAAAGTCTCCCGTCGGTTCGCCACCGCGCTCGAATCCTGTCGATGACGCTAAGGCCGCCCCGTCCGGACACCCGGTGTGAGCGTTCTCTCCTTGCTCCGGCTTCACACCGCCGCGGATTTCGCCGACTGGTACCGGATCGGCGCGGAATACGTCGACGGCGTCGCCGACGAGATGGGGTTCGACACCGCCGAGTTCGTCGACTACCAGGCCGGCGTTGAGGCGATGCGGAACGGGCGGCCACCGGCGTCGGTTTCGCCCGCGGTTCGGCGATCGATTGCGGCCGACCTGCTGGCTGATGCCGTCTTCTCCGAGCCGTTCTGTGAGTGGCTGCCGCTGTGGTATGAGGTGAGCCTCCTGGGGCCGGTACGATACTGTGAGTACCGACTGCGACAGGTCGCCGACCCGTACTGTCGTGGGCTGTCCGTCTCGGTGCCGCGATTCAGTCGACCAGCCAACGCCCTTGTTGACGGCCGACCGGCGCCGACCCACCTCACAGGATTCCGCGAGCGGTTCGTGCTCGCGGATGCGATCCTCCATCTCAAATGGTTCGTCCACGTTGCCCGTGAGTCCGGGATTGTGGTGCCACAGGAGTTGGTTGACCGCACCCGCAAGGAGAGCCTCGCGTGCTACACCGGTCACCGGGAGTCGCTGTCGCCGCGAGTACGTCGGTTTCAGGCTGCGTTGTTCGCCGACGACGCGTGGGTTCGGGAGATCGATGCGGCCTACGGGCTCGACAGCACGCTGTTTGGGCTGTGGGAACGGCTGCTGCGTGCGGAACGAGAGCGACTCGAAGCGGCGACACAGCGCTAGCGGCGGCAGGGGCCTTCGGGCCGACTCAACAGCTTTTTATTCGCGCTGGCGGTATCGTGTTGCACTATGGCTGAGGACAAAGCACGATCCACCGGCAGTGCCGGCCGATTTGGTGCCCGGTACGGGCGTGTCTCCCGCAAACGAGTCAAGGAAATCGAAGCAGGAATGCAGGACGCCGAGGTCGACGGCGACGATGTCACCCGCGTCGGCACCGGCATCTGGGTCAACGAGGAAACCGGCGAGAAGTTCACCGGCGGTGCCTACAAGCCCCAGACCCCCGGCGGCCAGCAGGCAACTCGTTCGATCCGCGCCGCCCTCGCCGAAGACGAGGAGTAAGAATGAGCTACAAGTGCTCGCGCTGTAAACGCGACGTAACGCTCGATGAGTACGGCGGCGTTCGCTGTCCGTACTGCGGGCACCGCGTCCTCCTGAAGGAACGCGGCGGCGGCATCAAGGAAGTCGACGTCCACTGACGGCGGTCGTGTCACAGCTTCATTCTACGCAGTTGCGTTTTGAGTATCCGACAGCGACAGCCGCACAGCGGGTCGAACGCAGCATCGCTGTCGAGGTCGGTGAACTCGACGAGGATCGCTCGACAGTGAGCGTCGACCGCGACGCGGCTATCCTCACCGTCGAGATCAGCGCGACCGACCGCGTCGCGCTTCGCGCCGGGATCAACAGTTGGTGTCGCTACGTGGCGACCGCCGAAACGGTCGCCGACGACATACTGGCCTGATCGGCACGCCACAGTGGCCACGCGGAGATAACTGCCCAGAATGCCACCGCTGTCGAGAGCCGACACCGGTTAGATTCGACACGATCCCGACGCCGTCTGTCGATCAGACGGCCGTCGGAATTGCATGGCTTTTTCCATGTGGCGACCATCCAGTGGGGTATGCAGGGTAACCTACCGCCGGAAGCGCAGGACAAACTCGAAACGCTGCAGGATCTTCAAGAGACCGCCCAGGAGGTCTCCGAGCAGAAACAGCAGACCGAGTCCACACTGACCGAGACCAAGGCCGCACTCGACGCCCTCGACGACGTTGACGACGACGCGACGATGTACCGCGAGGTCGGCGAACTCCTCATCGAGACCGACTACGCGTCGGCATCCGACAAACTCGAAGAGAAAGTCGAGGATCTCGAAGTCCGCGCCGAACAGCTCGACAAACAGGAGACGAAAGTCCAAGAGAAATTCGAGAGCCTGCAGGACGAGCTCCAGCAGATGCTCGGCGGCGCGGGTGGCGCGGGCGGCCCGGCCGGTCCGGGCGGCGCCGGCGGCGCGTAAATGAGTACGGAACCGGACGACGAAACGGTCGTCACCACCGCTGCGGAGGCCGCCGAGGGGCTGATCCTCTCGCGGTTTGCGAACTCCGCGATCACGGATCTCGATATCACCGTCACCTTCGAGGATGGCGTGTTGGATCTCGATATCTACCTGAACACGGTCGACGATGCCGAAGCCGACCCCGAGGCGGTCGCCGACGCGGCGATCGATGCCGCCGAGGACGCGGTCGACGAGCTCTTCGAGTAAATCGACACTGCAGCCCCATTTTTGCGACCGCATCCCGAACATGAAAAGAGATTAAGCCGGCGGTTCGAAAGGGAGGCCAAATGAGTCTCCTGGAGTCCGACCGCGAGTTGATCACCGCCGAGCTCGGCCGTGAGCCGACGCCCGCCGAGGCGAATCTCTTCGAAAATCTCTGGAGCGAGCACTGCGCCTATCGCTCCTCGCGGCCCCTGCTTGGGGCCTTTGACAGCGAGGGGAGCCAAGTCGTCATCGGCCCCGGCGACGACGCCGCCGTCATCGCTGTCCCCGAACCCGACGCCGCCGACACGCCCGCAAGCGAGCGCACACGCGACGACTACAGCGAGACCTACATCACGCTGGGTATCGAGAGCCACAACCACCCGAGCTACGTCGATCCCTACGACGGCGCGGCCACCGGCGTCGGCGGCATCGTCCGCGATACGCTGTCGATGGGCGCGTATCCGATCGCGCTGGCCGACAGCCTCTATTTCGGCTCCTTCGACCGCGAACACTCTCAGTATCTTTTCGAAGGTGTTGTCGAGGGGATTAGCGACTACGGCAACTCCATCGGCGTCCCGACGGTCGCCGGCAGCGTCGATTTCCACGCCGACTACGTCGGCAACCCACTGGTCAACGTTGCTTGCGTCGGCCTGACCGACGAGGAACGCGTCGTGACCGCCGAAGCTCAACAGGCCGGCAACAAGCTGGTTCTCTTTGGCAACGCCACCGGCCGCGACGGCCTCGGCGGCGCGTCGTTTGCCAGCGAAGATCTCGACGAGGACGCCGAAACCGAGGATCGCCCAGCCGTCCAGGTCGGCGACCCCTACAGCGAAAAACTGCTCATCGAAGCCAGCGAGACGCTGATCGACGAAAACCTGGTTCAGTCGGCCCGCGACCTCGGGGCGGCCGGCCTCGGTGGGGCGTCCTCCGAACTCGTCGCTAAGGGCGGCTTCGGCGCGGACATCGCGTTGGATCGCGTCCACCAACGGGAACCCAACATGAACGCGCTGGAAATCCTCTTGGCAGAATCCCAAGAGCGGATGTGCTACGAGGTCGCCCCCGAGGATGTCGACCGCGTGGCGGAGATCGCCGACCGGTTCGACCTTGGCTGCTCGGTGATCGGCGAGGTCAGCGAGGGCAACTACACCTGTACGTTCGACGGCGAGGTCGTCGTCGATGTCGACCCCGAATTCCTCGCGGAGGGCGCGCCGATGAACGACCTCGACAGCGTGGCTCCCGAACCCGCCGAGCACGACCTGCCGGACGCCGATCTCGACGCGGCAATCGAGGCCGTCATTGCGAACCCCAACACCGCCTCCAAGCGGTGGGTCTATCGGCAGTACGACCACGAGGTCGGCCTCCGAACTGCGATGAAGCCCGGTGACGACGCGGCGATCATGGCGGTTCGGGAGACGAGCGGCGACGCCGACGACACAACGGGTGCGGGAACCGGTCTCGCCATCTCGTCGGGCGCGAATCCGAACTGGACGACAGCCGACCCTTACGGCGGCGCACGAGCAGTCGCCCTCGAAAACGCGACCAACATCGCCGCCAAAGGGGCAGTCCCGCTGGCCGCGGTCGACTGTCTCAACGGCGGCAACCCCGAGAAACCCGACGTGTACGGCGGCTTCAAGGGCATCGTCGACGGTCTCGCGGAGATGTGTGCCGACCTCTCGACACCGGTGGTCGGCGGCAATGTCTCGCTGTACAACGATTCCGAAGCGGGACCGATCCCACCGACGCCGACGCTGGCGATGGTCGGCACGAAAGCCGGCTACGACGCCCCGCCGGCCGCGCTCAGCGGTGAAGGCGAACTACTGCTCGTCGGCGACGCTGGCGATGCCCTCGGTGGCTCCGAATATCTCAACGCCGTCGGCGGTAGCGACGCCTTCCCCGAACTGCCCGAAAACCCCGCCGACCTCGTCGCCACGATCGCCGAGGTCGCCCGCGACGAGTCAACGCTGGCGACCCACGACGTGAGTCACGGCGGGCTGGCGGTCACGCTGGCGGAGTTGCTGACGGCCGACGCCGGTGCCGATGTAGCCGTCGACGACGCGGTCGCGCTGTTCGACGAAACGCCCGGCCGGGTCGTCATCGAGACGACCGATCCCGAGAGCGTGCGCGAAGCGTTCGATGGCGTCGCCGCGGTCGAATCGCTCGGCGAAGCGACCGCTGATGGTGAGTTGTCGTTGACGGTCGGCGACGAAACGGTCGAACTCGAATCGGAGGCGGTCGCCGACCTGCGAGATGTGATCCCCGAGACGCTGGAGTAAATGGCTGTGGCAGTCGGCTCGACCGGCTGCTGACGGGAGAACATTCGCGGACAGAGTGCCGCAAACTGCTGTCTGTAAACGGAGCTAGTGCTGTCGCTCGCGGTAGTAGGGTTGAAGCGCGAGGGTGTCGGTATCCTACGTCGACACCCTGTTGCTTCACCACAGTCGAGGCGACAGCCGGTAAAGACCCTGTTGGTGTGGCCGGTGGGACGGAAGCCGACATGCTTTTAGGAGATCCTAAAGTAGTGTGACAGCAAGAACGGAGCCACCACGCCACCGGCGACCTCGTCGCTGGCTGTGGAGTTGCTTCATTTCGAATCGCTATGGCAAACAACTCACTCATGCACGGCGCGGTCGCACAGGACGCCGAGCACCCGACGATGCCGGATGAGTCGGAATCGACCGTCGACGATCCGATTCTCGAACTTGATGGGGTGACCAAGGAGTTCAGCAAGGAGACCGCCGTCAACGAGATTTCCCTCGCTGTCGAACGCGGCGAGCTCCTCACGCTACTCGGCCCCTCCGGCTGCGGAAAAACGACGACCCTCCGGCTGCTGGCTGGGCTTGAAACGCCGACAGCCGGCGAAATCACGCTCAACGACGAGCCGGTGGCAAGGCCAGCCGAGGCGACCGATCCCGAGGAACGCGACGTTGGGATCGTCTTTCAGGACTTCGCGCTGTTTCCGCATCTCTCGGTGCGAGAAAACATCGCCTTCGGACTGGAGGACATGGACGCTGTCGACACCGAAGCCCGCGTCGATGAGCTCCTGGAGCTGGTCAATATGCCCGATCACGGCGAGAAATCTCCTGATCAGCTATCTGGCGGGCAAAAACAGCGCGTCGCGCTCGCCCGCTCGCTCGCGCCTAAACCCGAAGTACTGTTGCTTGATGAGCCGTTTTCGAATCTCGACGTTCGGCTGCGGGTCGAGATGCGCGAGGAGGTACGATCGATTCTCAAGGAGGCCGGCGTCACCGCGATCTCCGTGACCCACGATCAGGAGGAAGCGCTCTCGATCTCCGATCGTGTCGCCGTGATGAACGACGGCGAGATCGAACAGCTTGGGCGGCCCGAACGCGTCTTCGAGCAGCCGAAATCTCGGTTTGTGGCCTCCTTCCTCGGGCGGGCAAGCTTCCTGACGGCGTACGTTCACGACGACACCGTCAAAACCGGGATCGGTGCCTTCGATGCCCGAACCCTCGACGGCTACGCCGCCGAATACGAGGGAATCGCCGTCGACGTGCTTGTGCGACCTGATGACCTGCGGGCGGGTCGGGCGCATGAAGACCAGACCGACGGAGAGGTTGTCTCCCGGCAGTACGTCGGTCCGTCGTTCATCTACCGGGTCGAACTCGACAGCGGCGATACGATCCACTGTCTGCATAACCACGTCGAGGATTTCGAACTCGGCGAGCGCGTGACCGTCGACCTCGTCGCCGACCACCCGCTGGCGTGGTATCCACGCCCCGGCGTCGACAGCGAAACACGGGGTTGTTCGGTTTCAGAAAACGGCGACTTCTGTTCTTTCACCGAGAGCCTGTAGCCGGCAGCCGGCTCACAGCGCGATCAGCGGGAGCCCAAAGACGACGAGCAGGCCAACAAGCAGAATGAGCCCGCCGGTCGTCGCTTGCTGGCGGGTGAACGACTGCATCGGGGCGGTGACACGGTTGGCCGTCTCCCCCTCGTGTCGATCGAACGGATCCTCATCGTCGTGATCGTGTGCGGTCATTAGCTGACTGTTCGCCGGTAGCATACTAAAACACACGCATCACCATAGTCGCCGGAAGCATAGGTATTAACGCAGTCGGACGAACAACGTGAGATATGACAGCCTCGACGACGGACGAACAGCTTCTTGACCGTGCGTGGTGGAAAGAATCGGTTATTTATCAGATCTATCCTCGAAGTTTTAATGATACAAACGGCGATGGGATCGGTGATATCCCGGGGATCATCGAGAAACTCGACTATCTCGACGATCTTGGCGTCGACATCATCTGGCTCAACCCGGTGTATGAGTCACCAAACGCCGACAACGGCTACGATATCGCCGACTACCAGTCGATCATGGACGAGTTCGGGACGATGGAGGATTGGGAGGAACTGCTGGATGGCCTCCACGACCGCGATATCAAGCTCATCATGGATCTCGTGGTCAACCACACCTCCGACGAACACGAGTGGTTCGTCAACGCCCGCGATCCCGACAGCGACTACCACGACTACTACATCTGGAAGAACGGCCGCACTGATGTCGGGGGCTTCACCGGCCATCTCGGCCCTGAGGACGAAGCCCCACCAAACGAGTGGGAGTCCTTCTTCGGCGGCCCGGCGTGGGCTTACGACGAGGATGTTGGCAAGTGGTATCTCCATCTGTTCGACGAGAAACAGCCCGACCTGAACTGGGAGAACCCCGACGTGCGGGACGAGATCTTTGAGATGATGGAATGGTGGCTCGACAAGGGCATCGACGGCTTCCGGATGGACGTGATCAACCTTCTCTCAAAGCCGGATTCGGTCACCAAACACGATCCGCCGCTGAACAGCACCGAGGTCTGGGAGACCTTCGACGGGCCGCGGATGCAGGAGTTCCTCGACACCATGCACGACCGCGTGCTCGAAGGTCGGGACGTGTTCGCCCTCGGCGAGATGATGGGCCGGATGGATATGGAGACCGCCATCGACTACGTCGGCCGCGACGGGCCGCTGTCGACGCTGTTCCACTTCGATCACGTCTTGCTGGATCACGGCGGCGAGATCTGGGAAACCAACGAGTGGACGCTCAACGACCTGCGAGACTCGTTTAATCGCTGGCAGTACGGGCTCGCCGAGGATGGATGGAACTCGATCTACCTGAGCAATCACGACCAGCCGCGGCTGGTCTCCCGCTTTGGCAACGACGGCGAGTACCGTGAGGAGTCCGCGAAGCTGCTGGCGACGCTGATCTTCACCCTGCGTGGGACGCCGTACATCTTCCAGGGCGCGGAAATCGGCATGACGAACTACCCCTTCGACTCGCTGGATGAGTTCCGCGACGTGGAGACGATAAACCCCGTGCGGAACGCCTTAGAGAGCGGCGAGATCGAGAACTTCGACGACATCAAACACGGCCTACGGCACAACAGCCGCGATAACGCCCGGACGCCGATGCAGTGGGACGACAGCGAGCACGCCGGCTTCACCGACGGCGAGCCGTGGATCGGCGTCAACCCGAACCACGACGAGATCAACGTCGAGGCCGCCCGCGCCGACGAGGATTCGATCTGGCACTACTACCGCGAGCTGATGGAGCTCCGGAAGGACAGTGACGTGAGCGACGTGATGGTCTACGGCGACTACGAGGTGCTGATCAACGACCACGAGGAGGTCTGGTCGTACGTGCGCACGCTGGGCGACGAGCGACTGCTGGTCACGCTCAACTTCGCCGAGTGGGAGGGCCACACCTGGATTCCGGAGTACGAGGTCGATTTCAACCCTCACGACATGGAGGCCGAACTCCTGCTGTGTAACTACGGGGCCGACGAGCGCGCGACCGATGTCGACGCCGAAGCCTTCGATCTGCGGCCGTGGGAAGCGCGGATTTACCGGCTGAAATAGGATTGCGTCCAGGCTACTCAACAGAACACCTTATGGATATATTAAATAAAGCAATTGAAAAAAACTTAAATTCATTGGGATAAAAGAGCAATTTGTTCAATGAGCAAGGCGGTTGGAAATCTTGCAAAGGTAGACTATACGAACCTATACCGATACTTGGCCTCTACAGGCACTATTTTTGTCTCCTTATCTTACATCAGCACATCAATATATTTTGTCACTATACTCACAACCGATAATTCAGTCAATATTCCACAAATAATTGTATTATTAATCCCTTTGGCTGTTGGTCTGTTGCTTTTGTACATTGCCTTGTTTGGAGCCAGATCCTTGGATGGTTGGATAGCGCGGCAATCAACGATGGATCAAAAACACAAGGCGCAGCAGGATTTGATAGAACAACAAGTACAAGCCTATGAAAAAAAGAATGATCCACAATTGCCACAGTCTATCTCAATGCAGGATTGGTCAAATAACGCATGAACATCTCGGATTCGAAACTAGAAAAATTTGTACATCAGATGCAAGAAGCGTACGCTAAAGAATCATTTGTGCATGAATATGTTGATTGGCGGCCTTTCCAACCCGAACAGGACTCGGATAGAGAATACGTGCAAATAGGAAAGCGTAGCAATTTACCTAAACGGTTCTTTTCTGACGAACAGATTGCAACAAACGAGATTCTTGGCTTCGATTTTGCAAAAGTAATCTCAAGAGGAGAAAAAAGACATATTCTGTCGACGATTAAGCAACGGGCCAATTCCGGTCAGATCAGCCAAGTAGCAACAAACGAATTTAATTTTGATACTTTAATTCAAGCATTTGGCGAGGTATATGAGCCGGATTATCTTTTTCTTCCTAATGAAGCAAACTACAGGACAGCACTCGTTAATTGGCGAAAAGATGGGCGGATTACAAACAGTCGAATGAATGTTGAGATAGCCCAATCAGAGGTTGAGATAGAATGGGTTCCAAGTAAACTAGAATTGGATGGCGGATATTTGTTCAATAGTGACTCGGTTAATATAGTCCAGAAGACATATTCAGATATTGATAAGCCGGATGACGCCGACTTCAGACCTGATCGGGATTGGTGTTCTGAAAATGACTTTTTAATGGCTTATTTCGGAGATGCATTTGAAGGTGACCAGAGTGAGTTTGATTTTTGGATTCGAACCATATTATCAAAGCCAGTATTCGAACGTGGTGGGGTATGCCATTTAAAGTTCAACGAATGATGTTATAATCTGTCATCATAATATAAATCAAGATTGGGTAGGTTGTACAGCAGTAATACGGATTTCTAACGAACCGAACCCGATTCGTTCAAACCCCCGTAGCCCAACGCTCGCGTATGAGCAACGACACAGCGGAGGAAACCCACGACCACGTCGTGCCGGGCAGCGACAACGAGCCCGACACCGCCGACGTGCGCGGCTACGATTTCCGCGGCGAGTTCGACTTCGACGACCTACTGGACAGCTACGCGACGACCGGCTTTCAGGCGACCCACCTCGCGGAGGGCATCGAGATCAGCAAAAAGATGCAGGACGACGACGCCACGATCTACCTCACCTGCACCTCAAACATCATCTCCTCGGGGCTGCGGGAGGTCGTCGCCTCGCTGATCCGCGAGGGCTACGTCGACGTGCTGATCACGACCTCCGGCTCGCTGACCGAGGACGTGATCAAGAGTGCCCGCCCGTTCAAGATGGGCGAGTGGGAGGCCGACGAGGCCGAACTCCGCGAACAGGGGATCAACCGCTTGGGCAACCTCTACGTCCCCTCGGATCGCTACGTCTGGCTCGAACAGTACCTCTATGACTTCTTCGATGACTTCTTCGCCGACGAGCAGGTGCGCACGCCGACCGCGTTCGCCCGCGAGCTGGGCGAGCGACTCGAAGACGAGGATTCGGTGCTGAAACAGGCCGCCGATCACGACGTGCCCGTCTACTGTCCCGCGCTGACCGACGCCGAGGTCGGCAACTTCCTCTACTACTACCGGCAGGCCAACGATGTCGACATCGGCATCGAGATCCTCGACGACTACGACAAGCTCATCGAACAGGGCTTGCTGGCCGACACAACCGGCCTGATCTCCGTCGGCGACGGCGTCCCGAAACACCACGCGATCATGACGAACCTGTTCCGCGGCGGCGCGGACTACGTGGTCTACATCTCGACGGGGATGGAGGGCGACGGCTCGCTGTCGGGCGCGCCGCCGGACGAAGCCGTCTCCTGGGGGAAGATCAAAGAACAGGAGACCAACTACACCCAGATCGAAGCCGAGGCGACGCTGGTGTTCCCGCTGTTGGCGGCTGCGGCGTTCCACAACCGCGACGATTAGGCTGGCGACCGATTGAGTCGCAGCGTGATTGTGGTGCCGTCGTCGCCGGTATCGTAGGTGATCGTCCCATCGATCTCTTCGACGACCATCGTCACGATCCAGAGGCCAAGCCCGCTCCCATGGGAGAGAACATCCTCCCGACCGCGCTCTAGCACGGTGAGCTCATTTGCTGGGATGCCGGGCCCGTTGTCGGCGATCGTGAGCACCACGGCGTCAGCCTGCTGATCGAGCGTTACCCGCACCTCCGCGTCGGCCGCGGGGTTGTGCTCGGCGGCGTTCTCGATGAGATTCTCCACGGCGGGTTTGATATCCGGTGTCACCTCGACCGTACACGCTGACGGGCAGTCGACGACGAAGGTTGTCTCGGGATACTGCTGGTCGTACTCGGCGACCGTCTGGCTCAGTAGCTCACACATCGCCACCGGGGTTGTGCGCCCGCGGTGTTCGGCGACATCCTTCATCGTCCGCGCCTTGGTGCTGATCGAAAGCAGATCATCGGCGGCCTCGAAGGCAGCGCGGGCCTGTGTTTCTTCCGTCCCATCAAGCTGGTCGATCAGGGCTTGGCTGTTCGCTTGGACGATGTCGACCTTGTTGCGGATGTTGTGTCTGAGCGCACGGGTGAGGATCTGCTTGAGGAGTGCCAGGTTTTCCTCTCGACGACGCTGAGTGGTGATATCCCGAACCGTGATCGCAACACCGTAGCTGTCGCCAAAGGAATCCAGCGGTGCGGCATACAGCCGATGGACTCGCTCATCGCCGTCACGGCTGAGGGTCACCTCGGTGTCGGTTGGGGCGGTGAGATCAGCAGGCACCGCATCGATAACCGCCGTCGGTAACACCGCATCAGCGCGCTCGCCGGCGGCCACCGCCGGAAACATCGCCGCCGCTGAGGCGTTAAAATCCACAATCCGCTGTTCGGGGTTGAGAACGACCACCGGCGCGGTGATCCCATCGATCACATCGGACATATCGACCGGCGTGTAGCCGAACAGATCATAGCGGTAGAGTCCGACCACGTAGGAGACGCCAACACCGGTCACGGCTATCGCCGGATAGTCGACCCCGGAGACCGCGTGTGGGATCGACGATTCGACCACCTCAACGAGGATCGCGCCGGACGTTGCGGCAAAAACGAGGGCGATCTGCCAGGCCTGCACGTAGTTTGCGGTCAACAGCTTATAGAGGATCAGCCCGGAGCCGATCGCAAACGCTGCCAGCGCAAGCACCTCGACAATCCCCGAGAGTGCGGTATCAGTCCAGGTGACGAACGCAAACGGCTCTTGGATGGTCGTCGGATCTGTGTTTGTCCGTGCTGCGATCGGTGGAAACGACTCCACGGCAAGCATGCCGATCCCAACGGCGGCCAGCGGGGAGGCGACCGATCGCCGCATGAGTACCGACCGGTAGCCGGCGTAGACCGCGGCGAAATACAACCAGACGAGGGTCATCAACACTTGGAAGAACTGCTCGATGAGGTGGAGTTCCCAGCCGAGGGCGACCGAACCGACGATCCTGAGCAGTACGGTCGCATTCCACGCGACGGTGACCCCAAGGAACAACAAAAATGCCTGTGCAGCGTGTTGGTCGCGGCGGTGGTACGTCCAGATGGCACTCCCAAGCCCGAGCACACACGCGAGACCGAACGCAAGCACGTGCCAGAAGAGCACGCTACCGAATTCGAAGAGCATTGGACGTAGTGGAGGGCGGGCTGTCCGATCGTACTTACTGCCGGTGTATAATTCCAGTCCTTTCGCAAATCGACGAGACGACGACCCTCCCCCGAAGACCTGCTGGTGGCAGTTCCCCCCGTTGCAGACGATTTTTACCCGGTGGTTGCGTAGGCGTTCGTATCAGATGACGCTCACAAAACGAATCATTCCCTGTATCGACGTCGACCTCGACGACGACGGCAACGCCGCCGTCTACACCGGGGTCAACTTCGAGGATCTCAAATACACCGGCGACCCCGTCGAGATGGCGAAAGCCTACAACGAATCCGGGGCCGACGAGTTCGTTTTCCTCGATATCACCGCCTCCGCCGAGGGACGCGAAACGATGCTCGAAACGGTCTCGGCGGTCGCCGACGAGTGTTTTATCCCACTGACGGTCGGCGGCGGCATCCGAACCAAAGACGACATCAAGGAAACCCTCCGCGCTGGCGCAGATAAGGTCTCGATCAACACCGGCGCGCTGGAGCGCCCGGAACTCATCACCGAAGGCGCCGAGGCCTTCGGCAGTCAGTGTATCGTCATCTCCGTCGACGCCCGCCGCCGGTACGACGACGAGGGCGAGCATTACGTCACCGTCGACGGCGAAGAAGTCTGGTTCGAATGCACCGTCAAGGGCGGCCGTGAGGGAACCGGTCGCGACGTGATCTCGTGGGCAAAAGAGGCCGAAGACCGCGGTGCGGGCGAGTTGTTCGTCAACTCAATCGACGCCGACGGCACGAAAGACGGCTACGATATCCCGCTGACGAAGGCGGTCTGCGACAATGTTTCGACGCCGGTGATCGCCTCCTCAGGCTGTGGCGGCCCGGAGGATATGGAGGAAGTCTTCGTCGAGGCTGGTGCGGATGCGGGGCTAGCGGCCTCAATCTTCCATTTTGATGAGTACAGCATCGCCGACACAAAAGCCTATCTCGCCGACAAAGGCCTCCCGATCCGGCAGTAACTACGCTGCCGCCTCGAAGGCGTCTTTGAACGCGTCGGTCGTCTCGCGAACCGCGCTCGCGCCGTCGGCCAAGGCGTCCAGCGGGTCGCGGCCGTTCTCGGTCGTAATCGACAGGACGGGTTCGGTCTGGCCGCCGGACTGCTCGGGGTTCATGTTGTAGGTCGCGGCGGAAACGCCGTCGGCCTCAAGCAGTTCCCCTTTCAGGACGTTCATGAAGGTGTGATCCTCGCCGGCGATCTCGATCCGCAGCTCCGTGTCGGTTTTCTCGATAACACGCAGTTCCATAGTCGTCGTTTGGGCGGTCGCCGTTTTACGCTTTCGTTGTCCGAGACGGGTGATCGAGAATAAAAAGACGTGCAGTCGACGACAGTCCGACGACACCGCAGGGCCGTGGCAGTTCACCCGCGGAAGGCGGCCCGCGAGGGGCCGTCTGACTGACCAAGCCACTGTGGGAGCACTAGTCCACAGCGTGTCGGCGACGCTGACGCGTCAACGCCAGTTCGCCGATGGGTGATTGCACGGATGGGCGCAAAAAGGCTTCCGACGGGCTAAATTTCGCCAGCCGACCGTGTAATTCTGGGCAAATACATATCCAATAACCAATATAGCGTGAACTGTCGGATTCAACGGCGGCTTGTCGGACGTTCGTCCGCTCGGCTATCGAACGTAGTAGGGATCACTGCCGGCGATAAACCGCCCGAGGTCGCTTTCCCGACGGAAGTCCGTCGCTTGGAGCCGATCAAGCGCGGTTTTCAACGCGTCGCCGTCGTCGGGGCCCCAGTCGGCCGGTTCGGCGATCGGCACCACGAGCCAGCCGCTGCCGCGGATCTCCGTCGCATGGAGGTCAGCCATCTCGGTTGCCGGCGTCCACGGGCGGGCGGTACAGGTTTCGAAGACGTGGCGGGTCGCCCGCTCACCGACCGGGAGCAGGACGTGGGCCGCGATCGCGCGGAGTTCGGCGTCAAAAAACGGCTCCAGCTCGGTGTACTCGCGGTCGGTTGGCTGGCCATCGGCCGGGGGAACACAGAGATGCAGATACGAGAGGTAGGTCGCGTTGACCGTCGGTCGATCACCGGTCGTTTCGAGCAGCCCGGTCGCTTCCAGGACTGATTGGAGGGCCTCCGCACCCGGCGTCTCAGTGAACGGCACGCCGGTGTCAACCCCGCCGTGGATGCCCGGATGGTCGCCGATCACGTGAAAGTCAGCGTTGGCATCGCCGTATCCGGGGACGAACCGCTCACAGGGCGGGTGAAAATCAAAGGGATTGCTCGTCCGGTCGGTGACATTGCGCACGGGAATCGGTTAGATGGAGGACGCTAACTGTCTATTGGTTTCGGTCGCTACAACTCAACGCCGGAGGGGATCAGACTCTGGCTGCGCAGCAGGTCACCCTCATCGTCATAGACGAGGAAGGTGCCCTTGTCGTAGGTCATCGTCTTGCCGTCGGCCAGCGAGAGCCGGATCCGGTAGCGGGCGTCGGTCGCGTCGGTCGACTGGCCGTACTCCCGAGCCGCGTGGATGAACTGGAAGACATCCTCGGCGTCCTCGTTGGTCTCGAAGATGAACTCGCCGGTCAGTCGGTTGGTAACGGCGACAACACCGGTGGCGTCATCGCTGTCATCGAAGGGATCGCGGAGTCGAAAGGCGACATCGATCTCCTCGCTGTCCAGTGGCGTCCCGTCGACGCCGGTCAGGCGGTCGATCAGCTCCTCGGCCGGCCCGGAGAACTCGATCAAAGCGAGTGGCTGTTCGGGGTCGCCGTCAGCCTCCACCCACTCAAGGTTGCGCACGTCGAGGTCGAAGTGTTCACGCCGCATTCGATACCTGCGTTTCGGTTTCCGTGGGTATCAAGCTGACGCCCGGTGACCACAGCAGCACCGCTGGACGGGTGAGAAATCAGGAAAATCTGATCGCGTCGATGCCGCGACGCTCGTTGCTGCGCGATTGGAGGCTGCCTTACAGGCGCTCGAGGTTCGTCGCTCGTGGGCCCTTCGGGGACTCTTCGATGTCAAACTCGACGTCCTGGCCCTCTTCGAGGTCCGGGCCGCCAACGTCTTCCATGTGGAAGAACACGTCGTCGTCAGCATCGTCAGTATCAATGAATCCGTAGCCGCCAGTGTCGTTGAAGAAGTCAACCGTACCGTTTGCCATTGCAACTTGACCGAAGAGCCGGAGGTATGTAAATCCCCCGTGAGAGTCGATAGCTCGGAACGTATGACAGCGCGGGACGATGCGAGCGGAAGCGACAGCAACCAAGCCAGACCACGCGAGCCGCTTATCGATCAGCAGCGCTGTCTGTGGATGCTGAACTCCGCGGTGTATGAGTAGCCAGTCTGCGTAGTCCAGGACGAAAGCGGCGGCGGCCGAACCCTTATTCCGGATTCCGACATAGGGTGCAGTAACATGGCCAGTACCACACGCGACAACCGCGCCGATGGGGTCGAATTCATCTACGAGGACGACGGCCGGATCACCGCCCGAGACCTCGAAACCGGCGTGGCGTCCTACGGCGAGACCAAAGCCGAAGCACTCGTCATGCTCGCCGAGGCACTGTCGCTCCATACTGGCGAGGGGGAGCCAGTGACCGACGAAACGCTCCGGGAGTTCGGACTCAACCCAGAGAACACGGGCGACGAGTCGCTCCCAGAATTCATGCAGTAGATGGTGCGGACGAATTTTCCGGAGTTGTGATAAAAATACTTAATCAATATTTGGGTAGATGGGCTCGCCACGATCCTGAATTAGTCCGAAATCGTCACATTTTGTGAGGTCAACATCTGATCTAAAAATCGTCTTGTAATCAGTCGCACCTGTTGCATTATTATATAATACTCTCATGACAACTTCCACTCTTTCATTGCCTCCATTTTGTATACTCCACATAATCTCTGTAGGCGTTAGAAATTCTCGTGCGTCTTCCTCTACTACCCACTCATCAGGTATTTTCTCTTTTGGCACCATGAACTGACAATTAAGAAATACATCTCGTTCCTCAGCACCAATCACGCCACCATCTTCGCTAAACGCTATTGGATCAATATGACCACCGTGGTCGAAAACTGAAGTTATATGTAGCAGTGCATCTTCCGTGTCGAAAACAAGTTCAGCACGAAGTCCATCGGCGGGCCCTTTGCCAAAATTAGATACTATTGCTAATAAAAACCCGCGAGGCTGGTATGAATTAGGATTCAAGTCTTCTTGATTAAGTACTTGTTCAACATCTGCACCAGAAAATAGTTGATAGTCTTCTATTCTAAGAATAGGTCTCTGTTGATTCTCTGTGAGTTCTGTTTGTTTAATCTGAATATCATGCTGTAATTTGTATAAATAAACCAGACCAACAGTAAGAACTAATGAGCCAAGTCCTGAAATAACAGAACTCCAATTTCGCAGCCAATCCAGTATGAGGTTAATCGCAGTTTCCACCGTTAGTTATCGAATGTTGTGGCAGTTCTCAAAAAGTTGAGGGAGTATACGAAGAAATATCGCTCCCTAATATTACAAAAGAGTATAACGGATGGACTCGTCGGGACTCCCGCGAGCGAACGCAGTGAGCGAGTGGGAGTAAGACGAGTCCACGAACCGAGCGAAGCGAGGTGAGTGGACTCGTCGGGATTTGAACCCGAGGCCTCTTCCTTGCGAAGGAAGCGATCTACCGCTGATCTACGAGCCCGCACTCTGTTTGAGCCCTGCAGCACACTTGTAGCTTCTGTTTCGCCCGACTACGCGTCAAGGACGCCCGCCGCACCAGCCACCAATCCGACGAACAGCCCGGTGAAATGCGCGACAAGTGCGACCCCCGGTCGCCCGGTCAACACCGTCACCGCCAGCGCAGCCACCGCGTAAAGGGCCACCTGCACCCGCGGAGAAAGCCGTAGCCGATCCAGCAGCGTCGTCGACACCGTGTTGCCGGCCAGCAGATAGCCGACCAGCCCGAAGACCGCGCCGCTGGCCCCGAGCACCGATGTCGCCGGGCCAACCAGTCCGCTGACGACGACCTGGGCAACCCCCGCGAGCGCGCCAACCACGAGGAAAAACAGATGAAAGCGTAGCCACGTCGTCCGGTGTTCGACCGCGATCCCGGCGACGACGAGGACGACGCTGTTGGCGATGAGATGCCCCAGCGAGGCGTGGGCGTAGATACTGGTAACGATCGTCACCGGATCGGCGGTGATCGGCGGTGCGAGGACGAACAGGCCGCCGAGGCCGACGAACGACAACGGCACCTGCAGGAGGAAGACGACCAAGACGACCCCGAGTGTGTCGATCGTCGGACTCCGACTCATAGGTGGTATTTAACGAGGGTGAACAAAAGGGGACTGTCAAGGGAGTAGTTAGCTACAGAACTGCGTGGAGAGGAGATACGTAGAAAGTCCTCGGCTCTCTCGGCTCCCGGGACTCGCTGCGCGTGGTTCGAGAGAGCTTGCTCTCTCGTCATCACGAAAATCTTCGATTTTCGCAGGCCGCCAGGAAATCGGTTTGTCGGTCGATTCGTCTGCTTCTTGTTCGTCTCTCTGCTCCATCGCCGACACCACGCTTTTCACCGTGCCAGCTAATATCGCGTCCGTGACCGAGTCACCCGTTCAGTGTCCCATCTGCGGCTGGACAGGTGCCGTATCGGATCTCGACACCACCGACACCGAGCCGGAATGCCCGGTCTATGAGGAACCGGTATCGCCGTAGCCATCACGGCGAGGGTGGATGCCTCACCGTGCCAGCGGTGGTCGTGGTGATCGATTCGCTTCGAGTCAGTCCCACTCGACCTCGTTCACATCGTCAGTGTCTCGTAGAATGAACGGGCCGATCGACAGCGTGTGTTTTGTGACGGTTGCGATCCGCATCACGTAGGCGATCAACAGCATAAACGGCAACAGGGCGAGCGTCGTCGCGGCCGCCACGGCGACGACAACGATGTCGATCCCGGCGAGAGTGCCGGCGTAGTCGGCGACATCGAAAAAGGCGATCATCACCGCCGAGACAAGCAGTGCGGGCACGGAAACCGCGAGAATCTGTCGGGAGAGGTTGATCAGATCCCACTGGAAGTACAGCGTTTTGAAGTGTTCCCGCGCCGGCCCAAAGAGCTTCAGCACCCCGATCAGTTCGTCGAGGGCGTCGCTGGCATCGGCATCAAGGCTGTCGTCGTACCGTTCGTTGATCCGGCGGGCGGCGAAGATTTTCCATGAGTAGTTGAAATTGAGTGCCGCAGACACTACATCGAAGCTGCCGAACTGCGCGCCATCAAGGCTGACCGACACCCGGTCGGCGTTGTCGGTGAGGCTATCGGTGAGCTCGGTGATCGCTGTCTGTAGCTCCGGATCAGGTGTGTCCGAGACAGCGTCGCGGAGCGCACCAGCCCGTTTGCCGGCCACATCGACAAGCGCGCGGAGGAACTGCGCGGGACGGGCGGGGCTGACCGCTGTGCCGATCTCCGTGGCAACGTCATCCCGGAACGTCATCGCGCCGTCCATGCGTTCGCGCTGATCGCCGACAGCACCGAGCTCCTGGGATAACACCAACTGGTTCAGCGTGAGCACGAGCGTAACACCCGTGATCGTCGCCGTCAACAACCCCTGAAACAGCGTTTCAACCGGATCACCCGAGCGAACCGCAGCCGCACCGCCCGGCGTGAGCGTCCCAACACCGACGAGCACACAAAAGACACCACCAAGCAACAGCCCCGTGACAAGCCAGCGGTCGGCTTCAAGCAACAACCACTGTTTCAGCCGGCTCCCTGCGACGCGGTCGCTCATGCGGTCGCTCGGCGTGTCGGCGTCGGCTGACATACGTCCGCTCCCGTGGCGATGATAAAAAGTCCAGCGACCACGGCAGCAGTGTTGTGACTAGCCAATCAAAAACAAGCGAAAACGATGGGCCGCGAAGGCCTTAGCGCGGCGACCGTGGCTCAGTCTTCGAGGACGATCTCGATGCTGACTTCGTTGGGCACCTGCACACGCATGAGCTGGCGAAGCGCGCGTTCGTCGGCGTCCAGATCGATCAGCCGCTTGTGAACGCGCATCTCCCAGTGCTCCCACGTCGCAGTGCCTTCGCCGTCAGGCGACTTCCGCGAGGGGATCTCCAGCGTCTTCGTCGGCAGCGGGATCGGCCCGCTGAGCGTGACGCCAGTTTTCTCGGCGATTTCCCGCACGTCGTCGCAGATGTCGTCGAGATCCTCGGGGTGGGTGCCGGCGAGGCGGACTCGTGCTTGCTGCATTTATCGCTCGTTGACTTCGAGGACTTTGCCGGCCGCGATGGTCTGGCCCATGTCCCGAACCGCGAAGCTGCCGAGCTCCGGAATCTCGCCGGAGGGCTCGAGGCTGAGCGGTTTCTGCGGACGCACCGTCACGATGGCGGCGTCGCCCGACTGGATGAAGTCCGGGTTCTCCTCGGCGACTTCGCCCGTCGAGGGGTCGAGCTTCTGGTCGATGGACTCGATGGTACAGGCGACCTGCGCCGTGTGGGCGTGGAAGACCGGCGTGTACCCCGAGGTGATCACTGACGGGTGCTGCATGACGACGAGCTGGGCCTGGAACGTCTCGGCGACGCTCGGCGGGTCGTCGGCCGGGCCACAGACGTCACCGCGTCGGATGTCGTCCTTGCCGATGCCGCGGACGTTGAAGCCGACGTTGTCACCGGGGCCAGCGCTCGGCACCTCTTCGTGGTGCATCTCGACGGTCTTGACCTCGCCGCCGACATCCGAGGGCTGGAAGGAGACATTGTTGCCCGGTTCCATCGTTCCGGTTTCGATCCGTCCGACCGGGACGGTACCGATGCCGGAGATGGTGTACACGTCCTGGATCGGGAGTCGGAGCGGCGCGTCCGTCGGCGGCTCGACTTCCGGCAGGTCGTTGAGGGCTTCCAGCAGCGTGTCGCCGCTGTACCAGCCCGTGTTGTCGGAGGCCTCGGCGATGTTGTCGCCCTCGAAGGCCGAAATCGGGATGAAGCTCGCGTTCTCGGTGTCGAAGCGAACCTGGTTGAGGAGGTCGGTGACCTCGTCTTTGACTTCCTCGTATTTGCCTTCCTCGTAGTCAACGAGATCCATCTTGTTGACGCCGATGATGAGCTCGTTGATACCGAGGGTGCGGGCGAGGAACACGTGCTCGCGGGTCTGGGGTGCGACACCGTCGTCGGCGGCGACGACGAGGACGGCGTTGTCGGCCTGACTCGCGCCCGTGATCATGTTTTTCACGAAGTCGCGGTGGCCCGGACAGTCGACGATCGTGAAGTTGTACTCGTCGGTGTCGAACTCTTGGTGGGCGATGTCGATGGTGACACCACGCTCTCGCTCCTCGGCGAGGTTGTCCATCACGTAGGCGAACTCGAAGCCGCCTTTGCCTTTCTCTTCGGCTTCTTCTTTGTGCTGTTCGATCACGTGCTCGGGGACGGAGCCTGTCTCGTACAGGAG
Source organism: Halonotius aquaticus (assembly GCF_003605575.1). GTDB lineage: Archaea > Halobacteriota > Halobacteria > Halobacteriales > Haloferacaceae > Halonotius > Halonotius aquaticus. The sequence goes on along the minus strand of NZ_QKNY01000005.1, from coordinate 156,691 downwards.
GCGTCCCACAAGCGTGCTCTTGCCGTGGTCAACGTGGCCGATGATGGCCAAGTTCTGGTGTAGTTTGTCGCTCATGGGTAAAGTCACGCGCTAAGGCGTTCTGTGAGGGTTCTTTCGACAGTTCCCCGTAAAACCATTACGATACGTCGGCCGGGGGATACCGCTGCCTTCTTGCGGTTTGTGGGAGCACGTACCATGCCCAGTGGGTCACAGCCGGCGGCCCACACCGGAGCCGGACAGCAGGGGTATTAACTCATCAGCGGCCAACGACCCCCTATGGAACCGCGAACCGGGCTGTGCGTGGTGCTGCTCGTCGCTGCCGTGGTCGGTGCAACGACCGTCGCGGCCACACCGGTCAGTGGGCAGACAGGAGTGATCGCCCAACAGAGTGCCGTCGACGCCGACGACGTTCGGATCACCGTCACCCTCGGCGAGGACGGCACCGCCGAGTGGCGCCTCGCCTTCCGAAGCGTCTTGGCGAACGACGACGAGCAGGCTGCCTTCGACTCCCTGCAAGCCGATATCGCCGACGATCCGGCGGCCTACACCGATCCCTTCGCCGAGCGCATCCGCCGGACGGTCGCCACCGCCGAAAACACGACCGACCGAGAGATGGCCGCCGACTCGTTCAGCGTCGACACCGAAACCCAATCGCTCGGCCGGGAGTACGGCATCGTCACCTACCGCTTCACGTGGGAGAACTTCGCAACCACAAGCGGCGACACACTCCGGGCCGGCGACGCCATCGACGGCTTCTTTCTCGACGACCAAACCCGGCTTCGGATGCAGTGGCCCGACGGCTACACAGTCGACACAGTGTCGCCCGCGGCCGACGAAACACCGGACAACGCCGTCGTCTGGGACGGCGAATCAACCGATTTCGTGACAGGTGAGCCCCGAGTTGTCGTTGCCGCGAGCGGGAGTGGGCTCACCCCCGGCATGCTGATCGGGATCATCATCGTCATCCTGCTGGCCGGCGTCGGCGGCTGGTTCTACCAGCGGCGACCGAGCGACACCGACGACGACCCGCCAACAGCTGCTGTAGACACCGACGTCGGCACAGAAACCGACGCCGACATCGAGACCGATGTCGACACAGAGACCGACGCCAGCACCCACACCGATGCGAGCTCCACCGAGTCGGATACTGATACAGCCGCGTCGACAGCCGCCGCAGCCGACGATGAGCCCGATCCGGAACTCCTAAGCAACGAAGAACAGGTGCTACGCCTGCTTGACGACCACGGTGGTCGCATGAAACAGAAACAGGTCGTCGAGGAACTCGACTGGACCGATGCCAAGACGAGCAAGGTCGTCAGCGGGCTGCGGGAGGACGGAACCATCGACTCCTTCCGGATCGGCCGGGAGAACGTCCTCACCTACCCTGACGAGAGCCTGACCGGCGATGACGATGACGAGGCCGATGAGTAGCCGCTCAGGGCAATAAAGCCAAATCCCAGCAGTCGTCGCGGCGAACCGGTCGTAACTCGGCGAAAACGGCGGTAATTCGGCGACAGCACCGGCGGTTTATAAGCAGTACAGTCCCCTATGAGCAACTGTCATGAACCGACCCACGATCCTGTTTGGCACCGCCCTCCTTGCGACCCTGGTGGTGCTGGCGACTCTCGCTGGTGGCGTGACCGCCGCAGTTGGGCCAGCAGCGACAGCCCCGCAGGTCGCCGCAAACGAGACGACAACGACAGAAAATGCGACTGCACCGGGCGCACAGCTTGCCGGCGTCGTCGGGGTTCAACAGGCCGAGGTCGACGGCGATCTCGACAACCGAACCTTCGGCCTCAGGGTTGCCAACGCCGACAGCGACGCAGAGCGCGCCGCGATCATCGCCGAGCGCCAGAACAGCACGCGGGCCCAGCTAGCCAGCCAGACTGATCGGCTCGCTGACCTCCGGGAAGCGCGGGCAAACGGCACCATCTCGAACGCCGAGTACCGCGCCAGAGTCGCCACCGTCGCCGCGCAGGCTGCCGACACCGAACGCGACGCCGACCAGCTGAACCGTACCGCCCGCAAGCTTCCTGACGCGGTCAGAGAGCGCGCCAACATCAACGTCTCCGCCATCGAACAACTCAGAACCAACGCGCGTACGCTTGGTGGCCCTGAAACCGCCGCAATCGCCCGGTCGATCGGCGGCACCACCGCCCGAAACCCGATGGCCGGCGACACTCGTGGCCCGCCGATGGGGACACCAGGGAAAGAGCAGGCGGCCCCTAGCGGTTCGGGGCCAGTCGGTGAGCGCGGTGGACAGGCTGATCGCGGCCCCGCAAGACAGGGGCCAGCAAACACCAGTGAGCAAGCGCAGACACCAGAGGAAACCGGGAGAGATCGCAACGCGACCCCGGCTGAAACCGACGACCGTAGAGGAGGCGGGAACAACGAGAACGCCGGAAGGGACGATGACAGCGACGATACTGATGGTAGCAGGAGTAGCGACAACGCCGACAACAGTGGAAACAGCAACAACGCCGGCGGCGCGGCGAACAGACCGTAGCTATCTCAGAAACTCACAATCGAAGCTGACGCAGCCGACTTATTCAGTCAGCCGACTCACATCCGACAGCACCGCGGTCGCCGTTTCGGGGCCGCCGGCACCGCGGCCGCTGATGTTGAGTCGGCCGGCATGCGTCGTCTCCAGTTGGACGATGTTGAGCGTCCCCGTCACCGATAGCGGGCCGTCGTCGGGGACGAGTCGTGGGCCGACGCTGACGCCGTCCGGCGTCGCCTCGCCGATCAGCCGGATCGTCCGGCCGTCCTCGGCGGCGAGTTCGAGCGCGGTACCGGGAATGTCGGTGATTCCCTCAACCGTCGCGTCGTCGAGGGTGTACTCCTCGTCGCCGTCGGCCAGCACGTTCGAGAGGATGACGAACTTGAGGGCGGCATCGATCCCCTCCACGTCGAACGTTGGGTCGGCCTCGGCAACGCCGAGATCCTGGGCCTCCGCCAGCACGTGGTCGTAGTCCAGCCCCTCGGCGGCCATCCGCGAGAGGATGAAGTTCGCGGTGCCGTTGAGCACGCCGCGGGCGGCGGTGATGTGGTCGGGGCCGAAGTCGTCGATCGTCGAGCAGATCGGGATCGCACCGCCGACGGTCGCCTCAAAGCGGATCCGACCGTCGCTGTCGGCTTCCAACTCGCGGAGATCGCCGTACCGCTCGGCGACCGGCCCCTTGTTAGCCAGCACGGCGTGTTTGTCGCGGTTGAGCGCGTGGGCGACGTGGGAGAAACCCGGTTCGGCGTCGCCGAGCGTTGTCGGCGTTGCCTCGACCAACACGTCGTAGTCGGCATCGAGGGCGGCATCGGGATCGGCGTCACCGACGACGCCCTCGTCGGCTTTGCGGTCGAGGACGGCTTCGGTGTCGATGCCGTCGGGGTCGATGGCAGCCGACGACGAGTCGGCGACCGCGGTAACGGTGTGGCCGTACTCGTCAGCTAACTCGACGACTGAGCGACCGACCGCGCCGACGCCGAGGACGGCGAGTCGCGCGCCAGTCATTGGGTGCCCTCCGTGAGTGGTTCGATGACATGGAGATCCTTGCCGTCGGCGATCTCCCGCAGCGTGGAGAGCACCTCGTCGGTGGTTCCCGATTTGGTTTTGAGGCGTACTCGGGCACTCGAACTGTCGTCGTTGCCGCGGGGCGCCGACAACGAAAGATCGGTCAGCGATGCGTTGGCGCAGGCTTCGACCTGTTGGAGAGTATCCGAGAGGTCGGTGTCGACGAGGTGGCCGACCAGCAGGACGACCAGTTCTTCGTCGTATCGCTCGGAGCCAGCCTGAATCACGTTGACGCCGCCCTCTCGCAGGGAGTCGACGATCCGATCAAAACGATCCGGCGCACAGGAAACGTCGACCTCGACGGGGATGTGGCCCCGTGGGGTGACGTTGCCGCGCTCGTGGTAGATCGACATGAGGTTGCCGCCGGCTTCCGAGATCGGTTCGAGGGCTCGCAGCAACTCGCCGGGTTCGTCGACGAGTTCGAGCCGGATAGTGTGGGTTTGCACCTCGCTTGCGGTGTCGCTCATCGGCGACCACCTCCATGTGTGGGTGGACACGGTGTCGGTGTCGATCCCGACAGAGAGCCGCGGCTCCGTCGTGCGATACTGATCGGTCGGGAACGTGCCGTGTCCGTCGGCATACAGATGTCACGTTTTGACGGACGGTATAAGACTGCATCGAAGGCGGCTCTCTGACAGCAGATCAGCAAAAACAGCGCGTCGGCAACGACGTTAGATGTAGTCGATACTCGGCGGGAGTTCCTGCTTCATTCCCTTGCGCTCCCGGATCTCGCTGATGATCTCAGGCTGGAGGCTGTCGACTAGCACACGGAAGCCAGCGTTTTCGGTGTTCCAGGAGGCACGACCCTCGGTGGCCGAGCGGATGTCGGAGGAGAAGCCGATCATCTCTTCGACGGGGGCGATCCCCTCGATCACCATGAGGTCACCCTCTTGGTACATGTCATCGACGCGGCCGCGGCGACCCTGAATCTCGCCGGAGGCATCGCCCATGTACTCGGAGGGCACGTCGATGCGGACGTCCTGAATCGGCTCCAGCATCTTGATCTTCGCGTCGATCAGCGAGCGGTGGACTGCGTCGCGGACGGCCGGGATGACCTGTGCCGGGCCACGGTGGATGGTGTCCTCGTGGAGCTTGGCGTCGTGGAGGCGCAGCAGCGCGCCCTGGACAGGTTCGGCGGCGAGTGGGCCGTCTTCGAGGGCATCTTCGAGGCCTTCGATTACGAGCTCCATCGTCTCGTTGAGGTGCTGAATCCCTTTTGTCTCGTCGATGAGAACGTTGGTGTTGAAGATGTGTTCGACGTTCTGTGATGTCTCTTTGTCCATGCCGGCTTCCTGCAGGGCCTCACGGCGTTCGAGCTCCGGCATGTCCATCGAGGCCTTCCCGAGGTGGATCGCATCAACGATGTCCTGATCCATCGGCTCGGCGGTGATGTAGAACTTGTTGTGGCGGTTCGGCGAAACACCCTCGACCTCGCGGGATTCCTCCTGCGGTTGCTCCCGGAAGACGACGATCGGTTCGCCGGTGTGGACGTCGATGCCCTGATTGTCGCGGATCCGGTGGGTGATGACTTCGAGGTGCAGCTCGCCCTGGCCGCTGATCAGGTGTTCGCCGGTATCCTCGTTGATCTCGATCTGGATCGTCGGATCCTCTTTGGCGACCTGCTGGAGCACTTCGATGAGCTTCGGCAGGTCGTCCATCGTCTTCGCCTCGACGCTCTTCGTGATGACGGGCTCGGAGATGTGTTCGATCGACTCGAACGGCGTCATCTCGACGCTGGAGACGGTCGAGCCGGCGATCGCATCCTTCAGGCCGGTGACGGCGGCGATGTTACCGGCGGGGACGGAGTCGACCTCCTCGCGTTCGCCACCCATGAAGATCCCGACCGACTGGACGCGGTTGGTGCCCGCAGTCCCGGAGACATAGAGGTTCTGACCCTTTTCGATCGTTCCGGAGAACAGTCGTCCGGTGGCGATCTCGCCGGCGTGGGGATCCATCGAGATATCCGTCGACATGAAGACGACCTCGCCGTCCTCGTCGACCATCCGCATGCTTTCGGCGAGATCGGAGTCGGCGTCGCCACGCCAGACCGTCGGGATACGACGGGGCTGGGCGTCGACAGGGTTCGGGAAGTGCTCGGCGACCATGTCGAGAACGACGTTCGACAGCGGGGTTCGCTCCTGCAGTTCCATCCGGCCTTCCTCGCCGCTGCGTTCGAGCTCCATGATGTCGCCGAAGTCGATGCCGGTGCGCTCCATCGACGGCATCGAAACGCCCCACTTGTAGAGCGCGGAGCCGAAGCCGACGGTGCCGTCTTCGACGGAAACCGTCCAATCGTAGTCCTCCTCTTCGGTCATCCCGCGGATGAGCTCGTTGACATCGGAGATCACCGACAGCAGCCGCTTCTGCATCTCTTCGGGGCCTTCCTGGAGCTCGTTGATGAGCCGGTCGACCTTGTTGATGAAGAGTGCGGGTTTGACACCCTCGCGGAGTGCCTGTCGGAGGACGGTCTCGGTCTGCGGCATCGCGCCCTCGACGGCGTCGACAACGACGAGCGCGCCGTCGACGGCACGCATCGCTCGGGTCACGTCGCCACCGAAGTCGACGTGGCCTGGCGTGTCGATGAGGTTGATGAGGTGGTTGGTGTCCTCGTACTCGTGGGTCATCGACACATTTGCCGCGTCGATGGTGATCCCGCGTTCCTGTTCGTCCTCCTCGGTGTCCATCGCCAGCTGCTGGCCGGCGGTCTCGTCGGAGATCATGCCCGCACCTGCGAGCAGGTTGTCTGTCAGCGTCGTCTTCCCGTGGTCGACGTGGGCGGCGATGGCGATGTTCCGGATGTTCTCCGGCTCGTCCATCAGCCGCTCACACTCGTTGACGATCTTTTTTCGTCGGCCCATTATACAGACGCGTACCGGCAGGAGGGTGAAAAGCATAGTGTTTCTCCTCGCGGGGATTCGCCCGCATACGACGTTCAGGGGCCGAAAACCGACGGCTACGTGTGTGGTGGGTTGCCACAGGGTGCCGACGTCATGATGAGAGTCGATAGCGACAACAACTGAGCAAGCCACGCCCCTGGCGGACTGAAAGGGCGAGGCTCTCTCGACGAACCCGGACGACGCAAGCACTGCAGGAGCGAGCACCGCGAGCGACGAAGCGCGCAGCGAGTCCCGGGAGTCGAGAGAGCCGAGGGCTTTCTATCATAATTCGTTAGCAGTGACCATAACACGGTATTGGCCGCGAAACACCCATATAGCTGCCAGCCTTTGGTACAGTTACACATGGATGTCCGAGTACAGGGCACGGTCGCCCCGGATCCGTTTTTGAGCGCGGCGGATCTCCTCGAAACCGAATACAGCCTCTCACGACCGGTCGAGGTGCACATCCGCGAAAACCCCGATGAGCGAACGTGGGCGGCTCACTATGACGACCACCACATCCTCAATATCTCCCGACAAGCAGCCACCAGCGTCCTCGCACGGGAACTTGCCTTACACGAGTTTGCGCATATGGCCCGCTACGAGCAACGCCACGCCTCCCACACCCAATCGACCGAGGAGGCCCTGTTTCTCGCCTTGGCTGGCGAGTCGGTCGAACGTCAAAAGCTCGCCCACTGCTATCAGATCGCCAACCACATGAAGGACATCTACGCCGACGACATCACCCTCTCGCTTGCGCCCGCGAGCAAGCTTGTGGACTTTTTCGCCTCGAAGCTCGCAACCTCGATTTCCGACCACAACAGCGACGACAACGGATTTTCTCCAGTCGAAACAAAGGGGGTTGACCCGGAGATGACCGTCGTCAACGCCGCCTTCGCCTTAGCGTTGGTTGAGCGGCACGGACTCGTTGACGCCGAACATCGGCTCTATGAGCTGGCCGACACGGCGGCTGACGCCGCGCCAGGAGTCGATCTCTCTGCCTTCAAACGGCGATTCAAATCGCTGAGCGACGATCCGACCGAAAGTGAGTATCGGAAATCGCTGGTGGAGATGACGCGGGCGTACGCGACAGCGGAGTAACCAAAGAGACACAGATCGCCTCAGATCGTGAACTTGACGTCATCGGTGACCGTATCCTCGCCGTTGAGCGTAATCGTTGCAGTATGTTTATCCTTGCCACCGTTCTCGACACCGGTACCACTGGCTGAATCCCCGATTGTCACCGACAGCTCGCCGGCTAGATCGGTGTTGTAGTTGCCACTGAGATCAAACGTTGCTGAGGAACCAGTATAGTTGCCACTGTTGACATCAATCTCACTTTTGTCAATGCCATCGCTTAGTTGTCGCTCCATGACAACAGTGATATCAGCATCAGTCAGCCCATCGAGACTGAACCCTTTGTTGCCACCAGGGTAATCAACGGTAATCGTATCAACCTCGCCACTGTAGTTGACATACCCTGATTCCCACGTGTGGACCGAGTTCTTTTCGTTCTGTTTTGGCGGATCAAGTGTGATGCTAAACGCATCGGCGATCGTGACCGTTTGAGACGCTGTATTGTCGTCGCTGGCAACGACCACGTCAACACTGGGTGCATCGGTCTCTTCGGTCGTGTAGCTGAATGTATCAGAGCGTGAGTCGGTTGGAGCGAGGGTAAAGCTGTCAGAGCCGATTTCTGTAGTGTCAACACTCCAAGTGACGGTCTGAGTGTCAGTCGCGTCGCCGGTGTTTGAAACCTCAAAGTCGGTGCTGAAGCTGTTACCGGCGGACACAACATCTGGCGCACTGAGGATATCAACCGCGAAGAACGCTTCGCCGGTGTCAGTTGTTTTCAACTCTGCCGAGAACGTTGCTTCATCGCCACTGTCGGTAATGAATCTGAGCGTCGGTTCATACGTTCCTGCGCTTGGATTCTGGATGCCAGCGGTGTCGACACCGATTGTAATCACGGCACGGTCGTTGATCGTACGGTCGTATCCGCCGTCAAGATCAAATGTTGCTGTAGTACCGCTGTAGTCGTCGTTATTGATCCGAATATTTTTCAGATTATTGTTATTTGGGTTTTGCTCGAATTCAACAGTAACTTCATCATTGCTCAGGCTACCAAATCCCGCCCCATCAGTGCCAAAGTCATAATCCGCAACAATGCGGTCGACATCCTCAGTTGACGTGATATTATTGATCTCCCAGGTGTGGATCGACTCCACGCCAGCACTTGCAGGATTGGGAGTCAATGAGACGGTGTAGTCGGCTTGTTCAATAACTCGAAAATCACTCACTGCCGAAACGGCATCCTGTATTGCTGCGTTTGTCGCGGTCGCACCGAGACTCAGGCTTGCCAACAAGCCGCCGCCAAGGAGGAACGTCCGGCGTTTCATATGTAGAGTAGTGATCGTCTGCAACAGCCCGAAGCAGGCGTCTGCAGAGTAATCACTTGAGTAGCTATTATTTTGGCTGTGTCTACAAAGCTTTTTGCGTCATCTTTCGACCGACAAACCAGATCGCTGCACCCTGTCGGTTCGAAAACCCAGATTGGGTATTCCGCGTTAGCGGGCCGCGGCGGCGACGCGTTCGCGCTCTTCTTTCTGCGTGATCGCGTAGCTTTCGACATCGTTGTCGGCCGCGCCCATCAGTTGGCGGGCCAATGCCTCGGAGGCATCGGTTGCGGATTTGTAGCTGCCGTTGTGGGTGCCCTGGGCGATGAACTTCAGTGCCTCATCGACCCGTCGCTGGGGCGCCACGTCGACGGCTTTCGGCACGGAGATGCCACCGTATTTCAGGCGAACCGTCTCCTCTCGGGGGGCGGCGTTTTCGACCGCGGTCACGAGGATCTGCACCGGATTTTCCTCGGTCTGCTCGTGAATCGTCTCGAAGGCGTCTTTGACGATGTTGGCCGCCTGCTGTTTCTTGCCCGTGTTGTCCTCGGTCTGCATCAGCCGGTTGATCAGCCGCTCGGCGATCGAGATCTCGCTTTTCTCAAACTGCTTGGCGGCGTGGCGACCCATCGTGTGGGCGATCGGCGTCACGTTGATGTACCGTTTGGTCGAGGGATCGTTGTACTCGATCTCCGCGATCGACCAGACACCGAACAGTTTCGCGCCGTCGTCGATCTCGTCGGCCTCATCGGCCTCGTCGGCCGCCGCCTCGTCGTCAGGTGTGGCTTCGCTCTCAGACATTATCGGACGGGTTTCTCGGCGTTACCGCGAACGAGTTCGATCATCGAGACGCCGTTGACCTTCTCGACTTTGTAGTTGACACCCGAAAGGTCGCCCATTGCGCGACCCTTCGCGCCACCGATCCCCGCGATCGTGACCTCGTCGTGTTCGTCAATGAACGAGATCGCCCCGTCACCAGGACAGAACGCGGTGACCTGTTTGCCGTTTTTGATCAGCTGAACCCGGACACATTTCCGGATCGCGGAGTTCGGCTGCTTTGCCTCGATGCCGACCTTCTCAAGGACGATGCCGCGGCCCTGCGGCGCGCCCTCAAGCGGGTCGGACTTCTTTTTGAGCCCGCGCTCGCGTCGAGCGTACTCGGAGTCAGACCAGCGTCGCTGCTGCCGGTCTTTCTTGAGCTTACGGGCGGCGTATTTGCCGTTTGCCATGTATCCGCCTTTCCAGATGCGGCTACTTAAGCATCCCTTTTTCGAGCGGCGAAACGGGCTGAGATCGCTCCGCAGGGGTCGCTAATCGGATCTGCGACCGTTTCGGAACACTGTGTTGACGACCGGAGAATGGCGCGGAGTGCGTAAGCACCGCTTACACCGAGTTATCGAGCCGCCCAGACAGCCATCAGGTCAGCTTGATATCGTCGATATCGTAGTGGCGCTGGGCCAGTTTGCGGGCGGTTTCGATCCGCCGCCCGTCGCTGCCGATGGCGATCCCACGATCAGCCTCGACGACCTCGGCGTAGGCGATGCGGTCGCCCTGCTCGGAGATCGTCACCCCGCGTACTGCGGCAGGGGCAAGCGCGCTGGCGACAAACGCCGCTGGGGTGTCGGCGTTTTCGACCAACTCGATCTTCCGGCCCAGTTTCTCCTCAACGCGGTCGACAGTGTGGCCGTCCGGGCCGATCGCATCGGCCATCTCGCCGGCCGGGATCAACAGGACAACGCGGTCGCCCTCAATGAGGCAGTCCAGTGGGTTGATGTCGGTTTCCTCGGCGAAGAGCCGAATGTACCGCTTGGCGTCTGCCGACAGGGTGACCCGCATCGTCAGTCGTCAGCCGGCGACGTCTCCATCGACCCCATCCGGAGCTTCACGTCGCCGGTGCCGATCGAGACCGGTTTGCCCGCGATGACGTTCTCGATGATCCCGTTGAGATCGTCGCTTTCGCCGTGGATCGCGGCATCCAGCAGGTGGTTGACCGTGACCTCGAACGCAGCCCGGGCCAACACGGAGTCCTTTGAACCGGAGATACCGTGGCGGCCGATCGACTCGATAGTGCCCTCGTTGGTCATGATGTCAGCCACAAGCATCAGATGGCGGATGTTCACGTCGTCGAGCCCCTGTTCGCGGAGCGTGTCGATCGTCTCGTTGATGATCGCCTCGCGGGCAGCCTCGATCCCGAGTTCCTCGTGGATCTCGTGGATGTTGTTACAGGTCGAGCGACTGGCATCGACGCCCTCGATCCGGAGCACATCGCCGAACGCCGATCCCTCAGTGTAGAGGACGAACTCCTCGCCGTCGTCGAGTTCTTCCTTGCGGATGACGACGCGGCTGATCTCCTCGATCCCTTTGAAGACGATCTCCCGAAGCTCCTCGACCAACTGGAGCAGCTCCCGGTAGCTCGGTTCGCTGGGGCCGAACTCGATGGCCATCCCCTGATGACGGGTGTCGACGCCAAGAGCGTCTTCGATGGTTTCGGCGATCTCCGCGGCGACGGGTTCGGCGGCGTCGGCGGTCGGCCACCGCTCCAACAGCGTCTCCTCGTTGAGGTCGATCCGGACGACCATGTCGGCGACATTCGTCGACACATCACCCAACGCGAGGATCTTCGTCGCTTCAAGCGCCCACACGACCTCGCGGGCTTTCTCTCTGTCCTCGGCGTACTCGTCTTCGAGATACACCGTCATCATCGGCGTATCCGGCTCCTTGCGGGCGTCGACGAGTTCGATCAGCCGCGGAAGGCCCTGTGTCACGTCGATCTCGGCGACACCGGCGTAGTGGAACGTGTTCATCGTCATCTGGGTGCCAGGTTCGCCGATCGACTGGGCGGAGACGGTGCCAGCAGGCTCCAGTGGCTCGATCCGGGCGTCGAGATACTCTGCCTCGGCGGCACGAGCGATCTCATCGGCCTGCTCGGTGGTAACGCCCTCTCGTTCCTCGATGGAGTCGTAGACGCGCCGCCGCAGGCGACGCGGCAGTTCGGTGTCCTCAACGACGGCTTTGATGTCGTCGGTGACGTGGTCGTACTCAGTCATCCGACTCCACCTCCGAGGACAGCGCGGTATCAGTGTGCTCTGAGAGGTTCGTCGGCGACTCCGACGGCGTGAGGAACGCCTCTTTCTCGCTGTCGTTGTCGAATTCGGCGTCCAACACGCGGTCGGTGATCCCCTCAACGTCGACCTCGAAGTCCTCACTGGAGGAAACCTTCACCGGCGAGGTGCCGTCCTCGCCGAACTCGAATTGGACGACGCGATCGGAGGTATCCCGAACTGTCCCGTCGTACTGCACCTCAAGCTCAGACAGTGCGTTGATCAGGCGTCGCTGGAGGTAGCCGGATTTCGAGGTACGGACGGCCGTATCGACCAGCCCTTCGCGGCCACCCATCGCGTGGAAGAAGAACTCCCGCGGGGTCAGCCCGCCGCGGTAGGAGTTTTCGACGAAGCCGTGGGCCTCCGCCGAGAGATCGTTTGGCTCGTAGTGGGCCAGCGTGCGATCCTCGTAGCCACGGTTGATCCGCTCACCGCGAACAGCCTGTTGGCCGACACAGCCGGCCATCTGCGTGAGGTTCAGCATCGACCCACGCGCCCCGGAGCGGGCCATCACGACCGCCGGGTTGTCGTCGGCGAAGTGATCCTCGGCGATCTCACCCGCCGAGTCGCGGGCCTTACCGAGCGTCTGCATGATCTTCATTTCCAGCGTCTCATCGACCGTTCGGCCGGGCAGCGATTCAAGATCGCCGGCCCGGTAGGTCTCGATCAACTCATCGATGCGGCCGTAGGCGTTGTCGATGGCCTCATCGACCTGCTCGTCGGCGACCGGCGGAATCGACTCGTCGTCGATCCCGATCGAGAAGCCGAAGTGCATGATCGCCCGCATGGCGAGGGCCGCGACCTCGTTGATGAAGACGCGAGCACGGGTTTCCGAATACTGTTTGACGATCGTATCGACGATCTCGCCGCCGAAGGCACCGACGGCGTCCTCGTCGATCGTCCCTTGGAGGTGGTGGCCATCCTCGATGATGACCGTGTCGCCAGCCGACGAATCAAATTCGAGATCAAGCCCGTCCGGCAACAGCAGCGAGAAGACGGTGCGGCCGGTCCAGTAGGGGCCGGTCTCATCTTCACCGTCGGGTTCCGGCAGCTCATCGACCTGCGTTGCCCGCAGCAGGTCGAGCGCCTGGGTCTCGGTGAAGTGGGGGTTGTCGTGGGTGAGCAGATACGTCCCCGAGATGTGATCCTGAATCGCGCCGATGATGTTCTCACCGAATCGCGGCGAGAGAATCTGTTCTTGGACACGCATGAGCACGCGCGCCTCAGCCCGGGATTCCTCGGTCTGGAGGGCGTGCATGTTCATCTCGTCGCCGTCGAAGTCGGCGTTGTACGGCGGACAGACCGTCGTGTTGAGCCGGAACGTCTTGTACGGCATCACGACGACCTCGTGGGCCATAATCGACATCCGGTGCAGCGACGGCTGGCGGTTGAAGATCACGATGTCGCCGTCGATCAGATGGCGGTTGACCTCCCAGCCGGCATCGATCTTCGTTGCCAACTCTTCACAATTTTTCTCAGTTACCTTCAGCCGGCGGCCATCAGGTCGTTTGACGTAGTTCGCGCCGGGGTGGGTTTCCGGCCCGTTGGCGACGTACTGTTTGGCCTCCTCAAGGGTGCGGTCGGTGACGTTGATCGTGATCGTCATCTCGCTGGCGACGCGGTCGGGAACCCCAACCTCGTTGAGACTCAGCGTCGGATCCGGGGAGATGACCGTCCGCGCCGAGAAGTTGACGCGTTTGCCGGAGAGTGAACCGCGGAAGCGACCCTCCTTGCCCTTGAGTCGCTGGCTGAGGGTTTTGAGGGGTCGTCCCGAGCGGTGTCGGGCCGGCGGCGTGCCGGAAATCTCGTTGTCAACGAAGGTGGTGACGTGGTACTGCAGCAGTTCCCAGAGGTCTTCGATAATCAGTTGGGGCGCGCCAGCCTCACGATTTTCCATAAACCGCTGGTTGATCCGGATGATGTCGACCAGCTTGTGGGTGAGGTCGTCCTCGGATCGCTGGCCGTTGTCCAGCGTGATCGATGGCCGAGCGGTCACCGGCGGCACCGGCAGCACGGTCATGATCATCCACTCCGGTCGGGAGCCCTCGGCGTCGATCCCGAGGACTTCGATATCCGAATCAGGGATCTGCTCGAACCAATCCCGAATGTCGCTCGGCATCAGCTTGTTCATGTCCTCCTCGGTGAGGTCGACATCGAGCGCTTTCTCAAGGGCGCGACGGCCATCGTCCCGTGGCCGGAACTCGCCGCCGAGGATCTGGTTGATCCGGTCGAGTGGGATGCCCGTCTCATCCGAAAGGGCCTGTGGGCTCATCCCCTCGTCGTCTTCGTCGTCCTCGTCGGGCTGCATCGCCTCGGCGATGATCTCGGAGTACTCGCCCGACAGAACGTTTTGGACCTCGTAGTAGGTTGTCGGCTTTTCGTGTTTGATGTCGGCCTGGGGTTCCGCACAGTGCGGACAGCTGCCGGCCTTGCGGGCCTGTCGGACAGCCGCTTTGAGCACCGTATCGGGATCCTTGCCGAGATCCTCGGCGCGGTCGAGTTCCTCGCGGTACTCCTCCATCTCCATCTCGGTCAGCGTCAGCCGACCGCACTCCCGGCAGGTCGCCCGGAGCAGTCGCCGGATAAGCGTCGTAAAGCCGACGTGGATGACCGGCGCAGCGAGTTCGATGTGGCCGAAGTGACCAGGACAGGAGCCGGAGTGTTGCCCACAGGTACGACATTCAAGACCGGGGTCGATCACGCCGAGTCGTGGATCCATCAGCCCCATGTCGATTGGGTAGCCGTCGTCGTCGTAGGTGTCGGCCGTGATCACTTTCGTCGCCGAGATGTCACGGTACGTCTCGGGATCCATCAGTCCGAAGTCGATCCCGCCGAGCTGTTTTGGTGTTTGCATTGACATTGTAGCTTAGACCGCGTCTTCGAGTTCGAGGGTTGGTCGGATGCCGAGCGCCATCATCTCATCGAGGAGGAGCTTGAACGCGTAGCTCACGTCGAGTTCGTGGATGTTGTCCTCGCTGCCGGTCGCCGGATCATACACCCGGCGTTGCTCTCTGTCCTCGACGGCGATCATGCCGGTGTCCTCAGAGACGTAGACCGTCTCCTTGTCAGAGGACTCAAGCAGGCGTTCGTTGAGCACCATCGACGCGCCGTGGCCGATGATCGTATCGCGTTCCATCTCGCCGACACGGAGGCCACCCTCGCGGGCACGCCCCTCGGTCGGCTGCCGGGTCAACACCTGCACCGGCCCGCGGGAGCGGGCGTGCAGCTTGTTGGAGACCATGTGGTAGAGCTTGTGATAGAAGATCGTCCCAACGAAGATCTCCGCGTCGATCTTCTCGCCGGAAACGCCGGAGTACATAACCTCCTTCCCGGAGGATTTGAAGCCGTGTTCCTCCAGTGCGCCGCGAAGCTCCTCTTCGTCTTCACCCTGGAACGGCGTGCCGTCGACACGGCGGCCTTCCAGCGCGCCGACCTTCCCGCCAAGCATCTCCAAGACGTGGCCGACGGTCATCCGTGAGGGCAGCGCGTGGGGGTTCATCACGAGGTCAGGGACGAGCCCCTCCTCGGTGAACGGCATATCTTCCTGTGGGGCAAGGTGGCCGATAACGCCCTTCTGGCCGTGCCGGGAGGCGAACTTGTCGCCGAGTTCGGGGATGCGTTCGTCACGCACCTTCACCTTCGAGAGCATCGAGCCATCCTCGTTTTCCATGACGGTGACGGTGTCGACGACGCCGTCCTCGCCGGAGCGCATCGTGACGGAGGTTTCGCGTCGTTTCTGGGGGCTGAGTCCGCCCATATCGTCTGGTTCTTCGAGGAACCGCGGCGGGCTCGTTTTGCCGAGCAGCACCGAATTTTCGTCAACAACCGTTTCGGGGTTGACGAGGCCGTCCTCGTCGAGGTGGGTGTAGGCATCCTCACCGCGGGCACCGCGAACGTCCTGATCGGGGATCTCGAAGCGATCCTCCTGGCCGCCGGGGTAGCGTCGCTCCTCACCCTCGTAGGTGCGGAAGAAGTGCGACCGCATCAGCGCGCGCTCGACGGAGCCCTTGTTCATCACGAGGGCGTCCTCGATGTTGAACCCCTCGTAGCTCATGACGGCGACGACGAAGTTCTGGGCGGCGGGGCGGTCGTCGTAGCCGATCTGTTCGGTCGTCTGGGTTTTGACCATCGACAGCTGCGGGTAATGCAGGAGGTGCTGGCGGGTGTCAGGCCGGATGCGGTAGTTCGCCGACGGCAGCCCGAGTGACTGTTTCATCATCCCTGCGCCCATCGTAATCCGGGGACTGGCGTTGTGTTCGGGGTACGGGATCATCCCCGCGCCGATCCCGAAGATCAGCGAGGGGTCGATCTCAAGGTGGGTGTGTCGCTCGGTGAGGTCGTCCTCGTCGACGCCGACGAGGATGTCTTCCTCTTCCTCGGCGTCGATAAACTCGACGTAGCCGCGGTCGACGAGATCCTCGAACTCGAGGTCGTCGGTTTTGAGCGCCTCGATCTCCTCGTCGCCGAGCAGCGGTTCGCCATCCTCAACGACGATCAGCGGGCGGCGGGCCCGACCGGCATCGGCGTTGATGATGACCTCTTGGGTGCGGCCACGCACGGAGACGTTGACCATATCGGAGACGTCGCCGCGGCGGCGGGCGTCTCGTATCTGTTCGGCAAGCTGTTCCGGATCCGGATGGGTGCCGACGAGGCTCCCGTTGACGTAGACTTTTGCTTCTCGTGATTGAGCCATTGGTTAGTCGTCCGCAGGGGTTGTTCGTTCAACGCCGTCGATACCTGGGATCCCCTCGACTCCCATCGACGATAGTTCGCGCTTCAGTCCTTGCTCGTCCTCGATGTCCTGACTCAGCTCCATCGCCTGAGCGAAGTTTTTGACCAGCCCACAGTTCGGCCCTTCCGGCGTCTCGGAGGGACAGATGCGACCCCACTGGGTCGCGTGGAGGTCACGCGCTTCGAAGTGTGGCTGCGATCGGCTGAGCGGCGAACGGAGTCGCCGGAGGTGGCTGAGGACACCCATGTGGTCGGTGCGGTCGACCAACTGAGAGACACCGGAGCGGCCACCAACCCAGTTGCCGGTGGCGATCGGGTGTTCGAGCCGTTCGGTGAGTACGTCCGAGCGGACGACCGTGCTGACCGAGAGCTCACGATTCCGCATGTTGGCGCGTTCAAGCTGGTATTTCACATCCCGGGCCAGTTTGTTCAGCGCGGTGCGGAACAGATCGGTCATCAGATCGCCGGAGACCTTGAGGCGTTTGTTGGCGTAGTGATCCTTGTCGTCGGCTTCGCGTCGGCCGAGAGCGAGTTCGAAACAGGCCTCGGCCATCCGACAGAGGTAGTAGGCCTTGTTGGTGCGAACCTCCTCCTCGTCGACGCCTTCCTCGTGGAGGTGCGGCAGGAGGTAGCGGTCGATGACGTAGTTGGCGCGTTTGAGCTGGTAGTTTTTGCCCTGCCCGGAGGCGACGCGCTGACCGAGGGTTTCGATGGCGGCCTCGGTGGTCTGGACGTCGGCTTCCTCCAGATTCTCCAGCATGAACTTCACGATCTCTGGGTCATCTGAGACGCGGTGGACGATCTCCTCGTCGGATTCGAGTCCGAGCGCGCGAACGAGCGTGACGAAGTTGACGCTGCCCGACACCGATGGGAAGCTCACCTCAAGCAGCCCCTCGCGGTTGCGCTCACAGAGGACGAGCGCGCGGTAGCCACGTCGCTGGCTGAACGTCTTGGCGACCTGGATGTCGTCGTCGTATTTGGTGTCGTGTTCGGCGAGGATCTTGTTCGGCGCGAGATCTTCGCTGGTCATCAGCACCCGCTCGGAGCCGTTGACGATGAAGTAGCCACCGGGGTCGGCGGGGTCTTCGCCGATCTCGATGAGCTCTTCATCGGAGAAGTCGGCGATGTTACATTTGTCGGAGCCGACCATGATCGGCATGCGGCCGACCTTCGTCTCCGTGGAGTCGACGACGGTTTCGGGTTCCTCGTCGCCGCCGCGGATGATCGACATCTCCATGAACACCGGCGCGGCGTAGGTGATGTTGCGGAGTCGAGCTTCCTGTGGGAACAGCAGCTCCTCACTGCCGTCGGCTTCGCGCACACGTGGTGTCAGAATGCGGATGTCGCCGAGTTCGACGTAGACGGGCTCTTGACCCTCCTTGTCGCCGATGTCGGTCTCGATGGTTTCCTTTTCGACGGCGACCTGCTGCATGCCGCGTTCGAGAAAGGCGTTGAACGAGCGGAAGTGGTGTTCGGCAAGGCGATCCTCTGAGAAGTACTCTCTGGATACGTCGCGTCGATCTTGTCGGTTCATTCGACCACCAGCCGGTAGGAAATCGATGTGTCTGCTGTCCGGGAATCACGGACGATCTTGATGACATCGCCCGTCTCAGCCTCCTCCGGCAGAGCCGGGTCGTTGGCTTTGATCTCCGGAAGATCGGTACGATCCAACCCATACTCCTCGAGAACCGAATCGAGTTCGGCTCCCTCGATGGGGATGTGCTCGGGTACGAGTTCGTGTTGGCTTACGTCTACCATGGATACGTTGGGTTTCGGGTTGAAGAAACTACTATCACGAGATACTACAGTCGGTTACAAAACGAGGCCAGTTAAGGATTGCTAACTCGGGGTGAGCCCAACGGCTCATCGACCCCGGCTGTCCTGATACCCGTGTCAACGGACGACACCAATAAAGAGTTTGTGGCGGGGGTTCGCGACAGCCAGCAGCGGGCCAAACAGATGGCGACGACCGCGATCAGTCCGCGTCAGACGCACCCAACAGCGCGTCAAGGTCGACCCGCTCGGTCAGCAGGTCGGCCATTGTGTCGACGGTCTCCGCATCGCGGGTACGACCGCTGCGAACGACCGATTCGGCGCGCTCGACGGCGGTGAGGGTGTCGGTGTTGATCTGTAGGATCGGGGTGTTAGCCTCCTCGGCCCGGCCCAACACCGCCGACGACGGCCGGTGGCCGCCGGTCAAGATGAGACACTTCACGCCGGAGGCTTCCAAGGCGGCGGTGTGGATATCCGAGCGGTCGCCGCCGGTGATCGCCGCGGCGTTACGGGCCCGTCGGAAGTATCGGAGGGCTTCGTCGCCGCCCATTGCACCCACAAGGAAGCGTTCGACGTAGGCATCGGTCGGCGTATCGGTGAGCACATCCGCGCCGAGTTCCGCCGCGAGATCCTCGATGGTCACGCCGGCCAGCCGCTGTTCTTGCGGCACTGCACCGAAGACCTCGACGCCGCGACTCTCAAGGAACGGGATCACGTCGCTGTCGAGTTCCTCGAAGGCACTATCGGAGATGCGGTTGAAGACGACACCCGCCAGTCGATCCCCGAGTCGGTCGATCGCGCCGAGCAACCCATCGATATCGCCGGGCTGGGTGTAGTCGGCGACCAAGATCGCCTTCGCATCCAGCAGCTCGGCAACCTCCGGATCGGTCAACCCGACGATGCCGCCGGTCGACAGCGAGCCGCCGCCTTCGACGATCATCGTATCGCGGTCGGCCGCCAAGGCGTCAAACTGCGTTTTGACCTGTTGGCGAAGCTCGTCGGGATCCTCCTGGCCGCGGATCGCCCCATCGATGAACGTCGGCGAGTAGACAACGGGTTCGAGTTCGTGCATCTCGGCGTCGAGATCGAGCAGCTCCCGGGCCAACATGGGATCCTCGTCGAGGGTTTTGCCGACGTTGCTCTGCAGGCGGGTGCCTTTTGGCTTCATGTAGCCGACCGAGTGGCCACGGTCGCGGGCGATCGTCGCCAACGCCAGCGCGATGGCGGTCTTACCGGTGCTTTCTTCGGTTGCGGTGATGAGTAGTGTGTTCATAGGTTCTCGGGGTCGACGGTGAGTCTGATATCGACGGCGGCGACGCCGTCGGGCGTTGCGACCAGCGGGTTGATGTCGAACTCCATGATCGCCGGGAAGTCAGCGACCAGTTGGGAGAGCCGCTGGATCGTCTCGACGATGCCATCGAGATCGGCGGGATCGCGCCCTCGTGCGCCACGTAGGAGCGGTGCCGTCTTGATTTCTTCTGTCATTTCGCGGGCTTCGGTCTCCGAAACCGGGGCGACACGGAACGTCGTATCTTCCAGTACCTCGACGAAGATGCCACCCAGGCCAAACATCATCAGCGGGCCGAACTGCGGATCGCGGTTCATCCCGACGATGGTTTCGGTGCCCGAATCGAGATCGGCCATCTCTTGGACCTGGACGCCAAGCAGGTTGGCGTCAGGTTGGTAGTTGCGCGCGCGTGTGATCAGCGTCTCGTAGGTGTCGGCAACCTCGTCGTCGGCGACACCGACCGCGACGCCGCCGATATCGGATTTATGCAGGATATCGGGGCTGACGATCTTCATCACAACATCGCCGTCGATTCTCTCGGCGACCGCGCGGGCATCTTCGGGCGCATCGACGATCTCGCCGTCTGGCATCGGAATGCCGTAGGCCTCCAACAGGCCCATCGCCTCAACGCCAAGCCGGTTGTCCGATCGATCCTCAACGCGTTCAAGGATCTCTCGGGCAGCGTCTTTGTCCACGTCGAAGTCAGCGGGCTCCTCGTAGGTTCGCTGTTGGATGCCGCGGTACTCCCACAGCGAGTCGAGCGCCCCGATCGCTCGGGAGGGATCGAAGTAGTTCGGGATGCCGGCGTCGCTGAGGATCGCCGCCGAGTCGTCGACGCTCTCGCCGCCCATAAAGCAGGCCGCGACGGGTTTCCCGTGTTTTTCCCGCAACTCGACGGTTTCGGCGGCCAACTGCTCGTAGTCGAGGACGGCAGTCGGACACGACAACACCATCGCCGAGCCGACGTTTTCGTCGGCTAGTGCGATATCGAGGGCGTCGCGGAACCGCTCGACATCGGCGTCGCCGACGATGTCGACGGGGTTGTAGATGTTACCCTCCGGCGGAAGTTGCTCGGAGAACTTATCGAGGGTTTCCTGTTCGAACGACGCCATCTCCAAGCCCGAGTCGCCGACCGCGTCGGTCGACATCACGCCGGGGCCGCCGGCGTTGGTGATGACGGCGATATCGTTGTTCTCCGGGACTGGCTGATTGGCCAACATCTGGGCGGCATCGAACAGATCCTGTACCGACTCCGCTCGGAGGACGCCGGCCTGATCGAGGCCGGCCTCGTAGGCCTGCTCGGAGCCAGCGATCGTGCCGGTGTGTGAGGAGGCCGCCTGCGCACCGGCGTCGGTGCGGCCGGATTTCACGAGGACGATCGGGGTGTCTTGGGTCACCTCGCGGGCGGTGTCGATGAACTCTCGCCCCTGGCTGATCCCTTCCAGATAGCCGATGATCACGTCGGTATCGGGATCGTCGCCCCAGTGGTCGACGAAGTCGGTCTCATCAAGGACGGCTTTGTTGCCAAGCGAGGCAACATCCTTGAAGCCGACATCCTCGTCGTTGGCCCAATCGAGGACGGCCGTAATGAACGCCCCCGACTGGCTCATAAAGGACATGTTGCCGGCTTCGGGGCTGTCGGGCCCGAAGGAGGCGTTCATGCCATTGGCTGTCGACATGATGCCGAGGCTGTTGGGGCCGACCAGATTGAGGTCGTACTCGGCGGCGATCTCCTTCAGTTCGCGTTCTCGGCTCGCGCCGTCGCCGCCGGTCTCGCCGAAGCCGGCGGTAATGACGACGACATTTTCCACGCCGGCCTCGCCGGCCTGCTCGATCGCCGGGAGCACGATCTTTGGCGGGACAACGATGACGGCCATATCGGCCGCCGCCTCTCCGATCTCGTCGACACAGGAGAGGCCCATCACCTCCTCGTAGTTGGGGTTGACCGGGACGACCTCGCCGTCGAAGGCCGGCAACAGATTGTCGGTGACGGCGCGGCCGATCGACCCCTCACGTGCGGTCGCACCGACAACAGCGATGCGATCCGGCGCGAATAGTTCCGTTAGGGTGCCCATCACTCCGAACGTAGCCGCCGGATCTTCTTAAACGCCGGTGTGCCTGTCCTGACATGCCACACAGTCACACACCCCGGCGGCTGCTGGCGATTCGGTGAGTCACACTAGAGACAAGCCACCACACAAAACCGAATCGGGACGCTGTGAGCGGTGCCGATCAGTGACTGTGGCCCATCGCGTCTTCGAGGCTCATGCCGAAGCGCTCCTCGAAGAGTTCCTCGACGGCCTCGTTGAGTTCAACAAGTTCCGGCGACGGCTCACCCTCAGCGTGGTGGACAAGCGAGTGGGCGTGCTGGGCGAGGGCCTGCACGACGATATCGCTGATCACCGTCGTTGGCTCCTCGCCGGGTTCGGCGAGCGTCTCGACCAGTCCGGCCGGGACATCGAGCGTTTCACTGGAACCGTCCGGCCCTTCGATGGTGTAGGCCTCCGTATCAACCATACCGGGAGGTACGGCCGCAGCCATAAGGCCGTGTGGGTTCGACGCGGTGACTGACCTGCGGGCTTATTAGCCTCCCGGCCGAACAGCGGGGCGTGGATACGATCGTCGTTCGAACAACGGTGTACGCCGACGCCGAGGAGGTCTATGAGTTCTTGCTCGATTTTCCGGGGTATGCAAACTACTCCAAGTACCTCACCAACGTGCGGGTGCGAACCGGCGACGGCGGCGTCGGCACCCAGTATGCCCTGCGGTTTGCCTGGTGGAAGCTCAGCTACACCGCCCACTCGGAGGTTGTCGCTGTCGACCCGCCCGAAGAGATCGACTGGCGGATCACCAAGGATATCGACGCCAACGGCCAGTGGGCGATCGACCCGCTTGAGACGCTGCCCGCGGATGCCCCCGACGATGCGACGGCAGCCTGTCAGGTAACCTTCCAGGTCGCCTTCGATCCTGACTCCGCCGACGCCGGCGTGTTGAACCTGCCCGCGCTCGTCTCCTTCGGCTGGGTGCTCGAACGGGCGATCCCGTTGATCCGCGGGGAGGCCGAACGCGTCGTCCAGCGGGCGGTCGCCGACCTCGAAGCCCGCAACCGACCGGTCGACCTGACGATCGAGACTGACTCACGGTATCTCTGAGCGCTGCCCAGCCGACGAATCGACGCGGAACTCACCCAACAAGGGAATACCTAAACCGTCGCCGTCGATACCCACCCCCATGAGAGGGACAGGCCGATGAACGTCCTCATCGTTGGCGCGGGCCAGGTCGGCGAAAGCATCGCGGCTGATCTCGCCCCCAGCCACGACGTGACAGTCGTCGACCAGCGAAGCGACCGAACCGAGGAACTCACCTACGGCTACGACGTCCTGACCGTCACGGGCGACGGCACAGATATCGACGTCCTTGAGGAGGCCGGCATCGAGAGCGCCGAGATGGTGATCGCCAGCACCGACGACGACGAAACGAATATCGTCGTCTGTTCGACAGCCGCCGCGCTGTCGGAGGCGCTCACGATCGCCCGGATCAAACACACAAAGTATCTTGAGACGTGGGAGCGCGCCGACCGCGTGTTCGGCGTCGACTACATGGTCTGTACGAATCTGCTGACCGCCCGATCGATCGGCCGGGTCGTCGGCCTGCCGGCAGCGATCGATGTCGACCCCTTTGCGGGCGGACGCGTCCAGATGGCCGAATTCGAGATCAGCGAGCAGTGCCCGATCGTCGACCAAACAGTCCAGGAAGCCGATCGGTATGACTCCCTGACGTTCGCCGCGGTCATCAGAGACGACGAGGTCATTGTCCCCGACGGGAGTACTGTCATCACCGCCGGCGATCGCGTTGTCGTCATCGGCAGCCCCGAAAGCGTCCACAACTTCGCCGACGGGCTTGATCCCGACCACGGGGCCGGTGCCGACGAGGAAGTCGCCATCTTCGGCGGCAGCGAGATCGGCTACCACGTCGCCCGGCTGCTGAGCGAGCGGGGCTTCGGCCCGCGGCTGATCGAGCAGGATCCCGATCGGGCCCGCGAACTTGCCGAGGAGTTGCCGGCGGCACAGATCATGGAGTCCGATGCCACCGACATGGAGTTTCTCGAACGCGAGCACATCGACGAGGCCGATGTCGTTGTCGCCGCCCTCGAAAGCGACGAAAAGAACCTGCTGGTGTCGCTGTTGGCCCGCCGCCTTGGGGCCGACCGAACGATCGCTGTCATCGATACGCCGGCCTACGTTGATCTCTTCGAGGCCGTCGGGGTCGATGTGGCGATCAACCCACGGGTCGTTGTCGCCGAGGAGATCACCCGCCTTACACAGTCAGATAAGACCGAAAACGTCGCGCTCATCGAAAGCGACAAAGCGGAGGTCATCGAGATCGAGGTCGACGCCGACAGCGTGCTGGCCGGCCGGCCGATCCAGGAGTCGATCGCCGATCTGCCGGCGGGCGTCGTTATCGGGGCGATCACACGCAAAACCGAGTTTGTGACACCGCGCGGTGACACCGAGATTCAGCCGGGCGATCACGTCGTGCTCTTTGTCGGCGCCGCGGCCATCGAGGAGACAACAGCCGCGCTCTAATGCACCGACTTCGCGTCAACTGGCGGGTGAGTCTTCGCTTGCTTGGTGGCGTGTTGAAATGGCTTGCTGTCCCGCTTGCGATCCCGCTTGTGGTCGCGGTCATCGATGGCGACCCGCTTGTCCCGTTTCTCGCACCGATCGCGGTGACGCTGGCGGCCGGCGTTGGCCTCGAACAGCTAGAGACCGAGAAAAACATGTACACCCGGGAGGCCTACCTGATGGTCTCGCTGTCGTGGCTCTGTGTGGGGCTGGTCGGCGCGATCCCGTTTGTGTTGGCTGGCAACGGGCTGTTGGCGGCGCCAAGCAACGCCATCTTCGAGAGCATGAGCGGGATCACGACCACCGGTGCGACGATCATCGACGATTTCGGCGCACACTCGCGGTCGATCCTGCTGTGGCGGCAGGTGATCCAGTGGCTCGGTGGCCTCGGCATCTTGGTGTTGGCGATCTCGATCCTCTCACAGCTGTCTGTCGGTGGGGCCCAACTGATGGAGACCGAATCACAGACCCAGGATGTCCAGAAGCTGACGCCAAAGATCGCCGGCACCGCCCGGCTGATCTGGCGGCTGTATGCGGGGATCACGCTGCTTGCGACCGGCGGGCTGTTCGCCCTCGGAGTCGCCGGGATCGCCCCGGGGATGGATCTTTTCAATGCGGTGTCCCATGCGATGACGGCGGTGGCGACCGCAGGGTTTTCCCCACAGCCCGACAGCGTTGGCGCGTTTGCTCCCGCCGCGCAGTGGCTGCTTGTCCCGTTTATGTTCATCGGCGCGACGAACTTCATCCTCCTGTACTTCTTTGTCAACGGCGATTGGGGCCGGCCGCTCCGCAACGAGGAGTTTCGGTTTTACCTCGCCCTCGTTGTCGGCGCGTCCGTGTTGATGACGCTGCTGTTGCTCGTTGATGCCGATGTCGCGACCGGTGGCCTCGAAGAGACGGTGCGGGTGGCAACGTTTCAGATCGTCTCGCTTTTGACGACAACCGGCTTTGCGACCGTCGACTTCAACACGTGGTCGCCGGCGGCCAAACACCTGCTGTTTGCCTGTATGTTTCTCGGCGGGATGGCCGGCAGTACGACCTGTTCGATCAAGCTGCTGCGGTGGCTGATCGTCCTCAAGGCGTTTCGCCGGGATTTGTTTACGACGATCCACCCGGAGGCGATCACGCCGGTTCGACTCAGCGGCACCGCTGTCGACGAGGCGACGATCCGGGATATCTACGCCTACACGCTGTTGAGTCTCGTCATCTTCGCGCTGGCAACGCTTGTCGTCGTCATCGACAGCGCGCGGGTCGGACTGGAACTTTCGGAGTTCGAGGCGATGAGCGCGGCGGCGGCGACGTTTTTCAACATTGGCCCAGCCTTCGGGATTGCCGGCCCGTTCAACAGTTACAGCCCGTTTTCGACCGTCACGAAGGCGGCGATGACGCTCCTGATGTACGTCGGCCGGATCGAGATTATCCCGGTGGCGGTGTTGTTCACCCGGTCGTTCTGGCAGTCCTGACCGGGCGGTCGAGCCGGCCACCGCACGATCAAGAAGCCGGCGACGAGGGGGCGACGGTGCAACCAACAGCCCACGATACGTCGGCCGGACTGTAACAACGTTAAATACCCCCGCCGGTGTAGGTTCAGGATAGACCATGGATATTACTGACATAGTCGCCGAGGAGTTCGTCGAGGTCGACGCCGACGAACGACTGGCGAAGGTTCGTGCGGCGTTCGATCAGGCAAACCCGAAAGGCGTTATCGTCACCGAAGACGGCGACTACGCCGGGGTGATCGGCGAATCCGAGCTGGTAAAATCCCGGATTCAAGATGACACGAAAGCCTCGGTGCTGATGACCTCCGCACCGCGCGTCGACTACCACGAGGATATCCGCGAGACCGCGCGGCTGTTGGTCGAAGGCGATGTCAACGTCGCGCCGGTGTTCCGCGGCGAGACCCTCGATGGCATCATCACGACCGACGCGATCCTTGAAGCCGTCCTCGAAAACCTCGATGCACTGACCGTCTCCCAGATCTACACCGACGAGGTGATCACGGAGACGACGGCAGCCACGGTCGGCCAGGCGATCAACCGCTTGCGGGAGCACGGCATCTCCCGGCTCCCGATTGTCGACGACGCCGACACGCTAACTGGCGTCATCACGACCCACGACATCGTCAACTTCGTCGTCCGCGACGAAAACCGCCAGGAGAAAGGCGACCGCAGCGGCGACCACGACCGCATGCTTGATCTCCCGGTTGAGAATCTGATGACTTCACCAGTGTTGACCGCCGAACTGGAGGATTCCGTCGACGGGGCCGTCGAGGTCATGTTCGACAACGACATCTCCGGGTTGGTCGTTACCGACGACGACGGCGGCGTCAGCGGCATCATCACGAAAACGGATGTCTTGCGCGCGCTGACGTTCACCGAAGAAGAGTCGATGGACGTTCAGATCACGAACGTCAAACTGCTCGACAGCATCGATCGGGCGGAGATCGTCGAGTCGATCACCCAGGTCGTCGACAAATACCAGGCGATGAACGTGATCCACGCTCACGTCCGGTTCCACGAACACAAAGAAAAGCTGCGTGGGACGCCGCTGATCCAAGCACAGATCCGCCTCCGGACGAGCCACGGCCAACTCGCCGGCTCCGGGGAAGGCTACGGCGCGAACCACGCCTTCCACGTTGCGCTCGATAAGCTCGAACGCAATGTCTTAGAGCGGAAGGGTGTCAACGCCGACGCCAAACAGCGCGGGCAACTCATCCAAAATCTCGAACTGTAGGCGCGGCGGTCAAAACTCGTCGACGCCGGTAATGCCGGCGTCAGTAATCTCGAAGGTCGCCGTCTCGCCGGCGGCTTTCGCCCGGTGTTTTTCTACGGTCGCGCGGCGTTTCCCACCGCGGAACCGATCTAACCGAACAACGACGCCCGTCCAGTGTTCCAGCGTGTGGCCACCCAACGCGCGTACCCGATCGGCGTCGGGGTCGGTGTACACCTGGTTTGTGATCACGACCGCGATATCGTGTTTGCGCGCGATCGACAGCAACTCCGTGATCTGACGAGCGACCGCCCGCAGGGAGTCGCCGCCCTCCTCGTCGCCGGCGCGGTTGAGCCGGTAGAAGCCGGTCGCGCTGTCGAGGACGATCAACTCGACGCGCTCAGCAAAGTCGGCAGCATCCCGAACCGCTTCCTGTTGTTCGTCGAAATCGACGGCATCGGAGATGATGAGCCGCGAGGCAACAGTGTCGAGGGCCTCGTCGGTGCTGTGTTCGATCAACTGCTGGAACCGATCGACCGACAGCCCCTCGGTGTCGATATACAGCGCGCTGTCGCCGGCGACGGCAACCCCGACGGCAGCCGACAGCGCGATGTTTGTTTTGCCGGCCGCCGGCGGCCCATACAGTTGGGCGACGGTGCCGCGTTCGAACCCGCCGCCGAGCAGCGTATCAAGGGCGTCACAGCCGGTTGAGACTGGCTCCGTCACAGGCATCGATTGGCATGGTCGGCGCAAAAGCCCCGCGGTCTGTGACAACGCCCCGAGTGGTACTCAAAACAGCACCCGGACATCGGCTATCGCTAGTCGAGTTGGTGGTGGGTAATCGCGTCCGTTCCCGACTCCTCGGTGTCGAGAATGGCGACGTGGAACGCGTCGTCAGCCCCTTCGATCGGCAAGCCGCCGGGATTGACGCGAACCGTGTCGCCGTGGGATGTGATCGTTCGTTCGTGGGTGTGGCCATGGAAGACGTAGTCGTAGGTGCCCGCCTCGGCCAACGCCTCCCGAAGCACCGTGTTGGTACCGTGGTAGACCGCGATCTCAACACCGTCAAATGTGAGTTCGCCACACTGGCCGAGATACGTGCCAAGCTCGTCGACAACGTTGCCCAGAGCCCACTCGCCGTCGTTGTTGCCGCGGACAGCTGAGAACTCGAAGCTGTCGGTGTCGAACGGCGTTGCCGAAAACGGCGCGATGATGTCGCCGCAGTGAATGACGTGGTCGACGCCTTCGAGTTCGAACAGCGAAACCGCTTGCTGGACGTGTGCGAGGTTGTCGTGGGTGTCGGAAACAATGCCGAGTTTCATGGCTGACAGATCGGGAGCGACGAGTAAGAAAGTACCGCGGAGGGGGTAGTGCGATTAGTTCGCGGCGTCGATCAGGAGTTCGACGCCCGGCAGGTCGTCGCCCGTGAGCGCGCGGATGTACGCGCCGCCGGCGATCGAGACGTGGTCGAAATCGTCTTCGTCCATCCCGTACATCTCGATGGATCGGGAGGTGTCGCCGCCGCCGACCACCGAGAAGCAGTCGGTTTCGGCGATCGCTTTCACCGCGCCGACTGTGCCGGTCGAGAAGATTTCGTCCTCGAAGACGCCGAGGGCTCCTTTGAGGAAGACCGCATCGGAGTCCCGAATGATCGGATCGTATTTCTCGACCGTGGCCTCGGAGATATCCATGTAGTCGTAGTTGGCGGCGTCGAGTTCCTCGTTGGTGTGCTCGGCTCGCTCGCCATCGTCGTCCTCATAGGCGAGGCCTTCGGGGAGTTTGATCTGGTCGCGTCGCTCCTCGTAGAGCTCCTGGATGATCTCCTCGTTGTTCTCCCACTGAGTGTCGTAGAGATCCAGATCCTCGTGGCGATCGTAGCCGACATCGTAGCCCGCCGCTCGGAGGAACAGGTGGCTGGCGATCCCGCCCATACAGAACGTGTCGATCTTGTCGCCGAGCGTCTCCATGACGCCGATCACGTCGGTCGCTTTCGTGCCGCCGACGACCATCGTGACCTGCCCGTCGAACTCGCGGTTGGCGATGGCGGTGTTGGCCTCATACTCGGTTTCCATCACGCGACCCGCAAAGGCCGGCAACACGAGCGGGAAACCGACCAGCGAGGCGTGTTTCCGGTGGGCCGCCGAGTAGGCGTCGTTGATGTAGGCGTCAAAGTGCGGCGCGAGCGTTTGGACGAACTCGGTTTCGGCCTTGACCTCGGGGGCTTCCTCGGGCAGTTCGTCATCGCTCATCCGGGTGTTTTCCAGGAGGAGCACCTCGCCGGCCTCAAGGGAATCGATCGCGTCGAGGGCGTCGTCGCCGTAGATGTCGTCGACAAACTGGATCTCGCGGTCGATGTAGCCGCCGAGAATGTCGGCGTGCTGGTCAAGGGAGACGAAGGTGTCGTTGCCGGGCCGGCCCTGATGGGCCATCAGCACGACGCGATGACCTGCTTCAGCGAGTTCTTTGACCGTTGTCGCGTGGCGCTGAAAACGGCGGTTGTCCTGTACGTCGCCGTCCTCAACCGGTGAGTTGAGATCGAGGCGGACGAGGACGCGCTGTGCGTCGTCGAGATCGTCGATGGTGTTGAAGGATGCCATTGGTGTGTCGGAAATCGGGTGGGTCGGTGAAAAGGTGCGTGGGTCGCCAGCCCTGCTGGCGGCCGGCCGGGGGTCGCTGGTCGGCTTAGGATTCGTCGACGAGGAACTCGGCCATATCGAGCATGCGGTTCGAGAAGCCGTACTCGTTGTCGTACCACGTCAGGATCTTCACGAGGCCGTTGTCGCCGATGACGTTCGTGGAGTTGAGGTCGGCGTACGAGGAGAACGGCAGGCCGACGATATCGCTGGAGACGACCTCGTCGTCGGTGTAGCCGAGCACGCCGGCGAGTGGGCCGCTGTCGGCGGCATCGCGGAAGGCGTCGTTGATCTCCTCAGCGGTCGGCTCGGCGGCGAGATCGACGACGAGTTCGGTGATCGAGCCCGTCGGGACGGGGACGCGGATCGCCATCCCGTCGAGTTTGCCCTCAAGCTGTGGGAGCACCTGGGTTGCGGCCTGGGCGGCACCCGTCGAGGTCGGGACGATGTTTTCGGCGGCGGCGCGGCCACGGCGGGTCTTACCTTTCGGCGCGTCGATGAGCGTCTGGCTGCCGGTGTAGGCGTGGACGGTCGTCAGCGTGCCGGTCTCGATGCCGAACTCCTCGTCGAGCACCTTGGCGACCGGCGTGACGGAGTTGGTTGTACAGGAGGCGTTGGAGATGATGTCCTCGCCGTCGTAGTCGTCGGCGTGATTGACACCGTAGACGAGCTGTGGGACGGGTTTCTCGCCTTTCGGCGGCGCGGAGATGACGACCTTGTCCGCGCCAGCCTCAAGATGTTGGGCGGCGTCGTCTTTCGTTCGGAAGATGCCCGTACACTCGAAGGCGACATCGACGTCTTCCTCGCCCCACGGCAGGTCAGAGGGACTCTGAACGTTGTGCAGCGACACCGAGGTACCACCGATGGTGAGCTCGTCGCCGTCGAGTTCGAGTCCATCGAGGGTGCCCATGATGGTGTCGTACTTGCCGAGGTACCGCATCTGCTCGAAGTCCATCACGTCGTTGATACCGACGAGTTCAACCCGTGGATTGTCGAGAATCGCACGGAACGTGTTGCGACCGATTCGACCGAATCCGTTCAGGCCGACACGAACCACGTCGTCTTCGGCGACTTCCGCACCAGCATCTAGATATGATTTACTCATACGCGAATAGCGATTCTACAGCTACTTAAAATAGCCCGGATCGTCGCGGCGTGTGTGAACAAATCACAATAAATAGCTCCTGAGCTAGCAATAGCTACCCGGTGACAACGACCACACACGGCCCTCGGTGGCGATCCCGAGGCAACAGCTGTCATCGGTATAGTGCAAAACACACATTTCTGCTCAGCGGGGACAGAACGCTTTTGTCGAGGGGGAACGATACATTGGTGTATGCATAGCGACGACCGCGACGACCCGTTCGGCGATATCTTCGATGAGATCGAGCGGATGATGGGCGAAATGAACGGCCCCGATGAGGCGGGGGCCGACACGCACATCGATGTCTATGAGACCGACGACGCCGTCCGGCTCGTCGCGGATCTCCCCGGGGTCGACAAAGGCGATCTCACACTCCAGTGTGACGGCACGACACTCACGATCCAAGCGACAACCGGCCACCGAGAGTACGACGAGCGCGTCCGCCTGCCGGCGACGGTCGACGAACACTCCGCGGACGCGACGTTCAACAACGGCGTCTTGGAGGTCACGTTTGATCGGGCGGAAGCGTCTGCGGCGATCGACGTCGAGTAGTTACGACCTGTTTTCGGCAGTCTCACGAATGCGTTCGGCGAGTCGATCATAGAATCCATCGTCGTACTTATCGGCGGTATCGATCGTTGGGCGGGCGTTTGTTTCGTTGACGACGAGTCGCTCGTCGGTTGCCAACAGGTCAACACCAAGATACGGGATGTCGAGTGTGGCAGCCGCTCGTTCGGCACGCTGGCGGTGAGCATCCGGCAGGTCGACACCGGTGGCCTCGGCCCCGCGGTGGACGTTGTGTTTCCATCGACCCTCAGCGAGGTCGTCGGGCAGGCGACGCTGGACGCCGCCGACGCAGTCGCCGTCGATCACCATCGCCCGGTAATCACGGGCGTCGGGCAGATACTCCTGAATGAGATAGGATTTGTCACCGGTGGCGCGAAAATCGTGGATCAGATCGAGATAGTCGACGACGCCGAGCAGCGAGTCGATGTCGCTGGCTTTGGCGACACCGACACCGCGGGTCGCCGAGTTTGGTTTGACGACAACCGGGAAGGAGAGCTCGGCGACAGCGTCGACAACGGCCGACTCAGCGACCGGATTCGAGAGCATTACCGAGTGGGGAACCGGGATGTCGGCCGCATCGAGGGCGGCGAGAACACCGCTTTTGTTTCGGGAGGTGAGGACAGCCTCTCGGCCGTTAACCCACGGGATGTCGAGTCCGGCGGTGATCGCCGCCCCCTCCATCAGCCGGCCAGGATAGACAAGCCCAACGTCGAACTCGGTGACAGCGGTGTCGTCGTCAGCCGCAGGGGTGGCAGCGACAGCATCGTCGGTCAGTGGGATCGCCCGTTCTTTCGCCTGGAGATGAGCGGCGGCGATCCCGCGGTCAGCCAACGGCTCACGCAGACGGTGGAACGTTTCAGCAGTTGTCGTGACCGCCAGCCGAAGCATACGCTGGCGTTAGTGAGAACAGCGAAAAGGGGTGTCGATCCGCTTAGGAGACGAGCAGTTCCTCGCCGCGTTCAACGTTGATCCGGCATGGCGGGGAGATCTTGTTGTACGCGCGACGGAACGCTTCCTTGACGACCGGCGCCTGCTCGGCGGTACAGTAGGCGGTAAAGATCGGCTCGTCAGCGCCGATGCGGGCGGCGGTGCCGACGATCTTCCCGAAGGACTGTCGCATCCCGTCGGAGACACGGTCGGCCCCGGCACCGGTTGCCTGTTTGTTCTCCCGGATGACCTGGTGGGGGAACTTTCGGAGCTGCATCTTGTACTCGCCCTCCCCGAGTTCCTTCAACAGGTGGCGGTTCGCCGAGAGCCGCGAGGACTCAAGGGAGCCGTGGCGAAGCTGGACAGATTCCTCGGATTCGAGGGTGATCTTGACCGGGTAGTCGTCCGGATCAGCCTGCAGGTCACCCATATCGTGTTGGGCGATCTTCGAACCTGGAATCCCGGTGATGTACTCACGTCGTGTGTACGAGGGCTTGTCGATATCCCTGTACATCGAGGCTGGTTTCTCTCCCATGGTTACTTGTCGTGGCGAACGCCGCTGGCCCGAATAAAGCCTTCGAATACAGCCCACTGGCGACGTCTGTGAGGCGTTGACACGGCCAAATTCGTCAGTTTGACTCCTCGTCGGCGGGCACCGTTCCAGCGGCCTCGCTCTCATCGTTCCCAGTAGCGTCGCCAGCGGAGTCGTGTGCGGAATCGTCGACAGCGAGGTCGAAGGCGTTGGTTTCAGCAGGTTCGGTGTCGAGGGTGTTATTTTCACCAGCGTCGCCAGTCGACGACGGCGGTTCGACAGCAACAAACTCCAACTCGTGTTCCGCAAGCAATCGCCGAGCCCGATCGGTCACCGACGGCGCGACCAAGATCCCTCTCACCGCGGCGTTATCGCCTTCTTCACGCTCAATGGCCGCGACGTATCGCTGGAGTTGACTCGCGGCGCTCGGACCGACCCGGCGGCGTTTGAGTTCGACGACAACGGGCCGGCCATCGCTGTCGCGGCCGAAGAGGTCGATCGGGCCGGCGTCGGTCGGCCGCTCGGTCGCCAGCGGCTCGAAGCCGGATTCGATGAGCGCGGGGCGATCGAGCAGGGCGTTTCGCAGGTCGGCCTCGCTGCCAGTGACGGAGAGGTCGCGGCGGCCGCTGACCGACATCGCTGACAGCTGTTCGACCGTCTCGAAACGGACAGCCAGCGTTTCGTCGGGTGAGGTGTGGACGCTGCGAACCCGAAGTCGACCATCGCGGACGGCAGCGTGGTGCTCCGATCCCGGCGGCTGCCAGTTGACCGGCTTTTGATTCTCGTCGGTGTGCACCAGCGCCGTCCCATCCGGTTTGAGGACCAGCAGCCGACGACCCACGCCGAGTGAGGAAGCTGCTCGGCCGTCGTACTCGACGGTGCAGCGGCCAAACACCGTGATGAGGTCGCCGCGCTCGAAGGCGTCCTCAAGCGCCCAGAGGGCTTCCCGGTGGGTCGGCTGGTGGACGGTCGTCGCGGTCACTGCTGACGATTACAGCCGGGAGGGACAAAAACGGCCGGGCGACGGCGACAGACGCACGGAATCACTAAGGCCTGCCTCGTCGTAGGGTCGCTATGGTAGCGGTAAGCGATGGGATCGCGATCGACGCACCTCCAGAGACGGTCTTCGAGTACCTCGATGAGCCGGCCAACCACCGGACGATCACGCCGGCGATCACCGGGATCTCTGATATTGAACCCCTGGACAACGGCGGCAAAGAGCTTGATTTCACCTATCGGATGGTCGCCGTCGAAGTCGAGGGGCATCTCGTCCAGACCGTCCACGAGCCGCCGACCTGCCACCGGTTTGCGATGGACGGCGGGCTCTCGGGGGAGCTGACCTTCGATATCGAGACCACCGACGACGGGAGTTGGGTCACCTACACCGCCGAGTACACGATCCCCGGGCAAGTGATCGCCAAGGTCATCGAGCCGTTCGTCCGGCGGTACAACAAAGGCGAGTTGGAGTCGACGCTGGCGAATCTCAAAGCCAAGATCGAAGCGGCGTGAGCGCCCCAACGCGGAAGCGTTATTCGCCGAGCGCGGCTAGCGTCCCCACAATGAATCGACAGCCGTGGACATATCTCGGCCGCGCTGGCCGAGCGGCCGACCGACGCCGGCCACGAGGAAGCTGACAATGCGGGTCGGCGTTGTCGGTGCCGGCATCTCCGGGCTCACCCTCGTCGATGCGCTTGTCGACCGCGGGGTCGACGTTGTCGCCGTCGAGTCACGCGCCGAGGCCGGCGGCATCGTTCGCAGTCAGCGAATGGATGGCCGGGTCGTCGAACTCGGCCCCCAGCGGCTCCGGCTCACCCCAAGTATCGAAGCGCTGGTCGACGACCTCGGTCTCCGCGAGGGGCTTCGCATCGGCGACGACGACCAGCCGCTGTACATCTACCACGACAACGCCCTCCGGGTCGCGCCGCTGTCGACCAGGGAGGCGGTGACGACGAGCCTGTTGAGCCCACTGGGTAAGCTGCGGATTCTCGCCGAGCCGCTGACCGCCCCCGCCAAGCCGGGCGAGACGGTCGACGAGTTTCTCGTTCGGCGGTTTGGGAAGCAGGCTGCCCGGCGGTACATGGGCCCGCTGTACAGCGGCTTGTACGGCACCGATCCCCGCGAGATGCTGCACGAATACTCGCTGGGGCGGGCACTCGACAACGCAGGCGTTGGCCGCAGTCTGCTGTGGTGGGTGGCGAAACGCGTCGTCGACGGGCGAGAGGCCCCGCCGATCTGTACGTTCGACGACGGGCTGGGCACGCTGACCGACGCGCTGTACGAAGCCCACAGCGACGTGATCGACCTCGACACCGCTGCAGTCGAAATCAAGCCCCACGGCGGTGGCGTCGACAGCAGCGGAGAGGTCAGCAGCGTTGACAACGACGACCCCAGCGGCTTCGAGATCGTCACCGACGCCGGCAGCGAGATCGTCGACGAGGTAGTGGTGACGACACCGGCACCAACGAGCGCAAAGTTGGTCGACCCACTCGACAGCGACCTCGCAGCAACACTGGAGGAGTTCCGATACAACCAGATCACGATGGTGTTTCTCGATTCTGGCTTCGATCAGGAGGGGATCGGCGCGTTGGTGCCGCCGGACGGCGAACTACCGATCAGTGGCACCACCTGGAACGCGAGCTTTCTGGATCGAGACCGGCTGTTCACCTGCTATGTCGACCCGAACAGCGATCCGGAGCTGCCGAACCGCACCGACGAGGAGGTCGGCGAGTTGGCTGCCGACGCCTTCGAGGAGTTGACCGGCGCGGCGGCGACACCGATCGGCGTCCACACGTGGACACCGGGGATGCCGGCCTACGACGGCTCCTGGACAGCGATGGACGACCTTCAGCCGCCTGACGGACTGCGTTTCTGTGCGAACTTCGTCGGCCGACCCGGGATTCCCGGGCGAATCCGCAGCGCGAAGCGAATCGCCCGCGAGATCGACGAGCGTGAGTGAGTAGTACCGGCAGGGCGGCGCCGTATTCCGCAGAAGCGGATAGAATCGAGGCGCGTATATATTCCCTATTACAATTAATATTATATTCCTTCGCGGCATATCGCCGGTGCATGCCTCAGGGAAACGACGTTGAACATTCGAACGACCCCGAAAGCGCATCTACGTATGAATGCCTCCAGTGCGGTGCAATCGTTGAGTCGGACGCACACCCGAATACGTGTGAATGTGGTGGGCAGTTCACCAATCGCGCGAAATCACTCGAATAGCGGGCGCGGTCGGTTCCGCGAACCCATCGAATAAATTAGCACAACACAGCCCGACCGCAACGCGACGCTGACACCCGCTTATTTTTGTGCCACAAAAGCAGGGCAAACGCCGTGACAGCAGTGGTACAACTGTCACATGCGAAGTTGCTTTACCGGCGACGCCCCAACCGCTCGTATGGCAACTGCGATTGTCCTGTTAAACTTCGGTGAGCCAGCAGACCCCGACCGAGAAACCGTCCTCGAATACCTGACGCGGATCTTCTACGACAACGCCTCCCTAGAGGATGCCGAATCCGAGGAAGAAGCCTGGGAGCGCTCCCGCGAACTCGCTCAGCGCCGCCTCCCCGGGCTGATGGAGGAGTACGAGGAGATCGGTGGCTCGCCGCTGCAAGGCCAAGCAGGCGACCAGGCCGACTCACTGGAGGCGACGCTGGCCGATCGTGGTCACGACGTTGAGATCTACCACGCGATGCAGTTCATGGAGCCGCTGATCGACGACATCCCCGCAACGCTGGCCGACGACGGTATCGACGAGGTCATCGCCCTGCCGATCTACCCGCTGTGTGGCCCCTCGACAACTGTCTCGTCGATCGATTCCCTGGAAGAGGCCATCGACGACCACGACGACTACGACCCCGCATTCAGCGCGATCACCGGCTGGCACCGCGCCCCGACGTACAACCGAATCCGCGCGGAGTCGATCGGCTCGTTCCTTGAGGAGAACGATATCGACCCGAACGATCCCGACACGGCGTTTGTCTTCTCGGCGCACGGCACGCCGATGAAATATCTCGACGAGGGGTTCAGATACGACCAGTATGTCGAGGAACACGCCGAGGCCGTCGCCGGGATCGTCGGCATCGACGACTACGAGATCGGCTACCAGAACCACGCCAACCGTGGCATCGAGTGGACAGCCCCCGAAACCGAAGAGGTCGTCGAGGGACTCGGCGAGGACTTCGAGCGCGTGGTCGTCGAACCGATGAGCTTCATGCACGAGCAGTCGGAGACGCTCGTCGAACTCGATGTCGACCTCGCCGAGGATGCCGCCGAGGTTGGCCTTGACCTGTATCGAGTGCCTGTCCCCCACGACGATCCGCGGTTCCCGGAGCTGCTGGCGGATATCACCGAGCCGTTCCTCTCACAGTTTGCGCCGTCGTACTACCAGCTCCGGCAGTGTCAGTGCCGCGACGAGGAAGGCACCTACTGTTTCAACGCCGAGCTGCCGCCACAGGACGCCTAACGCGACTCTTTTGCGGTTTCGAAAAAGGCCGCGACGTTTTCGACCGGCGTGTTGCGGTCGACGCCGTGGCCGAGGTTGAGAATGTGACCGGTGTCGCCAGCGGCGTCGATAACCTCCCGGGTTCGCTCACGGACAGTTTCGGGGTCGCCGTAGAGCAACGCCGGATCGAGATTGCCCTGGATCGCCACATCGCCGAGTTGGTCGCGGGCAGTGTCGATGTCGACTGTCCAGTCCAGTGAGACCACGTCCGCGCCGCTGTCGGCCAGCAACTCAAGATTGCCGCTCATGTTGCGGACGAAGACGATCGTCGGCACGTCGACCGCGTCAAGGATGCGCTGATGGCGGGGGACGATGTACTCGGCGTAGTCGGTCGGCGACAACAGGCCGGCGTAGGTATCAAACAGTTGGATCACGTCGGCACCGGCGTCCTCCTGATACTGACAGTACTCGATCAACACATCGGTAAACGCATCGAGCAGTCGCTCGAAGGCCGCCGGGGCCTCCGCCCGGAGCCGGCGGACAGCCATGAAGGATCGAGAGGTGCTGCCCTCACAGGCATACGCCGCCAGCGTAAACGGGCCGCCAGCGAAGCCCAGCACGGCCGCCTCGTCGCCGAGGGTGGCGGTCAGCCGCTCAATGAGTTCGCCGACATACCAGAGTTGCTCCCGCACGTCGCCGACCTCGCGGTGGGTATCCGCCGGCGACGAAACCGGATTTTCGATCACCGGGCCGACGCCGGATTCGATATGGTAGCTGAACCCCAGCGGTTCGAGGACGGTGAGGATGTCGGAGTACATGACGACCCCGTCGGGCTGGAACCGCTCGTAGGGCTGCAGCGAGATCTCGGTGGCGATATCGGGCGTCGAGATGGCCTCCTGAAAGGAATGCGACTCCCGGATCTCACGGTACTCCGGAAGATACCGGCCGGCTTGGCGCATCATCCAGACCGGCGGGCGGTCAACCGGCTCGCCCCGTACCGCCTTCCGGAAGAGATCGTTCATGGGTGGGCATACGCCGAGTGGCCGCCTAATACTTGTGAAAGGGGCCGACTGAATCCGGGGGCGACACCGGGAGGCCGCGGCAGCGACACCACGGGGACGGTGGCACCAATGCTTTTGCTGGTGTCGACCGTTCGATCAGCCATGGCACAGTCAGGGTCACCGGGCGACACCCTACCTCCTGAACAGGGGACGGGGTACGGATCGAGCCGGTGGCTCACCATCATCGGCGTCGGGCTGTGGCTCGTGGTGCTCGCCGCATTTGGGCTGTTGGTCTTTACTAACGTTGGCGGCAGCGACACCGGATCTGTCGTGTTGTTGATCGGGGCCACAGTGGTCGCAGCGACGGTGGTACTCGTCGTCAGCGCCACGCTCTATATGGTTTTCGAGCGGCTGAACCTCGGCGGCGGGGCGATAACCCTCTTGGTGGCACTGATCGCTACGATCGCCGTCCCGATCGGGGTGCTGTTTCTCCTGTCGCAACTCGGCGGGAGCGGTGGCGGCTCGCTGCTCGGCGGGCTCATCGACAGCCTGCCGGTCGGCGACAACCTGCGTCGAACCGCTGGCCCGGTGCTTGAGGGGCTGCTCGGCGGCTGAAGCCGGGCGTGGGCCACACAGATCGACGGGAGTTATGAGACGTACATAAACAGACCCATTGCTCGAAGTCGATCAAGAAGGTCGAGAAGCACCATCGAGAGCACCGCCCCCAGCCGTGGCGAGCCGTCCCAACAGCCCCACTGACCGGCGAGAACACAGTCGAGAAACGCGGCCGGCGACAGGTCATGAAGGGCGATCATCCCGACGAGCGCAACAAGCGACAGCGGGACGGTGAGTCGGTAGGTGCCAACGACGCCGGCCAGCCGGCGGAGCGCGTACAGCGGGCCGACGACGACCGCCAGCGGAAGCCGATACCACCGCGTGGTGGTGGCGGCCCACACCGTCCCGAGATCGGTCGAACTCGGGAGGCTATGGATGAGCGCGGCGACACCGACCCACCACAACAACGCCCCGGCGGCGACCGCGTCGATACCGCTCCCGGTGTAGGTTGCCAGCGAGTATTCGAGCAGCACGGCTGCAACGCCGACGTTGACACCCAGTGGCGCCAGCGCGATCAGCGCAGTTGTCGACCATCGGCTCGGCGTCGCATGCTGGACATAGCCGGGCGGCCCCGTCAATTGAAAATACACGGCTGACTGCACCGGCACGCCCGCCACCAGACAGGTGAGGCGATGGGCGAGTTCGTGGAGGACGATCCCCGGTGCTGTCGCCAGCCGAAACAGCAGCGAGCGTCGCCGGCGTCCCAGCACACCGAAACCGCGCCCAGTCATCGACCGATGCAACCGCCTCGGGGCACATGAACGTACGGCTCCAAACGACGGAACAGCGCGCGGGGAGAGCAGCCATCACAAAACAAGACGTTTGTTTTGTTTTTCAGTATATGAAAGACAATCGTTTACCCACAGTCCAAAACCAGCAGCGTGGAGTGTCCTGTTGTGACCACGATTGACAGCAGATCACTCACTATGAGCCGAGCGTGCTGTTTGAAGCTAGTATTTTAAGTTCAACACCATACCTACGCGAAGACATGACGTATGAAAATCTTGATGCGGAGTTGCTGAACGAACTCCTTGGCGATGGGCGGGCGAGTCTCCGAAGTCTTGGGGAGGAGCTCGATGTTTCGGTGACAACCGTCTCAAATCATCTTGAGGCACTCGAAGCCGAGGGGATCATCGACGGCTATACCCCGATCATCGACTACAACGAGCTTGGCTATGACGTGACCGCGATCATCCACCTGAAAGTTGAGGGGAGTGCGATGACGGCACTAACAGATCGCCTCCGAGAACAGAAACAGATGAGCAGCGTCTACGAGGCGACCGGCGATTACGACATCATCGCCGTCGGCAAGTTCGAAGACACCGACGGGATGAACGAACAGATCAAGAGCCTGCTGGCCGATGTCGACATCAACGAATCAAACACGAGTGTCGTGCTCAACGCGGTGAAAGAACACGAGCAGTTCGAACTCGATAGCGACGCGGCGTGATCAGCCCACCAGCACCCACCGCGAGACGGCAAGGAAGACGAGCATCCCGAAGACGTCGACGACGTTGGTGACGATCGGGATCGTGGTGTCGTCGGGATCGATCCCGAGTCGGTAGGAGCCATAGGTGGCGACGACGCTGGCGACGACGGCGATAGCGGCGACCGACAGCCCGCTGAGAAGCGAGATTACAAGCAGTTGGCCGAGCGTCAGCGAAGCTCCGACGACCATGCCAAACAGCCAGACGGTAACCGCCAGGGCAGTGAAAATCGTCGCCGCCAGCGCGAAGATAGCCGCCACATTCGCCCACAGCAGCCGGTCGGTCGGATCGAACGTCGTCGTGCCGAGATGGAGCCGCGTCGAGAGCCGCGCGCTCAAGATCGAGCCAAGGTTGCCACCCATCCCGATCATCGCCGGCACCATCACCGCCAATAGCCCGTAGCGATCCAGCAGGTCGCCGGCATCTTCCAGGGTGATCCCGGCCCAGAGGACAATCGCACACAGCACGACCAACAGCGGGAACATCGTCCGGACGATGTGACCGGTTCCCCAACTGCCGAGGTCGGCGTCGGTCAGCAGCGCCACCAGCGACCACCTCCTCGTTGGTGGGATCGACTCACGAGACAAGCACCTCGACAATCAGCACCGCAAGAAACAGAAACGCCATCCCGAAAACATCGCCCAGCGTCGTCACGATCGGGCCGACAAGGTTGTCCGGATCGCGGCCGGCCTTGTAGCCGGCAAACAGCAGTGTGAGCAGCCCACCGATCATCACAACCGCGGTCAACAGGCTAGCGATGAGTACGATCCCAACGAGCACGCGCAGTGGTGCCGGCTCCCGGCCAAGCAGCGTCAACACGCCCCATGAGAGCGAGCCGATGACGATCGAGATGCCGATAGCGTTGATTCCCGAGGCGATGATCGCGTTGACCAAGCGGTCGTTCCACTCGAAACGGGGCTGAATGAGACCTTGATGGAGCCCGGTGGCGATCCGACCGCCAAGCGAGCCATAGACGTTGCCCCGGGTTGCCAGAAACACCGGCACCATCACCAACAGACCCGGAAAGTCGGCGACGCTATCGAGTAGCCCCGACAGCACAAGGCCGGAACAGAGCCCACCGAGCAGCGCGATGGCCAACACCGGCAGCGCCTCCCGATAGATCGACCAGAAGACGCCGCGTGGCTGCATGAATACTCTTGGCGAAGCCACAAGTAAAACTACTGCGCCCGCCGAGTCCGTCCCTTTATTTGACTGACGACCCTCTAGAGAGGTAGTATGGCGACCGCCAGCGACGACGACACAGCAGTGACACACGGCGGCGACGAGGGCCGCTACGACGGCGAAATCCCGGTCGACGGCGACGATATCGTGATCGTCGGCAGCGGCTTTGGCGGGCTGTCAACGGCCTGCTATCTCGCCGACGCCGGCGCGAACGTGACGGTCGTCGAAAAAAACGAACAGCTTGGCGGCCGGGCCAGCCAACTCAACGCGGAGGGGTTCACCTTCGATATGGGCCCCTCGTGGTATCTCATGCCCGACGTCTTCGAGCGGTTTTTCGGCCACTTCGGCAAACAGCCGAGTGACTACTACGAGCTCACACAGCTCGATCCCCACTACCGCATCTTCTTCAAGGACGGCGATCAGGTCGATATGGTACCCGACCTCGAAACGAACAAGGAGATCTTTGAGGGGTATGAACCCGGCGCAGGCGACGCCCTAGATCGGTATCTCGACAAATCTGAGTACACCTACAACGTCGGGATGGAACACTTCGTCTACGAAGATCGCCCCCGACTGCGAGATTACATCGATACCGACGTGTTCCGCTACTCGTGGGGGCTGTCGCTGCTCGGGAAGATGCAAGGCCACGTTGCAGACTACTTTGAGCACCCCAAACTGCAGCAGATCATGCAGTACACCCTGGTCTTC
This sequence comes from Halonotius aquaticus, assembly GCF_003605575.1. GTDB lineage: Archaea > Halobacteriota > Halobacteria > Halobacteriales > Haloferacaceae > Halonotius > Halonotius aquaticus. Next base: position 114,387 of record NZ_QKNY01000005.1, on the reverse strand, counting down.
CTCGGTGGCTCGCCAAGCAACACACCCGCGCTCTACAACCTGATGAGCCACGTCGATTTCAACATGGGCGTCTACTACCCAGAGGGTGGGCTTCGGTCACTGGTGGACGCGATGGTTGAGCTCGGCGAGGAACTCGGCGTCGAATACATCACCGACCAGCCCGTCACCGAAATCGCCGGCCGAAAAGGCGGCTTTGCGGTCAGAACCGAACACGGCGAGGAATACCTCGCCGACTACGTTGTCTCGAACGCCGACTACGCCCACACCGAGCAGGAACTCCTGCCGGCCGAAAAACGGCAATACAGCGAAGACTATTGGGAAAGCCGCACCTACGCGCCCTCCGCCTATCTGCTCTATCTCGGTGTCGAAGGCGACGTGGAGCCACTCGAACACCACACACTCGTTCTGCCGACCGACTGGGACGACCACTTCGAAACCATCTTCGACGACCCACAGTGGCCCGACGATCCCGCCTACTACCTCTGTGTCCCCTCAAAAACTGACGACAGCGTCGCCCCCGAGGGCCACAGCAACCTCTTTGCGCTCGTCCCGATCGCCGCAAACCTCAACGATACGCCCGAACTCCGTGAGGAGTTCCGCGAACTCGTCCTTGACGACATCGCCGCCAACACCGGCGTCGAGCTGCGCGACCGCATCGTCTTCGAGGAATCCTTCTGTGTCAACGACTTCAGCGACCGCTACAACTCGATGCACGGCACCGCCCTCGGGATGGCCCACACCCTCCCACAGACCGCCCTCCTGCGGCCGAACCGCAAATCGACGGAGGTCGATGGGCTGTATTTCACCGGCTCGTATACGACGCCGGGGATCGGCGTCCCGATGTGTCTGATCAGCGGCCAACACACCGCCGAAGCGATCGAGGAGTGATGACCGCCGTGGGCACCGACCAGTCGAACAGCACGGCAACCGACGGCCTCCGCTACCTGCTGATCCTCTCGCGGCCACGATTCTGGTTCTACCTCGCCGGCCCCGTCGTCGTCGGCGTCGCTGCGGCCGCCGAGACCGTGCCTGACCTCTTTTTGCCGGTCGGCTTCGCCTTATTCGGCTACTTCCTGCTGCCGGCGAACGTCCTGCTGTACGGCGTCAACGACATCTTCGATGCCGACATCGACACTGAGAACCCGAAAAAAACCGAGCGCGAGGCGCGCTGGCAGGGCGGCCCCGCCGTCATCGCCAGCGTCGTCGCCAGCGGGCTGCTTGCGGTGCCGCTGTTCGCCATCGCATCCACAGCCGCGTGGCCATGGATCGCCGGGTTCCTTCTGCTGGCTGTCGAATACAGCGCGCCGCCCGCGCGGTTCAAAACGACGCCACTGCTCGACTCGCTTTCCAATGGGCTCTACATCCTCCCCGGGATCGCCGCCTACGCCGCCGTCGCCGGAACCCAACCGCCCGCGATGGCGGTTGTCGGCGCGTGGCTCTGGACGATGGGGATGCACACATTCTCAGCAATTCCCGATATCGACCCCGATCGACGAGCCGGGATTCGGACGACAGCGACGTGGCTCGGGAAGCGACGTACCTACGGCTATGTTGCGGCCTGCTGGCTCGCCGCTGCTGGTGCCTTCGCGGTCGTTGATCTACGTCTCGGCGTGCTCATGGCTGTCTACCCTGTCTTTGTCGCGTGGGTGGCGACCAGTTCGGTCGCCGTCGACCGCGCCTACTGGTGGTTCCCCGCGCTCAACACGGCTGTTGGGACGCTGTTTACGCTCGGATTACTTTGGCGGATCGTCCCGCCAACGGAGGTGCTGCCGTGAGCAACGTTGCTGAGTCGTCCGCGGTCTCTAAGTCGCCGGCAGCCGAGCGACCGCAGATCACCGAAGCCGACGGGCTTGCCGATGCGGTCGCCGGGGTGCCGAAAAATCGTTGCGAGGTCGAACCGTGGCTTGACGCCCTCGTTGACGGTAACCGGTTTACGATCGCTGTCTTCTTCCCACTGGTCGGCGCGCTCATGCTCGTCGGCAGCGCGGAAGGCTGGGCGATGGTTCCCGAGCCGCTCCGGTTTAATCCGCCGTTCCTCGTGTTCGGAACAGTCGTGATGGCCGCGCCGATGCTCGTCGGCGTGCTCCCGACGCTCGGCCGCCGGGGCGTTGCCGGACTGGGGCTGCTGACGACCTACACCTACCTGATCGAGTACGTCGGCGTCACAGCCGGCTGGCCCTACGGCTTCTTCGAGTACGGTGTCAGTCTTGGCCCGATGGTCGGCGGGATCCCCGCCGCGCTCCCCGTCTTCTTCATCCCGCTCGTGTTGAACGCCTATCTGCTGTGTCTGTTGTTGCTCGGCGACCGGGCAGGCTCCCGGCTGGCGCGGCTGGCCGTGGTGATCCCGGCGGTCGTGACGATGGATCTCGTGCTTGATCCGGCGGCCGTCTCACTTGGATTCTGGACCTACGACGCCGGCGGCGTCTTCTACGACGTACCGCTGTCGAACTTCGCGGGCTGGGTGGTGAGCGCGACGGTCGCCGTCGGTGTCCTTGATTTTGCCCTCGATCAGTCGGGGCTGTTCGATCGCCTCGACGCCTGTGACTTCATGCTCGACGACATGGTCAGCTTCGTCATCCTCTGGGGGGCGATCAACGCGTGGTTCGGCAACTGGCTGCCGGTGGTCGTGGCTACCGGCTTCGGGCTCGGGATCCTCCGAGCCAAGCGGTTCGATGTGGGGCTGCTCCGGCCCTCGACGGGCGTGTATCTCCCGCGGGTCGTCGACCGCGAAAGCTAATTGGCTGGCTCTCCGTGATCCGGTATGGCCGACAGCGAGACGCCACCCGGCCGGCCCTGTCCGCTGTGTGGCGAGTCGATGCAACACCGCCACTGCAAGTACATCTGTCCGACCCACGGCGTCGTCTACGACTGTGCCGATACATTCTACTGAGCCGTCCTGTCGCTCAGTGCCGACACGCAGTTGAGTTGAATCCGAGGCCGCACTCGGCGTGAACGAATACCAAGGAACCCGGATTGTGTACGAACTGTTATGTCGCTTGCGGCCGTATTGTGGCTATATGCTGTGCCGCCGGAACCGGCCGACGAGACCGATGACTGGCCCCCGACTACCCCCCAATTGACATGGTAGACGACGACCAAATCGCCCGGAGTAAGACCATCCAACAGCGCACGGGCAAGACCTTCCATCTCGCCACGCGGTTGCTCCCCGAACGCGTCCGTGAGGCGACCTACGTCCTGTATGCCTTCTTCCGCGTTGCCGACGAGGTCGTCGACGACGCCGACGGGGTCGCCCCCGCCGAGCAGCGCGCCGAACTCGAACGAATTCGGGCGGCCGCCCTCGGCGAGCGCGAGACCGACGACCCCGTCCTCGCGGCCTTCTCCGAGCTCCGCAAGGAGTACGACCTCAACGACGAGGACATCGAGGTCTTCATCGATGCGATGGTGTCGGATATCGACACCGACGAGTACGCCACCTACGACGAGTTAGAGGCTTACATGGACGGCTCAGCCTCAGCAGTCGGTCGGATGATGACCGACGTCATGAACCCCGACGATCCCGAGAAAGCCCTCCCGCATGCGACCGCACTCGGCGAAGCCTTCCAACTCACCAACTTTCTGCGGGATGTTCGAGAGGATATCGTCGAGCGCGACCGGATCTACCTGCCACAGTCGACGCTGGCCCAACACGGCGTCACCAACGACCAGATCCGGAACTTCGAGATGGATGAGAGCTTCGCGGCAGCCATGCAGACCGAACTCCAACGCGCCGAGGAGCTCTATGAGAAGGGTGTTGCGGGGATCAAATACCTCCCTGAGGACTGCCAACTGGCGGTGTTGCTCGCGGCGGTGCTGTATGCCGACCACCATCGGCTGATCCGCACACGCGACTATGACGTGTTGTCGGCGACACCACAACTGGGCACCGCTCGCAAGCTCTATCTGCTGGCCAAAACGCGGTGGCGGTGGATCTGGAACAAGGATCCCGAAGCCGTCTTCTGGGCGGTCACCGGCGATAGCGGCGGCGGGATGTTCACCCGCGGTGCGAAGCTCGTCGACCGGCTTCCGGTACGGTAAGGCGATTCTCACACGCCGGGGATCAACACGAGGTATAACCGCCTGCATGCTGAACCGCGAGCTATGACGCTACTCGTCCCATTCGATGGCTCAGATCTGGCAGTGACCGCACTCACGCGCGCCACCGAGTTCGGCGAGACCCGCGGTGAGGAAGTTGTCGTCCTGACTGTCGTCCCCGACGATAGCTCCTTTGCGGTCGAACGTGGCTGGATCAACGCCGGCGAGCCGTTCGATATCGACCAACTCTGTGAGAACTTCGAACAGCGCGTCGCCGAGCTCGCCCCCGAGGCGCGGTTCCGGTGTGAAACCCCAGCCGAAAGCGACGCCCTGACCGCAACCGCTATCGACGATATCACCCGCACCGTTCGCCGTGTCGCCGGCGAACTGGATGTCTCGATCATCTTCATCGGGACGGAGAACGCCGGACGGATCTCGACGCCGGTGACGAGTGTCGGCAGCCCGCTGTCGAAGGATCCGGAGTACGACGTCCACATCGTCCGACACGCAGAGTAGACTGCAATCGGGTTGCGAAGCGCAAGCACAACCACCAAACAGGATCGGCCCGCACGACGAGCCATGAGCGGCTCCCGACTCGAACCGACACCCGAGGGGATCGAAACCGCGGCCGACTGCATTTGCGACGGCGGCGTGGTCGTCGCGCCCAGCGACACCAACCTTGCACTCACGCTCGATCCATGGAACGAGGCGGCCATCGAACGCGCCTTCCGGATCAAAAACCGCGAGCCGACCGATCCCCTGACACTGTTTATCCGCGATCCAGCCGACTGGGAGCGGTGGGCGACGACCGACCGCGAGGCCGCTGTCGACACGCTCGTCGACGCCTTCTGGCCCGGCCCGCTCAACATCATTCTCGAAAAGACCGAACGTGTGCCCGACCGCGTCGTTGCCGGCGGCGAAACGGTCGCCCTCGGCTGTCTCAGCAATCCGACGTGGCGGGGGCTTTCGGCGGCAGTCGACCAGCCGCTCTGTATGACCTCCGCGAATCTCACGGGGCAGGCCGACGGGCAACTCGTCGATCTTGACCTCGCCATCGAGCAGGTCGGCGATCGCGTCGACTACATCCTCGACGGCGAGGCCCAAGGAACAACACAGTCGAGTACCATCGTCGACCTCACCGACATGGAGCCGACGATCCTGCGACACGGCGATATTACGGCCACCGATCTCGATGCCGCGGTCGACGGGCTTGCGTTCGAATCTTGAATTGAGTTGGGGGCTGAAAGAAATAGCTACTCGTTTGTGTATTGCGGTCGTAGATGCTGATGGAGGCAACCATGCTCGACAGTCAGTGGTACGTCGGCGTGCTGCTCGCCGGCACCGTGCTCCACCTCGTGGTGCTATACGGAGTGTACCGCCGCCAGCAGACAGCCGACAACGCGGCTGCGGCCGACACCACAACGTCGGTGTCCGTCGAGAACGGTGTTGTTGAGTGTCCTGACTGCGGTACCGCCAACGACGCCGATTACCGCTACTGTGGTGGCTGTGCAACGCACCTCCCGCGTGCAGGCGCACTCACCCAGCAGGATACTAGGCAACGGGGGAGCCTCTTTGGGTGACTGGTCGAGCGTGTCAGCGGTGCCGCGTGAGCTCAGTCGGCTGTCTGTGAGGCAGTTGCTCGTATCACGACACGCAGAGTAACCCGCTGTCAAAAATAGTAGACGAAACGGCAAGAAAGACCTCAGAGACGGTATCGGTCACCGCACGTCGTTTCGATGGTCACCGCTCCAGTAGCACCATCAAGGTATACCGAGCGAACCACTTCCCCACCGACATCCATGGCTGCAACCGTGATATCGAGCGTGCTCAGCGTTGCGATTGCCTGTTCGATATTTCGGTCACCGATCCCCCGCCCGACAGCAGCCGAATCGTTTCGCATGTCGATGCCGCCAGCGAGTTTCGCCACCGTGTGGCGACGCGTCGCACCGGCGGATTGCACCTCCCTGTACAGTACCTCGATCCCAGTGTCGGCAAACACAGCATCGGGTGTGGCCTGCTGCTCCGTTGCACGCGGACGTTTAATATGTGCTAAGCCGCCAACACCGGCCTGCGCGTCGGAGAGCACAACACCCAGACACGACCCCAGCCCATAGGTGGCCAGCTCACAACCCGTCTCTGTGACCGCGTACTCCCCGATGCTGACATGCCGGCGAGGTGGCTGGGTGGCTGCGGCAGCGTCGGGGGCCTCGTTTCTCTGGTGCATCGTACCGGGAACTACAGTTCGTCGGTGTCGGTCGCATCGTCCCCTGAGCCGTTGCTGTGGGGGAGTTCGTCCGATGGCGATCCGCTGACATCAGTCCATTCGACATGCCCGTTGGCTGCTGACTCGGCTGACTCCGAATCCCGGGTTGTCAGTTGTGCGGTTCCGCCTGCGGCTGCGGTGGTGCCGTTCTCGGCAGCCCTCGGTGTGGCGTCATCGGACGACGGCGCTTGACCGCCCGAGGAGCCGGTCGCTGGCGATGTCGTCGCTGACTCGCCTGCATGTGACTCTTGGGCTGCTGTTGGTGGTGTTGCAGTCGCGGCCGTAGGATCGCTGCTCGCTGCCGCTGGGCCGCCGACACTGAAGTCAGCGACGTTGTCGTGCAGATCATCGGCAAGTTGTGAGAGCTGTTGGACGTTTGTCGCTGCCTCCGACAGTGAGGAGGCTGTTTCCTCGGTTGCCGCGGAGACATCGGTTGCCTCAGCCGCGGTCTGTTGGCTGACAGCCGAAACTTCCTCAACCATCGAGACAACCTCCTCGGTTGAGGCGGCCTGATCGTCGGTCGCGCGGCTGATCTCGTCGATGCCGCGTTCGGCTTCGTCGACGGCATCGGCGATCTCATCGAACATCTCGATGGCACCCTCGATCGTGTCGGCACCCGACTGCACCTGGTCGTTCATCGACTCGATGTCGTCGACCGTTTCGCCGGTCATCGATTGGATCTCCTCGATGCGGCCTTCGATCTCCGCGGTGGCCTCGCCGGCTTCCTCGGCGAGCGTTTTGACCTCTCTGGCCACGACCGCGAAGCCGTCGCCAGCACCATCGGCTTTCGCGGCTTCGATCGAGGCGTTCAACGCGAGGATGTTGGTCTGTTCGGCGATATCCGAGATCATATCGACGATGTCGCCGATCGCCTCCATCTCGTCGTCCAGCGACTGTACCTGCGAGGAGGCAGCCTGGGCCTGCGATTCGATCGCGGCGATCTCTGTTTTTGCGGCCCCGGCATTGTCGCTGCCGGTGTCACTCCGTTCGACAGCCGTGTGTGCCGTTGCGGCGACCTCTTCAGCCGAGGAGGCGATCTCCTCGACGGTGGCTGACATATCGTTCATCTCATTCGAGACGGTGGCGAGATCATCGCTTTGATCGTCGGCACCGCGTGAGATCTCTTCGACCGACTCGGCGACATCGGTGCTTGCGGTTTTGATCTCCTCGGTGCTGGCCGATACCTCTTCTGCGGCGACGGCAACATCGTCGGCAACCGTCTGTACCTCCCGGACACTCGACCGCAACTGGGCGATTCCATCGCCGAGATTTGTCAGCACAGTCCCGTACTCGCCGGGGTAGTCGTCGTCGATCGACTGATCGAGGTTGCCGCGTTTGAGCTGCTGGCTGGCCGTCGAGATCTGACCGAAGCTATCGGCGAGTTGATCGCTGCCGCGTTTGAAGTCCGTCAGGACAGCCCCGTACTGCCCCGGCCGATCCGTGTTGATCGTCTGCTCAAGTTGGCCGGTTCGGAGTGCCTCACTGGCGTCCTCGATATCCGCGAAACTGGCTGTCAGCTGATCAGTCCCCTCGTCGACACCGGTCATGATGTCGCCGTAGGTGCCCGGGTAGTCGGTGCTGATCTCCTGGTCGAGATCGCCCGTCTTGAGGTTCCGGCTCACGTCGTGGAGATCAGCAAACATATTCTCCAAGTTTCGCTGCATGTCGCCGAAGGCATCCACCATCTGCCCGATCTCGTCGCCCATCGAATGCGTCGGTAGCTCCGTATCGAGTTTGCCGTCGCTGATATCGGTGGCAGACGCGGCGAGCTGTTTGATCGGCGGTGTCATGTGTCGACTCAGGAGGACACCGAGCCCGATCGCGAGCAGAAACGCCACGAGGGTTAGCCCGATGATCTCCATGTGGACGGTTTGTGTCGTGCTGTCGGCGGCCGCAACCTGGGCGGCCATCGCATCACCTGACAGCGCTTCAAGCGTGTGTGCCTGCTCCTCTAGCTCAGTGCGGAGTGTGCCCATTTCCGCCAGCGTCTGGGCCGCACGCTCCTCGTTGCCGGTTGCCTTGGCGTCGAAGTATGTGGCCGCAAGCGCGTTGTACTCGTCGTGTGTTGACTGTATCTCGGCAAGTTGGGTCTCCAACTCACCGGACGTCTCCCCCGCGGCGTCGGGAGCCATCGCGGCCGCGTGATCGGTGAATAGCGTGTTTCCATCCTCGAACTCAGCCTGTGCGCCAGACTCACCGAGCTCAGTTGCCTGGACAGCGACCTGTTGCTTTTCGATGCCGACGAGCATCTCGGCGGCATGATCCATGTTTTCGCCGTTCTGTGCGATGAGATGTGCCTCGTGATCGAGGGCTGACGCGCCTTGGTAGCCAACCGCTCCTGTCACGCCGACAAGGAGTGCGACGACGACGAATGTCGCGATCAACTTGGCACGGAGATTCAACCGATCAAGCCGAAGAGAGTGTGTCAGACCCATATCACTTCTTGCACTGCAGACAGGTTCAACAGACTAGCTAAACTACTAACGTGGGTTCCAACGGGGTAGTTAACTGTCTAACCCACCTTCGTGTGGAGGGTACTCGTGTGTGAGTAGCTGTTTGAGGAGCTTTTTGTGTGCAGCCTGCAGGTGTTTGTAGACCGCCGGGCTTGAGATGTCGAAACTTGCTGCGAGCTCTTCACCCGTTACCGTCCGTGGTATTTCATAGTAGCCGCCATAGTAGGCTGCATTCAAGATTTCCCGCTGGCGCTCGGTCAGTTCGTCGAGGGCCGCCCTGTCGTCCATTGCTGCATCCGGTCTCTCTTCTTGGGCGATCAACTCGGCGTGCTCGAACTGTGTGGTGATAAACTCGAAGAGTGGCCGCCGCGAGACACCGCTCGTGATCCGAAGCTGAATCCGGGTCGACGCTGGGGTCGCGGTTGCGGTGAGGAGTTGCCCGCCGTACTGTTCGACAGCCGTAGCCAAGAACGGCCTCGGCAGTTCAAGCAGGATCTGTGTGGAATCATCGGTGCCGAAGGGCGTAGCCGAGTTGATCCCTGTTGCCGTCGATGCATACTCACACACCGCCTGGCGGTCGCCGTCGATGATCTCTGCCACCACTGTCACCGTGTCGTCCGTGGCACGGACGATCGTTTTGAGCCGAATCTCGCTTGCTGTCGCCGCGGCAAGTCGTTGCAGCGGACAGGAGCCATCGGCAAGTTTGAACGTCACCGTCGTCGGCGTTTGATTCGATCCAAGCGACCGTTGATCAAGCACGCGGGTGTGATTCAACAGGAGTGACGCCGCATCGGTGAGCAGATTCGTATACATCTCATCGAAGGCATCGTCGTGTGAGGAGTAGGCGGTGAGCACGCCGTACAGCACGTCGTTATGAACAAGCGGGATGCTCAACACGGCACTGTATCCATATGAGAGTGCTTCTTTTGCCCAATCCGTGTCTCGGACGTGCTGGGAGATCGCGTTGCTGCTGAACAGTTCGCGTTCCGTTGCCGCGATATGTGCTGGAAGCGAGCACGCGCCGTGTGCCGAGCGGACAGTGTCAAGATACTGCTCGCCACCACCGGCTGACGCTGTCACTGTCAGTGCTGTCTCTGTCGCGCGTGGCCGGCCGATCCACACAAACTCAATCGGGGCTGGTGTCGCGAGCTCTGCACAGACAGCGGTATCGAGTGCTGATTGGGTGTCAGCCTGTGAGATACGGTCTTGGATCGCCTGAGTTGTGTCAACGACGGCCTGTAACGTGTCGATGTGTGCCCGTTGGATCGAGAGTTGGTCAGCGAGTTGGGCCTGACTCTCGGCACTTTCGAACCCACGAAGCACGGCTTCGGCGTTTGTCGCAACGACCTCGACGATATCGGTATCGACGTTGGTGAACTCCGTCGCCTCGGGAAGGTAGACAACGACAACACCGAAATCGCCGACAGGGACAGCTACGAGTTGGGTGAAGGTGACAGGTAGCTCCGTAGCCACGCCATCGAACTGTGGCGTGTTGACACGGTGTGATTCCCCGCTCCGATATGCCTCCCACACAGGATTGTCGCCCGGAGCAACGGTCGCAAGCGAGCCTGGACGCTCCCCGAAGGCAGCTGAGTCGCAAACCGATCGGAGGACACCGGCGTCGTCGTCAAACAGCTTCATGCTCGCGTAGGTGAGATCCAACGCGGTTTCCAGAAACGCAATGACGAATTCGGCGAGTGCCTGTTGTGATTCGAGTGGGTAGTGGTGGCGCGTTGCCGTGTGTAGTTCCCGGAGCAACCGTTCGCGCTTTTCGAGTGCGGTCATCCGATGGACGCGTTCAGTGATCTCCGTTGTAATCCCGACAACGCGGTCGCTGCCGTCGGAGTCGGTGACGACGGTACCGTGTGAGCGCAGCCACCGTTCGTACTCGTCGGTATCAAGCCGAAACTCAACGTCAAACTCCTCGTGTGAGTCGATCGCCGATCCAATGCGGTCTTTGACAACGTCTCGATCCGCTGGGTGAATCTGTTCTAGGTAGGCGTCGACATCACTCGCGTGTTCTGCAAGCCCGAGCCCATCCGGGAACTCAATCGGGGTAATCGTCTCCGACTCTGGGTGGAATGTCCACACGCCGGTATGTGTCTCCGAAAGCACCAACGCAAGCCGTTGCTGTGTTTCTTTGAGTGCTTCCTGGCGTTCTTTTCGTTCGGTAACATCCTGCTGGAAACCGATGTAGTTGGCCACGGTTCCCGACTCGTCGGTGACGGGTACGATCTCAAGATGATTCCAGAACGGTGAGCCGTCGGCGCGATAGTTGCGGATCGTTGCTGACGCCGGCTCCGCGGCATCGATCGCCGCTCGCAGTTCCGCGACAGTCTCCTCGTCGGTATCCTCCCCCTGTAGAAATCGACAGTTTTGGCCGGTAGCCTCCTGTCGTGTATATCCCGTCTGCTCGACGAAGCCATTGTTCACATAGACGAGTGGGTTGTCGTCCTGTGTCGGATCACTGACCACGATCCCGATCGGAGCCTTGTCGACAGCGTTGCGCATCTGTTGAAGTTCTCCTTCGCGGGTTTTTCGCTCAGTGATATCCTGTATCGTGCCCCGAACGCGAATCACGTCACCGTCGTCGGACTGTGGTTCGCCACGCGTTCTCACCCAGCGAACCGTATCGGTGTCGTCGATCAGCCGCAGTTCGAGATCATAGGCGTCCCCGTCGGCAACCGCCCGCTCGAAGGCATCTTCGATCGCGGGGCGATCAGCAGGGTGATACGCCGCGATAGCGCGCTCGCTGGTGATCGTAACATCCGTCGAGAGCCCGTATATCTGGTATACCTCGTCAGTCCAATAGAGATCAGCTGTTCGCAGGTCATACTCCCAGGCGCCGACGTTGGCGATATCCTGGGCTTTTGTGAAGAGATCGACCTGTCGATCACGTGCGTTGGCGTGTGCGCGGCGAGCCGTGATATCGGTAAGCGTCAGTAAGACCCGCTCGACCGCAGCGTCGTCAGTCTGGATCGGTACGGCATTCACCGAGGCCACGACATCGTCGTCGTGCGGTCGTGTGATCGTACATTCATGCTCGGAGATCGGGTCGGCTGTATCGATCACGTCGGCGAACGGAACCCCGTTTTCGACGCTCAGTTTTGTCCCGTCGTCAAGTGTGATCCAGCCATCCGCGTTGTAGGACTGCCCAACGAGTTCGGTGGGAGAGATATCAAACAGCTCGCCGGCACGCGTATTCGCCCGTTCAATCGTCCCATCAGCCCCCACGATGAGCTTCGCCAGCGGGCTTGACTCGAAGATCGACCCGGTGAGCTGTTTTGTGTCGGCGAGCTCCTGTGAGAGCCTCCGCCGCTGGAAGAGGTTATCAATCCGACGGGTGAGTGCCGCCGTCGGTGTCGACGTCTCAATAACGTCATCGTATCGAACGGGAGCCTCAGTGTCTACGCCTTGGTCTGTCTGCGATGCGGGATCGGCGAGCAGCACAATCGGGGCAAAAACCGGCGATTGCTGTGCTCGCCAGTCGGCGACGAGTGCGGGCTGTGTCTGGATCGTTTCCGCATCAACGAGACACAGATCAACAACAGCCGGTACGCTGTCGTCACAGTCGATCAGGGCATACCCGTCACACAGCTCAGTCGGTACTGGATCCGCCTGAGAACCACTGACGACAACGCCGATCGTTGCCTGCTGCTGACCATCCGTGGGTGTCATACACGATCCCACCGACGGGCCGCAGTGGACAACTGCACCACTGGGGCTGCGGCAGTAGACGCAGTAGCCGGACGGAGCGCTTCGCGACGGGCTGCTGGACTACGGTCAGCGATACGACGGAGGTGCGCGGGAACTGCAGAACCGGACGGCGGCGTGTGTGTCGATACCCCGATAGAAACCACTACTGGTGGTGAGTTGCCCCCAGGTGTGGGGATTCGGCGAAAGCTGCGACCTATCATTACCACTACATCGGGTTGCAGCAAAATAAGTTATCAGGGCGGAACGCCCCCGACAGTGGAGATCGCTACTACGAGATGTGATGTCGACGGGGCGAAACGAAACCGTGCCGGGAGGCTAACACTCCGACCAGCCGCAGGACTCGCAGGTCTTGCAGCCTTCCGAGAAGTACAGCGACATGCTGCCACACTCGGGGCATTCCGGCGATTCGCCGGCCGCGAGGAGCTCCTCGGTCGCGTCGTCGGTGGCCGCCTCATCGGCCGGCGGCTCGGTCATCGAATCCGTCGTCGCGCCGCTGCTCGCGCCCGCCGAGACGGCCGCGCCGCCGTCGGTTTCGGGTGCGGTCGGCTGTCGCTCCGATTCCTCGTCGCTCTCGTTGAGCTCAGAGAGGTTCTGCTGTTTCGGGTACGGCTCCTCGATATCGCCGTCGAGGTAGCGGCGGAGCGCGGTGCCGATAGCATCGGGGATGGAGTTGATCTGCTCGCCTTTGTCCCAGGCGACCTTCGGCGATCGAATCCCGTTCAGTTCGCCGGCGATCTCCTCGGGGTCGACGCCCGAGCGCAGCGCGGTCGAGATCGTCTTGGCGAGGGCCTCGGTGAAGGAGGCCGTGAACCCACCGGAGTTGCCGATGTTGGCGAACAGTTCGAACGGCCGGCCCTGCTCGTCTTCGTTGATGTTGACGTAGACCTTGCCGTAGCCGGTGTCGACCCGTTGGGTGACGCCGTAGAGCACGTCCGGTCGCGGGCGTTTCTTGCCGAGGCCTTCCTCGGTCGTCTCGGGTTGGGTGAACAGCTCGTCGAGTTCGGCGCCGAGTTCGGCGCGCACCTCCTCGTTGTCGAGGAAGCCCTCGATGCCGCCGAAGACCTCCTCGATCTGGGTGGTAATCTGTTCGGCAGCCTCGCCGTCGTCGGCGAACTCGGTGTTCTTCGCGCGCGTCGTGAGCACCTGCTTCGAGCGGGTGCCGTCGCGGTAAACGGTGACGCCTTTCCCGCCGTTCTCGTAGATATAGCGGTAGACCTCATCCATGTCCTCGGCGGTCGCCGAGTTCGGGAAGTTACACGTTTTCGAGATGGCGGAGTCGACGCCGGTTTGGCAGGCACACTGAACGCCAGCGTGTTCCTTCCCGGAGAGGTCGGAGGTGACGACGAACAGTTCGCCGATGGCCTTCGGGACGGTCTCAAGGCCTTCGACGCCGTCGAACTCGTTTTCGGCCATCTGCTCTTGGGCTTCCTGCTTGACAGCGTCAACGTCGATGTCGTTCTCCTCCAGGACGCGGAGGAAGTAGTCGTCAAACTCGACGAGCATCTCGTCGCCTTGCACGTCGTCGGAGACGTTCTTGTAGTAGGCGACGTTGTAGATCGGCTCGCAGCCGCCGGTGGTGTTGCCGATCATCGAGGTCGTGCCGGTCGGCGCGATGGTCGTCGTGTTGTGGTTGCGGATCGGGAAGCCGTCGGCCCACTCGTCGGCATCGAGACCGGTGTGGTGTTCGAACCACTCGCGGTACTCGGTCGGGTCGGCGTACTTCGAGTCCGCGTAGTCCGAGAAGGGGCCGCGTTCCTCGGCGAGTTCGTGAGAGGCCCACTTGGACTCGTGGTTGATATGGGTCATCAACTGCTCGGCGATGGCGTTGGCTTCGTCGGAGCCGTAGCGGACGCCGATCTGGATGTAGAGCTGGGCCAGGCCCATGATCCCGAGGCCGATCTTCCGCATCTCGCGGACTTTTTGCTCGATCTCGTCGACCGGGAAGTCCGACATCGTGACGACGTTTTCGAGGAAGCGCGTCCCGGACTCGATCCGGCGGTTGAACGCGTCCATGTCGACAGCCTCGTGCATGAACGCCTCGGCGGCCGCCTCAAGTGAGTCATACTGGTCGCCGTTGTTGTCGTACCAGACGCGCCAGTCGGGGGCGTCCTTGTCAGCCAGTGTTGAAAGGTTGATGTGGCCGAGGTTGCAGGCCTCGTACTCCTCAAGCGGCTGCTCGCCGCAGGGGTTGGTGGCGAGAATCTCGTGGTCAGGGTGTTCCTCGACGTCGAAGGAGTGCTGTTTGTTGACGCGTTCGAGATAGATGACGCCCGGTTCGCCGTTCTCGTAGGCGCCGTTGACGATGTGATCCCAGAGTTCCTCGGCGGGAACCGAAAGCTCCTCGCCGACCTCGACGTACTCGCCGAGGCCGTGGAGGTCGTACAGTTCCTTGGTCTCGGGGGTGGCGATGTGGGGTTCCTCGGTACGGGGGTTCGTGAACGTGAACTCCTCGCCGTTGAACAGGGCCTCCATGAAGTCGTCGGTGACGCCGACGGAGATGTTGAAATTCGAGAGATGGCCCTCGACGGCGTTGCGGAGGTGTTCGGGGACACGGCCTTCCTCGTCGATCAGCTCGCGGGCCTCTTCGAGCGCCTCGGCGAAGGAGTTGTGCGTGAAGTCGTCGGGGTCGTTGAGCCGCAGTGAGTGCGCCAGCGAGACATCCTTGTTCTTGGCGTGGATGAACTGGATCACGTCAGGGTGGGAGACCCGCATGACACCCATCTGCGCGCCGCGTCGCGCGCCACCTTGGGCGATGGTCTCACACATCTGGTCGTAGGTACGCATGAACGTGATCGGCCCGGAGGCGATGCCGCCGGTCGAGCCGACCGAATCGCCGTACGGGCGGAGCTTCCAGAACGCATACCCCATGCCACCACCGGACTGGAAGACCTCAGCGGCCTCCTTTGCGGTCTGGTGAATATCCGTGATATCGTCGCCGGGCGAGTCGACGAAACAGGCCGACAGCTGCTGGAGTTCGTCGCCAGCGTTCATCAGCGTCGGCGAGTTCGGCATGAACGAGAGCTGGGTCATCAGCTCCTCGAACTCGTCGGCAACACTCTCAACGTGGCTTTGGATATCGTCAGGAAGTTCGGGGACGATCGTTTCGTACGAGAACTTGTTGACGTTGTAGACCGACAGCGTCGTTTCGGCGTCGTCCGCGGCGGTCGTCCCTTTGCCAAAGACCTCCGCCGCGAGTTCGTCGCGCCGTGGGTGGTCGGGCTTGATCTGGTCGGGCGTGACCGTGATCTCGGTGTCCTGTTTGTCGGCCTCGAAGACGGCTTCGGCGAGGGCGACGTTTTGGGCGACGCGTTCGAACAGCTCCTCTTGGCTTTCGTCGACGTTGCCGTCGGCATCCTTGCGGAGATACCGGGCGGGGAGGATATTGTTGTAGGCGTTGCTCGTCAGTCGGTCTTCGAGCGTATCGCCGGTGGTTCGTTTGATCGGGAGTTCGAGTTCGTCGGCGGAGAGCTCCGCGCGGCTCATTCGTCGGCCCCCTGCGGTGCGTCGGCGTGTCGGATGGTGGTTTTGGTCTGGTGGCGCATCTGTGTACTCCGTAGCGAAAGACGGGACTGTGATACCGATGGCACCCTCATAACAGCTACGGTTGCGGTAGCACAAGCAGAATTGCACTGTTGAGTGCTGCCGCTCGCTGTGCTGCGGTCTGGAGAGGGTCGGTTCTGTCCGCGTCCGGTAGCTATTGTGTGATGGGACTGATCTGGTATAAGCATGCCCAAACCGGACTGAAAGTGAAACGACGACCGCGGCTGGCTGGGCGGCCGATACGTGGCGATTACTGCCGTACTGCCCGATATGTTGGAATCGAACGTAGTCCCCACAAGCTTATTCCGATTCGGTGTCTCGCTCAGGATATGTCACCCCTCGCGCTCATCGGCGGACTCGCAAGCGGCGGGATCGCCGGGCTGAGCCTCCCGCAGCTGCTGATCGTCCTCATCGGGATGCTTGTCGTCCTCATCGTGGGGCGGATCGTCCTCAAGATCGCCTGGCGGCTCGTCACCATCGGCGTCGTTGTCGTCGGCGCGCTGCTCATTCTTGTGCAGTTCGGGCTGTTGTAGCTGCCGGCAATATCACGAGGACGACTAGGCCGAATCAACAGACTCGGGAGCGACACCGCAGCCAGTTATCTCGGCTGATATTTGTGGGGCGCATTTTAAGAGGAGAGAGGGGAGTACGTTTACACACCACCTGTGGGATCGCCCGCAGGCATCCATGTTCAACACTGCGAACCGAGGTAGCCAGCGGCTATGACGAGCCGCCGTCAACTCCTTCGTGGGGTTGCCGGCACCCTTTCCGTGTTCGGAGGGCTCCGCTGGGGCGGCCTCGTTGCGCCTGCCGACGCCCAATCAAACGACGAGACGGCGTCGGATAGCGACGCGTCCGGCGACGACGGGTCGTCGAGCGCGGACAACGAGGACGACCCGAGCGGGCTCCCCGGATACACGGTCGGCCAGATATATCTCCGCTACGAGGAACACGTCGGGATTACCACGTTTGTTGAGCTTGAAAACGAATCCGAGCAGAACAACGAGCGGGTGCGACTGAAAGCAGATGCCGTCAGCGCGAATGACACCCTCGGCACCGACGACACGTGGAAAGATATCCCCGCAACATTCGAGCGAACGATAAAACTCCGTCTCGACAACGTATTTGACCTCTACAACGCGGTCGACAACATCTCCGAGTTTGTGATCCGCGGTCGAGTACCCAACGGCGAGTACACGGTGCTTGCGGCGTTTTCCGGCCGCGCATTCCGCAAGGGGATTGAGAAGGATGGCCCCGCCACACCCGATGGTGGTGCTGATGCTGCCGTCGAAGTTCAACCAGAAACAACTGACGAAGCCAACAACAACGGTGGCCAGTCCGGTGACGCCGAGACGGCTGGCGAAAGCGGGAGCGACGAGCCCACAGCCGACGAATCGACAGCGTCGGACGCCGGCACGGAGCCGACCGATCCAACCAACCAAACCGGCGTTGACGTCAGTAATCCCGATGATGTCGTCGATATTGGCGGTGCCGGAGGCGATGATGGTGGAAGTAATGATGGCGGAGGCGATGATGGCGGAGACAACGAAAGCGGTGGCGGCGGCGGACTACTGGAAACGCTCTCTTTTCGCGTGTTTGGCGGCTAACCAATACGATCAGAGCAGCGTCGATCAGGCGTCCGAGCGCGGCGGTGACGCGGCCGTCGATTCCCCCACAGCCTGTCGGAGGAAATTGTCTATCACGTCGTGACCGACCGCGGTCAGCACACTCTCAGGGTGGAACTGCACGCACTCGATGGGGTGCTCGCGGTGGCGAATCCCCATTACCAGCTCCTCGCCCTCGTGGTCGGTCGTCGCCGACACCTCGAAACAGTCCGGCACCTCGGTCGCAATCAGCGAGTGATACCGACCCGCCTGAAAGCCTTGTTCGATGTCAGCGAAAACACCCTCGCCGTCGTGATCCATCGGGTAGGCCTTGCCGTGGATCGGTGCGGGCGCGTGGCCGACGCTGCCGCCGTACTCGTAGGCCGCAGCTTCGAGGCCGAGACAGACGCCAAGCGTCGGGATGTCGGGACTCAGCTCACGCAACACGTCCATCGTCACGCCCACGTCGCGGCTGTTTTTCGGGTGGCCCGGCCCGGGGCTGATGAGGATCGCGTCGGGGTCGGCCTCGCGGATCTCATCGAGGGAAGCCGTGTTTTTCAGTACCGTCACATCGATATCCGCGAACTCGTCGTCGCCGTCAGGAATCCGAGTCTCGGAGACGTACTCGACGAGGTTGTAGGTGAACGAGTCGTAGTTGTCGACGACGAGGACGTTCATTGCTCGCCCTCCGGCGATTCAAGCCGCTCAATGGCGGTCAACACGCCGTCCATCTTCTGTTCGGTCTCCTCGTACTCCGAGGTGGGATCGCTGTCGGCGACGAGGCCCGCGCCGGCTTGGACGGTAATCAGGTCGTCACCCTCGCTTGCGCCGGCGAGATCGCCGTCCACACTGTCGCCGTCGGCACCCCCGTGTTCGACGGTCGCGGTGCGGATCACGATCGCAAAATCGGCGTCGCCGCTCCACGAGAAGTAGCCGACCCCGCCGCCGTATACGCCACGCGGTGCGGCTTCGAGGTCGTCGATGATCTCCATGGCGCGAACCTTCGGCGCGCCGGTGAGCGTCCCCGCGGGGAAGGTCACACGGGCAGCATCGAAGGCGTCGTACTCGTCGGCGACGCGGGCGGTGACGGTCGATTCGATATGCTGGACGTGGCTGTATTTCAGGACGCTCATGAACTCCTCGACTTCGACGCTGCCGGGATCGGCGACCCGGCGCACGTCGTTGCGCGCGAGGTCGACGAGCATCGTGTGCTCGGCGCGCTCTTTCCCGTCGGCAAGCATCTCACCAGCGAGTCGGCGGTCTTCGACGGGGCTCGACCCTCGGGGGCAGGTGCCTGCAATCGGGTTCGAGACGATGCGGTCGCCCTCGACAGAAACGAGCGTTTCGGGGCTCGCGCCGACGATGGAGAGATCGTCGTGGCGCATGAGATACATGTACGGCGAGGGGTTGACCGAGCGAAGGGCCTCATAGAAGCTGATCGGGTCGATGTCGCCGGCGAGTTGGCGGCGACGCGAGATGACACCCTGATAGATGTCGCCGTCGAGGACGTGTTGTTTGGCCGTGCGGACAGCGTCCTCGTAGTCGGCTTGGGAGCCGGCGGTCTCGTCCGTTCGCTGGAAGCCGGTCGGTTCGGGTTCGTCGGCCGCGGCGAGCGTCGCGGCAACGTCGGCGGCTTCGGACACGAGGTCGTCGTAGCACTCGCCGGGGTCGTCGTCGGGCCCGATGACGGGGGTAAAGACGAGTTCGACCGTCCCTTCGGCGTCGTCGAAGACGAGCGTCCGGGTCGTCAGCGCGAACTGGGCGTCCGGGAGGTCGGTGTCGGGTCGCTCGCGGCCGACTTCTTCAAGCACCAGATCGTAGACGGCTTCATGCGCGAGAAACCCGACGAGGCCGCCCGAGAGCGTGCGGCGGTCGACATCGGGGAAGCCGCGGCGGTCGACCGCTGGGAGGCCGCGCCGGAGGCGGTCGAGCACGTCGCCGTCGGTCGCGGCGTCGCCGCGGTAGGCGTCGACGACGAGGTCACCGGCGTCGCCGAGGCGGTCGACCTCGGTTCGGGTCGGATACACCGAGATGATCGCTTCGGGGTCGTAGCCGACGAAGGAGTACCGCGCGTGGCGTTCGGCGTCGGTCGCCGCGGTGAACGCGCCGTCGGGATCCGAGGAGGCGACCTTTTCGGCACTCTCCAGGAGGAAATTGTACTCGCTGCGGTCGGCGAGGGCGGCGTAGGCGGCGAGCGGCGAGGTATCGAGTTCGAGCGTTGCGGCCGCGCGGGCGACGACCGGCTCCTCGCGGTCGTCGGCAACGAGGGCGGCGTACTCATCGCGGTCGCGGTCGAAGCTGAATAGGTCGCTGTCGGCGGCGGCTGCGTCGGCCGGGTCATCGCTCGCCGTCTCGCCGGTTGTCATGCTGGCACCTCGATTTCGCGGCCGGCGTTCCGGACGAAGGTGGCGACGGCGGTGTGATCCTTGCTGCCCTCCGAGCGTTCAACGCCGGAGGCGACATCGACGCCGAACGGCGCGGCCACCCGGATCGCCTCGGCGACGTTCTCGGGGGTGAGGCCGCCGGCGAGGATCACCGGGGTCGTCAGCGTATCGGCGAGGTCGGCGGTCGCCTCCCAGTCGTGGGGGTCGCCGGTGCCGCCCGCGCCCTCTTCGGTCGTCGAGTCGATGAGCAGGGCGTCGGCGACGCCGTCAAGCGCGCTGGCTCGGTCGGTATCCTCGTGGTCAACAGCGGCGATGACTTTGACGCCGGTTTCGGCGCGGATGTAGCCGAGGTCGTCGGCGTCGAACTCGCCGTGGAGTTGGAGCGCGTCGGGCTGGATCGCTTTGACGAGCTCGACGGCGTGGTCGGCGTCCTCGGGCATCGAGACGAGCGTGGCGGTGACAAACGGCGGCACCGCGGCGACCAACTCGGCGGCCGTGCTGCGGTCGACCTCCCGTGTCGTCGCCACGTCGACCGCCGAGATGATCCCGACGGCGTCAGTGCCGGCTTCGATGGCGGCTTGGAGGTCAGCGCGGTTCGTAATGCCGCAGATCTTGGTGCGTGCCATCAGGCGTCCCCGGCCTCCGGTGCGGCAGTCGACTCGCGTAAGGCGTCGAGTTTGGCTGCGGCGTCACCCGACTCGATGGCCTCGGCGGCCGCTTCGACGCCGGCTTCCAGCGACTCGGCTTCGCCAGCGACGTAGATTGCCGCGCCCGCGTTGGCGAGGATGAGGTCGCGTTTCGGGCCGGTTTCTTCGCCGGTGAGGATCGCTTCGAGGTCGGCGGCGTTTGCTTCGGGGGTGCCGCCAGCAACGTCTTCGATGGGAGCCGCGTCGAGCCCGAGATCGTCAGGCGTGAGCGTGAACTCGGTGACCTCGTCGCCATCGACTTCGGCGACGGTCGTTGCGTCGTGGAGGGCAATCTCGTCCATCCCCGCGCCGTGGACGACGAGCGCGCGTTCGACCTCCATCTCGGTGAGCGCGCGGGCGATGACGGGCACGAGGTCGGGATCGTAGACGCCGAGCAGTTGGGCGTCCGCGGCGGCGGGATTCGTGAGCGGGCCGAGGACGTTGAAGATGGTTCGCATGCCGAGTTCCTTCCGCGGGCCGATGACGGCCTTCATCGCGGGGTGGAAGACGGTGGCGAGCATGAACCCGATCCCCTCGTCGTTGATCGCGTCCTCGACAGCGGGCGGTTCGGCGTCGACGGTGACGCCAGCGACTTCGAGGACGTCCGCGCTACCGGAGGATGAAGAGACGGAGTAGTTGCCGTGTTTGGCGATGGGGACGCCCGCGCCCGCGGCGACGATAGCACTCGTCGTCGAGACGTTGATCGTATCGTAGTCGTCGCCGCCGGTGCCGCAGGTATCGACCAGCGGCGAGCGGTTGGGCTCGATGGTGCGGGCGGCGTCGCGCATCCCCTGTGCGAAGCCGGCAATCTCGGTTTCGGTCTCGCCCTTGGCCCGTAACGCAGACAGCAGCGCGCCGATCTGCGCCTCGGTTGCTTCCTCGAACACGAGGCGGGCGGCATCCCGCGCCTCGTCGAGCCCCAAATCCTCACCGTCGGCCACACGTTCGATATAGTCCTGCATTGTTAGTCACCAGTGTATGAGTTCGGCTTATAATGTACACGTCTGTACATCGCTAAAAGGCTATCGACCGACAGCGCGACCCGGATGTCGACGACGACGGGACGAACACACGACGACCGACAGCAAGCGGACACGTCGGGAACCGCCAGCGGGGCCGCGCTTCGAAAGCTTCAATTACGTCCCCCGGATACTGACGAGTGCGTCAGAACGCACAACCAGCACGGGTTTGTGGTCTAGTCTGGTTATGACACCTCCTTGACATGGAGGAGGCCGGCAGTTCAAATCTGCCCAAACCCACTTTCTGATTTCTCGTACCGAAGCGCAATACCACTATGCCTGGCCTCCAGCACCCCTCAATCACCATCGGACTGGCAGAGTTCGATGCCGCAGCCGGGTTCTACGTCGCCGTCGCCGTTGTCACCCTGCTCATCGTGTTCGCCACGGTGTGGGTCTGGCTGAGCACGCGCCGCGGCTGATCAGTGCCGCCAGCACCGCACCGAGGCGATCCCGCCACCACCCACCCCGACGGTGGACTTTTTATCGCGGCCGGTGTGGATGGCAGTCATGGAGGCTGCGTACTGCCGGACGACCGGCAGCGAGTTTCACACGACGCTCCGAGAGTTCGACGCCGACCCTGATATCGACGGACTCCTCGTGCTTGCGACACCAGACGACGCGTTTACCCCGGCGGCTGTCGATGAGACGCTTCGAAGGCTTTCAACGCCGGTGTTCGGCGGCCTGTTCCCGAAGGTCATCTACGACGGCGCGGTCCGCGCCGACGGCGCGGTCGTCGCCGGCCTGGATGTTGAGCCGACAGTCGAACCGATCACCACCACCGACGAACCGCTTGAGGCCGACGCGGACGGCGACGACGAAACAGCGTTCGTGTTCGTCGATGCCTACGCCGACGCCGGCGACCAGTTCGTCCAACAGCTGTTCAACACCTACGGCGTCGAGTACACCTACATCGGCGGCGGCGCCGGCACGTTCGACGGCGACAGACGCCACTGTCTGTTCACCCCTGAAGGGCTCGTCGGCGACGCCGCCGTGGTGGCGATGGTCGCCGCCGAAAGCACCATCGGCGTCGAACACGGCTGGACGGATATCGGCGGCCCCTTCGAGATCACTGCCGCCGACGGCCGCCGACTCGAAACCCTCGACGGCCAGCCGGCCTACGACCGCTACGCCGCCATCATCGACGCCGAGACCGACCGGACGGTGACGACAGAAACCTTCGCCGAGATCGCCACCTCACATCCCTTCGGCATCAGTCGGTTGGGCGCCGAGCGGATCGTCCGCGACCCCTTTGCGGTCGACGACGACGGCTCGCTGCAGTGTTTCGGCGACCTCCCCGAAGGTGAGTTCGTCCACATCCTCCAGGGCGACCCCGAAACGCTCGTCGCGGCGGCCGACCGCGCCCACGCGGCCGCCAGCGAGGGAGCACACACCGACAGCGCGATGGTCACCTTCGATTGTCTCTCACGGGCACAGTATCTCGACGCCGACTTCGACCGGGAGCTAGCAGCCCTCAGTCAGACGGCCAACACGATCGGCGCGCTCACCATCGGTGAGATCGCCAACGACGGGCGGGGCCATCTCGAATACTACAATAAAACCGCGGTCGTCGGAGCAATCGATGGCCTCTGAGCGAGCCGCGGGGAGCGGGTAAGGATGGCTGACCACCCCCACCGAACCCAAATCCTCCATGAAATTTCACTGGCGATCTCGCCGGGGGAAACGCTGGAATCGACCGCTAAAACCGCCCTACAGGCGTATCTCCAGAAACTGAACTGTACGGTCGGCGGCGTCTTTAGCCGCCACGAGGATGGCGGCTACGATCGGGTCGTCTCCCAGCCTGCGGCCGCCGTCGACGATCCGGTCTATCTCGCTGCACGCGCTCGGCTCACCGAACGGACAGCGGGCGACACCGAGGGCGAGAACGACACGGGCGGCGAGGAAAGCACCAACGCCGAGTCGTTCCCGATCGTCGGCGAGGTCGGCGAAGACGGCCACTACTACCTCTTTGAGCTCTGTGAGTTCGGCGTCTTGCTGCTCGGCACGCGCGGGTCGGGGCTTCCCACGGCAGTCATCGACGCTCTCGGGCCGCTCAACGACAAGCTTGCAACCGCGTGTACGGCCACGGCGGCCGAAGCAACCCTTCGCAACGAGCGACGGCGGTTTGAGGCCCTGTTTACGACCATCCAAGAGCCGATGGTGACCGTCTCTCCCACCGATGGGACGGCGACGATCACCCGCCGAAACGAGGCCTTCGAGACGACCTTCGGCGACGCCACCTCGACGACGGAGGGGAGTCGGCTCGAACCCACGATCCCGGCGACTGACAGCGAGGAGACAGCCGCAAGCGACGAGGGAGGGACAGCCGATATCGACGCCCAACTCACCGACGGCCAGCCGGTGACCGCGGAGGTCAGCCGACAGACCACAACCGGCAGCGGCGACTTCCTGCTGCGGGCTGTCCCGATCACGATCGCAGCCGGCCGGGAGTTTTTCCTGCTCTATGTCGATATCACCGACGAGAAACGACGCCGCCGAACCCTGGCATCGCTGTATGCGGAGTCACAGGCGGTGTTGACAAGCGAGGATCGACAGACGGCCTGCGAGCGGACGATCGAAACGGCGATGGCCGTCATCGACGCGTCAGTCGCGGAGGTACACCTCTACGATCGGGCTACCGACGCCCTCACACCGGCGGCGACGACGGCCGACGAGCCGATGTTTGCGGCCGCCAGCGGCGACGACGAAACACCGCTGTGGGCGGTCTACGGCGGGGAGACCCGGTGTATCGATCAACTGTCGACGGCCGACGACTCGATCGCCCACGCAGGCCCGGAAATTGAAAGCGTCCTGCTGTGTCCGCTCAGCGACCACGGCGTGCTTGTGATCGGCGACGAGCGGCCAGGGGCTTTCGATGAGACCGACAGACAACTTGGCCGGCTGTTGAGCACACTCGGGAATATCGGCCTCACCCGGGCCCAGCGAACCCAGAGCCTCGAAGCCGTCCAGACGATCACCCAGGAAGCCGTGACCGCCGAAGCGAAGCCGGCGATGATCGATGCGGTGCTTGAGCAGCTTCCGACGGCGCTCAACTTTCCGATCACGGGGGTGTGGGAGTACGATCAGATCGACGACCGGCTCACCCCACTGGGGATGACCGATCCGGCCTTCGATCTCTTTCGATCACCGCCGGCATTCGAGCGCGGTGACGGGATCGCGTGGGACGCATTCGAGCGCGGCGAAACCGAACTCGTCGGCGATGTCGCCGCCCGGCCCGACGCCTACAACGAGGATAGCGTGGTTCGCTCGGAGGTTATCGCCCCGATCGGCGAGTTTGGCATCCTGATGGCCGGCACCGTCCGACCACAGAATCTGACCGACGCCGACCGGAGTATCGCCGAAACGCTGACCTCGAACCTTGAAACGGCGATCCAGCTGGTCGACAACCGCGAGGAGCTCCAGCTGCTTGAGGCGGTGTTCGACCGGGTGCTCAGGCATAACCTCCGGAATGATCTGACGGTGATCAAAGGGTACGCCAACGCCATCGCCGAGGACTGTGAGACAGCCGCCTACGCAGCCGATATCATCGAGCACTGTGAGAATCTCGAACGTACCGCAACCAACGCGCGGACAATGCGTGAAGTCGTCCAGACACGGGAACAGCGACACCGGGTCGCGATCAACACCGTTGTCGAGGATGCAGTCGAGATGGCGCCTGACCCACCGGCGGCTGTCGACGTCAGCGTCGACAGCGAGACAGCGGCGTCGGTTCTCGCCCACCCGAAGCTCCCGGTTGCCATCACGCAACTCATCGAAAACGCGCTGGAACACGCTGTCGACGACGGCGGTGAGATCCGGGTGACGGCCACCGAAGCCGGCGACGACGTTGTCATCGAGGTCAGCGACAATGGGCCCGGTATCCCGAGTACCGAACTCACCGTCATCGACGGCCACGACGAATCAGAGTTAGAACACGGCAGTGGGGTTGGCCTCTGGCTGATCGATCGGATCGTCGACTACTCCGATGGGCAGCTTACATTCGACAACAGCGGCGGGACAACTGCTCGCATCACACTCGGGGCGGCGTAGCGGCGATGAATCGGCCGAAGGCGGCCACATCGGAATCTTTTACTTTCGGCACAGGCGAAGAGGAAGTGAGCCGAGGTAGCCTAGCCTGGCCAAGGCGGTAGATTCGAAATCTACTGTCCATTCGGACTCGGGAGTTCAAATCTCCCCCTCGGCGTTTCTGCGCGGACACAAATCACTTAGCGGCGCGTCTTGTCGCGCCGCGACCCCGTGTCCCCGCGAACGGTAGTCGGGAATTTGAACGAGGGAGCGACCACCGGGAGCGACCGTAGTTCAAATCTCTCCCTCGGCGTTTCTACCGCGAGCAACACGCCAAGAGCCCTCTGTGGCTCTCGGTTACCGCGAGTGGGTATCGGAGAGTCGAGAGATTTGAATGAGAGAACAAGCGAGCAACGCGAGCGAGGTGACCGTAGTTCAAATCGCTCCTAAAATCGCATTGCGACGTCGACAGCGATACAACCAAATTACTCGGAAAACTGCTCAGCCAGCCCCTGCTGTTGACTGCTGTCGCCGCCGCGAAGTCGACGCCGCCGCTTGTCGAAGGCACGTTCTAACTCACCACGCGTATTCCGCGAGACGAGATACGCGTCGACCGCGGAGTTGTCCTGTGGGTGAGCGGACTGAATCCAGACATGATCCCGTCCCCCGCCGGTCAACTCCTCGGCCCACCCCTCAGCAGCGTCTCGATCCGCGAAGCGGTGAGTCGATCCCTCAGTGTTGATCGTCCGCCCGACCTCGGGGTTTCGCTTGCGCGCAGAGGGTTTGATTTCGACGACGTACGCCACAGCGACGTTTCAGCGGCATCGCTCTTAGACGTACGGGTTCGATACGGATTCGGATGCGAGAAATAGGTATAGAAAGCCCTCGGCTCTCTCGGCCGCCGAAAGACTCGCTTGCGCTCGTCTTTCGAGGTTCTGCTCGCTTCGCTCGCAGAACTCCCGGGACTCGCTGCGCTCCTCACTCGCTTCGCTCACTGCGGTGCTTGCGTCGTCACCAGAAATCGAAGATTTCTGGTTGGCTCACGAGAGCAAGCTCTCGTGAACGTCCGGGTTCGCCGGGAGAGCCTCGCCCTTTCAGTCCGCCAGGAAGTCGGTTGATCGGCCGGCCGGCCCACCTGCTTGCCTGCTCAGATTGAACCGCAAAAACGGATAGAGATCAGTCGTCGGCGACCGGCTGTTCCGGCGGCGACGCCGCCAGCAGGCGGTCAAGGGCGTCGACCATCGCGTCCACCGAGGCGCGCGTGATATCGGAATCCGAGGCAGCGACCGTGACGGTGTGGTCGCCGCGAGTCATCTCGACTTCGACGGTGACGACGGCGTCGGTGCCGCCGGTGATCGCATCGACATGGAAGGAGTCGAGTTCGGCGTTCGCGGCGGGGCCGAGCGCCTGACGGACGGCTTTGACAGCGGCGTCAACCGGGCCGGAGCCGGTGTTGGCAGCGGTGCGTTCCTCGTCGCCAACGCGGAGTTTGACGCTGGCGGTCGGCACCTCGCCACCGCTGGCAGTCGTTAGCGTCAGGAGTTCGACGTACCGCTCGCGGTCGCGACCCTGGACATCCTCGGCGATTGCCAGCAAGTCGGCGTCAGTGACGCGTTTGTCGCGCTCGCCGAGCGTTTTGACGCGCTCGACGATGGCGGCGAGTTCGTCGTCGCTCACGTCGATGTTGTGTTCGTTCAGCGCGGCTTCGACGCCGGCGCGACCGGCGTGTTTGCCGAGGACGAGCCGTCGTTCCCGACCCACCGTTTCGGGTGGATACGGCTCGTACATCGCGCCGTCTTTGAGCGTGCCGTCGGTGTGGATCCCGCTCTCGTGAGTGAAGGTGTTCTCGCCGATGACGGCCTTGTTCGGCGCGAGCGGAATCCCGGTGTTCTGGCTGACGGTCGTCGCCAACTCGTAGACAGCCGGGAGATTGAGGGTCTCGATATCGTAGCTGTGCGAGAGGGCGATAGCGACCTCCTCGATGGCGACGTTGCCGGCGCGCTCGCCGATGCCGTTGACCGTTCCGTGGACGAAATCCGCCCCGGCGCGCAGCCCGGCGTGGACGTTCGTCATCCCGAAGCCGAGGTCGTCGTGAGTGTGGACGCTGGTCGGGCCTAACTCGGCGAGTTTCTCGACGACTTCGTAGGTGTGTTCCGGGCTGGCGTGACCGACGGTGTCGGCGTAGCAGAACCGGTCAGCCCCCGCCTCGTGGCCAGCTTCGGCGAGTTCGACGAGGAACTCGGGATCGGCGCGGGAGCCGTCCTCGCCGAGCAGTTCGACCCACAGCTCGTGGTCGGTCGCGTACTCGACGAGTTCGACCGAACTCTCGATGACCTCTTCGCGGGTCGAGCCGACCTTCGTCTCGATGTGTTTGTCCGACGACGGCACGACGAGCGTGATGCCATCGACGTTGCAGTCCAGCGCGTGGTCGATGTCGGATTTGATCCCGCGGGCGAAGCTGGTGACCGTCGCGTCGAGATCGAGATCGGTGACCCGACGGATGCAGTCGCGTTCGCCTTCGGAGGTGCAGGCACTGCCGGCCTCGATCACGTCGATGTCGGCGGCCTCCAGTGCCTCGGCGATCTCGACCTTTTCGTCGGGGGTCAGCGAGACGCCAGGGGCCTGTTCGCCATCCCGCAGCGTGGTGTCTAAGAGCTGTACGTCGTCGGGAAACGCCGAGCGAGCCGCGTTGTCACTACGCAACTCATCTGTTGTGTTTGAGTACACGGATGAATACCTGTCACCGGAGAATTTCGCGGCCAGCCGGGTCGCCCCGACTTCCTCTATCCTCGTTGGAGGCTGAATGCTCCATTGTGCATAATTCTTCATACGCACAACAAAATAAAGCTGCCGTCTCCGTCGCCGTGACCGGGTGTTCGCAGCGGTCGACACTACTCAAGTGTCACGCGGTCGCCGACCGCGACATCGTCAGCCGCGCCGGCTGGCAGTTCCACCAGCGTCTCAGCAGTTTCGCGACCGAGGCCGATCCACGGTTTCAGCCGCTTTTTTGCCACGACCTCGTTGTCAACGAGCCACAGCGCGTCGA
Source organism: Halonotius aquaticus (assembly GCF_003605575.1). Taxonomy (GTDB): domain Archaea; phylum Halobacteriota; class Halobacteria; order Halobacteriales; family Haloferacaceae; genus Halonotius; species Halonotius aquaticus. The sequence continues at coordinate 85,620 of NZ_QKNY01000005.1, read as the reverse complement.
TAGCGAACGGAACGAACAGCATGTGAACGTCGCGTTTCGCCGCACTATCGAACTGAAAGACGAGCGCGCTGTCCTCGGCCAGCGACCGCCGGAACATCAGCCCGCGGGCCTGTGCGAGAAATGAATCCGCGATCTCGATGTCGCTGGCGAGTACCTGACTGCCGCCACCCGATTCGGGCCGGTGAACAAGCTGCACACAGGACGGTCGGGCGGACGATATTTAGCTCTGGGGGGCCGAGGCTGGCCATGGAAGAGACGCCCGAGGGCACGCCCGTCGGCGTCGACGACCCCTACGACATCGCGGGGCTCTGTGACCACCTCACCGACGACGGCCGGTGTCGGTTCGCCCTCAACCACGCCGGCGTCGACCCCGAGTTCGCCGAGGAGCGGGCGGCCAACGACTACGCCTGTCACGTCGGAGAGGCCGACGAGTGGCGTGGCTGCCCGCACTACCGCTGGACGACCACCGACGACGAGTGTCGGCGATGCGGGCTCGAAGAACTCCGGCTCGCCCACGACGACAGCCGGCCGCTGATCGAGGAACACCACTTGTCATATGCCGACGCGGACACCGGCGACGGCGATTCGGAGAGTGTCGACGCCAGCCACGAACTCACGGTCGCGCTGTGTCGGTGGTGTCACGCGAAAGTGCACCAGTCGTTTGCCCGCATCGACGACGATGTCGACCCCGACCCCGAAGCGGTCGCCGAACGGGAACAACGACAGGCAGCCGAAGCCGAGGAGTTGGGGTTCCAGTCCGCGCGCGATCGGTTCGAGGAATAATCCGCCAGCAGTAGTTCTATCACGCGTCCGGTTCCTGTAACGCGTATGGCCTCGCACCTCGGTCACGTTCATGTGATCGTCAGCGACCTCGACCGGGCGATCTCGTTTTACACCGATCTGCTTGGGCTGTCAGTCACCGAACAGCAAGCCAACTACGCCTTCCTCTCGTTTGGCGACCACCACCACGATCTCGCGCTGCAGGCCCGCCCCGAGGCCTCGTCGCCACCGCCGAACAGCCGCGGGCTCTACCACGTCGCCTTCGAACTTGACACGCCGGCTGCCCTCCGGGCGTGTTACGAGTCGCTGCAGGAGCGAGAGACCGAGGCTCAGCCGGTCGACCACGGCATCAGCAAATCGCTGTACTTCGACGATCCCGACGGTAACGGCGTCGAGCTCTACATCGACACCCGCGACGACAATGGCGAGCAGTGGAACGGCGAAAATACACAGTTCGATCCGATGGCACTGTAGCCGGGCGGGATAACACCGACAGCGACCGCGTGGCTGGCGGCAATAGTGCTGTCGACGCAATGTGTCCTGGGCGGTAGCGATCGAGTAGTGGGCATTTGTCCGTTCTGCTGGTTGTATCTAATCAGAATTCATACATAGACTATATTAACCAGTTTAAATCCTATATTAGCCAAAATTTGGAATTTTCTATTGTGTCTGGATACTATTTAAGGATATATTGAGTTGATTGTCCAAATTTTTTTGTAGGCGACCACGGCTTACAGTTGCATGTGAACACGGCACACGAACTGGTGCGACACTGACGCCGAGCACCGCCTACCCCTCATGTCATCTACCCCATCACTCAAGCGGAGTATCGAGGTCGAATACTGGGTCGTCAACGAGGCGGGGTATCTCACCCAACCAGGCTCGTTGATCGACCTCCCGGGTGCCGAACGCGAGTTCGTCGAACCGATGGTTGAGATCAAGACGACGCCCTGTACGTCGACCGCCGAACTCCGCGGAGAACTCTTCGAGCGGGTCAGAGCCGCGCTGGATCGAGGCAAGGAGTTCGGCAAACAGCTTGTCCCGCTGGCAACGCCACTAAATCACGAGGCGATCCGCGAGATCCCCTGCGACCGAACGCGGATTCAAAACGAGGTCGTCGGCGAGGACTTCCAGTACGTCCGCCACTGCGCCGGCACCCACATCCACATCGAACAACAGCCCGGCAGAGCAGTCGACCAACTCAACACGCTGATCGCACTCGATCCCGCGTTAGCGTTGGTCAACTCGGCGCGACACTTCCGGGGGAACGCGATGGCACCGGGCGCGCGCTCGAAATGTTACCGATGGCTCGCCTACGACAATCTCCGGAACCAGGGCGAACTGTGGCCCTACGTCGATGATCGCGAAGACTGGAATCGACGCCTGCAGACGTGTTACGATCGGTTCCGCGAGCAAGCCATCGCCGCCGGCATCGACGAATCGACCTTCGAGTCGTGTTTCGATCCCGAAAGCGCGGTGTGGACGCCGGTACAGCTCCGCGAGGAATTCGGCACCGTCGAGTGGCGATCGCCGGACACGACGTTGCCGAGCCGAACCGTTGCGTTGGCTGACACTCTCGCCGAGGTTGCTGGTGAACTGGACGGTCGCCCTGTCGACATCGGCGGTAACACTCCCTGCGTCGACGACGAGCGCATCGTCCTCCCCGACTTTGAGACCGTCAGCGACTACGTCGACACCGCGATCGAGGAAGGGTTGACCGAGTCGCTGGCGGCGTACCTCTCGCGGATGGGCTTTGAGCCGGACGCCTTCGACCCGATCGCAGATACCTTCGACCACGACGGGCCGATCGACCGCGAAACGGCCCGCCAACTCCGGCTGGAGTATGCGACGCGGCTCCGCGAGGATGTCCGGCAGTCGCCCGCGATGACAGCAGATTAATCCAGCACCAGATGAAACCAAACGTTCGTCAAGAGAATCGAAGCAACGCAACAGCTTTTCACTCCAGTATGTGCGAAACAGGTGCATGAGTCGGCCCAAGATCGCTCTGTTGAATGCGGCACACGCGGCCGACGACACCGAACGGAACTTCGTCCGCGAACTCGACGCTGACGTTGTCGAATTTCGCTGTCCGGCCGGCGAGTTCCCCGATGACTTCGCGTTCGACGGCTTCGTTGTCACCGGCTCCAGCGCGTCAGTCTACTGGGACAAGGAATGGATCGGTCGACTGAAAACGTGGGTTGGCGGCGCTGTCGAAGCCGGTCTCCCGGCCCTCGGCGTCTGTTACGGTCACCAACTACTGGCCGACGTACTCGGTGGCCGCGTCGAGGACATGGGCGAGTACGAGATCGGCTACCGCACCGTCGAACACAACGGCGACAATCGCCTGCTGGCCGGTATCGACGAGTCGATGACTGTTTTCACGACCCACTCAGATCGCGTCGCCGAACCACCGCCGGGCGCGACCGTCTTCGCCGAAAACGACTACGGAATCCACGGCTTCCGCAAGGATCGCGCCATCGGCGTGCAGTTTCACCCCGAGTATGACATGCAGACCGCCGAAACCGTGACCACCGGCAAGGACGAACTCTCCGAGGAACGGGTTCAACAGGTGCTGGATGGGATCACCGAATCAAACTACGCGGCAGCCTGTGAGGCCAAGCAACTCTTCGACAATTTCCTCGCGTACGTCGCCGAGATCCGCGGCGACCGGGTTGCTGCCGACTGAGGGCTGGCCGCCGTACTGGGAGGTAGCTGCCCAAACACCCAGTTTCGCGTCCGGTTTCGGTTTCCTTTTGAGTCCCAGCAGCGAAGGCTGCCCATGACTCGCATTGCGGTCATCGACAACCACGGGCAGTTTACCCATCTGGAGCAGCGCGCGCTCCGGGATCTCGGCGTCGACGCCGACCTCGTCGACAACGATGTCGACCCCGGAGAGGTCGAGGCCGACGGCTTCGTTCTCTCCGGTGGCCCCGATATGGATCGCGTGGGCCGATCAGCAGAATACCTCGACCGCGACGAACCCGTCCTTGGCATCTGTCTCGGCATGCAACTCATCGCCGACGAGCTCGGCGGCAGCGTCGGCGGCGGCGAGTACGGCGGCTACGCCGACGTCACCGTCGATATCACCGACGACGACGACCCACTGATCGGCTCGCTCGCCCCGGAAACCCGCGTCTGGGCCAGCCACGCCGACGAAGTAAAAACGCTCCCCGAGGGCTTCAGCCGCACCGGCACCTCCGACGTGTGTGGGATCGAAGCCATGAGCGACACCGACCGCAACCTCTACGGCGTCCAGTGGCATCCCGAAGTGATCCACACCGAACGCGGCGAGGAGGTCTTCGAGAACTTCCGGGATATCTGCGAGCAGTAGAATCAGTACGGATCATACTGTGCGATTGAGAGCACCTCTTCTATTTCCGGTTTCCAGAAGTGTTTGTCCGCGGTTGCAAACGTCCCACCGTGTTCTCGGGCTGTCGCCGCGATCAGAATATCTGGACTGTCGGCAGGAACGCCGGAGTCCAACAGTTCCCGCTGAAGCGTCTCGGCTTCGGCAGCCGTCTGTGACGTAACATCAACCACAGTCATCGACGTGTTGACGGCTTGCCTGACCATCGCCGGTGTTGCGTCAATGTACCCATGCGCACATCCCATGTACGCTTCATAAAGAACGAGAGACGAAACGGCCCAAACATCCTGTTCATACTGTTCTAAGAACTGGCGAGCGGTATCAACACCAGCCAGATAATCGCTAAGAATCGTATTATCGAGCAGGAGCATTACTCCAGATCCTCAATCCGCTCGTCCATTCCCGACCGCGTCTGTTCACGCATTGCTTCCATTCCAGAGCGAATATCCGAGTCGGCAAGCGCGCCGAAGCCCGCCCATTTGTCGTCCTCAGTCAGGCGATGAATCACCTCATCATAGCTCTCGTCGTCGCGTTTGTGGAGTTCAAGCCGCTGTTTCGTCTCGTTTGAGACACGAATCGAGGTGTCACTCATGTATGCACATACGTATGCGTATGCAATAACTGTTACTCCGCGCTGTCCTCGCCCGTTTTTCAGTCGATTCGGTCTTGCTCCCGCTTCCCAGCGTCGCGCTCGCCCGGATCGCCATGCCCGCCGCCGCCCGGCGTTCGCACCGTAACCACGGTATCGGCCGGCACGTCAACCGTCGTTTTTGCTGCCACCGATTTCTCGCTCTCGTCCGGCAACTGGAGCAGATTCTCGCCAGTCGATCCTGGCTCGCCGCCGTCAACACCCTGCGGTGCGTGGCGGCGTCGCTCAGTGAGGAGTGAGACGGTCGCGTCCTGCTGAACGCGCAGGCGACGTTCGAGGCCGAGGCCGCCGCGATGGGTGCCGTCACCGCCAGAGTCGGGCCGCAACGCGTAGCGTTCGACCCGTAGCGGGTACTCGGCTTCCAGTGCCTCGATTGGCGTGTTCAACGTGTTCGTCATCCCGACCTGCACGCCGTCCATTCCGTCAGCACTCGCGCGGCCGCCGAATCCGCCGCCAATAGTTTCATAATAGGCGAACTCGCCGCCGCGACCGCCGATGATGAGGTTGTTCATCGTCCCCTGGCCCTGTGCGGGCACGCTGTCGGGTGCGGCCTCGGCGAGCGCGAGGAAGACCACGTCGGTCACGCGCTGGCTGGTCTCGACGTTGCCACCGACGACGGCGGCGGGCGGCTCGGGGTTCAGCAGACAGCCCTCAGGTGCCTCGACCGTCACCGGCTCGTAGCAGCCGTGATTCGGCGGGATTTCGGGATCTGTGATGCAGCGAATCACGAAGTAGACCGCGCTTTTGGCGACCGCCAGCGGGGCATTGAGATTGCCGTCGAGTTGGGCATCCGTCCCGTCGAAATCGACAGTGATCGTCGCGCCGTCGACGGTGACGGCCGCCTGGATCTCGATGTCGTCGTCAGTTACCCCGTCGCCTTCCAGCACGTCGGTGGCGCGGTAGGTGCCGTCCGGCAACTCCGTGATGGAATCCCGAATCCGCTCACGCGAGTAGTCGATGACGGCGTCGAAGCCATCGCGGATGCGGTCGTGCCCGTGGTCGTCGATCAGCTCAGCGAGTCGCGCCTCGGCGCGCTCAGTAGCCGCGAGTTGAGCACGGAAATCGGCCCGTCGCTGGTCGGGATTGCGAACGTTGGCGAGAATCAGCGAGAACAGTTCCTCGTTGCGCTCGCCAGCGTCGACGAGGCGCGTCGGGGGGAGCCGCAGACCTTCCTGATAGATTTCCTCCGCGCCCGCGGGCATGCTGCCGGGTGTCATCCCGCCGATGTCGGCGTGGTGGGCTCGCGAGACGGCGTAGCCGAGGATCTCCTCGCGCGGCGCGATGGGCGCGACTAACGTCACGTCTGGGAGGTGTGTCCCGCCGGCGAAGGGATCGTTGAGGATGAACACGTCACCTGGCGCGGGGTCGTGATCGAGAACGGCGTCGACGGCCTCGGGCATCGCGCCGAGGTGGACGGGGATGTGTTCGGCCTGAGCCACCATCCGGCCGTCGGCGTCGAAAATCGCCGTTGAGCAATCCTGGCGTTCGGTGATGTTCGGCGAGTACGCGCCGCGAATGAGTACCTGGCCCATCTCGTCAGCGACGCTCTCGAACTGATTTCGGAGGACTTCGAGCGTGACCGGATCGATGTCGCTTGTGCTGATCATTGGTTTCTCTCCTCCTCGTGCCGCCGCATCACGAGCGCGCCGTCACTTCGAATTCGGCCCCGCCAGCCAGGCGGGACGACGGTCGTGCTTTCGGCCTGTTCGAGAATCGCCGGGCCGGCTATCGCCGCCTCGGCGGCGAGTTCCGGGCGGTCGTAGACGGTCGCCGACACGCGCGCTCCGGTATCGCCGTCCGCCGTCGGAAAGATCGCCTCGCGGCTCCCGACGACTGCGTCGCCCGCGCCGTCGTGGCTGATCGCGGGTGGCGACCCCTCGATGGTCGCGGTCACCCGGAGATTGACGAGTTCGACCGGCGCGGAGAGGGTATAGCCGTACGCGCGCTCGTGGGCTGCGTCGAAGGCCTCGGCGACCGATTCCGGAGAAAAATGATCGACCGAGACGGTGAGTTCGAAGCTCTGACCGTCGTACCGGCAGTCGGCGGCGCGCTCGATCGTGGCGGCCGCCGGTTCGGAGGCGTCTGCCAGCACGGACTCAACCAATTCGTCGTACATCGCGTCGATTTCTTCGGGATCGCTATCGGCGAGCGGCTGGGTGACGGTGCGGACGGCGTCGTGAGTTTCGTCGGCCGCGAGCAGGCCGTACGCCGAGAGGACGCCAGCCGGCGCGGGAACGACGACGCGATCCATCCCGAGGTCGGCGGCGAGCGCGGCGGCGTGCATCGGCCCCGCGCCGCCGAAGGCGACGAGGTCGAACTCGCGGGGGTCGTGGCCGCGCTCGACGGTCGTCGCCCGGATTGCCCGTGTCATCGTCGCGTTGGCGACTCTGACGACGCCGCGGGCGGCCGCCTCAGCATCCGGGAGGTCGGCCTCGTAAGCGAGATCGTCGAGCACAGCGTGGGCGGCCTCGACATCCAGCGTGAGTTCGCCGCCGAGGGCGGTGTCATCGCCGATGTAGCCGAGGACGACGTTGGCGTCGGTCACGGTCGGGCGGTCGCCGCCACGGCCGTAGCATGCGGGGCCAGGCTCAGCACCCGCGGACTCGGAACCGACACGGAGCGCGCCGCCGCTGTCGACCCACGCGATCGAGCCGCCGCCCGCGCCGACGGTCGTCACGTCGACCATCGGCGTCCGGATCGGGATCCCGTCGATGTCGGCCGCGGTCGTGCGTTCGGCCTGGCCGTCGCGAACGAGGCTCACGTCGCTTGAGGTGCCGCCCATATCGAAGGTGACGACGCTGGGGGCGGTGGTCGCATCCGATTCGGCGGCTGTCGCCGCCGCGCCGACGACGCCAGCCGCGGGGCCCGAGAGCGTCGTCGAGACGGCGCGGTCGCTGACGGTCTCGCTGTCGGCGATCCCGCCGTTGGCCTGCATGATTCGCGGTTCCGGCACACCGGCGTCAGTCGCTTTCTCGGTAAGTCGGTTCAGATACCCGCGGATCGCCGGTGTGACGTAGGCGTCGACGGCGGTTGTGGCGGTACGCTCGAACTCCCGAAACTCCGGGAGCACCTCGTGAGAGGCCGAGACTGGCACGTCGAGTGTTTCTCGGAGGCTGTCGGCGACCCGCTGTTCGTTTTCCGGATGGGCGTAGGCGTGGAGCAGACAGACCGCGACGCTTTCGGCGTCGGTCGCGGCGATTTCGCGGGCAAGATCGCGCACATCGTCGGGGTCGATCGGCTGCTCGATGCCCTCGGTCGTCGCGCGTTCGTCGATCTCGAAGCGGCGGTTGCGGGGGACGAGCGGGTCGGCCTTGGTGGCGTTGAGATCGTAGAGATCCGGGCGATCCTGTCGGGCGATCTCCAGCACGTCGCGGAAGCCTGCGGTCGTGACCAGTGCGGTTTTCGCGCCGTCGCGCTCTAAGAGGGTGTTGACAGAGACGGTCATCGCATGCGCGAAGGCATCGATTGCGGCGGGGTCGATGCCGGCGGCGTCGCAGGCCTTTTGAATTCCGTTGAGGATGCCGACGCTCTGGTCGGCCGTCGTCGGCACTTTCGCGGTGTAGCGGTCGCCGTCGACGACGAGAACGACATCGGTGAAGGTACCACCGACGTCGACGCCGATCCGGGTTGGGTCGATCGCTGGCGGCGGCGTCATTCCTCGGGGGCGACGCTGACGACGTTCATCAGCGAGGAGACGGGGACGCCGTCGATCTCATCGAGACCCTGTTTGTCGACGAGGACGACACAGCCGACCGGGGTGCCGCCGTGCTCGCGGACGGCCGTGATCGTCTCCCGCATCGTCGTCCCCGAAGTGATGATGTCATCGATGATGTAGCAGTGCTGATCGGAGACGGCCGAGAAATTCTGGGAGAAGCCGCCGTCGATCTCGTCGATATCGCCTTCCTCCCACTGGTGTTTTGCGGGGCCGTAGGCCGCGATATCGGTGTCGAGTTCGTTGGCGATGACCGTCGCCAGCGGAACGCCGGCCTTCTCGATGCCGACGGTCAGCCCGACATCGGTGTCATCCTTCGAGATCAGGTCGGCCATCGCGTGGCTGACGTGGGTGAGCCGCCGGCTGTCGCGGCCGATCGCACTCCAGTCGACGTGGATATCCTGTGGACTGGCGGTCGCACGCGGTTCTTGGTCGGCTTCGTGTTCGACCCCGCCGCGCTCGACGAGCCAGCTTGCGGTCTCCCGAGAGACGTTGAGTTCATCGGCGATCTCGCCGCGGGAGAGCCCCCGCCCCGCCAACTCGGTCGCGCTCTCGATGAGGTTATCGACGTTTTTCATACTCGCTGAATTGAATCGCGTTTTTGATAGTCCTGTCGTCGTCGACGAAGGCGGCTTCGTAGTCGTCGAGCTCGAAAATTCCAGTCACGAGATCGTCGAGGAACGAGTCCGACAGCGACGCAAGCGTGTCGACAGCGGCCTCGAAGTGGCCGACATGGGAGTTGACGCTGCCGACGACAGCTTTGTTGTGCAACACCAGTTCGCGGTGGAGCTTCCCGCCCTCGATCTCGAAGTCCCAGTCGCCCGGAATGCCGAGCGCCGCGAGGACGCCGTTTGGCGCGAGCGCTTCGATCGATTCGAAGGGGTGTTTCGCATACCCCGTCGACTCGTAGATCAGATCGGGTGCCTCGTGGACGTCGGGGATCTCAGGCACCGGTGTCTCGGTGCTGTTGACGTAGGTGCTCCCCAGCGATTCGATGATATCGATGGTCGGATCGGGTCGCTCACGCCGACCCAGACAGTAGGTGCGGTCGAACCGCTGTTCGAACATGGCCAGCGTGATGAGTCCGAGGCTGCCGTTGCCGAGCACGAGGGCTGCGTCGGGGTTCCACTCGAAGGCCGACCGGCTGGCGTCGGCGTGTTCGACCGCCTTTTCGGTAATGGAGATCGGCTCAACAAGAAAGCCCAGTTCGGCCAACTCTGGTGGCACCGTGACGAGAAACTCGGCGGGACTGGTGAAATACTCGGCCATGAAGCCATGTGCGCCGACGATGCCGCGCTCGTGGTACTGGCCGTCGGGTGCCATATCCGGCTCGCCGCGCTCGAAGTAGGCGTTGTCGCCGTTGGGTCGCCGTCTGACGGTTGGGACGACGACATCGCCCTCGCTAAGGTCGGTGCCGTTTGCATCCTCGACGACGCCGACGGCCTCGTGGCCCAACACCATGTGGTCGGTGTCGGCCGGATAACCGCCGTGGCCGCCGCTGATGACTTCGTGGTCGGTGCCGTCGACGCCGACCCGCAGCGTCCGAACCAGTGCCTCGCCGGCGTCGGGATCGGGTCGCGGCAGGTCGATGAGTTCGGGCTCCGATTCGCCCTCGTAGACCGCGATAGCGTGCATACCGTGTCGGATGATCCCACGGCTCAATAGCGTTACTCTTCTGTGAGTAAGAATTTCACACGCGCGAATGAAACGCGGATCGGTCGTAACGGCGGCTGTCTCAGGCGTCGAGTTCCTCGCGCAGCAGTTGATTGACGCTGCCGGGATCAGCCGAGCCGCCGGATTTCTGCATGACCTGGCCGACGAGGAAGTTCAGCGCGCCGTCCTCGCCGCTGTGGTAGTCGTCGACAGCGTCGGGGTTCTCGTCGATGGCTTCGACCACGAAGTCGGCGATGGCGTCGTCGTCGGCCTTGCCGAGGCCTTCGCGGTCGATGATCGTCTCGGGGTCGTCGCCGTCGTCGAGCATCGACCGAAGGACGACCTCCTCGGCGTTTTTGACCGTGAGTTCGTCGTTTTCGACGAGTTCGATGAGCCGCGAAAATTCGTCGAGGCGGCCCTCGATGTCGGTGATCAGCATATCGCGGTAGTTGAGTTCGCCCAGCAGGTTGTCGGCGACCCACGTCGCAGCCACGTTGGGATCGAACTGCTCGGCGACAGCCTCGAAGAAGTCCGCGACTTCCTTCGTCGAGGTAAGTTTTGAGGCGGCCTCGCTGTCGAGGCCGTAGTCGGCAACGAATCGCTCCCGTCGAGCGTCGGGGAGTTCCGGGATGTCGATTTTGTCCTTCCAGTCGGCGACTTCCAGCGGCGGAAGGTCGGCTTCCCGGAAGTACCGATAGTCGGCTTCTGATTCCTTTGAGCGCATCGAGACGGTGATCCCGCGGGATTCGTCCCAGTGGCGGGTCTCGGTTTTGAGGGCGCGGCCACGCTTGACGGCGTTCTTCTGCCGGCTGACCTCGTAGGCGAGGGCCTTCTCGGCGGCTTTGTGACTGGAGATATTCTTGACCTCGGTGCGATTTGCGTCTTCGAGGACGCTGTCGTCGATCGCGCCCTCCTCGTCGACTTCGTCGGCATCAACAAGCGAAATGTTGGCGTCAACGCGGAGGCTGCCGTCGCGGGTCGCATCGAAGACGCCGAGATATTCGAGGACTTCTTCGAGTTTCGCGAGGAAGGCCCGCGTTTCGGCCGGCGAGCGGAAATCCGGCTCGGTGACGATTTCGACCAGTGGCGTCCCCGCGCGGTTGTAGTTGATCAGCGTCGCCTCGGCGGTGTCGATGCTGCCGCCCTTGTGCTGGAGGCTGCCGGGATCCTCTTCGAGGTGTGCACGGGTGATCCCGATCTCCCGGCGGTCGCCCTCGACGCTGATTTCGAGTTCGCCCTCCTGGCAGATCGGCGCGTCGTACTGCGTGAGCTGGAAATTTTTGGGGAGGTCGGGGTAGTAGTAGTTCTTCCGGTGGAACGTGGTGCGCTCGGGGATGTCGGCGGAGAGTGCCTTCCCGATCTTGACGGCGGCTTCGACCGCGCCCTCGTTGAGCACCGGCAGTGCGCCCGGCAAGCCGAGACAGACCGGGCAGGTTCGGCTGTTCGGTTCCTCGTCATCATCGGCCGCAGTCGAGCAGCCACAGAAGATCTTGGTGGCCGTCTCAAGCTGGACGTGCACCTCCAGCCCGATGACGACCGCGTGTTCGTCGGTTTGGACGGCCTGCGCTGTCATTGGCCAGGATTTGCTGCCCGCCCGCTAAAGCCTAACGGAGCCACGGGATCGACTGCTAACGCCGCGAAAGCATCACACGACGCGTCGATCCCCGTGGTGGCCAAGGGTGCCCAGCCGAACCCGCGAGCCGGTGCTGGAGCCCTCGACGCCGGCCCGCAGCGCGTAGATGTGTGTGTCGTCGCTGCCAACAAACAGGGTGCCGTCGACAACCGTCGGCGAGGAACGACCACCGATCGGGAGGCTCCACTGCTGGGCACCGGTGGCCGCATCGACAGCGTAGACCTTGCGTAAGGATTCGAAAAAGACCGTCTCGTCGGCGACCGTCGGCGAGGAGTGCAGCGAACTCTTCGTCTCAAAGGCCCACTCGCGGTCGCCGGTTGCCGCCGAGAGGGCGTAGAGCAACCCGCCAGCACCGGTAACGAAGACCGTGCCGTCGGCGACGGTTGGCGAGGAGACAACGGTCGCATCGACACGCCACTGTTCGTCGCCGGTTGCAGCATCAATGGCATGCAACTGCTCCCAGCCACCGACGAAGACCGTCCCATCGGCGACCGTCGGCGACGACTCGATCTTCCGGTCGGTCTCAACCGTCCATTGGCTGTCGCCAGTCGCGGCAGCTAGGGCATAGAGCGTGCCGTCATCGCTGCCGACAAAGACCGTCTCGTCGACAACTGTCGGCGACGACGTCACGTGATCGCCGGTGTCGACAGCCCACTGCTGGTCGCCGGTCGCGGCGTCGACCGCGTAGATCGAGGCGTCGTTGCTGCCGACGAAGACCGTGCCATCGACGACGGTCGGCGAGGAGCCGACGCTGTCGCCGGTGTCGAATGTCCACTGCTGGTCGCCGGTTGCAGCGTCCAGCGCGTACAGGCTGCCGTCATCGCTACCGATAAAGACCGTCCCGTCGGCGACTGTCGGCGATGCGTAGACGTAACCCCCCGTTTCGGCCGTCCACTGCGTGTCGCCGGTTGCAGCGTCCAGCGCGTAGATGTTGCCATCCCCGCTGCCAACAAAGACCGTCTCGTCGACGACGGTTGGCGAGGATGCAACGGCGTTGTCGGTGTCGACCGCCCACCGTTGTCGGTCGCCTGGTTGTGCACTCGCCCACGACGCAGCAACCCCCGTGGCGAGTCCGACGCCGACAACCGATTTCAACAGTGTGCGGCGGCTCGGACGATACGTGCCGTCCCCCAGCGGCTCATGGTACGCCATCAGTAACACTATTGCAAGTTTTCATATAAATAACCAGTGCAGCGACGGCTCGATCGGCACACCTCGCGTCGATCATCGGTCGGGAATCAGACATGTGTCTGACACAGTTTTATACAGAGACAGAACGGTTGTCATGGTATGAGTAATCGGGTCGATGAACTCGAAGGACAGCTCGCAGAGCTCCGCGCCGCAGTCAACGGTCTCACCGAGGAACTCGTTGAGACGAAAGACCGGGTTCGTGAACTCGAAGCCGAGGCCGCAGCCACTGACGCCGAGACACCGACCCCGGAGACCGAAACGCCGACGAAAAGCGACGATCACGTCGTTGTCGTCGAACAGGAGCAAGACGATGTCGACGTCGCCACCGACTCGCTGGCGGCAACCGAGTCGGAGGCCGATCCGATCGACGAGGCTGTTGAAACGGAAGACACAACTGAGGAGGAGTCCAACGAGTCGACCGACGACATCATCGTCGCCTAACCGACCGGCGACGACCTAGGCTGTCGCCCGAGTTCATCCATGCACATCAAAGCCCTCGTCTTAGACGGTTTCAAGAGTTTCGGGCGGCCGACGCGTATTCCGCTGTACGAAGATTTTACGGTGATTACCGGGCCAAACGGTTCGGGGAAATCGAATATCATCGACGGCGTACTCTTTGCCCTCGGACTCGCGAAAACCCGTGGCATCCGCGCCGAGAAGCTAACTGATCTGATCTACAACCCTGGCCACGACGGCGAAGCCTCGACCGACGATGGCCCACGCGAGGCCAGCGTCGAGGTCATCCTCGACAACAGCGCGGGGACGCTCACCCGAGAGCAGGTCGTTACCGCCGCCGGCACCGACCGCGTCGGCGATGTCGAGGAAATCACGATCAAACGCCGGGTCAAACAGACCGACGACAACTACTATTCGTACTACTATCTCAACGAGCGCTCCGTCAACCTCGGCGACATCCAAGACCTGCTTTCGCAGGCCGGCATCGCCCCCGAAGGGTACAACGTCGTCATGCAGGGCGACGTGACCGAGATCATCAACATGTCCGCCGGCCAGCGGCGCGGCATCATCGACGAGATCGCCGGCGTCGCCGAGTTCGACGCCAAGAAGGAATCAGCCTTCGAGGAACTCGACGCCGTCGAGGAGCGGATCAACGAGGCGACGCTCAAAATAGAAGAAAAAGAAGAGCGACTCGACCAGTTGGCTGACGAACGCGATACGGCCCTCGAATACCAATCGCTGCGCGACGAAAAACAGGAGTACGAGGGCTACCTGAAAGCCGCCGAACTGGAGGACAAACGCACCGAACTCGACGAGATCGAAGCCCAGATCGACAGCCACGAGGCAACCCTCGCTGAGCGACAGGAGACCCTCGACAGCGCGCAGGGCCGCCTCACCCGGCTGGAAGACGAACTGGAGGAACTCAACCGCGAAATCGAACGCAAAGGCGAAGACGAGCAGTTGCGGCTCAAACGCGAGATGGAGTCGATCAAAGGGGAGATCGACCGCCTCGAAGGCCGGATTGAGGCCGCCGAAGGCCGGATCGAGGATGCCGAGGACGAACGCCGGCAGGCCTTCGTCCAGATCGACCGCAAACAGGAAGAACTCGATGAGATTGAGTCGACGATCAAGGATCTCAAAGTCGAGCAGGCGTCGGTCAAAAGCACAATCCAGAGCAAGCAGGCCGACCTCGCCGAGATCCAAGACGAGATCGACAACGCCGACACCGAGTTCGACGAACTCAAAGCCGAGTTGGCCGACAAAAAGGAGCGACGCGAGGAGCTAAAGACGCAGGCCAACGACATCCAGCGGAAAAAAGATCGCCTGCTCGACGACGCTCGGCGACGCTCGACGGAAGTCGAGGAGGCCCAAGCCGATCTCACTGAGGCCCAAGAGGCGATTCCGGATCTCAAAGCCGAACTGTCGAACCTCCAGAGCGAACTCGACAAAGCCGAAAAGAACAAATCAAAGATCGAAGCCTCAATCGGGGCGCTCCGGGATGACCGCGAGGAGACGAAAGCCGAGTTGGAGGAGGTCGAAGCGCAGCTCCGCGAGAAGCAGTCCGAATACGCCGACATCGAGGCCCGCAGCGACGACGACAGCTCGTGGCCGCGGTCGGTGACGACAATCCTCAACGCCGGCAAACGCGGCGTCCACGGCGCGGTCGGCGATCTCGGTAGCGTCGACAGCGAGTATGCGACCGCCTGTGAAACCGCCGCGGGCGGCCGGCTCGCCAACGTCGTCGTCGACGACGACGGCGTCGGCTCGGAGTGTATCGACTACCTCAAATCCCGCAACGCCGGCCGGGCGACCTTCCTCCCCATCACGGAGATGGACAACCGCGGGCTACCGACCCTCCCCTCCCATCCGGGTGTCGTCGACTTCGCGCGCAACCTCGTCGAGTACGACAGCAAATACGAGGGCATTTTCTCGTACGTGCTCGGCTCGACACTCGTCGTCGAGGATATGGAAACAGCCCGCGAGTTCATGGGCCAGTTCCGGATGGTCACGTTGGACGGCGACCTCGTCGAGAAAAGCGGTGCGATGACCGGCGGCTCCGGCGGCGGCTCCCGCTACGCCTTTTCCGCATCGGGCGGCGGCAAACTCGAGCGCCTCGCTGAGGAAATCGACCAACTCGAAGACAAACGCCGCCAGCACGAAGACGAAATCCGCGACTTAGAGGAGCAGATCGACGCCGCCCGCGACCGCAAATCCGACGCCGTCGAGAAAGTCCAATCCATCGAGGCCGACATCGAACGTACCCACGAGGAGATCGACGACGCCGAAAGCGAGATTGACGACCTCGAAGCCCGCCTCGACGAGATCGAGAGCGAACGCGAGGCTGTCGAAGAAGAGATGGCCGAGGTCGATGCCGAACTCGATGAGATCGAGAGCGAACGCGAGGAAGTCGACGCCGACATCGAGGAGCTCGAAGCCGAGTTGGCAGAATCGAAGATCCCCGAGTTGACCGACGAGGCCGACGCGATCCGCGAGGAGATCCGTGACCACGAAGACCGGATGGACGACCTTGAGGGCCGACTCAACGAACAGCAACTCGAACAGCAGTACGCCGAGGAGGCCATCGACGACCTCCACGACACCGTCGAAGCGGCCCAAGACCGGAAGGCCGACGCCCAAGACGAGATCAGCGAGTTGGAAAGCCAGATCGAGGACAAGGAGGCCAACCTAGACGAGAAACGCGAAGCCATCGAAGAGCTCGAAGCCGAGTTGGTCGATCTCAAAGACGAGCGCGAAGACCTGAAGGCGACAGTCAAAGACGCCCAAGCCGGGCGCGACGAGGCCAAGGAGGCCGTCGGCGAAATCGAGTCAAAACTCCAGTCGGCCCGCGAGGAGCGCGACCGCCTCGAATGGGAGATCGACGAACTGGAACAGGCCGTCGGCGACTACGACCCCGAGGAGATCCCCGATCACGACGAGGTCGAATCCAACATCGACCGCCTCGAAACCGAGATGGAAAAGTTGGAGCCGGTCAACATGCTCGCTATCGACGAATACGAGGAAGTCGAAGCCGACCTCGACGAACTCGTCGACGGCCGCGACACCCTTGAGGAAGAACGCGACGGCATCCGCGACCGGATCGACCAGTACGAATCCCAAAAGAAGGCGACGTTCATGGACGCCTTCGAGTCGATCAACGGCCACTTCCAGGACATCTTCTCGCGGCTCTCCGACGGCACGGGCGAACTCGTCTTAGAAGACCCCGAGGATCCCTTCGAGGGTGGGCTAACGATGAAGGCCCAGCCCGCGGACAAACCGATCCAGCGACTCGCAGCGATGTCCGGCGGCGAGAAATCGCTGACAGCGCTGGCGTTCATCTTCGCCATCCAGCGACACAACCCCGCGCCGTTCTACGCCCTCGATGAGATCGACGCCTTCCTCGATGCGGTCAACGCCGAGCGCGTCGGCGAGATGGTCGACGATCTGGCCGGCGACGCCCAGTTCGTCGTCGTCTCCCATCGCTCCGCGCTCTTGGAACGCTCCGAGCGCGCTATCGGCGTGACGATGCAGGACGACAACTACAGCGCGGTGACCGGCATCCAGTTCGACAGCGACGACGCGGATGCAGAGGTGCCAGCCGATGACTGAACCGGAGGTGCCAGCCAATGACTGATCTGCCCGACGCCGTCGGGCTCGACGGGATCAGCGGTGAGTACAGCGACGACCACGAGCGACCACCCGAGCCGACCGCCGAGAATGACGAACTTGAACCCGTCGAATTGCTGGTGCAGTTGGCCGAAGAGGGCGAGATCGAGCCGTGGGATATTGACATCGTCGAGGTCACCGACGCCTTCCTCTCGAAACTCGAAGCAACTGATCTGCGGACGAGCGCGCGAGCACTGTTCTACGCCAGCGTCCTCCTGCGGATGAAAGGCGACGAACTGCTCGATCCCACCGATGACGAACCAGACGACGAGCCTGAACCGTGGGAACAGGCCTTCGAGGGCGGCGCGGGAGCCGCCGACGAGACGGGCGGTGCGCCCGGCTTCGACCCGGTCGACGAGCTCGAAGCCGAGATGGATCGCCGCCTCGACCGGAAAAGCACCCGTGGCAACCCCGAAACACTGGATGAACTTGTCCGCGAACTCCGGGAGGCCGAACGCGACAACTGGTGGAAGCGACGCCGGGAGTACGACACCAGCGACACCGGCGGCGGGGGCTACGGCACTCAGACGGTCGATTACCGCGCGGCCGACGATTTCCGCGAGGACGACGAGCCGACCGAGGGCGACGTGACCGCCAACACCCACACCGAAGATATCGACCACGTCATCGAACAGGTGCAGGCCGCGCTTACCCCCGAGTTCGACAATGGCCGCAGCGAGGTGCTGTACGCCGAAATCAAGTCCGCCGGCGGCCGGCCGTTCATGACCTATCTCGCACTGTTGTTCCTATCGCACCGCGGCGAACTCCGGTTGCAGCAGGACGATCTTTTCGGCGACCTCTGGGTGCAGGATCCCGCACAGCGATCTGAAGACGATGCACAAGAGGAACCCGACGAAGAACTCGAAGCAACGGCCGACTGAGTGACGACGACCGAGCGGCGGTGTGTTTATGTGGCATCTCACCCGACACGGAAACAGTGACCTCCGACCCGTCTCCCACGCCGCCCGAGGAACGGATTCTCGGCCTCGACGTGCTCCGTGGGTTTGCCTTACTTGGGATACTCATCATCAACATCCAGGTCTTTGCGATGCCGTTTACGACGCTGAACAACCCGACAGTGTACGCGTCGACAATGCCTTACGGCGAGTTTGCCGGAGCAAACTACCTCGTCTGGCTGGTGAGTCACATCGTCGCCGAGCGGAAGTTCATCACCCTGTTTACCGTCATGTTCGGCGCTGGGATCATCCTCTTTACCCAGGGTAAGGATGAAGACGAGGTGTTGGGCCTCCACTATCGGCGAACCGGATTTCTGCTGGTCGCCGGCCTCGCGCATGCGTACCTGCTGTGGTACGGCGATATCCTCGTCCCCTACGCGCTGTGTGGTTTGGTCGTCGTCTTCGTCCGCGATTGGGAACCAAAACAGCTTGCGCGAACCGGCTTGGTGTTGGTGGCGGTTCCCTCGCTGCTGTATATTATCTCAGGGCTCTCACCGGGGTCGACACAGGCGGTCGCCGCCCAGTGGGCACCCGCCGAAGCCACGTTGCTTGCGGAGGTCGAAACCTATCGGAGCGGCTGGCTCGCCCAGCTCGACCACCGCGTGCCGACAGCGTTCGCCCAACAGACCGGCGGCTTCATCAGCGTCGTCTTCTGGCGGACAAGCGGGCTGATGCTGTGCGGGATGGCACTGTTCAAGTGGGGTGTCCTCACGAATGAACGATCAACGTCATTCTACCGGCGACTCCTCGCTGGCGGCCTGTTGGGCGGACTTGCGCTGATTCTCGCCGGCGTCTGGTATACCGAGGCAGTCGACTGGGCCGCCCGCGAATCGCTGTTTTTTGGCTCACAGTTCAACTACTGGGGGAGCCTCCTGCTGGCCGGCGCGTATATCGCCGGCATCATGCTGTTGTGTCGGCGGTTTGGTGGCGGGATCGTGACGACCGCGCTGTCGGCCGTCGGCCGAACCGCCTTCAGTAACTACCTGTTGCAGACACTGGTCGCCACCTCGATCTTCTACGGCCACGGCCTCGGACTGTTCGGGAGTGTGACCCGCGTCGAACAGGCTGGGATCGTCGTTGGCATCTGGGCTGGACAGATCGCCCTCTCGGTGCTGTGGCTGCGGTACTTCCGGTTTGGCCCCGCCGAATGGCTCTGGCGTGCCGTCACATACGGGCGTCGACCACCGCTACGAAACGATCGAGCCGCCGACGCAACCGGGGATTAGTTCGGTGTCGACGCGGCGTGAGCGTCGGTGACACCCTCGACGGTTTCTCGAACCGCATCACAGCCGTCCTCGTGGAGGAGGTCGCCGACGACGATCACGTCGGCGTGCTGGCCCATCTCGTAGGCACTGTCGTAGTCGCCGATCCCGCCGCCGTAGAACAACGTCGCGTCGTCGAGGCCGTCGGCGGCAGCCTGGACGATCTCGGGATCGCCGAAGGTCCCGGAGTATTCGACGTAGACGATCTCCTGGCCGAACATCTTCTCGGCGACGCGGGCGAAGGCGCCGACATCCTCGGCGGACTGGTCGCAGTCGGCCTCGGTGTACTCGGCGACGGAGGCTTCAGGGTTCATGACGATGTAGGCCTCGGTCGTCGTGCGATCCCAATCGAGGCCATCCTCGATGCGCACCCACTCTTTGTGAGCCCCAACCATCCAGAAGGGATCCGTCGAGTTGAACACCGTCGGGATGAGGTAGCCATCGAGAGCCGGCGAGTCGATGACGACACTCGGGTTTGATGGCTCCTGGTAGAGCGGCACATCGTACTCAGCGCAGGCATCGACGACGCGCTGCATCTTGTCTTCGGTCATCCCGAGGGTGCCGCCGATCTCGATGGCGTCGGTGCCGGTCTGACAGACATCCGCGAACGTCTCGCCCTCGACGAGGGGCTTGTCGGGGTCGATCTTGAGGATATGATCCCACTCCGCCCAAGGTGTGCTCATTGGCTATTGGATGCTCGCGCTGAGAATAAAAAGCGTACGGTGGCGAGAAAGGCGGTGTGTCGACCAAGCGGCCGAACCTACGCCAGTTTCGATGCCGTCTCCCGGAGTAACCCATCGAGCAGTTCCGGCAGCGTCGGGTGATAGGCCCGATCCGGCACCTCGCGGACATCGAGTTCGTTCTCGACGAGCACCTGCAGCGTTTTCGCCATCGTGTCGGAGTGGGCATGGAGCCCCTGATAGCCAAGCACGGTGCCAGTGTCGGCATCGACAGTCAGGCGAGCGAGGCCGTAGGGAAGATCCTTGACGGTGAACACGCCGTCGTCTTTGGCCCACCGGGTCGCGGTGACGACCTCGTGGCCGGCGGCGTCGGCCGTCTCGGGTGTGTGGCCTACCCGAGCGAAGGGATAGACGCTGGCCCCTGAGAAGATGACGTGATGGTGGACAGTTTCGTAGGGCTCCATCGGCTCGCCGGCGTGGTGAGCGAGGATATTCTCGGCGGCAGCGAACCCTTGTTCTTTGGCGACATGGAGGATCGGTTCCTTGCCGTTTGCGTCGCCAACGACAAACACCTGCTCGTCGTCGACAGCAGCCATCGTGTCGTCGACCCAGCCCGCACCAGGGTCGATCGCTGTGGTGTCGAGGCCGAGGCGATCAATCGAGGGGCGGCGACCGGTAAACGTGAACAGTGCGTCGGCTTCGATAGCCCGGTCGTCGGTTTGGTCGTCCTCGTCGTCGACGTAGAGACGGACGCCGCCATCGTCGGTTGATTCGATCCGCTGTTCGGTTGTGTTGGTGAGGATGTCGACGCCGAACGCCTCTCGATAGAGCGTCATGAGTTCGTCGCCGAAAATCGGATCGGCCTCGTCGATCGGCCGGGCATCGTGTTCGATAACGGTGAGGTCGACACCCGCCTCAGCGAGATACGGCACGAGTTCGAGGCCGATATAGCCAAAGCCCATGACGACCCCCGAGTCAGGGAGATCGGTCGCCGCGAGCACGTCCTTGCTCGTCATCGGCTCAACGGCGTCCATACCAGGCAGATCGGGGATGGACGGCGAGGAGCCCGTGGCGATGACGACGTAATCGGGCTCGTAGCGGTCGCCGTCGATATCGATAACGCGGTCGTCGACGAACCGGGCGGTGTCGTGGATGAACTCGACGCCCGCGCGGTCAGTCAGCTCATGGATCGCCTCCCGGCGATGGGCTGCGAAGCGGTCGACGTGCTCGTCCTTCCGGGCGACGACACGGTCAAGATCGATCGTCGGCGGGTCGCCCGCAAGTCGGTCGTCGACGCGAGCCTGAAACCGGTGGGCCGCCGTCGACAACACCTCCTTTGAGGGCATACAGCCGTTGCGAATACAGAGCCCGCCGCCGGGGTCGCCGTCATCGACGAGCGTCAGTCGATCGATCTCGCTGCC
This sequence comes from Halonotius aquaticus, assembly GCF_003605575.1. Lineage (GTDB taxonomy): Archaea > Halobacteriota > Halobacteria > Halobacteriales > Haloferacaceae > Halonotius > Halonotius aquaticus. The sequence continues at coordinate 64,197 of NZ_QKNY01000005.1, read as the reverse complement.
GACATGCTCGGTCAAGGTGTCAGCGACGGCTGACCCCGCGCTGCCGTAGGCACCGATAACGAGGACGTGCATGGTCGGCGGTCGGCCCGCGGCTACAAAACCGTATGGCGGCTGGCCGGCGCGGCATCACAAGCGCGCGGCTAGACGATGATAAGAGGGTGAAATTCACCAACGAGAAAGGCGTAGATGTGGGAAGCACGTATCACTTCCCGACCTGTTCCGGGCAGGCGTGTTCGACAGTCGCCGTCGTTGACACGAGGCGACAACTGTGCATTTCGACGTGGGATATAAATAAGTGGTGTTTAGAATATCAATTAAAATAATACAATGGATATATCATGATTGGATCCAACCTAAGGTAGCGAGGATAACAGTGCTATGGGTACACTCAAATTATAGTTTTTGAGAACCTGATCCTGATTTTTATTATGCTCGCACGTGTTGGTTCAGCTACCGTCTGACCGTGTTCCGGGCAGGCGGTGGCCGTCTCCGGGCAGGCGGCACGCGACTTCCGGGCAGGCACCGCAGTTCATTCCGGGCAGGCGTGCGGTGCAGCAGTTGCGATCGGTTTTTGTTCTTATCGAGCGATCCCAGCCGACTCATCAGCAAGCACCGACTCGATCTCCGCGCGTGTCGATACCAACACATCACCCGTGATCGTCCGCTTGACCGCCGCAGCCGCCGCCGCATACGCCTGGGCGGTTTCGACATGCTCCGGCGTCAACGCGCCGTCGCCGTTGGTGAGCAGTTCACCGAGGAAGCCGCCGACAAACGCGTCGCCGGTGCCGATGGCATCAACCGTCTCATTCGAGTAGATCCCCTCTTCGATGACCGTTTCGTCGACGAGTGCGAGCGAGCCATCCGCGCCGCGAGTGACGACAACCGCATCAAGCTCATAGTCGGCGGCCAGCTCACGAGCGACCGCTGCGGCGTCGCCGTCGTAGCCGAGGATGCTTTTGGCATCTCTGAGCGGCGCAAACAGGAGGTCGACGCGGGGCAGCAGGCTATCATAGGCGATCGCGGCCGCCTCCTGTGACCAGAGCTTCGAGCGATAGTTGAGATCGAACGAACACAACGTGTTGGCCTCCGCAGCGATGTCTAAGAGGTCGCGTGTCGTCTCGGCGGTGGCGTCGCTGAGCGCGGGCGTGATCCCGGTGGTGTGGAACACGTCAGCGTCGGCGACGGACTCGGTATCAAGTTCGTCGGTACCGACCGTCGTGATCGACGCATTGGCACGGTCGTAGACGACAGTCGTCTCTCGTGGGTCGGCCCCGTATTCGAGATAGTAGGTGCCGAGCCGGGCGGTATCGCTGTCATCCCACGCAACCGCAGGCGTCACGTCATGACCGCGAAGCGCGCGAGTGACCCGCCGACCGAGCGGGTTTGCCGGGAGCTTCGAGCACCACGCCGCGTCGACGCCGAGACAGCTTGCGGCGGCGGCAACGTTGCTTTCGGCGCCACCGACCTGTGCGTCCAGCTCACCCTCCGTTTCGAGCCGCGTGCCGCGGGGCGGCGAAAGCCGGAGCATCGTCTCGCCGAACGTCACCAACTCAGCCATAGTATCGACCGCCGTGCATACCGCGTAGTTGGGCGGTACGGCTCTTAATTCCAGCCGTTGTCACTCCGCTCGCCGACCGTGGCCGGGGTAGTCGCGCTCGAAGCGGTCGGTGATCTCCTCACGGGTGATCTCGATGAGCACCGGCCGGCCATGCGGGCAGGCATAGGGATTCTCACAGTCGTCGAGGGCCGACAGCAGGTCAACAACTGAGCCCTCAGTGAGCGAGGTGTTGCCGGTCACCGAAGGATGACAGGCGAGATCGGCGAGCAACTCGTCGATGGCAGCTTCAACAGTTGCGTCGCCATCAGCTGATTCGACGACACCGAGCAGCGCGTCACGAAGGAACTCGGGTTCCAGTGTCGTCTCGAAGATCGCCGGCACACCGGTGACAGCAACCTCGCGGTCGCTGACGCGCTCGGCGCGGAAGCCGATCGCAGCGAGGGAGTCGGCAACCGACTCGAAGAGGGCTGCCTCGCGGGCGGTGAGTTCTAGAGAAACTGGCTCGGCGAGTGTCTGGGTCGCCGGCGACTCGCCGAGAGCGGCCTGCAGGCGTTCGTAGTTGACGCGCTCGTCGGCGGCATGCTGGTCGATCAACACCAGCCCATCGTCGGTCGCCGCCAACAGATAGGTGTCATACAACTGGCCGAGCACTCGAAGGGTCGGCAACGTGTCATACCCCCGCTCGGCGGTTGTCGTCTCGCCGGTGAGCGTTCGCTGAGTCGTTGGCTGCGTTGGCTCGAACGCCCGCGCGTCAGGGGGTGGGTGTGCAGTAGTGTCTTCGTTAGTGGCAGTGCTGTCAGTCTCGCCGTGCTCGACTGGGGGGGATTCGGCCGACGATTCCGCTGGTGTCGTCGCTGCGGTGGTGTCCGGCGTTGCGGGAGTATCTGTTGCGGGGGTGTCTGTTGCGGAGTCGTCCGGCGTCGACAGACCATCTGCTGTCGACTGCTCGTCCGGTGTCGACGAGTCGGCTGCTGTCACCGGATCGGTCGCCTGCTCGACGGATTCGGTCGGTGTCGACTCGGTTGCGATGTCGTCAACGACCCAACTGTCCTCCGCGCTCGGATCGACCGGCTCGGCAGGATCGACGCCGTCAGCGGGCTCTGTAGGCGTCGCCTCTGACTCCGAGGTCTGGGGATCGGCCGTAACGTCAGCGGCGTCGTTGACGGTGGAAGGTTCAACAGGAGAAGCAGTATCATCGCGGTCAGACGAACGATCGGCGTCGACATCGCCGACCCCAACAGCGTCACCAGCTTTATCACGGTCGCCACCGCCGACAGCGGTTGTGTCGGGGGATTCCGGCTCGATAGCTGTCTCCTCGGGTGCCGATCGCCCGCGGGGGGCCGACGAGCGGATCAGGCCATCGTCAAGCAGGGCCTCGGTCACAGCCTCGCGGACAGCGGATTCAACGGCATCCTCGTCGTCGAACCGTACCTCTGTTTTGCGCGGGTGGACGTTGACATCGACCGATCCTGGCGGGACATCGACAAAGAGCACAGCGAAGGGATATCGGTCAGGAGCCAGTTGGCCGCCGTAGGCGTCGACAACCGCGCCCCGCAGCAGCGACGCCGTCACGTATCGATCGTTGACGAACGTCGCCAGATACGATCGAGTGCTTCGGGTCGTCTCCGGGTCGCTGACAAGCCCCGAGATGCGTGCAATTGGCCCATCGCTGTCTGGCTCATAGTCGACTTCGATCATCGCTTCGGCGACATCGCGGCCGTACACCGCGAGCACAGCCGAGCGCAGCGAGCCGGTGCCCTCGGTCGCAAACACCTCCCGACCGTCATGTTCGAAGGCGACGGCGACATCGGGGTTTGCGAGGGCGTACTGGCTGACGACCGTGTTGACGTGATCGAACTCGGTGCGGTCGCGGTTGAGGAACTTCCGGCGGGCAGGCGTGTTGTAAAACAGGTCGTCGACTTCGACGGTCGTCCCGACCGGGCAGCCGGCAGGATCGATCTCGCCAACGTCGCCGCCGTCGACGGTGAGTTCGGCTCCCGAGGCGGCGTCGGCCGGCCGCGAGCGAACCGTTAGCCGGGAGACAGCACCGATCGTGGCGAGAGCCTCACCACGAAAGCCGAGAGTGCCGACGCCGGCGTCGAGATCGTCGATATCGTTGATCTTGCTCGTTGCGTGTTCGGCGACCGCAAGCGAGAGCTCGGATTCGGGGATTCCGTGGCCGTTATCGCGGACGCGGATGTGCTCAGTACCGCCACCTTCGATGGCGACGGCGATCCGGGTTGCGCCCGCATCAAGGCTGTTTTCGATGAGTTCCTTGACGACGGAGGCAGGTCGTTCGACGACCTCGCCGGCGGCGATCCGCTGAACCGTCTGTTCGTCGAGATGGCGGATAGCGTCGTCAGTGGGGGCAGCGTCCTCAGTCATCGGTGGCAGCCGTCTGTCCGATCGGCGACTCTTCGGCAGCCAACAGCCGATCGATCGCCGTCTGGTGGATACTCACCGTCAGAAACGCATCGCGGGCGGTCGACGGCGAGACCCACTCGTAATCACAGTGCTCGTCGCTGAGCTCAACATCGGTCGTTTCAGCCTCACAGTAGTAGACGACGCTGAACCGGCCGCGGCCAACGTCGTTGCGCCAGGCGGCGGTGTGGATCGGCTCGCCGACGGTCACCGAGAGGCCGGTCTCCTCGGTTACCTCCCGTTTGAGTCCGACGATCGGGGCCTCGGTAGCCCCCATCCGACCGCCGGGGAGTTCCCAGGTATCGGCGTCGACCTGCATCACCAGTAGCTCGTCGGCAGGCGACCGGATGAGTGCCTTCTGGCTGACTTCGGCGATCAACGGTTGGTCAGTCATCGGTAGGTAGGAGGTGTCGGCGGTGATTCACCTCGTCCGGCTGGCAGCCGACCCCTCGGCTGCTGGCGGATCGATGGGAAGCGAACGATTGCATTAGCTGAGTTTTGTGGGTGAGCGGTATGAATCCATTGTTGCTTCCGTGTCATGTCAGCGCGACGAATGCGTTCCACGGCGCCGGAAGTTGATGGTAGTTGTTGCTGGTGGTGAGAGAACAGCACCGAAAGGAGTGGGTGGATCGACGGTGAGCACTCAGGCGGTTCGCTCGACGCGCCACGTCGTCGCGCCGGTGTACGACCACCGTTCGATCGAGAGATCGTCGATCGAGTCTTGGAGCTTGACGATCAGGGCACCGATCTCTTTGGCGGAGAGGCCGACTTCCTCAGCGATAAACTTGCTTTTGAAGTACATATCGCCGGCGTCGGCACGCTCACGCAGATAGTTGGCAAGCCGTGCCTCCTTCGATTGGGGGCTATCTACGTCGGGCGATTCCTCGGTCTGAACGGGTTGGGTCGTCACAGTCATGGATTATGGTCTCTTGTACTGGTGGCCAGCAAGCAATGCGAGCAGTTGACAACCGAGCAGTCCAAGGAAGACTGCCCCAGTGTGCGTGCCGATACCGAGGGAGAGGACTGGCAGGTAGACTGCCGGCAGGACGATCGCCGCCCAGAAGCCAAGCCAGCGGATCGGCTGGGTGAGCGACAGACTATGGGAGGCCTGCGGGGGCGACTCGGCTTCGGCCGGCGGCGACCGACCAACGGTTGATGGGGAACCTGTCATTGAGTGCTCACCGTCTACCCGTGTCAACAGGCCGTACCCATATATAATAGCCCGAGCGTTCGGAAGAATTCATCGTCTAAAACGTCGTAAAACGTACTCAACTGATAGTTTATAATGCTCTCAAACGCCGTTAGACCTTTTACAATTGTATCTCAACCACTTACTTTCATTCAAGCAAAAATCACCGGTGAATGAACGACCACCGTGTTTAAATATGAGTTTCAGTGCCGCTCAGTGCTGGGCGTCATCAGCGTCGGCGAGCTGTTCTTGCCACTGCTGTACCTTCGCCATCAGCTCGACCGGCGGTGTTTCGTCGATATCGGTCGCCTCTAGCTCCGAGAGTACCGATGTGACCGCCGGATCGGGCGCCTCACTCGTCTCGGTTGCCGCGGCAGCGTCCGCACCGTTGTTGGCCGCCCGAAACTCACCCGCACTCAGATCAAAAACCGCCTGTGTCGGCTCATCGGAGCCGCTGCCTTTCGCTTCGACAGCCTTCTCCGACCGAAGTTTGTCGAGGACATCGCGCGCGCGGCCAACAACAGGATCAGGGACGCCCGCAAGGTCGGCGACGTGAATCCCATAGGAGCGGTCTGTCGCGCCCGCTTCGACCGTCCGGAGGAAGGTGATCTCCTCGTCGCTTTCGCCCTCGTTGGCGACGGCGACGTGGACGTTGCCAACGCGGTCGAGATGGGAGGCCAGCGCGGTCAGCTCATGGTAGTGGGTCGCAAACAAACAGTGACAGCCGATTCGGTTGTGAATATACTCTGTTGCGGCCCATGCGATCGAAATCCCATCGTAGGTCGCGGTACCACGACCGACTTCGTCGAGGATCACCAGCGATTCGTCGGTCGCCGAATGGAGGATGTTGGAGAGCTCCTGCATCTCAACCATGAACGTCGATCGACCCTGCGCGAGTTCATCGAGTGCGCCAACGCGGGTGTAGATCCCGTCGACGACGCCGACGGTCGCCGCGTCGGCGGGAACAAAGCTGCCGACCTGTGCGAGTAAGGTAATCAGCGCAGCCTGTCGCATGTAGGTCGATTTCCCGCTCATGTTCGGCCCCGTCACAAGCAGAAAGCCGCGGTCGTCGTCAAGCCGGAGGTCGTTAGGCACGAACTCGGTGGTCTGTTCGACAACGGGATGGCGACCAGCCGTGATGTCGAGGGTGCCCGGCTCGGCCAGTGTCGGACGACACCAGCCGTTGGCGGCGGCATGAGTTGCCAGCGAGCAGTAGACATCAAGTTCGGCGATGGCTCGGCCCACGTCTTGCAGCAACGCTGCCTGCTCGGCAACGGTTTCGCGGAGTGCCTCAAAGAGCTCATATTCGAGGTCGCCGCGTTGTTCTTCCAAGCGAAGGATTTCGCGCTCACGCTCGGCTAACTCGTCGGTGACGAACCGTTGTGAGTTTTTCAGCGTCTTGACGTGCGAGAAGGAATCGGGGACGGCGTCGGCTTCCGACTGGCCAACCTGGACGTAGTAGCCGTCGGTTTTGTTGCGGCCGACCGAGACGTGGGTGAGTCCATGTCGCTGTTTGAGACGGTCAGCCAGCCCATCGAGCCACTCCTTGGCGGCCTCGTGTTGGTCGATGAGATCATCGAGGTCGTCGTCGTAGCCGCGTTTGAAAAGTTCGCCCTGTGTCACCGTCTGTGGTGGATCCGCAACGATGGCATCGCCCAGCGTTGCCCGAAGGTCGGCTGCGGCGTCCCGGTCGATGTCGGCGAGAACGCCGGATAGTGGCGAGTCTGCGAGTTCACCATCCGTGAGTTCACTGGCGATATCGGGCAGCAGTGCCAGTGTGTCACGGATCGATAGCAACTCGGTTGCGCCCGCGCTCCCGCTGGCGACGCGGCTGGCGAGGCGTTCGAGATCGCTCGCGCCCGCAAGCGTTTCTTGGAGTCGTTGGCGGGAAAGCGCGGCCGAGGCGACGGCGGCGACGCTGTCGAGGCGGCGATCCAACGTTGTGTGGTCGCGGCGCGGCCGGGTCAGCCACTCCCGCAGCAGTCGACGCCCCGGACTCGTTTCGGTGTGATCGAGTGTCGCCAACAACGAGCCGTCGCTGTCGCCCTGCATCGTCTCAACGAGTTCGAGGTTGCGCTGGGTCGTCGCATCGAGCGTCAGATGGTCGTCGGCTGTATACGGCTGAAGCCGCGTCATCGATTGCCGGACGCCGACGCCAGTTTCGGCGACGTACGCGAGAATTGCGCCCGCAGCCCGACGTGCCAACTCGGAGTCCAGCCCGATGCTGTCGGCGGTTTCGTCGCCGAACTGTTCGGTGACGGCATGGGTCGCTCGTCCGGGCGCAAAGGCATCGGTGGTGTGCAGCGTCACCTCGGCGTCGCTGCGGTCGGTGACCGCATCGAGAAACGCGTCGTCGGTGCGGACGGCCGGGCCAGGCAGCAGTTCGACGGGGTCGAACCGATAGCATTCGGCGACCGCGCTGTCGCCATCTGCGACCTCGGTGACAAGGAACTGGCCGGTTGTGATGTCGGCGAAAGCAAGTCCGTAGGGGCCGCTGTCGGCGGCGTTGTCGTCGACAGCGGGTGCGACGACCGCTGCGAGATACTGGGCGTCGCTGTCGGCGGTTTCCAGCAGTGTGCCGGGCGTGACGCGGCGGGTGATTTCTCGGTAGAAGTCGCCCGAATCATCCTCGAACTGGTCGGCGACAGCGACGGTGTAGCCGCGTTCGACGAGCGCGGTGAGGTACGGTTGGAGTTCCGAGACCGGCACGCCAGCCATCGGGTAGGATTCGCCGCCGGAGGATTTCGTGGAGGTTGTCAAATCCAGTTCGGCAGCCACACACTCGGCGTCATCGTCGAAAAACTCGTAGAAATCGCCGCACTGCATCGCCACCAGATCGGCGTCGCTGTCGGCCTTCAACGCGTGAAACTGGCCGACGATTCCCTGAGACATACCGGCCGTGGGGCGGACAGTCGCTAAAACGCTACGATGCAGGTGGCAGTGGTGCCGCCGTCACTCCGTAATTAGCGCGTCGTGAAGCCCCACCAGCCGCTTGCGGAGCGTCGCCGCCGTGGGTGCAGCCACGATCACCGCAGGCTGTCGATCCGCACCACCGGCGTCGATGATCGCTGCCGGGGGCACGTCAGCATCGTCGAGTGCGGTTGCGACGACCTCGGTCGCGCTCGCCCCTGAACCGCGGACGACCGCCCCATCGAGTGTGTCGAGAGCCTGCTCGACAGCGTCGTCAAGGCGACAGGTGGCCGCAAACCGGAGCGCGGGGAACACCTCGCGGGCAGCTAAGAGTTGGTGGGCGAGGTCGCTGCCGACACCAGATCGAACCCCGGCGTTGTGTCGGATCCCGGTTCGCGTTTGGCTGAGGCGGCCGTCAACGCCGACAACCTCGGCGGCTGACTCGGCGTATCGGGTCGCGCCGACAACATTCATACCGCCGGCGGGAACGAGGGGTTCGACGTTGGTCTCGACCAGTCGGGCGACGATCCGCTCGACGGCGGCGGTTGTCGCCTCGCGGTCGGCACGTTCACGCATCTCGACGAGGTGATGCACCGATCCCGGCCCCTCGCCAGCGTCGATCCCGTAGCGAACGGCCCGCTCCATGAACGCGACGCCGCCGGCGACGGCCTCGGTGAGCGTTTCCTCGTGGGCCAAGCGGGCGGCGATAGCACTGGAGAGCGTACAGCCTGATCCATGTGTCGCGTCGGTGTCGATGCGCGGATGGCTGAACCCTTCGGTGTGGGTTGCGTCGGTGGCTGACTCGTCGATGACGAGCGTGTCGACAACGTCGTCGCCGTCGATGTGGCCGCCCTTCACGAGCGCGGCGTTGGCCCCTAAGTCGACGATATCGCGGCCCGCGGCCTCGGCGGCGTCGACGCTGTCGACCGTCCGGTCGGTCAGGAGTTCGGCCTCATCGGCGTTCGGCGTCACGAGTGTCGCGTGATCGAACAACGCCTCGTAGGCGGCTTCGGCGTCCTCGCTCAGCAGGCGGTCGCCGGTCGCCGCGACCATGACGGGGTCGACGACAACCGGGCCGTCGAACTCGGCGAGGCAGTCGGTGACGGTCTCGATCACCGCAGCGGTGGCAAGCATGCCGGTTTTGATCGCACCGACATCAAAGTCGTCGACGACGGCGTCGTACTGGGCGGCGATGTGGTCGGTCGGCAGGACGTTGATGTCCTTGACGCCGGTCGTGTTCTGGGCGGTCGTCGCGGTGATCGCCGAGGTGCCGAAGGCGTCGTGGGCTTCGATCGTTTTGAGATCCGCTTGGATGCCCGCGCCGCCGCCGGAGTCGCTGCCGGCGATGGTGAGGGTTACCGGCAGGGAGACAGGTGCGTGTGTGCGCGTCATGGGTTGATTCGGGTGCTAGAAGCGGTCGGTTGGGTGACACCACTCGTCATAGCTACCGATACGTCGGTTTCGGTAAAAAGTCGCGGGACTCGCTGGGTGCTGTCGGCGTCGATCTCAGGCGTTCGGTTGTGGGTCGTCGATCCCACAGCCGTCGCTGTAGTCGACCGCGGCGATCGAGTCGATGCCGCCCTCGCCGCAGACCGGGCAGTCCGGCGACTGCTGGTAGGGGACGCGTTCGGTCGCGAGTTCCATCGCATCATACGAGAGCAGCGTGCCGACCAGCGGGTCGCCAACCCCGACCAGCAGTTTCACGGCTTCTGTCGCCTGCAGACAGCCGATGGTGCCCGGCAACACACCCAACACGCCGGTCGTCGCACAGTCGGGGACGGTACCCGGATCAGGGGCCTCAGGAAACAGACATCGGTAGCAGGGCCCGTCGGGAACGAGCGTCGTGACCTGGCCCTCAAACTTGTAGACCGCGCCGTTGACCAGCGGAACCTCCGCCAGCCGACAGGCGTCGTTGAGCAGGTATCGCGTCGGGAAATTGTCGGAGCCATCGACGACGAGGTCGTAGTCGGCGATCAGTTCGGCGGCGTTGTCGGGGCTGAGGCGTCGGTCGTGAGTTTCGACCGTCACGTCGGGATTGAGGTCGGCGACGAACGCCGCCGCACTGTCGACTTTCGGCCGGCCCACATCGCTGTCGGCGTGGATCACCTGTCGCTGGAGATTTGACCGCTCGACGACATCGTCGTCGACGACGCCAAGCGTGCCGACGCCGGCGGCCGCAAGATACTGGATAACCGGCGCGCCGAGGCCGCCCGCGCCGACGACGAGCACACTGCTATCCAGCAGTGTTGCCTGCCCCTCGGGGCCGATCTCGTCGGTGATGAGATGCCGCGAGTAGCGGTCAAGTTGGGTTGCATCCAGCGAGAGGCTCATAGCCCCAGGTTGGGCGACAGCAAAATAAGACCGCGGATGTCACTGCTCGAGTGGCTCAGTTGTTGGCCGGGACGGTAAACGGGTCGTTCGTCGACTCGGTGTGTTCGATCACGTCGCCGTCCTCGTTTGTATCCGCGCCGTTCGTGTTGACCGTGTCGCGCTGACCGGTCGCTCCCTCGGTGGCCACGTCCTCTTCAAGATCAAACTGCGAGAGGAGCGATTCGAGTTCGTCGGCCTCGCTGGCGAGTGATTCGACCGTCTCCGAAACGGTCGACAGCGACACCGTCTGCTGTTCGGCCGCCGACGCCGCGCTGGCGGCATCCTCGGCGGTCTCATCGCTGATGTCGGCGACCTCATCCACGACGGCCGCGACATCCTCCGCGGAGGTGGCCTGTTGGTCGGTCGCGTCGCTGATCTCGTGGACGCTGTCGCTCAACTCGGTGACGACCTCAGCGATCTCATCGAACCGGCCCAAGGAGCGTTCGACGGCGTCGGTGCTCTCGCTGACGCGCTGGCTGGCTGATTCGACCTCGGCGATCGTGTCGTCGGATTGGGCCTGAATCTCTTCGAGGCGGTCGGCGATCTCGCCAGCGGCGTCTTTCGTCTCCTCGGCGAGACTTTTGACCTCCTCGGCGACAACTGCGAAGCCATCGCCCTCCTCGCCGGCGCGGGCGGCTTCGATCGAGGCGTTGAGTGCGAGCAGGTTGGTCTGTTCGGCGATATCGGTGATCACCGAAACGATCTCGTCGACCTCGTCGATCCGGCTGCCGAGTGCCTCAACGCTGTCGGCGGCCTCGGTGATCTCGACTTCGATCTCATCGAGTTCCGCGATCGTATCGGTCACCTCTTGGCGGCCCTCGGTGGCGGCCTCGCTTGCGGTTTCGGCCGTTCGGCTGACCTCCTCGGCGGAGGCGGCGATCTCCTCGACGGTCGCCGACAGCGTGTTGACCTCGCTGACGGCGGCTTGGAGCTGCTCGCGTTGCTCGTCGGCTCCGGCGGCGATTTCGTCGGTGGCGGCGGCGATCTCGTCGCCCGCGCGGTCGAGTTCGGTCGTGCTCTCGACGACGCTGTCGGTCGATCGGGAGACCTCAGCGGCGAAGGCGGCGGTCTCGCCGAGGGATTCCTGGAGTGTTCGCAGCAGCTCGTTGTATCGCTCGATAACTACGGTGTAGGTGCCGTCCTCGTCGTTGACGACGGCGGGGTCGATGGTCGCCGTCAGATCGCCGTCGATGGCGGCGGTCGTCGACTCCTCGAAGGCCTCGACAAGGCGTTCAAGCCGGGCCGAGCGGGTTTCGACCTCGTTGGTGTGGGCTTCGAGGTTGTCAGCCATCCGGGTCAGCGATTCGCCGAAGGGGCCGGGGACGGACTCATCGAGGGCGTCGTCGTCGAACTCCTGTTCGGCTAAGGCGTCAGCCTGTGCGGAGACCGTCGCAAGATAGGACTGCAGCGCGCTGAACGAGCGGGTGAGTTCGCCGACCTCGTCAGGCTGGTCGGTGGCGACGGCCTCGGTTTCGACGTGGCCCTCAGCGATCCGTCCGGCGGCGGTTTCGATGTCGGCCAGTGGGTCGATCAGATCTCGCTGGACGATCAGGGCTGTGTTGATAAACGCCACAGTCGCGCCAGTGAACAACAAGGCCTGGATCGCTGTCAGTACCGTTCCCGACAGGACAAACGGGAGCCCAAAGAGACCGATGGCGACGCTGAACTGGATCGCCACCGCTGCCAGCATCTTCCGACGGACGGAGTCGGTGATCCGGAGCCAGTCCATCGTCTTCCAGAGGACGGCTTCGTAGCTATCGAGCAGTGACATATTGTCCGGTACATCAGTCTAATATAAGAAAAAGATGTAGGTTATCACTGTCTGGGAATCGACAATTCGACGGAAAACAGCCCGAACCCGGGGCTCGATCGGTGAGCAGCGGTCGTGAGACCGAGGTGAGCAGCTACTTGCTGCGGTTGCGATCGCTGTTGACGCTCGGGCGCGCGTGCTCAGTCCCTTTCCCACGGGTCTGCATGCCGCGGCCTTTGTCGCCCGCGTTGGTGAGGCCACGGAACGCCCGACCCTTGTGTTGATCCTCGCAGATCCAGTTGAGGTCGTCGTCGGCCTCGATGGCGGGGTGGTTCGGGTCGATGAGGATGACCTCGTGCCATTTCTGTGAGCCGTCTTCGCCGACCCAGTAGGAGTTCAGCACCCGGAGGTTGCGGTATTTCCGGGAGGCGCGCTCCTCGGCGATGCGCTGGATCGATTTCCGGCGGCCGATACGGTTGACGCCCTGCCGTTTGGTACGGCGACCGGCTTTGTGTCGCTGCTTGCGCGCCCCGCCCTTGCGGACGGACACGCGGGCGACAACAACGCCCTGTTTGGCTTTGTAGCCCTGCGAGCGAGCCTTATCGAGGCGGGTTGGGCGATCGACGCGTTCGATCGCTCCTTGGTTCCGCCATTCCTGTTTGCGCTGCCACTGTAGTTCGGCGAGTTTGCCCTCGCTTGGGCTCTCCCATGCTTCGCGGATGTGTGAGTAGACGCTTCGTGCCATAGTTGTCCTCGGGCGCTTGCGATTCAGTCGGTCAGGCCGACCACATTTCGTCCCGGCGAACCGGGTGCCCACTGGTAGCCCGTAACCGCAGTGAGTTGCCTGTTCTATCCCCGAAGCCCGTTTAACCGCTTCGGACTCGCCGCACCGCGGGACGGTGTCACACGGTCAGGAGTTGCCGCCGAGACGTTACGCTGGACAGTCGCTTTCGCTGACGGCCTGTCGCTCCGACCCCTGTTGGATCGCGTTCTGCCCACCGGAATCAAGATTCACGACGACCGCGCGGCCGCCGTAGCCGTGTGTCTGGTCGTGGCCGCGAACGACGACACAGGTTACGTCGTCAGGGATTTCGATCGGCTCGCTTCGCTCAAACGGCTGTTCGTCATGTGGGTGTGTGAGATCACGGCGGCCGAGTTGTGTGCCATCAAGCGTTTCGACCTGCCACCAGTCGGCATACCCCTCCTCGCCAGCGTCGTCGTGGTGGAGACCAACAGTGAACGTACTCGCTCCGCCGCTGTCATCGACGACAACACTCACAACGTTGGCCTCGCGGAGATCCAACTCGCTGTCGTCGTCAGCGGTTGTCGATTCGTTGTCGTCGCTTGGGCTCTCAGATTCGTTGCCGTTGGTTTGACCCTCGGATTCGTTCTGCTCAACGCTGAAACAGCCAGCCAGCGTCGTCGACAGCGTGAGCCCGCCGGCGAGCGTGAGCACGTCGCGTCGATTCATAGCCGGGATTCAGCCGCGATGGTGAAAAAGTCAGGTCTCAGTTGCACAGCTCGCGAATATACTGCCCGACGTGGTCGTCCATCCGTCGCTTATACCCGTTTTGGCGAGCGAGCCGATCCAACTCGCGGCTGACGTAGGTGCCATACTGTACCGCTTTCTTGTCCGCGCCCGCGACAGAGTCCGGGAGGCCGACCGTCTCACGAGCAACCCGCCGCAGGGCAACCTTCCGCGCCTCAGGCGTCGCCAGCAACTCGCCGGGCAGCCGCAACGCGGCGTCGACAACGCGATCCTGGAGGAACGGCGTCACCGGCTCAACGCCAGCGGCCGAGAGCCCACACACGTCGCGTTCCAGCTGACCGGGTAGCGTCTCGATCGTCTCCCGCACCGCGCCGCGAACCGTGTCGCTGTCGACGCGGTGATCGTCGGCCGGCTCGACGACCTTCGAGTAGCCGCCGAACAGTTCGTCCGCCCCCTGGCCGAGCGCGAGGCGATCGTAGCCGTCGGCTGCGGCCCGCTCGGCGACAACGAGCAGCGGCAGCGCGATCGTTACGTCCATCGGATTTGTCCGGTCAATCGCAGCAGCGACCCGCGGGACGGCGTCGATCAGATCGTCGTGAGTGAGTTCGATGACCGTGAGGTCGGCGGCGCGGTCAATTGCGGCGGCAGCCTCGCGGGCGGCGGCGATGTCGTGGCAGCCCTCGAAGCCGACGACGTACAGTGGCGCGTCCGGGAAGCCGCTGGCGACAAGCGCTGAGTCGACCCCACCAGAGAAGGCGACGGCAACGTCGTCTGTGGCCGTCTTCTCGGTGTCGGCGTCAACGCCGAGCGCGCCCGTGAGTGCGTCGGTCACGGCCGCCATCGCCGCGTCGCTGTCGGCGGCCGGCGGCTCCGAGAGCGTGAGTCTCGTCTCGTCGCCGTCGGCGGTGCGGACGCCGCCAGGTGGGACGACAACTGGATCCTCAAGGTCGCCAGGCGTGAACGCCCACGCGCCGTCGGCGGTCGGGTCGGCTGCGTCGGCCTCACTGTAGACCGGCTGGCGACCCAGAATATCCCGGACGAGACGATCGTCGAGACGGCCGCCGAAACCACCCATATCCGCTGGGCCGCGACCGTTTGTGCCGGGCAGCGGATCGCCCCCATCGAGCGCGGCGCGCACAACGTCGGGGTCGGCACCGCGAAGCGGCGGCTGTGGTGGCTGCCTCATCGGAACAACTCACGGATCGCCCGCTGGGCGCGGCGTTTCGCGCCGCCGCCGAACTGCCGGAGGCTAACGTGCCACGGTGTTCGGTGGCCGATAACGCTGGTTCGGCCGCCGCGGATCGCATCGAGAATCGCGTCGGCGGTTGGCTCGTCGGCGTCGACCTCGGTGACCGCTTGGCCGACCAGCTCGGAGATGTGGGCATCGCTGCCGGCGGTCATCGGGAGTTCGCGTTCGAGGGCGAACTGTTCGGCTTGGCGGTTCGCCCGGCCGGTAAACAGCCGGGAGTTGTAGACCTCGATGGCGTCGGCCGAAGCGAGTTGGTCGTCGGTGATATGCGGGGCGACGCCGTGGCGGGATTTCTGGAACGGATGGGGAACGACGGCGATTCCACCCTGATCGTGGATGCGGTCGAGCGTCTCATCGTAGGAGAGCCCCGGCGGAACGAGTTCGTCGATGCCCAACGCAAGGATGTGGCCGACAGCGCTGGTGACCTCCATGCCGACGATCCCGACAAGGCCGTAGTCTGGCGCGCTCACCGCGGTCTCGATGCTGGCGTCGATCTCGTCGTGGTCGGTGATCGCAAGCGCGTCGAGCCCGACGGCCGCGGCCTGTTCGAGCAATAGATCGACGGGGTCGCGGCCGTCATGGGAGCGTTCCGAGTGGGCGTGAAGCTCGACGCGAAACACATCGCTTCCTTCGTGGCGACGCTAATAACTCCCCCCGTTTGCGTCGCGGTCGACAGGGGGCTGTCAGCGATCGGCTTAACTGCTCGATCGCATGCTCGGGACGATCAACAGGACGGCGATAACGGTTGCCAGGACGACCGCACCGCCGTAGGCGACGGGCAAGGGGTTGCCAACTTCGATCCCGTGTTGGATCTCAGAGATGACAAACGCGGTGCCGGCCAGTGCCAACACGAGCCCCGCGCCGCCCCAGGTGATGTTCGCGTTCATACCCATGGCTGATTCCATCAGCCTACAAGGAGGTGTCGGATTCCAACGGGTGCCGATGGCCGCCAGCGGGCGCACCCGGAGAGGGAACCGGACGCAACGCCTATGGCCCCGTCGTTCCTATGGAGTGGTATGACCTTCCAACCCGACAGCGAACTGGACGCCGAGTCCGTCCAGGAACGCGTCGATGAGGCGATCGAAAGCAACGATGTGGTGCTGTTCATGAAGGGGAATCAACTGATGCCGCAGTGTGGCTACTCGGCCAACGCCCTTGAGTTGATCAGCGAACACGTCACGGAGTTTGAGACCGTCGACGTGCTGCCGGCCCTCGACGAGTACCGCGAAGCCCTATCGACTCACAGCGATTGGGAGACGATCCCGCAAACGTTCGTCGACGGCGAGTTTGTCGGCGGCAGCGATATTCTGACCGAACTCGACGAGCGCGGCGAACTCGAAGCGACGCTGACGACCTGAGCCCACACGAGGTCGCTGGCGACGCCGCCCACAGCCATCGGTCGCTGGCGGACACGAAAGGATAGCCCATATACCAGTGGGGGCCCTACAGTCGGTAGGTATCGGCACCCACGTCGACGACACCACCATCCAACATCATGACAGGCCGCGTATTCCGTCTCCACTCGACGCTTGAATTGCCGCTCGAAGACCTAGAGGAGTATCTGGAGGATCCAGATCTCCCCGACGAGATCGACGAGGTGACACTCACCCGACGCAACAACACGTTAATCATCAACGCCGAGGCCAGCGACGAGAGCCTCAGCAAATACACCCCAACAGCCCAACTCAAAGCCAGCGTGACCGAAACCCGGGTCTACGAGGAGGAACCGCCGCGGGCCGGCGGGCCGAGCTGGGGCGACGAGGAGGAAGAAGAGATCCCCTCGGAGCTCGTCGAGTTCGCCTGCTTCAAGGGCGACCGCGAAACCGTGCTCCAGAACACCGCCGTCCAGTACGGGATGTTCGAGGTGCTCACCGAGATCGCCAAGCTCTCTGAGAAAGGGACGCTGACAGCGATCTCCGAGCACGACGGCGAGCTCGAAGCAACACGGATCGTCGAAGGCGAACAACGGCCCGCAACCGTCGAGGTCGTCGAAAACCCACAGAACAGTGCCGGGAAAAACGGTGTCGACTGGCGCGACAACGAGTTTATCGACGAATAGCGCGAGGACGTGTTTTTCTGCGGCCCAGCCTGGAGGCTACGGCGCGTTAATCAGCCGCGGAATCACCGGCTGTGGCGTGGTCGGTGGCTGCGTCGGCAACGCCGTCTGTGGCCGCGGCCGCCGGGACGGTCGCAACCGTCGTGATCGCCTTCGGGCTACCGGGGCTGGCCTGTTGGATATGGTGTTCGAAGTCAGTGTAGCCGGCAGTCTCAAACATGCGGTCGGCCTCGTTTTCGTCGTAAAACAGCATGATCGCATCGGCGAGTTTCTGCATGACGACCGAGTTTGGATAGTCGGGGCCGACAACGAGGACGCGGCCGCCGGGCTTGGTGACCCGCCGGAACTCTTCGAGGGCGTCGATCGGGTTGGGCCAGTACTCGATCGAGCCTGACGACCAGAGGTGATCAAACGTGTCGTCAGCAAACGGGAGGCGTTCGGCGTCGCCGCGGTGGAATTTTACCTTGTCGTGCTTGCCGAACTTGGCGAAGGCCTTCTCCATCTGATGGATCGACTGGTCGAGACAGTACACGTTGTCGGTGTGTTGGAGCAGCCCCTCGGTCGCAAACCCGGTGCCTGAGCCCACATCGAGGACGCGGTCGTCGGGCTGGATGTCGAGCCACGCGATGGCCTCGTCGCGCATCTCGTCGTTCCAGATGAAGGGGTTGATTGTATCGTAAACCTTCGAGAGATATTTGTAGAACAGGCGCGCTCTGGCCTTGTTCTCAAGGATTCCCATGTCAGTATTCCCTATGGGCGGCGTGACAATAACGGTACGGATTTGCTGAACACGCGGAGCCGACACAGACCCATCGAACCGCCGAGACGTTCCGCAAACACCTTATATGCAGCTACTGCAATTCCGGATGATTAGTGAGCATGCCGAGACAAGAGGTTCTCAACGAGATCAAGGCGGCCGAGGACGACGCCGAGGAGATCGTTGCCGAGGCGGAAGCCGACGCCGAGGAACGCATCGCCGAGGCCCGATCCGACGCCGACGAGATCCGCACGACGGCCGAGGAGGAGGCCGAACAGGACGCGGCCGAGCGACTGGAGGCGGCCCGCGAGGAGATCGACGCCCGCCGTGAGGAAATCCTCGAAGAGGGCGAGGCAGCCCGGGAGGAGCTCGTCGAGGAGGCCCAAGACCGGATCGACGAGGCCGTCGAGCTGGCCATCGATCGCTTCGAGGAGGCCGTGAATGCTCAGACCTGAGCAGATGAGCAAGGTGTCGGTGACGGGCTCAAAACGCGTCATCGACGACGTCATCGAGGCTGTCCACGCACTGAACCTGCTGGATCTGTCTGACTACGACGGCTCTTGGAAGGGCTTCGACGGCGGCCGCTCGCTGGAAAGCGCGGAGGAAACCAACGAGCAACTCGTCACCGTTCGCGCGCTCAAAAGCACGCTCGGGATCGAGGACGACGACGCCGGCCAGACCCGGATCGTCGACCGCGAGGAACTCAACGCCGAGCTCCCCGAGCTCCGCGACCGCATCAACGACCTCGACGACCAGCGCGGCGAGCTTGAAACCCAGATCCGCGAGATCAACGAGGAGATCGAGGCGGTCGCCCCCTTCGCCGAACTCGGGCTTGATTTGGCTCTCCTGAGCGGCTACGACTCGCTGGCCGTCCTCGTCGGCCACGGCGACCGCGACGCCATCGCCGCGGAACTCGACGACGAGGAGACGATCAACCGCTTCGAGATCTTCACGGGCGGCGACACACAGGCGATCTTCGCCCAGCCCGCCGAGGGGTACGACCCCACAAGTGAACTCATCGCCGACTCACTCGTCGGTGTCGAGTTCACGACGCTATCGGTGCCTGACGCCGAGACCTCTCCCAAGCAGTACGTCGCTGACCTCGAAAGCGAAAAGGAAACACTCGAAGCCGAACTCGGCGAGGTCGAAGCCGAGTTGGAAACAGTCAAAGCTGAGTCGGCTGGCTTCCTGCTCGCGGCTGAGGAGTATCTCGCCATTGAGGCCCAAAAGAAGGAGGCGCCACTGTCGTTTGCGACGACGACCAACGCCTTCGTCGCCGAGGGCTGGATTCCGACCGACCGCTACGACGACCTTGCGGCCACGCTCGATAGCGAGGTCGACGGCCCGGTCGATGTCGACGAGATCGAGCGCGCCGAATTCAAATCGAACGGCGAGGCGCACGTCGAAGACCACGGCAGCGCGGCTGACGCTGATGCCGAGGCTGCTACCGATGGCGGCGAAGTCGTCGCCGACGGCGGTGGCGCGGTCACGATGAACGATGACGATCCGCCGATCATCCAGAGCAATCCCGGCATCGTCAAACCGTTCGAAGTGCTCATCGAAGCTGTCAGCCGGCCAAAGTACAACGAGTTCGATCCGACGGTCATCCTCTTTCTGACGTTCCCGGCCTTTTTCGGGTTCATGATCGGTGACCTCGGCTACGGGCTCATCTACATGGGGATCGGCTACTACCTGTATACGGCCTTCGACAGTCAGGGATTCAAGAGCATGGGCGGGGTCACCATCGCCGCCGGTGTGTTCACCGCTGTCTTTGGGATTCTCTACGGTGAGCTGTTCGGCTTACACGTGATTGCGACGTACTTCTGGGAAGGCGTCGTCGACCTTGCCCACGCACCGATAGAGAAGGGTCTCTCGCCGGCTGGTGCCGACTGGGCCCGCGGCTGGCTCGTCGTCAGCGTGCTCGTCGGTGTTGTCCACCTCAATATCGCGTGGATTCTCGGCTTCATCGAGGACTTCCAGATTCACGACCTCAAACACGCGATCTACGAAAACGGCTCGTGGATCCTGATGATGAATGGGCTGTGGGTCTGGGTCTTCAGCGACGCGGTTCGCGGTGCGGTGCCGGAGTTCATCTACACCACCTTCGCTGCTGAGGGTGTGCTCCCACTCGGATTCAGTGGCTTCCCGGCGATGGGGCTGTTCAGCATTCCGGTGATTGGTGGCGAATTCACGATCCCGCTGTTGGTCTTCGTCATCGGGCTGTTCCTCTTGGCCCTCGGCGAGCCGATCGAGGTCGTCGAATTCCTGAACGTCCTTGTCAACGTGCTGTCGTACACCCGACTTGCGGCGGTGCTGCTCGCCAAGGCGGGGATGGCTTTCACGGTCAACCTCCTGTTTTTCGGCGTGTGGGTCACCGAAACGAGCCACGGTGCGGAGTGGCACTTCGGGCTGCAACACTCGCCGGCGTACTACCTCGAACAGGGCACCTATCACGGTGAGGCGGTCACCGGCGTGTTGTTCCCGGGACTCGTCCACGGGGAAGCCGCCTCGCTGTTGATCGGGATTCTCGTCCTCGTTCTCGGTCACATCCTCGTCCTCGCGCTTGGTGTGACGAGTGCCGGCCTGCAGGCGGTGCGTCTCGAATACGTCGAGTTCTTCGGGAAGTTCTTCGACGGCGGCGGCCGCGAGTATACCCCGTTCGGCTACGAACGGGAGCATACTACGACCGAGAGCTAAATCAGCACCACCAGTTCTTAGATTTGCTAAGTCTGCTACTGATCATAAAAGTGGAAGCCAACACCCCACATAGCGATAAGGAACGTTGAAACCACAAGCATTCCACTTATTTCGTCAGATATATTTACACCCGTAAGACTGGTAAAAAGTCCACCAACCATATGTGACAGATCACTGAACGGAGGTATGTACGTGTTGATATGTTTGACCAGAAATGCTGCTGCGATGTATGAAACGAGA
Source organism: Halonotius aquaticus (assembly GCF_003605575.1). Lineage (GTDB taxonomy): Archaea > Halobacteriota > Halobacteria > Halobacteriales > Haloferacaceae > Halonotius > Halonotius aquaticus. Next base: position 43,511 of record NZ_QKNY01000005.1, on the reverse strand, counting down.
TGACCGCTTATATGGGAGCCACTGGATTTTGCTGGCATTATTGATGGAAAAATGTTGAACTTGCTACGATATACTTCCACCGGTATCGGCACCATTTCACATAGCGTCGGTTGCTGCACGCATAACGCGGTCGTTGCGATCTATTTTGAGTAGCTGAAGAATGTCTTCCGATTTCGAGTCTTCAATCTCAGCGCAGGCTTCACATACAGCAATCCGAATCTCGGGATCATCGCTATCAGCCCACTCATCAAGAGCGGCCAACACTTCATCTGTGGCCGGGTATTCGGTGAGGGCCGTTCCAAGCCGCTGCACATCATTTGCAGTGACTTGATCGTCGATCTGGGCAAGAATCTCATCGGGAGCAGCTACACCCGGTGTAGAAGGTTCTTCATCGGCAGTTGGTTCAGTGTCAGATTTGGGCTTCTCTTGGGATGGCTCATCGTCTGCCGAAGTAGCTGTGGTGCTCTCTCCTGCCGAATCGTCTTCAACTACATCATGGTCTACTGGTGCATCTCCGCTTGGGGCTGACTCTGAGCTTACAGTTGTTTCGGGGGTTTCGCTTTCAGAAGAAACGTCGTTCTCGCTGCCGCTAGAATTGGGGTTGGACGGTTGAGAATCACCTGCAGGAGTTTCAGCATCGTAGGTCATGGCACTTGCTTCTGTTTTATTCACAGAACCTTGTGTTCGAATCTTATATCCACAATAGACCACAAAGAAAATCGCCGCATAGTTAGCTAGCGAGAAGAAAACAATAACAAAATTACTGGCAAATTTTTCTAGCATCCAGAATCGAGGACGAGAAAGAATAAAATAGACTCCTGTTAATTCCCCCATAAACTGATTGAATGTGCTGCTAATAAGTAGGAAGATACCGTATGCAAATGCGATATTCAACCCTCCACCTTGAGTTGAGCTATTTTGAACCCAGTAACCCAACACAGACGGCACAAGAACAGTTACTACTAGTCCGGCCTTCCACCAAGCACCTCTTAGCTCATACTGTATAAGTCGGCTTAGTATAAATAAAGCATTCAAGCCAGCAATAGCAAAGAGACCCATGTAAAATCGTTCATAATAGTTGCTTGTTACTGAACCACTTGAGCTTGGAAAGGTAGTTGATTCGGAATCAGCTAACGAGTCGGACGTTTCAGATTGTTCACTATCAGATTCGCTGGCAATGGCTGTGCTAGACTTCTCTCGTATTTCCCTTGTAGATGTATTGGGAACCGAATTCGCAACATCACCAGCACTCACATCAGATCGCTGGAATAGCTTCACTACAAGCTTTATTGGGAACACGACAGCCTTGATAATACCTTTCAGTATTTTTAGCGTTATCTTGATTGCAAAGATCATCGGTTGAGCTATTTATATAATGTCAGGGACGTGGTCGTCACTCACACCAAGCGTGTTTAGAATCTCTCCTGCCGCAGGAGTATCGACTCCCGAGGTCGCGGTGACGACCTTCTGCAGAGTCAATTCAAGTTCCTCAAGCCGGTCGGTGACTACCTCTAGGTTGAGGATTCGCGGCGACAGCGTAAGATAGGTTGATTCGTGCAGCTCGATCAAATCATCTTCATCCATTGTCGGGAAGTCAGCTTCGTCAATGTCCAACTGACCAAGACCAGTTACTGTCACAGGAGTATCAAACTCAACTTTACCTTCGACAATCGCTTGGGGGAGCACTGTTGACACCCCTGTTAGGGTTGCCTCACCATACGTTTTGAAACTGTAACAGAGCGTATTTGTAGCTGACAGTCGTGTCTCTGCCGTGATGAGGCCGATCACAACGCAATTTTCAAGTACAACATTACTACCAACAACGTTCCCATAGACAATAGTATTCGTCAATCTGACTCGCTGTCCTGTAATTGTGCCATACACAGCTGAGGCTGATGATGTTATTCTTCCATCTGTTCCGATATCTCCGTCCACATTGCCAGACTCTAATTCAACACTCTCTGCACCCATTACCGATCCTTCAACCTTCCCGCGGTCGATATTAATCGTCTCACCATAGATACTTCCCTCAACCGTCGCGCCAGGTTTGATTTTGACAGGCCTGCTGATTTCTGACTTAACAGTAGGTGTTATTTTTCCGTCATATGTCTCATTTTCTTCGATAATTGCCCGTGTCTTTTCAATTGATGCCATGGTTACGTGTCCTCCTCCAACGTTACCTCAACTTGCTCTGGCAGTGCGTCTTCATACGCATCAGCTGTTGAGACGAGCGGTGGATCAGATGTTGTATACTGTTCGATATTATCCGTAATGCTAGCTTGATCAATCTGCTCTGTCCGGGTTTCATTTATTGGACATGCAGACACCACAGAATCCATGCCTGGCAGTGGAGTCAATGTTGCACCGTCTTCAGAATCATTCTCAACTGCTGACGGTTCAATGAGCGTTGTACTCGTACTGCCATTGATTTCGACCTCCACAGCGTAGTATGGTAACTGAATTGGTTTCGGCTCTTCTACGTCAGTCTCGATGTCAGTTCTTGTTCTATCTATTTGCTCTACCAGTTCATCCTGCTTTTTTACAAATTCATGAATTTCGCCGACGGCTTCTGACGTTCTCGATTCAACCCGTTCCCTCCGGTTCTTCACAACCGCATCATTTTGTGCTTGAAGTGACATCCAAGCCGTCGTGACGTGTTCTGCGAACGGTGTCTCAATCCCCTCCTCAAATTGATTCTCATCAATCTCAAAAATGTGCGACCCTACGTCCCGGATGCGGCTGGCTGCCTTCTCATCAAGTTCGTCGTGTTTATCTTCGTATCTGTCGGCGATACGTTCTAATTGCCTGTCAAGCTCTTCTTCCTCAACATCAATTCGTTCCCTCTCAGCATCAATCTGCGGGAGGATCGATTTGACCTCAACCATATGCTCCATCATCTTCATCTCAGCTTGAGCTTGGATGGTGTCATTGATCGCCTCCAAAACTTTTTCAACACCATCAGTAATCGCTGTGTGGACTTTGGTTATCTCACTCTTTATTTTCTGACCTTCTTTTAGTGTATCTTTGAGTGTTCTATGTATAGATTTCAGGATTGGATGAAGATCATCGTTTGCCATGATTATTTCCCCCTCTTATTTGGTTTGTTTGCGTGTGTTGTCGCAATTGCTCCCATCACTCCTTTAGTCATCTCTTGTTGTTCGGCCACCTGTCTGCCAGCAATCTCAGCTTCTTTAGCCACCTGGCCCTGTGTGATTTCAGCCTGCTGTTCCATCTGTGCCTTGGCAATTTGCCTCTGTTGTGCCATCTGTTCTTTGTGTCTCTGTCGTTCTTCTTCACGCATCATTTCAGCCCGCTGTTCCGCTTCGTTTTCGGCTTCTTGAATGCGATTTTCAACTATGCCCTCGGTTTCTTTCAGCGTTTCCTGTGTTTTCTGATCTATTCTCTCGAACGAGTCGGATATATCTTGTCTGAATTTTTCTTTTCGTTGACTGCTAAGCCGTTCATACTTGACCATCAGGTTACCAATCTCTTCAACGATTCCCTCTTTGGCTTTTGCCTCAGTCTGAAGATCTCGAATACGGGATCTGATATCCTTAATTCGGTTTTCGACATTCCGAATCTCTTCACGACGCTGTTCGAACTCTCGTTCTTTTAGCTCGGCCTTCTGATCCTCAATGGATTCATATACCTCACGACGCTGATCGTCTTTTTCTGTCCACAGTTGATCCCAGACATCTAACACGACTTCATCCCGAATCCGGTGGCGTGGAATTCCGCCGTCCAGCGCAAAGTTGGATCGGCAAGCATCACAATGCCACTCACCATCAACACCGACAATCTCTAACCGTGACTCAATATCATCCTCCATGCAATCGGGACAATAGAAATTGTATGAAATCATCCCAAACATGTCGCCAGCAGTCTTGATATGATCATTGAGGAGGCTTGTGGCCGTTTCTTGTAGTCCAGATAGCTCGTTAGCCAAGTCTCGGCTGTGATCACTCACATTCAATAAAGTTGACTCACCGTGATCTTCGTCAGCCATCGACTCAAAGTCACTAAACGTGGTAACTTGATCTATTGCTTTTTCTAGTGAAACCGAGACACCACCTGCGTCAATTGGATCTTCCTCTGCCATTGGTGCGAGTTTGTCAAGCGTGCTAACGGCAGACTCCTTTTCTGTCAGCACTGGTGCAGTAAGTTCGTGTCGCTCCGCAGTATTGATCGCATTTTGAACGTCCGCAACCGATTGGACGAAATCAGTCTCTACATCCGATTGATCAGTCATTACTACAGGAAACTCACTCATTTCAGCAAGGTTTTCTTCAACAGACTCCACAACATTGGGGTCATCCAACAACTCAACCGAGAATTCCTTTCTTTCTATTGAATCAGTGGCATCAAATACTACTGTCCCGTCTCTGTCGGGTATCATATAACCAGTCCAGTAGCCTTTTTTAATGCCTGTCACTGATACGTCCGGTTCTTGAGAACGTACGTATCCAATACCGCCACCACCGACTAGAAGACCCAATGCAGATATGCCGATTCCAATATTATTGCCCGTGGAGAATATACCGACTCCGACGACAACTAACAACAAGCCTGCAGCACCGAGACGTTTGATCCTACCCCACTGTGAATTTACATGTTCACTAACTTCGTCGTCAATGGCTTGCTTAATTGCCAGCGTTTGTGCTTCTCGCTCACTGATCGGTTCGTTGCCGTCGAATATGGTGTGAGGTAAACGCATCCATTCCAACAGAACAAGCCGTTTATTTTATATTTTGGGTTTGCATTATATTTTGAATATATAAAATAAACAATTAATTGCAACCATCTTCCAGTCGTGATTTGGTTATGAGAGCCAACAGTCTGACCAAAGAATATAAATCGATTGACTGAACATGTTGGATTGATTGGTGATGAAACAGAAAGAATCAAAGAACAGTAATAGATTAGACCACCCACAGATGACTGATCTCACTGCCGTTCAACAGCACAAACAAATAATTTTTTTAACATGATATTCACGCTCAAAATCCTCCGAAAATTGTTGGGTGTCGTATTTAAGATGGTGAAATTACCGATCAAATTGGTAAGTCTACTGTCTGGATCTCAGGTAGCAAGTGTTGGCTCAACAGTCGGGGAGAGTATGGAGGAAGCCTCTACAGAGACGACTAACTCAGAACCCGCTGAAGAAACAACACCAGTGGGTTCCCCAAATAAAACTCCTCAAGAGGCACAAAAATATCTCACTTGGCTACAGTATGGTATGTTTGGTTGGGGTGCACTCCAAGCCATTTTGTTTGTGATAATTATTACTTCTCTCGGCATGATATCACTTCAGGGACAGTCAGGAATCTTACCTCTTGTCGGCGTGATTGGTGGAATTGGCGTACTATTGCCGATAGCAATTGGTGTCGGCTTGCGCCGTGAATCGAAGATAGCATGGTACGCAGCGATAGGATATGTTGTTCTGAATGCTCTTTCCATATTTGCATCACCACCATCAGCCATCGTCCAGCTGCCTCTAGCAATCGGGTTTGGGTATCTTGCGCTAAACAGCAAACCTGCTGTAGAATCCACGATCAACGAGCCAGCAAACGATGAGAAAACAACTAAATCGGATGCTGGTGAGGCAGATAAACCCGAGTCAGGCAGCCAACAGGCCTCATCCAGCGACGTATCAAAGAAAACCGCCGAGCAGGAGGAGGACAGCGAACAATCATCGGGAGAATCAGCACAGAAAGACGAAATGTCTCATAAAGAGAGTGCAGCAACGTCTGGCGAAGGCAGTAGTAATAAACAGGCAAAACTCCAATTGGAGGAATACGAATCACGCTTGTCTGATAAAGATGCAACAGAGCGGCAAGAGGTCTGTAGAGAGTTAGCAACTGCAATTGACGCGGAGGAGGTTCCTACAGATGCAGCTGTTGATCAATTGACCGCTATTTTGGAAAATGACGATGATACCGCAGTGAGAAAAGCCGCCTGTGAAGCACTTGGTGCTGCTGACACCCCAACCGCGACTGATGTACTTGAAACATATAGACTGGATTCAGACAGGGAAATCAGTCAAACTGCAAGCCAAGTATTGAGAAACAAAGCTGATTAGCGTTTTCTATCAAATATTATATTATCTGGATAAACTATTTATCGCTGTTTTCGTCTTCAGAGCTGGTTTTTGGGTTCATCCCTGGAGGATCATCTCGGTACTGCCAGGGGACCTCTTTTTTTCTTTCTGACTCCGCCCAAGAATCCAGTTGTTCCAAAATATCTGCATTTTCATTCCAAAGTGTAGTATTTTCGGTATTATTACCGAAATTACCCAAGTTATTTGCTGTGACATCGTTGAATTCTGCTCCGACTTCAGATTCCACAGTTTCCAATTCGGACTCTCGGTGATCTGTCGTTGTATCAGTATTACCCCGACCACAGATGAGAGTGGGGCTCTGATCATGTGCAACAGTATGAAACAGAGATTCTAAGTCACGACGGAAGTCAAGCATTGACTCATACCTTTCTTTTCTTCGTGTTGAAAGAGCGGTAGCCAGCACCTCATCCACTGCTGCTGGAAGAGTTGGGTCAACTTTTGTTGGTGGAGTGGGTGATTTACTGGTGTGTTTATACATTACCTCAACTGATTTTCCAGTGAATATTTTCTTCGCGGTGAGAATCTCATATACAACGGTGCCGAGTTGATATATATCCGTTATGTTGTCTGGGCTTTCGTATTCTTCAGGTTCAAACTGTTCTGGAGCTGCATATCTCGGTGAAAGGGCGTTACTGTCTTGGGCTGTATCGAATAAGCACTTGGATACACCCCAGTCGCCAATCTTTGGCACATCCCAAACATCATTGGATAGTCTTCGAAATAATATATTATCAGGTTTTATATCTAGATGCGCTATGCCAGTAGTGTGTGCTTCCCAGACCGCATCAGCGACCGACACAGAAATCCATAATCCCTCCAAGTGTGATATAGATTCAATCCGGTCAGACAGGCTTCCTCCGTCCATGTGTTCAAACCCGATCCAAGGAAACGGTTGCTTTCCCCAGTCCACCAATTCAACTATATGATCGTGATCAAGCGCTGAACATATCTCAGCTTCATTTTCAAACTTCTTGAATATATCTTCGGAGACAGTCTTGTTTCCTGATGGTTGCTTAACGACGATATCATCATCTAGATAGTCAGTATACATACGTAAAATATCGGTATCCGAATTAGCTGCAATGAGTTCTTTTTTCTTTAGTTCAGAAAGACTGACTGTAGTATTAGGGCCCGTGGGTATCCATTGTGGTATCTTTGGATGTACATCCGGGGGGAGCGTCATGTTAGTATACATTAGCCGTAGAGGGTAACAAACCTTTGATCAAAAAACCTGCACCGTGTATGGTGGAAGGGAGTTGGGTACGACCAGACAATTTCAAAATAAACTAATATATTACTCGAATCATGATATAAATATCAATTTTAATTCTATATCTCGGAGATATGACCTGTGTGTGCGGGGGTAGTGTTCAGATAAGCTGGTTCCATGCGAAGCTGAACGATCTGAGCCAGTCGTCGGCTGTGTCTGCTGAGGCGTTGCTGAAACAGTTCGAGAAATAGATAGTTCTGCGTTTTAGTTCTCTGAAGACACGTTCGACAGCGTTTCGATTTCCATGTTTTTCGTATCTGAAATCGTAGCCGGCTCGGTGACAGGCAGCCTGTAGTGAGTGGGCACCATCAATGAGAAAGACGGCGTCAGCAACGTCGTGTTTCTCGCTGAGCTCAGCGAGAAACACTTCTGCGAGTCCGGTGTTAGTCGTCGGTTCAAGGTTTGTATGCAGCAATTCGTTTGTCTCTGAGTCAACCGCTGCGTACAGCCAATATCGCTCGTCGTTGAGGTGGATCACCGTTTCATCAACCGCAACGTGATCCGGGCCTTTCCCAGACGTGGGCTGTAGATCCGCCTTGTGAACCCAGTTATGTACGCTTGATCGAGCGCGTTCGACACCGAATACCTCAAGTACAGAAACAGTATTCGAAAGTGATAATCCAGACAGATGCAGCTGAATACTGAGCTTCATCAGAAACTCCGGTGTCGCTTCTCGTTCCACAAAGGCTAACTCAATTTGGTCGATACTGCCACTGAGGCGTCCGAATTCTTCCATAAGCACGTAGAACTCGTGACGCCTCACTTTTCACTCCTTGTCTGAACACTGCCGTGTGCGGGTTTGGGAAGCTTTATGTCGACGGTGAGACGAAACGCAACTGTTCGGCGACAAGCCAACGCAACCTGAGCGGACGACACATAACACATGAGCTTGGAACTTACATCACAAGTCGGTAATATCGTATTGACGAGTGGAAACGCGGGCGCAGCCGCAGAGGCAGCTGCGAGCGCAGCCGCAGAGGCAGCATCATCAACCGGAGCCCTCAGCCCATCGGCAGCGGCTGCCCTCGGTGTTGGACTGGCGGCCTTCGGCGCTGGCTATGCGGAGCGCGGCATCGGTGCGGCCGCAGTCGGCGCAATGGCCGAAAACGAGGATCTGTTCGTCAGAGGCCTGATTCTGACTGTCCTGCCCGAGACGCTCGTGATCCTCGCACTCGTTGCGATCTTCCTCGTCTAACGGGGCGTTCCTTTCACCAATGAGTTTGGAACACGTCGTAGACGACATCAAAGACGAAGCCCGCGCGCGTGCAGAGGAGATTCGTGCGGACGCCGAGGAGGAAGCCGAGGCAATCATCGCCGAGGCCGAGGCCGACGCCGAGGCGATCAAAGACGAGCGCGCCGCCGAGGTCGAGTCCCAGATCGACCAAGAGCGCGAACAGGCACTGTCGAGTGCGAACCTCAAAGCCAAACAGCAGCGGCTCGAAGCCCGTCGGGACGTCCTCGCCGATGTTCGCGAGGAGGTCGAAGTCGCATTGGTCGAGCTGTCGGGTGACCGCCGCGAGTCGCTTACCGAGGCGCTCATCGCAAACGCCGCGACGGAGTTCGATGACGACGCGACCGTCACCGTCTACGGGCGCGGCGACGATCAGGAACTCATCGAGGGGATCCTGACGGACTACGACGGGTTCAGCTTCGGCGGCGAGCGCGACTGCCTCGGCGGCGTGATCGTCGAGAGCGACACCTCACGCGTTCGGGTGAACAACACCTTCGACTCGGTTCTCGACACCGTCTGGGATGAGAACCTGAAGGAACTCTCAGAACACCTCTTCGAGCAATGAGCACGCCCGGCATGAACGCATCGTCCGGCTCGCCCGGTAGCTCGAACCCCGAGTACGTCACCGCCCGGGTGCGAGCCCGGAGGGGCGTGCTGTTCGACGACGACGAGTACAGCAAGCTCGTCCGGATGAGTCCCGCGGAGATCGCCCGCTACATGGAGGAATCCGAGTACGAACAGGAGATCAACGCCCTCGGCAGCCGCCACAGCGGCGTTGACCTCATCGAGTACGCGCTGAACCGCAATCTCGCGCGGCACTTCGATGCACTGCTGGGCTTCGCCGAGGGGCAACTGTACGATCTCATCGCCCGCTACCTGCGAAAATTCGACGCCTGGAACGTCAAAACGGTGTTCCGCGGCGTCTACACCGACGCAGACAGCGAGGCCGTCGAGACCGATATGATCCGGGCCGGCGAGTTCGACGACGCCCTGATCAACCGCCTGCTTGAGGCCGGCACCGTCGAAGATGTCGTGACCGTCCTCGATGGCACGATGTTCGGCGACGCGGTCGACGCGGCCTTTGAGGACTTCCAAGAGAGCGAGACGCTGGTGCCGCTGGAGAACGCCGTCGATCGGGCGTTCTACGAACAACTACTCGGCACCCTTCCCAGCGGGGAGGCGATCGATCTCTACCGGGAGTTCCTCGAAGCCGAGATCGACTTCCGGAACGTTCGCAACGCCCTGCGGCTTGCCCGCAGCGGCGCGGAGATCGACCCCGGCGAGTACTTCATCGATGGCGGGCGGCTGTTTTCGGCCAGCGAGATGACGACACTGGTCGAAAACACCGACGAGCTCGTCGCGCGGATCCGAGAGAGCCGGTACGGCACAAAGCTCTCGGAGCCACTCGATGAACTGGAGGCCGCCGACAGCCTCATCGACTTCGAGCGCGCCTTGGAGGGTGTGTTGCTACGATACTCCAAACAGCTCGGCAACGTCCATCCGTTGTCGATCTGTCCGGTCGTAGCCTACATCTTGATGAAGGAGCGGGAAGTAACCAACATCCGTGCCATCGCTCGCGGCCGCGAGGCCGGGCTGAGCGAGACGGCCATCGAACAGGAGTTGGTGATCCTATGAGCCAGGAGATCGCGGTCATCGGCAGCCCGGATTTCACCACCGGCTTCCGGCTGGCCGGCGTGCAGACGTTCGAAAACGTTCCCGACGACGAGAAGGACGACGCGCTTGACGACGCCGTCGAGCGTGTTCTCGACAACGAGAACGTCGGTATCATCGTCATGTACGACGACGATCTCGATCACCTGTCCCGCGGGACGCGGAAAGCAGTCGAAACCAGCGTCGAGCCAACGCTTGTCACCCTCGGTGGCGGCGCGGGCAGCGGCGATCTCCGCGGACAGATCAAACGCGCCATCGGCATCGATCTGATGGAGGAAGACGACTAACTATGAGTCAAGCAACCCAACAGGACGCCGCAACCGGCGTCATCGAAAGCGTCAGTGGGCCGGTTGTCACCGCCCGCGATCTCGACGCCCGGATGAACGACGTCGTCTATGTCGGCGACGAAGGGCTGATGGGCGAGGTTATCGAGATCGAAGGCGACGTGACAACCATCCAGGTGTACGAGGAGACCTCCGGGGTCGGCCCGGGCGAACCCGTCGAGAACACGGGCGAGCCGCTGTCGGTCGACCTCGGCCCTGGTATGCTGGATGCCATCTACGACGGCACCCAGCGCCCACTCGACGTGCTGGAAGAGAAGATGAACAGTGCGTTCCTCGACCGTGGGGTCGACGCCCCCGGCATCGACCTCGACAAGGAGTGGGAGTTCCAGCCCGAGGTCGAGGCAGGCGACGAAGTATCCGCCGGCGACGTGGTCGGCATCGTCGAGGAGACGGTCACCATCGACCACAAGGTCATGGTGCCACCGGACTACGAGGGCGGCGAGGTCGTCGCCGTCGAATCCGGCAGCTACACCGTCGAAGAGACGGTTGTCGAACTCGACAACGGCGAGGAGATCTCGATGCACCAGGAGTGGCCGGTTCGCCAGCCACGCCCGGCCGTCGAGAAGAAGACGCCGACGAAGCCGCTCATTTCGGGCCAGCGCGTCCTTGATGGGCTGTTCCCGATCGCGAAAGGCGGGACGGCGGCGATTCCGGGGCCGTTCGGCTCTGGGAAAACCGTCACTCAGCACCAACTCGCCAAGTGGGCCGACGCCGACATCGTCGTCTACGTCGGCTGTGGCGAGCGCGGCAACGAGATGACCGAGGTCATCGAGGATTTCCCCGAATTGGACGACCCCAAGACGGGGAACCCGCTGATGGCCCGTACCTGCCTCATCGCCAACACGTCGAACATGCCTGTCGCAGCGCGTGAGTCCTGCATTTACACGGGCATCACCATCGCGGAGTTCTTCCGCGACATGGGGTACGACGTGGCACTCATGGCCGACTCCACCTCGCGGTGGGCCGAGGCCATGCGGGAGATCTCCTCCCGGCTTGAGGAGATGCCCGGCGAGGAAGGCTACCCGGCCTACCTCTCGGCACGGCTCAGCCAGTTCTACGAGCGAGCCGGCTTCTTCGAGAACACCAACGGGACGACCGGCTCGGTGTCGGTCATCGGTGCCGTCTCGCCGCCCGGTGGCGACTTCTCCGAGCCAGTTACGCAGAACACGCTGCGAATTGTCAAAACGTTCTGGGCCCTCGATGCGGACCTGGCCGAACGGCGGCACTTCCCGTCGATCAACTGGAACGAGTCCTATTCGCTGTATCGGGATCAGCTCGATCCATGGTTCGAGGAGAACGTCACCGAGGACTGGTCGGAGATCCGCCAGTGGGCGATCGACGTCCTCGACGAGGAAAGCGAGCTCCAGGAGATTGTGCAGCTCGTCGGCAAGGACGCCCTGCCGGAGGATCAGCAGCTAACCCTTGAGATCGCTCGCTACCTGCGGGAGGCCTACCTCCAACAGAACGCCTTCCACCCGACGGATACGTTCTGCCCGCCGGAGAAGACTCACCTCATCCTCACGACGATCAAGACGTACAACGACGAGGCCTTCGAGGCCCTCGACGCCGGCGTGCCGGTCGAGGATCTCGTCTCGCTTGACTCCACGCCGCGGATCAACCGGATCGGCGTCCAGGAGGACTACGAGGCGTTCATCGAGGAACTCAAAGACCATATCACCGAGGAACTGCGGGGGATGTACTAATGAAAGAATACGAGACAATCAACGAAATCAGCGGACCGCTCGTCTACGCCGAGGTCGACGAACCGATCGGCTACGACGAGATCGTCGAGATCGAGACCGACGACGGCCGCACGCTCCGCGGCCAGGTCTTGGAGTCCAGCGACGGCCTTGTGGCGATTCAGGTCTTCGAGGGCACCAGCGGGATCGACCGCAACGCATCCGTGCGCTTCCTCGGCGAGACGCTGAAGATGCCCGTCACCGAGGATCTGCTCGGCCGAGTCATGGACGGAACGGGCCAGCCGATCGACGGCGGCCCAGAGATCGTCCCCGAGTCCCGCGAGGACATTATCGGCGCGGCGATCAACCCCTACTCCCGGGAGTATCCCGAGGAGTTCATCCAGACCGGCGTGAGCGCCATCGACGGCATGAACACCCTCGTTCGCGGCCAGAAGCTCCCGATCTTCTCGGCGTCTGGACTGCCGCACAACGATCTGGCACTCCAGATCGCTCGGCAGGCCAGCGTGCCTGAGGAGGAAGAAGAGGGCGAAGAGGGTAGCGAGTTCGCTGTCATCTTCGGCGCGATGGGGATTACCCAGGAAGAGGCCAACGAGTTCATGGACGACTTCGAGCGCACCGGCGCGCTGGAACGCTCCGTGGTCTTCGCCAACCTCGCGGACGACCCCGCCGTCGAGCGGACGGTCACGCCGCGACTCGCCCTGACGACCGCCGAATACCTCGCCTTCGAGAAGGACTACCACGTCCTTGTCATCCTCACGGACATGACCAACTACTGTGAGGCACTGCGCGAGATCGGTGCCGCACGTGAAGAGGTGCCGGGTCGCCGTGGCTACCCGGGTTACATGTACACCGACCTGGCGACGCTATATGAGCGCGCCGGTCGGATTCAGGGCCGTGAGGGCTCGGTGACGCAGATCCCGATCCTCACGATGCCCGGCGACGACGACACCCACCCGATCCCCGATCTGACGGGGTACATCACGGAGGGCCAAATCTACGTTGACCGTGACCTCAACAGTCAGGGTATCCAGCCGCCGATCAACGTCTTGCCGAGCCTCTCACGGCTGATGGACGACGGGATCGGCGAGGGTCTGACCCGCGAAGATCACGAGGACGTCGCCAACCAGATGTACGCCGCCTACGCGGAGGGTGAGAACCTGCGCGACCTGGTCAACATTGTCGGCCGCGAAGCGCTCAGCGACCGGGATAACAAGTATCTCGACTTCGCTGACAACTTCGAAACCCAGTTCGTTGACCAAGGGTTTGACACCAACCGCGAACTGGAGACGACCCTTGATCTCGGCTGGGATCTGCTCAGCAAGCTGCCGAAAGAGGAGCTCAACCGCATCGACGAGGAGTTCATCGAGACCTACTACGTCGACGACGAGGCCGAAGAAGTCGAAGCGACCGCCGACTAACTCGCCGTTTTTTCCTGCTGTTTCGGTTTGCTACAGCACGCTTCAGGCAGTGTCGCGTGTGTCGAAATAGTTGTTCACGAGCAGCGGCGCGATGACGCCGAGTCCCAACAGGCTGGCAAACGGGAGCCAGCCGGGCAGCGTGGTTGCGGTGTCGATGCCGACGGCGGCTGTCACGGCGACAGCGATGAAGCCGAGGATGACGATGTTCTCTCTGGAGGGCATGGCTGTCGGTGGCGGCTGTGGCAGCAAAATGGTACTGGTGGCTAAAATAACGCTGTTCAGATACGAGCAGGCAAAGAGCTGGATCGGCCGACTGACAAGACCACACCCTGGCGGAATGAAAGGGCGAGGTGCGCTCGGCGAACCCCGACGACGTAAGCACCGCAGGAACGAACATAGTGAGTGACGAGGAGCACAGCGAGTCGCGGGAGCCGAGCGCGCCGAGGGCTTTCTACAGCTAATAGCTCAGCCGACTACTGATTTGAAGACTACCGCGAAAGTTCAGGCTTATTCTACGTCGATCTCGTGGCCGCCGGGCGCATCGGGATCAAGCTTCGGTAGCGTGACCGTCAGCACGCCGTTGGTGTAGCTCGCGGTTGCGGCCGCGGCGTCGACAGCCTCGGGGAGCCGCACCCGGCGACTGACCGACTGGTGGCTGCGTTCCTTGCGGTGGTAGTTAGCGTCTTCCTCGACGGCCTCGGTCTCGGCGTCCGCACTGAGCGTGATAGACTCCTGGTCGGCGCGGAGATCGATATCGTCCTCAGCAAAGCCGGGGAGGTCGGCGGTCACGACGATCTCCTCGCCGGTGTCAGCCACGTCGACGCTGATCTCCGAGAGGACACTGCCGCCCTCAAAGGTTTGGCTCAGCTCGCCGAACTGGTCGTTCATGCGCTCGATCAGCTCGTCAAGCTCCTCGAAGGGATTTGGTTTCTCAGGCATACCTGATCATTGGTGGCTTATGGGTTTGAATCTTTTCGTCGTTTACTTAGCGACAGAATTTCCCCGGTGGCAGCCCCAATTCTCGTGACAATACCAACATCACGGGGCGACCTCGTCGTTCGGAACAACGGTGAATCCGAGCGTACGGAAGCCATCATCGAATGCGAAGACGTGGTCGATATCGCGGTCGGCAGCGAGCACTGCCGTTGTATGATCGACAAACGAGATCTCCTGATCGTCGTAGGCAGCGAACTGCGTGGCCGCGGCATCGAATGTATCCGGCTCAACAGGCAGGACGGTGATGCTCTGGGAATCACGGACGGCAGTCAGCGTTCGGACGGCAACATCGTGGCCGAGTTTGTACCGACAGAGCGTTGCCGCTTCTGCGAGCACAGCCTGTGTCGTATAGAGCGGCCGATATGGGAGCCCACCGGATCGGATCCGCTCGAAGACATCCGTGGCCGTCTCGTGGTGGGTATCATCGCTGTCGGCACGGGCGTACAACGCGCCGGTGTCAATCATCAGCGGCGTCGCGCTGGAAACGCTCATGTGCCGCCGTACAGTTCCTCGTCAACAGTCTCCGAAACGGTGTGCTCACCAGATGCTCCGGGTTCCAACTCCCAGATCGGATCCTCGGGGTTGATCTCACTAGCGTCCACCGGCGGCTCAGCGAGCCACCAGACCACGCGGCCTGCCGTCTTCCGGCTGGCAACGCGGCCCTGCGCTTCGAGCGTTGCCAGCTTTCGCCGCCCGGTCTCCCGCGAGCAGTCGAGTGCGTCGGCGATATCGCCGGAAGTGACGACAGGGCCATCGACACGCTCAAACACCCCGAGTACGTCCGCAAGCGTGACGGTTTCGGTGTATCGACCGCCATCACCCCGATCTCGTGACATGCCTGTCAGTTAGCACGCAAGCAGTATTATCCTTGTGGCGTACCCACTATGGAAACCGCGGATGGTTGTCGCACTGCGTAGCCATGCTCGGTCGCTGTCGATTTAGTACAGCACGTGTTTCGTATCGTAGGAGCCGAGGTTGCGAACCCACCCCTCCGAAGCCAGCTCCTCGATCTCATCGAGGGCGTCCTGGACGCGGCTTTCGTAGACGCCGGCCTCGATATCGAAATGGAAGAGGTAATCCCCGAGTCGCGCGCCGCTCGGGCGGGATTCGACCCGCGAGAGGTTGATATCGCGGTCGGCGAACGCCTCCAGTAGCTCCAACAGGAGACCGGGGTAGTTGACGTTCGGGTAGACGATCAGCGACGTTTTGCCGCCGGCGTCGGTTCGCTCCGCGGCGGGCGCGACGACGAAGAACCGCGTGGCGTTGGAGTCCTGATCCTGAATGTCCTCAGCGAGGATCTGGAGGTCGGTTCCGTTGGTCGCGTTGTCGGGGTGGCCGATGCCGGCGATGGAGCTATCTTCGCGAGCCGACTGGACGCCGCGGGCGGTGGAGGCGACGGCTTCCTGTGTGGCGTCGGGATAGTGGCCTTCGAGGTAGCTGCGACACTGGGCGAGCGCTTGGGCGTGGCTGGCGATGGTGTCAAACTCCTCGCCTTGGGCGAGCAGCGCGTGGCGGATCGGCGTGACGATTTCGCTGGTGACGCTGACCTCGTAGTTCGCTAAGGCATCCAGCGTTTCGGTGACACTACCCTCGATGCTGTTCTCGATGGGGACGACGCCGCGTTCGAAGTCGCCGCTGGCGACGGCTTCGATGATCGCGGTCACCGACTCCCGGAAGGCAACGTCGTCGGCGACGGCGCGGGCGGCACGGTGTGAGTAGGTTCCGGTCGGACCGAGCGTGACGGCGTTCATTGGCGGCGTTTCGGCAAGCCGGCTGAAAAACGCGTCGGGAACGACTCAGAACCGCGATTCGAGTTCGTCCCGTAGGTCGTCGACATCCAGCCCTTTCATCGCAAACAACACCAGCAGATGGTAGACGAAGTCAGCCGACTCATATTGAAGCTCGTCGAGGTCATCATCTTTTGCCGCCAAGATCACCTCGGTCGCTTCCTCACCGAGTTTTTCGAGCACCTCGTTTTCGCCTTTCTCGTGGGTGAACAGCGAGGCCGTATAGGAGTCCTCCGGGAGTTCTGCTTGCCGCTGTTTGATCGTCGCAAACAACGAGTCAAGCACGGCTTCGGGATCAGCAGCATCGTCGACCCCGTCGAACCCAGTGGCAGTATCGTCGCTCATTGACTGACCTCCGGGGTCTCGGCTGTGGCCGGCTGGCCGTCGAACAGCGCGAGTTCGTGCAGCCGGCTGTCCTCAGTCAGTTCGGGGTGGAAGGAGGTGGCAACGATCGGCCCCTGACGGACGGCAACTGGGCTCCCCCCCCAGTCAGCGAGCACGTCGACACCTTCACTAACCGATTCGACCAGCGGCGCGCGGATGAACACCGCCGGAAACGGCTCGTCGAGGCCGTCGATATCGAGTGGGGCTTCGAAGCTATCCTTCTGGCGGCCGAAGGCGTTTCGGTCGACCGTGATATCAAGAATATCCAGCGACTGGACGCGCTCGTCCTGTGGATTCCGGGCGGCGACAATCAGTCCGGCACAGGTCGCCAAGATCGGCTTGCCGGCTTCGACGTGGGCGTGGATCTCCTCGTCGATACCCTCATCGGCAAGCAGCCGGGAGATCGTCGTCGACTCCCCACCTGGCAGAAGCAACACGTCGCAGTCGTCGACGAGCCCAGCCTCGCGGATCGTCGTGATCTCGGTGTCGACGCCGCGAGCATCGGCGACACGCCGGATCGCGGCGGCGTGTTCACTCACATCGCCCTGGACAGCAATCACGCCAACATGCATACCGATAGCTGGCGCGCTGGAGACAAAAACTACCGGATCGATCAGGCGACCGTCAGCGTCAGCACCTGCACGAAGACACCAAAGAGGACGCAGAACGCCATCACGGTTTTCGGATCGATACGGATCGCGTTGCGATCCTCGGAGTCGAAGTACCGCACCAAGCCGGCACTGGACATCAGTCCGCCGGAGTTCCCACTGGAAGCCATTACCGACACTCGCCACTTGGGCGACCTAAGCGTTTCGGCTTCCACCGCGGTCGTCGGCAGCTTCAACGACGGGGTGGAAACCCTTATGACCGCGTCGGCGCAACGATGGGCCGCACGATGACTGTTCGACTAACAGACTTTTACGCCGACTGGTGTGGCCCGTGTAAGACGCAGGATCCGATCCTCGAGGAGCTGGAGGCCGACTACGAGGACGTGGAGTTCGCCAAGGTCGACGTCGACGAGGAACAAGAGGTCGCCAACGAGTACCAGGTGCGATCGCTGCCGACACTCGTCATCGAAAACGACGACGGCATCGTCGAGCGGTTCGTCGGCGTCACCCAGCGCGGCGATCTCGAAGACGCCCTCCAGGACGCCGGCGCCTAACGCGGTCGATCGCGGGGCTGTTCTCGGAACTGTTAAACAGCGACCCCCACAATGAGCGGATATGCCAACCAACGACGTCGCCGCCAGCCGAACGCTCAACAAACAGATCTGCATGCGGTGTAACGCGCGCAACGCGCCGGACGCCGACAGCTGCCGGAAATGTGGCTACTCGCGGCTCCGCCCGAAAGCCAAAGAGCGACGCGCAGCCTAATTCTGCCGGTTGGTTTTTCAGCAGTCTCACAGCGCCGAGCGACAGCCATGTCGCCGGCGACAGCGAAACCCACAGGATCAGTAGTCGAACGATCCCGCGGGATCGACGCTACTCGTCGGGGTATTTCGGTTCGCGTCGCTCTGCGCGCTCAAGTGCCCGTTCGATGACGGTTCGGACATCGTCGCCAGCGGGGTCGGCGTGGAAGGGATCGCCGTGGCCGGCGTACATCGCCGACACTGAATCGGGCAGTCGGTCAAGGATGCGTTCGAGACTCTCGATCAGTCGTTCGCGTGACTGCCCGCGGCGGTCGGTGCGGCCGAAGCTGCCGTCGTCGAACGCGCCGTCGTTGTATACCACCACGTCGCCGCTGAACAGCGCGTCGTCGCTCACAAACGAGAGGTGGTCACTCGCGTGGCCGGGCGTGTAGATCGCTTCGAACTCGTCGTCACCGATGGTGATGGTGTCGCCGTCGCCGATTTCGGCGGTACGGCGTGGATGCTCGGCGTAGGTATAAAGATCAGCGTCGAATCGATCCAAAACGGCGTCGAGTTCGCCGACGTGGTCGCCGTGTTGGTGGGTGAGCACGACCCGATCGAGATCATTGACGTGGTCGGCGATCACATCGACAACGCCGGGCATGGTGCCCGCATCGACGAGTGTCGGCGTCTCGCCGTCGACGAGATAGGCGTTGCAGGTGAAGACATCCGCGCCGTCAGTGACGACAATCGGCTCCATACCGGGGCAACGTGGTCGATCAGCAAAAGTCCCCGGCGTCGGGTGACTACTGACAACCAGCCTGCATGGGGATTTTTCAGTCCAGGAACCATATAGGCCAATGTATGGGATTCGGAAGCTACGATGAGTCTGAACAGGAGAACCAAGATTTTGACACCGACTTCGAGGACGACGACGGGCTCGACGCCGGCGAAGCCGAACACAAAGGCAGCGTTGATTTCGAGATCGGCGCGTCCAACGACGAACTGCTCGACAGACTCGAATCGATGAAGGACGAACCCGACGCCGAACCCGCAGAGTAGGCCGCTGCTGCGATGGCTCCGAAGCCCGGTAGTCGGGCGGTCGGCATCGCCGCCTCGGATGGCCCCGAATATACTCAGTTGTGTGGGGCCGTCGTTCGTGCCGACCGCGTCGTTGAGGACTTCGTTTTCGCCCGTTGTACGACCGGTGGCAGCGACGCGACCGCCGCGTGTCGTGACCTACTCGATCGACTGGACAGACCGGACGCGCAGTGGCTGCTGCTCGCCGGTGTCGCGCCCGCATGGTTCAACCTCATTTCTCTCGACGACGTGCACGCGGCCGCCGACCGCCCGGTGATCGCGGTCTCCTTCGAGGATAGCGACGGGTTGGACGACCCGCTTCGTGCGCACTTTTCGGGGGAAGCGTTACAACGACGACTCGCCACCTACCGCGAACTGCCGCCCCGCGAACCAGTCGCACTCGACGACACCGAGCTATGGATGCGAACGGTCGGCATCGACACGGCCGACGCTGCCGACATCATTCGGACGTTTACTCCCGACGACAACGAGCGTCCCGAACCGCTCCGGGTCGCCCAGCGGGCCGCCCGCGCAGGTCGTCAGCAGGCCGAGCGGTTCGGGTGGGCACCGACCGACGAGGCGACTGCCGGTGACGCGGCGGACGAACCGACCGACAGTTAAGCCACCGTCGCCACCAATCGGTATGGACGGATTCGACGGCCGGTGTGTCACCGACTGCGAGCAGTGCCCCGATCTCGTCGCCTCCCGGAGCCAGATCGTCAACGGCGTCGGCCCCGACGACGCCGACCTGGTGTTCGTCGGCGAAGCCCCCGGCGCAAACGAGGACGAGAAGGGTGAGCCGTTCGTCGGCCGGTCAGGATCAGTGCTCGATGACGCACTCGGTGACGCCGGCGTCGACCGATCTGCCGTGCGAATCACCAACTGTGTTCGGTGTCGACCGCCGGAAAACCGCGATCCGACGACCGACGAGCTTGCCAACTGTCGAGGGTATCTGGAGGCTGAGATCGAGAGCGTCGATCCGAGCTTGGTCGTCACCCTCGGCAAGGTGCCGAGTGAACACCTGCTGGATCGGTCGGTTGCGATCACAAACGAGGCCGGCGACGTTGTCGACTGTCGACTCGGCGATCGCTCACAGCGGGTGTTGCTGTCGATGCATCCGGCGGCGACGCTGTACGACGCCAGCCAGCGGGACGCCTTCGAGGCAACGATCGCATCGGCGGTTTCACTCGCCGGCCTGGGCGACGGCGACAGCGATGATGGCGACGGCCAGTCGAGACTCGGCGAGTTCTGATCGGTTCGCTCACCCGTGCGTTTCTGGCTCTGAAACACGGCGAATGGGGTAAGTGACCAGCGGGGCGACCATGCTGGTGGGGCCATCCCATCGACCGCCGGTTCCCACCCGCCGGCGGGTCGTGTGTTGTGTCCACGCCCCCGGCGGCCGGTTCTGCCCCGACGCGGCCGCCGTTCCCTCTCGTTTCGTTCAGACGGCCGGCAAGCCGTAGGTATCGCGGACAGTTTGCGCCAGCATCCCGTCTTTGCGGAAGACGATATACACCACGACAAACGGCTCATCGGCGGGGTTGAGAACGAAAACCGCGCGCTCGGCGGGATCGTCAGCATCGCTGTCAGCCGTGGACGCAACATCATCGGTGTCGGCAGCATCGTCGCTGTCGTGGGTGGCGTTAACACGCTGGATCAGCGGCTCGATCGGCGTTGCGCCCGTCCGAAACTCCTCGAAAAGGTCTCGCGGCGGGTCTTGTTTCGCAAACACGTAGACGACGCCGTTGGGTTCCTTGCCGGTGCTGTAGGTCACCGCGGAGTTCATCGCCTCGCCGGCGACCTGGGCGTCGTGCCACGTTTCCTGGGCCTTCTCGAAGAGGCCGGTCACGCCGTCGGCGTACTGGATCCGGGTGCGGTTCGTGATCGTACAGTCAAGAAAGGCGGCGTCGCTGTCGTCCCATGCGAGTTCGGCCTCAACGACGTACCCGGGTTCCAGCGACCGGATCGTGTCGGCTGTCTCGGCGCCGAGATCGGGCGCGTCGGTCTCCGGATCGTCGTCGACGGCTGGCGGGGTGACGGCGATCGGGCGCAGATCGGCGTCGGGATTCTCGCCGGTCGCCGCAGCGGTGGCTTCAGCGAGATCGACCAGCAGGATCGTGCCATCCGGGCGACGGTCGAGGACGCGAAACCGGCCGGTCGTCGTCGGCTCCATACCCCGGCTTATCGAGGGGCGCGAATAAGCCCCGCGGCTCGGGGTTGCGAGTCGACAAAAAGCATGGCGGTAGGCCGAATAGCTATACAGACGTAGCCGGAAACATCGGTATGAGCGACACCGAACACAACGTGTTGGGTGGCGAGTTACAGCCCTGTAGCGACAGCCACGAAACCGGCTTCCTGCGGGATAACCACTGTCGACACCTCGGGCGCGATCCCGGCCGCCACGAGATCTGTGCGGTGATGACACAGGATTTTCTCGAATACAGCCGCGAGCAGGGCAACGACCTCATCACCCCGCAGCCGGAACTCGACTTCCCCGGGCTGCACCCGGGCGACCGCTGGTGTGTCTGTCTCCCGCGGTGGATCGAAGCCCGCGAGGCCGGTAACGCGCCGCCGGTAGTGCTCGAAGCGACAAGCGAGGGCGTTCTCGATGAACTCACAGTCGACGAACTCCGCGAGTACGCCGCCGCGGACGATGAATAGGAAGCAACTCGACAGCCGCCAGCAGCGTTAGTCGGCGTCAGCCTGCCAGTCGCGGACGGTATCGGCACCGACGCCGTCGACTTCCTCGGCCAGTTCGTCGGGATTTGCGTCTTTCAGGCCCGCAACATCCTCGATGCCGGCCGTCTGTAGCTTTTCGGCTGTTTTTTCGCCGATCCCGCTGATCGTCTCCAGTTCCGAGCCGTTCTGGCGAGCCTGGTACTCCCGGTAGTTGCAGATCGGACAGCCAAGCTCCCACGGCTCGCGATCGTCGTCCTCGTAGGTGACGAGTAGTTCCGGCAGCCCGTGTTCCTCACAATGGTCGTCGGTGATCTCAATGTCGCCGCGCCGGGGCAGCGGCAGCGAATACTCACAGTCGGGGTACCGCGTACAGCCGACGAGCCGCGAGCCGTTGCGGAGCTGTTTGATCGCCACCTCGCCGCCGTGTTCCTCACTGCACTCGGGGCAGTCACCGATGACGCGGTCGGCCTCGGCATCGGCGGCGTCAGCCTGACACTGCGGGCAGCCGTGGACGAACGTCTTCCGGCCGGCGAGTAGTTTGACCTCTCTGAGCTCGTGTTCCTCGCAGGTCTCATCGAGCAGGAGGGGTTTCCCGGTCGACGGCAGCGGGAGCGTGTACTCGCAGTCAGGATAGCCGTTGCAGCCGATGAAGTACGACCCTTGCCGGCTGGTGCGAATGAGCAGGTCATCGCCGCACTCCGGACATGGGCCCAGCGTTTTGTCGGCTTTGAGTGATTGCTGGATCTGGCTGCCGATCTCTTCGCGGGAGTCGGTGAGGTCGTCGAAGACCTCGTCGAGGAGTCGGCGGGAGGCTTCGGTTACCTCGTCGTACTCTTTCTCACCGGCCGCAATCGCCTGCATGTCGGCTTCGAGTTGGGCGGTCATCTCCTCGGAGACGACTTGGTCGGCGAAATCCTCGGCGGCCTCGACGACCGCCTTCGCCAGCATCGTCGGTCGCGGCGGATCGTTTTCGAGATAGCCGCGGTCGTAGAGCTTCTCGATGGTGTGGTGGCGGGTCGATTTCGTGCCGATCCCCATCTCCTCCATCGTCTCGATCAGCCGCGATTGGCCGTAGCGACGCGGCGGCTGGGTCTGTTTGGCCTCGATTGCGGTGTCGGTGATCGTCAGCTCGTCGCCCGCCGTCACGTCGGGGACGTGGGTTTCCGACTGGCTGAAGTACGGATAGACGGCGTGGTAGCCGGCCTCAACGAGGCGTTTCCCGTTGGCCTTCAGCGTGAGATCCTCCGTGGTCGGTTCACCGTCGACGACGACCTCACGGTCGGCGATTTCGGCGACGACCTTCAGGTGTTCCCATGTTGCGTCGTCGGCAACGGTGGCAAAGAACCGGCGGACGACGAGTTCGTAGATCTCCCATTCGTCCTCTGAGAGTTCGCTGCGGCTGGGGAGTTCGCCGGTCGGATGGATCGGCGGGTGGTCGGTCGTCTCCTCGTCGCCTTCGGTCGGAGTGATGTTGTCGGCTGCAAGAAGACTCTCGGCGTCGTCGCCGAATGTGTTGTCGGCGGTGAATGATTCCAGCAGTTCGCGGGGGTCGAGATCCTCGGGATACACCGTGTTGTCGGTGCGGGGGTAAGTGAGATAGCCAGCGGTGTACAGTTCTTCGGCGATGCTCATCGCCTGCTGGGCGGAGTAGTTCAGCGAGCCGGCCGCGCGGATGAACTGCGTGGTGTTGAACGGCGCGGGCGGGCTGTCAGTGCGGGTACGGCGGTTGACCGAATCGACAGCGGCGGTCTCGGCGTCGGCGAGGGCGTCGTAGACGGCTTCGGCGCGGTCGCCATCCCGGAGGCGTTCGGCCTCGTTGCCGTCCTCGTCGCGATAGAAGTACTGGCTCTCGAAGCCGCCGTCTTCGTCAGTTTCGAGATCGGCGAACAGTTCCCAGTAGTCCTCGGGATCGAAGGCTTCGATCTCGCGTTCGCGGTCAACGATCAGTTTGAGTGTCGGCCCCTGCACGCGGCCAACGGAGATGAAATCGTCGCCGAGTTGGCGCGCCGAAAGGGAAAGAAAGCGGGTGAGTGCCGCGCCCCACAGCAGGTCGATGACCTGTCGGGCCTCACCGGCGGCCGCGAGCTCGAAGTCGAGTTCGTCGGGATTGCCGAAGGCCTCAGTCACTTCGCGGTCGGTGATCGAGGAGAAGCGCACGCGGTCGATCTGGACATCCTCGTTGACCTCCCGCACCAGTTCGTAGGCTTCCTTGCCGATCAGCTCGCCCTCGCGGTCGTAGTCGGTGGCGATCGTGACATGCGAGGCCTGGCGGGCGAGCTGGCGGAGCGCGCGGACGATCCCCTCCTGGGTGGGCTGTTTGTCGATCGGTGCGTCGATCAACTCGACGGGTTCGACATCCCGCCAGTCGTTGTACTCCGGCGGGAAGTCAACGCCGACGACGTGGCCCGAGAGGCCGATACAGCGGTTGCCACCCCATTTGTAGACGGTGGTGCCGGCGACACGCTCGGTGTCGGCGGTGCCGTCGCTGAGGATGTCGGCGATCCGCCGGGCGGCGTTATCCTTCTCGGTGATAATCACTGCAGGGCCGCGACTCATTGGGTCGGCGTAGGCCGCTGGCTCGCCTAAAGCTTTCGCGCGACGGGAGCCACAGCCCCGTGTGAGACGACCGGCGGGTTTTTGCTCACTGCTGTCGTCAATCCGGCTATGTTGAAGCTTCTCCTCGGTGGTGTCGGCCTTGTTGAGACGTTGTACCCGGAACGGTTCATGCAGGTGCTCACCCGACTCAGCTACGAGTACGACGACGATGCCCCAACCCCGAAACCGTGGGTCGTTACCGCCGCACGACTCGAAGGGCTGGTCATCCTTACCGCGGTCATCTGGTCGGCACTGAAGACGGACTGCAACTGCAGCCTACTGTCCCGCGACAACGAGGTCGACGCCAACACGGAATAAATCGACACGAGAACGTACACGAGGCATTCCCCACAGCAGGATTTGCAGTCGAAATAGTAGGCTATGGGTTCAAGTGCGTCTGAGAGATACCCAGCGTCGTTCGTCAAGTTGAGAGACAATACCCGCTCACGTCGACGGCTTCTATTATTCGATTAAACTGTTTGGTGGCACACTGTCGGCGGCAACACCACAGTTTCGCCTGCAAATACTGACGGTATCGTCACGGTGGGATCCCAGTTGCCCGAGGGAGCCGCACCTGCTCAGAACTCTACAGCAGGTGTCTCGTAGGCACCCTCATCGGCTTCGGCGTCGTACTGCTCGATCGCGGTTTTGACCAGCTGGAACACGCCTTCTTTGCCCCAGCGGGCGGTGTTGATGTTGAGGTCGTAGAACTCCCGATCTTCGACGTCGATATCGTAGTATTTCTGGTAGCGGCCAGCCTCGCTGACCTCTCGGACGCGCATTTCGGCTTCGGTTTCCTCACGGCCCTCGATACGGTCGACCCGTACCTCATCCGGCGCGTCGAGCCAGATGCGGAGATCGGCGTTCTCGCCGGCGAGCCAGCCAGCCAGCCGGGATTCGAGGATGAAGGGTTTCCCGGAGGCACCCCACTTTTCGGCGATCGATTGGAGTCGCTTGTCGAGTGCGCGATCGATATCAGCGGAACTGTCGGCGATGGCGGTCTGCTGGTGGAGGCTGAGTTCGCCATCCTCGGCGAGTTCCCGGAAGATGTCGCCACCCGACACGTAGGGGCAGTCCATCGCCTCCGAGAGTCGTTCACAGAGCGTCGTCGCCCCACACCCCGGCGGGCCGGAGACGGTGATGAGAAGATTGCTGTCGATCTCTGGCGTCGATGGCTTGCTGGCGTGGCCCTGCGTGCTCATATACCCGCCCTGTTTCACATGAACGTACCTTATGGTATCGATCTTAGCCCCGGTCGGTGGGTGTGAGTCAATCTATCGAATGAACGAACAAGACGGTCGACACCGAGTAACGAGACAGGGAGAGATTCTTGTCGGCGACGCCGCTACAAGGGATTGTGTGTACACTCGTCCTCGCGTGGCAGGCTGTCGCCGACGCGCCGGTCGTCGTCGCCGCCAACCGTGATGAAGCCACCGACCGCCCCAGCGAGCCGCCGGGGGTGTATCGATCCGAGCCCCAAGCGATCGCCCCGCGAGACGCCCGTGCTGGCGGCACGTGGATCGGCTACAACGAGGCCGGCCTGTTCGTCGGGATCACCAACCGCTGGGTCGATCGCGCGGGCGAGCGCTCGCGGGGGCAACTCGTCGCCGACTGCCTCAGCTGCGAATCGGCTGATGCCGCCGTCGACACGGTCGAACGCGCGGTCGCGGCCGACAGCTACGCCGGCTTCAATCTCGTCGTTGCCGATGCCGATCGGGCCACCCTGCTTGAGTGGGATGGCGAACTCGGCGTCACCGATTTCGAGCCCGGCGTCCACGTCGTCGTCAACGTCGGCGCGGACGGGGCGTCCTTCGAGCCGCCGGGACGCCCGGAAATGGGTCACCAGCAGGCCGCCAACGCGACCGCGGTGCGATCGGCTCTTAGCGTTGAGGCGGGGCCCCCACCGACGGCCGCGGCGTGGCGCGAGCGGGCCGCCGCCGTGCTCGGCGATCACGAGTACGGCGTCTGTGTCCACGGCGATGGGTTCGGAACACGGTCGGCGTCGATAATCGAACTCGGCGGTGAGGCCACCGCAGGCGTCGGAGGCTACTGGTTTGCGGATGGGCCGCCATGTCGGACAGGCTTCGAGCGCGTCGAAAGCAGCCTTTAAACGAGTTGCGACCCCAGAAGAAGTAATGAGTGTGTCCGAAGCCGAGGTCGACCTCTCCGCCGACGAGCAGCGCGGACTCGAACTCATCAAGGAAACCGGTGGGATCCATCAAAGCGATTTCTGGAAGGAACTCGATATCTCCTCGCGGAAGGGGAGTCGGATCGCCGAAAAGCTGGTCGATGCTGAGTTGATCAACCGCGAACAGACCGTCTACAACGGACACAACACCTACTACCTTGAGCCGACCGCGAAGGATCTGGAGTTCCGGCTGCTGATGGCCGGCGATCTGCTCTCGCCGTTTATCGGTGAGGAGGAAGTCGATCCGCAAAGTGACTCCTTCTCGCAGTGGCTGATGAATCTGGCCTACGAGGAGTAGTCGACTGCCGGAAAAGAGAAGCCTTATTTACCTTACCGCGGTACGATAGGATGCGTTCGCCCGGATGGTGTAGTGGCCCATCATACGACCCTGTCACGGTCGTGACGCGGGTTCAAATCCCGCTCCGGGCGTTCTTCCGACGAACAATACTCCCGAGCACCGCGTAGCGTGTGCGAGGGTTCCCCCGTGAGTCGGAACCGTTCGACAGCGGATTTGAACCAAGGAGTGAAGCGAACACAGTGAGCGGAACGACTGCGGTTCAAATCCCGCTCCGGGCGTCTTCTGCTGTCGCAACTACGAACGAGGAGCGGAGCGACGAGTGAGTCTGCGACAGCAAAGCGGCCAGAAGGAATTTGAAGCAACGAGCGAACGCAGTGAGCGAGTGAGGTTCAAATCCCGCTCCGGGCCTCCACGTCCAGATTTTTATCCGATGCCGCGGAGAGACAGCACCGAGCGCGATGGGCGAAAAGAAACCGCGGGACTACGACAGGGAGTTCACAGAGCGAGTAGGTCGTCGATCCCGCCGCCGGCTCGGTGTCGCCATCGAGTGCGGTGTCGTCACACGGTTCGTCGTCCAGTTGGAGTATGGGCGCAACATCGTCGAAGATGAGTGGGAGGAAGTAGTCCGATACGATCACGACAGCAAAGGTAGCAGCGAAGCCGCCCACGACGTGACCGAGGATGGGCTTCACATCGACATCTACCGCGACGGTGCAAAAATCGAGAGTCACGAACTGACACCGCCGCTCCCGTCGAATATCGCCCTCAACCGCGCCGAAGAGCACTTGAGAGAGCCCTCGAAGGCTACATACGGAGATTCGAAGAATGGCACCAGATAGAGTAGAGCCGATGACCGACGAGGAAATCGAGGAACTGCGAGACGGACTAGCGGAGCAACAGGACGAAATCCGCGATTACCTCGAAAGTCGCGGTGTCGATGTGGATCCGTGGGAGGACTCGGCAACGGAAGCGCGGGCCGACGGCGGCGAATAATTAGTCTCTCGTCGGGAATTCAAAGACGGCGTCCGGACTGAGTCGATCGATCAAATATACCCCTCTTCACGAGCCGCCAACAACGCTGTCAACGTCCAACCTGTCGTCGGCGACGTTTTCGCCGACTCAATGGCGTCCGCAACAGGCATGAATCGCCACTCGATGTACTCGCCCTCATCGGGGTCGGCATCACCGGCCTCCAGTCCGGTGGCAACGACCAGCCCGCGCTGGAACCGCATCGTCGCACTCGGGTAGTACGTCGACAGCAACGTACACTCCTCGGCCGACAGCCCGGTTTCCTCCTTGAGTTCGCGTTCGGCGGCCTCAACGTAGGATTCGCCGGGTTCGACGTAGCCGCCGGGGCACTCCACGAACGACTCCTCCAACTTCGGGCGGTACTGTTCGACCATCGCCACGCGGTCGTCGGTAACGGCGACGATCCCAAGGCCATCTTTCGGTTTGTCTACCCAGTAGTAGTCGGCCTCCCGACCCGAGGGTTCAATCACGCGGTCGTAGCCGGCGGTGAACCAGCCACAGTCGTATTCGGTTTCCGAGGCGAGTCGCTGCCAGCCGGTCATACCCGGGGGAGTGTCCGCAGTTCGGGTAGCCGTTCCGGTTCGAGAACCGACTACAGCGTCGAAAAGCCACGCTATAAGAGTATCTTATATGCTGTGTTTTTCCGCGTATTAATCTATACACATGGTGTATTTCATCAGTTTCGAAAACGATTCTGTTTCTAAATCAGATCAACATTCGTGAATAAAAACTTACGTATGTCGACACAATGAACCATGATAACGAATGTCAGTAGACAACGAGCAGGTCGACACCGAATCGAAGGCAGCCGTTGAGGACGGGATGATCGCCAACGCCCAGGGCGCGGTCGGGGTCGTGCATGCGACCTCCGAGGCGGTCGACGATCGCCTCGAAGCGATCCAGTCGACGGCGACGCGGCAGGTCGATGAGATGGAAAGCGTCGCCAGCGAGGTCTCGGATCTGAGCGCGACCATCGAGGAGGTCTCCTCGTCGGCCGCCGAGGTTAGCGAGACGACCGATCGAGCGGCGACAGCGACGACCGCCGGGCGTGAGGCCGCCGCCGAGGCGACCGACGCGATGGAGACCGCCTCAACAGCCACCGAACAGGTACAATCACAGGTCGAAACCTTAGAGCGCAAGGTCAGCCAGATCAACGAGGTCGTCGACGTGATCGATCAGATCGCCGAGCGCACGAATCTGCTGGCGCTCAACGCCTCGATCGAGGCCGCCCGCGCCGGCGAGGAGGGCGACGGCTTCGCGGTCGTCGCCGAGGAGGTCAAAAGCCTCGCCGAGGAATCCCAGACCCGAACCGAGGAGATCGAAAGCGCGGTCACCGAGATCCAAGACGTTACCGCCGAGGTGACCGATGCGCTTGATGAGGCGGTCGACGCCGTCGAAACCGGAGCCGAGGAGGTCGAAACCGCCGACGACGAACTCGATGTCGTCACCGAGGAGATCCAGTCGGCGGCCGCCGGCATCGACGAGGTCTCAACCGCCGTCCAGCAGGGCGCGGAGGCCGCCACCCGCGTCGCCTCAGTTACCGAGGACACCGCCGACGCCGCCCGCGGGATCGAGAACTCTGTCGGTGAGATCCACGATGAGCGTGCCGATACCACCGACCTGCTCGCCGAGATCGACGACGTGCTGTCGGCAGCCCGCGAGGGCAGAGAGGCACGGCTCCGCGAGGCCGAAACCGTGCCGACAGGACTGGATGGATTCGATCGAAACGGCGGGCTGCCGGCCGGCTCCCGGTCGGTGGTAACCGCCGACACGGGCGAGGGCGGTGTCAGCGAGCAGGCTGTCGACGAGGCGGTGGCGACCTGTTGTGCCGCCGCCATCGACGCCGGCTGGGCGGTCTCGCTGTCGCCGACCGCAACGATGGATCGCCGGACGCTGGCGAGCGCGCTGTCGGCCACCGCCGAGGTGACGCTGACGGACGCGCTGGCGAGTGATCGGCTGTTCGTCCTCGATCTCTTCGGCTCCTGGGAGACCGGGGAGAATGTCATCGACGTGACGACCCGCGGCCTGGATGAATCCAACGCCCGCGTCGACACGAAGCGTGACCGCCCGCTGTTTGTTATCGGCAACATCACCGGCGAGTTGGATCTCATGGGCGAGCAAGCAGTGAGAGAGAACACCTACGAAAACGACGGCGACGTGCTGAGCGACGACGATCTCGTCGTCAACGTTGTTGATAAGGCGACTGTTCCTGATCAACTGACCTCCTTCTACGTGGGGGCAGCCGACCGCCACTGTGAACTGGAGACCAGTCAGCCGCGACACAACGGCGGACAACCGACTGGGTCGCTGTAGCCGTCGAGAGCGCGGCGGTCTCAGCCACCAAGGCGGGTGAGAACAACGTAGCCGCCGACGGCGAGAACGACAAGCAGCAACGTCCCAAGGAGGAAAAGTCCGGCAACAACCGGGAACACCAACGACAGCGCGACGAGGAACGTAAGCGCAAACAGCCCCAGGAGGATGACAACGATCGCCTTCGAGGGATCTTGGGCGGTGGCGACGGCGATCCGCTCTTTCAGCGTCAGGGCTGCGAAGGTGTCCTCATCGGGGTCGTCATCTGCGGAAGGCTCTGATCCGGCCACGGGTGGTGTTGGGTCGCAATGATCCTGAGTGTGTCGCTTGCGAGTGCCGGACTGGGCTACCGCGAGTCAAGTCGATCATCCCAGTCCAGCCACTCGTACTCCCAGCCCGTTTTGGCGAAGTAGCCCTGGGAGTCGAACTCGGCGTCCTCCCGGCGCGTCCGGTTGCGCTCGTGGCCGCTGGGCTGTTCGCCGTCGACCAACATCGGGCGAAAGCCGACAGGGCCGAACTCCCCGACTAATTCGAGGCCGCCGTCGCCTGCGGGCTCAACAGCAACGAGCGTCTGGTCGGTCGTCCCGCGTGGAAAGACGATCCGGCCCCCGTCGGCGAGTTGCTCGCGGATCGCCCGCGGCACGTCATGAACCGCACTTTCGATCAAGACGCGATCGAAGGGCGCGTATTCAGGGTAACCGCGAGCCCCATCGCGGCGATCGACCAACACCGAGTCGTAGCCCGCCGCGCCGAGGTTGTCGCGGGCGATGTGGACGAGCCGACGGTCGATATCGATCGCGTGGACGTGCCGGCCACCGACGATCTCGGCGAGGACGGCTGCCGTGTAGCCGACACCCGCACCGACGACGAGCGTGTCGTCGCCTTCACCGGCCTCAAGCGCAGCAATCATGCGGGCGACCGTCCGGAGGCCGAGCACGCGGGAGCCGGCAACCTCGTCGCTGCCGGGCTCGTAAGCGTCGTCGACGAACTCGTGGCGCGGGACGGTTCCGAGGGCATCCAGCACCGCGGCTCCGAGCGGTCGCTCAAGGGCGTGTTCCAACCCGTCGACCATGTCGGCCCGGAGCGTTTCGTGATCCATTGTCGGAACTGGGGGGCGGAACGGCTTAACCCCACCGCGGTCAGCGCATCTGAACAAACCGCACCGGCGCGATCGTTTCAGATTCGCAGCTCCCGTCAGGCTGCGGGACAAGCCGCTTAAGTTCCTGCTGGCCTGTCCCAAAGGGCCCGACGACGACGCCGTCGGTCGCAGTCTGCTCAATCACCGCCGACGGCGGCTCGGCGGCAGCACAGGTGAGGTAGCTGGCGTCGAAGGGGGCCCGCTCGGGCCACCCCTCCCGGCCGTCACCGATGCGGACAGCCACGTCATAGCCGAGGTCGGCGAGTCGCTGGCGGGCCGCCTCGCCAAGGTCGCGATCGTACTCGACGCTGTAGACGTTGCCGTCGCCGACGACCTCGCTGGTGACCGCGGCGTGGTAGCCACAGCCCGTGCCGATCTCGAGGACGCGATCGCCGGGGTCGACATCAAGCAGGTCGACCATTTGGCCGACCATATGCGGCGCGCTGATCGTCTGGTCGTTGCCGATCGGCAGCGGGCGATCCTGGTAGGCCTGCGCCTGCTGGTCGGCATCGACGAACTCGTGGCGCGGCACCGCCCGCATCGCCTCGGCGGTACTCGATTTCGTGATGATGTCGTTGGCGACGAGGCTGTCGACCAGCCGGTCGCGGGCTGTCGCCATGTCCATGGGAGAAATTGGCGCACGGCATATGTAGCCGTTACGCCCAGTTGCGTTATGATCTCAACCAACCGTTATCCTGGTGGACTGAAAGGGCGAGGGCGTTCCGCGAACCCCGAGGACGCAAGCACTGCAGGGCCGGAGGCCCGAAGCGCGCAGCGACTCGCGGGAGCGGAACGGCCGAGGGCTTTCTGGACGACAGTAGCCACAGTACGGTTTCCAGTAGAAACAGCGGATCACCGACGCGATTTTGAAACGTTATCTTACCACGCCGACCACGCGGTCGTCTGCTCGTCGACCCCGTAAATGCGCTTGCAGTCCTTCGCGTACACCATATCGCCGTCCTCGTCGAACTGATCGAACCGGTAGCCCTCGGCGTCATCTCGAACCAGCAGCCCGGTAATGGTGAACTCATCGTCGCCGAAGGATTCGGTCGCGCCGACACGGAACTCGTAGTCGCCAGGGACGTTGACCGTGAGGCTTCGGCTTTCGTCGCGGGAGCCGTCGTTGGGATGCAGCGTCACGTTGACCGAGACGTTGTCGACCGCGCGCGTCCAGACGGCCGCGACGTCGTCCATGACCGCGCTCTCAGGGCGGGCGTCGCCATCCTGGAGTTCGAGGCTGGTCACCCGGGCCTGAAAGATCGCCTCAGGCGTGTCGACAATGAACTCATCGCCAGCCTCGACTGTCTCCTCTGGGTCGACATCGATGTGCGTGCTGATCGATTCGCCGCCCTGGGAGACGATCACGCGTTTCTCGACGGTTGATGTCGATTCGATCGTCTCCTTGTGGACGTGCTCGCAGTCGTTACAGCGAACGGTCGCGGTGCCGCCGGGCTTCAATACCTCATGAACGGTGTCGTCGTGGGGCGAACAGGCCGGACAGGAGAGGGCCACGGTATCGCCAGCGTCGAGATCACTCATTGGTGTTTGTTCCGTGGCTGAGCGTAAAAGCCGTGTGACACGTGGCGATGCCGCGAGAGCGGCGAATGGCGGCGAGACGCCAATATCGATCAGTCGTCTTCGGCTGTCTCGGTGCGGGCCTGTCGGCGGGCGGCGCGATCGATGAACTCCTGGGGCAGCGAGTCGATCTCACCGGCCTGTACCCCCCAGAGGTGGGCGTACAGCCCGTCGGCACGAAGGAGCTCCTCGTGGCTGCCGCGTTCGACGATCCGACCGTCTTCGAGGACGACGATCTGGTCGGCGTCCTTGATCGTCGACAGCCGGTGGGCGATGGCGAACGTTGTCCGGTCGGTCGTCAGGTTGTCAAGACTGCGCTGGATCAGCATCTCAGTCTCGGTGTCGACATCGGAGGTCGCCTCATCAAGCACGAGGAGATCCGGGTCTTCGAGAATCGCACGGGCGATGGCGATCCGCTGGCGTTGGCCACCGGAGAGTTTGACGCCGCGTTCGCCGACCATCGTCTCGTAGCCGTCGTGGAGGTTCTGGATAAAGTTGTGGGCTTCGGCGGCCTCGGCGGCCGCCTGGATCTCGGCGTCGGTCGCCTCAAAGCTGCCGTAGGCGATGTTGTCGCGGACGGTGCCGTAGAACAGGTAGGATTCCTGGCCGACGTAGCCGATGGCCTGCCGGAGAGAGGTGCGGCTCACCGACTGGATCTCCTGGCCGTCGATCCGGATCGCACCCGAATCGGGATCGTAGAGCCGCAAGAGCAGTTTGAGGACGGTCGATTTGCCGGCACCGGTCGGCCCGACGAGGGCGAGCGTGTCGCCGCCGTCGACGCTGAAGCTGATATCGTCAAGCACCGGCTCCTCGCTGTAGCTGAAGCGCACGTCGTCGTATGCGACCTGCCCGTCGTCGACGACGAGGTCGTCGCTGCCGGTGTCGTCTTCGAGCGCGTCGGTTTCGTCCATCAGCCCGAAGATCCGCTCGGCGGAGGCCTCCGCCCGCTGGTACATATTGATGATCTGGCCGAATTGCGCCATCGGCCAGACGAGCTGCTGGGTAAAGAGGATGAAGACGACGAACTCGCCGGTCGAGAGGGTGCCGGTGAACGGGCCCGGGCCCGACCCCGAGAAAACCCACAGCCCGCCGACGAGGAAGGTGAGGATGAATCCCGCCCCGGAGATGAGCTGGAGGCCGGGGAAGAAGCGAATGCGGATCGTGATCGCTCCCCAGTTGGTCTCGTAGTAATCCCGCGAGACGTCGTCGACGCGGCCGGATTCGAACGCCTCGGTGTTGGAGGATTTGATGACCTGGATGCCGCCGAGATTGTTTTCGAGTCGGGAGTTCACGTCGCCGACACTGGAGCGGACGGCGGCGTATTTCGGTTGGATTGTCGTGACGAAAATATAGGTAAACAGGGCGATCAACGGGACGGGCGAGAGCGCGACGACAGCGAGTTGGGGGTTGAGATAGACGAGATACGCGGCGATAGCGACGACCATGACCGCCAGCCGGAAGGCGGAGTTCAGCCCGTCGTTGAGGAACCGTTCTAGTTGGTTCACGTCGTTGGAGAGAATCGACATCAACTCGCCGGTCTGTTTGTCGGCGAAAAAGCCCATATCGAGCTGCTGCATCGTGTCGTAGGTATCGGTGCGCACGTCGTGTTGGATGTCCTGAGCGAAGGAGTTGAACCCCCAGTTGCGGAGCCAGTGAAAGCCCGCGCCGACGACAAAGGAGGCCGTGATGAGGACGATAACGAGTGTGAACTGGTCGATGGGTTTGGTCGGCAGCCACGCTTGCGGTACCACCGGCAGCGAGAAGGGTTCGACACCCTGGAACAGGCTGTCGATGGCGACCCCGAGCAGGATCACCGGCAGCAGATCCAGCAGGCGCGCGGCGAGGCTGGCGAGAACCCCGAGCAGAACCGACAGCCAGTACGGCCGGCCGTACTCGCCGACCAGTCGGCGCATCGGGTCGTCAACCCGTTCGCGCTGCTCCTCGAAGGGATCATCATCGCTTGCCGGCTCGATGCTACTCATTGGATTGTGTAGGTGAGCTGTCGGCAAGAGGGTTGGCTTCGGTAGTGGCTTTCCCGCGGCGATTAGCGATATGCGGTGGGGAGCTCGACCTGATCGCCGACCGTGATGTCGTTGTCGGTCGTGTAATTGGAGGGGAGTTCAAGCACGTACCGTCCTGTTCCGTAAAACGTCTGCTCGGCGTCGACCGCTGCATGGTGGATCGTCGTGATCTCACCGTCGGCGTCGACAAAGACGATGTCGAGAGGGAAGGCCATATCGCGCATGACGTAGCCGTGTCGCCCCTCGGTGGTGTGGACGAACAGCATCCCCTCGTTGGGGCCGAGGGCGTCGGTGGTGCTCAGGCCGGTGACGCGTTTGTTGAAGGTATCGGCGATCCGGGCGTCGACGGTGGCACGTTCGGTAGCGGTATCGGCGTCGACAACGGTGACGGTTGCCCACGTGTAGTCGCCGGCGAAGACGCCACTGGTGACGGCGACGGTGCCGCCGCCAAGCAACACGGCGACAGCAACAGCGACGAGAAGCCACGCGGGCGGGCGCGTCATGCACGACTGGTTGGGCTGACGGCTCCATAGGGCTTCCGCCGCGGAAGGAAACCGTTATTGACGGCCGGGCGGTTCCATCGATTGCGGGCTCGTGGTCTAGTGGTTATGACGCGGCCTTTACAAGGCTGAGATCGGTGGTTCAACTCCGCCCGAGCCCATGACGGCGAGCGTGAGGTCGCTTGCGACCTCGATTGCGAACGGCGAAGCCGTGAGCACGCGAGCCGCGTTGCTGTTCTGCGAGAGCGAGTTGAAACAGAGAGCAGCTTTGCTGCGACCGAAACACAGCTTGTATGATACTATCGGCGACGCATACAAAAATTATAATCCATTATAATCATTAACCGTGAGCATGGCACACGTTCTCCGGTTAACTGATCAGGCTATTGATCGTTCTAACGCGGGCGGCAAAGCGATGTCGCTGCAGCAACTGCACCAGACCGGTGCCGACGTGCCAGACGGATTCACCGTTACGACACAGTCATACAGAGATCACTTGGAGAAAATCGCACTGGGCAACGTAGACAGATATCTTAGAAGCGGGGATCTCGGCGAAAAAGCAGCTGAACTGCGAGACGAGATCCTAAACACAGCTGTCCCGTCGACGGTTTCGGAAGAGATTCTCCAGGTCTACGACGACGAGTTTGCTGCCGGCGACCGGGTCGCTGTCCGCTCGTCAGCCACAGCCGAAGATATGGACGAAGCATCGTTTGCGGGGCAACAAGACACGTATCTAAACGTCCAACGCGATGAGCTGATCCAACGGATCAAGGAGTGTTGGGCATCGCTGTTCACCAAGCGAGCGTGTGTCTACAGAGAACGGAACGACATCTCCCATGCGGACGCTGAGATGGCTGTCGTCGTCCAGCAGATGGTCGATGCGACAGTCAGTGGCGTGCTGTTTACCAGCGACCCTGTCAGCGGAGACGAGAAGATGACAATCGAGTCCGCATGGGGGCTTGGCGAAGGGGTCGTCGCCGGTGAGGTCACACCGGATCGATTCGTTGTGGATGGCGAGACAGGCGAGCTCCTGACAACGGATCTATCGACAAAACGGCAGCAGTACACGTGGAGCGGCGACGATACGGAGCTGATCGCGGTGCCCGAGGCAAAACAGGAGGCCAGAACGCTGACCGACGATCAGATACAGACCCTCTGGACGACAGCCCAAGAGATCACCGACTACTTTGGGGAGCCACAGGACATCGAGTGGGCAATCGACGACGGCGAGCTCTACATCCTCCAGTCGCGACCGATCACGTCGATCACCAGCAGCGCGACAGCCGACACCGAAACCGGCGTCATCGTCGAAGGGCTCGGCGCAAGCCCAGGAACCGCGGCCGGCACGGTACGACAGATCGAGCAGATCGACGAGACAGACCGGATCACCGGTGGCGACATCCTCGTGACAGGGGTCACGACCCCGGATATGGTGCCAGCCATGCAGCGGGCGGCTGCGGTTGTCACCGACGAAGGTGGGATGACGAGTCACGCGGCGATCGTCTCACGAGAACTCGGTGTGCCGTCAGTCGTCGGCGCAACTGACGCGACTGAGATACTGACCGATGGACAGACGGTGACTGTCGACGGCGACAAAGGCGTTGTCACGGCGGGGGGAGACGATGAGACAGCCCAAGAACAGACGGATGATCTGGACGAGCTGCGGCCGGAGACTCCTGTCACGCCGATGACCGCGACGGATATCAAGGTCAACGTCTCGCTCCCACAGGCTGCCGAGCGAGGGGCCGCAACGGGTGCCGACGGGGTCGGATTACTCCGACTGGAGCACCTGATCTTAGGGCTCGAACAGACCCCCACAAGCTATATCGAAGAACACGGTGAGAACGCGTTTGTCAACGAACTTGTCGAAGGGATTCAGACGGTTGCCGATGAGTTCTACGCCAGACCCGTTCGTATCCGGACACTGGACGCCCCAACCGACGAGTTCCGCAAGCTAGAGGGCGGTGAATCGGAGCCGGTCGAGGACAATCCCATGCTCGGTCACCGCGGGATCAGGCGGTCGCTGGCGACAGAGACCGTCTTCAGATATCAACTCAAGGCGTTTCAGCGGCTGCGATCGGTCGGCTATGACAACGTCGAGATCATGTTCCCGCTCGTCAACGATGCCGATGATGTCGATACGATCATGGAGATCATGGCGGATGTAGGCATCGACACGGCCAAAACACGGTGGGGCGTGATGATTGAGACCCCGGCAGCCGCGCTGCAGGTGGAGTCGATCACTGACCGACCGGTCGATTTTGTCTCCTTTGGAACCAACGATCTGACGCAGTATACCCTCGCCGTCGACCGAAACAACGAGCGGGTGTCCGACCGGTTCGATGAAACCCACGACGCGGTGCTGACGCTGATCACGGATGTCATCGAGGTCTGTCGCGCCAAGGATGTCGACACGAGCATCTGCGGTGAGGCAGCATCCAAGCCGACAATGATCCGACAGCTGATCGAATCAGGTGTCACCTCACTCAGTGTGAATATCGATGCGGTTCGGGATACCCAACACGAGGTAAAACGACGAGAGCAGCGGCTACTGCTCGATTCGGCACTTGCGGAGCGATCAGAGTAACCCAGACCGGCTGACGGCTGGTGTGACAGCACCAGGTTCTCTCTGTTCGTTTCGGCTGTGGGCAGTCACACGGAGCGACACGGATGCACGGCGCTGTGCCACACAGTACGCGACTGGCTAACACAGGCCCTACTCTAGCTGATGGTAGTCGAGTTCGTGGCCCTCATCTAAGGCCGCTTGGACGGCCTCGCTTGGTACCCCGACCGGCTCTGTATGCGTCGTCATGCCGCCGACATCAGCCTGCTCGTAGTAGATGTTGTGCTGCCATGTCTCATCGACCGCAGGATGATCCGTTCGGTAGTGGGCCCCGCGGGACTCGGCGCGTTGCTTCGCGCCGCGAAGAACGGCCTCAGCGGCGGTCAGCATGAACCCGACATCGACAGCGAACTCGAAGGACTCGCTGGTCAGCGGGCCGGTGTTCATGTCGCTGGCCTTCTGTCGCACGGTGTCGAGCTTGTCGAGTCCGGCGTCCAACTGCCCCTCCTCGCGGAGGAGGCCGGCGTGCTCCCACATGAGTTCCTGTAGCTCCTCGAAGACGGCCGTGACCGCGTATGTACCGTCGGTGTTGGCTAGCGCCGCGAGGTCGGCAAACTGCGGTTCGATGACCGTCTCGCGGAGATCGTCGGGAACGGTTCCGGGCCCGTCGATCCGGTCGGCGATGCGGTCGCCGGCGACGACGCCGTAGGCGACAGTTTCGGCCAGCGAGTTCCCGCCGAGGCGGTTGGCACCGTGGACGCCGGCCATCGTCTCGCCGATGGCAAACAGGCCGTCGACGTCGGTCTCGCCGTGGGCGTCGACGGCGACGCCACCCATCCCGTAGTGGGAGGTGGGCGCGACCTCGACCGCTTCTTCGGCCATGTCGACGCCGAGCTCCTGGAATCGCTCGTACATCCGCGGGAGTCGCTCCTGGATGAAGTCGGCCTCGCGGTGAGAAATATCGAGATAGACACCGCCGGTGTCGGTGCCGCGGCCCTCGGCGACCTCCTCGGCGATTGCGCGGGCGACCACGTCGCGGGCGTCGAGTTCCATCTGATCCGGCGAATAGCGCTCCATGAACCGCTCGCCCTCACTGTTGAACAGCCGGCCGCCCTCGCCCCGAACCGCCTCGGTGACGAGCCGGCCGCTCCAGGGTTCCCACTCGGGGTCGGACTCGTCGACGGCCATCCCGGTCGGGTGGAACTGCACGAACTCCATGTCCATCAGCTCCGCGCCGGCGTCGTAGGCTAACGCCGGGCCGTCGCCGTTGTTCTCGTCATCTCTGGAGGTGTGGCGGTTGTAGATCGCCGCGTAGCCGCCGGCGGCCAGCACGACGCTGCCGGCGTTGAACAGGACGAACTCGCCGGAGTCCATATCGAAGCCGACCGCGCCGTAGACCGCCTCGCCGTCGCTGACGAGCTTCGTGATCATCACGTCCTCGCGGTAGGGGATCTCCAGCTCTTGGGCGCGGTCAACCAGCGTGTGCAGGAGGGACTCGCCGGTGTGATCGCCGGCGAAGGCTGTCCGGCGGAACGACTGGGCACCGAAGTATCGTTGGTCGATCTCGCCGTTTTCGGTTCGGGAGTATTCCATCCCCCAGTCGTCGAGCTCC
Source organism: Halonotius aquaticus (assembly GCF_003605575.1). Classification (GTDB taxonomy): domain Archaea; phylum Halobacteriota; class Halobacteria; order Halobacteriales; family Haloferacaceae; genus Halonotius; species Halonotius aquaticus. The sequence continues at coordinate 3,656 of NZ_QKNY01000005.1, read as the reverse complement.
TGCAGCCGGTCGGGCATCTGTTTGGCGACGGTTTCGACCTTTATGGGGTCGTTGAGGAAGTGGCCCTCGTTGAGGGTGTCGGCGGCGTGGATCGCCCACGAGTCCTCGGGGTCGTGGGTACCGAGCGCGCCGTTGATGCCACCGCGGGCCCACGTCGTGTGGGCGTCGCCGTGGCTGCGCTTGCCGAGGACGAGCGTGTCGTCGATCCCCTGTTCGGCCAGTTCGATGGCCGCTCGGGCACCGGCCGCGCCGGCCCCGATCACGAGGACAGACACGTCGACCTCGGTGTATGCTGGTACGGCATCGGTCGTTGCAGTGGAAGGCTGACTCACGACTACTGTAGGGGCTGTAGCTACTTGAGGGGTTCGCGCGCACGCGCGCGAGACAGAACCGAGAAAAACGCGGTGCCGTCTTTCGAAATCCTTTTTACTGCAATTCCCATCGCTTGGAGTGCGCGCCGCCTTAGCTCAGACTGGGAGAGCACTCGACTGAAGATCGAGCTGTCCCCCGTTCAAATCGGGGAGGCGGCATTCCACTTTTCGCTCCTTCGCTCGGCGAGCAACAGCTCACGTTAGTCTGGAGAGCGACCGGGGGCGGCCACTTGCAGGATGGTACCATCATCGGGTGCCGACCACAGCAACTCAAACAGACACCGCCAAAACATCGATTTTTGAGGGTTACTGAGCGGACACCGGGACAACCCAACCACTTACCTTGCCGCCGGACGACTAGAGACGTACCCGATGGAACCAACCCCGGCACCACCACTCGGAGACAGGCCCCACTGCTCGGACTGTCGTGCGGCCCTGGAATCCGGTGGTCGACAGGCGATCTCGTTTCTCCTTGTGGAGACACTCACGGTGCCGGTCGTTGGCTGCGATGCCCATCTTGAGGAGTTTCGGGCGATCTGCGAACTCACAACCGAAGACAACGCAGAGCTGTTAGGCCACCTGCCGGCTGGCGGGATTCAGTGTCCAGCCTGTCGCAATCACGAGCAGGGCGGCGGTATGCCACTCATCTTTGTCGAAGCCGGCGCGGTTGGGATCTTGGCGTGTGAGCGACACGCCACAGCAGTGATCGAGTGTTACCAATCAGGGCTGCAGGCACGACAGCAGTTGGGCGCAAACGGGCCCCGCGGTGGTGGCAGTATCCACAACACCGGTGGGATCGAACTGCCGGATCTCGACGACAGCTAACTCGAAGCGAGAGACAGGCACCTGGGGAACACGGCGCGTGTACTGAGAGCCGACGCCACGCTCAACAAGACGGACACTCACAGTAGCTCGCACAGACTGGATTATCGCAGTCAGGGTTTTGTGCCGAACAGTACTCCTTGCCGTGCGTGATCAACAGCACGTGCAGGCTGTATTTGATGTCATCTGGAACGATCTCATTCAGCACCTCGTGTGCGTGGTCGGCCGTCGTCGATTCCTCGATCAGGCCGAACCGGGTCGCCAGTCGCTCGATGTGGGTGTCGACCGCGAAAGTCGGTTTCTCGAAGTGGAAGTTCAACACCACATTCGCGGTCTTCGAGCCGACGCCTTTGATATCGGTCAGCCACGCCTGGGCGTCCTCGGTGTCCATCGTATCGAGAAACGCCAGCGTGTACTCGCCGCCCGTCTCCTCGCGAATCGCCGCCAGCGACCGCTGGATACGCGTCGCCTTCTGGTTCATCAACCCAACCTCGGAGATAACGTCTGCCAGTTCGTCGTGGTCGGCTCTTTCCATCGCCCGATAGTCAGGATAGGCCGCAAACAACTCCTTGGAGGCACGGGCTGTCTGTACGTCGGCAACATTCTGAGAGAGGATCGTCGTGAGGAGCTGCCGGACGCCATCTTCGCTATACGTCTTGTTTGGTCGCCCATGGAGCTCGATCAGATCGCGGTGCAGTTGCCGAATGTCCATACTGCATGTCAGCACTACGGCGGTAACTGGATATCGGTCACTCCGTGGTCGATTGGAGGTCAACTAACCGGAGCGATCAGAGAAGGCTGGTTTGGATCGTCTGAATCACGTCGAGGATATTCTGATACAGCACGTATGAGAGCACCACAACAACCGGCACTCGGAGTACCCAAATCCAAAGTTTCGGGATGAACTGCGGGGAGGTGAGTCCCTTGCTGAACTCTGTGATCGCGTCGGTGGCGTACACCCACCCGCCGAAGAGCGCCAACAGCAATCCACCAAGCAGCAGTAGCACGTTGTTTGCAATGGCGTCGTAGACGGTGAGATACTGGAGATCAAACGCCGTGGGGAGTCCGACAATAAAGATGCCAGCCACCGAACCAGCGGTTGCATACGAGCGCGCGATCCCGGTGGTGTCGATGATAAACGAGACGATCACCTCAAGAATACTGAACGCACTCGTCAGAGCCGCCAACAGGAGGATGACAAAGAAGACCGTCCCGACGAGTCGACCGCCGGGAAGCGTGGTGAACGCGCCAGCCAAACTGACGAACGTCGCGCCGATCCCACCGTCCCCGGGGGCGATACCTTGGGCGAAAAACACCGGAAAGACGATCAGCCCAGCGAGAACAGCGATACAGGTGTCAGCCAGCATAATCACGAACCCATCACGCAGCAGGCTTCGATCCTCATCAAGATACGAGCCGTAGGTGATCATGACACCCACCCCGGTCGAGAGCGTGAAAAACGCCTGACCGGCCGCAGCCGGCAGGATCGCAAGCGCGTCGCTGCGCAACGTCGCAAGGTTCGGTGAGAGATAGTACGCATACCCCTCGGCAGCACCCGGAAGCGTTGCAGCGTACACCGCCAAAAACAGCATGAGTCCGACCACACTCGGTACCAACAGCTTTGCGGCCCGTTCAAGCCCGTCGCGAACGCCGAAGCCGACAACACCAGCGACAAGCAGGATAAAGAGCAGGTCAAAGCCGGCGGTGTTCAGCCCGCTTGAGACCTGCCCGAAGTAGGCCTCCGCACTACCGGTGTACGCGCCGGTGAGACTTCCGAAAATATACTGGATGACCCAGCCGCCGACGACGCTGTAGTACGAGAGGATGATGAAGCCGGTGATCGAGCCGATCACCCCGATCGCCTTCCAGTTGCCGTAGCCGATCGCCGGGAAGGCGTCAACGACATTTTGCTTCGACTCACGCCCGATGACAAATTCGACGAGCATCACTGGCAGCCCGATAAACGCAACAAGGAGGAGGTAGACAACGAGGAATGCGGCCCCGCCCGACTCGGCGGTAATAAACGGAAACCGCCAGACGTTGCCCAGTCCCACCGCGCTGCCAATCGCGGCAAGGATGAATCCCAGCCGCGTTGCCCATGTCTCACGAGAGCCCATATGGGTGGCTGTCACCGGCGGCTAATACGTTGCGTGCATCGACTCCGGACAGGAACGGTGTCAGTAGCAATAATAGGCTGATGAAAGGAAACGAAGCCAAGGGTCGGATTTGAACCGACGATGGGCGGCTCTGCAGGCCGCTGCGTTAGGCCGGACTCTGCCACCTTGGCGCGTGCTGTAGTATCTCCGAGAGTCGCTTAAGCCTAGCGGTTAGCCCGCCTGCATGAACTGACAGCGATCGCTGCCGTTCCTGCCATTTCCGTTTCGTGTGAGTGGAATCGCGAGGGCTGCCGCTAACCGGTCGAAACGTGTCGACGAGTCATCGAAGCGACTCGCCATGATGAAT
>NZ_QKNY01000004.1 GCF_003605575.1 Halonotius aquaticus | reverse complement strand
CCAATCCGTCCCGCTTCACTTCCTAGTAGATTTGGCACTTCGTTAGAGCTACTAGCGAAACGATACTAGTTGCACATCTCTCTGACCGACCGGGTTCCCCGTCTAAACAAGGCCGAAACACTCGATTCGGAAAGTTTTGATATCACAGCCGAACTTCCGCTGCGGGCAATCATTGCTGGGTTTCGAACGACAGAGGTACCAGTCTCATGGCAGAGTCGGGAAGCAGGGGTAAGCAAATTGAATGCAACAAAAAAAGGACCAGTCTACTTCCGTCGTGTTATCTCTCAATTTGTTCGTGGAAATATGGCTGGATTCCGAGATCTGTTTGCCACTGTGACTGATCAGGGGATCGCTCGAACGCTTGGTGCAGCACTGTTCGGAATACTGTTACTTATTGGGCTTTTCTCATTTAGTGGGTTCACCGAAGTATTTAGTACGGTACGCACCGCGAACCCATTATTTATTGCTGGGATTGCTATTATATATCCACTCTCCTTTGTTTTCCGGACGTGGCGGTGGCGGGTTCTCTTGCGAGCAAGCGGACATCTGGCGAGCCGAGCTAATGCCTTCCGGTGTATTATGTCTGGATGGTTGGTTAACTCACTGATTCCTGCACGGGCCGGTGATGTGCTACGAGGATATGCGCTGAAAACGACCGAAGGAACACCGTTTAGTGTTGCTGTTGGAACCATCGTCATTGAACGCGTCCTCGATATGCTAGTCTTAGGTCTCTTAATGACTGTTGTCGCTAGTTTTTACCTTCGATCACAACAAACAATTTACCTCGCACTTGGTGCTTTTTTGATTGGCGTTGTCCTTCTTATTGGACTTATTATAATCTATCTTGTTGGAGACCGACTTTCTGATCTCCTCGCCGATCATGTTGCAGGCGTCAGTAACTCAATCAAGACAGTCCGACAAGCACTCAAACGGGTTAGTGGAAATCCCTTTGCGCTTGCACTTGCAGCAGCCATTTCTCTACCCGTCTGGATGATCGAAGTAACGACGATTTATTTTGCAGCGAAGGCAGTTGGAATAACACTTAGTTTCGTCCCCACAGTCACAGCAGGTGTCTCGGCGTTTGTTTCACAGGCAGTTCCTGTCACTCCTGGTGGGCTCGGAACTTACGAAGCAGCTATCACCTCAATTCTTGTCTTGTTCGATATCGAATCATCGACTGGAACTGCTTTGGCATTAGTCGATCATTTCACACGACTATCAGTTATTTATGTGATCGGATTAATTACCACAGTTCATATTATATTCCAATCTCGCTTATATTTCCGCGATCAAAAACAAAAAAGCGAACAGGAGTCCGATCGAATCCAGTCGTCAATTGGCCCCGAGGAAAGCGACTAATCTCGTATATAATTTTGTGTTTAGAATCAACTCATCTGATGAGAACGCTTGGGATGTTAGATATCGGTATGAATCAATAAATCAAGATATCAGAGATTCAGATACCAAACGAAAACCATAAAATGTTATGTACTCACCATCTTCAAATCCAGTATGGATTTCTTAGTAATCGGCGGAACAGGACTTGTCGGTTCAAATGTCGTCACGGCTACCACTGACGAACATACGGTTCAGTGGACATCCCGTAATTCGAAAAGCGAAGGGCACGAACTTGATAAAACTGAGAGAGACAGAACAACCGAACTCATATCAAAGCTGAATCCTGACGTCGTTGTCGATACCGCAGCCTTCCACGCTGTAGATGACTGTGAACACAGTCGAGCTAAGGCGTACGATGTAAACGGTACTGGAACTAGAAACGTTGCTATCGCTGCAGACGATGTAGATGCACATCTGATCTATTTTTCAACAGATTATGTCTTCGCAGGACTACCTGAAGAGACACCGTATAAGGAATCGGACTATGTTGCACCGATTAACTACTACGCGGAGACAAAGTACGTTGGCGAACAAGCTGCCAAGATCGCAGCAAAGCATACCATCCTCCGCCCGAGCGTTATATATGGACTCTCAAGTGACAACTTTGTTACGTGGGCACTGGGAGAGCTTGATGCGGGTAATGAGATTACGATCGTCAACGACCAAATATCAGCACCGACATACGCACCTGACCTCGCACAAGCATGTCTTGATATCGCTGAGCAGGAGATAACAGGTCTCTACCATGCTACTGGCCCCGAGAGCTGCTCACGATACGAGTTTACGGTACGGCTGGCTGAGGTATATGACTATGATACCGATCTCGTGAAACCGATAACGACGGAAGAATTCGGACAGGAAGCACCACGACCGAGTGATAGCACGCTTGATTCCACGGCTCTATACGAACAGCTTACCGAAGAATTCACACCGCCAAAACAAGCATTCAGCGAGATGGCACCGCAGATTAGCTCAGACTAACGCACGAAATTTGTCCGCCAATTCTTCAACACCCTGATCGATAGTATAACACGTCTCGAAGCCCTCATTGCGGATTTTTTCGTCACTGACGATATAAGAAAGTTGGTTGAGTTGTTCGGCTTCGGTGTATCCGATTTCGACGCCCGGGAAGTGGCGTTCAATGGCATCAACGACATCCTGTAGCCGTCCGTTCTGTCCGACAACATTGTATGCCTCCCCATCTCCGAGTTCAGCCCCAGCGAACAGCATGGATCTAACAGCGTCTTGCACATGGAGATACGGTCGCTGTTGGTCTTCTGCACCTTCGTATACAGTAAGGGGTTGTCCGGTCGCTGCAAGATACGCAAACTTGTCAACGACGGTATCGAACCGCATACCGGTTGTCCATCCATACACTGTACCGAGACGGAGTCCAGTTAGGCCCATTGTGCCGTCCCACCGCTCAAACATTTCCTGTTCAGCCGCAAGTTTTGCCTCACCGTATGGTGATTCAGGATCGCATTCGAAATCCTCCTTGATCTTCTCTTCAGTAGTGCCATAAACCGAACAAGTGACTGCGTTAACAAACTCTTCAACGCCAGCATCGCGTGCAGCCTCAAACACGGTCAGTGCACCTTCGTGGTTTACTTCCCACGTTTTGTCCGGGATATCAAATGTTTCCGGTGCGTTCGTAATCGCTGCAAGGTGGAACACTGTATCGACATCTTCCATCGTTGCGCGGACTACTTCTTCGTCTCTAATATCTCCTTCAACGAAATCATAGCTCGCATACGACGGAAGATCCCACAACGCGTTGAAACGTGGTTGGCGAAGATTATCAAGGATACGGATTTCTTCCCCGGAGAACGCTGGATGATCTGGTATTTCTCTGATGAGTCGAGAGCCAAGATAGCCTACGCCACCAGTAACAAGTACTGTCATACTACGAGTAAGAAATCAGTCGATACTATAGTTTTCGATATTCGAGACGATATAATCCTGCTCAGTCTGGTCAAGATCTCCGAACTCCAGTACGGCCTCACAGTTACGACCGGGGCATTTCATCACTCGACGTGCTTCAAGCACGTTACCAGCGACAATAGTACCACAGTCAGGGCAAGTATGTGTGATTATTCTCATTGTTATAGTTCCAAGGATGAGTTTCGGCCGACGACAAATCGGTCACCGGATGGTTGTGTGCCGTCACTGGAGGTAATCGTTGCCTCTCTCCCAATGAGGCTATCAACGATAGTTCGATCGGCCGTCAGTTCGTTCGCTCCGCTTGCCACACTTGATTCGATATGGACATTGTCGACTGTCGAATCGTCGCCAATGCTTGTGTAAGGGCCAATGTAGGCATTGCCGCCGATACGGGTTCGTTCACCGATAGAGACCGGGCCACGGACGACAGCTCCATCTTCGATAACGCTGTCTTCACCGACCTCTACGCGTCCGGTCGACGAGGCCCCTGCTTCGATCGTGCCACGAATATCGGTCTCGATATCGTCCAGCACAAGTCGGTTTGCGTGGATCACATCTGTCGGCTTGCCGGTGTCTTTCCACCAACCGTGAACGACATGTGACTGGACGTTTCGACCATCATCTAACAAGCCTTGGATCGCCTCGGTGATCTCCAGTTCCCCGCGCCACGAAGGTTCCAGCGCCTCTATTTCGTCAAATATTGCGGGTGTGAAAACGTAAATACCGATGAGAGCAAGATTAGACGGCGGATCCTCAGGTTTTTCCACGAGGCCGACCACATCACTGGACTGATCATCGGTATCGACCACACCATAACGTGAGGGCTCATCAACTTCCTGTAACCCGATGCCGGCAGCATACTGACTGCTATCGAATTCAGCGACTAGATCAGTGATCCCATCACGCATCAGATCGTCACCAAGATAGACAACGAATGAATCATCGCCAACGAAATCACGTGCACAACCGACCGCGTGGGCTAACCCGAGTGGTTCGCCTTGAACGATATAGGTAATATCGACGCCAAAAGCACTCCCGTCGCCGAAATATGCCTGGATCTCATCGCGGCCTTTCTGTCCAAGAATAATGCCTATTTCTGTGATCCCTGCATCCTTCAGATCCTCGACAGCATATTCCATGACCGGCTTGTTGGCAACTGGAACCAGTTGTTTTGGGCCGGTATGAGTCAGTGGTCGAAGCCGCGATCCAGTGCCGCCAGCGAGTATGACTCCTTTCATTGATTACTCGTGTGGGGGCTCTTCCCAATCAAGAGGGATTTTATCCGTATCATACGGCAGCCGTTCCTCGTCAGGATCTTCATAATCATAGAGGTTCGTTGGGAAGTTCAGTAACAACACACGCTCGTCACCGACGGCTTTAAATCCGTGCCAACAGTCACCTGGAACCCGAATCGCGTTCATCGTTCCCTCACCGATAATGTACGTATCGAGTTCACCTTGGCTCGGTGAGTCATCTCTGTCGTCGTAGATAGCAACCTTGGCTTTCCCACGCGGGACAACAAAATGATCAATCTGGCCGCGGTGGTGTCGGTGCCACGCTCGAATAATCCCTGGGTACGTTTCCGAAAAATACGACATAGTCGGTTTGTCATCTCCAGCATAAAAATCCCAATCGGATCGCCAAATCTCAGTGAGATGTCCCCGTTCGTCGGCATTGATTTGAAGTTCTTTGACGGCTACGTCGTGTATCATAAGGTGCAGATCACCATTATCACAGTCGTTATTATGTTTTCCGATACAGAATATACAACCAGAAGTATCAAAATAATTTAGTTGGTTCCGATTCAGAGATGAACAGTATGAAATACGATGTTGCAATCGTTGGAGGAGGATGTGTCGGTTGTTCGGTTGCCTATCATCTCGCACGCGAAATGGCGTTCGATGTGTGTGTCATCGAAAAAGAACATCAACTGGCAAGCCATCAGAGCGGTCGTAACTCAGGGGTACTCCACCCGGGTTTCAATTATCCACCAGGGTCACTCAAAGCCCGGTTCGCAACAGCGGGAACAAAGCAAATGAAAGAGTACTGTGCGGCCAACGGGGTGCCGATAGAGGAACTCGGCGTGCTCGTCGTCGCAACGGATAGCGAGGAACGAGCTCGGCTTACGGAGCTTCAGGAGCAAGCGACCGAAAACGGCGTCGAGACAGAACTCCTCGAAAATGAAAGAGAGATCCACGAACACGAACCGCATGCCGCAGGCGAAGCCGCGTTGTACTGTCCCGAGGCGGCATCGGTGGATTCGCAAAAATATGTCCATTCACTGGCAGGGGATGCAGAGAACGCAGGAGTCGATTTCTACACCGGCGCGGAAGTACAGGCAGTCAAAACGAATGGTAATACCCACCGGATCAGTACCTCAATCGGGACGATCAGTAGCACCTATCTCGTAAATACGGCCGGGCTATACGCCGACAAACTGGCTCATCAAATGGGTGTTGGTCATGAGTACCATGTCGTCCCATTCCGTGGAGAGTACTACGAACTCGTCCCGGAGAAACGACATCTCGTAAACTCGATGATCTATCCGACACCCGATCCAGAACTGCCGTTTCTCGGCGTCCACTACACACGGCGAAGCGACGACAAAGTCATTATCGGGCCGAATGCAGTGTTGGCTTTCGGACGAGAAGCGTACAAAAATACCCAATTCGACATCACAGAGTTACTCACAACACTCGGATACAGTGGGTTCTGGCGGCTGTTCATGTCGGAGAAGATGATTCGCGTTGGACTCAACGAGCTGCACAAATCGTATCGTAAGTCGGCGTTTGTCAAGGCAGCAAAAGACCTAGTTCCTGAAGTCACGGACGACGATTTCCAGCGGAGTTACGCCGGGATCCGGGCACAGATCGTTCGTGACGACGGTCAGCTGATCAAGGAGCCACTGTTTGAACATGGCCCACAGTCGACACACGTACTTAACGCTGTCTCACCAGGATTAACCTCGTCACTCCCCTTTGGCGCACACCTTACTGATGAAATTATAGCGAATTTGGATAGCGTTTAGAAGATGGAAAGGCTGGTATCGATATGCAAATGCTCGTTATCGGTGGGTCGGGGCTCGTTGGCTCGAACATTGTCGAGATCAGTCAAGAGAACGGTATCGATGTTCACGCAACGTATCACAGCAAGTAAACATCGCATACGGAGATCCAATTGGGCAAAACTGATTCCAAGCGGACAGCTGAGGTGCTCACCGATGTCGATCCTGATATCATCGTCGATAGCTGTGAGAGCGATCGGGACAAGGTATGCCGATGCAACGCGGTAGGGACACGGAATGTTGCTGGTACCGTAAAATCGAATAACGCGCATACGATGTATCCCTCGACCGACTACGTGTTCGCTGGCGACCAACCGGAAGCACCGTACACTGAATCGGATCGAATTGCATCGGTGAACTACTATAGACAAGCAAAATACGCAGCTGAACAGGCAGCAAAGATCACTGACGACATGACGATTCTCCGTCCAAGTATGATTTATCATCTTGCCTCCGAAAATTTCGGAACGTGGGCCCTCGGCGACTCAAATCGAATAACCGGATCAAAATCGTCTATGCCCAAACTTCGACACTCATATATTCCCCAGATTTAGCACACACGTGTATTGAACTGTAAACGTTTGACCGGACTCTATCACGCAACTGGCCCCACATCGCTGACGAGATACTATTTTACCTGTGAGCTTGCAATAAAGTTTGGATGCGATGCGGATCTTGCTACACTGATTAGTACTGAGGAATTCAGACAAGAGGCTCCTATACCGACCAACAGTGGTCTCGATCCGACACGGCTGTACGACCAACTCGATCACAAATTCAAAACGCCGGCCGAAGCAGGCCAATCAATGAGCGCGATCCAAGAACAGTAATCGCAGTCGAACTCAGCCAGAATCCGACAGCGAAACAGAATTTCCGCTACGAACGGCTGCCTCAGAAACAGTCACTCCCTCCGATCCGATCTCGTAGGAGCCAGCATACGGAACGCGAACCGAATACTGCCCGTCGTCACCTGCTGTCACCCGACGTTCGTACGTCACCGTTTCGTTGCCGACCGTAACGGTCGTTTGAATCACTCGTGTCTCACCGGGGATACCATCCCAGCTGAGCTCTGCGCCGGGGACAACCTCATACACTTTCCGATCGGCTGTCGCGTGGATCGCTCGATAGTGGCCGAGCCCTGCGGTGGTGTTGGTCGCACTCCCCCAGTTCGACCAAAGCCGCGCCTGCATTGAGTCCGGTGGTGGCCCAAAAGCTGGTTCAACGACAACGTAGCCAACTGGCTTCTCAGAAAGTCGTTCGTACCACGGTGTTGGATCGGTTGCAGTGAGGAAATCGCGGTAGTTATTCCGAGCATACGTGTACGATTCTGATTTACCATTTACATAATAGTTGTACGCGCGATTCCAACTCCACCGACTAAGTACATAGTTGTCCGGCCATGTCGTGCCCGTATCGGTCGCATAGTCGTTGATAGCGATCGATGTCTTGTATGCTTCGTCACTAACTTTAATATCATCTGTGCCAGTAAAAGTCTGAAATAGCCCAAACCCACTGACGAGAAGAAACACAACCACGATGATACCCAGAACCCGGGGCTCTGGCAATGAAATTGTGCGATTAACGGTAGAGTCAGGAGTTGTTGGATCCAGAGAGTTAACAACTCCCAGAGGATCGATCAGATCAACAATCCCAAGAACATAGACAAAAACAAAGCCAGCAAAGACGGCACACAACAGGCCGAACTGCGAAGCAAAACGAAGTTGAACAGTCCCAGCAACAAGCAGAGTCCATCCATATGCGCAAAGTACAGTCCACGTCGAACGATCCACAGCAGCGAGCCGGTAGCTCACATACACAAGCCCAACGAGTCCGAATATGAAAGTTGCACCGAGGTAATAGAACGGTGTCGTCACAACTCCAATATTTGGACTAAAAAGAGACGCTGTCTCCGAGATTCCGGTGCTCCCGGTTCCGCTGAAGTAGGCCACCCCCCGCATCATTGCATCGCGCACTGTCGGCACAGTCAACCATACAATGCCGGTGGCCACGATACCACTCACAACCTCAGTTATAAACATAGTTGATGCAGATAAATCAAGACGATGAGCAGCTACACCGATTCCGACAACCACGGCACTCCAGCCAAAGAGCAGAAGCGGTGTTGCTGCTCTAAAAAGCGGCGACCATCCGAGAGCAATATGAACTGCAAGCGAGATCAGTGCAGCCGTTCCGAGTGCACCGAGAAACCATGCGTTTGCGGTGAACGGATCACGGTTTTTCCGGCGGTTAATAAGAGTGCTGATGACAATATAGGCGGCCAACGGAGCGACTAACAGGGATCCGCCGCGCCATGCATGAACCTGTCCGGCAACGCCGAGTATCACTCCAATCACACCGGTGATTCGCCGACGAGCAACGACGCGCCAGTGTGAAGACTCGGTCACGAGAGCAATTAGTCCAGCAATCGCGATGGTGACAAGAAGATAGTCGAACGCATGGTGATCGCCAAAGCCGAGAGCTGACCGGTAGGCGAGAATTGGCGTAGTCGCATAAATACCGAGAGCGGCGAATCCGATCCGACGATCGGCGAATGAAGCGGTGGCAATCCAGTATAGAAGCCCTCCGGTCGCTACTGCAGCAAGCACGGGGTACCATGTCAGAACGCTCGATACGGCCTGCTGTGTCCCACCGAGGAGCAATGTTCCAACCCACAATGTGGCAATCATGAACACGTCGTGACTTCGGACAGCAGCTGGAAGCGATCCGAGTGTCGCTGGTGTTCGCGTCAACTCGTCCAGCCAGAAGCGATAAAAGTAGGGATCGTTGCCGAGGAGGACGACATTTTCACCGCGGAACACCGCTGACCACGAGAAGGCGGTTCGCATCACAACAACGAACAGCAGGAGTACAACAAGGGTCCCAAGAGCCACCGGATCAAGCGATCCTAATCGGCCCCTGATACCGGCGATATCGATAGATAGTGAGACAGAACTCTTATCCGCGGCGTCTGTCGTCCTACCGTTGAGAACGGCCCGCACGGCCTCTGGGTCGCGAACCCGGTAAGCGTCATCAACGGACTTAATAATACCTGTCGAGACAATTTCGCCGAACGTCCCGGAATCAAGCGGAACATCGTCGAACGTCCACGATCCATCAGCATCAACATCCAGAAGCGTTCGAAGATCGGACTCTATTTCGGGCCGATCGGCGAGCAACTCAGCGGTCGCCGACTCGACGTTGGACATAGATACTGATCCTAAAGCCGACGAATTAAATCATTCGAAGCGGCGGCTGTTAGGGTATGTTATCGTCTAACGATAGCGCAAAACAGCCGTGTGCCGCGGCTCAGTTGTGAAAAATACGAAAATGAGGGCCGACACGAGGTCGGTGGTTATGGGTGAAGCCCAGTGGGCGTCAGCGTGTCAGATTAGTTCTGACGGCGGACAGCCAGCAGGGCAGCACCGATGAGGGCGATGAGGGCAACGACTGCACCGAAGCCAGGCGTACCGTCGTCGGTGGATGCGTCACCATCGTCGGTGGACTCGTTCATCTCACCGTCGTCCTCCGGTTCTGGTTCTGGTTCTGGTTCTGGTTCTGGTTCGGTCTCGTTGGTTTCTTCGTCCTCACTGATAGATTCAACAATGACTCCTTCGGTGGAATCAACGCTCGACCCTTCGACACGGTAGTTCGCGCCGAAGACATCACCGACTTCCTGATTGGAGAGGTCGTAGGTGGTTGTAACCGAGCCGTCCTCAGTGATATTCACGTCGTTTCCGAGTTGGAAGGAAGACGACGCGTTACTTGAGACAAGACGGATTTCAGCGTCTGTTCCCGGTGCAACGTTTGTTGTTCCGGAGAGTTCCGCACTCTCACTATTGGCAACCTGAACCTGACCGTCATCGTTCAGGTTGTCGAAGGTGATCGACCGTGGCGCAAACTCAAGTTGGGCTGTGCTGTCCACGACCTCACCCTGTAGCAGGTACGGGAAGTTCTGGTAGGAACCACCAGATCGTTGGCTGAACGGAGCCGATGAAGTACCTGCACCGCCGCTGTCAGACGCACCAGCGAACTCGTAGCGGTTGTCGCCGTCATCTGCATCATATTCCATGAAGGCCTCAAACTCGACTTCCTCATCCGGTGCGTCGCCGTTCGCGAACGCACTGTCCGAGCTTGTGTCGGCAACAAGGAAGAACTGGCCGTTGTCCTGATCAAGAACCAGGAATGTGTCGGAGTCCGACGTGGAGCTGGTTAGGTCAATCTCAAGCGGTGCCTGATTGCCCGTTTCTGACTCAGCAATTACCTCAAAGTCAACGTTCTCGTTGGTTTCAACGAGTTCAGCAAGCCGTTCCGTTGAGGCACCCTCGCTGAGCCTATCGAAGTCAACGCTCTGCGGACCAGAGTCGGTCGTAACATCACTGTCATAGTTGTTGGCGGTTGGAACACCAGCAACAAGCGAACCGAAGATGCCGGTTGCTTCGACCTGCACGACGACCCGGTCGTCGACAGCAATTTCGTCTCGAACGGTTGCGGCGTCAACAAGCTCCTGAACGTCAGTAGTCGCGTCAGCGTCATCCTCAGGAGCTGTGTGAACGGTGATGTCACCGATCTCCGGTTGGGTCAGCTCAAGGGACTGACTAGCAAGCTGGTTGTTGGCTTCGCCGCCGGGGTCGGCGTCGAAGACCTTGTCTTCACCTGTGTAGCCGGCAACCGAAATCTGGTATTCGGCCGGCTGGATCGGTCGCACGATCTGGTCACCGACGTTCTCGCCACCGCTGGAACTCGCGTCGATGATGTCCATTGCATCAAGGTATGCTTCGAAGTAGGTGTCACCTGATGCGGTGGCACTGCTCGCACTTGATGCGAATGCGCCATCATCCTCATAGAGGTCTCGTGGTGTGAGACTACCTGCAGCCGTGATATCAGACCCTGATCCAGTAGCGGGACCAGCATTAGGTTTCGCGGCGGAATAAATCGCACTTTCGATTGTTTCAACGTTACTGGTGTCGTAGACATCGCCCTTTGAGACGTTTTGGGTTGTCCCGATCAGGCGAGTATTGAACCGAACTTCCATAGGTTCGCTTGCATCGTCCGCTTTGAGGTAGAGTACCTCGACGAAGTTCGTGTCCTCGCTGCCGATCTGGACGTAGGTTTCGTCGTTATCAGAGAGCGTTAGGTTGAATTCGGCGATGTCACCAGCACCGACCGATTGGACGCCTTGAGAGAGCGACGCATCAGCGTCACGCTCGGAGACAGAGACATCAGCACTGGCGGATGACTCTGTGTCAACAACTTCGAAGTTGAAGCTGTAGTCATTTTCACCAATGTCAACGAAGCTGACA
The DNA here is from genome assembly GCF_003605575.1 of Halonotius aquaticus. Lineage (GTDB taxonomy): Archaea > Halobacteriota > Halobacteria > Halobacteriales > Haloferacaceae > Halonotius > Halonotius aquaticus. The sequence continues at coordinate 185,146 of NZ_QKNY01000004.1, read as the reverse complement.
TCTTCCTCGCCCCACTCTCCAGAGGTGATGAGAGCCTTCTCATCGAAGTTCAGATCTTCGCCATCTTGACCGTCTGCGTACAGTCCAATCTGAACCTGTGAGTTGGCACTGATCTGAAGACGATGTCCGAGATTGGTCACCTCGTCTCCGTCACTGGCGGCAAACTGACCGATATTCGTTCGATCAACAGTGACGCCTGCAGCATCAGTGGTCCCGCCACCCGGTTGGGCGATGGTAACTGAGGTAGAGTCAGTGATTTGCGGTGGGGCACTTCCTGTAACAGAGCTTGCTGCGAGGGCACCCTCAAAGGCAGCCTTTGCAGACTCATACTCGTAGTTGCCGTTGGTACCGCCTAGACTACTCCGAATATCGATCTTTCCGGTGTCGGACACTTGAATACCGGAAACATCAGCCAGTTGTGCTGTGGCCATGATGTTGAACAGTTCAGTATCATCAAGGTCACCATCAGCACTCACATTGGCGTTGAAGTTAGACCGGGCGGAGCTAACGTCAAGCTCAACACGGCTGTCTCCGAACGTACCGGGAAGTGCAGGCTGATCATCTTCCGCGAAGGTGGCACTAACATCCTGTTGTGTCACTTCAAAGATCAATTCACTGTCGCCGTTGACATTGGATGCATCCGTGAAGGCCGAGTCACTGAGGAAGTATCGGCCACTACTGTATCCCTCAGTGTCTATCTCAGCACTCGAATCACCACTTGGGGTTGTAGCGGTTGGACCATCGATACTAACTTGTTCGACAAATTCTGAGTTATCGATCGATCCAGTATTAGAGGCCCCAACACCGGTAATACGACGAACTTCTACATCGCCTGACGGAGCCCTACTGGAAGTGAACCGAACAAGATTCTTTTGTCCTGCAAATAGTACTTGCTCATTTTCAAGTTCATATTCTTGTCCACTACTACTCGGATCGTTAAGACTCGATACGTCAAACGCAGTCGCACTGCCTGCGAAAGCCACTGTCCCTGCGAACACGGACGTGACCATGATCGCTGCCAAAAAGACAGCGCGCAGTTTCTCGTTATAGTTTCGTTCTGTCATAGGTTGTTGTATTGTCTGCAGCAGTACGCACATCGTCCGCGCCGACTATCCAGGACGGACAGCGGCAGCCAGCCGATTGCAAGCACTATGGGTAGGGGCGATTGAAATGTACAAGACGGTTGGTAAATACTTTGTGTACTTCGGTTGTCGGCCGGGGGATGAACACGAATAAACTGGCACTCTGTTCCACAACCCATTTTCACTGGTGGATACAGAAGTTGAGTATGCACGCAGGCGCGACACAGATTTTCTCCCCGAATCGATCCCCGCCAACTCGGTGCCCTCAACAGTCGAAGCGGAGACACGACCAGCCGACAGCCGGGCGTCAACGGACGACGGCGGCGGCTGTCGATGGAGGCCGTCGATGACGACCGGTCGCTCACCCCGAAACTGGTTGCTCATCGCCGTCGTCGTCGCCCTCTGTACGACCGCTGTCGGAACCGGGGTCGTCGCCGGACTCGACGCACAGGGACGACCGAACCTCTCGCCGTACGTCTCCGACAACGAGGTGACCCCCGGCTCGGAGACCACAATTGAGGTCGATATCAGCAATGACGGGACGTTTATCGACGGCAACGAGGCCGACCGGAGTGCGGTCACAACCGCCCGCGATGTCGTCGTCAAACTTCGCGCACCGAACTCGCCGATCTCGGTCAACACGAACGCTGTCGCGCTGGGCGAGATCACCGAAGCCGGCAGCCCGAAAACCGCCGCCTTCGATGTGACCGTCCCCAAAGGTGTCGATCCGGGCACCACCGATTTCCGCGTCACACTCGACTACTCCTACACCTCCAAAGCACAGAACGTCGACTCAGGAGTCCCGATCACGATCAATCAAGAACAGATCGACACTGAAACCGAAACCGTCCCGATCAGAGTTACTGACGACGCCCGCTTCGAGGTCACTGAACTCGACAGCAACCTCCGGGTCGGCGAAGAGGGAGAGATCACGGGCCAACTCGAAAACATCGGCCGCGATGATGCCCGCAACGCCGAGGTCAGCTTCGCACCCGACTCGGAAACCGTCGTCGCCCTCGAATCCAACGTCGCTGTCGGCGACATCGAAGCCGGCGAAACAGCCCCGTTCAGCATCCCTGTTGAGGTCACCAGCGAGGCCGAAGCGGTACCCAAACGTTTCGACCTCCCTGTCACGTTCCGCGACACCAACGGAATCCGGCAGTCCGACGACGACCCTGAGTTCCGCGTCGACATCGGCAGCCAGCGCGATGCCTTCCTCATCGAGCCTGTCGATTCATCGATCGAGGCCGGCGGCAGCCGCGCCCTCGACATCGAGGTTACCAACAACCTCGATGAGCCGGTCTCCGACATCGAGGGCAAGCTGTTCGCCGACGACCCACTCGATAGCTCTAACGACGAGACGTTCACCACCGAACTCGATCCCGGTGAGACCACCACGGTCACCGTCGATCTGAGCGCGGCCAGCGGCGCGACGATCAAAAACTACCCTGCCTCGATGGACTTCCGGTACACCGACGCCGACGGCGACAGCAAGCTCACCGACAGCTACCGGCTGGCGGTCAGCGTCACCGAACCCACAGATGACGGCGGTGGCCTCCCAGTTGTTCCACTCCTGCTCGTTGTGCTCGTCGTCGCCGGCGGTGCGTTCCTCTGGCGGCGCAAGGGCGGCGAAATAGGTGACTTCGGCGGGCTTCGGGACAACTAAATGGCCGATCGAGGCCTCGACCTCGAACCGTCGCTGAACGCGCTTAACAGCCTCATTCTTGGGCGACCAGTGGCCGTTGTCGTCGCGTTTCTTGCGGTCACCGCCTTCCTGATGGGTGGGATTGGAATGATCCAGACGGTCGAGGATCAATCAGACGCCTTCTCAGAGGACATCGACGCCCAAGAGGCCCTCGACGCTGTCAACGAGGAGTTTGGTGCGACCTTTGGCGACGACGAAGAGTCGACCCAACTACTCCAAGACAGCCAAAACACCCTCAGCAAGCCAGCATTACTCCGCTCATTAGATGTGATCAAACGCACGAACGAGCGGGCTGAACTCCGACTGACAGACGCCACCGGGCCGGCGACGATCATCGCCCAGGAGATTGATCCAACCGCCGAGAGCTATGCGGCCCAACGCCGAGCGATCAGCCGTGCGAGCGATACAGAACTCAAGACCGCTGTGCGCCAGAGCGCGGATAGACCCGGCTTTCAGGCACTTGTCTCGGAGGATTTCAACCGTCGATCAGCGAGTGCCAGCGCGTCGATAACTGTCCTCACCCATTCATTCCCACCGCAAGGCGACAACCTCCAAGAAGTCCAACTCGGCGTCAAAGAGATCGCCGATCGAAGTGACGGCGACATCCGGGTCTTCGGGCTGGGGATCACCAACAGCGAGACTGCCAACGTCATCGGCGACTCCCTTGGAATTGTCATGCCGGCTGTCCTCGGCCTGATCCTGCTGTTTTTGATCGTCGCCTACCGCGATCCGTTCGATCTGATCCTCGGGTTGGTCGCACTGCTGTTATCGCTGCTGTGGACGTTCGGCTTCATCGGCTATGCCGGGATCCCATTCGACCAGAACATGATCTCGGTGCCGATCCTGCTGTTGGCGGTTGGCATCGACTTCGGCATCCACATTGTCAACCGCTATCGGGAAGAGAAAGGCCGTGGGTTCGATGTCCGCGAGGCGATGACGATCACCAACAGCCAACTGGCGGTTGCCTTTTTGATCGTCACCGTCACCACCGTCTTCGGCTTTGGCGCAAATCTGACAAGCAACTTTGAGCCGACCCGCAACTTTGCGATCGTCGCCAGCGTCGGCATCATCTTCACGTTCCTCATCTTCAGCTTCTTCCTGCCGTCGGCGAAGATCATCGCCGACCGCAACCGCAAGCGGTTCAACATCCCGAGCTTTGGTTCCTCGCCGCTGGCAACCGAGGAATCGATACTTGGACGCGCGTTGCCGGCCGTGGCAAGCGTATCAAAGCGCGCGCCGGTCACGCTGCTCCTCATCTTCCTGGTCGTCTCTGGTGGGGCCGCCGCCTACGGGGCCGGCGTCGACCGAAGCTTCGAACAGGAGGACTTCCTCCCACCCGAAGACCTGCCGGACTACATCGAGAACCTCCCCGAGCCATTTGCGCCGAGTGAGTACACCGCCGCCGGCAGCATCAATTTCATCGAGGACAACTTCGCCGCCGGCAACGACGACCAGATCACGATGTACATCGAGGGGCCGTTCACCCGTGATTCGGCCCTTGAGTCGGTGTATCGAACAACCAAGGAGCCGCCGGACACCTATCTGACAACCGGCAACCGCGCTGAGACGACGAGCATCATCACCGTCATCCAGAGCTACGCCGACCGTGATCCCGAGTTCGCCGCCCTCGTCGCCCGCAATGACCGCGATGGCAACGGCGTCCCCGACCGCAACCTCGAACAGATCTACGACGCCCTCGAAGCCTCGCCGGCAGGTGACCGCGCCGACGAGTATCTCACCGATGACCGGCGAGCGATCCGCGTTGAGTTCGCTGTCGAATCCGACGCCTCACAGGGCGAGATCACCGCCGACTCCAGGGAGTACACCGAAGACTTCCGGTATACCGCCACCGCAACCGGAACGATCGTCGTCTTCCAGGCGGTCACCGATCTCATCTTCCAGTCGGCGTTCCAGAGTCTGTTTCTCGCCATCGGGCTGACCGGGGTCTTTCTTATCGGCGTCTACTGGCTGCTTGATCGGAAACCGCTGTTGGGGGTTGTCAACGTCTTGCCGATCCTCGTGACAGTCGCGGTGCTGCTGGCAACGATGCGGGTGCTTGGCTTATCACTCAATGCCGTCACCGCGACGATTCTCTCGATCACTGTCGGCGTCGGCGTCGCCTACTCGGTGCATATGACCCACCGGTTTATCGACGAGTACACCGGCGGCGCAAGCACCGACAAGAGCCTCAGGATTACCTTACAGGGTACTGGTGGCGCGCTCGTCGGCAGCATGCTGACCACCTCGATCGGTACCGGCGCGCTCGTGCTTGCCATCTCCCCGATCCTCGGGCAGTTTGGGTTGCTGATGGCGGTCAGCGTGTTCTATTCGTTTGTCACCGCGATCGTCGTCTTCCCCTCGGCAGCCTACGTCTGGGCGCGATACGATCAAGGCAGGTCATTCAGAGATTGGCTGTGGGAACAGACGAACAGCACGCCGCAGTTCGCTAGCCACGAAGACTGATCAGCTACCCGCGATCGGCCGCTGCACGGAACGCCCGCACGCGCGGGCACGATCCAACACCTGTTAATAGCGCGATCATCGTGATCGCATCGCCGTCAGGCTCGGGCATATCGCCGCCGCGGATCTCGACGCTGCCGGTTTCTTGGGCCAGCCACGAGCGGGCATCCGAGACTGCGCGGCGATTGAGCCAGTCGGGCGGCCCACCAACGATCAACAACCCGCGTTCAACTGACTCACGTTCGATCTCGACAGTGAGCTTGCCGCGAACCGCTCGCCGGGACGTTGTCTCGATAGCTTTGATCGCGGTTGTGTCGTCGATCTCGCCTTCCTCTTCGAGGATCCCAAGCCCGAACCGTGAGCTGGTTGGCCGCTCGATCGTCTGGCTGGCGTAGCCGATGGTGGCGATCCCGCCGGCCCCGAAGGTGTTCTGTACCTCCGAGGCGTCGACAACGCGTTCGGCGATCTGGCGGTCGTGATCGCCCTCGCCGGCCGCAAACAGCGCGGCAACCCGCGTTGTCAGCGTCTCGTTGAGGTCGGCTTGCACCTCTGGGTCGGTCGCGCTGTCGCTGGAACCGAGCCACAGCTCGTTGTCGAACAGCAGCAAGGCGTCTGTCGTCGTGGTCAAATTAGCAAGCGCACGACCGGTGTTGCGTGCGGCTGTCGGCGTCGACCCATCATCGGGGGTAGCCGCAACCGCTGGCAGGATCCCAAGCCCATACACCGGGATATCGTAGACCCGGCGTAGTTCATCGGCCAGTCGCGGCAGGGCGGTTGCACCGCTGCCGCCGGCGAGGCCGACACAACAGAGGATCGCGTCAGCCTGCGAGGAAACAGCGTCGTCAACAGCGTTACCCAGTTCGGTCGCCTCGGAGTCGGCCGCCGCCGCGCCGACGCTACGGTCGCCCTCGACGCCAGCCCCCTCGGCCTCGATGACTCCGTAAAGATGGCGTCGATCGTCCGGGATCGACTCCAAACTGGAGAGATCACGCTGGTCGGTATCGAGGGCGACGCTGTCAACAACGAACGACCGCGAACGGCTGGCGTCGGCCGCGACGAGACGGTCGGCGATCCGACAGCCCGCGCCGCCGACCCCACAGACGGTCAGTTGCATACGGAGTGCTCACAGCGACACCGCAAAAAGAATACGCTCGGGGAATCGGTCGCCGCCACCACGTCGACGGCCGAGCGAAACGATCAGAATGGGAACAGCGAGTCGCTATCGGGATCGCGGTCGATCAGCTCGATCTCGTGGCCGTCCTGATCGCGGGTGAAGGCATAGAGATCGTCACACTCCTCGGGACTACGGTAGTCGTCGGCCTCCCGGAGCATCAACTGCTCCCAGTCGTCGTTGAGGTCGTCGACGCGGACAGCGAGATGGCCCCACGCGTCGCCCATCGTGTACTCTCTGCCATCGTAATTGTAGGTCAATTCAAGCCACATCGCCTCTTTAGCGTCGTCTTCGGGCGCCATGAAGTAGTTCGCAAAGGAGCTGGCCTCCCAGCGAGAGCGCGGCTCGACGTATTCGAATTTTCGCGTCCAGAAGCCGAGCGCCTCGTCGGCGTCCTCGACGCGGATCATCGTGTGATCCAGCGACCACAGCGCGCCGTAATCGCGCTGAACGATCTCGACCTCGTGGCCGTCGGGATCCTTGACGAACGCATAGGAGCCGCCGCAGGATTCAGGGTCGCGATAGTCGTCGACACCCTCGTCCATCAGTTGCTCATAGTGGTCCTCAAGCTCGCCTTCGGGCACTCGAACCGCGATGTGACCCCACGCGTCGCCGACCTCGTACTCTACCTCGTCGTCGTTTTCCGTGAGTTCGAGCATCGCTCCGTCGTCGTGCATGTCCTCGGGGCCGAGATAGGCGATGGTGAAGCCGTCGCCCTCGTAGCGTTCCTTCTCCTCGTAGTCGAGATGGGTCTGGTACCAGTCAAGTGACGTTTCCAGATCCGCGACCCGCATCATGACGTGATCGAGTGTCCCAGTCATACACCGGAAGTGGGGTCGCCAACGCGAAAAGGATACCGGGACGGCTACTCCTGTGGCGAGATCGGTGGCGCGCCGAATGAATCCAGTACCGGATAATAGAACCACCAGCCAACCATCGCCGCCGCAATCGCGCCGACGGGGATCGTCCCAGCGGCTCCACGACCGAGCAGTCCCCACCAGACGATGACGGACGTGATCGTCGACAGCGCGAGCAGACCCACGGTTACCCGCACATCCTCCCGCTCGAAGACGACACCGCTGGCCGCACTCAGGAGCGCGCCACAGTAGAACCCGAGCCCAAGCGGCCACACCTGTAGCGACTGTGGGAGCGTCGAAAACCCCTGTGTCGCATCGAGATACGACGGTAGCGGCAGGGCATGCCACGGGTTCGTATTGACCAGTCCCCAACTCATCACCGCTGTGAGATCGCCGGTACCGTTGAGTTGGAGAACCCACGGAACGACAGCCAGCGTGAGAATGGCGGTCACGGCGGCCGGTGACGAGCGAGCCACGGTTACCGGCTCTTGATGATCCGCAACACGTCCTCGTCGGCCAGTTCGTGGTCGGTTCCCACCTGCTGCTCGTCATGTTTTGCACTTGGGCCGCTGACGCGAGCAAACCGAAAGCGATCCTCGAACTCGCCGCCGAGTTTGGTGAGGGCGTCGCCGATAGTATCGCCCTCTCGCAACACCAGTGGTTCGTCGTAGTCGACGCCCCGGCTGGGTTTGTCCATGTAAATACGAACAAGTCCGAGTTCATCCCAGATGCGCTCGGTCAAGCCATCAAGGCCTTTCTCCTCTTCGGCACTGATGAAAATACACTCCTCGGGATCAATGTCGTGCTCCCGAAGGTTCTCGTGGACGGTCGGCAGGTAGTCCTCGTCGATCAGATCGGCCTTGTTGACCGTGACCATCGACGGGATGTAAACGCGGTTGTCCATCATCCCGTCGACCAACTCGTCGATCGAGGGGTCGCCGCGGACGGTGATCTCGGCGTTGACATAGCCGTTCTGCCGGAGCACCTCTTTGATGGTATTTTCATCGAGGCTGACACTGTCGCTTTTGTTAACCTGAATCCCGTTTTTGTGTCGCTGGCGGATGTGGATGCTCGGTGGCTCCGTATCGAGGCGGATGTTGTTGTTGTAGAGTTCCTCACGGAGGCGTTCGTACTGGTCGATCTCGAAGACAGAAAGCATGAACACCGCGAGATCGGCCGTGCGGACGACAGAGAGCACTTCTTGGCCGCCACCACGACCGTCGGCGGCACCCTCAATTAGGCCCGGTACATCGAGGATCTGGATGTTCGCGCCGCGATATTTGAGCATCCCGGGGTTGACATCCAGCGTGGTAAATTCGTAGGAGCCGGTTTCGCTGTCGGCGTTGGTCAGCGCGTTGATCAGCGTCGATTTGCCGACGCTGGGAAAACCGACGAGGGCGACAGTGGCGTCACCGTGTTTTTCGACGGCATAGCCGCCACCGCCGCCGGCGGAGGACTGGTTTTCGAGTTTTTCTTTCTTCTCGGCGAGTTTCGCCTTCAGCCGACCGATATGGGCCTCCGTCGACTTGTTGTACGGGGTTTCGGCGATCTCCTCGCGAATCGATTCGATCTCCTCCTCCAGTCCCATTATCGGTCAGTGGGCCATCGCCGTCGAAAAGGCTGTCCATTCACGTGGTTCTAATCGACCCAGATAGGGTTCGAAAACAGCCATGTGCTGAGCGAAGAACGACGATGAAATCAGTTTTCATCCCTCGAAGGGGGACTTCGATATCATTATACGCTATCCCGCCGGACATTCAGGTGGACTGATATGCCGAACCCAACCCGACTGCGTGACAGTACGCAGATCGAACTCCCCTGTCGCTCCCTCGAGGGGATTCAAGATGATCTCGAAGCCGAACACACGGTCACTGTCGTTCAACCCGAGGGCCAACAGTGCCGGATCATCGGCAGCCCCATCGAGATCAAAGCCGCCAGCAACTTCCTGAGTCGACACGGCGTCACACTGCCGTAGCGCCACTCACTCATTGTTGCTTCCGAAGCGCGTTTTAGCCTGCACCTCCTAATACACCTATGGATGAGACGCCGGGACTCAGCGAGCAGTACCGCAAGGCAAGCCCGTGGCCGCTGTTTATCGCCCTCGGCGTCCCGATCTCCGAGATCGGCCTCGTGTTCAACGTGTTGCCGATCGCTGTCGGGGGGCTGCTGTTGTTCTGTGGCTGTCTCGCCGGGATGCTCCAAGAGGCCGGCTACATCGACGCGCCGTGGCGTGCCCTCGGGGTAATGGCCTTGCTGTTGGGCGGCCTCGGTGGCGCGATCCTCTATGTCAACCCGCAGGTCGGGGCTGACATGACGATGCGGGCCTATGCCGTGTTGGCCAGCGCGGCCGTCATCATCGCCGGTGTCGTTGCCGGCACGCTGCTCGTCCCGAAACGACAACAGCCAGCCTGAGCCGATCCGAACCGGAAACCTATTTGTGCGCCCTGAAGTATCCCGTGATATGGAAGCCAAGATCTTTGATCGAGAAACGATGCTCGATCTGGTGGTCAACTTCATCCCACTGGGGATTATTCTGTTTTTCATCGCGCTCTTCGTCGTGGTCACACCGTGGGGCTTCAACGTCAGAACCTCCGGCGTGATGCTTGGACTGATGATCGTCCCATTCGTCGCCTTGGCGATCCTGACGTATCTTTCAGCGAAGGCGATCGCTGGCGATGAAAAGACAAAGCCGGTGTACGCCCAGGGGCAAGCCGGCCTTGAGGAAGCCGAACCGGAACATCACGGCGACGATGACCACACACCCGACGAGACTACCGACGCTAGCGACGCGGCTGCCGACGGCAACGACGGCGAGGAAGTTGACAACGACGAGGGCAACGACAGTGACGGCGGCGACGCTGACAGCGAGACAACAGACAAACAGGATAGCGACGACACCGCTGACGACGCTGGCGAGCCGGCAGCGTAGCTTCTTATCTGACGTTTGTAAACTCGAAGCGCGCTCCACCATCGAAGCTATCGGTGAGTTCAACCTCCCAGCCGTGGGCTTCGGCGATCTGTTTGACAATCGGGAGGCCGAACCCGGTGCCGTCCTTCCGGGTCGTCTCACCGGCATCGAAGACGGATTCCCGTCGGCCTTCCGGCACCCCGCGACCGTCGTCCTCAACAAAAAAGCCGAAGGTGCCGCTGTCGGGTGCACGCGTGTTCGTGTACATGACATTTTTCAGGCCGACACGGATCGTGATCGGCCCCTCGTTGTGGTCGATCGCGTTCCGAAAGAGGTTCTCGAAGACGTGTGAGAGCCGGTTGGGGTCGCCGTGGACGGTGAAGTCATCGACGACACGGAGTTCAGCGTTGGGGCTTTCGATAACATCCCAGCAGTCGTCGACGAGGTCAGGGATCTCAACTGGCTCCATGTTGTCGACAGATTGCCCCTGTCGGGCAAGCATGAGCGTATCCTCAATGATGTCCTCCATCCGATCAAGCGCGTCAACCACAGTGTCGAGATGTGGACTGTTGCACTCAGATTGGGCGATCTCAAGCCGCCCCTGGGCGACATTGAGCGGATTTCGGAGGTCATGCGAGACGATGTGGGAAAACTCTTCGAGGCGCTCGATTTGGCGTTTGAGCTCCTGTTCGCGCTGGCTGCGTTCGAGCTCGTAACCAACCCATTGGGCCAGCGTCTTCACCGTCAGCTTCTGGGCCTCGATCAGCTCCGGATCGCGGGGTTCGTTGCCGGCAAAGCACAGCGAGCCATACACCTCGCCGTCGACGGTGATCGGCGCGCCGACGTAGCATGCCAACCCCATTTCGGTGTACACGGGGAGTTCTGAGAGTGCGTCGTCGGTGCCGGCGTTACCGATGGCAACGGGCTCATTTTCGGCGATCGTAAGTTGGCAGTAGTTGTCGGACAACGCGGTCGTCTGCCCAACAGCGATGTCGTCGTGATCCCCGGCGACGGCCAACACCTCGACATCGCTGTTTTCGATCCGGGTCGCATACGCAAACGGGTAGCCGAGTTCAGCGGTGCCGACCTCAAGGGCGCGGTTAAGCTTCTCTGAAAAGGACAGCTCCGATTGGTTCGTGATCGAGTACAGCCGCGAGATAGCTGCCGTCGACTGTCGCCATGGATCCGAGGAGTGATGTTCGCCGCCGACACCGCCGAGCGTCTCGATGCGGGCGGCCAACAACTCGGCTTCGCTGTCGCCGTCAGTTTTCGGCACGTAGTCAGCCCCAGCAGCCAGCACCTGGCTCACAACATCGATATCATCCGGTGACGCAAAGAGGAGAATCGGAAGCTCCGGATCCCGCTCGCGGATCCGAGAGAGAAAGTCGACGATATCGTTCTCAAGCGGTGGTTCGACGACGAGACAGTCCGCATGCTCGGCCTCGTAGGCACGCAATCCCGCGTCAGCCGTGTCGGCACTGGCGACCGAGAACTCGGTGTCGGCCGCCGCCGGCTCAGCCCCGTTGGTGAGCGTGTCGGGTGGATTGGCCGGCCCGACATGTAGCACGCGAAGCGTTGACATTGTCGGAATTATTGAATGATTACTAATAAGCGTGTCTACACGAACGACGCGATGATCGCGACGGTCTCAGTACAGCGCGTCGAGAGCAGCCGTCACGGCATCGGCGGCCGCCCGCACATCGGCGAGGCGGACATATTCCCGGTCTGCGTGGGCGACCGCGCCCTCGTCGTCGGCTAACACACCAGGGCCGAAGACGACCGTCGGCGCGGTCGGCGCGAAATGAGAGGCCTCCGTTGCCGCCCCAAAGGCTCGCACGTCGCCGCCGCTGGCAGTCTGGAGCGCGTCGACGATGGCGGCGTCGCTGTCGGTGACAAAGGGATCAGGAAACGGTGTCTCTGGGTCAATGAGGTCGACCGCAACGGTCTGCTCGTCGGGTACCTGCTCGGCGAGATGTGTTGTCAGTGACGACGCAAACGCCTCGCTCGTTTCCGGCGGAACACTTCGGCGATCAACGGTGAGTCGACACTGATCCGGCACGCGGTTTGGCGTGTCGCCGCCAGCGACGATCGTCGGGGTGAGTTTTGGGTCGCCGAGGAGCTCATGTCTGTCGGGGCCAACCGCGTCGTCGTAGCTCGCAAGCCCCGCCAACACGTGTTTGAGGCCGAAAACGGGATTGTCGTCGGCTGAAACGCTGGCGGCGTGGCCGCCGGCGCCAGACACCGTGATCTCGGCTTCACACTGCCCGCGGGCGGCGATACAGACATCGAGGTCGGTCGGCTCGCCGACGATGAAGCCGTCGGCGGACAGTCGGTCGGCAAGCGCGGCCGCGCCGAGTTGGGTGGTCTCCTCGTCAGGTGTGATCGCCAGCGTGAGTGTGCCCTCGCCGGGATCAGTTCGTAAAAACGCCGCGAGCAACGCCGCCAGCGGCCCCTTTGCGTCGCAAGCGCCTCGCCCGCGGACGGTGTCGCCGTCGCGCTCATAGGGGATGTGTGGGGCGACGGTGTCGATGTGGGTGTTGAGGACGATATGCGGGCTTGCTGGGTCGCCGTCGTCGATACTATCACCCGCACCGCGACTGACGACCACGTTCCCGTCGTCGACGCGTGGCAGATGGCCAGCATTAGTCAGTGTCTCGACCAGCAACTCGCGCATGTCGTCGACAGCCTCGTGAGAAGGCGTTTGAACGGCCTTGGCGTGAAACGCCTCGATATCGAACCCCGTCGCTGCCGCGGTCACTGTTCGACCCGGGTTACGTCGTCGAGTGTTTCGCGCCGCCGAACGACGCGGTCGTCGCCGTCTTCGAGGGCGACCTCGGCGGGTCGCGGCTGGGAGTGGAACTGGCTGGCGAGTTCGTAGCCATAGGAGCCCGCGTTGCCGATTGCGAGGATATCGTTGCGCTCGGGGCGCGCAATGGGGCGGTCAGTGGCAAACACGTCCGCGCTCGTACAGACCGGGCCGCCGACGGTGACCGGTTCGGGCTCGCGATCGGGTGCGGTGACGTTTCGCATCGGATGGTAGGAGCCGAACATCGCCGGGCGAATGAGGGTCGCAAGGCTGGCGTCGACGCCGACGACCGTTGCTGTCGGGGTTTCTTTGATTGTGTTGACAGTCGTCAGGATGAGGCCGGCGTCGGCAACGATGTAGCGGCCTGGCTCCAATTTGAGTTGCGCGTCGATGTCGCCGACTGCGTCTCTGACCATCTCGCTTGTTTTTGCAAGATCAAGCGGCGGTTCATCCTCGTGGTACGGCACCCCGAACCCGCCGCCGATGTCGACGAATTCGAGGTCGCCGACGCGGCGGGCCATCTCGCCGACGCGTTCGATGGCCTCGCAGTGATCTTCGAGGTCGTCGGTGAGGACGCCGCTACCGGCATGGGAGTGTAGGCCGACGAGATCGAACTCCGCGCGGACGCGTTCGGCGACATCCGGCACTTGCTCGTAGGGAATCCCGAACTTGGCGTCGTTGCCGGTGGCGACCTTCTCGTGGTGGCCCGTCCCGATTCCAGGGTTAATTCGGATGGCGATGCGGCCATCGTAGCCGCGCTCGGCGAGGCGGTCGAGGGTGTCGGTTGCGCCGATCGTGATCGTCAGTCCCGGCGCATCCTCGGCGAGATCAACGGCGTAATCGAGATCGTGAGCCGGCGGGTTGACCGCGGTGTACTGGAGCGTGTTGGGGTCGGCACCCGCCTGAATCGAGCGTTCGAGTTCGCCCCAGGCCGCACACTCGATGTCCGCACCAACGTCCAACAGGGCCGAGAGGACAGACTGGCCGGTGTGGGCCTTCGCGGCGTACATCACGTGGGCGTCGGGAAACGCCGCCGAAAACCGCTGATAGTTCGCCTGCACGCGATCGAGATCGATGACGTACAGCGGTGTGTCGTGAGTTGCAGCCAGCGAGCGAAGCTGCTGGTCGTCCCAGTCGGCCAGCCGGCGAACGGGCGGAGAGTCAGCGAGATCGGGTACAGCCATTACCCATTGTGGGGGCGGTCAGCGATTCAATCCTTTGGTTCGGGGCGTCGTCGCTGCCGACTGGTTACGCAGAAGCGTTACCCGCGGGTTCGTAGCTGATCGAGGGCTCTTGGCCCGGTTCGACCGGGATGCGTTCGATCACCGTGCCGTCAGAGTCGGTAATGACGATGTAGTAGTCGACGTTTGCCTCGCCGGGTGCAGGCTCGGTGTCGACGTTGTCGACAGCGTCGACATCACCACCAGCGAGGAACTCCCGCACTGATTCGGTGTCGCCGAGTTCGACCGCCTCGCCGCTGGACGCGCTGACGAAGACGCTGCGGCTGATATCCGTGTTGTCGATCGGGACGACCTTGCTGTGCCACCAGAGTTCGTCGTTGATGAACACCGGGATCGGTTCGACGACTTGGAAGTTATCGCCCCACCCGGTTTGGGAGTCCTCGCTGCGGACGATCCCCATTGCGCGCTCGGGACCGGTCAGCGTCTCGCCTTCCGAGCCGAAGTAGCGGAGGTCGCCGGTCGCGGCGTCGATGAACCAGACCTCATCAAGCCCGCGGGTGTCCTCGCCGTAGGGCTCCATCGCGGTCACGTAGCTCATCTGTTCGCCCTCCAAGTCGATCACGAACGGCTGACTGTTACCCGCGCCGGCCGGCAGCGTGGCGACCTCGACTTGGCCGGCGTGTTCGCCGACGATGTCGAGTTGGTTGATGATCCCGTTGCGGTAGCCGAGCGAAGCCATCTGTCGACGGCTGTTGTATAGTGGATAGAGCCGCTGTCCCTCGAGTATCTCGCTGGCTTGGGCTTCCTCAGGTGAGAGGAGATCAATAGTCCCGTTCGTGTGCAGCAGCGCGCCGCCGTCCCAGACCGGCACGGTATGCGGGATCGGCGTCAGCCGCCACTCGTGGGTCGTCTTGGGGTAGTACATGTACGCCTGCCCGTCGTGGGTGAACTCGACGGCATCATCGAAATACTGGGCGAAGTAGTCGGTTGTCCGGAGGTTCCACGCCGCGCCACGCTGGAGGTACATCCCCTCGCCGATGGCGAACGTCTGATTGTCGTAGGCGGTGATCTGTCGATCCTCCATCCGCGTCATATCCGAGAGCAAGACGCCGCGTTGGTTGCTCAACAGCTTGTTGCGGAAGCCGTCGGGTTCGATGGCGTACGACCACGCCAGAGAGCCGTCCTCCGCGCGGGCGATGTCGCTGGGGCCGAGTCGGTGGGTGCGGTAGGACACCGATCCGCGGGTCTGGACATCGGCGACGGCCCGTGGCGCGATCCGTGGGTTCTCAGCGTTGACACGGGGGAACTCCTGGATTTGGTCGGCCTCGCCCATCGTATCTTGCGCTAGGCTGCGCTCGGTTACCATCCCCGCCGGCACCGAGTAGACGAAGCCGACGAGCAAGCCAACGGTGAAGACGACGACAAGGAGCCCGAGTTTCTGGTTGGCCGATGCCGGCAACAACGGAGAAACAGTCGTCGACATCCCATCGACTGGCGCGCCCGCGAGCGGTGGGAGGAACCACAACACGGTCGCAGCGACCGCTGTCGTCCCGATGACGATGAGCCCGAAGGGGCTGTAGAGCGTTTGATACACGAGGCCATGCAACAGCGGTCGCACCACGTAGGCGACGGCGACGATCACCAGAAAGCCAGCAAGCCGTGTGCCGAGATGTCGTTGGAGGTCAACATCCGCGAAGCGGAGACCAAAGCGTTCGTTCACAACAGGGGTTGGCCGACCCACCTGTTGAGGCTTTCTACTTTACCAGAGTTATCAGACAGATTACTCTCGCAGAGCGTCTTCCTGCTGCGTTGCTTCCAGCGTCTCTTCCTCCACGTCGGTCGCGACGACGGCTGGCTTGTACGCGCCGCCGTCGAAGAGGTCGTGGTCGCTGACAGAGGATTCGACGAACCGCGTGAACGCCCGCCGCTCAGACGGTAGGTGGCCGTAGATAACCTCGTCGTCGACAAGATCGTAGACCGGAATGCGCGGGGTGAGGAGGGTGTTTTCGCCAACAATCGAGTTTTCACCGATCTTGAAGCCCGAGGTGACCCGGCAGCCCGCACCCAGCGAGACGCCGTCTTCGATGATGACCGGCGCGCCCTCGACTGGTTCGAGGACACCGCCGATCAACGTGTTCGCGCCAAGTTTGACGTTTGCGCCGAGTTGTGCGCAGGATCCGACCGTATCACAGGAATCGACGAGCGTGCCGTCGCCGACGTACGCGCCGATGTTGATGAAGGAGGGGCTCATCATGATGCAGTCCTCGCCAAGGTAGGCACCGCGGCGGATCGTCGTTCCGTCGGGCGTGTTGCGGGTGCCGCGGTCGGCGAGGTCGTCGGTGCGGCGCAGCGGGAGCACGTCGTTGTAGTCGACACCGCCGTACTCCTGTGTTTGGTTGTGTCGCAGGCCGAAGTTGAGCAGAATACCCTGTTTGACCCAGCCGTTGGCTTCCCACGAGGTCACGTCGTCGCCCGTTTTCTCTGCGGCGCGTACCTCGCCGGCTTCGAGTGCTTCGAGGAAGACCTCAAGCGTCGCGAGGTCGTCGTCAGTGGCCTCGTCGGCGGTGAGGCCGTCATCATAGCGGTTCCACAGGTCGGTGATTTCGGATTCGAGTGTCATAGGATGACTCTCTCACTGAATGATTTGTATCCGATGGTTTCAGGTGGAACAGCGAGAGATCCTGTTAAATCGTAGAGGAAGGGTACGCCGGTTGGATACTAGCCTTCGATAACCTCGAAGAAGTCGTACCAGCCGGCGTCCCGACCAGCCAACCACTCGGCGGCATCCAACGCGCCTTCGGCGAAGATACTCCGATCGCCGGCGCGATGCGTCAGCGACAGCGTCTCGTTGCTGCCGCCGAGGAGCACCTCGTGTTCGCCGGCGATGTCGCCAGCGCGGCGCGCGTGAACGCCGATCTCATCCTCGGATCGAGGGGCCTCGCCCTCGCGGCCGTGGACGCGCTCGCTGAGGTCGTCGCGGACGTCTTCAATGTCATCAAGCAGCGTTTTGGCGGTGCCGCTGGGGGCGTCGCGCTTGGCGTTGTGGTGTGTCTCGGTGAGTTCGATATCGGCATCGGGGAGGGCGGCGGTCGCCTCCCGGACGGCGAGCCGGAGGGCAGCAACGCCGCGCGAGAAGTTCGAGGCTTTCAGCACCGCCGTCGACTCGCTTGCGCTTTCGAGGGCGTTGAGGCCGTCATCGTCGAAGCCAGTCGTCCCGGTGACGAGGGCGACGCCGTGATCGGCGCAGGCCTCGGCGTACGCGAGGGCTGATTCAGGGCCAGTAAAATCGACGACGACAGCGGGCTCGTATTCGGCCAGCAGTTCATCGAAGTTGTCACTCGATTCGACAACGACCCCGGAGATCAGCTCGTCGACCGGGGTGCGGTTGACCGCGAAGGCAACATCGATCTCCTCGCGGTCAGCAGCCGCCGCCAGCACCTCTCGGCCCATCCGGCCGGCCGCGCCAGTGACGGCGATCTCGATCATTCGGTCGTCGCCTCCGCCTCAGCAAGGTCACTGTCGAGTTCGTCTAGTCGCGCTTGGAGTTCCTCGCGGTGTTCCTCGGAGAGTTCGGTCAGCGGCGAGCGGATGCGCTCGGGAGCGTAGCCACGCATCGCCATCGCGGCTTTGACCGGAATCGGGTTGGTCTCGACGAACAACTGGCGGGTGAGCGGCCCGAGTTCGTGGTGGATCGCGCGGGCGAACTCGTAGTCGCCCTCCAAGGCCGCCCCAACCATCGCACAGGCGCGTTCGGGTTCGACGTTGGCGACGACGCTGATCGCGCCATCGCCGCCGGCCGCGAGAATTGGCAGGGTCATTCCATCGTCGCCGGAGAGGATGGAGAAGTCTTTCCCGCGGGTGCGCTCGATGACTTCCGAGATGCGGTTGAGGTCGCCCGAGGCGGCTTTGTAGCCCGCGATATTGGGGTGGTCAGCGAGTTCGACAGCGGTGTCAACGGCGATGTTGCGACCCGTCCGGCTCGGGACGTTATAGATGATCTGCGGGAGGTCAACCGTGTCGGCGATCTCCTCGTAGTGCTCGTACATCCCCTGTGGTTCGGGTTTGTTGTAGTAGGGAGAGATGAGCAGCAGGGCGTCGGCACCGGCGTCGGCGGCCTGCTGAGAGAGGTCGAGGGCTTCGGCGGTGTTGTTCGAGCCGGTGCCCGCGATGACGGGCACGTCCTCAACTGCGTCGACGACGGCCTCGACGACCTCGACGTGTTCGGCATGCGAGAGCGTCGCCGACTCGCCGGTCGAGCCCATGGGGACGAGGCCATCGACGCCCGCTTTTTCGAGCCGCTGGGCGTCCTCGCGGAGCGTTTCTGTGTCGATCTCGTTGTTCTCGGTAAAGGGGGTCACCATCGCCGGGAAGACCCCGCTGAAGTCGATTTGTGTCATGGTTGTGGTGTCGCTGGGAGTCGTATGGTCGGAAGACTATGCGAGATGAGTAAAAAGGCCCGAAACGGGGGTGCCACGCCCGGAACGAGCGATCAGACTGCGCGCTTCTTCGGACGAGCGGGACGCACTGCTATCGGATCGGCGTCGACCGCGATGATAGCAGTATGGTTCACACCGAAGTATGTGCAGTAACCGAACTTAGGCGTTGTGTCTGCAACCTCACAGCGAGAAACACCGGGCATCGGGCCCGAATCAGCCAGCCGACCAAACCACGCCCTGGCGGAATGAAAGGGCGAGGCGTGCTGGGCGAACCCGGACGTTCACGAGAGCAAGCTCTCGTGAGCCAACCAGAAATCTCCGATTTCTGGTGACGATGCAAGCACCGCAACCGCGAGCGAAGCGAGCGGTGAGGAGCGCAGCGAGTCCCGGGAGTCCAGCACGCCGAGGGCTTTCTACCCATTTGCAGAAACAGCAGAGTCGACACCGACGACCGATTATCGAGGGTCAATCGAGTTGAGCCGATCCATCTCTGCATCACTCAGCGACAACTGCGACGCGGCGACATTCGCTTCCAGATGCTCAACACTCGACGTGCCGGGGATCGGGAGCGTCACATCTGAGTGCTCCAACAGCCACGCCAGCGCGATCTGGTGGGCCGAGGCGTCGTGGGCGTCGGCGATCTCGGCAAGCACATCGTGGGCCCCGTCGTCGTCGACGCCGTACAGCGGGCCCCACGGAATGAAGCCAACACCAGCGGATTCACACGCCCGCAGAACGGCTTCCTGCTCGCGGTTGGCGACGTTGTAGCGGTTCTGGACGGTCGCAACGTCGACGATCTCTTGGGCTTCCTCCAACTGCTCGACGCTCACATTTGAGAGACCGACGTGGCGGATCTGGCCGGCATCTTTCATCTCGGCGAAGGCATGCACCGAGTCCACAAACGGCGTGTCGGGATCGGGCCGGTGGAACTGATAGAGATCGATCTCGTCGACGCCGAGCCGATCAAGACTACAGAGAACTTGATTCTGCAGGAAGTCTGGATCGCCATGCGGAAGCCAGTCGCCGTTGCGCGTCCGTAGCAGCCCGGCTTTCGAGGCGACGACGACAGCTGAATCCGTGCCGTCGTGATCGAGTTCCGCGCCAAGCAGTCGCTCGCTGACACCGGGGCCGTAGGAGTCGGCCGTATCGATGAAGTCGACGCCGCAGTCGACCGCCCGGCGGATCACCCCGCGCGCTGCTG
Source organism: Halonotius aquaticus (assembly GCF_003605575.1). GTDB lineage: Archaea > Halobacteriota > Halobacteria > Halobacteriales > Haloferacaceae > Halonotius > Halonotius aquaticus. The sequence goes on along the minus strand of NZ_QKNY01000004.1, from coordinate 165,339 downwards.
GCTCGTCGGCGGGCGAACCGATGATGTCGTCGCCGGTGAGCCGCATCGCGCCGAACCCGAGGCGGTTGACGGTGAGGTCACCGCTGATCTCGAATCGGTCGCTGTCGTTGGATGGTGTAGTCATATCTGCGCGTTCGACCGCCGTCGACAAAACAGCAAGGGCGGGGATAATCGACAGGTGCTACCGATGATCTGAAACAGTCGCCGCCCATGCGGTCGGTATGGAACACGCGACCGATGACCTCACTGCGGTCGCCGCGGAGGCCGTCAAGGCTGGGGGCCAGTATCTCCAAGAGGTGTTCAGAAACGGCCGTGTCGACGGCGAATTCAGCAGTATCGACGTCAAGGCCGCTGCCGACCGCGAATCGGAGACCCGAATCCAAGCGGTGATCGACGACCACTACCCCGACCACGCGTTTCACGGCGAGGAAGCGGGTCGCATCGGCGACAGCGACTACCGGTGGGTCGTCGATCCGCTCGATGGCACCAACAACTTCGCCAGTGGCTACCCGAAGTTCGCCACCGCGGTTGCGGTGCTCTACGAGGAGACGCCGGTGGCGACAGCGATCTACGAACCCCTAACTGAGGATCTGTATCTCGCCGATCGCGACGTCGGAGCAACGCTCAACGGCGAACCGCTGTCGGCCACCACGTCGCTCCCGCTGGAACACGGGACGGTCGCGCTCGTCGTCGGCCTCTCGGTTGTGACCGATCCTGACGGACTCACACAGATACGGGCACTCGAAGCAGCCCTCCGAGAGGAGTGCAAACGCGTCGTGACAACCTGGGCCCCCTGTGTCGACTGGGGGCTACTAGCTCGGGGCTCGATTGAGGGACTTGTCTGTGTCCAGCCCGACATCTACGAACAGCACGCCGGGAGCCTGCTGGCTGCCGAAAGCGGTGTCGTCGCAGACGACACAGTCAGCGAGGACGGCCGCTACGTCGGGAGCCCGGATCGTGAGGTGACCGCGGTGGTACGAGAGGTTGTTAACGACGTCCTCACGCTCGAAGACGACACCACCAACGACCAGTGTAGTACTTAGAGATGCCACAACGCGCTTAGAAACGGTTTAGTACGATCGAGACCATCGAACAGGTATGCCGAGTCGTCGTGCGTTTATTGCTGCAGTCGGTGGTATCGCCACGCTCGCGGGCTGTACCGCCGGGCGCAACCGACCGGCGTCGGCAGCCCCCAACGAAACGACTGACCAGTCGGCGACAGGCAACGACGATGAGGGGCTCGTCGAGCCGAGACGTGGGCCAACCGGAACAGTGCGGCAGTTTTACCGCGCGCTGCTCGCCGAGAACGTCGACGCGCTGAACGCGACCATCGTCCACTCCAAATCGCCGACCTACCCGGTGGAATCTGAGCACGTCCCACCAGCGGCGTTCACCGAATTTGAGGACGTACAGATCGCCAGCGTCGAGGAAGTCTCAGTGCAAGATCTGGTCGTCCAGCGGCTCGGGAACCCGACACAGCTGGGCGACTGGAAGGAGGCGATGGACGCCGATAGCGTGCAGTACGTCCACACAACATTCTACGTCACAAAGCCGGACGAAGAGCAATCCTACGAGGCCAACACGGTCGACTACACCGTCGAAGACGACGGGTGGTACGTGCGCTACGACGCCAGCAAGTCAACCCACGGACAGGCAGATTCCTGATCCCCAGCACGTCGATCCACGGACAGACAGATTCCTGACCGGCGGGCGGGTGATATTGAGACTTATACACCCACCACACGTACTGATCGGTATGCATACTGGGCGTCGCCGACAGGAGGCCTGGCGATGAACGCGCTCAACTCACGGATCCGAATCATCTGGGTGCTCCGATCGCTGGTCGGCGCGCTCATCCTTGGCGGTGCCGCCACCGGGGTCGCCGTCTACCGCTCGGCGTCGCTGTCGATCCCGGCCGGCCTCACCGCGCTGTTTGTCATTCTCGGCGTTGTCCACGCAATCTTGCGGTATCGCAACTGGCGATACGTCGTCAACGATGACGCCCTCTATCTCGAACGCGGCGTGCTCACACAGGTTCGCACCGAAGTCCCGCTTGTCCGGATCCAACACGTCGACTCCCGGCGGTCGGCCTTCGAGCGACTCGTCGGTCTCGCCAGCACCGTCGTCTACACCGCCGGCTCCCGCGGCGCGGACGTGACGATTCCGGGGCTGACACCCGACGACGCAAGCGACCTCCGCGAGCGACTCAAGGGGCTGGCCATCGACGCCGACGGGGAGGACGCGGTGTGAAGTTAGCCCCGCTGTCGGTGCCGTATCGGGCCCTCCAGAAGGCCGGCCGGCTGGCGATTACGCTTGTCGTTCTTGGCTCTGTCGGCACCGGCGTCGGCTTTGGTGGCGCGCTGGTGGCTGCCGGGATCGGCGGTGCCATCGCACTGGCACTCGCCTACGAGTTCGCCTACTACCAGCGGTATCAGTACACATTCACCGACGACACCTTCGACATCGAATCCGGCGTCCTCAACCGCCGAGAGCGGGAGATCCCCTACGGCCGGGTGCAGAACGTCGACATCAGCCGAAACGTCATCCAGCGGCTGCTCGGGCTGTCGGCGATCAACCTCGAAACCGCCGGCGGCGGCTCGACGGAGGCGGCGATCAGATACGTGACCGCCGATGCGGCGACAACGATTCAAGACGAGATCCGCCGACGGAAGCGCAGAGAGAACCAACGGCGACGCACAGCCACCAAGGCAGCCGACGACACAGAGGGAGACACCGCTGACGGTGGCAGCGAAACGACCGACAGCGCGGCGACACGCGAGTTCGACGAACCCGACGAGGAGTTGCTGTTTGAGATTTCGCCGAGCGAGTTGGCGTTGGCTGGGATCCTTTCGTTTGATCCACGCGTCCCGGGGCTGTTGTTTGCGGTCTTTACGGGATCGATCCCGTTTGTCTCGCCGGTCGTTCCCGAACCGGCAGCCGTCGCAACCACCGGGCTCGATCCGACGCTCGTGTTGTTCGTCATGGGTGTGGTGTTGCTCGTCGGCTTGGTCGTCCTCTCGTGGGTCGTCGGCGCGATCTCGGCGGTCGTCAACTACTGGGGGTTCCGACTGACGCGATCGGAAACCGAGCTTCGGTATGAGCGCGGCCTGCTCCAGCGATACAGCGGAACGATCCCCTTCGAGAAGATCCAGACGGTGACGATCAGCGACAACCCCCTCAAGCGGCGGGCGGGGTATGCGACGCTGGCGGTCGAAACCGCGGGCTACGCGCCAGGGCAGGCAAACGACCGCGGCAGCGAGGCCGCCGTGCCGATCGCCGGCGAAGATCGGATCCGGCGGTTGGCCGAGGAGATCGACAGCTGTGAGACAGGTGCGTTCAATCGGCCGCCAAAGCGGATTCGACGGCGGTATCTCGCGCGGTATCTCATCGCACTGGCTGCGGTGACCGGGCTGCTGTATGCGGGCAGCGTTGTCATCGACGCAGCCGCCGGCCTCCCGTGGTATCTCCCGCTAGTGGGCGTGTTCCTCGCGCCGATCGCTGCCCACTACAAATGGCTCCATCGCGGCTACCGGCTGGGTGCCGACCACTTCGTCACCCGAAACGGCGTCTGGAACCGCGAGACAAAACGAGTTCCCTACCACCGCCTGCAGACCGTTATCGATAGTCGAACGCTGTTCCAACGCCGATGGCGCGTCGCCACCGTCATCGGCGATACGGCAGGCTCGCTGTCGCTGCTCGGCAACGACGCCGCCGCCGTCGACATCGAGGTCGACGACGCCGTCAGCCTCCGGTCGGAGTTGCGGGATCGCCTGCAAGCGTCGCTGGCTGATCGGCGACGCCAGCGGACAGGATGGTCAGCAGTGGCACAGGAGGAGGGGCAACCTGGTGGTACAACCTCGACTGCAGACGCGAATGAATCGACCGGAGGAGAGGCCAACACAACGGCTGACGACGAGCATCGTCGTAAATAGCGTTGAATGAGAGAAAACACCACAATCACGCGTTCATATCTTGCAGATTGCTCAATGTTTAAGTAGTGGTGTATGTGAACGTTGCGCATGGAGTCGCCACGATCGACCGCCCAGCGGTATCGTGTGCTCTCCGAGATGACGACACAGGATGGAATGACGGTCGCGGATCCGACCGCGGGAACCGTCTTACAGGTGGTGAGTTATCAGGACGACGCACTCCACGATCGGCTCGCAGGCGTGAATGTCGGCAGCGTCGTCACGATTGGCTTGGAGCGCGCCGGCACACGGGCGAACGCGTATGTCGCGTATCGGCCGCCCGAAGGGTGTACCATCACACACAATCCGCCACTACAGCTAGAGACCCGAGCGCAGAGAACTGACGACCCAGCGACGACAGAGATCAGCCATCCCGTGCTCCATCACGGCTCGGACGATACAACCCCACCGACAGTGTAGTCGGTGAACCGGAGGACGCCAACGACGTAGCTTATTTTTGTATTTTTACGTTATAGAAAACAATTCGACAGTGCGGTTCAAGGCGAAAAAGAACCACTCACACGCCGGATCAGGTGCGAGCGTCGTCGATCACGGCCCGGAACTCCTTGGCAGTCTCCGTGATGATCTCAAAGTCGCCGCGGGCTGCAGCCTCGTAATCGACAAGCGCGCCGCCAGCACCGACACATTCCGCACCAGCCTCGATGTAGTCGCCCGCATTGTCGGGGCTGACGCCGCCGGTCGGCATCAGCGGAATCTGCCCGAGTGGGCCCTTGATCGCACCGAGATGACCCGGCCCGAGCGACGAGGCTGGGAAGACTTTCAGCAGATCCGCGCCGGCCTCATAGCCCGTGATCGCCTCCGTCGGCGTCATGATCCCCGGTGCGACGAGCGTGCCGTAGCGGTTGCAGGTGTCGATCACATCCTCATGCAGGCTTGGGCTAACGACGAAATCCGCGCCGCTGAGCATGACCGTCCGGGCAGTCTCGCTGTCGAGAACGGTGCCGACGCCGACGGCGATCTCGTCGCCGAAGGTGCTGTCAAGCTCCTCGACCATCCCGGCGATGCCAGGCGTGTCAGCGGTGAGTTCGATTCCGGTGACGCCGCCGGCCAGCAGCGCGTCGGTGATTTCGATCAGCGTGTCGGCGTCAACCCCCCTGAGGACAGCGACGACACCGCTGTCCCGGAGCTGTTGGAACACATCGTGTTTGGTGCGCATGATTGGTGTAGCGTCACCCACGGTAGTAAAAACCGGGTTCGCAGCGACAGGCAATCGAGGGGGAGCCCAACATCAGTTCATTGAACTGTCGGAATAGTGGTGATAAAACTGATTTCGGAGACACAAAGCGGATATCGCCGTCTATGCGCAACAATCGTGTATGAAGGCGTTAGATTGATTACTATTGCTTCGAGTTGACAACCCGTATGAACAGTGGAGTCGGCGGAGTGGGGGCCGCCAGCGACGGACGGACTAGCCAGCTAACTAACACATCTGCAACGGGAGGGAGCGACCAATGATGAAGAAACCGACCGACTCAGCGTCCTTCAGCGACACCGAATCGGCGGTGCTCGAAGCCGCGCTGCGCGACCCGGAGGCGACAAACGCCGACATCGCCGAGCAGACCGATACACGGGTTGCCCTCGTCCGGGATATCCGCGAGGAGTACGAAGACCAGGTCGAACTCCCGGACGACGCCGCTGACGCAGACGACGCGGTTGATATCGATGTCGACGCCGCGGATCTCACCGACTCGCAGCTCGCGGTGCTGGAAGCAGCAGCCCGCGATCCGGACGCGACAAACGCCGACATCGCCGAGAAAACGGGCAAGCGAATCACCTTCGTCCGGGATGTCCGTAACGAGTACGAAGACCAAGTCGACGTCGGCGTCGAGCCGGCTGCCGACGAGGACGACAGTGACGCGACGGACGGCAACGACGAGGTCGAACTCAGCGACCGCCAACAGGAGATTCTCGCGCTTGCCGAGGAGGATCCAGACTTGACCAACGCTGAGATCGCCGAACAGACCGGCGCGCGGGTCACACTCGTCCGGGATACTCGCAGCGAACACGCCGACGGCGGCTTCGAATTCGGGGGCGAAGCAGCCGACGACAGCGGGTCGGCTGATAGCGACGACGGCTCGACCGACGGTAACCTTCAGGAACAGATCCAACAGGTCGCCGCCGACAACCCCGAGTGGACGTACGGTGAGATCGCCGCGGAGGTCGGCGCACGCGTCCCGCTCGTTCGGGACACGCTTGCCGACTACGACTACAGCAGCGGCGGCGGGATCGAAACCGCCGACGACGGCGAGTTGCCGCCCGGCGTCGACGCGAGTGTGCTCACCGACACCGAACAGGCGATCCTCGAACTCGCCCAAGAGGATCCCGAGTTGACCAACGCCGAGATCGCTGCCAAAACCGGCACCCACGTGGCGATCGTTCGGGACACTCGGGTCGAACACGAGCCCGGCAAATCGGCCGACTACGGTGGCCAAGGTACCATCGAGGAGGACGATGCGGATGACGACGATGCCGGCACAGTCAGTGCCAGCAGCGACGATGACAGGGAGTGGGAGCCCGGCGAGCCAAGCGACCTCCAGACGGAGATCCTCCGACTCGCCTTCGAGGATCCCGAGTTGACCAACGCCGAGATCGCCGACGAAACGGGGGCCCGAATCCCGGTTGTCAGGGACACCCGCGACGATTACGCCGATCTCGAGCGCTCGGATCTCGACGACGACACCGACGAAGAGACGACCGAATCGTCGATCGACACCGGCCCGGGCGAGCCGACGGCCGTCCAGGAGTCGATTCTGGATGCCGTCGCCGAGAATCCGGATGCAACCAACGCCGAGATCGCCGCCGACCTCGACGTGCGAGTCACGCTGGTTCGGGACACGCGACGAACCTACGACGCCGACGACGCAGGCGGCAGCGACAGCGCAAGCGAGGCTGACACCGACACAGCCGACGCAGCTGCTGACAGTGCAGCCGAGACAACCGCTGAGCCCGAGGCCGGCGTCTCAATGGGGCGACTCGTTGCCCTGGCGATACTGGTGATCCTACTCATCGTCGTCGTACTCAGCTTCAACTGACGACGATCGTCGTGGCTGTTTTTGCGGTCGCAACTGGATCGGTTGCAGTCGTTGTAGCAAGTAAAACTGGTTGGGATCGATCAGTCAGTTCGCGGGATCGCATACGCACCGGCGACGAAGAACGCAACCGCCAGCACCGCGACCACAGCCAGTTCAAGCCCGTATGACTCCTCGATGGCCGGCCCGTACGTGAGTGCGCGAACGCCGCGAGCGAAGTAGGTCAGCGGCGAGAGTTCGACAAGCGGTGCAAACCAACCGGGGAGGAGTTCGAGGGTGACGAATGTATCTGACAGAAAGAGCAGGGGAAACGCGATCGTGTTGCTGGCGGCGATGACACCGTCCTGCGTCGAGGAGAGCCGCCCGAGGATCGCCCCAAAGCCACAGAACAACACGACCGCACCCACGATGAACGGCCCCAACAGCGCGAGCCGGGGAGTGATCGGTACCGCAGCACCCGTTAAGACGACGACCAACCCAAGGATCAACAGGCTGGCCAGACCGATGATGGCGACGTTGACAAGCGTGTGAGCAAGTAGCCACTCACCACGTCCCAGCGGTGTCGTCGCCAGCTTTTCAAACCGGTTGTCGTCGCGGTGGCGGGCGATCTCACTACCGACGCGGGACAGCGGGGTGAACAGCACCACCGTCGCCAGATAGCCGGGGATGTAGTAGGCTGCCGGCTCGGCAAACAGCCCGCCGTCGGTCGGCTGGGTGCGGACAAGCGCGCCGAAGATCACAACCAGGAGGACAGGGAAAAAGAAGGTAAAGAAGACCGCCGTTCGGCGACGGAGGAAGGAGTGCCACGCGGCAACGGCCTCCGCACGAATCCGTCGAAGGCGGCTCATTGGGCACCCTCCTGTGGCTCGGCTTCGGTCGGTGAGGGTGCGTCTGTCGGTGTGGCGACTGTGGTGCTGTCGGCGTTGCCAGCGGTTGCGAAGGTCTCACCGGTCAACTGGAGGTAAACATCCTCCAGGCTGGGCTCACTCCACGCCAACGAGCCATACTCGATACCGACTGTCGACAACACCGCGACCGCGTCGCCGATCTCGACCGGTGAAACGCCGTCGACGACGACCTCAGTCGATCCCGCAGTGGCCGCGAAGTCGGCGTCGGTGAGTGCGTCGACAGCGGCCGCCGCTTGGTCGGTGTCGATAACAAGTTGGCTCTCGCCGCCGTGTGACTCGATCAACTCGGCTGGCGTCCCGACGGCGACTAGTCGGCCGTCCTGGAGGAGCCCAACCCGATCAGCGAGCCGCTGAATCTCTGTCATCGAGTGGCTTGTGAGGACGATCGTGGTGCCGCCGTCGGCCAACTCCTCAAGCAGCGACCACAATGACTGTCGGCCCGCGGGGTCGATACCGGTCGTCGGCTCATCAAGAAAGAGGAGGTCGGGGTCGTTGACCAGCGCGATCCCGACGCAGACGCGGCGTTGCTGGCCACCAGAAAGCGTCTCATACCAGCTATCTGCAGCAGCAGCCATCCCGACGGCCGAAAGCACTTCGTCTGTGTCGCGGGCCGTCTCGTAGAGTCCGCCGTAGTAGTCGATCAGCTCGCGGGCGGTCAGCCGAGCAGGGGGCGAAAACGACTGGGGGAGCAGTCCGATCCGATCGGCGTCGACCGCGGTTGGGGCCTCGCCGTGGACAGTGATCTCGCCGTCGACCGGCGTTGTTCCGGTGAGCGCGCGGACGAGTGTCGTTTTCCCCGCGCCGTTGGGGCCGATCAGCCCGAAGACCTCGCCGTCGGCGACCGAGAGATCGACATCGTCGACGGCGACCGTCTCGCCGTAGCGTTTGCTGACACCGGCGGCGACAACAGCCTCGTTCATATCCGCACTCGGCGCGGTTTCGGCCTAAGGATTCCGTTTCACCGCTCCCGGGTTGTCGAGCCCAACAGCTAAGATGGGGGAGTCACAAACATACACGTATGGCCGGGGGGCTATGGGGGGGTAGTGGCGACACCTGTCGCGTTGACAGGGGCTACCTATCGACGGTTGCACTCGTCATGATGTTCGTCATCTGTGTGGCGATCAGTCTGACAACAGGCATGGCTGTCTTCTTATAACAGTTCTACCGCCGCAGGTGGATACGCTTTTCACGCGATAGAATCACCTGCCTGCATGGACTATCGACAACTCGGTGCGACTGGAACCCGCGTCTCGGAACTCTGTTTTGGCACGTGGCGGTTCGGCCGCCGAACCAACGGGGTGCTGGAAACTGACGAGGACGACGCCCACGAACTGCTGGATGCCTTCGCCGATCACGGCGGCAACTTCATCGATTCAGCGAATATTTACGGCGACCCCAACGGCACCAGCGAGTCCTACATCGGCAGTTGGCTCGAAAACCGCGACCGCGAGAAGTTCGTCCTCACCTCGAAGGTGTACTTCGAGTACGACGAGGACAACCCCAACGGGTCGGGGCTCTCGCGAACGCATATCCGCAATCAGATCGACAAAACGCTTGACAATCTCGGCACCGACTATCTCGACCTCTATTACATCCACCGCTGGGACGAGAACACGCCGATCGAAGAGACGCTCTCGGCGCTGACCGGCCTCGTCGAGGACGGCCGGGTGAACTACCTCGGTGCCTCAACGATGGCGGCCTGGCAGCTCACGAAGGCTCTCTGGAAAGCTGACGTCAACGACTACCAGCGGTTCGATGTTGTCCAGCCGTTGTTCCACGCTGGCTACTACAAGGACGTCGAGGACTACCTCTCGGTGGCAGCCGATCAGGAGCTCGCCGTCTGTCCGTACTCGCCGCTGGCCGGCGGCTTTCTCACCGGAAAATACACTCGTAAAGATCCGGATGACCCGAAATCGGTGCAGGCACCTGACGGCTCCCGGGCCAGCTTCGACGACCGCTTCGAGCGATTCTATCTCTCCGAGCGCGGCTGGAAGGTGCTCGATGAGATCCGTGCGGTCGCCGACGAGGTCGACTCCACACCAGCCCAGGTGTCGCTGCGCTGGCTGATGGATCAGGACGCCTTCACCTGCGTGCCGATCATCGGCGCGCGGACGGTCGAGCAACTGGAGGAGAACGTCGCCGCCGCCGAGGTGTCGATCACCGACGACCAACACGACCGCATCACCGACGCTCGGTTCAACGAGGACGGCGTACGGTGGGGCCACTGAGCGACACCGCTTCTGCAGGCGATTAGCGACCAACGACGTACGGGCGAACCCGGCGAACGATATCGTCGACATCGAGGGGGTCGTCTGCTTTGTCGAACACGACCTCGTCGTCGACACGGACGATGAACACGCCGTGATCGCCCATCACCAGGGAGATTCGATCAAGCTGGTCGGCGAACTGCCGGCAGATCGCTTCTTCGACGGTGAGTGCGCGATCAAGAAAGCCACACGGAACACAGTATTCGATTTCAATCGTCGACATACGGGGGAGACGGACGGTGGCGGCAAAAGCTGTGGGTTGCTGGTGGAACGACGTTGCGTCGGTTTATTCGCTTTCGTGGATCCCACGGAACGCATCGCGGAGGTCATCGTCGGGGAACTGCTCGAGAATCTCGTTCATCTCGGTTTCCAACTCGTCGATCCGCCCTTCGAGGTCGTCGAACCGCTCGTCGTCGATCTCGGTGGGCGAGAACTCCGCGGTCAAGGTGGCGTACTTTTTGTGTGTCTCGTAATACTCGGAGACCAGCTCCTCGTAGTCGTCGATCAGGAAGGCCTGTTCGACCGCGGTCAACAGCTCCTCTTTTGAGACGGGTTTGGTGAGATAGCCTGCCAGCGGCATGTCGATGATGTCGAGATCCGGGTCGACGGCGGTGACCATAATCACCTGACAGTCGGATTCCCAGTCGTCGATGTGATCGAGGAGTTCGTCACCCGACATCCCCGGCATCCGGCGGTCGAGCAAGACGAGATCGATATCCGAGGTAAGTTCAACCAATGCCTCGCCGCCGGTGAACGCCACCCGCGCCTCGTAATCGTCCTGCAGGTGATGGGCATGCAGTGCAGCGAGGGATTGTTCGTCCTCGACGATGAGGATCGTTCGCTCACGCTCGGAATCCATTGTCGATGCTTCAACAGCACCCATCAAAACTATTTCGCACACGAAACGATGGCGACGCCGCGCATGACCGAGCGTGCCCGCCTCCCGCGTCACCGCGACCGGCCTACCAGAGGGACGCTGACCGCCATCGCTGCAGCCACGGCACCACGGTCGGCCGCCAGTAGAGCAGCCCAGCCGTTACCAGAAACACAGCCGTCGACAGCCCGTAGGAGACCTGCAGCGCCGAGGTGACAAGCAGGGAGCCACCGCCCGTGAGCGCCGAGATGAGCGAGGCGAGAATCGGCCACGAACAGGAGACACACGAAAACAGGCCGATCAGCCCGGCGGCCGCCGAACCAGCAGCGTCGATAACGGTCACGTAGACCAGATACGCGAGCGCGGCGTAGCCAACGAGATAGTTCGGCATCAACGTGATCGTCACCCGCTGGCCGCTGTACAACAGGGCTGGCCCATACCCCGGCGGCAACGGAGCGATCCGTAATCCGGTCGCCGCCTCGCCGACACCGACCGTGATGAGCCCGCCAGCGACCGCCAACAGCGCGAAGTAGCCGCCACCGACCGCCAGCGCGCGACGACGAACCCGGGTCGCCACGGTCGCCGCTGGCCGGCTGTTGAAAACGACCCACACGCTCACGTTGATCCAGACGGCGGCGTAGGCGACCAGGCGGAGTGAGGCAAAGCTCGCAGCCGTCAGCAGCACGTAGAGAACGGCAGCCAGCAGTTGGCTGTTTAGAAACAGCGCCCAGTAGAGCCGGCGACCGGTCGGCACGGGGATCGAGAGCCCGCCGGTCGTCGCAGCCATCGGCTACAGCACCAAGCCCTCGATGACGATGGCCAACAGGACGGTGCCAAGATAGGCATTCGAGGCGTGGAACGACCGGAACGCCGCCGCCTCGGTCTGTTCGTAGTGCAGACGGATGACAAACCAGAGGAACAGCGCGCCGAAGCCGACGGCGACAGCGACGTAGATCCAGCCGAGGACATCAGCAGCGGCTAACGCCGCGCCGGCGATCAGCGTTGCCCCGAAGTACCACAGGATGTGTCGCCGCGTTGCGGTTTCACCGTAGACGACCGGCAGCATCGGGAACCCGCCGCGCTCGTAGTCGTCCTTGTAGGCCAAGGCGAGACTGTAGAAGTGCGCCGGCGTCCAACAGAAGATGAACGCCGCAAGCAACAGGCCACCAACGCCGATCGAGCCGGTGACCGCCGCCCAGCCGATCAACGCCGGCAGCGCGCCGGCCGCACCGCCGAGGACGGTGTTTTGGACGGTGTTTGGTTTCAGGATCAGCGTGTAGATCACGCTGTAAAACAGGATGGCGACGACGCCGAGGGCAGCCGTCAGCAGATTCACCGTCGCAAAGAGGGCGATCGACAGCGTCGTCAACGCCAGCCCGAAGGCGACGGCGTTGCGGAGCGGTACCAGATCCGTCGCCAGCGGGCGATCGCTGGTACGGGCCATCCGTCGATCCACGTCGCGTTCGAGAATGTGGTTGAACGTCCCCGAGGCACCGATCGCAACCGCGCCGCCGGCGAGGGTTGCGCCGACCGTGTAGGGCGTCAACCCTGACCCGCCAGCCAGAGCCATCGCCGCCGCCGCAACGAGACACAGCAGCCACATCAGCCGTGGCTTCATCAGCCGGAAGTACGCAAACAGTGTCGCTTTTGTCCGCTCTACGGGGTCGGTCGGGATCGGTGGACGACTCTCAGGATCGAGCGGTTCGGATGGCTCCGGTGGCCCACTCGGCACATCGTCTGGATCACCGGTTTCGGCTTCCAGCCACCATGTGAGGGCAGCCAACAGCCCCCCGAAGATTGTCACGCCAGCCAGCAGGTGGATCGCCGAGATGCGGTCGGTACCGCCGGTCGTTGCCACCACCGCGCCCAGTCCAGCCTGGGCTGGATAGGCGAAGATCGCGACGGCGACCGCGAGTTTGACGCGGCGAGCGGCGTCGGTGCGGACGACCGCCACCGCCGACGCGAGAACGCCGAACCCGACGACAACGGCGACAATTCGGTGGCCGAAGGCGACCCAGCCGTCGAGAGTCGTTGGCAGCGACCAGCCGGAGCCACAGGCTGGCCAGGCCGTACAGGCCGCGGCGGCGTCGGTCAACGCCGTCGCCACGCCGACAACGAGGAGCAGGTACACGCCCATCGTTGTCGCCGCCAAGAGGAGCGGCACCCGATCCGGAAGGCGAACGCTGGAACTCACTACAGGATGGTTGGGTATCGACGTATATATGCGTCCGGATTCACGCTATCCGGCGACCCAACGGGGAGCCGATACTGTGGAGTCAGCAGGTATTTACACACGCCACACCAACAGGGGACAACGATGAACGCAAGGCGTCTCGCGGCGGTCTCGACGGTCGCAGCAGTGTTGGTGACGCTGCTTGCCGACCCAGTTGCCGCCCAATCGACCTCGGCGGAGTTGATCTATGGGCTCAACGAGCAACTCCTGATCGTTGCGATCCCGATCACGCTGTTAGTCGAAGGGATTCTGCTGTATGCTGTCCTCAAGTTCAAAAGCAACGACGAGCCAAAGGAGACCAAGGAGAACCGGCGGCTTGAGATCACCTGGACGGTCGCGACGGCGGTCATCCTCCTGTTTGTCGGGGTTGCCTCCTACGGCGTGATGGCCGACGACAGCGTCGAATTCACCGGCGGCGAAGAAGAGGTCGCCCCCGACGAAAACGACGTGCTGATCCAAGCCCAAGCCTACCAGTGGGGCTGGGATATGACCTACCCTGAGCAGGATGTGACGGTCAGCGGGGCCGGTGAGGGGCCGACAATCGTCGTCCCGGCGAATCAGGACATCTATGTCAACGTGAGCTCGCGGGACGTGATCCATGGCTTCCACGTGCCGGAGCTGGGGATGAAATCCGATGCCATCCCGGATCAGACGAACTACATCAAAACGAACGTCAGCGAGACGGGGACGTATCAGGGCTACTGCACTGAATACTGTGGCGTCGCCCACTCCCAGATGTACTTCACGATTGAGGTCGTCGACCAAGCCGAGTACAACGAGTGGCTTGACGAACAGCAGGCGAGCTAACGACCGACACCAACCGCCGCCGTCGACACCGACCGAACGATGACCACTATGCTTATTCCTGCTGTCCACCTCTGGTAAGCCATCTTGATGATTCAGTTGCTTGGAGCAGGCGGGAGCCTGCTGGCCGGATCAGGGCTCCCGACACCTACGTTTTTGACGTACGTGCTCGCGTTCAGCCTTGCTGCCGTCATCTGTTTTGCCGCTATCCCGCGAGCGCGGGCGATCAACGCGGCCGATGACACCCGCAACGGGCTGGTCGCGCTCGTCGCCATCAGCGGCGTATGGGCCGCCCTACAGGTCGGCTATCTCGCCGCGCCGACGCTGAGCCTCCAGTATGGCTTCTATATCGCCGGCCTTGTCGTCGGGCTCAGCACGGTTGGCCCCTGGCTGTACTTCTGTTCGGCCTACACCGGCCGCTCGCTGCACGATAACCCGACCTACCGGCGGATCGCCATCGCCGTCTATCTAGTGATCGTGTCGATCAAGGTCACCAACCCGATCCACGGGCTATATTTCACCGCAACGCCGACGACAACGCCGTTTATCCACCTGATGATCGACCACGGCACGCTACACTGGCTGGCGATGGGATTGGCTTACGCGCTGGCGACGGTGGGCATCTTCATGCTCTTCGAGCTGTTCGCACAGGTCGATTACGACACCCGCCCGTTCGTCGGCCTCGTCGGCCTGACGGCCCTGCCGGTCGCCCTTGATATCCTTGGCTCGATCAGCCCGAACGTTATCGATATGTCCTACTCCGCACTCGGCGTCGCGGCCTTCGCGGTCGGCGTGCTGTTCGTCTACACCGACCGCTTCGAGACGATCCAGCTGGCCGGCCAGTACGACAGCCCGGTGGTCGTCCTCGGTGACGACGACGAGATCAGAGATTACAACCGCCGGGCCGCCGAGCTGTTTCCGGCCCTCAAAGACGGGCTGGGCGAGGAGCTTGCCACCGTGGTACCAACGCTGTCGCAGTGCCCCAACAACGAGGCGGTGATCGAACTGGAGATCGACGGCGAAACGCGGTACTTCCAATCGACAACGAGTCCCTTCAGCGCGAGCCGCGTCCAACTCGGCAGGCTCCTGGTGTTGACCGACGTAACCGCCCAAGAACGCTACCGCCGGCAGCTCGAAGCCCAAAACGAACGGCTCGAACAGTTCACCGGCATGGTCTCCCATGACCTCCGAAACCCCCTAAACGTCGCCCAGGGCAACAGCGAGATCATCCACGAGCTGCTGACAGCGGCACAAACTGACGACGGCCGCTACGAACCGCTCACTCCTGACACACTGGAAACCATCGACACCGCCGCCGAGACACTCAGTCGAACCTTACAGCGAATGGAGTCGCTGATCGACGACCTGCTCGTGTTAGCACGGGAGGGCCAAGAGATCGACGAACTTGAGCGCGTCTCGCTGGCAGCCATCGGCGAGAACTGCTGGGCGATGGTCGAGGGGAAAGCGGCCACGTTTGTCGTCGACGACGACCTCACCGTCGAGGCCGATCCCGACCGGCTCCAACAGCTGTTGGAGAATCTGTTTCGGAACGCGATCGAACACGGGGGACGCGACGTGACGATCCGGATCGGGGCACTCGACACCGAGACAGGCTTCTATGTCGAAGACGACGGCCCCGGAATCCCGGCGGATAAACGCGACAACGTCTTTGAATCCGGCTACACGACCAACCGCGAGGGAACCGGCTTTGGGCTGAGTATCGTCTCGGAGATCGTTGCCGCCCACAACTGGCGGATCACTCTCGCGGAGAGTTCAACCGGCGGCGCGCGCTTCGAGATTATTATCGACAGCGACGACGCAAACACCGATGACGCACCATCCGCCGACACCGATGTGGTCGACACCACAACAGACACCGATGCGGTCGATACCACAACTGACAGCGATCGCAGCGGAAAATGAGACAGCCACAGCAGCAACTCGCCGTGCAACGCCGGTTTACAGCGTGTATGTCAGTCGCTGGTTCGGCGCGTTCGTCAGCGCGACGGTGTGGATCACCTTCGCCACGTCGACCCCCTGCGGTAACTGTTCGACCGGTGTGATCACGCGCGCACTGCACCGCGGTTCGATCACAACATGGTTGGTGTGACAGCCCGGCGCCAGCTCCGCGGAGTTCAGCGCGATAGGGGCTCGGTCGTAGGTGTAGCCGTCGCTGCCGATGAACGTGGTACGACGGCTCAGCCAATGGAGCCGCTCATCGCTGGTGTTTTCGACATCGAACATGGCGCAGTGGTGTACCGCCCCCGTATCGGCGACCGCATCGCGGTGGTGGCTGTAGACGAGATCCGCGATCGACACCTTCGGCACGCCGACCAGCGTAGCCGTTAGCCTGTCGGTCTCGATGGTCAACGCCGACCCCGCATGCGACCGAATCCGGTCGGTGACCGTCGGCTCGGCCACAACCGTCGTATCGGCAGCCGGCGACGACGCAGGATCGGCACCTGCTTTCGTGGAGAGATCACGCCACGCAACCGACGACGACTCCCCCGGCTTCTCGTCTGTGGTTGTAGCCCGGTTCTCCGCGTCTGTTTCCACGACCCGGTCGCGTGAGCGTGTCATACCCGTAAACTTCGGGCGAGAAGATAATAAGTGATATGCATATTAGCTTGACATATGTTCGCAAACCACGATCCACGCTGAGAGCAATCTATTTACTTGCGGGTGGTGGAGTATCGATATGTCCCTGGCAGACGTTATCACATATGTTAAAGACAAGGAGAAGACCCTCGTGGTCTTCAATCCGCCGGCCGGGAGCACACTCATCACCGACCTCAGGGACTACTTTTCGACACAGAACGTCGCTGTCACGGGCAAACAGACACATTCCGGCGAGCCCGAAAACGTCGCCGTCCTCCGGCTCAACGGCGAGGTATTAGCCTCGGTGCCGGTTACACAGCTCCAAGAGCTACTGGCCGGTGGCGGCCTTCGCGAGACAGGGATCGGGATCGATGACACCGACTACCATGAGATCCTCCAGCATCTCAAGGAGACGACGTTTACCTCCTATGACAAAGCCGAGATGGTGACCATCTCCCATGAGATCGAGGATCGCGCGCTCCGCGTCGGCGGCGGCCGTCTCCTCGCCGGCTTTCAGGAACCCACGAAACTCACCGAGCAGGCCGACCGTTATGAGCGACTGGCCGCACAGTCGCTGGATATCCACACCTTCGCTATGCCGGGCAAGCCTGTCGAAATTGATGGGCTTACCCATCACACCGAAGCGACTACCGAGATCGGCGAGTCGTGGTTTGTCGTCTTCGATGGCAACGGCGATGACAGCTACAAAACGGCGTTACTGGCGACCGAGCAGGCGCCAAACTATTTTTATGGCTTCTGGAGCGATGATCCCGAGATCGTCGATAGCATCGGCGACCACCTCGACAGAACGTATCTCACGGTTGCACCGTAACGAGGCCACTCGATGCGCTCGTCAAAACTGAAAAATAACACACCAGCAATCACAGCACTGACGACCGACCGCTGATCGGGACGACAGACCGCTTAGACCAGCATCTCTTCTTCAGCTTCCAGCAGCTCGTGATACCGGTTGCGGATCGTAACCTCGGAGATATCAGCAACCTCCGAAACCGCGGCCTGGGTCGTCTTTTCGTTCGTCAGGAGCGCGGCCGCATACACCGCGGCGGCAGCCAGGCCAACCGGCGATTTGCCGCTGTGGACGCCCTGCTCTTTGGCGTTTTTCAGCAGCTGTTTTGCTCGCATTTCGGATTCCTCGGAAAGCTCCAGCGAGGAGGCAAACCGTGGGACGTACTGCTCGGGATCGGCGGGCCGCACCTCAAGTGAGAGTTCCCGAACCACGTAGCGGTAGGTACGTGCGATCTCGCTTTTCTCAACTCGCGACACGTCAGCGATCTCATCGAGGCTACGCGGGACGCCAGCCATCCGCGCGGCGGCGTACACACAGGAGGTCGAGACGCCCTCGATTGAGCGACCCGGCAGCAGATCCTCGTCGAGTGCGCGCCGGTAGATGACCGACGCCGTCTCACGAACGTTGTCGGGGAGGCCGACCGCCGACGCCATCCGGTCGATCTCGCCGAGGGCCTGTTTGAGGTTGCGCTCCTTGCTGTCGCGGGTGCGGAACCGCTCGTTCCATTTGCGGAGCCGCTGCATCTTCTGGCGTTGTCGCGCGCCCAGCGAACGGCCGTAGGCGTCCTTGTTTCGCCAGTCGATGTTGGTCGACAGGCCCTTGTCGTGCATCGTGTTCGTTGTCGGCGCGCCGACGCGGGACTTCTGGTCTTTTTCGGCGCTATCGAAGGCCCGCCACTCGGGGCCGCGGTCGACGGAGTCTTCGGTGATGACGAGCCCGCAGTCGTCACAGACGGTTTCACCGTGTTCGTCGTCGGTGATGACGTTACCGCTGCACTCAGGGCACCGCAGGCCGGCTTGTTCGTCCTCGGTTTCGGTTGTCGACTCGGTGCCACGCTGCCGCTCTCTGGAGGGCGATCGATCGGTCGTCTTGGTAAAGGTTTGATCACTCATTGTCTAAGGGCCCCCTGCGAGATGACGAACGGGGGAGCTATCGTCTCCTACACAATGACAGACCGATACTTAAGCAGTGTGGTATTGTTTTGCGACAGCATCGCTACCGGCCGAATTTGGGTGAATGACCCTGATAGTTTGGTATCAGAAACACAATATGAGTCCGACGGATGGCAGCGACTCACAAAGCGAGCATATTTTGAAACCTCCACTCCCAACAAGGGTATGGAACAGCCGCGGATCGTCTCGCTGGCGCCGAGCGCAACGGCCACACTTGCAGCTCTCGGCGTCGCCGATCGTGTCGTTGGTGTCACCGCACACTGCGAACTCGACCGACCAACAGTCGGCGGCTGGCTAAACCCCGATTACGAAACAGTCGCCGACCTTGACCCTGATCTCGTCTGTACCAGCGACGGCCTCCAACGAGAGATCCGCGATGCGCTACAGGAACGCGGCCATCGCGTCCACCACCACGAGCCGAGCCGACTTGATGCGGTGCTGGCGGGCTTCAAATCGCTAGCCGCGGCTGCCGGTGTCGACGACGCCGGCGAGCAGTTGGTCGCCGACTGCCGACAGCGACTCGACGCTGTTTCCGAAACCGTCGGTAGCGACGACGGGCCGGTTGTCTACTGCGAGGAGTGGTCAGACCCGCCGATGGCCGCCGGCAACTGGGTGCCCGATGCGGTCGACGCCGCGGGTGGTCGCTACCCCTTCGTCGACCCGGGTGATCGCTCACAGGAGGTCGATCATGAGGCTGTCGCCGAGACCGACCCCGACCACGCTGTGTTGCATATCTGTGGCACCGGCGACAGCGTGTCCGCTGATCGACTGCAAGAGCGCGGGTGGTCACTAGATGCTGAAGTCCACGTTGTCGACGACTCACTGCTGAATCAGCCGAGCCCCAAACTGATCGATGGGATTGAGTTGCTTTCACAACGGCTGTATCCGAATCAGTCGTGAAAAATACCGACGAGCAGGCGTCAATCCGCGCTACTCGGTCTCTTCTTCGGTGACGAGTTCCTCGTCGTCGACCGGTTCATCGAGATCCGGCTCCGGAATATCCGGCTCGCCAACATCGGCCTCGCCGCCAGCGATGTCAGCCTCGCCGGATTTGATCTGTTCGGCCTCCTGTTCGAGCTGTTCGATATCCATCTCGGCGGCTTGATCGATCTCGCCGAGGATCTCGTCGATATCGTCGAGCCCGAGCATCTTCCGGGTCTCTGCGTCGAACTCCTTGCCTTCGAGCCCTTCGCTCTCTTGGACATCGCTGCCGGTAAGCTGTTTGCCGTAGCGACCGACCAGCGAGGTGAGCTCCTGCGGGAGGATGAACGTCGAGGACTCGCCTTGGCCGATGCGTTCGAGCGATTCCATGCCGCGTTCGATGATCGCGCGTTCGCCCATCGCCTCGGCGGATTTTGCACGCAGGACAGTCGAGATCGCATCACCCTGTGCTTCGAGGATCTGACTTTGTTTCTCACCCTGGGCGCGGATGATGTCGCTTTGTTTGTCACCCTCGGCGGTTTCGACGGCACTGCGGCGTTCTCCCTGTGCTTCAAGAATCATCGCACGGCGGCGACGTTCGGCGGAGGTCTGTTGCTCCATCGCCTGCTGGACGTCCTTCGAGGGGTTGACCTCACGCACCTCGACGCTCTCGACACGAATCCCCCACTCGTCGGTGGGTTCGTCGAGTTCTTTGCGGATCTTCGAGTTGATCTCTTGGCGTTTGTTGAGCGTGTCGTCAAGTTCCATATCGCCCAGCACGGCCCGCAGTGTCGTCTGGGCGAGGTTGGAGACCGCCTTCTTGTAGTTGTCCACTTCGAGGAACGCCTTCTTGGCGTCCATCACCTTGATGTAGACGACGGCGTCGGCGGTGACGGGTGAGTTGTCCCGGGTGATCGCCTCCTGTCGCGGCACGTCCAGCGTTTGGGTACGCATATCGAACGCGTAGGTACGGGAGACAAACGGCGGAATGAGGTTGAACCCCGGTTCAAGCAGCTTCCGGTACTCGCCGAAGACCGTGAGCGCCTCTTTCTCGTAGGCGTCGACGATCTCGACGGTCTGCCAGATCGTCACAGCGACGACTGTCAGGAACAACAGCCCGACAGCAAGGGTCGTCAACTGCAGTTGGAGGACAAGCGGATCCATAACATGACGTTGGGTTGAGACCCCAATAAGGGTTGGCTTCGTGGCCCTATCTGGGAGGATTACCGCTCAGCGTCAGTCTCTGTGGCGGCCGCGCTGTCGGCGTGTTCAGCCGCAAACGCCGCCGCGGCGGACTCATCCTGCACACCCTCTTCGCGGCCCGCAGCCAACTGCCGGTCAATGTCATCCTCGATGGTTTCGAGCGATTCAACGGTGACGACGTTACCGCCGCCGGGGTCAATCACCATCACGTCGGCCCCTTCAGGGATCTCGCCGTCCATCGACCGCGCCGAATAAAAGGGGTTGAAGCCGCCGCCTTGGAGTTTGACCTCGCCGCCGGTCGGCGTCACCCGTTCGGTAACCCGGCCGGTCATCCCCTGCAGCGTCTCGGAGTCACTCGTCTGGGCTTGGCCCTTCCCACCGTAGAGATCGAGTTCGTGGTAGACGTAGAAGGCAATAATCCCGAACAACAGCACGAACAAGCCGAGCGCAAACGGCCCAAGAAACGGGAACAACAACCCGACCAGCCCCGCGCCGAGGAGCCCGATGCCGACGACAACGAAGTTCGCACCCGGCGCGAGGGCTTCCGCCAACGAGAGCAACAGCCCGGCGGTCACCAACAGTAGCGGCACCGCCTCCGGGCTGATGAACTCCGTGATCAACACGACCATACACCCCATATGTGTTCAACGGATTTAACCCTTGAACACGGCCACGTGGACGCCACCAGCACACACCGAAAACAGGCGATGACAGTCTTACAAGCCGGTAACGACGACGCCAAGTGTCAACAGCACACCAAGCACGACGAAGGTTGCATGCTCCAGTGAGATCGATTCGGGTTCGATGATGGTGTCGTCGGGATCGTCCTCAGCATCGGGGCCGACAGCATCGATCGAAAACTGCCACTCGCTGTCGTCGTCGGCTGGAGACTCGACATCGCTGTCGACGGGATCGGCCATATCGTGACAACGGGTGGGAGAATAATAACCCTTGTCTCAACGGTGACAGTACCGGCGTGGTGATCGACAGGGTTAGCGCGGCGTCGACTGCAGCACATCGCCATCGAAGACGATCCCGCGTTCGGCATCGATGCTGATCGTCTCGCCGTCAGCGATTGAGTCCGGAACGGTGGCATCGCTGAGCATCGGAATCCCCAACTCGCGGGCGACGACGGCGGGGTAGCCGGTGAGTCCACCGCGGCCATCGATGATGCCGGCGATCTGCTTGACATCGCCGGTGAACTCGCCGTCGAAATCAGCCGAAAGCGAGAGAATCGCGCCCTCGGGAACAGTCGAGAGATCGCCGTCGGTGATCCGCGCCAGCGGGCCCGACGCTCGGCCACCAGTGATGGATTTGCCGCTGGCGACCTTCTCGGCGGCGATGTGGACTTTCAGCATGTTGGTTGTGTTGGCCCCTTCGACCTCCGAGAACAGCCCGGAGATGGCGACAACGGTCTCGCCGCTTTTGGCCGCCCCAGCACTGATCGCCGCCTGGACGCTGCTTTCGAGGATGGTGTCGGCGTCCGCTTCGTACTGGTGATACTGTGGGGTGACGCCCCAGACCAAGGCGAGTTGGCGACGCACCCGATCGTTCGGCGTGGTGGCGACGACGGGTACTGGTGGTCGGAACTTCGCGGCCTTCCGGGCAGTGTAGCCGGATTCACTGGCGGCGACGATGGCGGCCGCACCGATATCACGGGCGAGATAGCGGGCCGACCGCGCCAGCGGCTCGGTGCGGGAGCGATCACTGGCGGCAGGGACGCGCTGTTCGACAGTTTCGGCGTACTCGTCGGTTGACTCGACGCGGCTGACGATGTTGGCCATCGTCTCGACAACTCGAACCGGGTGGTCGCCGATAGCAGTTTCCCCGGAGAGCATGACCGCGTCGGTGCCATCGAGCACGGCGTTGGCAACGTCGGAAGCCTCGGCTCGTGTCGGCCGCCGGTTGCCGATCATCGAGTCCAGCATCTCGGTTGCCGTGATAACCGGCACGCCGTTGTTGACGCATTTCTTGATGATCCGTTTCTGGATCATCGGGATATCCTCAAGCGGGCACTCAACCCCGAGATCGCCGCGGGCGACCATGACGCCGTCGGCCGCGCTGATGATCGAATCGAGGTTTTCGACCGCGCCGGCGCGTTCGATCTTGGCAACGACAGGGATGTCCGCGCCAAACTCTTCGAGTTTGTCGGCGATAGCATACACGTCCTCGCCGTCGCGGACGAAGCTAGCGGCGACGAAGTCGGCCTCCTTGTCGGCGGCGAGTTTGAGCTCCTGTTTGTCGCCGGGGGTGATGAGATTGATATCGAGGTCGACACCCGGGATGTTGACGCCCTTTCGACTTTGGAGCTTGCCGCCGTTGGCGATCTTGGCGGTGACCTCCTCGCCGTCGACGTTGGTGACGGTGGCTTCGATCCGGCCGTCGTCCAGCAGGATCCGATCGCCTTCGCCGACGCCTTTGATCGATACCGAGAGGCCGACCCGCTCGGGGGTCGCGGTATCGCCCGGCGCGAAGACGACCTCCGAGCCCGCTTCGAGCTCGACGTGGCCGTCGATCTCGGCGGTTCGCACTTCCGGCCCTTTGAGATCGACCATCAGCGCGAGCGAGCGGTCGCCCTCGGCGTCGACCTCCCGGACGCGGTCGATGACTGTCGCTCGGTGCTCCGTCGAACCGTGGCTCGCGTTGAGCCGGGCGACGGACATTCCCGCCTCGTTCAGCGCACGAATTGTCTCCGTGTCGCTGGAGGCTGGCCCGAGCGTACAGACGATTTTCGCGTTTCGCATGGCTCGGCGTACGTCAGGCGGCTTAAAAAAGCCCCACGATCCGCCCGTCAACGACGCCTGCCGGCGGACTGGAATGATCGTGACTCAGCCGGCCAACGATCCGTCGAGTGCGTCGTCGAGTTCGGCGGTTAGCTCCGGGCCTTCGAAGGGTTTTGTCACGTAGCCGTCGGCGCCGGCTTTCGCGGCCTGTCGCATCTTCTCGGTTTGAGAGACGCTGGTGACCATGACAACGGTTGTCGACGGCGACCGGTCTTTGATCGCCGAAAGCGCCTCGATCCCGTTGAGTTTCGGCATCATGATATCCATCGTCAGCAGATCCGGTTCGGTCTCAGCAAAGACCTTGATCGCCTCACGGCCGTTTTCGGCGGTACCGACGATCTCGACGTGGTCGTCGATCGCCTCGGAGACGACCGTCCGCTGAAACGCGGAGTCATCAACAACAACTGCTCGGGGTGGCATAGCCACTGTACGGACGGCGCGCGCATAACAGTTGGTCTCTGGGCCGTCGGTTTCGGGATGGTCAGCCTGACTGTTCAGTTGACGCGAAAAACAGCGCGGTCGACAACAAAAACGGGTAGGTTCAAGCATCTCCCGGCATCACCTGTGAGCAGATGAAGGTGTTTGCCTCGCGGGCGGATCGATGGCGGACGCTCCTGCTTATCGTCGCCGTCATCGCCGCGTTTGTCGGCCTCTACGTTGGAGCCCGTCGGTATGCCCCCTTCGTGTTCAATGCCCAAGCCCTCCGGGCGTGGATCGCCGGCTTCGGCATCTTCGCACCGTTGGTGTTTGTGTTCCTGCAAGCCGCTCAGGTCGTCCTCGCGCCGATCCCCGGACAGGTCGTCGCCCTCGTTGCCGGCTACCTCTTCGGGCCGGTCTATGGGACGATCTACAGCCTGACAGGGGTGCTGATCGGCAGCGCGATCGCCTTCAGCCTCGCCAAGCGGTACGGCCGATCGTTTGTCGAGCGGGTCATCGCCGACGACGTGATCGATCGGTTCGACGCCTTTGTCGAGCGGGTCGGTGCGCCCGGCCTGTTTGCGTTCGTCATCATTCCCGGGTTGCCTGATGATGCGATCTGCTTTCTGAGCGGGCTGACGACCTGGCGACTCCGGACGTTTCTGGCCGTCATCGCGGTCGGCCGGCTCCCGGCGTACGTCATCACCGTCTACGCGGGCGGTGAGTTCGCCAGCGGGCGGTTCACCGAAGGCATAGCACTTGTCGGGCTCATCATCACGATCTCGGCGGTCGGCTACTACAAACAAAATGCCGTGCGTGATCTGGTAACGCGACTGGAGCCGCGGCTGCCGTTTTGAGCAGCCATCTCAGCCCCACGTCCATTTCGCATCAAGCACGTACCGATACAGCCCGCTGATGAGGATGGCGACGGCGTTGCCGACAAGATACAGCAGCCCGAGCCACTCAACGAGTGCGTAGAGGATGGCCAACTGCAGTGGGATCGCCGTCCCGCGGACGATGTTTGTTTTCAGCAGCCCGACGAGGTAGTCGACCCGGCCGGTGTTCTGTGAGTCCTGAAACGTCCAGGCATTGTTGAGAATATACGAGAGGATGATCGTGATCTCGATGGCGATTGTCGCCCCCAA
Source organism: Halonotius aquaticus (assembly GCF_003605575.1). Taxonomy (GTDB): domain Archaea; phylum Halobacteriota; class Halobacteria; order Halobacteriales; family Haloferacaceae; genus Halonotius; species Halonotius aquaticus. Next base: position 140,188 of record NZ_QKNY01000004.1, on the reverse strand, counting down.
CAGATAGTTCACCCCAGCGCTGTCGACAAAGAGCCACAGCAACGCCATCTGGATGCCAGCAGTGAACGCGCCGACAGCGACAAACCGCCGAAGCTGGACGGCCAGCGGGCCATACAGGAGGGCACGGAGAAACGAACGAAGCACCTATTTGTACCCCAGCGCGGCGAGTCGTGTTTCGAGTTCCTCGTCGACAGCGTCGTCGTCGGTGGTGTCGGCGTCGGCTGCGGCCGACAGCATCGCGGCGTGTTCGGCGGCGAGCTCGCCGAACCGGTCGTATGCCTGCTGGGCGTCGGCAGCCAAATCACCCTGCTGAGCGACCATATCATCCTGCTGGGTTGGATCCCGCTGTCGGTCGTAGAGTTCGATCTCGCCGGTTTCAGTGTTCTCGATATAGATCCACCGCTCATCGCGGACACTGACCAAGAGATCACCGTCGTCAAGCGATCGCGGGATCGGCTGGGTGGTGACCTCCTCGCCGCGGACGGCGACCGAGACGATCGGCGTGTCAGCTGGAGCCGCCCCATCCCGAACGGTCGGCAGCAGCGACTCGCCAGTCCACGCGTCGGGGGCCGCAACCCCGAAGCAGTCGGCGATCGTCGGCGGGAGCGCGTCAAGCCCTACAGGCTGGTCGATTCGGCGGGCGTCGCTGCCAGGGAGGTCGACGATGAGTGGCACGGTGATCAGTTCATCGTAGAGCTTTGGGTAGTGGGCGAGATGGCCGTGTTCCTGGAACTCTTCGCCGTGGTCGCCGGCGACGATGACGGCGGTATCGTCGTCGTGGCCGGTTTCCGACAGCGTCTCCAGCAGGCGACCGATACTGGCGTCAACCTGGGTGACGGCAGCTTGGTACAACATGCGGAGGTCGTCTAGAGTCTGCGGGCCGACCTCCAACCCGAACGCGGTACGGGCGTGGGCCCGCAGCATGCGGTGGGTGCCAACCGTGTCATCGGAGACCGCGCGGATATATCGGGGGGCAGGGACGTACGGCGTGTGGGGATCCATGTAGTGGATCCACAGGAAAAACGGCTGGTCGTCGTCCTCGCGGGCCTCGATGAACTCGGTTGCGCCCTGCTCGATATCGAACATGCGAGAGGTATCGAGGAAGGGTCGGTCGTCGGCGTCGCCGCTGAGCCACGATTTGACGCGGCGAATCGGCGAGGTTGCCAACTGTACCCACGCCTCAAGTGTCGGGTGGGTCGCGAGATACCGGCTGTAGATGCTCGATCCGACGCTGGCGACGAAGGGTTCGAACTCATCGAAGCCGTCGTCGTACCCCCAATGCGAGGTCAGAAAGCCGTTGGCGGCGTTGTACCCGCCGGTGGCGATGTCAGCGTCGGCGAGGACGCGCGGCAGCGTCGGCGAGTCCTCGACGCCGATGCGGCCGCTGTCAGCGAACACCGGCCGTGAGGCAAGCATCGAGGGAAACGAAAACGGCGTCCAGTTGCCGGTTGCAAAGGCGTTCTCGAAGACCGTCCCCCGATCAGCCAGCGACGCCAGCGTTGGCGTCTGGCCGACCTCGCCGTAGGGGCTGATGGCGTCGGCGCGCAGCGAGTCGACCGTGATGAGGACGGTGTTCGACACGTCGGTATCGGAATCCATGGGATGGCAGCGGCTGTATAGCCGTCCCACGGGCCACCGCTATGAAAAGCCTACTATTGCGACGCTGTCGCCCGACTGCTACTGAATTCGCGTCCCGATCGGAGCGTCGCCGTGGGTCGTCAACAAGTCAGCCTCATCGCCAGCGGCCAGCAGCATGCCGTTGGATTCGACACCGAAGAGCTCCGCTTTTTCGAGGTTGGCGACGATAATGACGCGGGTTCCCGGCAGGTCGCTGAGGTCGTGGAGTTGCTTGATCCCTGCAACGAGTTGGCGTTCCTCGTGGCCGATATCGACCTGTAGCTTGGCGAGTTTATCAGCGTCTTCGACGCCCTCGGCGTCAATGATCTCGCCGACTCGAATATCAAGGTCTTGGAAGTCCTCGAAGCTGATTCGCTCCTCAGTGAGGGATTCGAGGTCGGCAGCCTGTGCGTCGGTGTCGGCGTCAGTGGTGTCGTCGGTCATGGTATCGTTGTCGGTATCGTCTGTGTCGTCCGCGTCGTCATCATCCGCTTCGTCGTCGGTCGCGGCCTCGACGCGCTGTTCGAGCTTTTCATTGAGTTCTTCGACGCGTTCGGGCTCGATTTTGGCGAACAGTTCGTCGGGCTCGTCGAACTCGCCCTGCGGGGCCTCACGGGCAACGGCAACGGTCGCGTCGGCGACATCGCCGTCCTCACCGAGTTGGGCCCAGAGTCGCTGGCAGGTCTCGGGGGCAACCGGCTGGAAGAGGACGGCCAGCGCCTTCGAGAGTTGGACGCAGTCGTAGATGACCTGTTCGGCGCGCTCGGGGTCGTCATCAGTGAGCTTCCAGGGCTCGTTGCGCTGGATGTACTCGTTGCCAAACTGTGCGAGGTCGATGGCGGCGTTGCCGGCCTTGCGGATCGAGTAGTCGTTGATCGCGGCCTCGAAGTCGGCGACGGCCTCGCTGATTCGCTCGTCGACTTCATCGGAGACGGTTGCGTCGGGCGCGCCGCCGTAGTTGCGCGCGGCGAACAGCAGCGACCGGTAGACGAAGTTGCCGAGCGTCCCGACAAGTTCGGTATTAACGCGGTCGCGGAACTTGTCCCACGAGAAGTCAACGTCCTGCTGGAAGCCGCCGTTGGTGGCGAGATAGTAGCGCAGGAGGTCAGGATGGAACCCCTCATCGAGATACTCGTCGGCCCAGACCGCACGGTCGCGGCTGGTCGAGAAGCCTTTCCCGCCGAGGGTGACGAATCCGGAAGCCATGATCGCCCGTGGCTCGACGTAGCCCGCGCCGTTGAGCATCGCCGGCCAGAAGATGGCGTGGTGCTGGATGATGTCGCGGCCGATCACATGGACGATCTCTCCGTCGTCTTTCCATGGCTGCTCCCAGTCGTAGGTGTCGCTGCCAACGCGGTCGGTGTACTGTTTCGTCGAGGAGATATACTCGATTGGCGCGTCGACCCAGACGTACAGAACGAGGTCATCGGCATCGTCGCCGTCAGCGTCGGGGGCGTCCTCGGGGTAGTCGATCCCCCAATCGAGATCACGGGTGATACACCAGTCCTGGAGGCCGGATTCGATCCATTCCCGCGGCTGGTTTTGGGCGTTCGATGTGCCTTCCAGTCGGTCGAGGAACTCGGTGAGATAGTCCGCAAATTCGGAGACCTCGAAGAACTTGTGCGTCCGTTCGTGGTACTCCGCAGGGTTGCCGGTGATCGAGGAGACGGGATCTTCGATCTCGCCGGGTTCGAGATGGCGTTGACAGCCGTCATCGCATTCGTCGCCGCGGGCCGTTTCGCCGCAGTACGGGCAGGTGCCCTCGACGTAGCGATCCGGAAGATGCTGATCCTCGATGGGGTCGTAGGCCACCATGATCTCCTTCTCGTAGATGTGGCCGTTGGCGGCGAGTTCGCGGACGATCTCTTCGGTGGTTTCGGTGTTCGTCTCGTCGTGAGTGTGGCCGTAGTTGTCGAACTCGATGTCGAACTGCGGGAACGTCTCCTTGTAGGTTTCATGCCACTCCAAGGCGAATTCCTCGGGAGAGACACCCTCCTTGTCGGCGTTGACGGCGACGGGTGTGCCGTGCATGTCCGAGCCGGAGACAAAGGCGGTCTCTTGGCCGAGCGTTTCGAGTGCGCGGGCATACACGTCGCCGCCGACGTAGGTTCGCAGATGGCCGACGTGCAGGTCGCCGTTTGCGTACGGCAGCCCGCAGGTCACCACCGCGGGACGGTCGGTTGGGAACTCTTCGTGACTCATTGGCTACGTGTTGGCGATGAGAGCCTAAAAGCCGCTGATTCGTCGGCGTCGCTTTCGGCATCAACAACAACACTGGCTCGTGTTACGACCGCACGCGATCCAGATCGGCGAGAAATGCCTCCAGCGACGCCCGACTCACGTGGGGCATACAGACGATCCGGAGGTCGCCATCGGCCGTGCGGGCGATTCGCCACTCTTCGTCGCGCAGGGCCTCGAACGTCGCCGGCGACACCGACGCCGTCACCAGCGGCAGCGTCGGCTCGACAACATTGATCCCGCGATCAACAAATTCCTCGGCCAGAAACTCGGCGTTGGCCTGCTGGTCGTGGTACTGCTGGCGGTAGCCCGCCGGCCAGAGTTCGTCCATCGCAGCGACCGCGCCGGCGACGCCAGCGCCGCTTCGGGTGCCGGTGAGTGTCGCCTGCGACGTGGTTTCCAGATATGGCGTATCGACAGCGAGGGCATCGACGGTTTCGCGGTCGCGGGCGAGGAGGCCGCCAGCCGGGACGGCGGCCTGCCCGAACTTGTGGGGATCAATCGCCATCGAGTCAATCGGCGCGTCGGCAAACGACCATTCGTAGTCGGTGAACGGGAGGATGAAGCCACCCCACGAGGCGTCGACGTGCATGCGCGCGTCGGCATCGTGGGCGAGGTCAGTCATCGCGGGGATCGGATCAACGCGACCGTACTCGGTTGAGCCGGCGACGCCGATCACCAGCAGGGTGTCGTCGTCGACGGCCGCCGAGACAGCGTCGAGGTCGGCGCGGTAGTCGTCGTCGACGGGAACCGTGCGGAGTTCCACGCCGAGCATTTCGGCGGCCTTGGTCACGCTGAAATGGACGCTTGTTGGGGCGACGATGTTCGGCGTGTCGCCGCCAGTCGTCTGTGCCCCGTCGGCAAGATTGCGGGCGGCGTGGACGGCCTGAATGTTGGCCTCGGTGCCACCGCTGGCGACATAGCCGTAGGCATCGTCGAGGCCAGCGATCTCGCCCAACTGATCGACGGCGTCCGTCTCGAGGTCGGCGACAGTCTGGTAGGTCGCGGGATCGCCCGGATTTGTCGCCAAGAACTCGACGGCAGCCTCGTGAGCGCGAGGATGGGGCTCGGTACACATCGAGGAGAGCACCCGGTCGAACGCCTGTGGTTGCCGCTGCCGTACGCGCTGCATTACCACCTCATAACGGCGAAAGACGTTTAGCCGTTGTGTTCGATCCGGTAGTTCAGGATCGTCCATTCACGTCCGCGCCGGCGGAATCAGGCTTCGATGATCTCGTCGTCCTCGGCGGGTGGCACCGTGAGTGTCCCGTCAAGGGCGACAGCGGCCTCGCCGCCGACCCGAACCTCCTTGCGACCACGATCGTCGACGCCCACATCGACCCGGACGATCCCGCCGCGGTCGACAAAATGCCCCTGTTCAAATCTGAGGTCGTCCGGCAGCTCGTCGAAGGCCTCGTAGGCGTCGAGATACGCGCCGCAGGCACCGCTTGCGGTGCCGGTCACGGGATCTTCGTCGACGCCAGCCCCGGGGGCAAACATCCGGGCGTGCAACGTCGATTCTGCGTCGAGGGTATCGAACGTGAAGGCGTAGATCCCGGTCGCGTCATACTCGTCGGCGAGGGCTTCGATCGCCGCCAGATCCGGCTGGACGCCGCTGAGTGCTTCGAGGAAGTTGACCGGGACGATGAGGAAGGGGAGGCCGGTCGTCGCCCGCGCGATCGGGAGGTCGGCACCGACATCCCGGAGCGTCGCGGGATCGAGTCCGAGCGCGTCGGCCACCCGGTCGTAGTCAACCTCGACGGTCTCGACCTCAGGGCGGGATTGGGTCATCCAGACGACGCCGTCGTCTTGGAGTTCGATATCGAGGACACCAACGTTCGTTTCTAAGCTGTGGGTGCCGGGCTCGATGGCCCCATCGGCCGCCAGCAACGCGTGGCTGGCGATCGTTGCGTGGCCACAGAGATCGACCTCCTGGGTCGGCGTGAAATACCGGATCCGACGGTCGGCGTCGTCAGTCGTCGAGAGAAAGGCGGTTTCACTCGCCGACAGTTCGCGGGCGATCGCTTGCATCTGTGTCGCCGAGAGCCCATCGGCCTCGGGGACGACCCCCGCGGCGTTGCCGGCGAAGGGTTCGTCGGTGAAGGCATCGACGAGCAGCGTGCGGCGTGTGTCCATACCCACCCTACGGAACCAACGAGTTCAAACCCCGGGTTCCAGCCGGCGGTCGATCACCAACACTCCCGGTGTACCGCGTCGCCGTCATCGGGCAGCACCGGGCCGGCAACGACGACCGAGTCGCTGCCGCGCTCGAAGACCGTCGGCGACGGACAGACCATCTCGGCGTCCCGGAGTTCGCCGAACCGTTCCGCACTCGTTGCATACACGACCGCGCGCACGCCGGCGTGATACAGCCCGCCGGCACACATCGGACACGGCTCAGTTGAGGTGTACAACACGAGGTCGGTAGGCTCGTCGAACTCGGCGGCCGCCCGGCGAGCGAGCGTGAGTTCGGGATGTTCAGCCACGTCGTTTTCGGTGACAACGGCGTTTCTCGCTTCGGCGACAACGGTGTCGTCCTGAACGAGCACCGAGCCAAATGGTTCGTCGCCGCGGTCGGCCGCCTCTCGGGCCAGCGTCAGCGCACGGCGGATATGGCTCTCGTGATCGAAGTCGGCAAACGGCGGCCCGGGAGTCGTCGCATCAAGATCGGTTGGATCGGCGACGCGGATGACGGACATATCGAGACAGACGGCGGCGACAGCAATGGACGTTTGGGGATCGCTGAACACCGCTTGTGGCCTCACGAGCGTTTTATATACCACGGCGGTCGACGCCGAGACAAGATGAGCGGCCCCCCAGCAGACTTCGATTGTACGATCACGAACTGGGAGTACATCTACGGGCTGTGTCGAGACGTGAGTACCGCGGTGAAGGAAGCCGACTTCGAGCCGGATATCGTCGTCGCCCTCGCCCGCGGCGGCTGGTTTGCCGGGCGATGCCTCTGTGATTTCCTCGGGCTCGACGACCTGACGAGCCTGAAGATGGAACACTACGTCGGCGCGGCCGAGAAGGGCGCGGACGCGGAGATACGCTATCCGCTGCCGGAGGGCAGTGTCGCCGACAAGGACGTGCTCATCATCGACGACATCGCCGACACCGGCGGCTCGATCAGCCGCGCCTACGAGTATGTGACCGACCGCGACGTTGGCGAGGTGCGCACTGCGACCCTCCAGCTGCTGGATACCAGCGAGTTTGAACCCGATTTCGTCGGCGAACGCCTCGCCGAGTGGACATGGGTCGTCTACCCCTGGAACTTCATCGAGGATATGGTCGATCTGATCAGCGGCGTGATGGCCGACGCCGACAGCGAGACGTTTTCGCGGGAGGCGATCCGGGCGGAACTCGCCGCCGTCCACGGGATCGATAGAATCGAAATGGAGATCGCCCAGCCCGACCGTCTCGATGAGGTACTCGACGAGATGAATCGCCGCGAGGTCATCGAGTCAGTCGGCGACGACGAGTGGATGCTTGTCGACGACGAGGCGTGACCGACAACGACGCGACAACGAGAACGTCGCCGACAACCGCGACCGCTTAGTGGGTCGGAGCCAACCCACACCCATGGACGCGTCATCGCTCCCGGCCGGCTGGCAGTGTTGGCACGAGGAACGCGACGGCCGGGTGATCCTCGCCTACCGGCCCGATGTCTTCGACTCCGAGGCGTTTCCTGCGCCGTGTCTGCCGACGATCTACGTGACCAGTGGTACCCCGCGGCGGCGACCCGGCGGTACCCCCACCGATACCTGGCAGGTGACACTCTTCTTAGAGCCAGAGATCGAAGCAGCCAACGAGAGCTACGAGGATCGATCAGCCGCGATCGACGGCGCGATCGACCACGCCGAGCGGTTTGCCGCCGGCAAGATCGACTACAGAGCCCTGTATCAGGTGCCGCGGGAGGCCTACTTCGACCGACTTGACGAGCTGATCGGCGAAAGCGGGTAGCGGTCGATCGAGGGGAACGGTAATCTGGCTTGATCCTGTAGGGGCAGCCATGACTACCGTCACGCTGATCGGCGACCGCCTCGCCGAGGAGGGCCAAGAGTTCGTCTACGGTGGCGAGGCAGGGGGCTGTGAGGGCTGTCCCTACCGAAGCCAATGTCTCAATCTCACCGAGGGCCGTCGCTACCGCGTGACCACGATCCGCGACAACGCCCAACTGCTTGACTGTGCCATGCATGACAGCGGGGTGCGCGCCGTCGAGGTCGAACCCGCACCGGTACGCGCCAACGTCGCCTCTCGGGGAGCGTATGCGGGCAGCAAAGCCGAACTGGAGGGGCCCTGTCCGTACACCGAGTGTCCGAGCCACGAGTTCTGCGTCCCGGACGGGGCCGACTTCGAGACGGAGTACCGCATCGCCGAGGTCGTCGGGGAGCCACCACACGACTACTGTGAACTCGACCGTGATCTCACGCTCGTCGAGCTTGAAACCGAGGATTAGACCGTTTCCCACTCGGCGACCGTCCCGACCCGCTCGGAGCGGTAGCCAAAGATGTCGGCGTAGCCATACGGCGAGAGCAACACCGGGTAGAAATCCGTCTCGGCGTGGATCGCCTCGCCGTCGACGGCGGCGAAGGCGGTGCCCGCGGACACAAGTTCAAAGTTGTCGACAAACACCTCATACTCCGTCCCCTCGGCTTTCGGGATCGGGCCCTCGACCCGAAAGACAGGGATGGTCTCGGGATCGGGAACCGTAAGCCGATCCATCGCATCGTCAAGCGGGAGCACCCCGGTTGCTGCTAAGAATGCTCTGACGAGTTCGTAGCCGTTTTTGGCGGCGTCATCGGTGCCCTGAAGCCCACATTCGACCTCGATGACGTTTGGGTATTTGATCAGTCGGCCATCGGTGTTGTCGTCGGTTTCGGTGATCACCGACACCGGGAGCTGCGGGACGATCTCGCGGGCGACCGTGTCGACGGCTTTGACCGCGCCGATCGGCTCGGCGTACGACTGCGTGGAGTGTAACGCGAGCGTCGTGCAGTCTTCGATCTCAGCCAGCAGGTCGGCGGCGAGTCGGCGTTCGTGGTCGTCGGCAGCCGGATCACCGGGGAACACGCGGTTGAGATCGGCTTCGAGATACCGCTGGCCGGCTTCGAGCGCCTCCTCGTTGGCGATGATCAGCTTGACCGGTCGCTCGACGGTCGGTTCCTCGGCAAGCAATCGTTTGATCGCCAGCGGGCCACAGGGCTCGTCGCCGTGGATCCCGCCGATGACCGCGACCTCGGGAGTCCCCTCACCGAGCTCGTAGACCTTCATTGTCGGTCTCACGCCACCGGGCTATTTTATCTCCCCGATATCCGAGAGCCATCGATCAGCGGACTACTCCAGTTCCTCGGCGTACGCGTAGTCAGCCGGGTAGGCAGTCGAACTCTCGCCGTCGACGGTGAGCTGCCAATCTTCAACGAGCGCTGGCTCGCTTTGGGCCGCGTTGATCGTCGCTCGGATATCGTCGACAGCGACACCGTAGAAATCATCCGGGACGCCATGGAGATACTGATCGGCCGTGCGAAACAACGACCGCATCCCGTCATCATCCTCGAAATCGACGTGTTTGTAGACGCCGGCGGCGACCTGCACCATCCCGTGGAGAAACGCACTTTCGGTGGTACCGCTGCCGTAGTTGTACCACTCATCCTCGAAACAGTCGTGGGATTCGTGGTACGCGCCGTCGTTGAACAGCCGAATCCCGTGTTCGACCGCCCGCCGGAGCGTGGCGTGTTCCCACTGGCGGTCGGAGTGTCGCCACCCAGTTGGGTTGCCGAGCGGCGGGGCGACGCCCGGATCGCGGGTGTGGTCGTCCATACCGCTGCTTTGCTGCCGACGGACAAAGGCGTGGCTGCTGGAGAAAACCGACGCGTTAAACAGGGCCGCGCTGGTACTGTCGCTCGCGTGCGAGGGTAGCCAAGCCGGGAAACGGCGGCGGACTCAAGATCCGCTCCTGTAGAGGTCCGTGGGTTCAAATCCCTCCCCTCGCATCGCCGGGGTCACTCCCGTGATGCGGGAAGACCGCTCTTGAGCGTTCTTCCCTCGCAAAACTTCTCTGCACCCACACACCAAGCTACAGCATCAGCGAAGTGGCGGATATAACTATCTCGCTGCCCAACCACTGGTATGTCGATCCGCAAACTCCTCGCGTCCGCTGCAGTCGGTGGGGGAGCCATTACGGCACTCAACCGGTGGCTGCAGGCGACCGCAACCGACCTCCAACCGCCACTCGACGGTGCCCACCATACCTACCGATGGCGCGAGATAGATATTGCCTACACCGAGGCTGGCGACCCCGAAAATCAGACGCTAATCTTACTCCACGGGATCAACGCCGCCGGCTCAAGCGGTGAGTTCCGCGAGGTCTTTGACGACCTTGCCGAAGAGTACCACGTCGTCGCGCCGGAGCTCCCTGGCTTTGGTTGTTCTGACCGGCCACCGCTGCGATACTCCGCGACGCTGTACGAGGGGTTCGTCGCCGACTTCCTCGCCGAGTACGATGACCCCGCTGTCGTCGCTTCGTCGCTGTCGGCAGCGTACACGCTGGACGCGCTGACAGCAACCGAGACAGCAGTGTCCGAACTGCTCCTCATCTGTCCGACCGCCATCGCTGGCCCGGAACCGCCGAACCAGTGGCTTCGGGAGCTGTTTCGACTCCCGGTGGTCGGCACCGGGCTGTTCAATCTCGTCGCGTCGAAACCCTCGATTCGGTATTTCAACGCCGATCACGGCTATTACGATATGGCCACCGTCACCGAGGACTGGCTAGACTACGAGTGGCAGACAGCCCACCAGCCGAACGCTCGCTTCGCGCCAGCGTCGTTCATTAGCGGCTATCTTAACGCGGACATCGATCTCGCAGAGGCACTGTCTGAGCTTGCGATTCCAACAACGGTTCTGTGGGGTCGTGACGCCGAGATCACACCGCTGTCACAGGGTCGAAAGCTAGCAGCCGAGGCGGACGTCCCGCTTGTTGTCTTCGATGACAGCAAACTGCTACCGCACGTCGAGTTCCCCGAAGAGTTCGTCCCACTCGTTGACGAACAGCTCAGCAGCGATCGCTGATCCCGAGCGGTTAGTCATCAAGCTGTTCGGCGAGCAGTTGCTCGGCATGGGGCTTGTTGTTCGCCAGTTCCCATCGGATCTGCGCTGGATCGCCGACATCGGCCGCGTCAGTCGTATAGTGGAACTCTGTTCCCTCGCCATAGGCCAAAACTTCTCTCAGTTCGTCCGGTAACGCCCCGATCCCAAAGCCGATTGTGGTGCCCGCAGCATCGCCAAGCTCATACAGCGCGTACCGATCCGGCACCTGAGAAACGAGCGAGCGATCAAGCTCACGCCATGGTTTGCGGAGGCTCATGTATCCAGCTCCGATTCTGGGACGAACTCATAGCTCTCCTCGCCCCAATCGTCCTCAACGAAGACGAAGACACGGCCGCGGGCGGTCTCAGGATCAGCGTCAATCGTCGTTCGATGATCGCCGCTCCGGCGTACCGTAACACCCGGGAAGACCTCCTCTTCGTCGCCGTCATCTAACAAAATGCGGCCGACTCCGGTGTCTTCAAGAATGTCATCGTGTGTTTTCAGATCGTTGACGTAGAGCATGACGCCCTCCGTTTCGGTCGGATCAGTGACAAGCAGATGCGTTTCTTTGCCTGGGTTGGTGGTGAGCGAGCCACTGACCTTTGTTGGGGCTCCGCGGTACATCGTCGTTCGGTCGTCAGCGTAGGTGACGACGACGCCTTCGGGACGGAGTTCAACACCGAGTGTTCGGGGGGCAACGTCGCTGTGGACTGCCATAGGATAGTTTCGTTTGAGATATTCAAAAGACCGTGGATTCAGCCGTAGTTAGCTCCAGAATCCGAGAACATGGGCAAGACCGGTAATAACGGTGGCGGCGACAACATCCCGGCTACGAAGACCGATAGCCCCGAAAATACTGGGGTCAGAATCGGTGTCGCCACCATCAGTATCGGTAGGATCGCTAGACTGATCAACAGGACTAGGGTTTGTGCCCGACGTGACGTTTTGACTATCAGTGATATCAGTTCCGCTTTCCGGTGCTGTCACGGTGAGTTGACCGGTTGCAGTGTCATCTTCGGTGCTGATAGTGTAAGGATACTCTCCGACTGCAAGTGTAACAAACCGATCAGAAAGATCGCGTGTGGTGTTTGTTCCAGCAGAGAGAAAAACAGCATCTTCGCTGATAGTTTCATTGTTAATTCTGAATTCAACAAGTTTGCGATCAGAAATACTTCCGGTATTGTTGATGGTCGCGTTAATTCCAGCGAGTGAACTTCGCTGTTCAACTGTCACCGACTCCGGTGCCGAAGTAATATTAAATCGAGCTGGACTCTCAAAATTCTCGACGACAGTTGCTCCACGTTTGTCAATGACACGGTTGTCAACGAGACGACCATTGGAGTAGAATTCGACCTCGACACGCTGTTCGGGATCAAGTTGTGAGAAATCAGCCTCAGCAGTGAACAGTCGATCATCCTCTATTTCGACATCCTCGATCGTCACAAGCTCTTGATTGGGACCTTCGCTCTCAATAAATTGAATCGAGACATCTGATCCGGGTGCGATGGTTGTGAAGCCAGTCACTTTACCATCAGACTCAGCTGGAACAACTAGATCACCATCTGGTGTCGTTCGATCGTACTCGACGGTAGGCTCTAACACTTCAAACGAACTGTTTGCACGAATAGTGGTATCGCGATCACCAAAGTATGGATAATGTTCAATGCCCTCTTCAGGTTCAACTGCGCCTGGATTGAACGGATTCGGCTGTTCACCGTTCGCTATTGAGTAGTCATTGTATTGGAATCGTTCGCCGTCCGGAGACTGGTACTCCACCTCGAAATTGAGGATGTCGTTTTCTTTAGGCCGATTATCGAACGGGTTCGTTCCACGGGTGTCAATAATGAAATACGCACCACCGATCGTTGGTGTGTCTCCAACGAGGCTTTCATTCTCGGTCGACCACTGATCGGCCGTATCGTCAGGCAGGACATAGATCTCACTGTCGCTCATCCCCCCGAATTGGAGTTCAGAACCTCCGTGATTGGCACCCCCATATCGTTCGGCGTCGAGACTGATTTCAACCCCTTCGCGTCGGTTGTTCAACTGTGCGATCTTGTCAGCAGGAATGTTACCAGGATCATCAGAATTCTCATCGATAACCCCGTTGTTTGCAATACCATCCAGGCTTGCCCCGTACATTCCCGTTGCCTTCACCTCAACGAGAAGTCGATCACCGAGTGAAATATAGTCACTTTCAGTTGCGAGAGATTGTAACTCTCCGAGATCCTCTGTGGAGAGTGGCTCTTGATCCTCCTCAAACTGATCAAGTTCGTTCGCTGATCCAGCGGGCAGAACATACGTGTTGACTGCTCTCAACTCAGGCTGGGTGAGGACAATGTTTGATCGATCAAATGGTCGCCGGAGATCAGGGATATTCTGATCGCGAAGCATTACCGTTCCAGTTCCGCCAGCAACAAGCCGGAATCGATCGGCTTGTAGCGGTGCCCCTCGTGGAGTAATACCGACCTGTTCCCTGAATTCTGCAAGGGTGTTTGCGACTTGGTTTCCGTTTTGATCAACAAATGAGACACCGCTAAACTCATTTTGTGGAGGATCAACAGCAGTTATAGGGTCATCAGTATCTCCACTTGGGCTGGGATGTGCATAACTAGTAACGTCCCCTTCAATAGGAATGTACACATCACTGGAAGGTCGATTTGTTCCAACAAGACGGGTATTGATCACGAATCTAGCGTCGCCAGTGACATGGAGGATATCAAGATGGTTCTGTATGTTTGCTTCTCCATCTTCCTTGTCACCACCAACGAGTATGTATGCCTCATCAAAACTTTGATGCGTCAGATCGACCTCAACAAAGTCGCCTGCAGGTGACCGATAGGAATCTTGAGAAAATTCGTTTGTCTCATCAGTTCGTCGAATATCGGCAACCGTGAATGCATTTCGGACGGTATCGGAGCCAGTGCCACCATTAGCGTCTTTAACAATAAGTCGAACATCGTACTCGCCATCAATGAGATCATCTCGCGTTGGCATCGTGATTCTTGCAGTTTCAGTATCTTCCGAACCCGGAGGTGAGGTGAGAGGTACATCTTGAGAAATAAATTGTTCTCCGTTCGGATCAATAACAATAAGACGAGCATCGGTTACAGCGACACTACCGCTTCCAGAAGTAGGCGGATTCGTATTATTTGCCTCGTATTCAACGAGGACATCTTCCTCACCTCGCACATAATTATTCGTGACTGAGAGGATTTCTGCTCTTGCAGGGCTCGGAGAATACATTTCAGTCGCAACATCCGGCTGTGTAGAATTCACCGTGATATTTCTCCTTTGATCCGAAACAACATGGCTAAATTCTACACGGCGTGTCGATTGTCGGTCAATTAGAATTGATTTGGTTTTGTAGGAGACCCCGGAAACATTGCTGATTATTTTTTGCGTCACTGGCTGATCAGCATTATTTTCAATATCAGCCCCAACGTGCAGTCTCCCATCCTCATAAGAGGTTTCAGTAATGCTGACCTCACCCGTTCTTGGAATCGTCACGGTTTCTGAGACGCTCTCATTTTGCGTTACGGCGTCAAATGTGTACTCGCCAGGGAGCAAGAAGGTCTCATTATGATATATTTTTGTTTGGTTGCCACCATCAAGTTGGATCGTCTCCTCGTAGGAGTCTCGTGGAGTTCGGTTAAGGAAAACTCGTTGTGTGTCACTATCTGTACCCCTGTTTCTAACCGTAGCTGATAGATTAACACGAGTCCCACTGGTCTCGCTGATATCGCTAAAATCAGGTTCGACACTGAATGTGCCGTCTACAACAACAAATTCCGACCATCGTATCGGAATTTCTTCACTCTCTGCATCACCACGAATCTCAACTGTTGGATTGATCTCCTCAGTCGGACGAGACGGAACTGAACTCCAAAATAACGAAAGCTGGGTTCCACCAGCTGGAATAGTTGCGTTTCGAATAATATCTTGTTCTTCACCGTTAGCAATCAATCGAACATCAGTAGTTGCATCTTGACTACGTGAGTTCGATACGTCAACAAGGATTCCAAGTGAATCTCCTTCATCAAGCTCGTTTGGCCATTGAACCTCGTCAATACCAAGATGTGAGTCTGCAGCAACACCACCGGTAAACACGACTGAAATAAAGACAATGCTAATGATTAAAACCGCAAGTAATCCGACTGCATCGCCAATATAGGACTTATCCATGGATACCAACGTTAAGAAATTTATGTAACGAACAGTAATATATTCATCGGCCCGATTATCAGATCGGTATATCTCCAATATGAAAGAATTGATATGCTGACCAGCTATTCATCTACCAACGACCATGCCGGCGTGTGATAACTGTGGCACCGAGGTCGACAACACAGCCACGTTCTGCCCGAACTGTGGTAAGCCACAGGACTCAGACACCAAACGAAAGGTGATAATTGGCCGGGTGAGCTACGCCGTTGGCTTCCTCATCATCGTCGGCGGGCTCTCAGTGCTTCCAGATAATCTTGGTGGCATTCCGGTTGTGTATGGCGGAATCCAGCTATTCCCACCAAGTCGACAACTGCTCGGCCGCGTATTCGGCCGCCCACCAAAGGTCTGGGCAAACGCTGTGTTCGCGCTTCTCTTCGTCCTAGTTGGCGGACTCCTCATCTATCTGTTGTAACCAGCCGCCGGAACCAATTATTGAGATGCGGGTCAGTCATCATCGACGACGGAACAACAACACCGTCAGCAACGAGAGTGTCGTCATGATCCCGCCCACGCCAATCGGACCGATCAATCCGGTTCCCCCGCTGTCAGATGTACTACCATCATCACCAGAAACAGACTCCGACCCAGTTTCTGGTTCGGGAGCAACAACAGTGAGCGTCCCGGTTGCCGATTCGCCGCCGGCACCGACGGCATAGCGTTTGTCCCCCGGCTCTTCAGGAGCGGTAAACGTCGCTGTGATCTCTGTCGACGCCCCACCGGCCAACTGCGTTCTGACTGTTTGTCGCTGCCCGGCGAGTTCGAACGTTACAGCCTGCGTGTCGCTGCCGGGCCACTCGTTGGTGATCGTCGCCGACATCGTCACGGACTGGCCGGGGTCGACACGATCGGGAAGCCGCAGTTGGGTGACGTTGAATGGCCCCGTTTCGACAGCCCCAGTCGACAACGAGGCGGTGTCTCGAACGCCCGTATCAGTCACTTCGACCATGACCGCCTCCGGCAGTCGCGGCAGGCCAGCGAAATCAGGGCGGAGCGACCCATCGGCAAATCCACGGAGCACAATCGTCTCCTCGTCAGCATAAACATCATAGCTCTCGGCCCCGCGGGTGAACGGCCGACGGTCATCGAACGGCCCGTTTTGATTCCGGAGGAACCGATCGTCCATGAACGCGGTCTCTAACTGTGTGTAGTTGAGATCCGGACTGCTCAGGTTGACGTTGTACCGGAGGCGATTCGATCGCACCTCCAGTTGCCGATCAGAGCCGACCGCGCTCGGTGGGCTTGGTTCCCACGCAACATTCAGCGTCTGGACAAGCACCTCAAACGCGGTCGCCGATTCGGTCGGGGCGGTTCCGTTGACACGCCCGTCCTGGAACCTGAGCGCGACATCTCGCTGATCGGCCGGGAGGAGGATGTACGTGCCATTGAGCTCGGTCGTTTGCAGCGTTTCATTCCCCTCGACAAGATCGATCTCTCGAACGAGTCGCCCGAGTTCATTGTCATCGGGGTCGTATACCCGCAGATGCAGCGTCTCAACGTCGGTTCGGTTCGTCGTGTTGGCCAGGTCACGACTGACATTACCGAGGCCGAGGCGCTGGCCCTGCCAGTAGACGCCACCGTCGGTTAGCGTGGCGTCGGGGGCGTCGCTCTCAGCATCATCGACAGCGTAGACCGCGGTTGTCGTGTCACCGGTTGCGGCGGCTGCCGAGCCGACGATGACACTCCCCACGATGAGGAGAGCCGCCGCCAGCACCACCAGCCGCAGCGTGCATGCCATCGGACTCACCGACCAGGGTGTCGCACCGAGACAGTGGCCGCAGCGGTTCGACGAACGTTGCACATGCCTATCAGTTCGAGCCCGATCGTATATAACCGCTGTCCTGCCAAACAGGGCCGAACCGCCACACCTTTGATCGCTGCACCCACCCCTGTTGGTATGAACGGCGTCGCAACCGCACCCGGTGCCGGCACCGTCCTCAACGCCCTGGCGACCGGACAGGGCTCGGCGTTCGCTATCGATGTCGAGACGACGGCAACCGTCGAACTCGCGGCCGACGCCGACGCGGTGACCGGCGAGATCGCGGGCGCACCCGACGCCGACACCCGCCTGATCGAACGCTGTGTCGAACGCGTCGTCGAGCGCTTCGGCGATGGCGAGGGCGGCACCGTCGCCACCGACAGCGAGGTGCCGATGGCTGCCGGCCTGAAAAGTTCGAGTGCCGCCGCCAACGCGACCGTGTTGGCGACGCTCGACGCGCTCGGCGTTGAACTTGTCGACGACGACACTGATGATCTGGCCGCTGGCGACGCGATCACGAAACTCGACGCCTGCCGGATCGGCGTCGAGGCCGCCCGCGACGTTGGCGTCACGATCACTGGCGCGTTCGACGATGCCAGCGCGAGCATGCTCGGCGGCGTCGTCGTCACCGACAACACCGCCGACGAACTGCTGGCCCACGAGACCCGCGAGTGGGCCGTCCTCGTCTGGACGCCGCCGGAACGGGCCTACAGCGCGGACGCCGATGTTGACCGCTGTGGAAACGTCGCCGAGATGGCCGACCTCATCGTCGAGTTAGCCCTCGACGGTCGCTTCGGCGAGGCGATGACGGTCAACGGGCTGGCGTACTCGGCCGCGCTTGATTTCGATACCGACCCGACCGTCGAGGCCATGCCGCACTGCCACGGTGTTTCGCTATCCGGCACCGGCCCGAGCGTCGTTGCCGTCGGCGACGAGGCGTCGCTGGCGGCCGTCCGCGAGTCGTGGGCCGAGCGAGACGGGACGCTGATCGAGACCACCACACGAACCACTGGAGCATCCATCCAATGAGCACGAACCCCGAACCCGACGAGATGAGCCTGGAGGAACTGCGCGCAGAGATCGAATCGATCGACCGCGAGATCGTCGAGTTGATCGCCCGCCGCACCTACGTCGCCGAGACAATCGCCGATGTCAAAGCCGAACGCGATCTGCCGACGACCGATGAGAGTCAGGAAGACGCGGTGATGGAACGGGCTGGCGAGAACGCCGCCAAGTTCGATCTCGACTCGAACCTCGTGAAGACGGTTTTCCGGCTGCTGATCGAGTTGAACAAGGTCGAACAGCGCGAGAGCCGCTAATTCGTTTTATTCACTTAGATCTGTTGCGTTCGTCTCTCGGTCGACCCAGACACGGTCACGGATCGTTGACTGCTTCAACAGCAGAAAGCCGACGAAGATGACGACGAAGCCAGCAATGGCCGCGATATCAAGTGACTCGTCGAGTACGAGCCATCCCGAGAGGGCGGCAAACACAGGAACAGCATACGACACAAGGTTGATCTCAATCGCACCGAGGCGATCGAGTAGTTCGAAGTAAATGACGTAGCCAACCGCGCTTGCAAACACCGCGAGATAGGCGACTGAGATAATCGCGACCGGCGTGACGGCAACGTCACCGACGGATTCTGCGGGGAGACCAGCACTCATCGCGTGCAACAACAGGGCTCCCAGCGCGGTCGACCACGCAACCATCCCTTCGGTGCCGATATCGCTGTCAACGCGCTGGACGACGACGCTGCCGAGGGCGACACAGGCCGCCGCCAACAGGACGAACGCCGGTGCGAGGAGGTCGGCAGCGAGCGGGCCAGCTGATTCGGGCCAGGCGACCAACCCGACGCCGAGAAATCCGAGCAGGAGCCCGACCGTTTCGATCCCGCCGAGTCGTTCCTGCGGGAGCAAGACCCGAGAAAACCCGGTTGCGAGGATCGGGTTCATCGCGATGAGGATGGCGGCGACACCGCTGGTGACGCCCTGTTGGCCAATAAACAAGAAGGCATTGTAGAGCGCGATGATGAGCGCCGCGCCGACGCCGACGACTAGCCAGTCAGCCCGGCTTCGGGGTCGCCACTCGCCGGTCGTCGCGGCTACGTAGCCGAGCATCAACACGGCAGTCACGTCGTATCGCACCGCCGCGAACAACACCGGCGGCATGAACTCTAAGCCGAGTTTGATCGCCATAAACGAGGTGCCCCAGAGAAACGACAACAGGAGGAACAGCCCGCCGTCGCGTGTGGTGCTCACAGTCGGGCTTTGGCGAGGGACTTGATAAAGGAATTGCAGCGAGCGGGTGGGCGTCAGCTGGCGGCGTCAGTACTCCCAGAGCCGCTCGATCCGGTCGTCGATCTCGGGATGGGCTGCCTGCAGCGCGTCGACGTCGATTTCGCCGTCAATGTTGATGACGTGAACCTCACCGCGTTTGCCGTCGTACTGATCCTGAAAGTCATAGACGACGCCGATCGTCGTCACGGCGTCCGGAACGTCATCGCTGTGCCGCAGATGCTCGATCTGGCGGTCGACGTTGTATTCGACGAGTCGGTTGATCGCCGCCTCTCGTGAGAGATCCTCGGGAAGCCGTTCAACGCCGGGCGCAAGGTGTGGTTTCAGCAGCCCGAGACTGTGCTCGATGCCCGCTGGTTCGTCAAGCCCGTTGGTCAGATCCTCATAGGCGGCGGTGACCGCGCCACAGCCGGTGTGGCCGACGACGATGGCAGTCTCAGTCCCAGTGTGAGCGATGGGATAGAGCACGTCGCCGGAAACCGCCGGCCCCGACGCTGTGTCCTGGATGACGCGGTTGCCGATGTTGCCGCAGCTAAACAGCTGGCCCGGTTCGGTGTTCTCCCACATGGCGTCCTGCAAGACGCGAGAATCAGAACAGCAGACAGTGACCGCACTCGGCGCTTGCCCGTCCTGGACAGCATCAAACCGGCTGTCGAACTGCGCGGCGTGGTCAGCGTTGGCGGCCAGCAACCCAGTAACAAATTCGTCCATAACCATCGATCTCACCGACGGCTCATATAGCTTCGTGACCGCCGGCAAGCGACTGGATTGCCGGTCAAAACTCGCGGTTTGATTTCGACCCCAGATCTGTCGGATCGGTCTCGATCCCGCCACAGCCGACGAACTCGTAGTCGTCGTCGACGAGCTGGACGACACCATCCTCAACTGCGAGATCGACCTCACTGAGGTACGCGCCCTCGCAGGGCCCGAAGTTGCAGAACCCCGTGTCGGACTCGAAGTACGCCCCATGATTCGTACAGATGATCTCGCCGTTGCGCATCTCCGCGCCGGAGCCCTTGTCGAGTTTGATGTGTCGGAAGTGCTGGCAGTAGTTGAGCCAGCCGACGACGCCCGCATCATCCCGCAACATGATCGCCTCCCTGATCTCGCCGGATTCCCGGTCGGGACTCTCTTGAATGTCAGCGTCAGTCGGCCGCACACGGAACAAAAACGTCGTATCCGTCGGCACGTCGGCGACTGGTACGATCTGCCCGTCAGCACTCATTGGTGGGCGATAACGCCCCGCCGGTTTAACCCTACAGTTCCCGGCAGCGATCAGTCATAGTGCTCGCGCTCGATGCGGGCAGCAAAGAGCCGCGAGAGCAGCGTCGTGACCGGCCCCGCAGCGGTCGAACCCGTCGTTTCGCTATTGCTGTCGTCGCCACCAGCGTCGTCGTTGCCGGCGTCGTTTCCGGCATCGTCGGCGATCCGAATTCCATCGACGACGTCAACGGGTCGTATTTCCCACGTCGAATTCGTCAAAAAGACCTCGTCGGCGTTGCGGATCTCGTCGGGCGTGTACTGACCTTCTTCAACTGGAATTCCCTCTTCGTCAGCGATGTTGAGGACAACGCGGCGGGTGATTCCCGGCAGCACCGGGCCGTCGAGACTCGGGGTTCGGAGCGCGTTGTCGCGAACGAAAAACAGGTTGCTCGTCGCGCCCTCGGCGACGTGGCCGTCGGCGTCAACCATGATCGCCTCGTCGGCATCGGAGACGCGGAGTTCGAGGCGGGCGAGGATGCCGTTGAGGTAGTTGTGGGTTTTCGCCCGCGCTGGGATCGCAGCGTCGGGAACGCGCTTGGTTTTGACCGTCTGGAGCGTCGCCGGCTCCTCGTAGACTGGCTGGCCGTCGCTGCCGCCGCTGGGCAGCGATTTGACGATAACGACGACCGTCGGATCGACGGCCTCGTCGGGTGTGAGTTTGCCGGGCTGGACGCCGCGGGTGATCGAGAGTCGGACGTAGGCCTCGCTGAGATCGTTGGCGGCGAGTGTGTCCGCGATCCGCCGGTGGAGGTCGTCGGTGGCAAGTCCGTGCTCTAAGCCCAGTACTGAACACGTCTCCTGCAACCGGTCGGCGTGAGCATCCCACGCGAAGATCTCACCGCCGTAGGCGCGCATTGTCTCGAAGGCGGCGTCGCCGTAGAGGAAGCCGCGGTCAGCGACGTTGACACTGGCTTCGTCGGCCGGTACTAACTCGCCGTCGACGTGAAAAACGAGGTCGGCGTTGGCTGGGCTATTTTCATCGGTGGTCGGGTCGGCTGGATCACTCATTGCTGGCCCCCGTTCGTAGCGTACTCCTCGCAGATATCGACAAAATTCTTGACCATCCCCTTGCCGTCGTCGGTCAAGATGCTCTCGGGATGGAACTGGACGCCATACTGCGGCTGCTCGCGGTGGCGGACGCCCATCACGACCTCACGCTCGTCGGCCGTGTGAGCGGTTTCGACGAGGTCGTCGGGCAACTCGCCGCGTTCGACACACAGCGAGTGGTAGCGGCCGACACCGAGTTCGCTGTCGAGGCCCGCGAACAGCCCCTCGCCGTCGTGAGTGATCGTCGAGGATTTCCCGTGGACGACGCTGGGCGCGTGGCCGACGCGGGAGCCGCGGGCCGCACACATCGCCTGATGGCCGAGACAGACGCCGAGAATCGGGCACTCGAACTCGAAGACCTCCATCGAGACGCCGGCTGACTGCGGCGTTCCGGGCCCTGGCGAGAGGACGATCCCATCGGGGTCGATCTCGCGAACCCCGTCGGGGTCGACGGCGTCGTTGCGCCGGACGGCCACCGCGCCGGCGAACTCGCCGACGTACTGGACGAGGTTGTAGACGAAGGAATCGTAGTTGTCGATCACGAGCACACGCGGCCCGTCGGCAACGTTGCCGTCGATGATCCCGGCCGTCGCTGCTGACGACGAGTCCGCGCTCATGTCACCACCTCCGTGCTCATTTCGCGGCCTCCTCGACGGTCAGCCGGCCGGCGGCCAGCGCGTCGTCGATGGCGGTCACGAGTGCACGGCCCTTCGCCAGCGTTTCCTCGTATTCGGCTTCCGGATCGGAGTCGTGGACGATCCCGGCGCCGACGCGGAGATGATACTGCTCGCGGTGCCGCGTCAGCGTCCGGATAATGATGTTGAGCGTCGCCCGACCGTCGAAGCCGAACAGCCCCATACTCCCGGTGTAAGGGCCGCGCCGGGTCGCTTCGAGTTCGTCGATGATTTCCAACGTTTTGGGTTTCGGCGCGCCGGTGACGGTGCCACCGGGGAACATCGCGGCGACGGCGTCGGCCAGCGAGCGATCCGCCCGCAGGCGGCCCTCGACTTCGGAGACGAGATGCATCACCTCGGCGTAGCGGTCGATCCGGCGGTACTCGCTGACCTCGACGGAACCGAACTCACTCACCTTGCCGAGGTCGTTGCGTTCGAGATCGACCAACATCGCGTGTTCGGCGCGTTCCTTCTCGTCGCCCAGTAAGTCGGCTTCAAGGGCGTCGTCGGTCGTCACCGTCGAGCCGCGCGGCCGGGTGCCGGCGATGGGTTCGGTTCGTAGGCGGTCGCCCTCGCGTTCGAGGAGGAGTTCCGGGCTCGCGCTCACGAGGTCGATTCCGCTCCAGCGGTCGTCGCCGCGGCCCGAAAACTCGATCAGTCCGGAGTAGGGCGCGGGGTTGACCTCCCGGAGCGCGTCGTAGGCGGCGACCGGGTGGACGGCTGCGGGCGCGGTCAACCGTTGGGAGAGGTTCGTCTGGAAGGTGTCGCCGTCGCGGATGTACTCTTTCACCTGTCTGACGTGCTCGGCGAAGGCAGCCTCGCTAGTGTCACCGGTGAATTCGGCGTCGTCAGCTTCGACCGGTGGGTCGCCGATATCGGGGTCGCCGTCGCGGGCGGCCGTCGCCAGCGACGATGCTCGCTCAACAGCCGCCTCGTAGATCTCGTCGATAGCGTCGGGGTCGGCGGCTTCGGGGATTCGCGGACAGCAGGTGATTCGCAGGTCAGCGGCGTCATCGTGTGGCTCGGGCCACGCGGCCACACAGTCGTAGACACCGACTTGGAGTCGCGGGAGCCCGCGATCGTCGACCGCGTCGCCATCGAGCGTTTCGAGTTCGCGAGCGATGTCGTAGGAAAGCCAGCCGAACGCACCGCAAGGGTAGGGGATTTCACAGTCGCCGCGAACGAGCGTTTCGCCGTCGAGCAGCCCAGCGAGGGCCGCAAGCGACGGCGTGTCGCGCTGGTCGTCGCCGCCGGCTGCCCGTTCGGTGTCGGCGACGACAACCTCTGGATTGACTGTCAGTCGTTCGATCGGCTCAACCCCAAAATAGCCCCAGCCCGGCTGCCCGCCTGTCGTCTCCAAAAAGACGCCGCCAGGGCCGTCGCGAGCCCGCCGGTAGGCCGCAAACGGATCGGCGACGGCGACCCGGAGTTCGACCGGGATGCGCGCCCCCGGCGGGGCGTCGGCCGCCAGCGAGCGGAACGCCGCCCGCTCGGTGACGACAGTCGGCGATTGCATATACGCCCCCTGTCACCGCCGGCGGGTAACAGTTTCGTGCGCGGTTATTTCTCGCTCGCGCGATCAATCCAGTTGCTCACCGTTTTCGGCGAGACGTTGATATCTTCGCCGATTGCCTCGGCATCGCCCTCAGCCAACTCAGCGATGGAAGTGATGCCGGCGTCGTGGAGTCGTTCGCTGTAGGCCGGGCCGATGCCCTTGATCGAATCTAGCGGCGCATCGCTGTAGTCGTCGCCGCCGTCGTCGGCAGCCGTGTCGGTGTCGGGTTCGGCCTCAGTTTCCGTCGCCTCCGCCTCGTCAGCGGCCGATTCAGCCTCCGCATCGTCGACAGCGACCCCAGGGTCGGACTCGTCGGTCGTCGTGTCGGCTGGAGGCTCGTCAGGAGTCGCCGCCGCATCGTTCTCCGCAGCAGCCGCCTCAGCGGCCGGCGCGTCATCTGCCGCCTCAACGGCCGGTTCGTCAGCTACCGCCTCATCAGCCGCAGCGTCATCGTCGACCGGCTCCGGGTCGGGCTCAGTCGTCGAGTCCTCAGTGTCGACCGAGTCGGTCGCAGCCGGCTCGGTAGCCGAGGCGTCGACCGGTTCTGCAGTCGCCTCATCGGGGTCGTGTTCGACCGTGACCGTCGTTTCCGTGCGGCGGTCGTCGTCGGCTCCCCCACCGATGCCAAGCAACGATTTGAGCTTGCTGAGTAAGGCCATTACCGGTTGGTACGCGTCGCCGCTATTTAAAAACCAGTCACAATCTAACACGATTGCGCCTCCTGAGACGATTCAATGCGTTAATGTATTTTCGCTGAAATCGCCACACATGGCTGCAATTCGGTCCCTGAAACCGGCCATCGGTAGTCTCGTTCGCAACCCGATCATCATCGTCGTCGCGGCGGTGGTGGGACTCCTCCAGTTACCACAGTTGCTCGTC
Source organism: Halonotius aquaticus (assembly GCF_003605575.1). Lineage (GTDB taxonomy): Archaea > Halobacteriota > Halobacteria > Halobacteriales > Haloferacaceae > Halonotius > Halonotius aquaticus. Next base: position 115,549 of record NZ_QKNY01000004.1, on the reverse strand, counting down.
CCAACAACGTCGCCACTCCTCTCAACGGCTGTCTCGCTGGGGATGAGCGGCCTGCTGCTGTTCTTGCTGCCCTTCTATCAGGGCGGGATTATCGGGATGGCCGACGACGCCCGTACCGGCACCACGAGTATCGGGACGCTGATTGACGTTGGGAAAGCGAACTACGTCTCGCTGCTGCTGTCGTATGTGGTGGTCGTTGCCATCGCTATCGCCTTCGGGATCATCGTCGCCATCGGCGCGGTTGTCGGCGGCGTCGGGGTCGTCGCCGGCGGCGGCCAACCGAGCCCAGCGATCCTCGCGGTCGTCGGCCTCATCGGCCTCCTCTTGGTCGTTGGCTATCTCGCAGTGATGGTGTGCATCCAGTTTTACGCCCACGAGATCGTGCTCAACGACGCCGCCGTCGCCGAAGGGTTCACCGGCAGTGTGAGCCTCGTCCGCGAGAACCTCCTGAGTGCGATCGGCTACAGCCTGCTCATGTTCGTCGGTGGCGGGGTTATCGGCGGTCTCAGCGGGGCAGCATCCATCCTACTGTCGCCGCAGCCGCCGCTGCAGTCGATGCTGCCCGAGCTATCGCTGCCGGTGATGCTCGGTGTTGGTCTCGTCTCGATCCTTGCGACGGCCCTGCTTGGGGCATTCTACGCCACGTACTCGGTAACATTCTACCGCGATATCGCCGGGTCGTCAGGATTCCGGCTGTAAGCCTGCCACCGCGATACTGCGTGTGCGGTTACTCCAAGGCGTCGCGTAACGCCGCATCCATCGCCTCGATCGGGGCGTCCTCGTCGGTCCAGATCTCGAAGGCCTCCACACCCTGAAACAGCAGCATCCACAAGCCTTGGATCGTCGTCGCCCCGGCGGCGTCGGCATCGCGGAGCAGTCGCGTGTCCCGTGGCGTATAAACCGCATCGAGGACGGCAAGTCCGTCGTGCAGCAACGCGGCCGGAACTGGTGTCGCGTCCTCTTCCATCCCGACGCTCGTCGCATTGACCAACAGATCGGCCGCCGGCACCGCCTCGTCTAAGCTGTCAAGGCCGCCACCGCTCGCACCGTCAACCTCGCTGGCCAGCGACTCGGCGCGTTCGACCGTCCGATTGGCGATATGCACGTCGGCCCCGGCGTCAGCGAGCGCGAACGCCGCCGCCCGACCCGCACCACCGGCACCGACAACGACTGCGTCTTGGCCGTCAATCGCGACATCGTGGTGTGTGAAAGAGCGCGTCACGCCGGCCGCGTCGGTGTTGTACCCCTGCGGCTGGCCAGCGTCGGGGAACGCGACCGTGTTGACCGCGCCAATGCGAGCGGCCAGCGGGTCGGGCTCGACGATCTCGAAGACGTCCTGTTTGAACGGGATCGTGACGTTCAGCCCGGCGATTCCGAGGGCATCCGCACCGTCGATCGCCTGTTTAATCTCGTCTTCGGCGGGTTCGAAGGTAACGTAGGTCGCGTCGATACCGCGGTCGGCGAAGCCGGCCGTCTGCATCGGTGGCGACACCGAGTGGCCGACCGGGTTGCCGACAATTCCGTACACATCCATACTCCGCCGTCGGGCGGCCAGTGCGTAAATTCCTGTGTTCTTCGATCCGGTGGCGTTTTGCTGATCGATCTCCCAGCGGGAATATGATCGGCATCGTCGTCAGCCGGGCCGACGAGGCCTCGACGCATCTCGGCGAGCAACTTCGAGCGGTCGGCGAGTGGACAGCCCACGAGGATGAGCGCCGCGCCGACGGCGATGGCGGCGGCACCTACTACACGACAGCGGGCTTCGAACTCCGCGAGTTCGACACCATTCACATCGAACTTGCCGATCCCGCGCCAGCCTTCTCGGCCCCCGACGACCTCGATTTTCTCGTCTTTGTCTCCCGGCACGCTGGCGACACCGGCCGGCTGCTGACCGCCCACGTCACGGGGAACTTCGGGCCGGCGGAGTACGGCGGCGAACCCGGAGCCTTCGCCCGCGCCGCACCCGGTGCTCACAAGGCGGTCATCGAGGCCCTCAGCGAGCACGCGCCTGACGATTACGAGGTCGGTATCGAATGCACGCATCACGGCCCGACCGACTGCACAGTCCCGTCGATGTTCGTCGAACTCGGCAGCGGCGAGGAGCAATGGCAGGACGCGGAGGCTGCTCGCGCGATCGCCAAGGCCGTCCTCAATCTGCGCGGCGTCGCCGCGGATCACCGCCCAGATGGCCTCGAAGCACCGCGCCACGTCGTCGGCTTCGGCGGCGGCCACTACACGCCGCGCTGCGAGCGGATCGTCACCGACACTGACTGGGCGGTCGGCCACATCGGCTCAGATTGGCAACTGGACGCCATGGGCGATCCTGCCGCCAACCGCGAGGTGATCGATGCTGCCTTCGAAGCGAGTGCCGCCGAGCTGGCCGTCGTCGACGGCGAGAACCCCGACCTAGAGCGCGTCATCGACGACCTCGGGTATCGCGTCGTCAGCGAGACGTGGCTCCGGACTGTGGGTGAGCGACCGCGTGTGGTCGTTGACGCCGCGGAAGCGACACTGTCGTCGGTCGCCGAGGGGCTTCGGTTCGGCGAGGTCGCCGTCGACAGCGACACCAACCGCGACGGCGACACCAACCCGGCAGAGACGTGGACGGTCGTCTCACTGCCCGACGACCTCATCGCAGCGGCAAACGGGATCGACGCCGACGCGACGGTAGCGGCTGTCGTCGAGACAACAATCGCCTACGAGACGACCGAGGGGGCGACGCTGCCAGCCGGCCGCGCCCTCGTCGCCGACACCACCGATTTCGAGCAGCTGATCGATCGGCTGGCTGGATTGCTGGCAACCGACTACGAATCGGTCGAACAGACGACCGAGGGCGTCATCTGTCGGGACACCGGGTTTGATCCAGGGAAGGCCGACACCCTCGGTGTGCCCGAAGGCCCGAAGTTCGGACGGCTGGCGGCCGGCAAGACGGTGACGGTCAACGGCCGGGAGATTACCCCCAAGTCCGTCGAAAGCGAGCGCATCGAGCGGTTCACAGTCGACTGGCCGGAATCGGATCCGGCCGGCCAGCGGGCTGAAACCGCGTCAGACGGCCGGCTGACGAATGGGGAAAGATAAATAGGCTTGGTTCGCAAGCCACGGACAGTAATGGACTCTATCGTTGACGACGCTATCGACGAGGCCGAAGACTCCGCGGCCGACGAGCAAACAGAGACTGGCCCGCCCAGCAACCCCCAGTCGGGCTCGATGACCGACGAGGAACTCCAGGACGTTCTCGAAGACCTCCAGACCGACATCACCGTCGTCGGCTGTGGTGGCGGCGGCGGCAACACGGTCAACCGCATGGCTGAGGAGGGCATCGAGGGCGCAAAGCTGGTCGCCGCCAACACCGATGTCCAACACCTCGTCGACATCGAGGCCGACAGCAAGATCCTGATGGGCCAACAGAAAACCGAGGGACGGGGCGCAGGCTCGCTGCCGCAGGTCGGCGAAGAAGCCGCCCTCGAAAGCCAAGAGGAGATCTACGATGCCATCGAGGGCTCGGATATGGTCTTCGTCACTGCCGGCCTCGGCGGTGGCACCGGCACCGGTGCAGCCCCCGTCGTTGCCAAGGCCGCCCGCGATTCCGGCGCGCTCACCATCTCGATTGTCACGACGCCATTCACCGCGGAGGGCGAAGTTCGGCGCACCAACGCCGAAGCCGGGCTCGAACGCCTCCGCGACGTAAGCGATACGGTCATCGTCGTCCCCAACGACCGCCTGCTCGATGCGGTCGGCAAACTCCCCGTCCGGCAGGCCTTCCAGGTCAGCGACGAAGTCCTGATGCGCTCGGTGAAAGGAATTACCGAACTGATCACCAAACCCGGCCTCGTCAACCTCGACTTCGCCGACGTGCGGACGGTCATGGAGAAAGGTGGCGTCGCCATGATCGGCCTCGGCGAATCCGATTCGGAATCGAAGGCCCAAGACTCGGTCAAAAGCGCGCTTCGCTCACCCTTGCTTGATGTCGACATCTCCGGGGCGAACTCCGCGCTTGTCAACGTCACCGGTGGCAACGACATGGCTATCGAGGAAGCCGAGGGCGTCGTCGAGGAGATCTACGACCGGATCGACCCCGACGCCCGGATCATCTGGGGTACCTCGATCGACGAGGAACTGGAGGGCACGATGCGAACGATGATCGTCGTCACGGGCGTCGATTCCCCGCAGATCTACGGTCGCAGCGAGGCCGCCGCCGAGCAGGCTGAAACCGCCCAAGAACCGAGCGAATCGGCCCCTGTCGACGATGACGACGATATCGACTTCGTCGAATAACACCGTATTTTCCGCGTTTGCTGACGATGCGGCCGCCGACACGCATCAATAGATAAAAAAAGCCTCGCGTCGAACGTCGGGCAACATGGACGTTCCGTACGATCTCAACAGCTATGTGCGCGTGCTCAAACTGGCGAGTACGCCATCGTGGAACGAGTTTTCGCAGGTCTCGAAGATCGCTGGGGCCGGCATTCTGCTGGTCGGGCTGCTCGGCTTCATCATCTTTGCGATCATGAGCTTCATCCCCGGTGGTGTCTGATGAGCATCTACGCCGTCAAGACGACCGCCAGCCAAGAGCAGACGGTCGCCGACATGATCGCCACCAAGGAGGAAGACGAGATCCACGCCGTGCTCTCGCCTGACTCCCTAACGAGCTATGTGATGGTCGAGGCCGACGGTACGGCAGCTCTCGAACGGCTTTTCGATGAGATCCCGCACGCACGCTCGATCGTCCCCGGCGAATCCGGTCTCGCCGAGGTCGAACACTTCCTCTCGCCGACCCCCGACGTTGAGGGGATCGCCGAGGGCGATATCGTCGAACTCATCGCCGGGCCGTTCCAAGGCGAGAAGGCCCGCGTCCAGCGCATCGACGAGGGCAAAGATCAGGTGACCGTCGAGCTCTACGAGGCGACAGTCCCGATCCCGGTGACGGTTCGTGGCGACCAGATCCGTGTGCTGGACAGCGAGGAGCGATAGCTCCTCGGGCCATGCGAGCGGCGTAGCCGCGAGCAGATAGTGAGGAACGGTAGTTCCTCAGACCATGCGAACGGGCGCGAGGCGGTTTCCCGCCTCGAATTCGCGGCGCTATGCGCCGCGCATGGCCCGTGAGCAGACAGCAAAGAGCGAGAACAGCGAAAAAAAAGCTCAGTTGACTGCGTCAAGATCGGCGACAACGGCTTCAAGATCGGCTTCGGCTTCGATCTGTGTTTTGAGTTCTTCGCGTCGCCGTACAGCCTCGGAGTCAGCATCATACGCGCGAACGAATTCGGCGCGGGTGTGTTCCTCAAAGGCGTGGCGGATGGCGAAGTAGCCGTCGGGGACGATCGTTCCACAGACTTGACACTCATGTTTTGTATGTTGGGTGGTCTGGTGGTGGATCAACTCCTCGACGGTCTCGGTCTGTGTGCCACAGCCGTCGATGCCACACCGCCATGGGCTCATGGATCACCGTTGCGGTGGCGACGGTATAACGATTGCTGTGCCGACGGCGTCCGGCGACGAACCGATATCGACTAAGGGATGTGGGGAAACCATCGACCGTGAGCGACGCCGACCAGACCCGTGTCGACATGCACACGAAACTGCTCGATGAGCGTGTTGTGTCGCGGGCGAAACAGCGGGGGATCGATGTCCTCGTCTACGCGCCACATTTCACACGGCTCCCACAGATCAAAGAGCAGGCAGCCGCCTACAGCGATTCGGAACTGCATGTCGTCGCTGCCCGGGAGGTGTTTACCGGCGACTGGAACAACCGCCGCCACCTACTGGCGATCGGTCTTGATGAACCGGTGCCGGATTTCATCACCTTCGAGGGCGCGATGGCTGAATTCGACCGACAGGACGCGGCGGTAGTGGTTCCCCACCCGGAGTTCATGAACGTCAGCCTCACCCACCCTGAGATCCGTGCCCACGCCACCCGGCTCGACGCCATCGAAACCTATTGTGCCAAACTGTTTCCCTACCAGAACCGCCGCGGCCAGCGGATCGCCGCCGACCTCGACCTTCCTGGGTTCGGCTCCTCGTATACCCATCTACCGGGGACGGTCGGCGAGGCATGGACACAGTTCGACCGTCGGATCGAGTCGACAGCCGACCTTGTCGACGCACTCACGACCGGCGCCGACCGACAGGTGATCCACCGCAATGGGCTGGGCCACCGTGGCCGGCAACTACTCGAATACGGCCATCTCGGCTACGAAAACAGTTGGAAGAAGATCGATCGCCTGCTGCTGTCAGGCGACGAACCGACCCATCCGCGAAACCTGCTCTATGAGGGGCGGTTCGATGACGTGCGTGTGTATTGAGGATTGATATGACGATTACAGCGGAATGCTGAGTCCCATCTCAGCGGTGTAGGTGGTTACCTCGGGTACCACGTAGAACAACACGCCAGCGAAGGTACCGACCTCAACGATAGTGACCAACACGGTCACAAGATCGGATTTGCTGCTGGAGACCGGAATCCCGACTGGGAGGTTGTATTCGGTCTTTGAGAGCGGGTAGAACAGCGCGATCCCGCGGGTGCTCCCGACGACATCGAGGATGTAGTGGGTCGCAATCCCGATCCAGACGTAGTTGAGGTTGCCCATGTAGATCGGCCACGCGGCGAAGATGCCCAAGACGAGGAGGTTGTGCAACGTCTTCCGGTGTTTTCCGAAAGCGGTGTCAACATCCGGAAACAGCGCGCCCAGCGTCACCGGCACCAGGAGTTCGACCATCATCCGCGCGGTCTCGATGGTGGCCGACGGTTCCAAGACGTATCCCAAGCCGATGCTCAACAGGACGGCGTTGAGCACGTGCCCACGTTTGTTCATCGAGTGGGCCAATACAGCCACGCTACGTGTATCTTTGTGATTGGTTTGCTCGGACGGTGTCCGGATGCGAGCAGCCAAACAGGTGGGTCGACCGGTTGATCAGCCGCTACCCCTGGCGGACTGAAAGGGCGAGGCTCTCCCGGCGAACCCGGACGAAGCAAGCACCACAACGAACGAAGTGAGTGAGGAGCGCAGCGAGTCCCGGGAGCCGAGAGAGCCGAGGGCTTTCGATACCTACATCTCACACGTAACTCCTTGTTTGACCACCTATCCGACTGAGTGACGAAAGACACAGGGCAACGGCGTGTCAGCCGTCAGTATGGACTACCAGACGCCGCAGTTCTTTCACGTCATGCAGTACGCCGACGCCGCCGACGGCGACACCATCGACATGGTCAGCGGCAATCCCGACTGGGAGCCGCCGAGCGCGATCCGCGATGGACTCCACGAGTACGCCGACGGCGACGCCGCCGACTTCCAGTACCCGCCAAGCGACGGGCTCCAACCGCTCCGCGAGGAGATCGCCGCCCGACGCAACGTCGATTCCGACCGCGTGATCGTCACCAACGGCACCGGCGAGGCCAATTACCTCGGAATGGCTCGCGCGCTCGACAGCGACCGCGGCAGCGAGGTCGTCTTGATCGATCCCGTCTACCCCTACTACCCCGGCAAGGCGTCGATGCTCGGCGGCGAGACCCGGTTGGTCGCTGCCGACCGCGACGGCAGCCTCGACACGGCGGCGACCTGCGAGGCCATCGGCGATGACACCGCCCTCGTCGTGCTCAACACGCCGAACAACCCGACCGGCGCGGTCTACGATCTTGATTCTGTCCGCGCGGTCGTCGAGACCGCCGCCGATCACGACGCGCTCGTCGTCGTCGACGAAGTCTACGATCACTTCGACTTCTCGGGGGACTTCGAGAGCGCGCTGACGCTCGACGCTGACAACGTCATCGTCACCAGCGGCGTCTCGAAGTCGATGGCGATCACCGGCTTTCGCGTCGGCTACGCCGTCTTTCCGCCTGCCCTCATCGAATCCGCGAAAACCCGGCACATGCTCGTCAACGTGACGACCAGCCGCCCGGCCCAGCAGGCCGTCTACGAGGCCTATCGGGCAACCGACCCCGACTACTACGCCGACGCCCGCGACCGACTCGAATCCCGGATCGAGACGTTCACCACCGCGCTCGACGCCGCCGGCGCGGAGTACACGAGGCCCGACGGCGCGTTCTACGTGCTCGCGCGGTTCGAGGGCTTCCCGGGGACGATGGCGAACGTGAAGACGCTGATCGACGAGGCCGGCGTCGCAGGGATGCCAGGAGCAACGTTCGGGACGGCCCGCGAGGAATGGATTCGGTTCGCCTTAGTCACGCCGCGGGTCGAGGCCGCTACCGAGCGATTGGTCGACTATTTTGCTGACTGAGACACCAATGACTACCACCCGCTGACTGCGACCGACCGACGCCTACACAAGTCCACGCTGTCTGAAAGGCAGTATGAGCGATATCGACGTCGAGGCAGTCGAGGAAGTCGACGACGAGGGCGAGGAGACTGACGAGTCGGTCGCCGTCGACGCTGCGGACGGCGACACCGAGGTCGAAGTCACGGCGACGACGACCGACCTCCCCGATGGCGTCGACGCCCCCGAGTACGTCCTCTACGGCGGCAAGGGCGGCGTGGGCAAAACGACGATGGCCGCTGCGACTGCGCTATCGAGTGCGGCCGGCGGCGCGGCGACGCTCGTCGTCTCGACCGATCCAGCCCACTCGCTGTCCGACACCCTCGACACCGAGGTTCCGGCGCGACCGACTCGCATCCGCGAGGAAATCCCGCTGTGGGCCGCCGAGATCGACCCCGACGCCGCAATGGAGGAGGGCGTCTTCGGCGCGGACGGCGAGCCGATGGGCGGGATGGGCGATCTCGGCGACCAACTCGGCCCGATGGGCGACATGCTCGGCGGCATGGGCGAGGGCGACGATGACGACGCCGGTCTCGGCGCGATGCTGGGGATGGGTGGCTCGATGCCAGGCGCCGACGAGGCCGCAGCGATGCGACAGTTGCTGGAATACCTCGACGACCAACGCTTCGACCGCGTTATCGTCGATACCGCGCCGACCGGCCACACGTTACGCCTGCTCCAGCTGCCCGAGATCATGGACTCGATGGTCGGCCGCGTGATGAGCATCCGCCAGCGCATGAGCGGGATGGTCGACGGCCTCAAGGGCATGTTCGGCGGCGGAGACGATGATCCCGAGCCATCGGCCGATCTCGACGAACTCCGCGAGCGGATCGAACGCCTGCGAGCCGTCCTGCGCGACCCCGACCAAACGGATTTCCGCGTCGTGATGATCCCCGAGGAGATGAGCGTCGTCGAGTCCAAGCGGCTCGTCGGCCGCCTCGGCGAGTTCGGGATTCCCGTGCAAACGCTGGTCGTCAACCGCGTCATGGAGAGCGTCGACGACATCACCGACGCCGACATCGACCCCGAGTGGATCGTGACGCCGAACCTCGAGGACTGCGAGTTCTGCCAGCGACGCTGGCAAGTCCAGCAGGATGCGCTGCAAGCGGCGACCGATCTCTTCCGGGATCGGACGGTCAAGCGCGTGCCGCTGCTCGCTGATGAGGTTCGCGGCGAAGGCGCATTGCGCGTTGTGGCGGCCTGTCTGCGATAGAACGCGGTAGCAATCAGGACGACACTCAACTCAGTCGCTGTAGCAACGACCACACCGCATCACGCGCACTATCGGGAAGAAACCGCGCAAGGACGGCTGCCGAGGCAGCCTTGCCGACCGGAATCCGAGCCGGCGGTTTGGTCGAGCTGGCGGCGTCAACGATATCCTCGGCGACACGCTCCGGCTCGACCGAGCCGGGGCCGTCGCCACCGATGGCTTGGGTGTCGTCGAACATCGTGTAGAAGTCCTCGTAGGCACCCGAGCGGTCGATGCCGTCGACCTCGTCTTCAGCGCGCTCGGTGAACCCCGTTTTGACCGGGCCGGGTTCGATGACGACGACGTCGATATCGAACGGTTCGACCTCGGCGCGTAGCGCGTCGGACATGCCCTCGACGGCGAACTTCGAGCCGCAGTAGACACCGCCGCCGGGGAAGGCGACGCGGCCAGCGACCGAGGAGATGTTGATGATCGTCCCGTCCTCCTCGCGGCGCATATGCGGGAGGACGCTCTTGATGAGGCGGTGGGGGCCGTAGACGTTGACCTCGTACTGCTGTTCGACCTGTGCCATCGGCACGTCCTCGACCGGGCCGAACTGGCCGTAGCCGGCGTTGTTGACGAGACAGGAGATGACGCCGTGCTCGTCGAGGATGCGGTTGACGACGCGGTCGATGTCGTCCTGTTCGGTTACGTCGAGTTCGGCAGTCTCACAGCCGGCGTCGGCCAGCGGCTCGATGTCCGAGCGGTCGCGGGCGGTCGCATAGACCGTCCAGCCCTCCTCGAGGAAGGCCAGTGCCGTCGCCCGCCCGATCCCGGATGAACAGCCGGTGATGAGTACCGTCTTCGGTTGCACACTCCCACGTTGCCGTCGGGGGAGTTAATTATGCAGCATCTTCCGGATGGCCATTGCGGCTGGCCCAACACCCGCCACCAACTCACGATAAGTCGGATTTGATTTCGTCGGCATAGCTGTCAGCCAGTCGTGTCGGCTCCGGGAGCTTGTAGCCGTCACAGAGCGCGGAAACGAGATCGGCGGTCGTCTCGGCGACGACGCGGTGGCCCGGGCTGACGTAGAGCGGATTGATGTGGCGGTTCGACGACTCGTACTGCCGGGACTGGTAGGCGTAACCGATGACCGTGCCGTCGGCGCAGTCGACCGCGTCGTCGGCCTCGATTGGCGTTCGCCAGCCAACGGGCCGACCGTCGACTGACTCGCGGGGTGTCCCACAGAGCAGATTCTTGACGATGCCGATACTCGGCGTGTCGAAGACGACGCCGAGATGGGTCGCCAGGCCGGCCTGTCGGTAGTGGATTCGGCCGCTGCCATCGAAACACAGCAAATCTGGCTCGCAGTCCAGCGTTTCGAGTGCCGCCACAATGGGGCCACCCTCACGGAACGCCAGCAACCCCGGAATGTAGGGGATCGATAGTTCGGTCACGGCGTATGTGCGTTCGACGACTTCGCCAGCTTGTAGCACGACGACCGCGCTGATCGCCCGGTGATCAAGAAATGCCTGATCGACGCCAGCGACGAGTGGGGCGTCGGCGGTGGCTTCAGTGTCGCTAGCGGCCGCACCGAGCGATTGCTGGGTCGAATCCGACGATATATCGACCGCAGTCGGATCAAACCCGAAACGATCCTCGAAAACAGCGGTGTCAGCGATCTCGCGCTGGAGCGATTCCATCGCCTCCTGCGACAGCGACGCGTCCGGCAGGAATTTAGGGCGAACGGGCTCCACAGTTAGAACCGACCGCGACCAGGGCCACCGGGGCCGCCCGGCCCACCTGGCCCGCCAGGGCCGCCGCCGAACTGGAGTTGGTTTGGTACCTGCACCTCACCTTTGAGTTGGCGGCCGTACCATAGCCCGATTACAAGGCCGACGAGGTGGGCGAAGTGAGCGACGTCGCCCATGCCAGCCGAACCGGCCGCGCCAGGGTTGATGAAGAAGAGCACCGAGATGAGCGCGAACCCGAAGGTCAGAATGTACAGCGGAAGCGGAATCACAAAGAACAGCAGCACCTTGAGATCCGGCTTGAGGACCGTAAGCACGCCCATGATCGCAAAGACCGCGCCGCTGGCCCCAAGCACCCGGGAGGTCTCACCCATGATCAGCGAGATGCCGACGTGGCCCAACCCAGCGAGTGCGCCCGCGGCGAGGAACAGGGCGACGAATTTCTTCGAGCCGGTGTAGCGTTCGACCAGCGGGCCGAAGAAAAACAGGACGATGCTGTTGGCCGCGAGATGATAGAGCCCGCCGTGTGAGAAGATCGAGGTAAGCCACGTCCAGAGATATTCAGGGTTGGTCGTCGACAACGTAAACAGCGAAACGTAGGCGCGAGGGCCGAGAAAAACGCCGACAAGCTGTTGGAGGAGGAAGGTGATCCACATCAATCCCAACAGTGTGTAGGCCGCGTTGCCACGGAAATAGCCAAGCGGGCCACCAACGCTCCGCAGTTTGTTGAGAACCCCTTGTGTTGTCGATGCCCCACCAGAGGTTTCGACAGAGTCGTCGAACCCACTATCGAAGACGCCATCAGGATCATTCCAGTCGTCAAGGCCCGGACAGTCGTGGTTTTCCGGCAGTCGATGGTCGGCACAAAACGTGTGGCCACACCGCTTGCACTGGTACGGCATATTCTCGTCGGCACCACACTCGTCGCAGTTGGCCATTACCAGTAGCTAACAGCGGTGGGATAAAATGCGTTTGGCTCTGTGGGGTATCGTCGATGCTGCCAGGTGGACACCAAGACCGAGATCACGACTGCTCGCTGTCGTCGCCGTCGCCCGTTGGCTGTGGCTTCTCGGCGGTCGCTGACTCGAAGTTTGTCGGGACGACCGTCAGATGCTGGATGCCGAGTGAGTCGGTGCTCGCACTCATGACAGTCGGATATAGCACTCACACCCTGAAATAATTACCCATGCGCATATCGCATGCGACACCGAAGCGATATGCGTGATAGACATCACATTCTGCGGAGCGGTCGCGGTTGTAGTTATGAGTGATACTGACAAAATAATACATTTGTCCCTGAATCGGCGGCAAACGATCAGAAAGTGGTGTTTTGAACAACACACAAGTGTATTTCCGCCTTATATCGCCGAGTTGTAGCACGAACGGTGGCGTAAATTGTTGATTTTGCAAACTGTTAAATAGATACATGACATATCAATATGTGATGTCAGAGGCACAATCAATCAGCGACGGTTCGGGCAAAGTGCGGGATCTCACCGCGTTTCAGCAGAACATTCTCGCTATCCTCGCCGAAGAAGCACGGTACGGCCTTGCGATCAAGCGAGAACTCGAGAACTACTACGGAACAGAAGTCAACCACGGGCGACTCTACCCCAATCTTGACGACCTTGTCGAGGACGGCCTCGTCGAAAAGAGCGAACTCGACAAGCGAACAAACGAGTATGAACTCACCGACGCCGGCTACAACGCGATCCTCGATCAGTTCGAGTGGACGCTCTCGAAGTTCGTTACCGATGACGAGCGCGCCGACGACGTCCGCGCACTGATCGATCAGTAAGTCGTCGTCGACAGTCACTCACCACTACGTTTTCGCCGACCACTCCGGGCACTCGGTGTCGGCGAAGCTAAACACATACTCCAGAGAGGCGTCTAACGCCGCCTGCTGGTCAGCCGAGGCCCAGACGTTTCGCGGATAGTATTCCTCACAAAACTCAGCAAGCTCGTCGGCCGTGGCGGTTTCGATGCGACGACAGTAGTGGTTCCCCATGAAATCAGCAAACGCCCGGGCGTTAGCCTCGTGGATCGGCCCGTGGGCGTCGCCAACGGCCGCAACAAGCGCAGCATTGTCAGCCTCGACAGCCGCCCACGTGTCGTCGCCAGCCCCCGAAAGCGGAATCTCAACCGCACGGTTGGTGTCGTCAATGCGGTCTAACTGAACCGTTCCGTCGGCTATCCACTCGTCGGGATACAAGACGAGCGTGTCGTCGTCCTCGCGAATACGAGCCGTGTAGTCGTGAGCCGCAAGCGTCTCATCCCGGTCGGTGCGGTAGGCATCCGCCTCGGCCTCGTCAGTGGCCTGGCGGGCCAACCGTGTCAGCCGCTCGGCGGCGTCGACAACCGCCTCCGGGAGTGGTGTCGCGTCATCAGAGTCGGCGTCTGTAGGATCTACGTCAGTCATCAAAGGCCTCGTTTGCGAGTTCGTCGGCGCGTTCGTTGACGGCGCGGGGGACGTGGGCGATCGACCAGCGATCGAAGTCGGTGAGGAGTTCGCGGACGCGGACACGTTGCTCCCGGAGTTCTGGATCGTTTGTGTCCCACTCGCCGCGAACCTGCTTGACGATTAGCTGGCTGTCGCCGCGGATGTCAACCTCGCTGGCTCCAAAATCCTGAGCGGCCTCAAGGGCTCGAAGCAACGCCGCGTACTCGGCTTGGTTGTTCGTCGTTTCGCCGATCTGCTGGCCACCCTCGGCGGCGATCCCATCCCCGGTGACGATCACCCAGCCGACCGCCGCCGGGCCGGGGTTGCCGCGGCAGGCTCCATCAAAGTAGACGTGCGCGCGGCCGCCGCCGTCCTCCAACAGCAGCGTCAGTTCGGCCGGGTCAGCGCCCTGTACCACGACCTTGTCATCGTAGGCGACAGCGACCGCCGCACCGCGTTCGGCCCGCCAGCGTTCGTGGTCGGTGTTACCCGCCTCGACGCTGACGCCGGCTGCTTGAAGCTTGTCGGCGGCCGCGTCGGGATCGCACGTGATCGTCGGCATAGCTATGGGGTCGATCGGGAGCCTAAAAGAGAGTTCGCTCTCGGGAGAAAAATTTGGGATTTCGGGAACATATCTACGGGATGTGATCTCACCACATACACAAGACTTAACAATGGGCAGTCGACAACCATATAAGTGTAATGACACGGTCCAGCCGTCAGCGATCCAACCGGGAGCCCCAACGTCAGGAAACCGAGGCCGACGAGGAGGAGATCGACCTCGACAACGTCGATCCTGACGAGGTCAAGCGCACGGCCGACGACGAGCTCATCCATGAGCCGACCGGTCTCATTCTCGAAGAAGATCAGATCGATCGCGGCCCGGAGTGGCGGGCGTTCAACCACTCCGAACGACAGGAGAAATCCCGTGTCGGCGCGCCGACGACGAAGACGATGCACGACAAGGGGCTGACGACGACCATCGACTGGCAGAACAAGGACGCCTACGGCCGATCGTTGTCCTCCGAAAAACGGAGCCAGATGCACCGGCTCCGCAAGTGGCAGGAACGCATCCGCACGAAGGACGCCGGCGAGCGGAACCTGCAGTTCGCGCTCAGCGAGATCGACCGCATGGCGAGTGCGATCGGCGTTCCCCGGTCGGTACGCGAGGTCGCCTCGGTCATCTATCGCCGCGCGCTCAACGAAGACCTGATTCGTGGCCGTTCCATCGAGGGCGTCTCGACGGCCGTGCTCTATGCGGCGTGTCGAAAAGAAGGCATCCCGCGTAGCCTCGAAGAGATCGCCGAGGTCTCCCGTGTCGAACGCAAGGAAATCGGTCGTACCTATCGCTACATCTCACAGGAACTTGGCCTCGAAATGCGACCCGTCGATCCGAAAAAATACGTCCCCCGCTTTTCCTCACAACTCGAACTCAGCGAAGAAGTCCAGGCGAAGGCCAAGGAGATCATCGACACGACTGCAGAGCAGGGACTCCTCTCCGGAAAATCGCCGACAGGCTTCGCCGCCGCAGCGATCTACGCCGCGTCGCTGCTCTGTAACGAAAAGAAGACTCAACGCGAAGTCGCCGATGTCGCCCAAGTGACCGAAGTCACGATCCGCAACCGGTATCAGGAGCAGATCGAGGCGATGGGCATTCCGACCTGAACGACGGGATCTGATTTTCGGCGGTACTCAGTATGAACAAGCAGGCAACTGCATTAGCCGACTGAGCAACCGCAACCCTCGGCGGACTGAAAGGGCGAGTCGCTCTCGGCGAACCCGGACGATGTAAGCACTGCAGGAGTGAGCGTAGCGAACGACGAAGCGCGCAGCGAGTCCCGGGAGCCGAGAGCGACGAGGGCTTTCTACACATATTCCCAAACCGGATCAATTGTAACTCTACCCCGCACACCTAGCCGAATATTGAAGCCGACTGCCGCCCCACCATCGTATAGATGCGGCTTTCGGAGTTCATCGAGATCGAGAAAAACGAGCGCGCCGAGCGTCGCCGCCTCGCCGGCGAGAAGTCCTACGAAATCCTCGACCGCCTCGACGGCGTTGGCGACCAGTTTGCCGACATCAGCGGCGGCGACGCCGTCGGCAGCGTCTCCCCATCCATCTTCGTCGGTCGCTCAGGCTACCCAAACGTCTCGACTGGGCTGCTCTCCCCGGTCGGTAACGAAAGCGACGCCGGGCAGTTCGTCACCGACGGCGCGTGGTACGAGGAGGGCGTCAGCATCGGCGACGTGTTCGAACGCCGTACCTCGCTGTTGAACGCGAGTCAAACCACACCCGTCGAGACCAACGTCCACGACACGTGGGAGGGATTCCTCGGCGTCCAACGCGAGGTCGCGCTGGCCGACCGGCCGATCGGGATCGAAGTCGGCCTCAACGGCACACCCGAACTCGATCTCGCCAACAGCGTCGACGAGGTGTCGGCTCCGACCGGCCCGCGAGCGCGGGCCAACGACGCGACGCTGACCGAGAATCCCCACGTCCCCCGTCCCGTGAAAAAGACGCTCGAAGACGACGACTGGCGGGCAGGTGGCGCGATGAACTACCTATACAACCGCGGGTTCGACGTCTACGAGATCAACACGATCCTCTCGGCGGGCGCGCTCGGCCAGCAAGCAAACCGTCGGCTCGTCCCAACGCGGTGGTCGATCACCGCCGTCGACGACACCGTCGGCCAGTATCTACGGGGCAAACAGCGCAACGCCACAAGCGTCGATACGGTCTCGGTCTGGCACAACGAATATCTGGGCAATAGCTTTTGGATCATCCTCGCCCCCGGCCAGTGGGAATTTGAGCTCGTCGAATTCAAAGCCCCCGGCAGCGTCTGGAACCCCGATCCAGCCGCCGGCATCTGGCTCGCCAGCGACTACGAGGGCCGGGAGGGACGGTCCGGCTATGTCGAGGAGACCGCCGGCGCGTACTACGCCGCGCGGCTGGCCGTCCTCGAATATCTGGACTCGATCGGCCGACAGGCGAAAGCGCTCGTCCTCCGGCACGTCTCCGATGACTACTGGGGCCCGGTCGGCGTCTGGCAGGTGCGGGAAGCGATCCGCCATGCCTTCGACGGCGACCACGCCGAAAGCGAAACGTTCGACGACGCTGTCACTGGAATCGCCGAGCAGCTTCCGGTGAGCAGTGCCGACCTCCAGCGAAAATCAACGCTTGCTGCGGGGCGACAGACCGGCCTCGACATCTTCAAATAGTCGGCTTACTCGTCGCTGTCGAGTTCAGCGAACACGGCCTCGACCATCTCGCCGGTGTCGTCGATGATCGAATCCATCTCCGCCTCGTCAGTCGGCAGGCCAAGCAGGCGGGCGATTTTCATGATGCTGAGGTGGTAGACGCGCTGGACGCCCGGCTCCTCCTGCCAGATGATCATATTACACGGCATGAGCGCGCCGAGTCGCTTATCCGTGGCATCCAGCGCGCGGTCGGCGATCGCCGGGTTGCACGCACCCAACACGTAGTAGGGATCGCGGTCGGCGTCGACCTTCTCATTGAGCATCTCTGAGGGCGAGAACTCGACTGGAACCCCGAATCCGTTGTCAGCGCAGACCTCACGGACATACTCGATGGCTGCCTCGTGTTCCATCTGCAGGGTCGCCTGTTGTTCACCGTACTCAGCGGGGTCGATGGCTGCGGGATCGATAGGCAACGTCATAGGTGCAATTGGGGGTGCGGTCGCAAAAGGAAGGTGGTCGACGCGTCGAACAACAGAATGTTACTCGGTGGCGACGGGCTCGCGGCCGACTACGTCGCGAACGGCGGCGACAAACGTCTGTCGGCGATCAAAGTAGGTGTCCTCAACCGACTCAAGGATCGTCGCCAACGACTCGGGGCCGTCAGGCGTCCGGATGTCGGTGTCGCCGAACTTTTCGAGAATGTCGCTTTTGGTCTGTGGCCACGTGAGCCGGGCGGCGACGCGGGCGATCGGCGCGCCCTCGACGGCACGGCCGTCGCCGAGTTGTACCGTCGGCGTCGCCTCCTCGTCGCCGGTGTCGTCGTCATCTGACATAGCCGTGCGTTCGGTCGGTGTGTTCCTAATCGTTTCGATCGTCTCAGCCCACCGGAACCCCAGACGACGAGCATGTATACTGAATGCCAACTGTCTGACGTACTGTTTTGTACCGGGCCCGCGTACGTGGGGGTATGACCGCGCTTTCGGACGCCTATTCGGGGACTGTCGCCGACCAGCGGGGGCGGGGGCGGCTGTATCTCGGCGTCGGCCTTTTCGGTGTCGGCGCGATCCTCGTCGTCGCCGGGATCGTCGCCGCCGGCTCGGGGCTGTTGACCGCCCAGGGCTACTCGCTGGGTGAGGCTCGCTGGCTCGCCGGCGTCCTCGGCGGCGTCGGCGTCCCGGCGGTCTTCCTCGGGATCTTTACCATTCTCCCGGCCGGCCGGACAACACGGGGGGCCGCCCTCATCGGCGCGTCGATCGCCATGTTCGGCGTCGCGCTGTTTGCCTACGCCTACCCCTGTCAGTGGATCGGCAACACCTGCGCGACAAGCGGCCCGAACCTGACACTGCCGACCGCCGGCGTCTACTTTCTCGGCACGCTGACGACCTTCTGGTGTCTGTTCACCGGGGTTGCAAACTTCAAAACCCGCAACGATCCCGGCGGGACGGTGCGGATGGAGATCCGCAACATCACCCGTCAGGGTGACAGTGGCGACGACGACAGCGGCGATGGCTTTGGCGGCTTCGGCGGCGTCGGCCTCTTCGGCACCGATCCCGATGGCGATGTGGCGACCCAGACGAACGCGCCGGGATCGGCACCAGCCGGCGGAGCGGCCGCCACCAGCGACGGCGGCGCGACAACCGAGCAACTCGCCTCACCGCTGGACGGGCCGACGACGACCCAGCAGGCGACAGGGTCAGCGGCGGCGGGAACTGACGGAGCCACAACCGGATCGACCGGATCGGCTACATCAACGGCGTCGACACCCACGGCCGAACCGTCGACAACGACCACCGAGACGACGTCATCGGCGACACAGTCGTCGACATCGACACCCGACCAGCCCAAATCGACGACCAACAGCGGCGTCGACCGGGTGTCGCCGAAAGCCAGCCGCGGGCCGACAACCACCGCATCCGGGCGATCAGATAAGTCGGGAGGCGAGAACTCGATCGATCGCTACTGCGGGAGCTGTGCGCAGTTCAAATACGTCCGCACCGACAGCGGCATCAAGCCCTACTGTGCCCACCACGACGAACTCATGGACGACATGGAATCCTGTGACTCCTGGGAACCCCGTTAGTGCAGAAACGCCCGTAGCTCCGCACTCGTTTTCGCGTTCAGCACGTCAGCCGGTTCAGCCCACCCACGACGAGCCGTTTTGACGCCGTACCGGCGATTATCAAACTCAGCGGGGCTGTGCGCGTCGGTGTTGATCGCCACCGTGCCGCCGGCCTCGACGACGGCTCTGACCGCCTCGCCAGCGAGATCCAAGCGGGCCGGGTTCGCATTGATTTCGAGTGCTGTGTCGGCGTCGGCGGCCGTTTCGGCCAGCCGTGTCATATCAACCGAGAGGCCAGCGCGGCTGTTGAGCAGCCGACCGGTCGGATGGCCGATCACATCGACCGAGGGGTGAGTCGCCGCCTCACAGAGGCGGTCGGTCGCAGCGTCAGTATCCTGATCCAACGCGCTGTGGGGGGAAGCAACGACGATGTCCAACTCGGCCAACAACTCGTCGTCGGTGCTCAGTGAGCCGTCGGCCGCGATGTTGGTCTCAACACCGTGGAAGACAGTGATATCGCTGTCGGCCGCCACCGCCGCAACCGCCGCCATCTGCTCGCGGAGGGCATCGTCGTCGAGTCCGATGTCCTCGATGATCCCCGGGCCGGTAGCGTGATCGGTCACGCAGTGGAAGTCGTCGCCGCGGTCGGCTGCGGCCGCCACCATCTCCTCAATCGAGTGGCCACCGTCCGACCACTCGCTGTGGGTATGGCAGTCGCCGTTGATGTCGCCGGTCTCGACGAGCGTCGGAAGGGTGCCTTCGGCGGCGGCGTCGATCTCACCGGTATCCTCGCGGAGTTCCGGTGGGATCCACGCCAAGCCGAGTTCCGCGTACATCGCGGCCTCCGATTCGCCGGCGAGTTTGACGCCGACGCGTTGGCTGTCCGCGGGATCGGACGCGGCGTCGCTGCCAGCAGGATCATCGCTGTCGACGTCGGTATCGAGAGCCGAGATATCGAAGAGGCCGTACTCATTGAGCTTGTAGTCCTGTGCGATCGCCCGGTTGCGAAGCCGGACGTTGTGCTCTTTGCTGCCGGTGAAATACTGGAGGGCCGCGCCAAACTCGTCAGGAACGACGACGCGAAGATCGACCCGGACGCCGTCGGCTCTGAGGCTGGTCTTGTGGCTCCCAGCTTCGATCACATCGTCGGCGTCGTCCCAGTCGGTGAAGCCCTCGACGACCGCCTCGCTGTCGTCGCTGGCGACGAGGACATCCACATCCCCGATGGTATCCTTCCACCGGCGGATCGAGCCGGCGACATCAACGCGGCCGACAGCATCGAGCGTGTCGAGATACGCACAGAGGTCGTCGGCGACGGGGCGAGCCGCACCGAGTCGTTCGCGCTGTTGGCTCTGGCGGGCGAACGGAATGTTGTCGAGGATATTCTGCTCGGTCTTTGCACCGAAGCCCGTGACCTCTTGGATCTCGCCGGCCTCGGCAGCGGCTTCCAGTTCATCAAGCGTTGTAATGTCCACCGCCTCATAGAGGGTACCAACCGTCTTCGGGCCAACACCCTCAACGCTGGTGAGGGCAGCCATCTCGACGGGCAGCGATTCCCGCAGGTCTTCGAGTTCGTCGATCGAGCCGGTTTCGACGTATTCGACGACCTTTGAGGCGATCGCGTCGCCAACGCGGTCGATCTCGGCGACGGCATCCTCGCCGGTCGCGGCCAGTTGGTCGATCGGCTCCGGGTAGTCGGCGATGTTCTCGGCGGCCCGGCGGTAGGCGTTTGGCTTGTACTCGACGCCCGTTGCTTCGAGGCGGTCGGCAAACTCGACGAGCAGGCGGGCGACCTCGTCGTTGGAGCGCATACCGGTGGTTGGGTCGCCGGCTACTTAGCTCCGGGCGGCGGGCCGCTGCGGTCGCCGTCGTCGTGGCCCAACGCCTTGCGGAGAAACCGTGTCCATCGCTTCCGGTCGGCGGCGTCCTGTCGCTGGGCTTCGGCTTCGAGGTCGACAGATTCCAACTGGTCGAGGGCGTTGAGCGCGCGGTCGATCCCGACGATCTCATCGGCAAGGTCGACACCCTCCTCGTAGCTGATCACGCCGTCTTCGATCTGCTCGACGCGCTCGATGCGTGCCCGGCGGAGGTTTCGTTTGGCAGTTTCGACGCGGTCGCGCTCGCCCGGCGGGATCGTCTCCCGGCGTTTGATCTCGAAGACGAACGCCCGGAGATCGATCGTCTCGCCTTGGATCTCGATCGCCTCCGGGAGCTGGTGGCCGACCGTCGCCCCGTCGCGGCCGATCCGTTCGAGGAGCTGTTTCTGCTGGTAGGCCTTCACAACTGTACTCAGGGCTCGGCGTACTTGCCTCCACCGCCACGGCGTCACCGACAGCGGCCCAAATCGGCCGAAAACTGAACCTTCTTATGTGATTCACCAGTAGAACCGATATGGGTTTGTTCGAACGGCTGCGCGGTGACGACGGCCCCCGCGTTGCGTTCATCGGCATCGACGGCGTGCCGTACAGTCTTCTTGCGGAGCACAGTGATCGGTTTCCAAATCTGACCGCCCTCGCCGCCGAGGGTGCCGGCGGCGCGATCGACAGCATCGTCCCGCCGGAATCGAGTGCCTGTTGGCCCGCGCTCACGACCGGCGTCAACCCCGGCGAAACGGGCGTGTATGGCTTCCAGGATCGCGAAAACGGCTCCTATGAGACCTACGTTCCGATGGGCCGGGACGTTCAGGCGACCCGGCTGTGGGATCGGGCCACCAACGCCGACCGGAAGGCGACCGTGATGAACGTCCCCGTCACGTTCCCGCCACAGCGGAACGTCCAGCGGATGGTCTCGGGCTTTCTCTCGCCGGGGGTTGAGAAGGCCAGCCACCCCGAGGAGTTGACCCAGACGCTGGAGGACGGCGACTACATCATCGATGTCAACGCCAAACTCGGCCACAAGGACGACAAAAGCGAGTTCGTCGATCACGCCCACAAGACCATGGATCGGCGGTTTGAGGCCTTCGAGCAGTATCTGTCGGCCGACGACTGGGATCTCTTCTTCGGCGTCTTCATGACGACCGACCGGGTCAACCACTTCCTGTTCAAGGATTACGAACGCGACGGCGAGAACAAGGACGCCTTCTTCGAGTTCTACGAGCAACTCGACGACTATCTCGGGCAGATCCGGGAAATGCTGCCGGATGATGTCACGCTCGTGGTCGCCTCCGACCACGGCTTCACCAGCCTCGATTATGAGGTACACTGCAACACGTGGCTCGAAGAGGAAGGTCTCCTGTCCTACGAAGACGACGACCACAGTGAACTCGGCGATATCGCCGACGACACGACAGCCTACTCGCTGATCCCCGGCCGATTCTACATCAACCTCGAAGGCCGAGAGCCCCGCGGCAGCGTCCCCGAATCCGAGTACGAGGCCGTCCGCGAGGATCTCAAAGCCCGGCTCGAATCCCTCGAAGGCCCCGACGGCACGCCGGTCTGTGAGCGCGTCGTCGAGAAGGAAGACGCCTTCCGCGGCGACCACGACGACATCGCCCCCGACCTCGTGGCGGTTCCGAACCACGGCTTCGACCTGAAATCCGGGTTCAAGGGCCACGACGATGTCTTCGACACTGGCCCCCGAAACGGGATGCACAGCTTCGACAACGCGACGCTGTTCATCGACGACAATGACGCAACCATCGAGGACGCCGATCTCTACGATATCGCGCCGACGATCCTTGAGCTGATGGAGATCGACTACGACCGCACCGACTTCGACGGCGCGAGCCTGCTGTAGACACCCAGCTGTCGACCCACACGAGCGGCAAGGGTTTTGCCGGCGGCACCGCAACCGACGGTATGCTTCATACGCTTGCTGAGGAGACGGCCGATCTTTCTCCGAACGGACTCCACGCCGCCTACGAGCGCTATCTCCAGAGCGTTATCGAGACGGTCGGCGTCGACACCGCGGTCGCCGACACCGATCTCGACGGCGACACCATCGAGGCCGTCGTCGACGGCGAGACCGACGATCTGACGCTCACCGCGGCGGCTGCTCTCGCCGCCCTCGACGACGACACACCCGACGCCGAGGCGATCGTCCTCGAGACACGGGATCACTTGCTGATGGGGATGACGACGGCCGTCCTCGATGTCGACGCCGTCGCCGCCGAACTCGACGCTGATCTCACCGGCCAGGAAGTCCAGCAGGCCATCGAGGGCCGTATCGACATGACACTACCCGAACTCGCGGCAATCCAATCGGTGATCGAACAGCGGCTGGAGGCCTGAGATGGCGCGGGTCGTCATTCTCGGCTGTGGCTATATCGGACTCGAACTCGGCCGCCAACTCACCGCGGCGGGCCACGAGGTCATCGGCGTCCGTCGCTCTGACTCCGGCCAGCAGGCCATCGAGGCGGCCGGCTTCACCCCCCACCAAGCTGATCTTACCGATTCTGACGATATCGACACGCTCCCGGATGCCGACTGGGTGGTCTTCGCCGCCTCTTCCGGCGGCAGAGACGCCGCGGCGGCCCGGGAGATCTACGTCGACGCACTGGGCGACGCTATCGACAACTACGGGGGTCGCGAGTCGCCACCGGATCGCCTCGTCTACACCTCCAGTACGGGCGTCTACGGCGACCACGACGGCGACTGGGTCGACGAGGAGACACCGCTGGAGCCAACGACCGACAAGACCGAGATGCTCGTCGAGGCCGAACGGATCGCCCGCGAGGCGGCCGCCGCCCACGGCATCGACGGCACCGTTGCGCGGTTTTCCGGCCTCTACGGGCCGGATCGCTACCGGCTGGATCGCTATCTTGAGGGGCCGGTGACGGAAGGCTATCTCAACATGGTACACCGCGTCGACGCCGCCGGCGCGGTCGCCTTCGTACTGACCGAAAACTGCGCCCGCGATGAAGTGGTGCTCGTGACCGACGACGAGCCGGCCGACAAATGGGAGTTCGCCGACTGGTTGGCCGACGCGTGTGGCGTCCCGGAGCCACCCAAACAGACGAAAGAGGAACGCCTCGCCGAACGCGATCTCTCAGCGGCGGGTCGTCGTCGCGTGCTGACAAGCAAACGCTGTTCGAACGAGTATCTCCGCGAGCTTGGCTACGAGTTCACGTATCCGACCTTCCGCGAGGGCTATCAGGCTGCGATCGACGCCTACACCGGCGAGTAAGCCACCATCGTCGTCGCTGGGTCGGTGTCGACAGCGGTAGATCGACACGAACGTTCTTGATGGCGGCCCCAAATAGGCGTGGTATGGAGCAGTTCGTGGCCATCGATGGCGCGGTCTCAGCGGTCGCGACGGCCATCGAGAGCCGGCCGATCCTCGTCGCGATCGGCCTCGTCATCATCGCTGGGGGGGTGGCAGCAGCCTACCGCTGGCTGCGGACGACCCCCGGCGATCGGTTCAGCGAACTGGTGGCTGACCGCGAGGCGGCTGTCGTGCTCATGCACCCAAATCCTGATCCCGACGCGATGGCGGCGGCGATGGGTGTCGCCGCCCTCGGCGAGCAGGTCGACACCGAAATAACGATCCAGTATCCCGGCCAGATCCGCCACCAGGAAAACCGGGCATTTCGAACCGTCCTCGAACTCGATATCGACCCCGTCGATCACGTCACCGAGTTGGCTGCCGAGGACGTGATCCTTGTCGATCACAACGAGCCCCGCGGCTTCGATGGCTGTGATGGGATTCTCCCGCTGGCGGTCATCGATCACCACCCCGGCGACGGCAGCGGCGAACAGTTTACCGACGTGCGTACCGATTACGGAGCCTCCTCAAGCATTGTCGCCGAGTATTTCCGGGATATCGCCGCGGTGCCGGTACCGGCCGACGAACACGCCAGCGAGACCAACGCCAGCCGGGTCGTCCCCTCCTTTACCGCGACCGGGCTGCTGTATGGGATCTTAGCGGACACCCAACATCTGACCGTCGGCGCGGCGGCCGCCGACTTCGACGCCGCCGCCTATCTCCAGCCCGGCGTCGACGAGGACAAACTTGACCGCATCGCCAACCCGGAGGTCGACGCCGAAGTGCTGGAGATCAAGGCCCGAGCGATCGCCGGCCGCCAGACCCAGGGTTCGTTTGCCGTCTCGGATGTCGGTACCGTCACCAACGCCGATGCGATCCCGCAAGCGGCCGACGAGCTCATCCGACTAGAGGGGATCACCGCAGTCGTCGTCATCGGCGAACGCGAGGGGACGATCCACCTCTCGGGGCGCTCACGGGATGATCGGGTTCACATGGGCCGGGCCTTAGAGCAGGCGACCGCCGACGCCCCAACCGCGAGTGCCGGCGGTCATGCCCGGATGGGCGGCGGCCAGATCGCCCCCCAAACCGAGGTCACCGACGGCGGCGAAACCGACCGTGAGCCGGCGATGAACCGGGATGCCCTTGTCGAGGAGATCTTTGCCTCACTGTCGGGTGACGTGTGAAACTGTCGCGATCCCAGTACCATCCACACGCTGACGCCGATCCCGACGCTTATTCGCCGCGCGCCGAAAATGGGGCCATGGCAACCGAACGCGGGACATGGAACTACCGAGACCGCTTCGGCGACAGCTTTGGTCGCACCTACTTCCGGCGATTCCCGCCCGGCGTCGCCGCCTCAGTCGGGCTCGGCACCTATCTCGGCGAACCGACCGATACCGTCGACAACGACTACCGCGAGGCGATCACCGCCGCCCTTGACAACGGGATCAATATGATCGATACGGCGATCAACTACCGCTGTCAACGAAGCGAGCGTGTTGTCGGCGACGCCCTCGACGCAACCGATGTCGACCGCAATTCGGTCGTTGTCGCCACAAAAGGCGGGTTTCTCCCCTTCGACGGCGAGCGACCCGACAATCCGGGACGATACATCCGCGAGCAGTATGTCGAGCCCGGGATCGTCGACCCCGAGACGCTTGTCCGCGGCAGCCACAGCATCGAGGCCGGCGTCATCGACCACCTGCTCGATCGATCGCTGTCGAATCTTGGTGTCGACCGGATCGACTGTTACTACGTCCACAACCCCGAAACACAGCTACTTGACCGCGACCCCGAGGTGGTCTACGACAGCCTCGAAGCCACCTTCGAACTGCTAGAACGGCGGCGGGCGGCCGGCGATATCGGCTGTTACGGGCTAGCGACGTGGGAGGCGTTTCGGGTCGAGCCGGGAGCCGAGCAGTTCCTCTCACTGCCGAGGGTGCTGGAGCGTGCCACGCAGGCTGCCGAGACCGTCGGTGTCGACGATCACGGCCTGCAAGTGTTGCAACTGCCGTTCAACGTCGAGATGGCCGACGCGTTCAGGCGGGCGACCCAGCCGGCCCCGACCGACGCCGACGAGGAGGGCCCGGTCAGCGTCCTGGAGTATGCCCACGCCGCCGGGCTCCACGTTGTCACCAGCGCGAGCCTCGGGCAGGGCGCGTTGGCAACGTCGCTGCCGCCGGCGATCGCCGCGGAGCTAGCCGGCGATACGACCGCCCAGCGGGCGATCAACTTCGCCCGGAGCGCCCCCGGCGTGACGACCGCACTGGTCGGGATGTCCTCGCCGGCACACGTCGCCGAAAACGTCGCCGCCGGGACGTTCGATCCACTTGGAGCAAGTGCGTTCGATGCGATCTTCGAGTAACACCGCGAACTTTCAAGCCCCCAGCGGGCACAGCACAAGCCAATGCGATTGGCACTGATCGCCCACGATGAAAAGAAGGATGACCTGATCGAGTTCGCCCGCGCCCACGAGGAGTGGCTTTCGGAGGCCGAACTGATGGCGACCGGGACGACCGGCAAACGCCTGATGGAGGCGACCGACTTGGATGTTGAACGGAAGGCCTCCGGGCCACTCGGCGGCGACATGCAGATCGGCGGCGAGATCGCCGACGGCGACTGTGAGGGACTGATCTTCCTGCGGGATCCGCTGACCGCACAGCCACACGAGCCGGATGTCTCCGCGCTGTTGCGGATCTGTGATGTGCATGACACGCCGCTGGCGACCAACGAGGCCTCCGCAACCTTCCTGCTGGAGGGGCTGTTCGCCGACGACCGCTAAGGAGACTTTTGTACGAGCGGCGACAATCCACTGTATGGCATCCCCGAGGCTGCACCGAATAGCGGCTGTGGTCGTGAGCCTGCTGCTCGCCACAACCCCGGTTGCGGCCGTCGGCGGGACGGGAGTCGGTGAGATCGGTGGGGGTGACACCACCGCAGCGATCAGTATGTCCACAGACAGTCCGGCCAGTCCACTCCAACAGTCCGACACAACCGGCGACAACGCCTGTTTCCCGGCGGGCGGCTACAACTTCACCATCGGGACGCTCGGCCCACAGATCGAGATGGTCGTCCACCTCTCGCTTTTGACCAATCTTGGCGGCCCAGGCACCATCGGGATCGAGCTTGCGGGGACGACCGCCGAGGACGCACCACCGATGATCGAGCTTCGAACAGGCGTCGTCTTCCGTGGGGTGACCGATGTTGAGCGGTTCCTCAGCGATCCCTTCGGGCTGTTTGCGATCGCCTACGAGTACCGGTTCAACCTCCCGCTGGGCGGCAGCGGCGTCGACTACCAGTCTGACGAGCCGCCGCTATCCGGGCCTGTTGGCGACGCCGACTGTTAGTTAGTCGCTGACGACGGCCCGAACGTCCTCACCAGAGTAGGTGGCGAGTTCCTGAAAATTTGCCCCGTAGCCGCCGACCTTGGCGTTGATCACAAGGCGGCTCAGCCGCTCGCGCTCCGATGATGAAAGTCTGATCCCTCCGTTTGGGAAGCCAACGCGCTCTTCGACGCCCGGGCGGAGATCAAAGACGCGATCGACAGTGCGAAGCGGTTCGTTGCTGTCGTCCGTATAGAGAAAGGCTCTGAGCGTGATCGGCTGGCGTTCCGTCCCGGTGTTTTCAGCCGTCACGACAAAGTCGATTGCCGCGCCCTTATCCTGGAGTGTCTGCTCACGGAAGACAATCCCCGAAAACGGATCCGCTTCGCCGTCGGCCGTGCCGTTTTCAGCCTCCTCAAAGCCGGGGAGCTGGGGATCAAGCTCCGGTGGGCCGCCGAGACAGCCGGCAAGCCCGACCGAGATCCCGAGAGCGGCAAGGGCCGCACGTCGTGTGGGCATAGCGTGGGGTACGGTCGCCGCCGGTAAAACAACGGCGTCGTTGGCTATGAGTCCACGCGGAATTCAACGGTCGCTGTCGCGCCAGCAGCCAGTTCGGCCACCAACTCGCGGTCGATGTCGGTGGCTGCGGCGTCGGCGTCGATCATGACGGTACGGTCGTCGGTGTACGTGGAGGTGCGGGCAACCATGCTGCGGTCGTCGTCGAAGGTCAACTCGGGGTGGCCGCGACCGGTGATCGTCTGACTGTGGTCGCCGACCTCGATGATGACCGTGATCTCGGCGTCGGCCGATTGGGCCGCTGCGACGAACGCCGGATCAAAGTCGGCGGGCACCTGATCGGCCTGAATCCCGAGAATACAGTCGCCAGCGGGGGTCAGCCAGTCGTCGCTGGTGAACTCGAAGGTCGACTCGTGGGTCGCTTGGACGTGCTCGTGGCCGTGAGTGGTGATCGTTTCTATTTCTGCCATATCCGGGCTCCCGTGGGACGCCGCAAGTATCGCTCGGTTCGCTATCGGTGCGCAGTCGCTCGTTGGAAGGGACAGAGGGATGTGGGAGCCCGTTCGACGGGAGGTATGCACAACGACCGCCGGTCGCCCGGAGTGGTCGCCGATGCGTGAGGCCCACCCCATCGAGCAGGCAGTCGGCATCGACTACTACGTCAGCGACACCGACGGCATCGGCGGGCAACTCCGCGTCGAACCCGCGGATTTCCGGGTCGAGGAGATCGAAAACTTCGAGCCCGAACCGCTTGCGGCCGACCCTGGTGCCTACCCTGAGATCCTGTTACGGGTGACGCTGCAGTCGTGGGACACCAACGATTTTGCCGGGCGACTCTCGGATGCCCTCGAAATCAGCCGCGAGCGGATCTCCTGGGCTGGCACGAAGGACAAACACGCGGTGACGACACAGCTCTTCTCCGTGAGCAACGGCGATCCCGAGGCCATCGCGGGCCTGGATATTCAGGCCGCCGATATCGACGTGCTCGGTCGAACCGGCCGGCCGATCTCGTTTGGCGATCTTCACGGCAATCGGTTTCAGATCCGGGTGCGGGAGGCCGACGCTGACGCGGGCGAGCGCGTCAAGGAAATCACCGACGATCTACGGGCCTTCGGTGGCGACGAGGGCGACGACAGCGGCGACACTGACGACACCGTCATCGCCGGGATTCCCAACTGGTTCGGCCAGCAGCGGTTCGGGAGCCGCCGGCCGGTGACCCACGAGGTCGGACTCAACATCGTCGCCGGCGAGTGGCGCGAAGCGGTGCTGTCGTACGTCGCCAATCCATTCGAAACCGAACCCGAGGCAACGCAGGCGGCCCGGGCGTTTGTCGCCGAAGAGGCCGCCAGCGACGATCCCGACTGGGGGGCCTGTCTCGACGAGCTGCCCGGACAACTCGGCTACGAGCGATCGATGCTGCATCGGCTCGCCGAGGACGGCGCGTCCGCACCCGACGATTTCCGGCACGCACTCGAAGCTGTCCCCTGGAACCTCCAGCAACTGTTCGTCAACGCCGCCCAGTCGTCTCTGTTCAACCGCATGCTCTCGGAACGCCTGCGCCGCGGACTGCCGTTTGACCGCCCGGTCGCCGGCGACGTCTGCTGTTTCGTCGACAGCGACGCCCCAGAGGGGCTGTACGCCCCCGATACCGACCGCCTCCAGCGTGTCGCCGAAAGCCGGGTCGACGTAATGAAACGTCACTGTGATCGTGGCCGGGGGTTCGTGACCGCGCCGCTGGTCGGCACCGACACCGAGTTGGCCGACGGCGAGCCTGGCGAGATCGAACGTGAGGTGCTTGCGAACGCAGGCATCGAACCAGGCGACTTCGAATTACCAGGAGAGTTCACCTCAAGTGGAACCCGGCGAGCAATTTTGATGCGTACCGATCTCGCTGTCGATCCCGACGACCTGACGTTTGCATTCGCGCTGCCGAGTGGGTCGTACGCGACCGCGGTGCTGCGGGAGTATCAGAAGCGTGGGCCGATGGAGTAGGACAGTCGAATCGAAAAACAGGGGAACCCACCACAGCCACGCCGTCGTCGCTTGTCTCAGGCTGTTCGCGGCGGCGGCACCATGTAGACGTTACTTGACGCCTGGGCGATAATCGTCTCGGAGACGCTGCCGATCAGTAGCCGCCGGAGGCGACTCTGGCCGCGAGAGCCAAGCAGGATCGTCGTCGGCGTCACCTCGGCTTCGGCTTCGAGGATCTCTTCGGCCGGATCACCGTACCGAACCTGGGTGTCGGTGTCGATATCCCACTGGTCGAGTCGGCCTTCGAGTGTCGCCAACTGGTCGGTGGCGTCGGTGTCGTTGTCGGGTTCCTTCGGCGATTCGACGTGTACGAGCGTCGCCTCCTGGGTCGCATGGCGGAGATAGGAAAACGCGTTGAACGCGCGATCGGCGTTCTCCGAGAAATCCGTCGCATACAGAACGCGCTGGAAGAGGTGTTCTCGGAGCACGTCGGGATCGTCGGCCTCGCGTTCGATCCGGTTGACTAACAGCGGGACGACCGTCGTCCGGGAGAGGTTGCGCGCGGTCGATCCCAGAACCCGGTTGGCAAGGGGGCTTTGTCCGCGGGAGCCGACGATCGTCAGGTCGGCCCGCTCGGCGTCGGCGATCCCGTTGATTCGGCGGTGGGGCGTCCCCCGCACCACGTGGGTGTCGGTGCTGAAGCCGGCGTCTTGCATGACACGCTCATACCGGTTGAGCCCCTCCTCCCGCCGCTCCTCGAAGTTCATCCCCGGCATGCCGGCGTGCATGTTTGAGGGGATGACCGTGACCAGATGGATCTCCTCGACGCCGATGCGTTCGAGACACTCCAGGCAGGTTTCGTTGTGGATCGCCGCCTCGCTGGCCGCCGACAGATCGGTTGCATAGATGGCGCGCATACCAGCAGGTACACCCTCTGCCCTTAATATTGTTTCTATTAATCAATACTATTGCTGCTACGAGTCGCCATCTCAATCGGTCGATGCGCGAAGTTACCAACTACTGCCGAAAAGTATCGGTGACGTTCGTAAATGTATCAGCGCGCGTAACAGAGTGTGCCGCGGTTTGTCGGTCGATTTTTGCGATACGCCGCGACGGCTGTATTCCCATAACGTATGGAGATATTCACGTGGGATAGCCGTCGCCGCCGCGTTAGTAATATTGTTTAGTAAACCCAAAACTATTATCACGCTGCTCCGACTACGAGCTACTGAGCAGAACAGTATGAACCACACAAGACTACGAACCAACGGGGCACAGACCGATGATTGAGGCTGGCTCGCTGTCGGCTAGCATCGACGGCGCGATACTGATCGGCGCGGTGCTGGCAGAGGCGATCATTCTCTATGGCGTCTACGGGGTCGTCGAGGATGTGCTCGGCCAGCGCGTCGTCAACCGACTCAGGAACACATAACATGGAGCTACTCGGGCTCAGTATGGCGATGGTCGGGCTGTTCGTCGGGTTCGGCCTCCTGATCGGCGTGCTGTTTGGCTTCTTCGGGATGGGTGGCTCCTTCCTTGTCACCCCGGCGCTGCTGGTCATGGGGTATCCGACGCGTGTGGCCGTCGGTAGCGGCCTCGCGTTCGTGTTCGGTACCTCCGTGATCGCAACGCTGAAACACCGGGATCTCGGGCAGGTTGACTACAAACTCGGGCTGTTGATGATCGTCGGCACAACCGCCGGCATTGAGGTCGGCAAACAGACGGTCGTCTATCTCGAAGCGCTGGGGCTTGCCGGCTCGATCATCAGCGTGACCTACGTCTTCCTGCTTGGCGGGATCGGCGCGTTCGTCACCTACGAAGCCGTCAAAGGCGACAGCGACGGCGGTATCGACCACGATGCCGCCGAGGCGGCGGCTGATGCCGACGACATCCCGGATATCGCCAAAACGATCCAGTCGTACAACGTGCCGCCGATGATCAGCCTCCGGGGCGGTGTCACCGTCTCGCTGTGGATGATCCTCGGGGTTGCCTTTGCGACCGGGTTGCTGTCGGGCTTCCTCGGTGTTGGCGGCGGCTTCATCCGGATGCCGGCGTTGTTCTATCTCATCGGTGTCCCGGTGCCGATCGCCGTTGGGACGGATCTCTTCGAGATCGTCTTCTCCGGTGGGCTGGGGAGCTTCCTTTACGCGCTCGACGGCGGCGTCGATCTCTCGATCGTCGTCCCGCTGTTGGCCGGGAGTGCCTTCGGCGCGCGGATCGGCTCGGCGGCGACCAGCATCGTCAACGAAGACGACATCAAGGTCTACTTCGGGCTGATGTTGCTCGGCGGCGCGCTGGCGGTGGCTGTCCGTGAAATCGGCAAAGTCTACGAGATGCCGATCCTCAACCGTGTGAGCCTGGTATTGATCCTCGGCTCCGCGCTGTTGGTCAGTGGGGCGGTCGTCTACAGCAGCATCACCGCACTACGGGAGGAGAGCCGAACCGCCTCACCAGCCGTGGAGTAAAAAGACGGACGGCAAATGACAGTGGTGACGATGAACTGGTATCGACAACGACCGCCGCCGGCGATCACAGCGACTGTGTATAGAATTGTAATCGATGCACAACACTTTTGCTGTCACAGCAAGTAGTGGTTACTACAATGGTTGATTCAATGGCCGAACAACTCCGGTCAGATATGCGATGTGAGGATCTCCTGGCCTGTTTTCACGGCCTGAAGCCGCTTGATCGGGAGTGCTTTCAGGCGTTCGTGACGGCCGAGGAACCACTGACAGTCGATGACGTCGCCGACGCTGTCGATCGAGAACGGTCGACAGCGTACCGATCGGTACAGCGACTACTACAGACCGGGTTCCTGGAGAAAGAACAGATCAACTACGACGCCGGCGGCTACTACCATGTCTACGTCCCAACCGATCCTGAGGTTGTCGCCAACGAGATGCAGCGACTCCTCAACGACTGGTACGCACAGACGGGGCAGTTGATCCAGGAGTTCGAGGAGAAGTACGCCGATGTCACGCCGCCGACAGCCGAAGTGGAATCCTAACGACGCGACAACGACGCCAACTCGCACACGACAGCCAGGGTACACAACGTGGCCAGCACAGTCCCTGACACGCAACGAGATTGTCGCACAATCACAGACCCATGGAACCCCATATCGCCATCGTCGATGCCTCAATCGGCGACACACCGGCCGAACGAAATCTGACCCGCGAGATCGACGCCGAGACACGTACCTACAAGGCCAGCGAGGGCGAACGCCCGCCGGCGCCGGAGCAGCGCGATCGGGCCTACGATGCCGTTGTCATCAGTGGTTCCCAGACATCGGTCTACGACGACCACGACTGGATTCACGAGTTGACCGCGTGGGTTCGCACCGCACAGCGGGCGGACGTGCCGATGCTCGGGATCTGTTGGGGTCACCAGCTGCTCGCCCAAGCCTTCGGCGGCCGAATCGTCGATATGGGTGCTTATGAGATCGGCTACCGATCGATCGAACAGCGCGGCGACGATCCGCTGTTTGCCGGGATCGACTCGCCGATGACCGCGTTTGAGACCCATTCCGACCGCGTCGCCGAGCTACCAGCCGGGGCCGTCGAGTTGGCCCGCAATGAGTATGGGGTTCAAGCTTTCCGGCTGGGTGCCAGCTACGGCCTCCAGTTCCATCCGGAGTACGACCGCCAAACGGCCGAGTGGATTCTTGACTCAAAGGATCTCGACGAGGAAACAGACGCTGACGCCGCCGCAACAGTCACCGACGACGCTGTCGCCGCAGCCACCGAGACAGCCGGCGTGTTCGACACCTTCCTCGACATTGTCGCCGACCACAGCCGCCAGCCTGGTCGGTCGTGGTAGTTACCGATAGGAGTCGATAACGTTCGTCAGCTGGGCCGCACTCTTGACACCGACCAACCGATCAGCCGGCTTTCCGTCGCTGAAGACGACCATCGTCGGCACGCCTTGGACGCCGTGCTGTTGGGCAAGCCGCTGATGGCGGTCGATATCGACCTTTGCGACAGCGGCATCGGTGGTGGCAGCGACCTCCTCGACGATCGGTTCGAGCTGTTGACACGGGCCACACCAGTCCGCATAGAAGTCGACGAGGACGACATCGTACTGCGCTGTTACCTCGTTGAAGTGGTCAACGCCGTCGATGTGGATCGGTGTCTCCAGGGCGGTGTCTGGACGGCCATCAGTATCGGCACCACTCGACGGCTCGCCGTCTTGGAGGCTTTCCATCAGTTCCTGCCGCTTCTGTTCGCGGATCTCCTCGATCGAATCAGCGTCACTCATCACCCTCAGGTAGGGGATCATGATATATTATGCTTGTGCTTAAAATGCGCAAGATAGCTTTAGTCAAATAAAGCCAAAAAGCCGCATATAGATATTTAGAGCCGTAAATAGAGCCAATTGAGAAGATTCATCGATTTAGTTGTGTGCATCAGATGAAACACAGGGTCTAAGTTCGTTCGTAGTCTTGTATTTTATACACATGTCTGGAGTCGCAATCATCGGTGGTGGCCCGGCTGGGTTGAGTGCAGCGATCTACACGGCGCGTGCCGACAAACGGACGCTCGTCTTCGATGACGGTGGCGGCACCACGCGGGATGTCAGCCGGATGGAGAACGTCTATGGCTTCCCTGATGGCGTCACCGGCCCGGAGTTGGTCGAGGTGGGCCAAGAGCACGCCGAAAAGTACGGTGCCGAGCGGATCAGCGAGGAGGTCGTCCACATCGAACGCACCGACGACGGCTTCCGCGTCGAGACGACCGTCGATGAGTACGCTGTCGACGGGGTGATCCTGGCGACCGGTGCCGATTACGAACGCCCGGCGATCGCCGATGTCGAGGCCTACGAGGGCCAAGGCGTCTCCTACTGTGTGGAGTGTGACGCCTACTTCTACCGTGATCGACCGGTTGCCGTCGTCGGCAACGGCAACTACGCCGCGACAGAGGCCCTGATGCTGTTGGACTACACCGACGATGTTCGGCTGCTTACCAACGGTGACGAATTCGACGCTGATCCGGAGCTTCAAGCGAAGGTCGACGCCGCGGAGATCCCGGTTCGCACCGATCGACTCGATCAGCTGGTTGGCGACGACGGCTTGGAGGGAATTGTCACTACTGACGGCGAGACGATCGCTGTCGACGGGCTGTTTGTTGCCCTCGGAACGGCCGGCGGGACTGATCTCGCCGAGATGCTCGGAATTCCGGTCGATGGCGACGAGATCGTCACCGAGCCGGATCAGTCGACGACAGTCGATCGCGTGTATGCAGCTGGCGACGCCACCGGCGGCCACCAACAGATCGCAACCTCCGTCGGCGAAGGAGCCCGCGCCGCAATCAACCTCCTCGAGGCGTTCCGCGGGGCCGACTACGTCGACTACAAGAAGGTACCAGCCTAGCGGGTCGACAGCGCGCGGCGACCTATCTCACTCCGCGTGTGGGAGCGTCACGACGAAAACGGCACCCTCGGGATCGTTGTCAGTGACCGACACCGAGCCGTCGTAGGTCGACACAAGCGTCTCGACCAGATAGAGGCCAAGACCGGTACCGGCGCTATCCAGCCCGGTTTCACCCTTCCCGAAGATCTCTGCCTTTTGATCGTCTGGGACACCGGGGCCGTTGTCCGCGACCTGCACGGTCACCGTGTCGGCCTCGGCGGCGGCTGAGACCGTGACCTCAGGTACCGGCTTATCGTTGTGCTGGATCGCGTTTTTCAGGAGGTTCCGGAACACCGAGCCGAGCATCTCGTTGCCGGCGACGGTGACATCGGGAATCCCGCCGTCAACGGTGATGCTGGCGGCGTCGTGTGCATCCCGGATGCTGTCGACCTCGC
Source organism: Halonotius aquaticus (assembly GCF_003605575.1). Classification (GTDB taxonomy): domain Archaea; phylum Halobacteriota; class Halobacteria; order Halobacteriales; family Haloferacaceae; genus Halonotius; species Halonotius aquaticus. Next base: position 79,828 of record NZ_QKNY01000004.1, on the reverse strand, counting down.
CGTTGAGAACCGGTCGCAGGCGAACTGTCCCGACTGCGGTGTCGGTATCGAGCAACACATCCGACATCTCGCGGGCGGTCTTCGTGAGTTCGACCGCGTGTTCCGCGCTCTCACGGATCGTCTGCACGTGCGTTTCATCGTCGGCTGTGACTCCGTCTGTGAGCACGTCGCTGTACGCCAAGATGAGTTGGAGGTCGTTGCGGATGTCGTGGCGAAGCACCTGGTTGAGCGTCTCAAGGTCGTCGCGCTGGCGTTTGAGCCGCTGCTCGTAGGCGACCCGCTCGGTCGTATCGATGAGGCTTTCGACCAACTGGACGACCTCCCCCTCGTCGTCGACGATCGGGGCGGCATGCACCTCATGGACGCGCTCGGTGCCGTCAGCGTCGTAGTGGGTATGCTCAACAGTCGTCGGCTCGCCGGTCTCGACGACCTCCTGGAGCGGACAGGGTACCGGATCATCCCCCTCGTCACACGGCCGGTCGCGGTCGTGGGTCACCGAGTAGCAGGTCGTGCCGGGATGGCCGTCAGCAAGCGAGTTCGCGTGCTGGATGGTGTAATCGTCGACATTGAGGACGTAGAGGGGATGAGGAACTGCTTCGATGATCGTCTCCATCGATGCGGGCCCATCGTCGTCAACGACTGGGGTGGCTGTTTCGCGGTCGTGGAACCCCCAGTGGGTGGCACAAAGTGTCCCGCTGTCGTCGTAGGTGGCTCGGCCGCGCAACGAGACGGGAACGGTCTGCCCATCGGCCGTGGTGAGGACGGCCGGGCGGTCGTCGACACGGCCCGTGTCGGCACACGTCGCCAGCGTGTCGGCGATGCTCTCGGCTGGAACCGAGAGGATCGTCGCAAGGTCGTTGCCGACGAGGGTATCGCGGTCGATATCGACGCGCTCGATCAGGGCCTCGGAGACAGCGGTGATGTCGCCAGCCGGATCGACCACAACGTACGGATACGGGATGGCAGCGGTGGGCGGCCCACCCGAAGGACAATCGGTGTCATCTGCCGAGTCGACCGTCTCTGTCATATCCGAGACAACGGTCGGCACAAACAAGCAAGCGGTGGCTGTTCTCAGCTATCGGGAACGACGCGGCAAAAAGTGGAACGAATCGGGTAAAATGCGACGACCCAGCCGGCTACCCGAGGAGGTAGCGCAGCCACGGTCGTTGGCTGACGAACTCGGTGTCCTCAATGAAGCCGTCAACGCCGACCACGCGGCCGGCGGCGAAGATCCCGATGATGGCGAACAGGAGCAGTCCCATCAGGTCGCCGTTGACGTAGCCGTGGGCCCAGTCGGCGTTCCCGAGGTAGAACAGCACCATCAGGAAGCCGCCGAAGAAGGCGGCCAGCCGCGTCAGCGCGCCGAGCATAACGCCAAGCCCGATGAGGAACTCCCCAACCGGGATCATGAAGTTGGTGAACTCAAGCAGCCACGGCGTCTCGGCGACAAAGCCGAAGAGCCACGCGATCGGGCTGTCGGCGTTGGCGAGGTAGCCACTGGCGTCGAACGGCTCGCCGGCGACGAAGGTGAACTTCGTCCAGCCGGCATGGAGGAACCAGTAGCCGGTGATGAGCCGCACCGCCAGCAGCAGATAGGTCGCAGCCGATCCGGCATCATCGAAGGCGTCTGTCCGGCCGAGCAGCGACGTGGTTTGTGTTGTTGTCATTGGGTCTCCCTCACAGGTATACCTTCGAACGCTATTGTATAAACGTACTAGACCAATTCCCGACAGATGGGAATATGGACAACAGAACACAAATCGGCAGAAAACCGGCTGTACAGCGGAGTATCGCCACCCGCGAAAAATCAACCGCGAGGTTTCCCTATACGCATAAGAAAAATAACCAATAGAACCAAGAATTTGCGTGGCTGGAAGAGCGGGAAGAAAGGATGCGAAAAACGGCAGCGATCAGTCTTCGAGGCCGAAATCTGCGAGCGAGTGAGTGTGGTGCCACATCGAGACGACCTCCTCAACGTCGAACGTGAGGACACCATCGGTCAGCTCAATCCGAACAGTATCATCGTTGATCTCTGTGTCGTGGAGATGCATTTCCAGTGGCTCCTCAAACTCCGAGACAGCAAGCATCAGTTCACCTTTCGATTCGAGTTCCGCCTGTAGTTCGTCAGCTTCGACTACCATTGCAGTTAGCCAATGGGTATAGATAGAATAAACTCTTCTTTGTTTTACCAGAAATATATTTTTGTCGAAACGTATTTGTACCGGAAGTAAGCCACAGCATAAATAATCGTGTGTTTAAAACACAATACAGACTCTGGATTACCGGGTGGGAGTCTCCAGAGAGCAGTCGCTAGGGCGCAGACAGACGGCAGACATGCCCGATCATGAAAGAGAGCAGTATTGCGACACCGGTTTTGAATAGATATGCCTGGCGAACCGACAGCAGGCAACGGGCTGTGCAACAATGCTCATCAGAACACGCCGATGATGAAGCCCAGACCCATGATGGTGAGCACAGCAGCGGAAACAACCGGTAGATACGGCGTGTACTGCGAGACGGTCTCCTCGTGGTGTTGATAGCCCGCAATCAGCAGCATCGTGAGGCCGACGATACCACAGATGACGGTTATCGCGTACGCGCTCATCAATGAGAGACAATAATTCGAGCCAGCACAGAGAGCGATAATCTCGAACTCCTCCTCGTGGGCAAATCCAAGCAGGAAGGCAAACCACGCAATCCCAAACAGCCCCCGTTCAGCAACCTCAGTAGAGGCATCGTGGTTGTGTGCGTCTCCACCGATGGATGGAAGGGCGCGTGTTAGCCGAGAGCCGAGTCCGTCGTCAACTGATGACTGAGGATGCGTGTCGTGGCTATGGTCGGCTCCGGCATGGCTCCCCGACTCGTGGGAAGAATGGTCGTCGTGGGCGTGTTCGTGATCGCTGCTGCCGTGAGAGTGACCATGTTTGTACTCTCGAATCCCAAGGCCAATGAGAAGCACCCCTGCAACCAGACTGACCGGGCCACCGATCTGGACACCACCAAACACGGTGAGTGGATCGTTAACTTGTGTGAGACTGAAGTAGGATTTCGCATAGAAGAACACGCCGACCATGGCGAGGCTACTGATGAGATGCCCGACGCCGATAAGCAAACTCGCCGCCAAGCCGGAGAACCACTTGTTCGTCTGATCCAACGCATAGGAGGCAGCGACAGGCCATCCGTGACCGGGTTCCATACCGTGGACAGCACCGAGTGCGACCGAACCGAGTAGCAGGCCGACGGCGTCTCCTGGGATCATCGTCATATTCGTCGCTCGGCGAGAACGCCGAATAACGGTTGTTAATACCTGATCGGGGGGAACATCATACGCAGGCTCTTGTGTCCAGCTATCCGAGGTGATCGTATGCGAACGAGCTTCAATATCCCTGATAGCGTTGTCGAGGAGTTCGACCAGGTCTGGCAGGAGGAAGGACTGGATAACCGATCCCGGGCGGTACGCGAGGCGATGCAGGAGTATATTGAATCGCACTCCCAACTGGAGACGCTCAGCGGAGATGTGATCGCACTTATTGCCTTTGACTACCGCCACCACGAGGTGATCGAGGAACTCCACGGGGTGCAACATGCATACCAGGACGTAATCCTCAACACGAGTCACACACATCAGGGAGAGTGGTGTCTTGAATCCCTGTTCTGTCACGGCACTGGCCGACAGGTACGGGAACTCACCTACCGCCTTCGTGATTTCGACGGGGTAAACCGGGTGAAGCTCATGATCATCCGAGATGACTGAGCATTAGTATTGCACATAATTTGAAATACTAATAGAGATGTGTCGACGGTGCTGCGCTGATAGTTACAGAGCAGCAGTCAATGAATAGCTTTCATAAGCCTTTATTTCGTCTAATGCCGTTTCTCGTGGAATCATCCATCTCGTCACAAGAATTAATAATACGAAATGTGTATTTATTAATGTAGAGAAATGACAATACAGCAAATACTATCGTCGGTGCAGACAGCGCATCGAACGCAAGCCACTGCTGAACGTGCAGTTGGGATCACCGGCGTTGTCGCACTTGGGGGACTCTCCGTGCTCGCCTACAGCGTCGGGGTAACATGGAAGCTCCTGGCGATCTCGTGGGTTGCCTTCGCCGCGATGGCAATCGGCGCGCCGCTGGGGGCGCGAACAGCCCAGACGGCCCGGCCCGTCGAAACTGTCTGGGGGTACGGCCTCGCCAGCGGCGCGATGGTGACCAGTGCCGCGCTGTTCCTGATTCCGCAGGCACTCGGCCAGCACGGCCGGTTCGGAAGCCTTGGGATCGCGGCCGGCTTCCTCACCGGCTACGTCGGCCACGCACTCGGTCACCGCCTCACGCATCTCAACCTCCCGATCGAACAGACGGCCGCAGAGCTGACCGTCCACGCGTTAGCAGCGGGTGCGATCATCGGGGCGATCTACACGGCGATGCCGTCGCTGACATCGATTCTCGGCGTGGCTCTCGTCTCACACAAGGCCCCGGCCGGCTACGCCGCCGCCCGGCGGCTGGCTGACCGTGATCGATCGGTCGTCGCACTCCTGTTGCCGGCGGCGGCTGTCGGGTTGATCGCGCTGCCGGTCGGAATGACCGGGTTGTCGCCGTCGCCGATGCTACGTGGCCTCCTGTTTGGGTTCGGGGCTGGCGTCTTCCTGCATGTCGCCGTCGACCTGCTGCCGGAGTGTACCGCCGGCAGTGACACGTGCCCCGTCGACGCCGCAGGCGACAGCGACGCCCATCGCTTCCAAGATCGGCTGCGCACCCACGCCGCCGTGAGTTCACTCGGCGGCGCGGCAGCCGTCGTCGCTGCGTGGCTTGTCGTTGTCTAACCGGGTTCCTCTTCAGCGGGGATCGGCAGGTTCACCCGGGAAATCCTGTTCGCCGGCCTCAATGCGGACATCGAGCCAGTTTTCGGGTGGAATCATCGGACACTCGTAGGCGTGGTTGTAGGCACACGTCGGATTGTACGCCGCGTTGAAATCGAGAATCCACCCGTCGTCGACGCGGTGGGTGTCGGGTTCGAGGTCGAGATACCGACCGGCTCCGTAGGTCGTCTCCCCGCTCGTTGCGTCGCGGAACGGCACCCAGAACCGATCTGCCTCCCGATCCGGTCGGTACGCCTGCAGGGTATACGTTTCACCATCAAGCTCGAAGCTGAACGCACCCCAGCGGAGATACGTCTGTTCGCCGTCGGCTGTCGTTTCGACGGTGACCGATTCTTTCGTCTCGTGTTCCTCCAGCGGCACCACGAAGCGATAGGCTGGATCGGGTTCGTAGTAGGCGAGACCCGGAAACGACGCGCCGCGCTGGGCGTCGGGTAGCGGCGACCGCGGTGACCGTTTGAAGTGGTCACGCTTTGCCTCGCGCTGCTGTCTAATGCTGTCGGCCCACCCCTCAGGCGGTGATTCTGCTGCCATACATCAATATTGCTCTTCTAACACAATAACGCTACTGGCAGTGAACCAGGATAGCCCGAGGCAGCTCCAGTGACGGCGGTTACTGTTCTGCTGTCACCGGTTCGGTGTCGGCGGCGTCGGCTTCGTCGCTGTCTACCGCGGCCTCGTAGCGGTAGTAGCCGCCGGTGAGGCTGCTCGCCTCGATGCCGTGTTCAGCGAGAATCCGGGTCGCCATGTAGGAGCTCTTGCCGATCTTGCAGTAGGTGAAGACCTCCTCGTCCGGGTCGGCGTCGGCAGCCCACTCCCGAAGCTTGCCGAGCGGAACGTTCTCGTCGCCGTCGATCCAGCCCTGGGCCTCGCGCATCTCGGGTGGGCGAGTGTCGATGACGGTCGCGTCGTCCTCACGCGCGAGGAACTCATCGAGATGGACGATGTCGGCGACGCCCTCGACGACGTTCGCGCCGATCATCCCCAGCATGTTGACCGGATCCTTGGCGGCCGAGTATGGTGGGGCGTACGCCAGATCGTAATCCCGGATGTCAAAAACGGTGTCTTCGTGGACGATAGCCGTCGCCAACACGTCGGTTCGTTTGTCGACGCCGTCTTCGCCGATGGCCTGTGCGCCAAAGAGCGTCCCGTCGTCGGGATCGAAGAGGAGTTTAAACTGGATCTCGGTCGCGTCGGGGTAGTATTCGGCGTGATCCGGCTGGCTCGTGTAGATCACCTCATAGGACTGTTCCCGTTCGTCGAGCGTCGCGGCGGTGTCGCCGACGGTGCCGACATCGAGGTCGAACACCTTGGCGATCGCCGTATCCAAAACGGGATCGAGTTGGTCGTCGTGGCCCGCGATATCGTTGGCCGCGACGCGACCCATGCGGTTGGCCGGGCCACCGAGCGGTACCCACGCGTTCCCGTCGGCACGGGCTGCCGGTGGGGCGGCCGCATCGCCGACCGCGTGGATCGACTCGACCGAGGTTTGCATTCGCTCGTCGACAGTGATCGCGCCGCTGTCGTGTAACTCGACGCCTGCCGATTCGGCCAGTTCCGTCCGCGGGGTGACACCGGTGGCGACGACAACGAGATCGAAGGTGTGGTCGGTGTCGTCCATCGTGGCGACGACTGTCTCGTCGCCGGGTTCGGTCAGCTCGTCGACGCCGGTCTCCAGCCGAAGATCGATCCCCTGCTCGCGGAGGTGCAACTCGACCATCGCCGCCAGCTCCGGGCCGAGCGCGTTCGGCATCACCTGGTCGAGCAGTTCCGCGACGACCACATCGTGGCCGGCCTCGTGGAGGTTTTCGGCGACTTCGAGCCCGATGTAGCCGCCGCCGATGACGAGTGCGCGCTCGGCGTCGGCGACCTCCTCGCGGATGCCTGTCGCATCCGAAACGGTGCGGAGGGTGTGACAGTGCGCCAGCTCGTCGAGGTCGAACATCGGCGGGACGAGCGGTTCGGCTCCAGTTGCGACGACGAGATCATCGTAGGCGATCGTCATCGACTCGCCGTCGGCGTCGACCACCGAGACGGTCTTTGCGTCCGGATCGATATCGGTCGCCGTGACGCCCGTGCGGATGTCGAGATCGAAGGCGGCACTCAGCTGCTCGACGCCCATCACCGCGAGGTTCTCCTCGGGGACGGTGTCGCTCAGGTGGTAGGGTAGTCCACAGCTCGCATACGAGACGTGTTCGCCCTGTTCGAGGACGATGATCTCGGCGGTCTCATCGAGTCGTCGCAGCCGCGTCGCGGTGCTCATCCCGGCAGCGTTGCCACCGACGATCACATACTGCGGTGTCATAGCTGTGTGAACGGCACAAGACCGCATAAATGGGTGATCGAGTTCTCAGTTGGAAGGAACGCCGAGGCAAACAGTCGAACGACAAACGCGTGCTGTCCATTCGGTGTCGGCATCTGTATTGTATATTTTGTGAACACACTATTCGCTACATTGCCGCATTCATCCCGAAGAAACTATTTTAGGGCTGTATAAACAAGATAGAATTGTATGATACAAACAACAGTGCTGGTCATCGGTGGCGGCGCGACCGGAGCCGGGATCGCCCGCGACCTCGCACTGCGCGGGGTCGATGTGACGCTTGTCGACCGCGATGGCCTCGACAGCGGGACGACAGACCGGTCACACGGGCTGCTCCACAGCGGTGCGCGCTACGCCGAAACTGACCGCCCGAGTGCCGAGGAGAGTATCGCCGAAAACCGGATTCTCAAAGAGATCGCCGGCGAGGCGGTACGGGAGACCGGTGGGCTGTTCGTCCAGCTCGGCGACGACGACCCCGCGTACTTCGATCGGAAGCGCGAGGCCTGCGAGGATATCGGGATTCCAACCGAGGTCATCGACGGTGACGAGGCGAAGGCACGCGCGCCGGGACTCCCTGACGATGTCGAGCGGGCCTTCACCGTCCCCGATGCGATCACCTATCCCGCCCGTCTGGTTGCGATGAACGCAGCGGACGCCCGCGAGCACGGGGCGAGCATCTACCCGCATGCGCCGGTCGAAGAGATGACCGTCGAGAACGGCCGGATCACCAGTGTGTCCGTCGGCGGGATGGTCAACGACGAGATCAGCGCCGAGTACGTCGTCAACGCCGCCGGGCCGTGGGCCGGCAAGATCGGGGCGATGGCTGGCGTCGACATCAATATGTTCCTCTCGCGGGGGGCGATGACCGCCGTCGAGTACGACGAGCTCGACGTGGTGTTGAACCGCGCCCGCGAACCGAGCAACGCCGACATCGTCGTCCCACACGAATCGGAGGTGATCCTCGGGACGACGAGCGTGCCGATCGACGACCCGGACGACTACGACCGTGATCCCGCGGAGATCGACGAACTCCGCACCAAGAGCGCGGAGCTGTTGCCACCCGTCGAGGACGCGCCGGAACGACGCACGTGGTGGGGTGTTCGGCCGTTGTACGCGCCCGACGACGGGGCCGGTGACGGCCGCGATGTCTCGCGGGACTTCTTCCGGCTCGACCACGCGGACGACGGGGTCGAAAACTTCGTCAGCGCGGTCGGTGGCAAGCTCACGACCTACCGGCAGATGGCCGAATCGACGAGCGATCTGGTCGCCGAGCGGTTGGGCGTCGACGCCGAGTCGACGACCGCAGAGCAGGAGCTTATCGGCGCCGACGATCCCGAACTGCTCGATGCGTTCGTCGATGAGTTCAGCGCGGCCGGGATCGCCGACGCAGACACCGTCGCCACCGCGGATCGGCTGTCGCCGGCTGACGACTAAGCTGTTGGCGCACAGCTGTCGTCGAGGTGAAGAACAGAAGCGGTTCAGACACGCAGTAGTCGCCTTTTTTCGAGACAGTGATCAAATAGCGACGCCGTTTGGAACCGCAGCGCAAAATAGTCGGTCTCCCGGCGGCGGCGATCCTGTTGCAACCGCTGGCAAAAGCGCAGTACCCGAATTAGACCAGCAGTTGAATATCTGATTCGGCCATGTGTTGGAGGGCGGTGGCCGCGCCGACGCCGACGGTCACATCGTCGTAGAAGTCGTCCTCGTCGTAGTCCATCAGCTCGATGGTCATCTGACAGGCCTGGAGTTCAACGCCCTGCTCCAAGGAGAGGTCGATCAGTTCCTCGATCGTCGCCGTCCCGTTGTCGTCGATCCGGGACTGCATCATGCGCGTGGCGAGCCGATCCATCCCCGGGAGGGCAGCCAGCGCGTTCGGCATCGGCATGTTGGGGTTGCCGACCGCCGACAGCTGGAGGTTCTGTGACTTCTCCTCGTGGAGAATGTCGAGCCCCCAGAACGTATGGAAGACGACGACATCCCAGCCGAAGGCGGCAGCGGTGCTCGCCAAGATGAGCGGCGGATAGGCCATATCGAAGGTGCCCTGTGTCGCCACGATCGTCATCTTCTGTTGCTCGTCGTCGGCTTCAAGGGCGGCAACCGTCTCCTCTAACTCCTCGACGCGGGCCTGCAGCTCGGCGGCACTCGGCTGGGTACCGTCAGCGGTACTGGATGGCTCTGTGCTCATGTTAGGCCGTCTTCTCGACGTAATGTTTGTACACGTCGCCGTCCTCAACCTGGTCGAGGAGTTCGACGCCGCTGGTGCCAGCCGCCCAGCCGTCGATATCGCTCATGCTGCCCTTGTCGGTCGACAGCACCTCAAGGACGCCGCCTTCCGGCACGTCGTCGATGGCGGATTTGGTTTTGACAACCGGCATTGGACACGATGCACCCTTCACGTCAAGCGTCTCGGTAACGTCGTAGTTTACGCTCATGCTGTGTGGACTCCGTTTGTATTGGAGTTACCCTACAATATTGGAGCAGGATATAAAAGAATACCGATTAGTGTGCATCTCTCAAACAATTACTGTGGCCGCGCCCTGCAACATCTCGCACGTGAAAAGGATATTTAGCCATTTATCTGGTGAATTCGCCGTGCTAACGGCCTGTTTCGCCGCGAGTGGTGCAGCCATCTATATTGTATATATTGGGAATTACTATACAAACTCTTTTGTATCCCCACCCTGTAGAGAGTGATGTCTCACATGGACGCTGACGACTTTCCAACCCCAGATGCAGACGTGACTAGTATCGAGCCGGAAGCGCTGAAAGGCCGGATCGACGACGGCGAGGCGGTCACCATCCTCGATGTGCGGATGGCCTCCGAATACGAGGAGTGGCACATCGACGACGAGAGCGTCGAGTCGATCAACATCCCGTACTTCGAGTTCCTTGACGAGGAGGTCGACGACGTGCTCGAACAGATCCCCGACGACCGCGAGCTCGTCGTGCTCTGTGCGAAGGGTGGTGCCAGCGAGTACGTCGCCGGCACGCTCCTCGAACGCGACTACGACGCGATCCATCTCGAAGACGGGATGAACGGCTGGGCACGGCTCTATGACGCCGTCGAGGTCACCGACTACGATGGAGCCGGCACCCTCCTGCAGTATCAACGCCCCTCCTCGGGCTGTCTTGGCTACTTCGTCTACGATGACGGCGAAGCAGCCGTCATCGACCCGCTACGCGCGTTCACCGACCGCTATCTCGACGACGCCGACGAGCTCGGCGTCGACCTGAAATACGCGCTCGACACGCACATCCACGCCGACCACATCAGCGGCGTTCGCGATCTCGACGACGAGGGCGTCGAGGGCGTCATCCCGGCGGCGGCCGTCGACCGTGGCGTCACCTACGCCGACGAGCTGACGACCGCAGAAGATGGCGACGAGTTCCAAGTCGGCGAGGCGACCATCGAGACGGTCGCCACCCCGGGCCACACCACCGGGATGACCTCCTATCTCGTCGACGACTCGCTGCTGGCGACCGGCGATGGGCTATTCATCGAGAGTGTCGCCCGGCCGGATCTCGAAGAGGGCGACGAGGGCGCGCCCGACGCCGCCCGGATGCTCTACGACTCACTGCAAGAGCGCGTGCTGACGCTGCCCGACGAGACGCTGATCGGCGGGGCACACTTCAGTGACGCCGCCGAGCCAGCCGCCGACGGCACCTACACCGCGCCGATCGGCGATCTCGTCGAGGAGATGGACCCCCTAACGCTGCCGAAAGACGAGTTCGTCGACGAGATCTTGGCGGACATGCCGCCCCGACCGGCCAACTACATCGATATCATCGAAACCAACCTCGGCCAGCAGACGGCCGACGATGAGGAAGCATTCACCCTTGAGCTCGGCCCGAACAACTGCGCGGCCAGCCAAGAGTCGATGGCGGGGGACTGAGCCGACCGATGGTCGCCGACCTCCTCGTCCTGCAGACGGTCGCTGAGCTGTTCCCCAACGGGATCAGCCGGTATGCGATCGGTGGGTTGTTCGTCGGACTCGGCGCGGCCGCGATCTACGCCGGCACCGCGATCAACGCCGGGGCGAGCACGTTTCTTGAGTCGACGCTGTCGTACGTCTCCGATCGCTCGCGGTTCGCCAGATACGCCGGCTCCCGCGACTGGCGGCTCGTGTTCACGCTGGGGATCATCCTCGGGGCGGCCGTCTACGCCGTCGTCTTTCAGGGCGGCGCGTGGACGACCGACGTGGCCCCGTGGCGACTCCTCCTCGGTGGGATCTTCGTCGGGGTCGGCACCCGGATCGGGAAAGGTTGTACCTCCGGCCACGGCGTCTGTGGCGTCGGCTCGGCGTCGAAAACGTCGATCGCGGGGGTGCTCGCCTTCCTGTTGACCGCGATCATCACCGCTCAGGTCGTCGCCGCACTGGGGGTGACGCCATGAGCACCGCCGCAGGCAACGAGGGCCGCCATCCCCTGTTCATGCCGCTGATCCTCGTCGGCGGGCTGATCTTCGGGTTCGGGCTGGGCTACAGCCATATGGCCCGCCCGGAGGTCGTGCTCGACTTCCTGCAGTTCGAGGACTTCGGGCTGCTGTTTGTCATGTTCGGCGGCGCGGCGGTCACCGGGCTTGCCTACATCGTCGTCCCACGGCTATTTGACCGCGCACCACTGACCGGGGACGGCTTCGGTCGCCGGCTGAAATCCTTTGATCGCAACGTGTTGATCGGCGGTGGCATCTTCGGCGTCGGCTGGGGGCTGTCCGGGATCTGTCCGGGCGCGGGGTACGCCAGCCTCGGCGTCGGCAACTTTCCGATCCTGTGGGCGATCGGTGGCATGTTCATCGGCGCCTACGCCCAGGGCGTCTGGCGGAGTCGCAGCGCACAGTCCGATGCCGCACCCGCGAGTGCGGACTAACGGCTGAACCACACGATTCTCTCATCATACTCTCATGGAACTTGCAGCTATCGCGTTGTTTCTCGTCGCTGGACTCGCCAGTCTATTCATGGCGTGGGTGATCGGAGCCGGCTCAAGCGGGGCGACCCCCTTCGCGCCGGCGGTCGGCGCCAACGCCATCCCGACGATGCAGGCCGCCTTCATCGTCGGCCTGCTCGGCTTTGCCGGCGCGATCACCCAAGGCGCCAACGTCTCGGCGACCGTCGGCAGCGGGCTGATCGGCGGCGTTGAGATCCCCGCTGTCGGCGTCATCGTGATCTTACTCGTCGGGGCTGGGCTGATGGCCGTCGGCATCCGCACGGGGTATCCGATCGCCACCGCCTTCACCGTCACCGGCGCAGTCGTCGGCGTCGGGCTGGCGATTGGGGGCGCGCCCGCCTGGGCAACCTACCAGCAGGTCGGTGCCGTCTGGGTGTTGACGCCGGTCGTCGGCGGCGGGATCGCCTACGGGATCGCCAGCGTGTTGCCACGACCAGACGCCCCCGAGACGGTCACCGTCCCCGTGTTGGCGGCGATCGTCGGCGTCGTCCTCGCAAACGTCGAGTTTGCGTTTCTCGGCCCCGGCGGCACGATGGGGTCGCTCACGGGCGCGGTCGGCCGACAGGTCGGCAGCGGACTGGGCACAACCGCCGGCGTTGCCGCCGTGGTTGCCGTGGGGATCGCCGCGGTCGTTCGGTGGGATATCAATCGCGATGAGGCCGGCGGGTTGCGACACGTGCTGCTCGTGTTGGGCTCGCTGGTCGCCTTTTCGGCGGGCGGTAGTCAGGTCGGGCTCGCGGTCGGGCCGCTGCTGCCGCTGTTTTCGACAGTCGGTGCTCTCTCGCCGGCGATCATCCTTGCTGGTGGTGGGGTTGGCATCCTCGCAGGGTCGTGGCTCGGCGCGCCGCGGATGATCAAATCACTCGCCCAGGATTACTCCGATCTCGGCCCCCGGCGGTCGATCGCCGCCCTCGTCCCAGCGTTTCTGATCGCACAGGTGGCAGTACTGCTGGGCGTGCCGGTGTCGTTCAACGAGATCATCGTCAGCGGGATCGTCGGTGGCGGTGCAGCCGTCGGTGGGGGGTCGGCAGTCGACCCCCGAAAACTACTGGTCACCGTCGGTGCGTGGGCCGGTTCGCTTGGGCTGTCGTTTGTCGTCGGCTACGGCGTGATGACCGGACTGCAGGTGGCGTAGTCGCTGTCACTACCGCCATCGGCGACCAGCCAACAGCCGCAAACGAACGGCGTTTTAGGTACCGCGTTGTACAGACAGCTATGGAGTGCCGGCAGTGTCACACCGATCTCGACCGCCCAGGCGACTACTGTTTGGTCTGTGACACCGCCAACTGCGATGCCGTCGTCGCCGTCTTCGAGCGCGATGCGGCGACGCTGACGATGCTCGACGGCGAAACAATCGTCGGCGAGACGACGATCACAACTGTTCCTGAGGTCGACAATACCCACGACGACCGCGCCACCGTGGTTGAACTCCGCAATTTCGCCGGGCGGGTTGCCGACGAGATTCGCCGGAAACGGCCTGAAACAGTCTTTGCCGCCGGCGAGCGCGACCCGCTGCGAGAGACCCGCAAACAACTCCACTACGAGTTTTATCGCGTCCCGGATGAGACGCCCGTCGAGACGGTGCGCAACCGCCGCGGCGAATCAGCCCTTGAGGTCGTCGACATCCCGCCACGGGAGAAGATCGGCGGGAGCCACTCAACGATCATCGGCGATCGCGCCGGCCGCAACGCCATCAGCATCGTTGCCGACCACCCCCATATTAAGAAAATCATCCCCGGGCCGATCGATGCCGGCGGTAAGGGCTCACAGAGCAGTCTCCGCGCGAAGATCACCCGCGCCGACCACAACGGCAACGTCCGCATGCTGCTGCGGGATGGCTCCAGTGTTCAGGAAAACCGGCTGGTGACAACCGCGCCTGATCTGGAGACGGGTGAACGCGTGCGGGCGGATCTGAATGAAGCTTTGGAGGACGCGGAACTCAAATAGCGGCGGTCAGTCGACCGACGCTCAGCGTGTCTGCGTCGACCGTGGTTTGGACGTAGGAACGTCATCCGGACACCGCCAGCCCAGCGGTTTCAGTTGCTGTGTGTAGAAGGCGGTGAGGCTCTCGGTGAAAACGACCTCAAAACTGCCGCGGTACTCCGTCCCACGTCGACTGCGAGTTGTCGTCGCTGATCGCGGGGCGCGTCGAAGCACGATCGCCCGCCGCCCCGACGGCAGGGTGTAGGCCGTCACCGACCCTTCGCCGACGCAGGTGGGTGGTCGCACCAATCGACTGTCGGTCGCGGTCGCTTGCTGTGGGGTTGGCTGGTCTTGTGTCCGACCACGAGTCTCGTATTTTCGGAGTTGCAGATGCTGTTGATCGAGGCCGTTGAGTTCGGCACAGAGCTGTTTCCACTGCCGAACGCGATAGCGAACGTCTGCAGTATTGGGGATGTCAGTGTTGGCAAACCCCGTTGCCAGATGCGTCGAGAGTGTCTTGCTGACCGCCCCAAAGGAACGATCAGTCTGATTGGTGATAACAAGTGAGATCTCGGGGATGGTTCCATCCGGAAACCGATCCTCGTAATCCTTCAGTAGCTGTTTGGCCCCCATCTGCGTCCCCCAGTTGTCAGTTAGTTGAATTAGCCAGTATATAAATCCATTTTTGTAGTCCGCTGTATATTCAGTTGCAGTTACAATTTTGGCAGCCAAGGAGCCGGATGAATGTGGGAGTGAAGCAGCGACCTCAGCGAGCATCCCTCCACCGATCAGCCGGTGGGACCCGAATCATTCTTAGGGTACGATGTCCATACCAATTGTATGGAACTCAACGCGCAGATCGCAGTGACCGTGCTGATGGGGGTGTTCCTCGTCGCGGTCGCCACGTTCCTCACACGAATTGAGAACTGGCGATCGTACACCCCTGTCGGCGGTGGGGGCTCCTTCATCGAGGAGTCCGGTTACATTGACGAAGAGAAACCGGCCGGGATCATCCGGTGGCTAACGACCGTCGACCACAAGGATATCGGCATCCTCTACGGGCTGTACGGCATCATCGCCTTCGCGGTCGGCGGCCTGATGGTCACCCTCATGCGGTTCGATCTCGTGACCTCCTCATCACTACTCGGCACATCGACGTACAACGCCTTGCTGACCAGCCACGGGATCACGATGCTGTTCCTCTTCGGGACGCCGATTATCGCGGCGTTCGCCAACTACCTCGTCCCGCTGATCATCGGGGCCGACGACATGGCGTTCCCCCGAATCAACGCCATCGCCTTCTGGCTGTTGCCGCCAGCCGCACTGCTGATCTGGGCCGGCTTTTTCGCCAAACCGCTGGGCCTGTTTGGGCCCGCCCAGACGGCCTGGACGATGTACACGCCGCTGTCGCTTGGGGCCGTTGGGCCGAGTGCTGACGCCGTCGGCGGTGCCGGCGTCGACCTCATGCTGCTCGGGCTGCATCTCTCTGGGGTTGCGGCGACGATGGGCGCAATCAACTTCATCGCCACCATCTTCACCCACCGCGGCGAGGAGGTTTCCTGGGCGAACCTCGATATCTTCTCGTGGACGATTCTCACTCAGTCTGGGCTGATCCTCTTTGCGTTCCCGCTGCTCGGCAGCGCGCTGCTGATGTTGCTGGCCGACCGGAACTTCGGCACCGCCTTCTTCCTGACTGATGGCGGTAACATCCTCTGGCAGCATCTCTTTTGGTTCTTCGGCCACCCCGAGGTCTACATCCTCGTGTTGCCGATGATGGGGATCGTCAGCTACGTCCTCCCGCGGTTTGCTGGCCGGAAGCTGTTCGGCTTCAAGTTCGTTGTCTACTCCACGCTGGCGATCGGCGTGCTGTCGTTCGGCGTCTGGGCCCACCACATGTTCGCGACCGGCATTGACCCCCGCGTCCGGGCGTCGTTCATGGCGGTGTCGATGGCGATTGCGATCCCCTCTGCGGTGAAGACATTCAACTGGATTACGACGCTGTGGAACGGCCGGGTGCGGCTGACGACGCCGATGCTGTTCTGTATCGGCTTCATCTCGAACTTCATCATCGGCGGTGTCACCGGCGTCTTCCTCGCGTCGATCCCGATCGACCTCGTGCTCCACGACACCTACTACGTGGTGGGTCACTTCCACTACGTCGTGATGGGGGCGATCGCCTTCGCCGGCTTTGCGGGTATCTACTACTGGTTCCCGCTGGTCACCAACCGGATGTACCAGGCCAGTCTCGGCAAGGCCCACTTCTGGCTCACGATGGTCGGCAGCAACATCACGTTCCTCGCGATGATCCTGCTGGGCTACGGTGGGATGCCGCGGCGGTACGCGACATACCTACCGCAGTTTGCGACGCTCCACCAGGTCGCCACGCTCGGAGCCTTCCTACTGTTGATCGGCCAGATCATCTGGCTGTACAATATGGTCTCCTCGTGGTTTGAGGGCAAACGCGTCGAAAGCGGCGATCCATGGGATCTCCGCCAAGACAACGTGCGCACCGTCGAGTGGCAATGGTTCGAGCAGAAACTCGACACCCAGATCGCAACCGACGGTGGCGACGAGGAGGTCGCAACCGACGGCGGCAAGCCGGCCGATGAGGCGGAGGCAGTCGCTGAGGAACGCGACGACGACTGATCGGCGCGGACTGACACGGTCTTTTTTCACCACCAGCTGTTGAGGGACTGATATGCTGCGACGAGAAGTGATCCTTGCATCCGGCGGAGTGCTCGCCACCGGGAGCATCGCCGGCTGTCTGGAACAGCCAACAGGGTCAGCGGCTGATGACGAAGACTCAGTAAATAGCGGGGCAAACGAGATCAACGACGACGCTGCACTGGAGGCAACACTCGAAGTCGGCGACGACAGCCGGACGTTGTTTACGACCACCGACATCGCACGTGTCGGTGCCGTCTCAACACGACCACAGACCGGGCCGTCGGTACCGATCGAACTCACCGCGGCGGGAACCGAATCGGTCACCCAGACAGCCGCCGCTGTCGACCTTGAGACCAGCTACGAGACGGCAACGATCACGATCACCCTTGATCGGGAACGAATCAATCAGTTCGGAATCAACGCTGAGCTCGCCATGGAGATAGCGGGCGGCGAGTGGAGCGGCCGGTTCGTCCTCACCTTTGCCGACGAGGCCGCGGCCAACACGTTCCGCGGTCGGCTGCTCGCTGACGGCTGAATCGGCGTCGGCTGACTACATCACCAGCACAATGCCGGTCACAAACATCATCAGCGCGATCCCGCCGAGAACGATTCCGAGCAGATCGCTGTCATCCATACACGGTGTTGGGCTGCCGGGGGCAAAACGACATCGGTCGGACGAAACGGGTAACCGGCTGCCGACCGCACAACGGATATGGCTACGAACGTCGGCGGGCGACGGCTCGTCGTTGGGATCTACGTCGGCATCGTCTGTTTTACCGGGGTTGCCGGCTACCTCGCAGCGGGCGTCGTCGGTCAGATCGAGCCACCACGACTGCTGTTTCTGATTCCGTTACCGGCAACCCGGCTTGGGTTGGCCGCCTACGGCGCGATCACGATCGCGCTCATTCTCGGCGTGCTCCTGATCGCCGTCACCGTCGTCGCCGACCGTGTCGACGATGTAGAGCCGGAGAGCATCGGCACCCAAGCGACCACCGACGAGCGGACAGAATCGACGACCGACGACGACGAGCGAACCGAATCCACAGCCGATAGCAACGACGACGCGAACCGGTGACGGCGGCCGCCGCCGCACAGCCGCAGCGAGGAGAGTGATCGTAAATCGAACAGCTGTCCAGGTTTATCGAACGGACGCACATCTTTAGTCATTGTACATGATAGACTGTGCTATGAGTGCCGACCCTGCAGACGGTGATGTGTTGACCGCCGCGGTGCGAACCGCCGACGGCACCGGGTATGCCGCGTACAACGAGCGCGCCGACGGCTCGGTTGCCCCATTCTATGTCGTCTACGCCGACAGCGACCGCAGCGAGCGATACGGGTTCATCTGTGGTGCCTGTGGCAGTCTCGCTGTCGGGATGGATCCGATGGGACGGCTCGATTGCGAGGAGTGTGCCAACAGCCGCAAGGCGTCCCAGTGGGACGCGGCCTATCTCTGAGAGACACTCGGCTTGCAGCTCACGACGCGACGACCGGACGACCGTCCCAATGGTCGACATGTTAATAACATGGATTTATGCCTGTGTCGGCGTGAGTGGCGAACATGGGTGACGGGCGCGTTATCGCAGTCGCGGGGGCGAAAGGCGGCGTCGGGAAGACGACGACCGCGATCAACCTAGGGGTGGCGCTCGCCCAAGCCGGCCAGACAGTGGCCGTTGTCGAACTCGATTTGGCGATGGCAAACATCGTCGACTTTCTGCAGTTCGAACCCGAACGCACCCTCCACGACGTGTTGTCTGGCACCGCCCCAACAACCGAGGCGCTGTATCCGATCGACGACCGGATGCACGTCCTACCGTCGGGCACCGAGTTGGCGGAGTTCAACGCGATCAACGTCGCCGCGCTCGCGCCGGTAATCCGGAGCCTTCGGCCGGCCTACGATTTTGTGCTGCTTGATACCGCCGCCGGCGTCAGCCCCGAGACGATCTATCCGCTCCGATTGGCCGATGAGGTACTAATCGTCTCAACGCCGCGGGTCGCCTCGATCCGCGATGCCAAGAAGACCATCGAGTTGGCCCACCGCGTCAACGGTGAGGTGATGGGCGTCGTCTTCGTCCGCGCGGGCACTGGCCGCGCGCCGCCGCCCGAACGGCTGGCGACATTCCTCGAAACCGACCTGATCGGCGCGGTGCCGGAAGACGAGACGGTCGCGGCCGCCCAAGATATGAGCCAGCCGATCTGTCTGTTCGATCCGGACAGCCCGGCAGCAATGGCGTATCAGGAGATCGCTGACGCCCTCGTCCTTGGCGATGGGACGGACGACGAGGATGATGATGACTCCGTGCTCGGTATGGGCGGCGTCGCCGACCTCCAAAACGCCGAGGAGATCGCCAAAAGCGCGGCCGAAGCCGATCCTGACGGGATGGACGGGGCGACCAAACCGCTCGAAGGCGATGAGCTCACCACCGGCGACCCCGATGACAACGGCTTCGAGTTTGTGAAACGAAAAGGCGAATAACTGATCGTCGGTGCCGCCTGAGTCAGTCGTCGCCGCCCGCGGCCGTCTGAATGTCGTCGACGATCTCAGGGTTGCGGAGGGTGCTCGTATCTCCTAACTCGTCGTCGTTGGCGATGTTTTCAAGCAGGCGACGCATGATCTTCCCCGAGCGCGTTTTCGGGAGTTCCGGCGTGAAGACGACCTTTTCCGGGCGAGCGATCGGGCCGATGGCGTCTTCGACACCCTCGATAACTCGCTCGCGGAGCTCCTCGTCTTCCTCGTAGCCATCCTCGGTGATGACGTAGGCGTAGACTGCCTCGCCTTTGATCTCGTGGTCGCCGCCGACGACAGCGGCTTCGGCGACGCCTTCGACGCCGACGATCGCGGATTCGATCTCCATCGTGCCGAGGCGGTGGCCCGACACATTGAGTACGTCGTCGACACGGCCGAGAACAGTAAAGTAGCCGTCCTCGTCGAGCTTCGCGCCGTCCTCGGGGAAGTATACCCAGTCCGCCGAATCGTTGCTGTCGACCTGTGAGTATTCCCGCCAGTATTCGTTGATGAAGCGGTCGTCGTTGTTGTACAGCGTTCGCAACATGCCGGGCCACGGTTTGTTGACGACGAGATAGCCGGCCTCGCCTGCACCGACCGGGCTGCCGCGAACGTCGACGATGTCGGCACTAACCCCCGGCAGCGGCGGCCCCGCCGAACCGGGTTTCATCTCGCCGATCGCCGGCAGCGTCGTCAGCATCATCCCGCCGGTTTCGGTCTGCCACCAGGTGTCGACGATGGGGCAGGACTCGTCGCCGATATGTTTGTAGTACCACTTCCACGCACGCGGGTTGATCGGCTCGCCGACGGTGCCAAGCAGCCGCAACGAGGAGAGATCATTCGCGTCGGGGTACTCCGTGCCCCACTTCATGAACGAGCGGATCGCCGTCGGCGCGGTGTACAGCTGGTTGGCTTCGTATTCCTCGATGATCTCCCACAGTCGGTGGCGATCGGGATAATCCGGCGTCCCCTCGTACATCATCGTCGTCGTGCCCAAGGCGAGCGGCCCGTAGACGATGTAGGAGTGGCCGGTGATCCAGCCGATATCGGCCGCACAGAAGTAGGTGTCCTCAGGTTTGATATCGAGGACAGCATGCGAGGTCCAACTCGCCCACGAGAGGTAGCCACCCGTCGTGTGTTTGACCCCCTTTGGCTGGCCGGTCGTTCCGGAGGTGTACATCAAGAATAGCATGTCCTCCGCACTGCGGGAAACAGGGTCGACCATCTCGCCGTCGTGGGCGGCGACGAGGTCAGCGTAGGTGTCGTGGCCCGAGAGATCGTGATCGAAGCCATCGTCGTCGGGGAGGCGATTGACGACGATCGTATCGGTGTCGTGGTCAACATCGGCCAGCCCCTCGGTCGCTTTTTCGAAGTGGTTCAGGGGGTCGCCGCGGCGGTAGTAGCCATCACAGGTGACCAGATGCTCGGAGTCGGCGGAATTCATTCGCGTCGCCAAGGCGTCGGCCGAAAAGCCCGCGAAGACGACCGAATGCGGCGCGCCGATCCTGGCACACGCCAGCATGGCGATCGGGAGCTCCGGGATCATCGGCATGTACAGCGTGACGATATCGTCTTCTTCGACGCCCTGGGCGCGGAGGGCGGCAGCAAAGGCGTTGACCTCGTCGTGGAGCTCCTGGTAGGTGTAGGTGCGGTTGGCCTCGTCGGTCGGTTCGCCGACCCACTCGATGGCGGCCTCGTCGCCGCGCTCGTCGAGATGGCGGTCGAGACAGTTTGCCGAGGCGTTCAGTTCGCCGTCAGCAAACCACTCATAGAACGGCGGGTTGCTGTCGTCGAGAATCTCAGTATACTCGGTGTCCCAATCGAGGAGGTCGGCCGCCTGCGTCCAGCAGTCCGGCCAGTTGGTCTCAAACTCGTCGTAGATGTCGGGGTCGGTGACGTTCGCCTGCTCGACGAAGTCAGCCGGCGGTTCGAAGGAATCCTGTTCGGCGAGTCTGGCTTCGAGGTCAACATCGGGATCAGCCATTGGTATCTGATCTCACTTGATTGTCCATGATAAATCTACTCACCATCTCGCAGTGAATGAGAATGCAGTGCAAAATCGAGCGTCGCAAAACCGCATGCAGACAGCGATGTCAGTGCTGCATACTCTGGTGGCAGTACTGATTCGAGCGCGCGTGCCGACGGCAACAACATCTGCGGCGGCAGCTGTACCACCGCTGGGGAGATGTGTCAACAGGTGTCGTAAGGACTTAGTATAATAACTAGTAAAAACAGATAGTTGATGGAACTCGCCTACAGCTCGGCGTCCGGTGACGTACTCCGAGACGAGCTGACGAGCCTGAGTTCACAGGAGCGCGTCGAGGGGCTGTTGGTGTTGGCCACGCCGTCAGTCGATATCACCGCCGATAGCTTCGAGACCACGCTGGAGTCGCTATCAGTGCCGGTCTGTGGCGGGCTGTTTCCACAGGTGATCGTCGACGGCGAGTCACGAACGTCGGGCCTGCTGGCGATCGGACTCCCAACGTCGCCGACGGTTACCGTCGTCTCCGAGTTGAGCGAGGCCGACGACGAGCTTGATGCATCGCTGCCGGCGGGGAGCTCGGAAGCCGCCTTCGTCTTTGTCGACGCCCACGCCGACGCCGATGGGGTTGGATCGCTTATCGACGCGCTGTTCCGCACCTACAGCGTCGGCCTCAGCGTTGTCGGCGGCGGGGCTGGCCGCCTCGACGGCGGCGGCGAGCCGTGTCTGTTTACCGGCGATGGCATCATCGAGGACGCAGCCGTGATGGCTGCCGTCGACCAACCGATCGGGATCGGCGTCCGCCACGGCTGGAACGAGGTCGCCGGACCGTTTCGCGTCACCGATGCCGACCACGGGACGATCCGCGAACTCGACGGCGAGTCGGCCTTCGAGGTCTACCAAGAAGCGATCGAGACCAACACCGATGCGACGCTCCACCGCGAGGACTTTTTCGAGACCGCCACCGCCTACCCATTCGGTATCAGCCGGCTGGACGGCGAGCCGATCGTCCGCGATCCCTTCGCTGTCGACGGCGACGCGATCTCCTGTTTCGGGCCCGTGCCGGAAGGGGAGTTTGTAACGGTGCTGGCCGGCGACCCCGACTCGTTGATCGACGCCGCCGAGCAGGCAGCCGAAACCGCTCTGACAGAGAAGCCGATCGCCGACGGCGCGGGAACCCTCTGTGTGTTTGACTGTATCTCCCGGCATCTGTATCTCGATGAGACCTTCGACCAGGAGGTCGCGGCGATCGACGCCGGCGGCTGGCCGATGGTTGGCGCCCTCACGATCGGCGAGATCGCCAACGACGGCACCGGCCATCTGGACTACTACAACAAAACAGCGGTTGTGGCGGCGGTGAGCGACGATGCCTGAGCGCCAACAGCGGGTGCAAGCCCTCTATGAGATCGCCCTCACGATCGGCGGCAAAGAGACACTCACGGAGACCGCCGACGCCGCGTTAGCGGGCTATCTCCGAAAGCTAAACTGCTCGGTCGGCGGCATCTTCCGGGCGACCGAGGACGGCTATACGCCGACGGCGACGATCCCAGCCGATCCGGCGGGCAACGCCTTACTGTCGGCCGGGATCGACCAACTTGCGGAGCTATCGAGCGAAGCGTTTCCCAGCCACACCGAGCCGACCGCCGGGGATCACTGCTATCTGTTTTCGCTGCCCGACTTCGGCGCGCTCGTCATCGGCAAACAGGGCGGAGAGATCGATACCGCAACACGGTCGGCGTTGACGCCGCTCAACGAGAAGCTTGCTGAGGCCTGCCGGAACAAGCTCGTCGAACGCCAACTTCGGGAGCAGCGCAACCGGTTTGAGGCCGTCTTCGACGCCATCCCCGAGCCGATCGCCGACACCGTCGTCGAGGACGGCACCGAGGAGATCATCGCCAGCAACGCCGAGTTTGAGCGCACGTTCGGCGACACCGACGAAACACCCGGCACCGCGATGGTACCTGAGGTCACCGACAGCGACACCGGCGAGTCGACACAGCATAGTCGCCCGATCGACACCGACGAGGGCGACCACCGGATCACCACCGAAACGACCTGTGAGACCGTCGATGGCCCCGGGGAGTTCCTCTTCCATGGCGTCCCTGTTGCGGGCGACCAGGCTGACGAATACATCCACCTCTACGTCGATATCACCGACCAGAAACGCCGGGAGGGTGAGCTGCAACGATATGAGCGACTCGTCGAAAACCTCCCGATCGGCGTCTACCGGACAACGCCGGGGCCAGACGGCGAGTTCAAACTGGTCAATCAAGGGCTGGTCGACATCCTTGAGGCTGACTCGAAAGCCTACTTCGAGAACCGGTCGGTCAGCGAGATCTACGTCGACCCCGACGAACGGGCGGCCTTCAGCGATCGCCTGCTGGCCGAAGGGACTGTCGACAACGTCGAACTGCAATTTGAGACCGCCGCGGGCAACCAGATTTGGGGCGAAGTCTCCGGCATCGTCACCGAGACCGACGACGGCCCGGTGTTCGAGCTCGCCCTTCAAGACATCACGACCCGAAAAGAGCGCGATCAGCAGTTAGACGTGCTCAATCGGGTGTTACGACACAACCTACGGAACGCCCTGAACGTGATCGATGGCAACGCAGCGATGCTCAACGCGGGGCTTGACGACGATGAGCTCCAAAGCCACGTCGAAGGGATCGAACGCCGGGTGTCGAATCTCGAAGAGCTCAGCGAGAAAGCGGTCACCGTCCGCTCGCTGTTCGATCAGGGGCGGTCGACGACAACGGCCTGCGACGTGCAGGCATTGCTCATGCGAGTCGCCAGAGAGTTTGAGGATCGCCACCCCGGAGCGCGCGTCGTCGTCGACGCCCCCGAGGAGTCGCTGTATGTCAACGCCGACGTGCGGCTGAAGATGGCCCTCTCAGAGTTAGTCAACAACGCCGTCGTCCACAACAACCGCGCAACCCCGGAGGTGCAGTTGACCACCGAAACGGTCGTCCGGGACGGCGAGCCAGCCGTCGAGATCGTGATCACCGACAACGGCCCCGGCATCCCCAAACACGAACGAAAAGCGATCGAAAGCGGCGAAGAAACGCCGCTGCAACACGGGACAGGGCTCGGGTTGTGGCTGGTCTACTGGGCGATGTCACTGCTCGGCGGCGACATCCACATTGACGACGCCAACCCCGGCACACGGATCGCCCTCCTGCTCCCGCAGGTCGGCGGCGACGCACAATCACAGTCTGACAGCGGAACAGGTGTCGCAGTCAACAGCGGCGACTAACCGAAGTTTTCGATCTTGGCGGCGTCCGGGTCGCCGCCAGCGGCGTCGATGGCGTCGGTTGCGGCGGTAACGAAGCCAGCAAACCCATAGACAAACACCTGTTCGTCGTCGTTGGTGGTGAGTGCCTCGTCGACGGCGGCAGCAAAGCCGTCGTCGTCAGTGATCGTGACGGTTGCACCAGCCGAATCGAGTGCCGACAGCCGTGATTCATGTACCGGGTCGGTGGCGCGGTAAACGATGTGTACCGTGTTGCCGTCCTCGTTTGCGCGTTCGCCGATGCCAACAGCCGGGCCGACACCGGGGCCGCCTGCCAATACGACGACACGGGCTTCACTCTCGTAGTATTCGGCACCGAACGGGCCGCTCATATCGATCCCATCGCCGGCTGTCAGGTCGGCGAGGTGGTCGCTAAACGGGCCGCTTTCCTGTGGGTCGATCTCAACTGTAATCTCGAAGGTGTCGGCCACGTCAGGCGAGGACAGCGTATAAAAGCGAGCGTAGTCCTCACCATCGACGGTTGCCAGCAGCTTGATAAACTGTCCCGGCTGGGCATCGAAGCCGTCGGGGCTCTCGAACTCGATGGCAACCGTCTCCGGGCCGACAGCGGTCACGTCAGTGACCGTCACCGTCGCATCCATACACCCGCTTCGGGGGCGACGCCAAAGGCTCTTTGCTCCGCAGGATGGTGGCGGCGCAACGCGGTGATATTAATCATGAAACCAAAAACAGTTGAAAACGGTCGCTTCGTTTGTCCATCTCCGAACAGAAATGGGGAATACTGGCGGTTCTGCGGTGGGTGTTCCAGAAGCCTTTTGATTTGTGGTGGAGTAGGGCGAGCACTACCAATGGCTGCGGATTTCAACTGGGCTGTCGGCGGCGAGGCCGGCGACGGCATCGACTCTACGGGGAAAATCTTCGCTCAGGCACTCTCGCGGGCCGGCCGCCACGTGTTCACCTCGAAGGATTTCGCCTCACGTATCCGCGGCGGATACACGGCGTATAAGATCCGCACGTCGGTCGACCGTGTGCAGAGTGTCGTCAACCGCCTCGACGTGTTGATTGCACTCACGCCGCGAACCATCGAGGAGAACCGCGATGAGCTCCACGATGGCTCGGTGATCATCTACGACGGCGAGCGCACCACCATGCAGGACGCGCCGATCCCGGATGGCGTCATCGGTCTCGACGTGCCGCTGAAACGGCTCGCCGAGGACGCCGGCGGCGCGATCATGCGCAACGTCGTCGCGCTGGGCGCGGCCTGTGCGGTCACCGGGTTCCCGATCGAAAACCTCGACAGCGCGCTCGAAAAGCGGTTCGGCGCGAAAGGCCAGAAGCTCGTCGACAACAACAAGGAGGCCGCCCGCAAGGGCCAGTCCTACGTCGAGGACAACCACGACCACGACTTCGAGTACGACCTCGAAACGACCGACAACGACTACGTCCTCCTGAACGGCGACGAAGCCATCGGGATGGGGGCGATCGCCGCCGGCTGTCGCTACTACGCCGGCTACCCGATCACGCCCGCGACCGATGTGATGGAGTATCTGAAGGGTCGGATCGAGCAGTACGGCGGCCACGTTGTCCAGGCCGAAGACGAACTCTCGGCGATCAACATGGCGCTGGGCGCGGCCCGAGCCGGCGCGCGGGCGATGACCGCGACCTCCGGGCCCGGTATCGACCTCATGACCGAGAGCTTTGGACTTGTGGCGACGACCGAGACGCCACTGGTCATCTGTAATGTGATGCGGTCGGGGCCCTCGACGGGGATGCCGACCAAACAAGAGCAGGGCGATCTCAACGCGATGCTGTACGGTGGCCACGGCGAGATCCCCCGCTTCGTGCTCGCGCCGACAACGATCGACGAATGCTTCTGGAAAACCGTCGAGGCGTTCAACCTCGCCGAGAAATACCAGTTGCCGGTGTATCTCACCGCCGACCTCTCCTTGGCGGTGACCGAGCAGACCTTCGAGCCCGACGCCTTCGATATGGACGCGGTCGAAATCGACCGGGGAAAGCTCGTCGACGAGGACGGCCTCGCCGAATGGCAGAACGAAAAGGGCCAGTTCCAGCCCCACGCGCTCACCGATGATGGGATCAGCCCGCGGGCGATTCCCGGTACCGACGAGGGTGCCCACATGACGACCGGGCTCGAACACGACGAGTTGGGTCGGCGTACCGAGGACACCGAGATGCGGATCAAACAGGTCGACAAACGCGACCGGAAGGTCGATACAGCCAAAGAGCGGGAGGATTGGGAGCCCCGAGAGTTCGGCGACGCCGACGCAGACACGCTGATCGTCTCGTGGGGCTCCAACGAGGGTGCGATGGTCGAGGCCATCGATATGCTTGCCGATGACGGGATCGACGTGCGGTTCATCTCGGTGCCGTACATCTTCCCGCGACCGGATCTGAGCGACGCCATCGACGACGCCGAGGACGTGTTCGTCGTCGAGTGTAACAACAACGGCCAGTTCGCCGACCTGCTCGAACGCGACGCCCTGGCCCGCGTCGACCGCATCAACAAGTACAACGGCGTCCGCTTTACCGCGGACGAACTCGCCGAGCGGATCAGTGGGGCACTCGCCGACGCCCCGGAGGTATCACAATGAGCTCAGACGTACGCTTCACCGACTTCAAATCCGACAAACAACCGACCTGGTGTCCCGGCTGCGGTGACTTCGGGACGATGAACGGGATGATGAAAGCACTCGCCAACACCGGCAACGACCCCGACAACACCTTCGTTGTCGCCGGCATCGGCTGTTCCGGCAAGATCGGGACGTACATGCACAGCTACGCGCTCCACGGCGTTCACGGCCGCGCACTCCCGCTGGCGGCCGGTGTCAAGATGGCCAATCCCGATCTGGAAGTCATGGCCGCCGGCGGCGACGGCGACGGCTACTCGATCGGTGTTGGACACTTCATCCACGCCGTCCGCCGGAACGTCGATATGACCTACGTCGTCATGGACAACCGGATCTACGGGCTGACGAAGGGCCAGGCCTCACCGACCTCGCGTGAGGACTTCGAAACGTCGACGACGCCAGAGGGACCGAAACAGCCCCCGGTCAATCCACTCGCGCTCGCCCTGTCTGCTGGGGCGACGTTCATCGCCCAATCGTTCTCCTCGGATGCGATGCGCCACACGGAAATCGTCCAAGAGGCGATCGAACACGACGGCTTCGGCTTCGTCAACGTCTTCAGCCCGTGTGTGACGTTCAACGACGTCGACACCTACGACTACTTCCGCGACGAGTTGGTCGATGTCGGCGAAACCGACCACGACCCGACTGATCTTGAGGCGGCCCAAGACGTGATCCTCGACGCCGAAAACGAGTATCAGGGCGTCCTCTACCAGAACGAGCAGGCCAACGCCTACGGCGCGGAACACGGCCTCACCGAGAATATGGCCGAGATCCCCGACGGCGCACCCGAGGACGCGACGGATCTGGTGCGGGAATTCTACTGAGTCGACACCGGATGTTCAAGCCCATCCAGCAGTGCTGAGACGTTGGCTGACTCCGTTTCCGCAAGCAGCTGTGGGTACGCACCGAACCCGATCACGTAATCTCCCTCGTTGGTGACCGCGGTGACGACGATCCGAACATCGATCTCAGCACCGCTCTCGCTGAGAATTCCAGCAAACGTCGAAACGGTCGTCTCGGAGCCCAGCACTGGTCGTGTCGTCGTTGACTGCTCGCTGCCGACAGAAAGCTGTCCAACCTGCCCGGCCAGCTCAGAAGCTAAGGCCTTGTTGTCGAGCTGTCCAAGCGGATTCAACGACTGCCCCAAGAACTCAAACCCAGGCGTGGTCACGACAACGAAGGCGCTGTTCGCCGAGTCAGTCCCGCCAAATTGCTGAGGTGTCACCCCCGAAGAGCTGGCTATCGAATGAGCAGCCGTCATCGATTGGCTCCCACCGCCGACAGTGTTCGAGAGACTGTCGGGGTCAACATCGTCCGGGAGATCCTCCTCGTCGTAATCGTCCGGAAGATCTTCGGGATCAACATCATCCGGGAGATCTCCTTCATCAACGTCATCAGCGTCGACCTCACCGGACGATGCCGAATCACCGAGTGCCGCCTCCGCGAGATCAACCGGTCGCTCGTAGGTGGCGACCTGGTTTGTGATCTCAATCCGGCGTGTTTCCCCACCGACCTCGACCTCCTCGTTGATTTCGAGGGTATCGCGGGTGGCGAGCGAGTACCCTGTCTCGCTGAGTGTCTGTTCGGCGATCGCTGCCGGCTGTGCTGTTTCTGTGAGTGGCCCGCTGCCGGTCGCAAACTCTGTGAGATCCGTACAGCCGCTGAGCGCGGCGATGCCAAGCCCGGTGGCGGCGATCGCCTGTCGTCGTGAATACATGCATGCAGGATACACTGTTAGTATTAAAAGTCCGATGAAAGAATACTGATAGTTGGTGGCCGAAAGGAACGCGGTTGCGTTCACCGATTGAGACGCTTCGCGAGGTTGGTGCCGGCAGGTAACTGGTTTCGATGCCGGTGGCCGGCACGGATGACGCACTTTTTTACTCGGCACCCTGAAAGCAGGTGTATGTCCTCCGACGCCTACGATATCGTGGTTGTCGGCGGCGGTACCGCCGGGGCCTTCGCGGCCGCGACCGCCGCCACTGACGGCCTCGATGTCGTGATCGTAGAGCGAAAATCCGAGGCCGACGCCGGCCATATCGCCTGCGGCGACGCTATCAAGGGAAAAAGTACGTTCCCCGACGTGATCGATCTCGACTACCTCAAAGACGAGTCATTTACCAACCGAGAGATCCGCCGGGCAGTGTTCGAAAACCCCGCCGACGGCGAGGATATCGAGATCGAGTTTGGCGAACCCGGCGCGGTACTCGACCGGAAACGCTACGGCGAAGTCCTCTTAGAGGAAGCCGAACGCGTCGGCAGCGAGATCCACTACGACACTGTTGTCCAGGATGTCACCCAGGCCGACGACGGCACCGTCACCGGCGTTGTCGGCACCCGCAAGGGCGAGCCCGTCAGCTACGACGCCGAGGTCGTCATCGACGCCGCCGGCGCGCTGTCGATCCTCCAGGAGAAAACCGACTTCGACGGTAGCTATTTCGACACGAATGTTCGGTACTCACAGTTCTGTTCGGCCTACCGCGAGGTCATCGATGTCGAGGAGCCCGTCGAGTGGCACGATGCGATCGTGTTCAAACCGACCAAGGAACTCGGCTATCTCTGGTATTTCCCCCGGACAGCGACGGAGATCAACGCCGGCTTGGGCTTCCAGATGGATCAACCGGAGATGCAGATGGTGCCGGAGCTCAAGCGGGCCGTCGAGGATCGCCCGGATCTAATCGAGCCGACCGTCCAGGATAAACTGGGGGCAGCGTTGCCAACTCGCCGGCCATACGATTCGGCGGTCGCCGACGGCTACATCGCGGTCGGCGACGCTGCCGGCCACGTCAATCCGACAACCGGCGGCGGCATCCCAGGAGCGGCAAAATCGGCCTACTGGGCGACAAAACAGGCGATCGGAGCGATCGCCGACGGCGACGTGAGCGAGGCCAATCTCTGGGAGTACAACCGCAAGGTGATGACCGGCTTCGGCAAACACTTCGCGGCCATCGATCTGTACAATATCTGGGGAACAACAAGCAGCGTCCAAGAGATCACCGAGATGGTGTCATCGGTGCCGGGCCAACACCTCGCCGACGCCTTGGCCGGCACCGGCACCGCGTCGATGCCGCTGTCGCTGAAGCTGCGGACGCTCGTTGATACCTTCGGTCACTGGGGTGAGCTCATGGAGCTTGCCAAGGTTCGCTCGAAGGCATCAGAGCTCTCCGAGCATTACGCCCGGTACCCGGCAAGCCCCGAGGGGTTCCCGGCGTGGCAGTCGGTTCGGGATGGCATCATGGATGAGCTCTACGAGATCACCGGCGCCGACCCGAAATACTGAGCCAGCAAGCTGGCTGACACGAATCGCGGCTGACCACAACGCCTTTTCGGCAACGAGACAATACTCCGGTGATGGCACAAAACGAACACCCCGCGAGCGACGAGTGTCCGACCGCCAACGAGATGCCAATGGTTGGACTCGGTACATGGAAAAACAGCGATCCCGAGGCCTGCGCCGAGTCGGTCGCCACCGCCCTCGAAACCGGCTACCGACATATCGACACCGCCCAAGCCTACGGCAACGAGGACGCTGTCGGCAACGGAATCGAGCAGGCCGCCGTCGACCGCGAGGACGTGTTCCTCGCCACCAAGATCTGGATCGACAATCTCGCATACGACGACGTGCTGGAAACCGCCGAGGCAAGCCTTGATCGCCTCGGTGTCGACAGCGTTGACCTCTTGTACGTCCACTGGCCGTCCCGAACCTACGAGGCCGAGGAGACGCTGGCGGCGTTCAACGAACTCTACGACCAAGGCAAGATCGACCGGATCGGCGTCAGCAACTTCGAGCCCGAGCAGCTCGCCGAAGCCATCGAGCTCTCTGACGCGCCGATCTTCGCCAACCAGATCGAGATTCATCCCCTGCTCCAACAGGAAGAACTACGGGAGGTCTGTGCCGACCACGACGTTGAACTCGTCGCCTACTCCCCGCTGGCTCGCGGCGAGGTCTTCGATATCCCCGAGATCGAATCGATCGCCGACGACCACGGCGTGAGTCCGGCCCAGATCAGCCTCGCGTGGCTGCGCCACCACGGGATCACGGCGATCCCGAAGGCGACAGGGGCCGATCACATCCAAGACAACTGGGCGTCGCTGTCGGTGTCACTGTCCGACGCGGAGATCGAAACCATCGACAGCATTGAGACCACCGACCGGCGGGTCGACCCCGACTTTGGACCGTGGAACAACTGACAGGAACACAACCTTCACATACTCCCGCGGATCAGTAGATAGCAATGGCACAGCGGTCACCCGGATTGATCGGCGCGATCCGCATCGACCTCCTGCGGCTCCACGAGACATGGATGGAGGTTGTGTTCCCGCGCCAACTCGATCCCGGACACGTCCTTGGGAAATGGAAGCCGGAGACTGGCGTCCAAACGGCTGGCTACTACCTCTGGGCGGCACTCGGCCTGCCGCTGGTGTTGATCGGCTACCCGCTGTTGTTGGTCGGCTACGGAACGCGGTTTTATGCGATCAAACTCGATAGTGCGGCCACCCGCCTCGGTATTCTCGGTGCAGTACTGGTCTCAGTCGTTGTCTGGGGTGTACTCTCAGCGGTTGCAAGCTATCAGTTCGGAACTGTCGGTACAATCAGTCTCAACGCCGAAGGGTTCCTCGCGGTCGTCGCCGCCAGTGTCGTGGCGACAGTCTCGGCGGTATTAGCGGTGTTGTTCAGCCGTGTTGGTGGGCGGGGAACGAGCGTCCTGTTGGCCTATCCAGCAGCGATGACCGCGCTGTTTCTCCCGCCGGTCGTCGCCGCACTCTTCGAGCCGACACTCCAAGAGACCATCTTCCCGTGGAGCGAGGATTTGGCGATCGGGATTCTCGACGGCCCACTCAGTGTTGGCGGGCTCAACGAGATCATCCGCGAGCAGTTCACCCTGGAAGGCACCGGCTACGTGCTGATGTGGCTCTCGCTGTCGGTGCCACTGGGCTGGTTCCTCGGTGGACTGGTGGCGTTTGCCGACATCATCCGCCCGAAAGACGAGTCATAAGCGGTCGTCTCCGCTACGTTTAGGCCGGCGGATCCCCTATCGAGGGTATGGAGTTTACGACTGGAACCACCGCTGGACTGTTCGTTGCTATCGTTGCCCTCGGCGTCGGCGGGCTGATCGCCGCGCCGATCCCGATGGCCCCCTCAACGATCATGATGATGGTACTGCCCTCAATGGCTATTTTTGGGCTTATCACCCTCGCCATCGGCGTCAAACACGGTGCGTATCGCGCAACCAACTGATTACTCGCTCACCGGGTCAGCCGGCTGTGTCGCAAGCGCGGTCGCCAACTTAACCCCGAGGAGGCTCACGAGTATCCCGCCAGCAACGAAGACAGCGAGTCGCTGGATCGGCGACAGCCCAACCGACCCGACGGTGAACTCGACGGTCAGCAGATAGCCGGTGAACCCGCGGGCGATGATCCCAACCGCCAGCATCCCTGCTGGCAGACTCAACATCGCTGTCGGCAGCGGCTCATCGGCGATCCAGCGATCAAGCAGCCGACCGGTGGCGGCGGTGACAGCCGCACCCGTCAGCCACGGGCTGCTGCTGTGAAGGAAGGCAGCGACCACAATCGGGGCCAACGATTCCGGCAGGGGCGTCACCGCAATGCCACCCGAAACCAAGCCAACAATCATCAACCCAGCCGCGGTCACATACGTGACAAGCGAGACTTGCCCGGAGTACAGCAGTTCTCGGCTCACCTCCGGGAGGCGACTAACGTATTCGTCGATCCCCAATCCCTTATACAACACCGCACCACCGAGAAGCGCCGCCAACCCAGCAAGCGCGACCGCAGGCGAAAACCACAGCAACAACGCCGGCACCAACAACAGGCTAATCCCCAGCGGCACCAACACCGTCGTGCGCAACTCCTCGTCGGCAAGAAACTGTTTGAGCAGGTAGTACGTCGACTCGATATCCCGGGCCTGTCGAACGACAACGCGATCGACGCCGTCGACCTGCAACCGGCTTTCGATCACCGGCAGGAGTCGCTCGTCGTCGGTCGTACCCGTCACGACAACGGTCGCCGTCAGATCATACTCGGCGGCAAGTTCGTCGATCTGGTCGGCCACCGCGCGGTCGGGGGCGGTCGTCCCCGCTGGCGAAGCCGATACCACCGCTACCATCGCGTCAGTGCCGGAATCATTGAGATCGCGGGTCACGCGGAGGGCTTCCAGTAGACAGTTGACGGTCGTCGCCTCGGGATCATCCAATCCGACATCGGTCACCAGCGATCGCACCGCCTCCCAGCCGACAACCGGCGGGGTCAACCCCGTCGCTGTCGTCACGGTGCTGTCCCGGTCGAGACAACAGACCAACGTCGTCACAGCCGATCCAAATAGGCGAGTGAGTAAAAAGCCAGTCGGTCGCCGCGGCGACACAGTGGCGCGGCTACCGAGGTGACACAAACAAAAGCAAATCCGCCTAACAGCCGACTTAGAGCAGCCCCGTCTTCTGGAGCTTCATCAGATCCTCGGTTTCGAGGGTTTCGCCTTCCTTGAACTTCTGGTAGATGTCCTCGGCTTCCTGCTTTTCTTCTTCCATCTTCTCTTGGCGCTCGTCTTTGCGCTCTTCTTCTTCCTCTTTGTCCAGCTCGCGGAGGCGCTTCTGGACGCGGACGAAGTCCTCGTGGTGGCGGTCAGCGGCCTCTTGGGCCTCGACGAACAGCTCGTGCATCTCGTCGGCCTCATCGCGCACCTCGTCGGCCTCCCGATAGGCTTCGATCATCTGGTTGTGGTGCTCTTGGGCCTTGTCGGCAAGCTCCGTGACCTTCTGGTGGTGCTGGGAGGCTTCGGAGCGAACTTCCTCGGCTTCCTCGACAAGCTCGTCGAGTTCACCGCTGTTGTCGACCTTATCTTTCTTTTCGGCGAGCTCCTCGCGTTTGGCCTCGATCTTCTCGATGAGCTCCTGTTCGTCCTCCGAGGACAGCACCTCGGTCTGCTGTTGGAACTCCAGATCCTCGATCTCGGATTCGAGCTCCTCGATGGATTTCCCCTCGTCGAGCTCGAGATCCTCTTTCATCTCCTCGACTTCATCGAAGAGTTCGTTGGCCTCGGCGTTGAGCTCGTTGCGTTTGTCCTTGTGTTCCTGGACTTCCTCGTTGAGCTCGTCGCGCTTTTCGCGGTGTTCCTGGGCCTCGTCGACCTTTTCGCGTGTTTTGGCGTTGAGCTCGTCGCGCTTGTCGGCGCGCTCGGATGCCATCTGGTTGAGCTCATTGCGTCGGTCGCGGAGCTGCCCAGCGAGTTTGATCAGTTTGCCTTTCGAGCCGTTTTCGAGTCGTTCGTCGGTGAGCTCGACGTTATCCGCTTCGTCAAGCTTGTCGATGTCGTATTCAGTTACTACACTCATGATTTGAACCTCGGTACCATTGTTGCTCCGGCCATGGCAGTGGCCAGCCACTGTGCGATCGACCGTGGATAAGAATTCCCGATCATTCGTCGTGCGATGCCACCAGCGCCGGAGGCGTTCTGGTGACTCTACATTCTGTGGGCCGGAATATAAATACTTCGGTGGGAGAGACCCTGCAAAGAGCTACCATACCGCCCGAATTCGGCGTATGTGGGTCGTTCACATGAACCAGCGGAGTATAAAAAGCACGCTCCACCGCGGCTGTGTGATCTCCAGCAAACGTTAGTCGAAAAGCGAGATCGCGGCGTCGGTGTCGCCGTCGAAATCGGCAAGCAACTCACGGGCTGTCGTGCGAACCGCTGGCCTGACCGGAACATGTACCATCCCCTCGCCGGGTTGGCCGTAGACAACGCTGGCACCGTCGGGTAACGCGAGGATCGCCGGCAACGCGGCCAGATCCTCCTCGCCGTCGACGCTGATCGTGACGGGATACTCCGTACCGATCGCCGCCTCACGAAGCGTCGTCAGCAACGATTCCGAGATCGTCGCCGGCGGATTTGTGACCAACAGCCGCCGACCCGCAAGATCGGCCAGCGTCGCTTCAACAGCGGGATCGACGGGTTCGCGCTCGGTACGGCCATCGATAACAGCGATATCAGGCTGGCGACCGGCGTCAGCGAGCGTGGCGGTCACCACATCGCCGACGGTCAACAGCCGTGGGGGCGGCGACGCGTCTGCAGTGGCTGTTGTTTCGGCATGCTCATCGACGGCTGCCAACAGGGCGTCGGGATCAGTGTAGATCTCGCCGAGTGGGTCTTTCAGCTCGACACGGAGCGTCTCGGGGAGCTCAAGCACACTACCGAACCTTCAGGGCGTAGCTGCCTGGGTCGCTGACGTTCATCTCGGTGGCGATCTCGCTTTCCTCGGGGTGGGAGACGATGACGTAGCCGGCCCAGTCCTCGGTCAGACTGGAAGACCCGCAGTTCTCACAGGTTTGGCTGTCGGCCTCGTTGACAAAGTGACACTCCCGACAGGCCAGCCGGTCGGCCGCCATTTAGGCACCCTCCGCCGTCGCGTCCTGCTCGCGCCGTTTGCGGGCCCGCTCCAGCCATTCGTGTTTACCCAAGCCGGGCTGTTTGGCCGTCAACCCAATCTTCGAGTCCCGCGGGTTGCGCTCGTCGATGCTTTTTGTGACGATCCGCGTGCGTACCGCGTCGTCGACGCCAAGGGAGTCGGTCGACTCCGTCGAGGCCAACTGCTGGTTTTCGGCGTCGTGGGCGAGATATTCATCGGAGATCTGCGAGACGTGG
The DNA here is from genome assembly GCF_003605575.1 of Halonotius aquaticus. Taxonomy (GTDB): domain Archaea; phylum Halobacteriota; class Halobacteria; order Halobacteriales; family Haloferacaceae; genus Halonotius; species Halonotius aquaticus. The sequence goes on along the minus strand of NZ_QKNY01000004.1, from coordinate 44,048 downwards.
AGCAGGCCATCGACGGGACCGATCCCGACGAAGGCACCGAACTCGACAACCTCGACGACGGTGCCGTCGGTGACCTCCTGCATCGAGGGATCGAACGTGATGGCGTCGAACTCGGCCTCGTAGTAGACGCCGGGGCGGTTCGGCAACACGGTGCCTTCGCCGATCTCGTGAACCTCGATGACGCTGACGACGCTGCCGACATCCTCGTCCATGCGTCCCTCTAGTTTGTCCTGCAGCAGGCGTTTGACCCGCTGTGGCGACACATCCGCCAGCTGTTCCGGCGGCACTTCGACCGTATCTTTGAGTCGTACCCGTTTGTACATATTATGGTGATCGTATCCCGAGAGTGGTTTCGCCCTGTCTGCTGACAACGTGAACGCCGTGGGATCGAAGGCGATCACGCAGTGGGGCGTCGTTCGTGACGACGTAATCGAGCTCGCCGTCGGTGGCTAGCTCAACGATTGCGTCGTCAGCATATGAGACGTTCGTTTCGACGACACGACACCGACCGGCAAGATCTTTTCCCACGCTGGCGGCGGTCGCGGCCTCGCTGTGACCGCCAGCGAGCGAATCAAGCTCCTCAATCACCGCCGACGGGACAACCAACTCGGCGGTGGGGCCGAACAGCCGGTCGAGTTCGTCGAACACACGGATATCACATTCGACCGGCATCATGAGTGCGTTGGTATCCAGCCCGACGACGACCATGCTACGCCCGCAGTGTGCCGATGCCGATCAGCCGCCACCGCGCGCCGACACGGCGGTTGATGGCGATGGTCGCGCCGTCGCGGGCACAGACCGGGCGTTTCAGGTTGACCTCGCATTCGCCGTCGCGCGCGCTGGTCACCGCACCGACCGTGGTCGCAGTACCGACGGTCAGCATCAGCGGTTCGCCTGTCGAGATGGTCTCGACCTCGTCGTTCTCGCCGACAACGCGGTCAAGCAACTCCACGTCCATCTCGAAGCCGTTCCGCGTCGGCGGCAGCGTGCCGGGCTCGCCGGCGACCTGCCCGCCCAACGAATCGCCCTTCGTGAGGCTCGGATCGAGGCCGGTGCCGACGCCGATGAGACCGCCTGGCCCCACGGAATCGGGAGCACCGTCACCGGCCTGCAGCGACCGGATCGTCGTCGTCAACGGCTGCCACTCGGTTTGGCCGCCTTCCTCAACCTCGCGGCCCGGGCGGAGTTCAATCTCGTCGTCAGGGGTGAGTTCGCCGCTGACGAGGCTCCCGCCGACGACGCCGCCGGTGAGATCCTCCCAGGTTGTTCCCGGGCGGTTGATATCGAAGCTCCGGGCGACGAACATCTCGGCGTTGTCGTCGTCGCTGCGATCCGGCGTCGGGATCGTCTCCTCGATCGCGCCGATCAGCACATCCAGGTTCGTCTCCTGTTGAGCACTGATCGGGATGATCGGGGCGTCCTCGGCGACCGTCCCCTCGACGAACTCCTGGATCTGCTCGTAGTTTTCCATCGCGCGCTCGCGGTCGACAAGATCGAGCTTGTTCTGGGCGATGACGATGTTGTCGATCCCGATGATATCGAGGGCCATCAGGTGTTCCTCAGTTTGGGCCTGTGGTACGTCCTCGGTTGCCGAAACGACAAGCACCGCGCCGTCCATCAGCGACGCGCCGGCGAGCATCGTCGCCATCAGCGTCTCGTGGCCGGGCGCGTCGACAAAGGAGACGGTGCGCAGCGGCTCGCTGGTCTCGCCGTCGGGGCACGCTTCGTCGACAGTGTAGCAGTCTGGTTCATCGACGCCCGGACATTTCCGGAACGTCGTGTCCGCATAGCCGAGTCGAATCGAGATGCCGCGTTTCATCTCCTCGGAGTGCTGGTCGGTCCACGAACCGCTCAGTGCTTCGACGAGCGTCGTCTTCCCGTGGTCGACGTGGCCGACGAGTCCGATGTTCACCTCCGGTTGTGTAGTCTCTTGTGTCACTATTGACCTCCTCAGAGTAGTTCTACCAAAAGTTCGCCCTGAACGACTGATAAAGGTGCTGTTCTGGGTGCGTCCCGTCACTCCATCTCGTCGTCGGTCGCCTCGAAGGCCGGTCGGTACTGCTCGCCAAACGCTCGTCGCCGAACCGTCGCCGCGGCCGCATCGGGTTCGTTCTGATACGTTGCCGCAACAACCGTCTCGGCGAACGGGACTGGGTGCCAGACGACTGACGGAACGTCGTCGCTGCCGAGCGTCTCGACACTGTAATCCGGGTGATCGTCACACCACGACTCGAAGGCCGCGCGGTCGCCGTGGTGAACCTCCAACAGGGAGGCAAACAGCGCGTGGCGAGCGGTTTCGATCACATCGCTCGTGACACGGTCGTCGTACTCCTCGGGCGCAAATTCCATCGCCTTCGCCGTCTCCTTGACGACGATCTGGGCGGTCGATCCCAGCGACTCGTAGACTTCCTCGGCCGCATCGACTGTCTCGGGAGCGTAGACGCCATCAGTTTCCATACCGATCCAAGTCGCTGCCGCGGTAGGACTCTTATTGTTCGTCCTCGCCCTGCATCTCGCGGGTGAATTCGCGGGCTTCCTCGATGATCGCCTGGGCGTCGGCGTCGAGGGTGCTGTCAGCGGCGTTGTGTGCCGACGCCCCGCCATCGATCCCGTTTGGCAGGCCACTCGCGGGTTCGGGATCGCTGTGGCTGTGGTCGCCAACATGCTCGTGGTCATCAGTCGTTTCGGCGTGGTCGACGACGCGCTCGCCGAGAGCAGCCCGCGAGAGCCCGTCCCAGTCGGCGACGGTATCGTCCAACCAGGCCTCGTGGTCGCCGCCGTGGAGGATCGCGCTGACCGCAAGATGGTCGGCCAACGGCTCGCCGCCGCCGAAGGGAGCCGCACAGACCGGACACAGATAGCTCATAGAGCAGGTAGCGCCGACAGCGACAAAACAGCACTGCTCGATTGGCGGCTGCACAGTACCCGCGCACAACGATCCGACTGTGCTATTCCGTATCGAATATGTGCGTTCGCTCCGGCTGTTTCGCCATCACGATAGCATCCTCGCCGTCGTCGTAATACCCCGAGAGACGGGTGACCGGCTCAAAGCCCTCCGAGCGGTAGAGCCCTCGGGCGCGGCTGTTGTGTTCGCGGACTTCGAGTTTGATCCGGCCGACGCCCTCGACTGTCAGCCCCAACACCGCCCGCTGAAGGAGACGACGACCGATTCCGTTGCCCTGCGCCGTCGGGTGGACGGCAAGATCCTTGATATGGCCGAGATCACGGCCGTAGGTCGGCGTCACGTCGGCGACAATGAAGCCGGCGATCGAGCCATTGGTCGCAGCAACCAGAAAGTTCGGCTCGGTGAGAAACCCCTCGAAGGCAGGATAGGGCCACGGCTGCTCGAAGACCTGCGTTTCGATCCGGTAGATCGACAGCAGGTCAGCGCGGGTGGCCTCCCGTATCAGCGGGCTGTCCTCGCCCGGGGTGATCGATGTCGCCACAGCTACATGTGCAGCTACACGGCGGGAAATAAAAAGACGCTGGCTCACGGGGCACCGGCGGCCCACTCGGCGACAGCAACGACCTACCGGTCGTCGGCGTCGACGTACGCAGAGACAAGTTTCCGCTGGGCGGCCCGGAGGTGTTGGTGGAATGTCTGGCGGGTGATATCCATCGTGTCGGCGATCTCAGCGCCATCGACCGGTCGTGGCCACTCGAAGTAGCCGTTGAGGGCCGCCGCCTCAAGGGCCTCCTGTTGACGGTCGGTGAGCCGCTCGTCGATCTCGGCGGTCACCTCGTTGAGCCGGCGGTCACGGCGGTCGCGCTGGGTGCGCGCCCGCAGGTCAACCCCATCGTAGGCGTCGCCAAGCACCTCAAGCAGCGACCGCACATCCCGCTCCGGCGGGGTCTCGACGGTCAGCACTGCGCCGTCGGCAGTCGCCGTGATGCCGGTGATCACCGCGCCGTGGTCGGCCAACAGCTCCCCGGGAGCCGTGGTCTCGACAGTCACCGCCACCGTGCGTTCTGCGTTGGTGGCCGAGACCGTGCGGGCGTCGCTCACGAACGAGAGGGATTCCAACTCTGTTGTTGGGACATCACAGGACTCGGCGGCGAGATACCACTCACAGCGGCCGTCGCTGGCGCGGGTCGTCCCGACGCGTTCGACCGGCGTCCCAAGCGTGTCGGCGATCTGTGACAGCGGGAACGTTCGATCACGGATGTCGATCTGGAGTTCGGTGACCTGGTCGGTCGTGAGCACCCGAGTCGTCTCAACGGCGTGGATCCCGTTGGCGATCATCTTGGCGAGGGAGGCGAGGATGGTCTGTTCTCTATCGTCGAGAAGTTCCGCATCGTCCGCGTAGACGCCGAGCAGCCCGTACCGACGGTCGCCGTAACACAGCGGGATGACAAGCAGGCACTCGGCGTCGACTGCCTCGGGAGCGAGTTCACCGTCGGCACAGTCGGAACATCGCCGCGGCTCGTTGGTCTCGATGGCGGTCTGAATCGGGGGTGCCAACGCCGAGATCGACACCGACGATGGAAGCGAACAGCCGCTGCTGGCGGTGATCGTAAACGACTCGTCGTCGACGCAACCGATCCAGCCGGCGGTGTAGCCCGGCTCGGCGGCGATAGCCTCACAGACGCGGTGTTCGATCACCTCACGATCGGTGGCATCCAACAGCACGCCCGAGACCTCACGGAGCAGCCCGTCGACCCGATCAAGGAGGCGACGAAGCGTCCGGCGGTGCTGGCTGAGCTTGTCGGCGCGGTCGGCGGCGATTTCGGTGGCCTCCCGGCGGTCGGTGACGTCGATCTGGAAGCCGACGTAGTGGGTGAGTTCGCCGTCCTCGTCGTGGATCGGCGCGATCGTCAGCTCGTTCCAAAACGGGGTGCCGTCTTTCCGGTAGTTCCGCACCTCGACGGTCGTCGGCTCCTCGTTGTCGATCGCCGACGCCAGCTGTGCCGTCGTCTCTGGATCGGTACCAAGCCCCTGGAGCAGCCGTGGGTTTCGGCCGAGCGTCTCCTCGGCATCGTAGCCGGTGAACTCACCCCAGGTGTCGTTGACGTAGACAAGCGGGTTATCCGGCAGCGAGGGGTCGGTCAGACTGACGCCGATCGGCGCGGCCTCGATCGCACGCTGTAGCTCCGCCGCGTCGGGTTCGTGGTCGGTGACATCCGGTTGTGGGGTTGGTTCCGTGTCGGTGCCGGTGGAAGACGGTAGCACCGCAAGGAGCCGCTCGGTCGTGTCTGCGCCATTGTTGTGGACGTAGCGGTCGATATCAGCTTCAAACGACAGCGGGAGCTCGTCCTTGTCGGCATCGGTGACCAAGACGAACGGCAGGTCGGGATCGAGCTGTCGGACAGCCGAGCGCAACGCAAGGCCGTCGTCGCCGGGGAGGGTGTACTCGCTGATCAGACAGTCGATGGCTGTCGTGCCGAGCATCCCCAGAGCGGCCGTGGCGGTGTCAGCGGTCTGTACATCACAGCCGGCGGCCGCAAGCGCGTCGGTCAACCGATCGTCGGTATCGGACGAAGAGACCACTAACACTCGCGGTGCGGACATACCTGCCGGTTGGAATCGGACAGGTAAATAGCTACGGCGAACCGGGAACGACGGCGGTGGTACTCCTGTGGCGACAGGGGTAGCAACTCAGTGGCGACGGTGGTGGCAACTCAGTGGCGATGGTGGTCGCAATCCGGTGACGACGACGTTGCCGGCGTGTGCGTCGCGGCGTTGGTGTATCAGTTTTTGAAATAGTACTTGCGGAATATCCAATCAATTTTAGTGGTCACCGATCGATGGGACAAATGGATTATGGCAGCACTCACAGCAGCCCCACCGGCGGTCGCACTGACAACCGATTTCACACAATCGGAGTTGTTCGCACAGATCGCAGGAAACACATCGCTGTCGGCCTCGTTTTGGGTCAATATTGCCTTAGCTGGGCTTGCGATCCTTCTGTTCGTGTATATGGGACGAAACGTGTCGGATTCGCGTGCCCAGTTGATCTTCGTGGCGACGATGATGGTTCCGCTTGTCTCGATTTCGAGCTACACCGGCCTCGTGTCGGGGCTGACAGTCGGCGTCATTAACGTTCCCTATCCCGGCGGCGGCTCGGAAGATGTGCTTATTATGTGGGGTCGATACCTCACATGGGCGCTGTCGACACCGATGATTCTCATCGCGCTTGGCCTGCTGGCGGGCACCAACCTGACGAAGCTCTTCACCGCTGTCGTGATGGATATCGGGATGTGTATCACCGGGCTTGCCGCCGCGTTGACCACCTCTTCACTGCTGCTGCGCTGGTTTTGGTATCTCATCAGCTGTGCGTTCTTCGTGGCCGTCATCTACATCCTCCTTGTGGAGTGGCCCAAAGATGCACAGGCTGCCGGCACCGCGGAGATCTTTAGCACGCTGAAAACCCTCACTGTCACCCTGTGGCTGGCTTACCCGGTCGTCTGGGCGGTCGGCTCTGAAGGGCTGGCCGTGCTCGGAACCACCCAGACCTCCTGGGCCTACAGCCTGCTGGATGTCGGCGCGAAGTACATCTTCGCGTTCCTCCTGCTGCGATGGGTGACTGCCAATCAGAACGTGATCGGGAGTATCGCCGGCGGCTCACTCGGTTCGGTCTCGTCGGCTGACTGACGACACACGTCGGACCCGGCTTGCGGTTCCATGTTTTTCGCGTATCGACGGCAACGAGGCAACGAAACGCATTTTATCGCTGCAGCCACCAGTGACGAATATGGCTGGACGATACGGTGAACTGGACTACTCAGTCCTCACGAAACGCGGCTTCCTGATTGGGGTCGCGCTGTTTGCGATTGGGGCCCTCGGTGAGCTGGGGCTGACCGCCGCGGGGCTGACGGTGCCGGACTGGGAGCGCGCACTGCTGTTCGATATCGAACTGCTTGGCATCCTGATCGGGTTGCTGTCGCCGTTTATTTTCGGTGTGCTGTTGCCACTGACCGAGTAAGGAGGCCTCAAGCCGACGGGTGCGATCTTGTCGCTTGATTAGACGCGGCAGTGCTGACAGTTTTAGCTACGAGACTGGTGTCACTCGTCGATGTGAGTTGTTCCGAAAGGGGGGTTGCAAGTAAGATTGCAGTGCTACCACCATGTTCAGTGGGGTAGCGGGGTTCTAGGGGGGTCAATGTCGCCGTTACGTCGGTGGCGACACTCATTGGTTGGCGAGTGGAATATAAATACCTGCCGCCGAGAATATCACATTAGATAATTTCGGGTGAAACAGAGCACCAGCGAACGAGTCGCTCTCTCAGGGAGACAAACTTGGCTACAGGACGATCGACAATGCGTCGGCTGGGGTGTGTAGAAAACTGCGAAGGAAGGGAAGTGGGGGAACTTCCACACCTGTTCAGTTGGGGGGTAGTCGCCTTGATTGCATCAAGGGACTACTGTGATATCGGCGGGAGAGATATAAATAGATTTTGCCCTGAGAATCAAAAGTGATATTTTGAGTCGTGATGTCTCGAAGGCAACGATGGGACAAGCGCACCCAACAACCAACGCCACAGGAGATAGCTCCACACGAAACGCTCCCGTTTGCACTATACATGCCACAGTAGCACACAAAAGTCAACGACGCGATAGAGCAACGTCTCACCGTCGTGGGAGGTAATAAAAATCGAACCGGGGAGCGCGCTGTTTAGTCGTCGGCGGGTGCGGCACCGCTGCCGCCGGTTGCTTGCTGTTTCGTCCACGAGAGCTTGCCACCGGCAGCGAGGATATCCCGCTCGCGTTCGGAGGCGTGGAGTTCGGCCGTGAACTCCCAATCGTCGTTGACACGGCAGGTGAACTCCTCGGAGCCATCACGGACGCCGCCACCGATGTCGTCGACGACAACGATGTCGTCGCCCTGCTCGATCTTGGCGTACGTTTCCTCGTCGATCGTCAGCGGAACGATCCCGAAGTTGAACAGGTTCGCACGGTGGATCCGGGCGAAACTCTGGGCGAAGACAGCCTCGATGCCGAGATACATCGGACACAGCGCAGCGTGTTCACGCGAGGAGCCCTGGCCGTAGTTCTCGCCGGCAACGAGGACGCCGCCATCGGCTTCGAGCGCGCGGTCGGCGAAGGTGTCGTCAATCCGGGAGAGGGTGAACTCAGAGAGCTTCTCGATGTTCGACCGGTACATCAGGATGTCCGCCGTCGCGGGGATGATGTGGTCGGTCGTGATGTTGTCCTCCATCTTGAGGATGGTCTCGCCGCCGACCGTCTCATCCAGGGAGTCCTTCAGCGGCACGTCGCCGATGTTGGGGCCCTTGATGAGTTCGTCGTCGATCGACTCGTCGGGGCTGATGAGGTCGGCGTCGGAGCCGTCGTAGCTCTCCGGCAGTTCGATGCCCGGCGGTTCGAGGTCGCCGAGTTCCTCGGCGAGATCACGCGGATCGACGATTTCGCCTTTGATCGCCGCGGCGGTGGCGACCTCCGGCGAACAGAGGTAGACGCTGTCGTCTTCGATGCCGGAGCGACCCTCGAAGTTGCGGTTGAAGGTTCGCAGCGAGACGGAGTCGGAAGCCGGCACGTGGCCGATCCCGATACAGGCACCACAGGTCGCCTCCGAGAAGTTGACCCCGGCGGCCATCAGCTCGGCCGTCCAGCCCTGGCGGGCCAGAATCTCCGCGGACTGTTTCGAAGCAGGGGCGACGATCATCTCGGTGTGTTTGGCGACCTCGCGGCCTTTGAGCATCTTCGCGCCCGGCAGGATGTCCTCGTAGCTGCCGTTCGTACAGGAGCCGATCATGACCTGCTCGACGCGCTCGCCTTCGACCTCGCGAACGGGCACGACGTTGTCCGGCATGCTCGGCGTGGCGATGAGCGGTTCGAGTTCGCCGAGATCGATCGTGATCTCGTCAGCGTACTCGGCGTCGGCATCGGGTTCGAGCTTTTCGAAGTCCTCGGGTCGACCGACGCGTTCGAGGTAATCTTTCGTCTGCTCGTCGGTCGGGAAGATCGACGACGTGGCACCGAGCTCGGTGCCCATGTTGGTGATCGTCGTCCGTTCGGGCACCGTCAGCGACTCGACGCCGGGGCCGGTATACTCGAAGACCTTGCCGACGCCGCCTTTGACCGAGAGGCGGCGCAGCATCTCAAGGATGACATCCTTCGCGGAGGCCCACCCTTCGAGTTCGCCCTCAAGCCGGACGTTGACGACTTCCGGCATCTCAACGTAGTAGGGGCCGCCACCCATGGCGACGGCGATATCGAGGCCGCCCGCGCCGATCGCAAGCTGGCCGAGCCCGCCGGGGGTCGGCGTGTGGCTGTCCGAACCCAGCAGCGTCTTGCCAGGAGCGGCGAAGTTCTCCTTGTGGACGTTGTGGCAGATGCCGTTGCCCGGCCGAGAGAAGTGCGCGCCGAATTTGCCGGCCGCCGAGCGAAGGAAGCGGTGGTCGTCGGTGTTTTTGAAGTCGAACTGGTAGGTTTGGTGGTCGCAGTACTGGGCCGCGAGCTCAGTCTGGACGTCTTCGAGCCCGAGGGCCTCGAACTGCAGCCAGACCATCGTGCCGGTCGTGTCCTGCGTGAGGGTCTGGTCGATTTCGATACCGATCTCCTCTCCGGGGGTGAGTTCCCCTTCGACGAGGTGATCGTCAAGGATTTTTTCTGTAAGTGTCTGTCCCATAACGTTCGCTCGTCGTGCCTACGCGGACATAAATCCCGCGTATGCCGTGAGAAACCCGATCAGAGCCGGTAGGAGGCTGCTACAGCGGGTTCGACCCACCAAGCCACGGGTCACGATGAGACCACAGCCCACCGGCTCCGGTACTGTTTTCGGCGTTGCCGGCGACCGCTCAGCCATGTTTGAATCCGGCGCGTTCGTCGGCGAGTACCTTACCTCAATCACCGACAGCCAACTCCAACCCAACGGCGTTGACCTCACCGCCGCCGCGATCTACGAGCAGACAACCGCCGGCCGGATCGGCCGGGACGGAAAGACGATCGGCGATCGCCAGGAGATTGACGCCGACGACGGCGTTTTTCGGCTCGATCCAGGAGCGTACGTCCTCCAGTACGCCGAAACCGTTCAGATCCCTGAGGGCCACATTGGCTTCATCTATCCGCGGTCGTCACTGATGCGGAACTCCTGTATGCTACACACGGCGGTCTGGGACGCCGGCTACGAGGGCAAAGGCGAGGGGCTGCTGGAGGTGCATCACGACATCGAGATCGAAGACGGCGCGCGCATCGGCCAACTTGTCCTCGCCGAAGCCGACCACGAGACAACCTACGACGGCGACTATCAGGGTGAACGAACGGAGTAGCCCCTCACAGCGACGAGAAAACACTCCAGAACAGCTGCGTCAGTCGTCCATGTCGATCGCCGTCAGGTCAGTGTCACCGACGGGCGGTGCTTTCCTGAGTTCGGGGCCGACCATCGACATCTGGTAGACAGCGTCGGGATCGAAATGCTTGTGTGTGAATTTGAAGACGGTGTGTTCGAGCGCGCCGTCAAGCGTCGGGAGGGTGCGGATGAGTCGATGGCGGGTGCCGTTGTTGCGATCGAGGACGTAGACCTCGATGTCGTCAGTCGGCACGAACACGTCATCGGGTTTGAGCACGACCTCGTAAGGGCGGTTCGTGTGGCTGAAAACGAGGGTATCGGCCAGCGGGTCGTTACCGAACTGGACGATCTCGGGGGCTGCGGCCCAGCCGGGATCCAACACGCGGTCGATCTCACGGTAGTCGACGATGTTACGGATCGTCGTCCGCTCGCGGATCTCTTGGAGATCCGGCACCGACCGACTCTGGAAGGAGACAACAAGATCTTTGACGAGACTCCGGAGTGAGTCGTCGCTTGCCGCCGAGTCGGTGGCTGGCTCGGTGGCTTCAGAGCGGATAACGTTTGGTGAGGTTTCGTGTCGTTTCATCGATGGATCGAACCGCTTCCGGTGTCTATCTCCTCTTCGTGGTGGACTCTCAAAACTGTTTCTCACAGTTGAGTAGGCAGTTGCGGTCAGCAGGCACGCATCGACACAGAGAACCGGTGGTTCGGAGAGCTTGATTATCCTGATACAGGAAAACGGGCTGGGAGGGAGTTGAACCCCCGACCGTCTGGTTAAAAGCCAGACGCTCTCCCTAACTGAGCTACCAGCCCTCACCAGTGCTTGCCGGCAGGCGGTGATAAGGGTTTTTACATCGGTGCGGAGCAAGCGTCGACGGCGACGCCCTCGGCTACTCGTCGGCGAAGTAGGCGGCCAGCGCGTCGGCGACGATATCCCCCGGCGGCCGGTTATCCATCGATGCGCGGTGCCGCAGTTGGATATACTCCTCGGTCGGCAGCGTCACCGTGAGTTCGCCGGGCGTGATATCGTGATCGCGGAGTGCGGTTTCGGTGTCAGCGCCGTCGTTGATCGCGCTGGCGATCGACCGGATATCCCGCACGGTCAACTCGGCATCGAGACTCGCCCACGCCAAGAGATACCGATCCTCCGCGGGCACGCGAGCGATATGCTTGGCGGCGGTCGGCGCGATATGCCCGCGGGCAACGTGGCGGCGGATCGACTGCGGGAGATCATGGACGCGCGCCCACTTGCGGATAAACGAGACGGTGACGCCGTCGCCGGCGGCCTCGGCGGCAGCCTTGTAGGATCCCCGGCCTCGAACGAGGGCTGCACAGGCCGCCGCGCCGCGCAGCATCAGCACGTGGTCGTTGCCACCGACCGCGCCGGTCGCAAAATCGTGGACGACCTCGGCGGCCTCCGCGACGCTGTCGGGGTCGTCGGGATCAAAGTCGACCGCGTCGGCGGCGCGCTCGCCGGTGATCTCCGGATCGGCGCGGACGACGGGGGTGCCAACCGGTGTATCGCGGTCTGAGCCGTACTCCGTGGTCATTTACCCAACAAAGAACTGCCCGGGACAAAAGTGCCGCGCACGGTGGTAGCCGTCGCGGCAAACCGCAGGCAAAAGCGGGGCTCCATCCGCACGGTGTCAGTCCTGGTGAGCGGTGGCGTCGCGTGACTCGGGTGCGGCCTCGTCGACAGCGTCCTCGGCGGCCGCCTCATCGGCCTCGCGCCGCTCGGAGAGGTGTTCCCAGATCTCGGTACAGCCGGCTCCGTCGGAAAGCTCCGCGAGATGGTCGGCTTCCTCAGTTTGCATCGCTACCCTCCGTGGCCCCGACACGTCGCCGAGTAGAGATCGCTGCAACAGTGGTGATGTGCGTCGTTTCGGTCATCATACTTCCATAGTAGTCCATCCGTCTTAACCAACATCGAACCCGTAACACTGGCCCGCGCTCGGTGATACCGGATCGTGTTGCAGCTATACCGGACGCCGACTTCATTCCAAAACCACACGACGACGGTGGATTGTGGTATCGAAACGGTGTCACCGGTGCGGTCAGCGATTGCAGCGGGCGACTCCTACAGGTAGCCGGCGACCCAACAGACTGTGTGAGCGTTGCCCTACGTATCCTCGATGACGGCGCGTGGCTCTCGGTGAACGACCAGCGACGCGTCAGCGTCAGCGAACTTTGGCGGCTCCATGCCCCCGAGTTTTGTTCCTGTGAGCTTGTCGACTTCATCGCCGAGGGGTTCACCGAGGTCTCCGCCGACGGCCGCGATGTGGCGGTGACGACCTACGGCCAGTGTATCGAGTGTGGGGAAAGCGGCGTCCCCGGGAAACTCCCGGTTGGCTACATTCACGAAGGGGAATACCGCAACTACGACCGCGAACACGTGATAATGGAACCGATTACGAACCGGTCGGACAGAAACCAGCAATAGTATCCGGTTTAGTGAACCACCGGGGATGGTTGACGCGGGGGCGGACTGTTTACAGGTAGAGCTATTGGGTGGGCATATGCCAACTGACGTTGAGCGATGGAAATCGGAGGTCTACGGCAATGAGATCCGAGAGCATCTCATGGAGTTCGCCGAGCAAGGCTGGGAGTCGATCCCAGAAGACGAACACGACGCCTGGTTCGAGCGGTTCAAATGGTGGGGGTTGTACCACCAGCGCAACGGCCAAGAGAGCTACTTCATGATGCGGATCGGGACGCCAAACGGCGTGCTCAAGCCGGGGCAAACCGAGGTCGTCGCCGAGATCGCCGACGAGTACGCCCGCGGTCCCGAAACGAACCCTGAGTTCGGCGATGGCTACGTCGACTGGACGACACGGCAATCGATCCAACTGCACTGGATCAAACTGGAGGATATCCCGGAGATCTTCGAAAAGCTCGAGGCCAACGGCCTCTCAACCCAGCAGGCCTGTGGTGACTCCTGGCGGAACATCGTCGGCAACCCGATGGCCGGCAAGGCCCCCGAATTTGTCGACGCATGGCCCGTCATCAAGGAGCTCAACGAGACGTTCAAAGGCAACGACGACCACTCGAATCTGCCCCGCAAATGGAAGGTGTCGGTCACCGGCTCGCCGGACGGCTCCGGCCAAGGCGACATCAACGACCTCGCACTTGAGCCAGCCTCCAAAGAGATCGACGGCGAGGAAATCCGCGGCTTCAACGTCCGTGTCGGCGGTGGCCTCTCGCGGAACGAACCGCGCTTGGCCCGTGATATCGATGTCTTCGTCCGCCCCGAGAACGCGGCTGAGGTGGCCGGCGGCATGTCCGCGCTGTTCCGCGAACACGGCGACCGCGAGGATCGGTACAACGCCCGGATCAAGTTCCTCGTCGACGAGTGGGGCACCGAGAAGATGCGCCGCGTCCTCCAGGAGGAGTTCGTCGACTTCGAACTCGAAACCGCCGGCGAGGACATCCGCGAGCAGTACACCTACAACGCCGGCGGCGAGGAACACGGCGACCTGATCGGCGTTCACGAGCAGCGCGACGGCAACTACTACGTCGGCCTCAACGTCCTCGTCGGCCGGATGGGTGCCGACGACACGCTCGAACTCGCCGACCTCGCCGAAGAGTATGGCTCCGGCGAGGTTCGCATCAGCCAACGCCAGAACGTGATGATCACCGACGTTCCGGAAGACGATCTCGACGACCTCCTCGACGAGCCACTGCTTGAGGACTACTCGCCGGATCCCCATCCGTTCATGCGTGGGTCGGTCGCCTGTACCGGCACCGAATTCTGTTCGCTCTCAATTGTCGAGACCAAAAACCGCCAAGTGCGCTATGCCCGCTGGCTCAAGGAGAACGTCGAGCTGCCCGACGGCGTCGAGGACTTCCACATCCATCTGTCGGGCTGTACGGCCTCCTGTGCCCAGCCGCAGATCGCCGACATCTCGCTGCGCGGGATGAAGACGCGAAAGGACGGCGAACCGGTTGAGGCCCTCGATATCGGTCTCGGCGGCGGCCTCGGCGAAAACCCACAGTTCGCCCAGTGGGTCGGCCAGCGCGTCCCAGCCGACGAAGTACCCGGTGCGATCGAAAATCTGCTGGCAACCTTCGAGGCCAACCGTGAGGGCGGTGAGACGTTCCGTGAGTTCATCGCCCGCCACGACGAGGCGGAACTGGAGGAGTTCATCGAGCCCAAGGAGACGAGCTACGAGGATCCCTACATGCACAACACGAAGATGACGTGGTACCCCTACGCCGAGGACGACGACATGGATGCCTCCCCCGCGCCGACCGACGGCGAGGGCAACTCCATCGCGCCGGCTGACGACTAAGCCGCCTACACTATCGCTCATCACGCTGTTTTACTCGATTGAAACTGATTCGAAACAAAGCCTCAAGAACCAGCCCCGCCTATCGGCGGCCATGTCAGATCGACTCCTCTCGGTCAACGCCTACACGACACTCGACCTGCTCGACGGGGAAGCCGAGGCCCACGAGTTCACCGAATCAGCCTACGCCGTCGTCAACGCCACCGCGCCGCGAAAGAACCCTGACCACGTCAAACTGGAGATGGAACTCGATAACGCCGAACTTGAGCACCTACCAGCCCACGCTGACCGGGTGCGGCTGACGCCGGAGCAGGCGCGAACCATCGCCGCTGATCTCGAAAAATACGCCAGCAAGGTCGAGGCCAATCTCGACGATAGCGACGACTAACGTCGCTGGTTCTGCAAAACGCGGTCGTGGGTTCTGAAAACGCGGTCGTGTCGATTAGTCGTCGGCCGCAGCTGAATCGACGGCGTCGACCTCGATGGTATCATCATCGGCATCGGCTCGCGGGAAGTGGCCGATAGTCGCCTCGCGGAAGGCCTCCTCGTCGAACTCGTAGTCACCCTCCAGGGAGTCCAGCAGGGTGTGGGTGTCCCGCATCGCGTTTTTCAGACAGGTCGACGCGCCGGGCGAAGGCGTGATGTTGAAGATGATGTCGTCACCGACGATCTTCGCTTCGCCCATATCCAGCGATTTGTTGGCGGTGTCGACAATCTGTGGCCGGATGCCGCCGTAGCCTTTGGCGCGCTCGATGTCCTCCAACTCGACGGTCGGGACGACCTTCTGGACATCCGGGAGGAATCGTTTGCGGCCGATGACGGGAAGATCATAGAGGAGGTTTTCGAGAACGAACGGGAGCAGAATCCGATCGGCCATGATGTTGGCGTAGCTGAGGAACGCCGCTGGCGTAAAGCCGAAGACATCGAAGAAGTCCGGCACCGACGAGAGCCGACCGCGTTCGAGCCCGGGGACAACCTTCGCCGTTGGCCCGAACCGTGTGATGGAGTCGTCGTGTACCTCCGCGTCACCGTGGACGGCGGCGAAGGGGAGTTTCTTCATCTGCAGGGTGTAGACCTTGCCGTTCAACAGCTGGTCGTCGGCGATGAAGAAGCTCCCTGCGACCGGGAGCAGCGACATATCCTCACCGTAGTCGAGTTCCTTGGCGATCTGAAGGCTGTGAGAGCCGGCGGCGACGACGGTCGCATCCGCGTCGAAACGGCCCGAATCGGTGGCGATGGTATGACCGTCGAGCGTCGGCGTGATGTCGGTAACTTTCGTGTCGGTGTAGATGTCGACATTGGCCTCCTCGCGGGCCTGCTCGGCGAAGGATTTCGTCGTCTCGCCGTAGTCGACGACGTAGCCGTCAGGGGTCTGGAGGGCGAGCAGGTCTGTGTCGGGATCGCGGCCCTCAACGACCTTCGGCTCGATGTCGGCGATCTCGTCGCGCTCGATGGGCCGGAGTTTCGGGAAGAGTTCGCCGAAGCCCTCCTCGTGGTAGCGCGATTCAAGTTTGGGGACTTCCTCGTCGCCGACCGCCAGCACCATCTTGCTGCGTTTCGAGTGCATCTCGCGGTCAGGGTCGTGGTTTTCGAGGTAGCCCGCGAGTAGCTCCGCGCCCTCCTTGACCTCCTCGGCTTTTTCGAGCGTGTAGTTGGTCTCGATGTCGCCGAAATGGAGGGTCTGGGAGTTGTTGGTGTGATGGGAGTTGATCGCGCCGAGTTCGGGCTCCTTTTCGATCAGTGCAATCGAGTCGATGTCGGTGAACTTCGCGGTCGTGTACAGCAGCGACGCGCCGCTGATGCCGCCGCCAACGATCACGAGGTCGTATTTGCCAGACATGGGTGGATCTACCGCCGCTACGTCGACTGTCGTGCTCCGCACTGATAACTCATATTTTTTGTCGCCGATGTTTCGACAAATGACGAATTCTGCATCGACAGTCAAGCGGTTGCGTTCGCCGCCGCGTCCGCCAGCGTGAGATCAGTCGGCCGCCGCCGCGTCAGTTGTGAGCGTCGGATGATCCTCCAGAACTGCGGTGGCAGCATGTTCGCCGCTGAGCAGACACATCGGCATCCCGATCCCGGGTGCGGTGAACCCACCGGTGTAGTATAGCCCGTCGACGCCGGTTCGGTGTCCCGGCCGGAACGGCCCGGTCTGCCATAGCGTGTGGGCTAAGCCGAGGGCGGTTCCCTGCGGGTCGCCAAACCGGTCGACGTAGTCGTTGACGCAAGCGGTTTCCTCGACGACGATGCGGTCGCGGAGGTCGACGCCGGTGTTGGCAGCCAGGTCGGCGAGGATCTGCTCGCGGAACTGAGCCCGTCGCTTGGGCGTGTCATCTAATCCGGGTGCCAGCGGCACCAAGACGACGACCGCGTGGTGACCATCGGGGGCGACCGTGTCGTCGGTCACCGAGGGCACCGAGAGGTAGTACGCTGGCTCGTCGGGCCACCCCGGATCGTCGAAGATGTGCTCGAAGTGGGCGTCCCAGTCGGTCGGCAACACGAGTGTATGGTGGGCCAGCGGCTCGATGTCGCCCTCAACGCCGAGATACAGCATAAACGCCGATGGGCCGTAGGTTCGCTCCTCCCAGTACTCGGGGTTGTGGTCGCGAGCGGCCGGCGGGAGCAACTCGCGTTCAGTGTAGGCCGGATTGGCGTTGCTGACGACGACCTCGCTGTGGTCGGTGCCGCGGTCGGTCGCGACGCTGAGACCATCACTGGTTGGGGTGATCTGTTCGACGGTCACCCCGGTTTCGATGTCGACCCCCTGCTCGCGGGCAAGCGTCGCCAGCGCGTCGACGACGCCGGCTATCCCACCCTCGGGATAGAACACGTTGAGGTTGAAATCGACATGCGCCATGATGCTGTAGAGCGCGGGCGTGTTGTGTGGCGCACCACCGAGGAAGACAAGCGTGTACTCTAAGAGCTGCTGGAGCTTTGGATGGTCGAAGTACCGGGCGACGTAGTCGTCCATCGTGCCGAACAGCCGAAGCCGAGGAAGCATCGGGATCAACGCCGGATCCAGATAGTCCCGGAGTCGCTCGCGGCCGGCGTACAGCACCCGCTCCATCGCCAACTCATAGTTTGTGGCGGCGATGTCGAGATACCGATCCAGGGCCGCCCCCGCGCCGTCCTCATAGGAGTCGAAGATGTCGTGGATATTCGCGCGATTCGGCGCGATGTCGACGCTGTCGCCGTCCTTCCAGTGGACGCGATACTGTGGATCGAGGCGTTCGAGCCCGTAGTAGTCGCTCGGCTGTCGGTCGAACTGCCCGAAGAATCGCTCGAAAACGTCGGGCATGAGATACCACGACGGCCCCATGTCGAACCGGAACCCGTCGCGTTCGAGCACGCCCGCGTGGCCGCCGAGGTGATCGTGTTGCTCGTAGAGTTGGACGTCAATCCCGGCGTCGGCGAGGAAGGCTGCCGCCGCGAGTCCGCCGAACCCGCCACCGACGACGGTCGCCTGCTGTGGCTGACTGCTGCCCATATCGGATCATGGGGCGGCCCCCGTATCGGCTCGCCGGGCGTTCCCAGATCGTAGGACTGCGCGGCCCCATTTATATGTGAACAACCCCCACAATCGTCGTATGAGCGCGCTCAGTGCGCGGGCAATCAGCCGACTGTCTCACCGGACGGACAATCACCCGTCGCTGCTGCTCTCACGGGTCGCGTTGCTGGTAGTCGCCGTGACGTTCGCGGCGCTGGCCGCAGCCGGGGTGTCGGTGCCGATGGAGGCCCAGATGGTCATCTATCTCGTGGGGATGATCGCGCTCAACCTCCCCCACGGCGGCTACGAGCACGTCGCCAACCTCCGGCGGCGACGCCCGGACTTTCGGTGGCGGTACGTCGCAGTATATCTGGCGGCTGTTGGTGGCTTCCTCGGACTGCTGTTGGTTGCGCCGGTTGCGGGCTTGGCGCTGGCGGTCACTGTCGCCATGGCGAAAGGCGGCCTCGGCGGGGTGAAGGTACTCGATGCGACCAGCGGCACCGACCACCTACAGACGCGGGCCCAACGGCTGCTGGCGGCCGGCGTCCGGGGCGGGAGCGTGATGCTTGTACCCATCGTCTTCTGGCCCGAGACGTTCCATGCCTTCAGCGCGCTCATGGTCGGTCTAGTTGAGCCGGGCGGACTCGCGCCGTATGCGGCGTACTTCGATGTGACGCGGCCGGTGATCGCCGCCGGGTACGGGCTGGCACTGGTCGCCCACATCGGGTTGGGCTACGTGCGAGGTGGCGGTCGCTCGTGGCTCGTCGATGCTGGAGAAACGCTGCTGTTGGCGGCGTATTTCGCGGTCGTGCCAGTTGTCGTCGCCGTCGGGCTGTACTTCCCGCTGTGGTACTCCACCCGGCAGGTCGCCCGCGCACAGACGGTGCGAGAGCCACCGGTCGGCGACGATCAGTGGGATCTGCTTGGCGGTGACGACCCGACGACGACCGCACTCCGAGCGTGGGGGCTGCTCGTCGCGGGTGCGATGGCAACGGTCGCTGTGTTGGCGGTCGTCTACTGGGCTGTGCCGAATCCGTTTGCGAACAGCACGCTGCTGGCCGGCGCGGTGGCATTCTGGAGCATCTTCATCAGCATCATCGCGCTACCCCATGTCGTCGTCGGCTCACTGTGGGATCGCGAGCGCGGGATCTGGTATGTGCCCTGACCGGTGACGGTCGCCGCCTCGACCGCTCAGCGTTGAAATCGCGGTCTCGTGTCACCAGCTGGCCGCCGTGTTCGACGACCTCGCTGAAACTCTCGTCGTCGCGTTTCAGGGCCCGCAACTGCTCGTATGTGGACTCGGTGACCGTGATATTCGTCGACGCGATAGGCACACGTACGTGTATCTAAAGCATTGTGTCACTGCTGTGCAACGAGACCGGGTATCGATATAAACTGGCCTCAACACTCACGAAGCAAAAGCTAGTCATCTGTTCGGTGGGACTCGTCCAGTTGCCGGATACCGCGTTCTACAATGGCTCGGGTCACGAAAAGACTCGTCTCCTGCTGGAGTGCGTGCATGAGCGATGCGGCTTGCTCTCTGTGTAGCATTCCACGGTGGTATCCGAGGGCGATGATGCCGATGGAGCCGTGGACATCAACACCAGCCTCGGAAGCGGCCTCCCGAGCAGCGAGATCATCCGTCAGAAACGTTACGTCGTAGTCGGTTGCGACTGCCAACGCGGCGCGTTCGCCTGCATCCAGCTCCGTGGATGGAACGGGCCTCGCTGCCGCGTCAACGAGTTCATACGAGCGGTCGGATAATCCGTCGGGAATACCACCCGTCTCGACTTCCGCATAGACCGTCTCCGGTATCAGGAGGGTATCGAACGCTGCCAGTAGTTCGAGGGCATCGATTTCGGCAAGATGGATAAGCGGCCCAGCATCCGAGACAGCCGCAAGTGTCACGCGTTGAGACCCCAGTCGACATCCTCTTCAACGATCTCTCGCTCCCGTTCAGCACGCTCAACCTTCGTCCGGCCGACGCGGTCGATGGCGTCCTCGCGGTCGAGGTCGCCGTCGAGGTATTGGGCGAGCACCAGATCGTCCCACAGGTCTTCAAGCCCGCGTTCGAGCGCGCGCTCGAAAACTTCGGACTCGGGAAGCCCGCGGGCTTCCGCAATTGCTCGAACCCGGTCGGAGATTTCAGCGGCCATGCTGTGTGGTTGTTCGGCATCGGTCATAAATCCGCGTCCGTCGTTCAAAGTCGGCCTCGGCACTCATAGGGCTCGTCACCGGCAGGAGCCACCCCGCCTCGGAGCGGTGCTATCGTCATCGGCCACCGACAGTAACGTGCGACACGGAAAAGACGGTTGCGCCTCGGCTGTCGCCGCGTGCCATTCGGTCACAATATTCATTATCGACACGCTCCTATCGAAGGTGCATGCGATCATCAGACAAAAAAGCAACAACAGCGGCGTCAGTCGGAGCCTCAATCGGTGCGTCACTCGGTGGGAAAGCCGGCCCGTTCGGGGCCGGGATCGGCGGCGGTCTCGGCGGGGCAACCGGATACATCGCCGGCGCGCTCGTCCCCAGCTGCGGCTGCTGTGGCGGGAAAAAGAAGCTCCTTCCCGATGGCGGTCAGCCGGTCGCTGAGCACAATGCCGGCGACAGTGGAACGGACGGCGTCTCAATTCCGGTCACCGAAGAATAACCGTACCCATCGCAGTACGCACGGTATCAGTTGGAGAATCAGTTCTCGTCTAACGCCAGCGACGCCAGCAGTGCCTCAAGTTGCACCTGTTCGTTCGCGCCTTCCGTAATCCGGTAGTCGGCCTCGCCGATCCGCTCCATCAGCCGGACGGCCGCCCGTTCGTCGATCCCGAGATCCCACACCGACCGGTGCAGTTGGTCGATGATGTCGCCACCGGCCATGCCGGTATCGGTCAGCAGGGTATCGAGTGTCGCCCGCGATTTAGCGAAATCACCGTTGATCGCGTCGGTGACCATCGCCTCGATCTCCTCGGGACGAGCCGTCGACGTGATCAGATAGACCGCTTCCTCGTCGACGACTTCGCCTGTTGTTGCCGCAGCCTGGAGACTGTTGATCGCCCGGCGCATGTCGCCGCCCGCTGCGTAGACCAAGGCCTCCCGGCCGTCGTCGGTGATTTCGATGTCCTCAGCGGCAGCGATCTCGTCGATCTGGGCGGCGATCGCCTCGTCCGACAGCGGCGAGAATCGGAAGACGGCACATCGCGACTGGATCGGATCGATGATCTTCGAAGAGTAGTTACAGGAGAGAATGAAGCGGGTGTTGTCGGAAAACTGTTCCATCGTCCGGCGGAGTGCTGACTGGGCGTCGTCAGTATTGTGCGTGAGAATCCCGTTAGCGAGCATGAAGTTCGGCGTGTCGTCCATGCTGATGTTGTAGGCTTTCCCGCGGTGGCTGTACTCGATGCGGGAAATCGTCGCAGTTTGAACGTCACCTCGGCCCCCGTCAGCGACGAGTCCGGGTTCGAACTCCTCGCGTTCGTAATGCTCGTGGTGGGGGAGGTCGCCATCTCCGACGACAACGAACGTGTATTCGTCACCGTAGGTATCCAGAAACTCTCTAACCTTCTCGGGTTGACCCCACAGTTCGGCGACACCTTTGACTTCGATCACAGTATCATCAAGCAGGAAGTCGGGATGGTACACCGAATCCGACAGTTCGAACTCCGGTTCGTACTCGTACTCGATGTTGGCCTCTTGGAGTGCCTTGGCGACCTCGTACTCCCAGTCCGAACGGACGAGATGGCCGAGTTCCTCGCTGTGTCTGATATTTCCACCCGTCGGTTCGTGTCCCTGAAGTGCTTCGGAAACCTTTTGAGCGACTTCGGGATCGCGCATCGGGTTGTTATCGCCACTGATGTCGCAGACCGGGTAATCGCAGTTCTCGGTACTTTTTTCGATCAGTCGCTCGCGTTCGTCCTCGTCCAAGTCGGTCCACCACTCCGACATCGTTTCGCCGATCTGTTCTTTCACGGATTCCGCATCAGCGTCAACGACCCACTTTTCCCACGGAGTTCCGGCTCGCATCTCACTGAGCGATTCGCGGACGCGTTCGACTGTCTCTTCATCCATTTTCCAGACGTGGACACCGTGGAACGCACCGCCGTAGTTCGGGTTGTTCTCGCCAGCGAACCGCCCATCTGCGAGTTTCTCGACGATTTTCTCCCGTCGCTCGTCTGACCACTCCGTGCCGTACATCGGGTTGCCGTCGCCGCTCATACTGCGGCTGTGGCCTTCGTCCTTACAGTCGATGGAGCAGAACCGTCCTGCTGTCCAGTCGCCGCAGATTTCACACCGAGAGACACCGATGTCGTCTTTAAAATCCGCGATCTCATCGCCAGAAGACAGCTCTCGAAGCTCTTTTTCGATCAGTTTGCCATCCGCTCCAACCACGAAGAACGGATGGGTTGGGCTCGCATGGATCGTCCGTCCGTCATCCAGTTCGACTTCGAAGAAGTCCGCAACGCCGGAGTCAACGAGGGTTCCATTATCCGACTGAATCTCGTTTGTCTCGAAGTCAACCGACGGCATCGGTTCACCGTCTTCGGCGACCTCCTCTATCGGTTTGACCTCCGGTTTCGACGGATATCCCGTCACGACTTCCGTGCCCGGCGGCACACACAGCGAGTCGGCCTCATCAAGGAAAATAATCCGGTAGTCGTAGCCGCCGAAGGAGGCGCGGGCGAAGTTTTTGATCCGGTCGCGCACCACGTCGATCCCGCGCTGATCGGAGGCGTTGAGTTCGAGGAAGTTCCCCTGCCAGTCGTCGCCGTATACCTGCCGGGCGATGGCGGTCGCGGCGGTCGTTTTGCCGATGCCCGCCCCACCCGAAAACAGGAGATGCGGGAGGTCGTGTTGATCAATGTAGCTCTGGAGGCGTTCGACAATGTCGGCTTGGCCCTTGATGTCGTCGAGGGTCTGTGGCCGATATTTTTCGATCCAGATCTCCCGACCGGTGGCCCCCGCGGCGTCGGCGTCGCTCATACCTGTGGTGGCGGCCGGGAGGCTGATAAACGCCCCGAGACGTGGTCGCCGGAGAGAGACGCGGCAGCGTTCAAAGAACCTAGCTGCTGCGAAGTTGATCGACGCGATCTTCCAGTTCGTCGATCGCCTCGGTCTGTTCGTCGGTTGCGGCGACGATGTTCTCGGCGGCAGCGTCCGTCTCGGAAGCGTGATCGCGGGCCTCCTCAAGCGTCGATGTCAACTCTTCGACGGTCGCCGCCTGGTCGTCAGTTGCCCGGGAGACCTCGGCGATCCCGTCGGCGGCCTGATCGACGGCGGCCGCGATATCCTCGAAGGCGGTCAACACGTCGTCGATCTGGTCGCCGGCCGTTTCGATCTGCTGGTGGCTCTCTTCGGCTGCAGTGATCGTTGAGTCGGCCTGCGACTGGAGGTCGTTGATGCTTTCGGTGATCTCCTCGGTGTGTTGGCGCGTCTCGTCGGCGAGGTTTTTCACCTCGTCGGCGACGACCGCGAAGCCATCCCCGTCCTCGCCGGCGCGGGCGGCCTCGATGTTGGCGTTCAACGCCAGCAGGTTGGTTTGTTCGGCCACATCGGAGATGACCTCGACGACGTTTTCGATGTCGTCCATCCGCTCGCCGAGATCGGTGACCGACTCGACAAGTTCCTCGCCGAGCTCGGTAACGTCGGTGGCAGCAGCATGCGCGTCTTCGGAGGCAGCAAGCCCATCGTTGGAGGCCTCACGCGCCGTTTCGGCCGCCGAGTCGACCTGTTCGGCGGTGGCGGCGACCTCCTCCATGCTTGCCGAGAAGGTCTGCATCTCATCGACACTTTCCGCAAGCAGTTCGTTTTGGTTATCGACATTGGTGGCGATCCCGTCGGCCGCACTGACCGCTTGCTCGACGGAGTCCGCAAGGCGGGCTGCCTGCTGGTCGACCTGGGTGACGACCTCTTGGAGGTTGTCGGCCATCCCGTTGACCTCTGCGACGACGCCGAGCAGCTGATCGTCGACGAACTCGGTGTCATCGAAGGCGGCACGGGCATCCAGCTGTCCGGCGGTCAACGCCTGCAGCGTGCCGGACACCTCAGCGACCAAGGCCTCGGTCGCCTCCTGGCGGCGACGCTCCTCGGTGAGATCCTGTACCATCTCGACGGCACCAACCAACTCGCCGTCGTCGTACACCGGCATCACCGTCACCTTGGCGTACCGTTCGACGTTGCCGCTGTGGTCTGCGATCCGGTCTTCCTTGACGTAGAGATGGCGGGACTCGTCTTCGACGGTCAGCCCGTAGACCTCGTCGGCGGTCGTCGGTTCGGCAAGCACCTTCTCGATCATCGTGTCGTCGGTCGAATCATACAGTAGCATTCCGATGTCATCGCGCCCGCGTGCCTCATCAGCGGTGATGCCGGTGAGCTCCATCATATCGTGATTCCACGCCTGGATCGTCCCGGTGGGATCGATCACAAAGGCGGCCTGCGGAATCCCACTCAGCAACACCTGCCCCGATATATCGAAGTCGTGGTCGGCCGCGTCATCGGGCTGCTCATCGGTTTCGATCACCGGTTCGACCGTGACGTCGTCGGTGCCCTCGTCGGCTGTCGCTGCCCCGGTAACCTGTCCCCCATCAGTACGCGGGGCGTGATGCTCGGTGTCGCCACGTCGGAACCGAGCGTGGATGCCAGCCAGCAGATCAAAAAGCATTGTACCACTACTACACAGTCGATAATGATATAGCTTCGGCCACAACGGCAGTATCGGTGCGGCGTATGCGAATCTATTGACAGTTTAGACCATCAATAGCGGTGGGATGTTGCGGTGAGAGAGCAGTATCAATCGGTGTCGACACCAACAGTTCAATCGTGGAGCCGACACGCTTTATGAGTCGCCGGCTATAGCCCTGCTATGGACGTGACCGTCGATGTCGTCAGCGAGACCACCCACGAGGTGAGCATTGACGACGGCGCAACCTACGCCGACCTGCTGTCGGCGATCGACTACAGCCCACAGGAGGTGTCGGTGCTTGTCGACGGCAGCCCAGTGCCGGAAGATCAGCCCGTTGCGGCTGACACCGTGCAGGTCGTCCGGCTGATCAAAGGCGGATAACAGGCCAACCAGCCCGGCTGACGCGCCGGGACGGGAGTATTTTTACTCCGGCGTTCGCTACGGCCGGTATGTACTCGACGCCGACCGACCTCTCGATCGAACTCCCGAACGGGGGGCCGGGGCCCGATCCGCTCCGCGTCGATCAGGTCGATGCCGACTTTGTCGTCCTCCTGTTTCACCGCGATTTTCACTGTAGCAACTGCCAAACACAGGCCAGCGAGATCGCCACCCGCTACGATGAGTTTCGCCAGCATAACGCGGTCGTTGTCTCGATCCTGCCGGAGTCGAAAGAACGGGCCGCCGAGTGGGCCGACAGCTACGACCTCCCGTTTCCGGTCGTGGCCGACCCCGACAGCACAACCGCCGACCGGTTCGGCCAGCCCGTCCGCTTCGGCGTCCTCGGCAGGCTCCACGATCTGATCGGCCGGATGCCGCTGGTGGTGATCATCGACCGCCGCGGCGAGGAGCCACGGCTGGTGTACTCCTATGTCGGCGACGCACCCGGGGATCGCCCGACAGTCGACAGCCTCCTCTTAGAGCTTGAACGAAATCAGTAGATGAGCGACCAGGTGTCGATCCGGCGTGGCGATCCCACAGACCGACTCGCCGTTGTCCGACTGTTCGACGCCGCGATGCTCGATACTGCTGCCGACCGCCTCAGTCGACAACTCAGCGCAACAGACGGGCTGGTTCTCATCGCCACCCGCGAGGAGACACCGGTCGGAGCGATCGCCCTCGATGCCTCGCCAGCGAGCGAGGAGAAGCGAGTCACTGTCGACGGCACGCGGGTCGACAGCGACACGGATCCGGTGCGGATCACAGCGATCGCCGTCCGGCGGCGACGACGCGACCGGGGGATCGGCCGTGCGCTCATCGTGGCGGCTGCCGAACGCGTTGCACCGCGGCCGCTGACCGCCGGGTTCGACGAGGGTGTTCGGCCATTCTACGACGCCTGTGGCTTCGAGATCGACCCTCACAACGATCGGTACTGGGGGGTTCGTTGGCCGGAGACGGCGGCAAGCGAAGCACCTCAGTAAGGAGAGTCCACACCCGCGTCGTCGCCATCGAATGGGGTATGTGTCACCCGATAGCCTGCATCGGTCGAGTCCACCGATTCAGCCGCGTAAAACCGGATTGATTGCTCTTGGTTGGTGCGAACAGGCACGTCGTAGTGGGTTGCGTCGTAACTGAACGTCTCGCCGGCGTCGCGTTCGGCGGCGACGAACTCCCGGTGGGCGGCGAGTCGGTCACCGATGACCTGCCGGGAGAGGGCGGGTACGTCGTCGATCCTGGCTTCGAAGACCGACCCGAACGCCGGATCGAGTTCGTAGCCGACGGAGTTGCGCCCGGCGACGGCCGCCGCCAGTCCGGTTGTGCCGGTACCGAAAAACGGATCACAGACCGTGTCGCCGTAGACGCTGTACATGTTGATCAGGCGGTAAGGGAGCCCGAACGGGAAGGCCGCGGAGCGATCCCGAAGCGCATCGTCGGCGAGCGATTGCTCTACCCCGCGGAGATCAGTCCACAGATCCGAAAACCAGCGATTGCGCTCCTCCCAGAAGTACGCGGCGTTGTACCGGGACTCCGCGTTGGGCTCGAACGATCGGCGGTCGCCGCCGTTACGGAACGGCAACACGTACTCGTGTTCTAACGTGACGTAGGCGTTGGGGGGTACCATCCCGCTGCCCATGAACTTCGCCGCTGAGTTGGCCGGCTTCCGCCAGACGATCTCGGGAAGTGGCTCGAAGCCACGGGTAGTGAGGGCGTCGATGATCCGGGCGTGGTTCTGATACACCCGAAAGCCACCATCCAGCGTTCGGGTCGCATCCCCGATGTTGATACAGGCGATGCCGCCGTCGACGAGAACCCGATCGAGGCCGTCCCAGACAGAATCGAGGATCGCATGCATCGCCTCAAAGGCGGCCTCACCATCACCGGCAGCAAGGTGGTCGCCGATGGCCGGATCAAGGTCGGTAAAAAGCTCGTCCCACATCTCGATCATCGGGTACGGCGGGGAGGTGACAACGAGTTCGACACTGTCAGCCGCAAGGCCCGCAAGGCCGCGGGCGTCGTCGATGACGACCCGATGTGTGGTGTCCATCCGTCGACTACGTAGATGGGTGTCACGGGCATAAAGTATCCCCACGGGCGGAGTGCGGCACGTCTTTGCGTCTGCGTGTCGTGGCTCGGATATGGACACACTCGCCGATTCGAGCACGAACACCCGTGAGCGGCCGACCCCGAGGTGGAACCTGTGACCCGCAAAGACGAATACTACAACCGCGCCAAACAGGAGGGCTACCGCACGCGAGCGGCCTACAAGCTCAAACAACTCGATCGGGAGGCCGACCTCCTGAGCCACGGCGACACCGTCGTCGACCTTGGGGCCGCCCCGGGCGGCTGGCTCCAGGTCGCCGCCGAAGAGGTCGACGAAACCGGTACCGTCGTCGGCGTCGACTTCCAGCGCATCCGGGAGTTGGAGCACGCAAACATCGAGACGATCAAGGGCGATATGACCGAGGAACGAACGAAAGATCGGCTCAGCAAAACGATCGGCGAGGGCGGCGCGGATCTCGTCATCTCGGATATGGCACCGAATATGACCGGCGAGTACGATCTCGATCACGCCCGCTCAGTCCATCTCGCCCGGCAAGCCTTCGGGGTCGCCGAGGACGTGCTGGCGACCGACGGCGATTTCGTGGCAAAGGTGTTCCAGGGACAGGATCTCGACGCGCTCCGCGAGGAGATTGAGGACGCCTTCCAGTACGTCCGGACGATGAACCCCGAAGCCTCCCGGGATAGATCCTCGGAGGTCTACCTCGTCGGGAAACACCGCCTGACCGCACCGATCAGCGTCGGCGAGACCCGCGACGTCGAGATCATCGATGTCGGCGAAGAGGGCGACGGCGTCGCACACATTGACGGATTTACCGTCTTCGTCCCCGACACAACGACCGGCGACACCGTCGAAGTGGAGATTACGGACGTGAAACCAAGCTTTGCGTTCGCCGAGCGCGTCGACTGATCGCCGGCCAGTCACCCGGGCGGTGACACCGACTGTGGGTGTGCAATAGATACACACCCCGGCCGTGATTGATGAGGTTTATGTATGGCCGCGGCGTGACTCGATATGCCGCGCTCGGTTGGTGTAGTCCGGCCAATCATCTTGGCCTTTCGAGCCGAGGACATGGGTTCAAATCCCATACCGAGCATGAGATTTACGGGCAAACCGCCCTATTTTCACACACTCACCTTCTTCAAGAAACTTTTACAAAATACGGAGAATGCTGCCGGGAAATAGCGCGCGCTTCAGTTACCACTCTACTGGGCACAGTCGAATAGCGGTATCTGTCCCTAAATTGAGAGATCAAGCTGTGCAAGATATAGAGGGTTAATACAGTACTCAAATATTGAATTGTAAATAGAAAACAGTCACTCGTAGGTATTGCTGGGTGGAATCTATCGCTTTCGCTGGGTGCA
The DNA here is from genome assembly GCF_003605575.1 of Halonotius aquaticus. Classification (GTDB taxonomy): domain Archaea; phylum Halobacteriota; class Halobacteria; order Halobacteriales; family Haloferacaceae; genus Halonotius; species Halonotius aquaticus. The sequence continues at coordinate 15,491 of NZ_QKNY01000004.1, read as the reverse complement.
GTAGTGATTTATTGCAAGAATTTTCATACCGGAGTGTGACTCACGAAAGGGGCTTCGGTAGACGACAGATGTTGATACTGGGGGGACTAATTACATCTGGCATCTCTGGCTGTCTCCGGCTTCAGGAGGCTACTGATCCAAATGAGGAAACCCAAACAGGCTCAACTGGGGGAAGTGATGTTTCACTCACGGAATCATGGAGTGATCCGATTGGAGCGTCACACATTTATGTGGATCAAGGCAAATTCTATTGGAACGATTGGGGGGCAGTTGGTCACGCACTCGGCGATGTAGGCCTTGAGTGGTCTCGTGAAGTCACTCATCCGAACATTCAGTCCACCGGCCCTGAACCAGCATTTGCAAAACAGGGTCAATACATACTTTTCGGGTTTAGTCCAGAGAACCCCGAACAGGGGGGCCATTTCCACGCATATAATAGGGCTGGTGAAGAATTATGGGTCTCTGAAGCCCCCTCTGACGGTAAACACAATTTTCCGATTGATGCGACGATCTCAGGAGACATCGCAGTGGTGGGGGCGAGGCAAAAAGGCGGCCAGCTGGATGGTGAGCAAGACCCACTTGTTTGGGGTATTGATGTCGACACCGGAGAAGAACTATGGGCAAAAAGTCGTGATGAACATGAAATGTTGAAGCTCGGTTATGTCGGGAGCCACGATGGAGATATCTACCTTGGCTGGGGAGGCGGGACGAAGGTCCTCAATAAAACGGACGGGACAGTGATCGACTCGAAAGATTCCTGGTCAATTACCTATGCTGCTTGGGGCGGGTCAACGGGTCATGTTCACGGTGAAACTCTCTTTGCTTGTGCACCACAGGGTGTTCACGCATATCCGATTGGTACAAACGGTCTCGAGTGGTCATACTCAGACACAGGGTGGCCCGATGCCCCCCTTGCCGTGGATAACTCTCTCGTTGTAGCCGCGGCAGATGAAGGCGATATATATGCTTTGGAAAGGGAGTCCGGCGAGGAACGATGGACTACAAGTATCACTGGCGCAGTCAGGGCTATCGACACCTCTGCATCCCACGTTTGGGTGGGTGATAGAGAAACTGGATTGACAGGTTATGATCGTTCGACAGGAGAAATAGTACATCGGTCGACCCAACCGCTCGATGGTGAAGATATCGCCGTTGCAAGTGATGAACTCGTGATCGGTGGCGATACCGTCACAGGGTATTCTATCAATTTCTGACTTCAGAACCCATTATTTGTACCAGAGGAGGGGCCACAGAAGCATTCTCAACTCTTACCTAATCTGTTGCAACATTTCTGGCCTGCTACTATTGCTACCACTCAGTGTACAGATACGCGCCCTTTATTCAGCAGTCACGTTGAGAAGTGATAGATATGTGACTGGCGTTATCGGTAGTGAACCTGCCGGAGAGCGTCGGCTGTCGCTCTACCTGAAATGCGGATATACTTCTGTGCCGTTGCCAAATCGTTCCAGCCCATCAGTGCTTGGAGCGGAACCGGTGCAACCCCTTGATATGCGTGATAGCTGGCTGCAGTCGCTCACAAAGCGTGCGGATACACTCGGCCGTCAATGTCTGCTGCCTCGGCGGCGGCCGTCACTCGTCTGTTCACAGCACTGCGCGACCGGGGAAACGCCTCATACTGGTTGGTGAACCGTTCCAGACACAGTTCCAACCGAAGCGAGAGATCGATTGGGATAGACCGCGCGGAGGCCACTGTCTTGGGATGCCACCTCGCTTCCATCGCTTCCTCGTGTGTGAGTTCCTCGTTATGAGTCGTCTCTTGTGTTGCTTGCCGCCGACAGTAGCCACACTCACAGGGTTCGTGTTGCGGAATGCGGAGGAGCATCCGATCCCAGTCAAGCCACTCTGCGTGGAAGTGAGCGATCTCACCGGCTCGGAGCCCAAGCCTACCAGCTGCCAGACACACGAACCGTGTTTGTGGATCCTTTGGCTCCGGGAGTGAACTGCATGCTTCCAACAGCAATTCGAACTCTCGATCTGTGAGGACATCCTCGTGGGTATGTCGCGTGGTCAACGATTCCCGATGCTGTTGGGCCCATTCGCTCGACTGCTGATAATCGTCTGTCATCCACGGTCATAACGGCAATCCAGCGAAGTGAAAGGCAGCATATCGCTGACGAATCAAATTAATGACTGCTGAATGTAGAGCTCACATATCATACATCAATGAATAACAATATTCTATTATGACCGTTGCTTCGCTTAATTATGGAAAAACAACACCTGATATGGTTTCTATTTTGTAAATGATGTTCACAGCCGATTCAGAGAACCTCGGGAACGCACCGACAGGAAAAGTAATGCTATCCGAATGTCACTCACGGCCGGTGATCTATCGATACGAAAGGGGAGCGTCTCCGAATCGGTTAATCGGTTGGGATTCATGATCAAATTATAGTATTGATTTCAGGGAAAGTAGCTTTATTCAAACCCTCCAAACACGTCGGTATGGATATCTCGGAGTTGTCCCAATCGACGACGAGTCGTCGAGCGGTTCTTGGTAGTGTTGCTGGGCTGACCGCTGGGGTCGGGGCCATCTCACGGGCTGCAGCCACCTCGCCAGCCTCGACGGTGACAGTCATGACAAGAAACGCCTACCTCGGTGTCGACCTCTCTAACCTGTTACAGGCCGGATCAAACCTGGAATTTTACGCTCGCATCGGCCGGTTTTTGAATGATTTCGATCCCACTATCTACGCGGCGCGTGCAGAGGCTATCGCTGCAGAAATCGAATCCCAGCAGGCAGATATTGTCGGCTTGCAGGAGGCCGGACAGCTCCGTACAAAACGGCCGGGGGAAACTGACGACGAGGCACTAGCATTCAATTTTTTGACGCGCATCGTATCCGCGCTTGAAGACCGCGACCTCTCTTATCGTGTGGCGGCTGACACGGTCACGACCGACATCGAACTTTCCGGGGAGTTGTCCGATGGGGAGGTGACCCTTGACCTTGCAGATCGAGACGCCCTGCTGGTTCGTGAGGGAGTAGAGGTGACTGAGACTGTAGCCGATACCTTTGATGAGACGATTACGGTCAAAATCCCGACCAACTCCGGGGACGTGACACTGCATCGAGGATACTGCACTGCGAATATCCGCGTCGGAGGAGTCGATCTTACTGTCAGCACAACCCATCTCGAATCGACTGCCATGGAACCCCGGCGGCGGCAGGCAGAGGAATTACTTACCATACTCCCCTCGGATCGACCGGTTATCCTGTGTGGCGATTTTAATAGCGGCCCAAGAGCCGAGACGGAAACGTATGGGTTGCTGACAGAGACCCTCAATGATCCCTACGCTGCCCTCCGTCCGGACGCTAACGGCAGTACCTGCTGTCAGGCTGCCGATCTCCAAAACGATGACTCACAATTGGATCGACGCATCGACGGCACGCTCTACCGTGGCGATCTCCACCCAACTGCCATCGGTCGCGTGGGTCACCGTCCCGATGACCGTATCACGATCCAGTCCGACGGCGAAATGGTTCGACTCTGGCCCTCAGATCATGCAGGGGTGGTCGCAACATTCGATCTGTCGGGGCAGACGGATTCGGCTGCAACAGCGACCGATTCTGATGACAACAAGACTCCTTCGACAAGCAGGAATCGTACCGATAGCAGTCAGAATCATTCTGAATCAGTTTCCGAGTCAGAAGTCCCGGGCTTCAGTGTAGGGGGTACGGTTGCTGCCCTCGGCGGATTTGGGTATCTTTTGAAACGTCGTCTAACCCAGTGACTTCGGGGGAATAAGCAGGCTTATATACTGATTTGTGGAATTTGCATGGATATTCTCAGATTTATATGACTGAAACATCCTGGAAAATACGCACCTTGTATTTATCACTCGGCGAATCCTCTCATTTGGTAGCTGATAGGTAGCCGAGTGACCGATGTAGAGGAGGTATGCAGCAGCATGACTGCGATTACTCTTTCAGTATGTGACTGAATCAGATGCAAGAACAAGCGTAGGATTGCTCGTTTCGGACGCGATAGATCACCCGGTGGTCTATGGGTTTTCCGAGAGACATTTTGAACGTGTAAACGCATCAAGTTCGGTCTCACTTACGACTTCGAAGTGAACGCCGATACACTCGTTTTCATCTTCTCGTTCGTAATTAGTGACCGCAACGACAACGCGAAGACAAAGAGCGATGAATACGCCTTGCAAGCGGTGGTACTGCTGGACACAGTTTCCAAACCCTGCGGCCTCACTTGGGAGACTTTCCATGACACTATTCCTCCGTAGTGACGAGATGGAGCACCTCATTCCCATTCGTATCTTCTCCGCGGACACTGAACACTTCCAGCGTAACCTCTTGGGCGAAGTCAGAACTGACCTCAACCCCGATGCCAATGTTGCGACCGCCGTCGATATCTTCGACATTGATAGTGCGTGTCGTCTCGCCTGTATCTTCGAAATCGTTCAGCATCACCCCTCGGATGTCCTCCTCATAGCCGGCCATTGCGGCTTCCACCGAGTCGCGGTCGACACGATATATTTCGTCAGCGATACCGGGATACGATCTGTGTTGAGTGTCCAGGTCATCAGCGTACGTTTCTTCTGACGCATCTGAACGGTGCCTGAATGTATACACGATTTGGGCAACGTTGGAGAGATCAACCCGGTTTTCAGTGGTCCCGACAGTGACTTCTGCAGCAACCATCGCGCCTTCAAGATCATCTTCTGTGGCATCTTTATCGCCTGCTTTCAAAACTAATTTGTCTGCGTCCCTGCGGAACTCCTGTTGGCTTTGGCTCCGGATTTCGTCGCCGAGTGGTTCGTAGCGATTGACCGGAATGGTACCTGTTATGGCCTCTTGCGTTTGTGTTTCACTCTGTTGTGATTGTGTTTCACTGTCTTGAAACCGGAGACAACCCCCTGTGATCGATATAAACCCACCGAGCAACCCAGCGACAGCACGACATGATAACGGCTGGCTAAAAATGTCGATATAATTTTTAATTACGAAATATAAAACTACTGCTTAGGCGCGTATTTCCAACTAAACCTTCATAAGGTGCTGCATAGGGCAATTGCATCTTGCAATTGACTATTTCTCATTTGGCATTGATAACCGCAACATTGGAATGTTCTGCGTGTTCACACTCAGCTACTTCCATCCAATGAATCAGCGACGGTGACGCCCGATAACAAAATTGTTTCATTTGCCACTGAGGATCCACTCAGAATTCCAGGAGACCAGATCATTCGTAGTGGGTTGCTACCATACCCACACTCAACAGGCAGCGAGAATAACTGCAATATTATCGGAGCCACCGTTGTCATTGGCCGTCGTAACCAAGTCATCGACAGTAGCACCAAGTGACGCCGATGAATTAATACTGTCGTAGATGCTCTCTTCATCGACTTCCTCAGTCAGACCATCAGAACACATGAGTAGATAGTCATCGATATCCGGTTGGTAGAAGTCCGGACTCACAGACGATTCTGTCCCTAACGATTGGGAAATAACATTCCTTTGAGGGTGGGTTTTCGCTTCTTCAGGCGTAATTTCCCCTTCATCAATCAACTCTTGGACCAGCGAGTGATCCACAGTGATTTGCTCAAGCGACGCCCCAACATTGTATGCCCGACTGTCCCCGACGTTGGCAATCACGATGTCATCGTCGGTGAGAATCGCGGCAACGACGGTCGTGCCCATCGTATGAATGTCTTCAGCCGCTGCATACTCGTGGACTTCTTCATTAGCCGCCGTGATTGCGTCATCGAGAATCGATTCAAAATCTTCTCTCCCGTTACCCAGAGCCGTCGCGACGGTCTCTGAGATGGTCGACGTCGCCATATCGCTGGCCACATCGCCGGCTGCATGTCCGCCCATTCCGTCGGCAACAATCACCAAGTGTGCCGACTCAAACTCGGTTGTCGTGATTGCGTCCTCGTTCGTCGTCTTCTCCTGACCGACGTCAGTTTGGGCTGCGATATTCATTAGTGCCTCGCGTACAGAGATTCGACCCTATTTGTCAGTGAAACGATTTCGTGCTGGAACTCATCTGCGATATCGGTTTCAGACAGTGTTGCGTTCGTGACTTTATTATCCAGTCGTTGGAGCACATGTTCCATATCCGATTCCACCTTATTGTAGGCCTGATCATCGACAGGACATTCGATGATCGTATCATAGAGGGTCTGAATGTGGGTGTGACATTCAGTCACAGCTTCCTTTTCGACTTCTTTCCGAATCAATTCGCCGGCGGTCTGCACATAGGCAGTGATTTCGGGGCCCTCCTGGCGATGAGACTCTTCTTTTGTGACCACCTCTTGAGACTCGGATTCATCGACAGTCCCACGCACATTCGCGCGGATTTTCACACCGATTCCGAGTTCAATGACACAATCATCGGTGATCTCAATGAATTCCCCTTTCGCTAATTCTGTTTGTCCAGGGCCTGTCTCGACGAGGATTGGATTCGTACTCGTTAGATTCTCCACGTTGATCCCGCGGGTACTTGCACTCAGTTCGACTGGGGCTTGGCCATTGGATTTCCGAGATACCCCAGCATCTCGAACCCCGAGATCATAGATCCGATCGTCAGCTTCCGCCACGACATCGAAGTTGCCATTGTCTTTTCGGTAAAGTCCGACTGGCGAGTCTGTAACAGGAATCCGTTCAATGGTTTCTGCCTGGCTGGCTTCCTGAATGGGGATCAAATACCGTTTCATCTATCCCTCCCAAGCTTCCAGACTGGATTCTGTTTCTTCGATTGCGGTTTCAAGATGATGTTGGGTGATTGGGACTATTTCATCCTCTGAGCGGGCCTCTTTCAGCGCGCTTCGTGCGGCTTTCGAAGCGATGATCTCCAAGTCACTGGAGGAATACCCATCGGTCAGGGCTTTGATTTCGTCCCAATCGATTTTGTCAGTCAACACGGGCCGATCACGCAAATGTACCCGCAGGACAGCGGCCCTCGCCGTGGCATCTGGTGGCGGAACTTCGATTCGTTCATCGAACCGCCGCCACGCCGCCCCATCGATGCTATCAGGCAGGTTGGTTGCACTGACAACGATCACGTCCTCACCTTTGATGTCGGACATCTCAGTCAGGAATTGCGTGATCATCTGCCCTTCACTCATCGTCTTGTTGCCACTGCCCTCACGCTCGGCGGCAATGGCATCGATTTCGTCCATGAAGAGCAGACATGGCTGGTGGTTGCGTGCGACTTCGAAGACCTCCTCCATGTTTTTCGCCGCTTCACCGACGAGTGAACTGGTGATATCGGAGGCCTGCACTTCGATGAAATTGTATTCCAATTCACCAGCCAACGCCTTGGTGATGAAGGTCTTCCCGGTTCCTGGCGGGCCGTACATCAACACCCCGTTGACGACGCCTAAATCATACTCCTCGTACAACTCAGGGCGTTTCAGTGGGTCGATCACCTGATCTTTGAGGGTTTCTTTCAGATCGGTCATCCCACCGACATCGCCGAAATCCATCTCGGGGGTATCTTCAAGGAAGGAGGTGGGATCGATTTCGTCGTCGTCATCAGGTTGCCCCTGTGGTTGACTGTCACGTCGGTCGCTGGTCGAGCCACTGCCGCTGGACCCTGAGGATGAGCCCCCTGATGGTGAGGAGTCACTGGTGAGGGCCTCACCGTTGGATAGTTTCTTCGCTGCTGCCTTGAGATTTTCAGCCAGCTCTAACCGCTCTTGTTTGAGTGACTCGTTTGATTCCAACTCTGCCCACTGTTCTAAGACGTCGACACACTCCTTGTAGTAGCGGGCGGCTTTGTCGTAGTGATCCTCGCTGCGAGCGGTTTCAGCCTGTGACCGATACCGTTCGTACTCGGACTCTAAGTGTTTCTTCTGGGCATTCTTTTTGAGCGACATGAATTGAAGTTACAGCCGAAGGCGATTACAGCGTTTGATTCTGTTCGATGTCGATATCGATATCGTCCGTCTCCGTGTCACCATTTACTTCTTCTTCGATATCGATCTGTTCGGACGACATCTCGCCTGCGGCCATCTCTTCCATCAGTTCGAGTTCCTCCGGTTCTTCGGTCTGGAGCTCTTGATCCAGAATCTCCACATCGAGAGCTTCCTGGACTTCCTTCATATCCTCCATTTCAAGACCGAATTCTGCCATCTGCTCCATGACCTGCCCCTGCAGCTCTTGGGCGTTCATCTCATCATTGAGAACAGTAGTGAGCGTGATATCGGCCTCATTGCTCTGCATGTCCATCACTTCACGCATCCCTTCGATCGAAATGATCGTCCCCAGCTTGACGCTCTTCTGTTTGTGTTTTTGTTTCTTGATGGTGTACTTCTTTTTCTCGAATTTGGCCTTCTGGGCGTACTGCTTGCGTTTCATTTCATCGGCCTCAGCCCCTTTTTGCATGAGCTTCTCGTACTTCCTTTGATGTTTTTCCATCTCCTTTTCGACCTGTTTCATGCTCTGTTCGAGCTTCGTCTTATCTTTCCGTAGCTCCTTTTGACTGTAGACGCTCTCGTCAAGCAGTGATTCTGTATCAGCGGTGCCAAATCGGTCCTGAACCCAGTTTCGTAGTTCCATGATCGGTGTTGTATGTTGTGAGGTTATTATTTTTTTTTTTGACTATACGTTCAGAGGTCTGGTTTGACCGTCAAGACGGTCCCAACGACGCCGATAACTGCCCCCAAGCAGGCGGCGATCACGAGGAGTTTCATCTCACTAACCGTGACCGTCAGCCACTGCTCTCCGAGGGTCGCCTGCGCGTAAATGACCCCTGTTCCAACGACAATGCCTGAGAGAGCCCCCAAGGTGACCCGGCGTTCCATGAATTTGTACACGCCAAGTAGGAGGCCAATCCCAAGCAGGAGGTTCACCACGAACGCTCCAACTGTCCATAGCATCACGCTCATTTGTTGTCTTGTGTCACCCGCTTAACCCGTCATACCATTACCACTTAAAGATTTGTACCGAACGTAATTTTGTAGTTTTCTCCAGAATGGATAGACTAACTATAATCTATTTCGTTGTAATTTATTTGTGTCCCTCACTCCGAGATAGAGATAGTTATTTATGGGACAAATGTAGAAACATCCTGATGCAGTACCCAGACATGAACCACTCGGCATTCCATCCAACAATGGTTTCCCTCACAGACAGGAAGCTCCACCAACTAATCCATGGCTGAAAATGACGATACTGAACGGTATTTGTATACCGTTCAATACACCGAAGAAGCCGAACGGAAGCGGGTGGAGTATCTGTTCAAAAATTGGAATGAGGGGGACATCGAGACGCCAGAGGGACTTGCCCGCATTGCAGAGGGGGTTGACCATGAGGAATTGTACCAAGAATTGGTTGCTAAAGTCCCAAGCGAACAAATCGGGGTCTATCGGCTGCAACCCACAACCCCAGAGGTGGAATCCGAATCGATTACTGTCACTGAAGAAATATCGGCGTCGCTTGATGCAGTTGAGACGTTTTTGGAATACATCCTGTCCAAAAAGAAGGCAGTACTCCAATCTGGGTCTAGAAACGAATACGAAATGTACACCAAAAAGGGTCGTGCGGAAGTCTCGTACGAGCTTGATGATACTGCTGGCGACATTGTCGTCGTCAGAATTCGTGTCGATGGGATCCCCCCAGCTCCGGAGTTCCTTGGGGACTTTTTCGAAACTGAGCTTGGGGATTACGCAGCCAGCCAATCGGAGTGATACCATGACTGATTGTCAAGAGAAATTTGATGAACTCACATACACGGCGAATCGAGTTCTTGATCGTGACTTGGCCGGTCTCACAAGAATGCCGGATCGATCACGAATCGAGAAATACAACGAAATCAAGGCTGATGAAGAGGAATTGCGTTGGGACTTCGGCAAGGAGTGTCCTGACTTCCTCTCGAAAGATGCCCGTCAACGGGCGGCTGGGGAGTTGACATTGGCTCGGTTACTGTTGGCTGCCAGCTTTTACAAGGAGTCAGAAGTTCCGACCGCGATGCAGGGAGACTTCATCGAGAAAGAACTGGAAGCGGTCGTCGAATTCGACCGGTTCAAACAGTTCGATGCACTCGATGAAGACCAAATCGAAGAGAAGGTCCGCCGGATGGAAGGGGAAGTGTACGAACTGGTGCAGGAATACACCTCCACGCAGATCGCCAACATGGATAAACTGATAGAGAATCCGGAGGTCCAACAAGAGGTCATCGAACGACTCGTCGAACGGTATGACGATCGCCGCGAGCGGATTCGGCAAGGCTTCTTCGTCTACGTCGAAACTCACGGGCTGGAACACCTTGTCGAAAGTATCGAAGACGCCATCGAAGCAGTCTCCGATTCCACCGACGAACGAGAGAAGATCCAGGACGCCCTCCGCGAGGAGCTGACCGACCTGGAAGATTCACTCGAACGTGGCTTCGAACGGCAGCGCACTCAAATCCAAACAGAAATCAGCCGGGTCGAACGGCAGGTGGCGAGTGAAACCGTCGATGCTGCGGACATCCGCGCTGAGATTCAGAATATCGATACCATCGATGAAGACGCGTTGGCTGAGTTGAACGATGCCATCTCTCGAACCCAAGAACTCGAAACGCAGTTGGATACGAAGATTACAGAGTTAGAAACCGCCAAAGAGGAAGCCGTCAAGTCCGGCAGCGAAGAGGTAGGGGAACAAGCTGCCCAAGTTGTCGAAGCGGAACTCGAGCGACTCACCGAACAGCGGTCTGAACTCAAAAACGAAATCGACCGCCTCCAAGTTGAGCGCGAGGAGATCGAATCCGCTCGGGATCGACTCGATGAACGCCAGCAATCGCTTGAAGAACGAGTTGAGGAAGTCGAAACATCCGTCGACGACACGGGAGGGTTGGAAGGCAAAGACGTCGTGACCGCCTCTACGGCCCGACTCTTTGAGATGGATTACATGGGGCGGTTCGACACTGGCATGTTCGAAGTTCAATCGATTCGCATGCCCAATGACACCTTTGAGGTCCCACATGACTACTGGGATGGCCGGAGTGAACGCCGCAATGAAGCCTCCCGGATGACGAACCTCCTCCAAGAGCACGACAAAGAACTGTCCGGGACGCATCCTACCAACCCAACCGCTCGGTACACGATTACCGAAAGCAAGTACATGGGGCTCAGTGAGTCCACTGAAATGATCATCGAAGCCACGGTGGCCTCCCATCTGGAGGCCCATGCGATTAATGGGTTCGACGCGACACCCGCTGATTTGGATGATCTCCTTGGTTTCGTCAACGATGCGGTGCGTGAAGCCTCAAATCAGGAAACCCCGTATCTATTGGGGATCGCCTCACCGACTGGCTGGACCGATCGCGTGCAGAATCTGGTCAAAGAGGACGAACTCGCTCGGACACGCTTCAGCCGCCACGTCAGTGTCTGTCTGGTTGATCTCCGTAATGGCGAGTTGATCTACGATCCTGCTGACCCGGTCGTCGCTGAAAACATTAGCTTGTTCGAGCGGGCTGTCCAGACTGAGGCTGTCGATGATTGTTACGCCTACCTCAAATCAGAGTATGTCTCTGATCTGGGCCGTGAAACGGTCATGCTCCAAGAGATCACTAACGAAACCGACTACGATCGCCATGTGGTGAAACGCTCTTTCGATCGCGTCGAAAGCAACGGCGATGGGGAACAGTTCTATATCGATGAAGACGGCTTAGCGATCGATATAGGATAACAATCGAGTTATGCGCAGTGCGGGACGATTGTATTCCATTGTCTTGCTCAGTAAGTCAATATGAATGATGTTGATGCCAGGTTGTAGGTTCAGTTCTCCAGAAAAGACCAACTAAAGGCTGCTACCCATCGGATACCTCCGGTATAGTTCAAAAATAGCGAAGGCTTAGTTGTATTGTGAAACTGCCAGCTTACCCGACGAGAATCCACCCAGGGAATTGATTCGGTGGGGTCTCAAGATGAGTTTCAAACATTGCACAAGAAGGTAATTTAAATATCAATGGATCAGAAACATCGGATACTGATTAGCACACCAAGATTATGAAACGGCGTACTCTCTTAGCAGCTTGTTCGACTGGACTGTTTTCCGGCTGCATTCAATTTACGCAGGGACAATCAAATTCAAATGGTGGTTTCACAGGCACCACATGGGAATTCGAAGCTGATGCTCCCCTAACAAGTCCTGTCTCTGATGGTGAAACTGTTTACGTTGGCTCTCTCAACCAGTCCCTTTTTGCGATCAACAGAACCACTGGGGAAACGGAATGGAGTGTCAGTTCAGAGCAGTTTTCATCTTCAGAACTCACCATGGCTAATCCGTTTATTCTTGAAGATTCGATAGTTGCCCAAACTGACCAGGATATAGTCCGTATCGATAAAGATTCGGGTGAGGTTCAAGCTGCGATGACTGGGTATCCTGGGGCAGAGTTTGCTACGGTTTCAGCTGAGATGGTAGTAGGTGAAGAAGTTGGTGAAGGTGTTACTGCGTATGAAAGTATTGAAGGGCCACGACTGTGGCAAAGTGGTATTTCTACAGGTTACGGACATACCTATTCGCCGCTCATAGGTGATGATATCGTCCTGTTTGCCACAGTAAGTGATTACGTGAATTCACCAGATGCTGACCGTGATAAAGACACACGGGTCTTTGCGCTCGATAAGGATTCAGGTCAAAAACGCTGGGATTTCACACCAGATGACTTCATCGGTAGAAGTGCGGGAATCGCCTACACATTGTACGATGACATAGTTGTTGTTGATAATGAGGGCAAGATTTTTGGTTTATCTGGCACAGACGGATCTGTTTTATGGGAAGACGAAATCGAACGAAGAGGAAGTGGATCGAGTGCTCCACAACCAATCCCGTTCGAAGGAAACTTTTGGCTCGTATCCGGAGACATAGTAAGTTTCCAATTTGAAACAGGAACTACCAATTGGACAGTGTCTCCGGAATCCATTCATCTTACCTCAAAGCCCCCAACGCAGGAATCGATGACCTGGGTACCAACCGGTGACTTTTTCGAACCATCAGCAATCACATCAATATCTCAAGACGGCACCATTGGAGATACCTATGATTTCCCACAATCCTTCGAGAAATCACCTGCCGTAGATGCTGGATCGGTTTTCATTAGCCATTCAGACGGTGTATTGCGAGCCTATGATAATCTCAGTCGATATCAGTGAAGGCCTCTATCATTCTTCAAAACGAGAATCAACTTTTTACGAGAGGCCTAAAGCCCAAAACTACGGTCGTGTTTAGTTAAGAGTGAAAACTGAGGCGGAGTGAATTTCGGCTGGTCTATGGCAGAAATCACTCGCCTCAGCGGTTGTAACGACTGGCTTGAATTAGATTTTGTGGAGCGAGAGCGGACACCGAGCGAGTTGATGAAGCTCGGTATTCGGTTACATCTGGCTAGATTATCACTTTCGAATACCGTCTCAGAACTTGAGAAGTTCGGTGTCCAACGTTCACGAAAAGCGGTTCACGATTGGGTGCAGAAAGCAGATTTACAGCCAGCCACCGATGCAACCCCGGATCACATCGCGTTAGACGAGACGGTGATCCGGATCAATGGCCAGCAGTATTGGCTGTACGCGGCGGTCGATCCAGAGACAAACAAATTTCTCCATGTTCGGCTGTTTACGACTACGACAACGGTATTGACGCAGAAATTTCTCCGAGAACTCCGTGAAAAACACGATGTGTCTGAGGCTATATTTCTCGTCGATCATGCGCACCATCTTTCAGCGGCACTGAACCGAGCAGGACTCCGATTTCAGACTGTTCGCCATGGAAATCGGAATGCCGTCGAACGTATATTTCGAGAAATAAAACGCCGTACATCTTAGTTTAGCAATAGTTTCAGCCACGTCGAACCAGCAACCGCAGAAACATGGCTCCAATCGTTCGCAGTCTGGTGGAATTCGCTTAACTAAACACGATGAAAACTACCTCCCAAATTAATATCACTGATTGGATTCTCTGTAAAATGAAATATCGAGTCTATCACTCTATGAATACGTGCAAGCCATTTCCTGCTCCAACATATAGTCGATTATTTGATACAACAGGTTCAGTCATAATTGGCGATGATATGACTTCAGTCCAAAGTTCTTCACCAGAGTCTTTCAAATGAGCCGTAATTGAACCTGCACTACTACTTTTTCCAACTGTGTAAATTCGGTCAGTTGTAACGATCACCTCACCGGAATTATCGAGTTCAGATTGGAATTGAATGTCACCGGTAGATTTCTCGACTGCAGCCAATGAAGTATTCGTATTCACATAAACAGCTGAATCATCTACAGCGATATTTCGGAGGCCCTCGTAATTGAGGCCCCCTAACTCGGTGGCCCACTCTATTGAACCGGTCTGTGTATCTAACGAGTACAAACCCATCACCCCAGAAGGTTCTGAGTCATCGGCTGCAAACGAGCCGACGTTTCCTACGGCATACAGTCTCTCACCTTCAACAACTGGTGACGATTGAAGTTCAAATGATCTGGTCCACTCCACATCCCCCGATTGATTGATAGCAACTGTTTCACTTCCCGTTGCATACGTCACCCCATCGACTATGGCTGGTGTCAGTTGTTTTTGACCACCTAAATCGTATTGCCATCGGGGTTCTCCACTATCAACGTCTATTGCTCTGAGGATCCCGTCTCCAGTTGCCTGATAGAGCGTATTATCCGCTATAGCTGGGCTTCCCATTGGAAAACTACGATCGTCATCAATTGGTTCAAGATCCTTATTCCAGATTTCTCCGCCATCGAGCTCAAATGCCCCCACCCATCCCGTAACGCCATCTTCTCTGCTTCCACTCAAATAAATCATATTATCGACCGCCATTGAGTGGTTGGCTCGCCGGGCGATCTCCGATCCATTTGGCAATTCGATTGGGAGCTCATATTGGTTGCCACCACCAATCAAGAGGCCGTCATAAATCGCAAAGGAATCATTGACGTCTACTGTTCCATTCTGGGTGTTTCCAATTTGAGTGGGTCCGACTCTTTCCTGCACATATGCCGTGTTCGCCGCATTATAACCATACTGCGACCAATCGATAGCTTGCCCAGATAGTGATTGTCCCTCTGGAGATGAGGTTTCTTGGTTTGAATCAGGAGACGTTCCATTTGAGTCTCCAAATTCTGTACGTAAACACCCACTAACCGCAGTTGTGGCAGCGATACTTGAGAGTAAAACCCTACGTTTCGTCATGGTGGCCTTATTCGAAAAGGTTCTTTAATTGTAACGATTGGTTAGAAAATTCAGATTAAAATAACATAGGTTAGTCAGAACTGCTGTCCACGCCTGAGCATGGTGTTCCGTATTCGGGGCACCGTGAAAATTGCTACATAGAGGAGATTTTTAAGCATAATAGATCGATACATTGCCATTGTAATGAATCGTCGAACGGTATTAGCGACAATAGGCTCAGTCGATCACATCGAGCAGCTCACCACTGCCGATAGCCGATGCTGAATCGGTGGTTTCGGTGACTATCTGAGCGTTCAGGTGTCGTGAACAGGATCTTCCAGCTTCTACAGTC
>NZ_QKNY01000003.1 GCF_003605575.1 Halonotius aquaticus | reverse complement strand
CGACTGTAGAAGCTGGAAGATCCTGTTCACGACACCTGAACGCTCAGATAGTCACCGAAACCACCGATTCAGCATCGGCTATCGGCAGTGGTGAGCTGCTCGATGTGATCGACTGATACTACTGAAAACGCCGCTTTGCGACGTTCTCCCTGCACGTAGTTCGCTGTGGCGTGCTCCTCAGCGCTGGCGTGACGCTACCGGCCGGTTGTGACGCGGCTCTCAGAGATCTGTTGTCGGACAACTCTGATCGGTGAATGCGTCGGGGTTGCTGTAGGTGGCATCCCATTTTGCTCGGATACGTTGGTGCACATCACGCTCAGTGCCCGAGCGCATAAAGATCCAAAACTCGTCGTCTTCGGGTGTTTTGACTGCCCAGGCACCATCCTCCGCCTGACGGTATTCGACGAGTTTTCTGTTTTGCCGGTGTGGGCCGCGGGTGACCATGAGCGAACCGGTGGTGCGATCAGCGCCGGTGTCGTGCGTCTCGTCGCCATCGGTCTCTGTCGAGGCGGTCTCGACCGGTGTGATCGTTAGCCGCACAACTGCAAGCCGGTCTGCTGCGATCCCCAGCTGCTCGGCAACAGCGGACAGCTTCTCAGCTGCTTCTTCGCGGCTATCGCTGCGTACGATACCGTCGTCGGTGTGGCAAATACCACCGTCCTCACCGTCGTAGACGGCATAGTGCTCCTCTTGTGTCACGGTACGATCTTGCTGAACCGGCTGTGAGCTTGCAGGCATTGGGCTTGTCCTCGTAGTGGAACATCGTCAACTGCAGCAACTATTCTCCGCACGATGCCGTCAGTCAGATCGGTTCGATTTGCACCTTGGTATTCCAGCAAATTAATAATACGGAATCGTCACCCAGCATACAACACGGCAGCTCAGTGTGCTTTCTTCTTGCATCCACACGCGCTTCGACGAGTGAGTTGAGCGAGAGACGAGATCGCTTACTCCTCGTGTGTGACAACATTCCGGAATTCAAACCGCGCGCCACCATCATCACTTGCCGTGACTGCAACCTCCCACTCCATCGCACGGGCGATTTGTTTGACGATCGCCAACCCAAATCCAGTGCCATCGGTACCGCCCGACGAGCCGGCCTCAAACACCGACTCACGGCGATCCTCGGGGATGCCATCGCCATCATCCTCCACATAGAACCCATCTGAAAGTGCGCCGACCCGAACCGTCACATCCGCGCCCCCATGATCGACGGCATTCCGAAAGAGATTCTCCAAGAGCTGTCGGAAGCGGCTTGGATCTGCTTCGATCGTCACGTCACTCGCGACCTCCAGCGTCCCCGTTTCAGTAGCAACTGTTTCCCAACAATGGGTGGCTTCCGTGTCCAGAGCAACAGGCCGCAACGTATCGACATCGTCCCCTTGTTGGGCGAGCGTGAGCATATCGTCAACCAGATCCAAGCCGCGTTGGATGCTGCTGGCCGCACGTGACAGCCGCTCGCTGTCGAACTCGTTTTGCGCCAATTGGAGTTGACCATAGGCTGTATTCAAGGGATTTCGAAGATCATGAGCGACGATATTCGCATACTCTTCAAGCCGCTCGTTTTGATGCTGGAGCGCTTGTTCCCGCTGTTTTTGCTCGGTGACATCACGGTACAGCCACAGGCTGGCCTGTCCACTCGGGAGTGTATACGGGGCGTAATCGCGTTCAACCACGCTGTCGTCAGCAAGGACAAGTTCTTCATTTGTTACAAAGTCCCGCTGTTGGAGATGGGTCTCAGTCTTCTCGATAAATTGCTCTGGCTCAGCGAATCGGTGTTGGATCTCCTTAGCGGCACGCGCACAATCACGTCCGATCAGCTCCTCGCCGTCTATCGGGACGCCAAGTGTCTCACCAAGTTGGTCGTTGGCGAGGATGATTTCTCTATCAGCGTCCTCAATGAGCACCCCCATCGGGAGATTGTCAACCATCGTCTGGAGAACGGTGTTTGTCCGCTCAAGCTCCTGTTTCCGTGCTTTTCGCTCGGTGATATCGGTATACCAGGCGAATGTGTATGTGGGGTCGTCATCGGCCGTCCCAAATGGAATAACGTGTAACAGAAACTCACGAACACCCGTCGCCGTCTCACGTTTCACCTCTGAGATGACTGAGTCGCCGGCCAACGCTCGCTGTCGATACTGCTTGTGTTCCGCTAATCCCTCTTTTGGCACGACAGCGTCAGCGACATCTGACCCGATAACTTGGTCTGCGCTATAGCCAAACACATCGGTAAAGGCCTCATTAACGTCGATGATGCGATGGTACTCTGGGTCAGTTTGATCAACAGCTATCACCGGCGTTGGCGCGTTCTCAAAGAGGGCCTGATGGCGGTTGCGCTCCTCGCGAAGCGACGCTTGCAGTTCTAATGAGTGAATTGTATGGCCAATGTCATCGCCGAGTTCCGACAGGAGTTGTTGTTCATCCTCGGTGAATGCGTTGGGCCGATCAGCGTAGACAACTAGCTCACCATATAGGGTCTCTTCGTACGCCAAGGGGGTAGCAGCCACAGCTTTGTAGCCGCGTTCCAGTGCTTCATCGCGCCACGGTTCGAACGTCGGATCGTCCGACACATCTTGGGAGACTGCCACCCGCTGGTCACGGATGGCCGTTCCACCAGGCCCCCGGCCAGTGGCCGTCTCGTCGACGGTCACGGTAATGGCATCTAGGTAAGCTGCTTCGATCCCAGCTGACGCTCTGGGGATCACCTCCTGGGTAGCTTCATCGACGCCCCCAATCCATGCAAACCGGTATGGGTCGGCGTCGCTGATGATCTCACAGACACGCGTTTCTGCCGTAGATCGGGATTCAGCCCGGACAAGTGCCTGATTGATGTCGTTGACAAGATTGCGAATTCGCTGGAGATTAGACGCCCGCTTGGTGGCGTGATACTGTTCGACAGCGTTGGTGATCCGATTAATCAACACCTGATGCTGATCGAAGGCGGTCTTCTTTTGCAGATAGTCGGTCGCACCGGCGGCGATCGCGTCGCTGGCAACGTTTTCATTTCCTCTTCCCGTCAACATGATAAACGGGAGGTCTGGATGAGTCTCACGAACGGTTCGGAGAAACTCAATGCCAGTCTGCCCAGGCAACTTATAGTCAGCCACAACGCAATCAGGGGCTGCCGCCTCGATCTGCTCGATACCTTCACTCGTTGTCGCAGCAGTGTGTACGGTGATCCGGTTAGCTGCTTTTTCGAGTAAATCAGCGACCACAGACAAAAACTCAGGATCATCGTCGACATGGAGAATATCGATATCGTCTGGGTCAGCCATACCCCTACCTATTGATGGAAGTGATATCAATTGTGGTCATATATATTAGCAGTCTAGAACATGAGCCTGCCAAGACAGCAATCGCGGGGATTCGTCGATTGCATCGGTGATTCACAGGCGGTACAAGGCGGATGCCCCAACCCTTGCGGTCGGGGAGGAAGCTGACGCTACACATATCGTCGCCCGTGGTTACTGTCTATTCTCGAGAACTCTCAACGAACTTGCGGCTGTGCTGTTCATTAGATACAGTATAGCGGGAACTGCCACCTTTTTTACCCAGTTTACAATATCTTTCACGTAACCACCCTCTCAGTATGGCATTTCAATTACACCCACAAGTGCCTGTCCTTGGTGTGACGCTACTCCTCACGATGATACTACTGCTCTATAGCTTTCAACAATATCATCAACGCCGTCGGACACCAGAACTTCTCAGTTTTATTGGACTCCTGTTTGCGATCAATCTCTGGCAGCTTACGGCTATTTTCATTCACACGGTAACGATCCCAGCATTCATCTTAGCCGGTATCAACTTCGGCAATGCCGTCGTCGCGCTTCTGTTTTCATACTCGTTGGCGTGGTTTGCGCTGACATATTCAGGGTATACGCGTTGGGTCAATCGATGGACAGTGGGGTTTGCTGTTGCTACGATCGGTGCCACCAGTTTGCTGGTGCTTATCGAGCCAGAGTTATGGACTGAGGTCAACGGGGTCACTACACGAGGGCCAGTGACAATTGCGGGGATCACCTTCGCTGAGTGGATCATCCTCGATCGGACACTGGAACCGGCGTTTCGCGTGTTCCTCTTGTACAACTACCTGATCACGGTCGTAAGCGGCGGTATCTTAGGGCGGTATCTCCTCAAAAACAAGGGCGATATTTACACCGGCCAGGCTGTTGCACTTGGTGTCGGTGCCGGGGCTCCGATCGGCGTCAGTACGCTCTTGTTTCTTGATGTCGTCCCTCCAACATGGAACCCGACGCATATCGCCTTCGGGGTAACCGCTGTCGGCTTTGCGGTGGCTATCTTTCGGTACCGTCTTCTTGGCGTTGCTCCGATCGGACGGCAGCAACTCGTTGAACAACTCGCCGATCCGGTGGTCATGCTTGATGACACCAACCGCGTTGTGGACTGCAATCTCGCAGCCCGTGAGTTGGTTAACGCGCCAGCGGGCTGGCGTGGTATGTCGGCGGCGGCGTTCTTTGAGCCGCTCCCGGAGCCAGTTGAGTGGTTTATGACGGCTGAGTCTGGTGAACTTACTCTCAGTATGGCCGGCACGGAGCGAACGTACACCAGCGAAAGCGTGCCCATTACAAATGATTCGAACACCCACTCAGGGCAGTTGATTCGACTGCATGAAATCACTGAGCAGAAAGCGCGTCAGCGACAGCTTCAAGAACAAAATGAGTATCTCGATGAGTTTGCGAGTATTATCTCCCATGAGCTCCAAAGCCCGCTTAACGTCGCTATTGCCCGTCTCAAACTGATCAAACGGGAGTATGAAAACGAGCGGATAGACGAGCTTGATCAGGCTTTGGGGCGGATGGACACATTGATCGAGGATCTGCTCACGATGGCTCGGAGTAGTCAATCAATCGAGGATACCGACCCGGTCGCCTTAGAAACGGCTGCCAAAACAGCTTGGACATACAGTGATATTGATCACTGTGAGCTGACCGTTTCGATCCCTGATTCACTCCTGATTGAAGCCGATAGAGATCGGTTGTTCGAAGTGTTTGAGAACCTCTATGTGAATGCCGCTGAGCATAATGACACTCCCGTGTCTGTTCGTGTGGGATTGCTTGGAGCAGACAACACACCGCCTGGAGACGCCCGGCGTTCGGGGTTCTTTGTGGCCGATGATGGAAAGGGTATCCCGGCAGATAAGCAAGACACGCTGTTTCAGAGTGGGTATACCGACAAAACAAGCGGAAGCGGATTTGGCCTCGCGATCGTTCAGGAGATCATCTCCGCCCACGGTTGGGAGATAACCGTCACCGAGAGTACCGATGGCGGGGCACGATTTGAGATTTCTGGGGTCGACCTACGAAACGGATAACCATGCGCTTGGCGCCTTCCCTCTGCGCTCGCCGTCGGAGGCTATAGTCCCTCGTGGGTCATTGGGACACTCCTAGGGGCACTTGCGGCCGCCGTTGGTGGACTCTGTTTTGTCGTCTACGGACTCAGAGAACTCCGATCCTCGGAATCCGGATCGAATTTCATTACATGAATTCGGTATTTTGTGGGCCGTTTGTGAGATGCACCTCAAACGGCTGTGTACTGTGGTCATCCTGTTCGACGAGGTGCCAGTAGGTTTCAGCAATCGAGTCGGGATCCAACAACGTGTCAGGATCGCGGTCTGGATCGCCCGTCTGCAGGTCGGGCGTATCGATTTGTCCATCAAGCACAACGTGGGCAACATGGATTCCTTCAGGGCCGAACTCTTGGGCGATATCCATCGCCATGCCACGGGCGGCGAACTTCGCTGCGGTAAACCCAATCGTCCCCCCAAGACTCCGGACAGCCGATGTCGCACCGGTGAAGATGATCGTCCCGCCCCCGGTTGCAAGCATATCGTCGATAGCCTCCCGTGAACAGATGAACGCGCCACGTGCGTTGACCTCCCATGCAGTTTCGAACTCCTCCAGAGAGATATCGGTGAGTCCCTTCCATGCGGCTGCGCTGGCGTGGTTGACGAGGATATCCACGCTTCCGTAGGCATCTCTGACCGTCTCGAAGCTTGATTCGATGGCCGCAACATCCTGCAAATCAGTTGCGACGGCCAGTCCGTCGCCGGAATCCGGCAGGTCGTCAGCGAGTGCTTCGATATAATCCTCGCTCCGAGCGAACAGTGCGACATTACACCCATTGGCTGCGAAGGTTCGCGCTATCGATGCACCCAATCCCGGGCCGACGCCTGCGATTACGGCTGTCTGTGTCATACACGTGCTTGGATCCGTGAACCCAAAACAGTCTGGACTAGCAGATCGACACAGCCCCGACGCAACTTCGTGATCTCGGCTGATCGCTGTCGTTTTGACTGATCGCCTCTAAGAGACAGTGTGCTTTGCCTGCAATTCTTCTCGTGTGCTGGCTGCGAAACAGTCTATGCGGATATTGAGAAGCCTCCGGCGTGTGATGTCTGTGAGAGCGGTCAATTCAACAAGCTCGAATCGGAGGCACAGGCGATATCGTATTTTACCTGATCCTGACCGTCCCCAATTGATTCATTCCGCCCACCAAACGACAGCCAGTTCAGCAGCGGGGTAGTAGCTGGTGAGATGTTTGGCGACGAGTCAACCAGCGAAGCCGGTGCCCCCCCAGACCACGACATCGAAGTTGCTTGTAGTAGATGACACGGGTTTCTCCTACCAATAGGACGCGCAGAATTCCAACCGTTCGGGCAAGATTCTGACCGGAGCTAGTGAGATCATCTTATCTGGCTGCTGCCAGGAACTGCTGTGCCAGCTGTAGAGGATCTACGCAGCAAAGCACCGTCGTTTCATTCGGCTACTCGTTGCTGAAACAGCCGCTTGATATCCGCGTGACCATACCAGCACAGATTAGAGTTTGAAACAAAATTCGTGGATGTGTCCCTGTTGAACTTAGATAATTGGTGGGTGTTCATCATGATGAACGTGGTGGCTTGGGTGGTAATATCGAGTTTTCTGGAATTGTTACTACTTGACGGAGGCCTACTTAGAGCGGTTATTCCGGCCGTTGTAGCCGGTTTCGCTTCTGGACTCGTTCTATTCAATCGCCGACAGCATGCTGAGAAGTAATGCTTCGCATTACTTTTGTAAAGTCCCAGTGCCGATCAACTGGTGAACCCCGTATATTGAGCGGCTCACGCTAACACTGCCCAGTAGAAAACAGGCAACCGATACGCACACTTCATCTTGCAAGCTTTTGATCGACTTATTCGATATCGAAGCGGTCGAACAGTGCCAGATACAGCAGGAATCTCGGTTAGGTATTCCCGAGCCCTCCATCGACTAAGATCGACTCACCGTTGACGTAGGCACTCAGGTCACTGGCGAGAAACAGTGCGACATTAGCAATCTCTTCGGGTTGGCCGAAGCGACCGGCGGGTGTCGCACCCAGCATCGCTTCTTGGAGTTGCTTGCCAGCTTCGCCTTCTCCCATTCCCCCTTGTTCTAGCATCTGGGTTTCGGTGAAGCTTGGCTTGATTGCGTTGACGCGAACTCCATGGCCACCGAAGACGTCAGCCAGCGCGTAGGTCAGTGATTTCACTGCCCCTTTCGAAGCGGTATAGATCGTCTGGTAAGCTGCCCCTTGATCTGCCGCCAGGCTTGCCATGTTGATGATTGTCCCGCCATCGTTGCTTTCGATCAGCCGTTCGCCGGCGACCTGCGCCCCGAAAAAGACGCCTTTGAGGTTGATATCCATGAGCTGATCGTACTCCGCTTCTGTGATTTCGAAAAAGGGTGTCTCACTGTGAATCCCGGCGTTGTTAACCATGATATTGAGGCCGCCGAGCTCTTCGGCAGCGTCAACAGCGGTTTCCAAATCTGCCCGCTCGGTTACATCACACTCGACGAAGACCGCCGTTTGGTCTGTCTCGGTCGTGATCTGTTCGTGGGTCGGTTCGCCACCTTCTCGTGGTGTTTCGCGGACATCAGCAACGACGACATCGGCACCGTGATCGGCAAACGTCAATGCGATCCGACGGCCGATGCCGCTTGCGCCGCCTGTCACGACAGCCGTCTGGTTTGTGAGTAATTGATTCATTGTACTTCCTCAGTTGCTTGTGGACTGATGTCGATCATACGTGACACAGTATCACAACGCAAGTCAAGGATTATTAAACACGATAGTTTTGCATGAAAGAAAATTCAAGCGAGGCAGGGACAGTCAACGGTGTTAGGAATCGTCAACGTACAGGTCACCGGTCAAGCATGCGTGAGCCGCCTCGGGTTCAAGCTCCATACCTATCGAGAGAGGCAGAACTGGAGGAAACAGCGGTCGCCGTTTGGCTTACTTCTCGGACGTTGGTAATTTCACAATAAACACACTCCCTTCGGGGTCATTACTCTCAAAGCTTATTTCACCGCCATAGCGGTCAACGAGTGTCTGAACGAGATACAGGCCCAATCCAGTTCCTTGACTCTCAAACCCGCATTCATCTTTATGGAAAATATCGTCCTTCCGATTTTCAGGTATTCCCGGGCCGTTGTCAGCGACTTTTACCGTGGCAACAGTATCACCACTAGATACTGTCACTCTTACCTTTGGAGTCTGTTTGTCGTTGTGATAAATAGCATTCGTGAGTAGATTACGGAACACAGAGCCGAGCATATCATCCGCCAACACATCTATCTCTGGGATGGTCTCTTCGATTGTCACCACAGCGGAGTCATCAGCTGATTGAACAGACTCTACTTCTCTACTCAAAACTTGTCTCAGATCGGTTGGAACCCGCTCATAGTCTGTTTCAAGCAGCGTCTCTGTGACCTCTCGTGCCGTGTCAGTGATGTTAATACTACTCCGAACACATTCTAAGGCCTTCTGGAGATGGTTCTGTCCGTCTTCAACAGAGTCTTCTAACATCCGCAGATGGCCACGTACCAACTGAAGATCATTGCGGATATCGTGCCGCACAACGCCATTCAAGAGGTTCAGATTATCTCGCTGGCGTTCAAGTTCCGTTTCGTATTCTTTGAGTTCGGTAATGTCTCTTCCGTAGCCTAATACTGCGTCTTCTCCGGTGCCAGGTACCTCATATGGAATCTTCGTGGTTCGGAGTATCTTGGTTTCACCATCGGCGGTGGTCAACTCCTCTTCAGAGATAGTCTTTGGATCTCCTGATTCGATGACCGCTTGATCGTCCGCTCTGAACGTGTCTGACTCTTCACCTGATGGGATCACGTCTTGTTCGTGAGACCCTTCTACCTCTGTCGGTGTCATCCCATATATAGTGGCTGTCGTCTCGTTGGCCAGTAAGTACTCGCCGTCGTAGTTTTTGACAAAGATCAAATCTGGCACTAAATCGATAATCTCTCGCAGTTGTTCACGGGCTTGTGTAAGCTCTGTTTCGACGGCTTTCCGGTCAGAAATATCGATATGAATGCCGACTGCTCGAACTGGGTGGCCCTGATCATCGCGTTCGAACACCCGCCCCACATCTCGGATCCCTTTCCAGTCGTCGTCAGCGGTTCGCATCCGGTGTTCGGTATCATAATAGTCGGTTTCGCCCGCGAGATGTGCATTTAGGGCGGATTCAACGGACTCACGATCATCGGGATGGATCCGTTGTTCCCATTCTGTGAGATCAGAACTGATCGCTTCAGGATCGTAGCCCAGCATCGTAGCCCAATTATCATTGAACTCCACGTCATCGGTCTGGGGATTCCAATCCCACACCCCAAGGTTGGCCCCATTGACCGCTAGCTCGAAGCGTTCTTTGAGCTCCTGGAGTTCGCGTTCCCGCTGTTTTCGATCCGTAATATCGGATTGAATGCCGACGACCCGTGTTGGGGTATCACTGTCATCGTATTCGACGACCCCCTGTGCTTGGATCCACCGTTCGGAGTCATCTGGCGGTTGGACTCGAAAATCTACCTTGTACTGCTCGCCGGTCTTGATAGCTTGTTCAAGCTGTTCCGAAACACGGTTTATATCCTCAGGGTGAATCCGATCTTCATAGCCAGGCCGATACCGCACGTCTGATTCAACGGGCTGGTCGGCAGGGATGGTATCGCCACCCGGCTCATCATCGGTCAGCCTGGTTCCGACTCCAACGTAGGCGCTCGGAGAGTCATTTGGATCGTACCCAAACAATCGCTCACTTGTCTCATCCCAGTAGATGGTGCCTGTGTCGAGATCTAGTTCCCAGATTCCTGTATCCGTCTCCGACAGCGCGAGTTCAAACCGTTTGTTCAGATCTGCGAGTTCTTGTTCCGTCCGATACTGCTCAACAGCGATTTCGATCCTGTTTGCGAGCAACTCAAACTGGTCGACCCCGCTTTCTTTGCGTTTGTATTCGGTCACTCCTGCAGAGATAGCTTCACTGGCGATGCTTTCACTGCCTTCACCAGTAAACAGAATAAACGGTAGCTCGGGGTGGGTGTCTCGGACCGTTCGCAGGAACTCGATTCCATTCTGTCCGGGCATATCGTAATCAGAGATGACACAATCGATTGATTGGGAGTCGATGATCTCCATACCCTCAGAAGCATTGGTCGCAGTCTCGACGATGAAGTGGTCGCCAGCAGTCTCGATACGGTCTGCTGTGAGATCGGTAAAATGGGGATCATCGTCGACATGGAGGATTTGAATAGTGGAATCTGTCACTGGTTAACACCCATAATAATGCGAAATAAATAGTTTACCGAAGATATTAATTGAATAAGTGAATATATTGGCCCTCATGCAAATTATATTGAAACGTTGAATACCTGGTTGATAAAAAATTCCCCGATGACCCCAATCGATTTACTCCGTGACACACTGTGTCATGTATGCGACTCCCAGAAACACGCGATCTTTTTGCACGGAAACTTCAGTTTCCTGTGACACGAGCGACAGTGTTAGACACGGTTGGTGACACTGTACTTCATGCACCAGGTGGGGAGAACAAAACGATTGGCGACGTCATAGAGCGGTGCGAAACTGATGAGTTTGAGTCAGCTGATACGCTCTATGGCAGTCTGATGACCTTCGTCGGCGATGAGTTTATCGGACGGAAATTCTACGATGATCGAGGTGGCATCGGGCCCTCACAAGATGACGATCAGGAGGTGAATTTCTGATGAGCGTCACACTCGTGTCTGGAGTCACCGGTGTGGGCCTCTCCAGTGTGTGTCAGGCCGTTCGAGGCAAGCTCGCAGATGACTACAAGCTGATTAACTTCGGTGACGTGATGCTTGAACAAGCTGCGACTGCCGGGATAACGACTGATCGAAGTGAACTGGCGACTCTCACTCAAACACAGACCCGCCGGCTCCAACGGCGGGCGGGTGAGTTCATCGCGGATGAAGCTACTCAGACGAACATTATCCTATCAACGCACTTGGCGGTTGAAACTGAAAGTGGCTACGTACAGGGACTGCCCGATGAAGTGTTGGATGATGTTGCGCCGAAGGCGTTTATCCTCGTTGAGGCCAATCCGGAAACTATTCTGAACCGCCGAGCTGAAGCTCATTCAGGGACTGTGACTGCCACCGAGCGCAAAATTGCGTTCGAACAACACCTGAACCGATCCGCTGCACTCCAGTATGCACGAGATCAGGACGCACCGGTACAATTCCTAGAAAACGAAGGCAGTATAGCGGAAGCGGCCGACCGATTAGCAGCCAACCTGTGATATCTCCTTCGGATTGAAACTACGCTCTTGTGGCGTAGATTGTTGGTGAATCATAGCGCAGTTTCGAGGATTATTTTGAGTGCTTCTTTTCCTGGCTTTCGGAACACTTCACGGCGGAGCTGAAATGCTCGAAGACATGGCGAGAGCCTGTCCTTAGAGATTCCTCGATGTGGCGAGAGCCACCGTCGCGCCAGCGAATCTGTCTCAGTAGATTCGCGGCCCGTCGCTCCGAGACGAACGTCTTGATTGGTATCATCGTTCGTCGGGTGACGCGGTCGCGTCACCCCTGCCTGCTGTGACTTCTAACTACTGCTGAGAAGGGATCAACAATCCTCTACCCAAGAGCGATGATAAAAAATACGCCAGCTAACATGATCATGAAATTTGTTTCAGTTTTCCGCACCAATCATATATTAACACAATAATTGATGTGTTCTCGCCAGTAGGGGATTATACCGCACCGCCGATAGTCACCACACCCACTACTACAATAGTTAAGAGCAAAAATATCCCACCCCCGGCTACCAGTGGATTTTCCATCGCCTTCTGGTGGAGTCTCATATCGGCATACTCCTCGCGGAAGGCTTCGAGATTCTTCTCGTCGTAGAAATACTTCGTTTTCAACGCGAATGTTTCAGTCACTGCACAGCCAGTACAGACCGGGTCATCAGTCAATCGCTCCGTTTTGATGTGATCTCCACAGGCAATTGCCCCGCAGTTCTCACAGTACGTGTAGGTCTCATTACTACCGGCTGTTTCACAGTGGACACACCGGTGGAAACCGTCCTCGGTCGTCACCCGTGAGGGCCCAGCAGCGTAATATTCGTAGGGATAGCTGTACTCACCAAGATCAGTCGTTTGCCGTACCTCGGGGAGGTACACTGCCTCAATCGATTGGACGGAGATATCCGAACGGTTCGGCTCACAGGTCTTGTTGTAGGTGACGTTGTTGTCGCCGGTGTAGGTCACCGTCGTTGTCTGGGCTCGTTGCAACTGATCGACAGCCCAGTCTTTGTACTCGGTTTCGGTCTGTCCGAATCGCTGGTCGGTGACCTCATCGAATGGCTCACGGAGCGATTCGTCATCAAAATCAACAGTCGCATGGAGATTCTCCGAGACCAATGTTGCTACGTCGGTGTCGGCCACCCGTGGTGAGCCTCGATCTGCATGGGTGACGAACTCTGTTCGCTGGTTGATCCGATGGATTACCCCAACAGCGGTCTCAAACACTGCATCCGTCTCGGCGGTCACTTCCACGACTGGCTGAAATGTGACCGCTGTATGTGGTGTCGGAAGATCAGTTCCATCGATATTCTGGATCTCTCCGATTGCTTCTTCGAGTGGGGCAGTGATCGACGCTGCGGGGTCATACGGGCGGAGCGTCTCATCGCAAAGAATCTCGATCCGGCCGTTATACAGATCCAACCCCACATCATCGGCGATCTCTCTGAGGTCTTCACCGTCGATCAACTCGATTGGATACGGATCGTCTCTCGCTTCGAGATCTTCAACATACCCCTCAGCCGGTTGCGTGAACCGGCCGGTTGTGACGACCATCCCCCGCTTTGGTCCATCAAAATCGAAGGTCGCAATCGCTGAGTGGAGTTTCTGGACAACGGGCCTGCCGACCGTCTCTGTGTGTTTACATTCGACGACGACTGCCCGACGTGTGCCGTCGACGATTTCTTCCATCAGCACGTCCCGGCCCTCATCTGCCCGGCGGTCGGCTTGGCGGACGTTCTCGTAGCCGAGATTTCTGAAGACATCCTCAACTACGTCCTCGAATTCGAAGCCTGAGAGATTGTCTAAGACCGCCATAGGCTCTTCATTTTTTGTATCGACGTGGTCTGGCAAGGGTGTTTGGACTGTAATTACAACTCTCGAGGCCGGTAACTTTGGATACGCCTCATCGGTTCCGGTGGGTTGTACAATGCGCGTTCCTGAGGGAGGTTTATTAGTATCTGTAGACGGCGAGATTACACAGTGACCGCAACGCTCACACAGGCTCTCTCATATACCGCTTTCGCGGTTGTTGCTGCGTTGGTCGGTGGTGCGATCGCCATCTATCGGGCTCCATCACCGCAGATGGAGAGCAATATCCAACATCTGGCCGCTGGGGTGGTCTTCGCTGCCGTTGCCGCGGAACTGCTCCCAGATATCCACGACAAGTCACCCACAGTGGTCGTCGTCGGATTTGTCGCTGGTGTCATTGCAATGCTTGCAATCCACCGATTAAGCAAGACAATCGAAAAGAAAGGTATCGGTGGCACCTACGCAGTGGCCGCTGGTCTGCTCATTACGATTGGTATCGATATGTTCATCGATGGCGTGCTTATCGGCGTCACGTTCATCGAGGCCCCCTCTACTGGCATTATCATTGCATTAGCACTGACCATCGAGGTGTTGTTCCTTGGAGTAGCCGCTGTTGTTGCATTGCCTGCGGAGATGGGGTCGTTGCGGAAAATGGCGGTACCGGCGACATTTGGCGGATTGATGACCATGGGTGTGATCGTTGGTGTACTCACTCTTTCAGGGGCCAATGAAGCAATCATTGCGGTTGTTCTGGCTTTCGGTGCCGCGGCACTGTTGTACCTTGTAACGGAGGAATTGTTGGTGAAGGCTGGAAAGGTTCCACAAACGATGGTTTCGACGACGCTGTTTTTTGTCGGTTTTCTGGCGATCTTCTTGCTGGATATTATCGGGTGACAGCCATAGGGAGCTCACCTACAAGAGCCAACGACAGCATAGAACGGACTCTCAGTGTCGTCTTGAGCGATCTGATCGGTTACGGTCATCCCACCAGCTTGCATGTAAGAGCTTACTAATTCAGCCCGTTCGTCCATCGTTGCTGCACGCCACGCCCGGACTGCTTTCGTCGGAAACATCCGATCAGTGAAACTGACTACGACGGTTCCATCGTCGGCGAGCACTCGGTTGAATTCAGAGAAGATCGCTGCTGGATATTGGAGATACTGGACGGAGAGAGCACAACAGACCACATCAAAACTGTCGTCGGCCAACGGCAGTGACTGATCGTCGTTGAAGTTCTGGACGAACCATTCATCGTAGCGATCATTTGCTCTAAGCTCCTCAGCGTTGAGCCCATGGCCAACGACGTGAGCCAACTCAGTCTCTGGTAAATGCGAGACCCAACTGCCCATTGCGTCAAACATCCTATCACCCGGGGTGAGAATGCGGTCGTACAGCTTGGTTAGTCGGTTGAGAAACGTTTCGCTGGCGTGGGTAACATACCGCGGAGAAGCATAGAATGATGTGTCGTCTCCATCGTCGATCTTTCGCCGGTCAACCTCAGATAACACAGCCATTGCGTATAGGAGGGCATCCAAGTGTATCAATCGCACGCGAGGGTCGGTAAGCTGTTCATCTGGGCTGCCTTCTCACCCGCCGTGTTTGCGGAACCAGACACGCTCACCCTCTGGAGACGCACCTTCCGCAAGTTCCAACCGGCGAACAAAGAGATCGCGAACCGCCAGAGTGACAACTAGTTCAACGAGCTCGTCGTCTTCAGTACTGACAGTAACGACACAGTGGCCATCCCGCTGTTCAATTGTGTCAATAGTCCCAACCGACCAGCGTTCGATGTGGTGGTCTGGTTTCTGGGCATGGATGCGGTCGTGAGTCATGTATACCACCAAACTCTAACCATTGGTCACAGTTCGTGGCGATTGGACATCACAGTTCTGTTGTGACACAGACTTAACACTGCGGCAACCCAGATTCAGGTATGCTTGGATCGGCAGTCGAGGGCAGATTCTGCTTGTGGTTGGGCTCATATTTCTCGCTGGCTGTGGCGGTGCTGTTCCGGGCGATCCAACGGCTAGCGATACCGAAGCCGCCGGCGACCCAACAATCGAAACCCACCCAGCCAAGGGAACACTCGAAGTCCATTACATCAACGTCGGTCAGTCGGTCAGTACGCTCATAAGAAAATATATGATATATGAAATTTCAATGTCAGGGTGACTAAAACACTGCTTCAATTGAGTGGCCCACTGGCAAGCTGGTCTCGCTCCTGAAGCGGTACCGAAGGGTGCGATGAGAGAAGCCGTGGAATAATATCAATGACTTGGATGTGACTCACCAAATTCGTCAGTCAGTCCCATATATTCCTGTGCCAACCGTGATTCAGCCTTCCGGAGATGTTCTCCTGCAGTACTTGTCGAACAATCAAGATTTTCAGCGACCGCTTCGATACCGTTCTCTCGAGGCACCGAATAGTAGCCGGAATTGACAGCCGCTTCCACCACCTGTTGTTGTCGATCCGTCAACCCTGGGTCGAACAACGCTTGATCCCAATTGTACTCCCCGATACGATCTATCGTCGCTTCAATTGCGGTTGGAATATCATCGATCGTGGACTGCAAGGCGTCCGGTTTCCCGATAACAGTGACCTTCGCGATTCCATCTGGGAGAAACTCGATTGGTGGCGTAACGATTACGCCCGTCCGATAAAACGTTTCAAAAATGGCCTCGTCAATTGTGTTGCGTGTCTGCGTGAGAAAACAATAGAATCCTTCAGCATCGACATCAGTGATTTCAAAGTCAGTGATTTGGTCTGCTGCTCGAAGCGCATTTTCATACGGCTCTCGTTGGCCTTCTACGTAAAATAAGAATGTGTCCTGTTTGCCAACTGTTTGTCCGTGGACGAGTACATCCCGATCAATTGCATCAGATTCATCGATGAATCGATGCATTGGATGCATGACCCCCGACGGAAATCGTAGCGTCAGTTGGAGGTACTTCATATCGATTGCTTTGAAGGGGGAGATAAAAACATCCGGCTCTATCCGGCAGAAACGTTGGGTCAACCCAGTCCTAGTGCTTACCTATGCCCGACCAACTCTCTGAACCCGATGGGTCAGTTGCCTGTCCAAGCGTTCTCGAACCAGCATCAGAGTTCATCACCGCATATGAAGATCACAGTAACGCCCCAGCCGGTCGTGTTGCGCCACCTAACCTCCCAGCCGCACTTTCTGCACTCAAGACGGACGGAGAGTTTGATCACTTAGCTTGTGTGACGGCCCAAGAGTACACCGACCGCTACGAGACAATCTACCATCTTCGATCGTACGACGATCCAACTCGTGAAGCTAGTGTCGTTGTTCCAGTCAGCCGAGACAAGCCAAGATCAGTCTCCGGAGCGAGCGTATTTCGTACGGCCGACTGGCATGAGCGAGAGGCCTACGATCTCGTCGGCATTGAGTATGAAGAGCATCCAAACCTCCGACGAATACTTCTCCCAGAAACCTGGCAAGGCCATCCTCTCTCAGCAGCGTTCGATCAGGATCAGCCACAGATTGTCCCACTGCGTGAACAGGACGGTGATATCCATGGAGCGATAGCACAGCAGCAAACCGACACGGCTGGTGACACGATGTTTCTGAATATCGGCCCACATCACCCGGCTACCCATGGGGTGATGCATCTCAAGGTCACGCTCGACGGTGAGACAGTTGCAGGTGTCGACCCTGATATCGGGTATATTCACCGCTGTGAAGAACAGATGTGCGAACAGGGAACCTATCGCTACCAAATCATGCCGTATCCAGATCGATGGGACTGGAGCGGTGGCGGCTTGCTTAATGAATACGCCTACGCTCGCGTTGCTGAGGATCTCGCTGACATTTCGGTGCCCGACTATGCAAAAATTATCAGGACGATGTCGGCGGAGTTGAGCCGGATTCTGGCTCACATGTTGGCGATCGGGGCGTACGCCCTCGATGTCTCCGGTGACTTCACAGCCACGTTCATGTATGCGATTCAAGAACGCGAGCGTGTCCAAGAAATCTTAGAAGAACTCACGGGGCAACGGCTCATGTTTAACTATTTCCGCCTTGGTGGAGTGGTCTGGGATCTTCCAGACCCACGTGAGGCGTTTTTTGAGTTGGTGCGTGAATTCTTAGATGGGCTTCCAGACCGACTACAAGACATTCATACTTTGACGACAGGCAATGAGATCATCCAGACACGAACGATCGATACCGGTGTATTGCCGGCTGAAACAGCCAAAGACAATGGTGTCACCGGCCCCGTCGCCCGTGGCTCAGGCATCGATTATGATCTCCGACGCGATGATCCGTATGGTTACTATGACGAACTTGACTGGAATGTAATCACCGAGCCTGACGGTGACAATTATTCTCGCTTTCTCGTGCGGCTGCGGGAAGTCGAAGAGTCAGCAAAGATCATCGCACAGTGTATTGATCTACTCGAAGACTGGCCCGAAGATGATCGTACCGTCCAGTCGAACGTGCCCCGCACAATCAAGCCAGATGATGATACCGAAATCTATCGGGCTGTAGAGGCCGCAAAAGGCGAGTTGGGGATCTACATTCGTGCTGACGGCACCGAAACGCCAGCACGGTTCAAGATTCGCGGCCCCTCATTCTCGAATCTACAGGCCCTTCCAGAAATGGCGACTGGCGGACAACTTCCTGATCTGATTGCAACGCTTGGAAGCCTCGATACGATTATGGGGGAGGTGGATCGCTAACAATGACTACACTCACGCTGGGGAGGAATACTTCCGATGGGAAGGTGACCTGTATTGCCTGCGGCGAGACAGTCACCCGAGAGAAAACCCGTGAATACGATAAATACGGCGACCGGTGGAACCGCGACGGCAAAGACTTCGAGTATCTCTGTAAACCGTGTCATCGTCAGCACTGTCATCAAAACAGGAAGGGATTGGAAGAAATCCTCATGACGGCTGGGGCCGGCCGAACCGACCGCAAGACGTTCCTCCGACAGTTCTGCGAATCGATGACTGATGACGATCCCACCGGGAAATCGATGCAATGAGCCGCTGTCATTATATAACGACGACAACCCATCCCCACACGCCTCCACACCAGTCATCGATGCAATCAGATACCCCGACGGAGACGCTCGACAGGTCAAGGATTTTTATTCAACCAGAAGTGAGCCTTTCTAATGGCCGAGTACGACGCATTCGATGATGGTGTTGATGTTCACGGGCAGACCATCCGCACTGTGATCGACGATGCATTGGCACGGTTCTCGGCGGAGTACCAGCAATTGGCACGTGACGCATTGGCAGAAAACGGTGTGGTTGAGCCATCATCGGATGAGTGGTATCCCCAACAAGCGTGGTTGAACGCGTTTGAAATACTCGCCGAAGAAACAGAACCACATATTCTGGATCGACTGGGGGAACAAATCCCTGATGTCGCTGACTGGCCGTCCGAACCTGCCACCGTTGAAGAACACCTTGCTGCGATAAACGAAGCCTATCAACTGAACCATCGTGGTGATGACATCGGTTCCTATCAGTTTGAGCGAGTTGATGAGCAAACAGCGAAGGTAACAAGCAGAACCCCTTATCCATGTCCCTACGACCGGGGACTGGTTCGGGCAGTCGCTCAGCAAAATGCACCTGTTGAGTCGTTCGTATTTGTTGAGGAACGAGGAGATGAGTGTCGGCGATCAGGCGGAGACACCTGTACGTATACCGTTTCTTGGTAACGACTCACTCCGACAGGAACTCTAATCGAGATCAGACTGCTCAATCGCAGCAATCACGTCTTCCGCCGAATTATCCATTGCAACCGAAAGAAGCGTTTGGAGTTGCTCATACGTGTCTGCTAACTCAGCAATTCGCTCACGATCTTGTTCCACAGCGTCTATATCACGTTCTGCCAAGTCGTCAAGTGCTTGTTGCAGTGTTCGTTGTGTCATCTCCATTTCCCGGTCTACGTACTGGGTGAAGACATCTTGAATAACAAACCAGAGGTCGGTTTCTGGGGCAAACCGAACACGTCGACCGCCTCCTTCGGAGGATCGGCGGTGGATCATCCCTATGCGGGTTAATTTGCGTGTGATGTTACTGATGGTGGATTTCGCATAGCCCGTTTCCTCAACGAGTTCGGGGATTGAAACCGGATCGTCAGCAAAATACAGCACACCATAGACACGACCAGCGCTCCGACTGAGACCATAGACCTCCGCTGATCGTTCCATTGATTCGATCACATCTTCTTTGACAACGGCTATTTCGTCATCCATGATCAGTGGGTAGCGGGATGTACGGCGGGATATAATTGATTTACGGGCATTAGAAATCACCACGGATCGAAAGCATTAAATTGTTTGGATCGTTTGTTCGATACGAGCCGAACAAACAAAATAACCTGTTCCACACATACCACCGGCCTCCAAAATTATGTCCACCCCACTCCCACTTCGGCCCTCCATCGAACACAATCCTCAATCTGAGTCAGCTTTCTTTCTGGAAGACGACGGAGCAACAGCCATCCTCGAGACGTTGGCCTGTGAGAAAGCCAGAAAGATTCTCACGTCGTTGGCGACTAAGCCCGCGACAACCTCAGAATTGGCTGATCGGGTGGATACTTCCCTCCAGAATGTGCAATATCATCTCACTAATCTCCTTGAGGCGGAGCTCATCGATGAGGTTGGGACGTGGTATTCCGCTAAAGGAACCGAGATGACTGTGTACGCTCCAACGAGTATGAGGCTGGAACTTCGGCTCAAATCGACTGACGGCTACAAATCTATCGAGCAAACCCTCTGATTTGGCCGCGCTCATGTTCGCTACATTCCCCATTCAGGCCCGTTCCGTCGCGGGCCCTTCCGGTTGACACCCCACCGCCAGCTCAATGGATTGCATTACGCACAATTACGACCCCAGACTCATGACCAACTCCCAATTACAACCTAATCGACGGTCAGTGCTCGCGACGGTTGGTACAACACTCGCTGTCGGCAGTGCTGGCTGCAGCGCACTCGGTAAAAATCAAAGCACAGAAGCGAACATATCACTCCCGTCAGTCGTCACGACAGGTGAGTTCCCGTCCGGCGAGGTCGTGTTGGTTCCCGACAACACAGTAACGTTGTTGAACTTCTTCGCTACCTGGTGTAAGCCCTGTATTGAGGAGATGCCGGTCTTTCGTCGTCTCCGAAGCGAATACGATCCGGATACCCTCCATATGGTGTCAATAACACCGGAGGTAGATGAAGAACTCATTACAGGCTTTTGGGAGAAACACGATGGTACATGGTCTGTTGTCAATGATCCTTCATTAAAAGCTACTGACAAATGGAACGCCAACAGCTACCCAACTAATCTATTGTTCGATCGAGATGGGACTGAAGTCACAGATGACGGACATGGTATCCTTGCTAGGAGTTTCAAGAATTTGAACGAACAAATCGCCCCGTTAATCGAAAACACATGACGACACCGAATACACTCTCGCTACTGTCACTATCCTTCTCAGCAGGGACAGCGACGTTCTTCGCTCCCTGTGCGTTTCCGCTGCTGCCTGGATATCTGTCGTATTTTCTCAGCGATACCGCATCGGCAACCGTGGGCGATGGCGAGTCTCCGGATGCTACATTCGTCTCCCGTCTGAGCAGCCCGCTTCTCCGTGCTGGAATTGTCAGTTTAGCGGCGGCACTCGGGATGACAATGGTCTATGTGGCGTTGGCCGGAACGACGATCACGCTCGGTGCTGCGGCCCTCGCTGATATCGCAGTGCTTGAGGTCGTCGTCGGAACAATATTCATCCTCGGTGGCGGTGCGATGGCACTCGGCTGGAAAATCGATCGATCGCTGGTTCAGCTTCCGGAACGTCGCCGCTCCGTTGGTGGGTTCTTCGTTTTTGGTGTGTTGTATGCGGCGGCCGCCGCGGGGTGTACTGCACCGCTTTTCATCGCAATTATACTCAAAGGCATCGCAGCTGGCCCGTCATTTGGACTCGGATTGGCACTCGCTTACGCACTCGGGATGAGTGTTGTGTTGATCATCCTGACAGTCGCGTCCGCACTCGGCAGTGCATCCGTTGTCTCCAAACTTAGCAAACACACCAACACGATATATCGTTTGTCTGGTGGCTTACTCGCCGTTTCAGGGATCGCTGAAATATACTATTTCGTCTATGGCTTCCCGCCGGTGATCGCGGCATGAGTCCTCACCGATTGGGAGCCGTATTGATAGTTTGTCTCCTCGTCGCTGGCTGTGTCGGTTCGTCTGGTTCACCAACTCCACCTGGGATCACAGATGAGGGTGTCACCGACACGACAGCCCTAATCGAAGCCCATACTGAAGCGCTTGAATCAACCTCATTTACTGTCACAGCAACGCGTACAATGCGGGGTACCGACCCTGAATTTGCTGTGACAACAAACCGAACGTGGCAAATTAATAGGGGTTCCTCAATCCGAGGGTATTCAGTCCAAACTACGACAGTGTCAGGGGCTGCACCCCAACAGTACGCGGTGATCCCAACGGTGGAAACATACCGTAACGGAACCACGACGGTTGAGCGGAGAACGACAACTAATGGGAGTAACATCCGTGTTGTAGACTTGCTCAATTCCTCAGTTCGGTTGAACTCAGCCCTCCATCGGCCCTTATTGTACGAACTAACAACGCATGAAAATGTGACCGTGGATACTGTCTCAAGAGATGAGGCTGAATTGTACCGACTTTCGGCCGCATTGAACGATACCGGAATTCGTTCAAACGCCTCAATGACACTGTTTGTGACAACAGAAGGCGTCGTCCGTGAGCTGCGTTCAACTCGAACAGTACGCTACCGATCAGGGCCTCGGGAAATAACTCAACGAGTTCAGTTTTCGGATATTGGAAGGACTGCAGTCGATCATCCGTCGTGGATGGCAGCATC
Source organism: Halonotius aquaticus (assembly GCF_003605575.1). Lineage (GTDB taxonomy): Archaea > Halobacteriota > Halobacteria > Halobacteriales > Haloferacaceae > Halonotius > Halonotius aquaticus. The sequence continues at coordinate 193,584 of NZ_QKNY01000003.1, read as the reverse complement.
GGAAAATAAGTCGCGTTGAAATCTAGCTCAGCTACCGTTTTAATATAAATCACCTCTTGAATCGACGTTGATATTCTCACCAAGTGAGGTATCTTGTGAGAGGACGGTCACGTTTTCACCCATATTTACATGCTGCAATGAGGCCAATTTCTGTGTGAGAAACAGACTCTCCACGTTTTATACCTACCCTGTGGTACCAGGCTTGTAGAGTCGACGTGTTGCCATAATTCACCCTGGGCGGAGCTGTATTCCGCCTCATCCGTTCAAGAACCGCTGCCAGCCACGTCGACTCTGGTGGTGTCACACCGTTCAGAAGCAGAACCCGGTGGTGGGCTCTCACAGACCACAATCGAGCAGAACATTCGATCTACGAAAGATATCGAACCCGTGTTGCACGTTGAGATTATCTTCCGGGCGAATGTTCTCATCGATGGTTTCGCCGTTGGCATGGGCGGCAGCCGCAATCGAGCCCATCGCCTCATAGAGACCGTTCAGGTATATTGATGTGTGGCAGTAGTGCAATAGGTTGGTGGTTTGATTTAGTCAGTGTCTGTCGGGGGCAACATTATACACCGTCCCGCAGCGAGGTATATAAAGGCGACTCCACCAGTGTAACTGAGAGCAGATCAGCGTTGCACGGCCAGAAACACGGAGTAACGTTTCAAGAGGGTTTACAACAAAATTTGAACTGCCTATGACGCTCAACAAGAAGTACATTGCCGGTATCATTGCTGTGGTACTCACCGTAGCGTACGGTCTCAAACGACGAAGTAACGCTACAGAGCTTGAAGAATTCTCAACGGGCGAAGACCAGACTGCCGCTGCTGACAGCTAGATAGCGTTCGTCTCCGCCAATGGTTCCAGAAGAAGTCGCTAACAAACCAGCCGTTGTTGACCCGTCGACGATCACACTCGAGAATGGCGATACCATCGCCTATGGCGAGTACGGCGATCCGGAGGGGAACCCGATTGTGTTGTTCCACGGTACGCCTGGCTCTCGATTGTTAGGGGCACTGTTTGACGACATTGCGGCAACAGCCGGTGTCCGACTGCTCACATTTGATCGACCGGGGTTTGGCCAGTCAGATCCGTGTCCAACGCGATCGATCACCGACGCGGGGAGGTATGTTACGACTGTCCTTGACGATGCTGAGATTGAGACAACGGCCCTGCTTGCCTTCTCAGGGGGCAGTCAACATGCGATTGCCACCGCGGCTACCGATGATGATCGAGTTGCAAGGGTCGACATCGTCTCCGGAGCAACCCCACCAGCAGCCAGTGACGCTACGCCTGCGATGCAGCGGGCTCTCGGAATGCTTGCTACACACACTCCGACAGTGCTTCGTGGCCTCTTTCGAGGACAGGCTTGGATGGCAAACCGACGTGATCCCTCGTTTGTCGTATCGCAGTATCGAGGTGCCGATCCTGACACCCCAATTGATGAGCAGGTGGCGGCAGTCGTCAAGGCGGATTTCCTCGAAGCAGTTGCGAACTCACGACAGGGTGTGGTCACTGAATTCCGGAATACAGCAACAGAGTGGGAAATTGAGTTCAGCGCACTCGATGTCCCGATAGTCATCTGGCATGGCGACAATGATACAAACGTCCCAATCGAGAATGCCCAGCAGTTTGCCGAAGAAACGAATGGAGCGCTAAGAGTAACCGAGAATGGAGATCACCTCCAAACACTTGTTGAATCCGTTCCTACAATATGTGAGGCGTGGGGTAAGTGATCAATCCCTGCCTAAGCTACCTAACAATGAGGTCAAACAGGGGCAAATAGTTGGTTAGCTATATTTGGCAGTATATTGTTTGAGGGCCTGTTTGATTGCTTCCGATCGGTTGGTAACACGGTTTGCAGCCACACGCATCAATGCTGGTGGCGAATAGCCGTCCGCATAGCCGAAGATCCGATGGACTGCTGTTGTGGGAACGGCGACCGGAATGAAATCCGCTACTGTGTAGATTAGTGGCGTGGATGTATCATCCCACACTGTCGTCGTAGCCCACTCGTTGTCGTCCTCGAAGGTGGTTTTGATCCGGCCAACGCCGACGTATTCGCCATCCTGATGGAATGCAACCAGATCACCCGCGGTCATTTTTTCGAAGGTATCGGCCCTACTTTCCGGGGCCCCGAAGAAACGTACTGACTCCAGTTCAGCAATCTGTTCAGGCAGCTCTGGGTATTCATCGGTCTCGACTGCTGAGCGAACCGTCGCATCGAAATCCGTGGGTGTGGATCGTGCCAGAAAGATATTGGAACTCACACAGACTTGTTACGTTAGAAATGATAAATACTCTCTGAAACGTTTTTATCTCCACTCCAGGTGCAACCATCAGCCGCAAATCGATAACGCCACGATCAGGGTTGCTGACGATAGTTTCGAAGTCGAAAGTGATTGATTCCAGCAGTGGTAACCTCATATCTACATTGTCTGGCTCTGCCTATCGTCACAGGTTGTACGTGAACCCCTGTCGGCTACAAACGATGAGGACGTACAGTTAGCTTACAGCCGAAATCTCAATTCCACCGCTGTTGAACGTGGGAGTTGCACTATCTACGACGGCGTGAAATCGTTTCCGATGGTGGCCGTCGCAGATAGTGCAACAGTACTCTCGATCAGCCCCGTTGATTCAAACGGATTAAGCCGGCGGGAGATCGTCGGACGTGATGCATCGAGTTCGTCAGCTAATACCCACCACTATCCTCAAAACATCGGCCACATTTTGTCGTCGTTGTTGAGACAAGTTGATCAATGGTGGCCTGACTGAGTTGGTCTTTTGAGAGGTTATTCGTTGCTCCACAGGGACTTTCGAGTGTTTGTTTGCCTACCTCTTGTTTGTGGACTGTGTTTGATGCCTCGTTTAGAACACCATCCATGGGGTCATTACTCAGACAGGACATATGATCTATCTGCTTGTCTGACCAAGACGATTATATATGGCTGTCTGAGGGGGTGCATAGGGTGATTGAGAGTATCCATCTAGCCGGTTCTTCGTGACAGCCTACAGGTAAAGCGGTTGCATTCGTGGTAGCAAAATCCAGTAAAAACGAACCTCAAATTTCACTGGCTACCTCTCTTGCATAAGTATCGGTATCCACCATGCAATTTGCATAAGTTGCGCAAAGTCGATCTTTTGACCATGGTAACACGGCGTGTCACACTCACTGAATCTGTGGGGTCGCATCCGGTTGGCACCACTCTTGAAGTATCAAACGTGTATGGCTCGTATCACGTGTACGATTACAGGCTCTCAGGGCCAGACACTGATAGTGACACTGTCGAGGTCACCAGTGATATGATTAAAGAATCAGTCGAAACAGTGCGAAAAGAATAGCGGAAAGACTGGCCTTTCACATGGTGGTTATTATTGGAAGCAAAGCCATCAAGGGTAATTGCCAGATAAGCACCGTGTATCCAGCACTGGCGGATCATTTAATCTGGTAGTTGACAAATCCCGGGTGACCGATACAGAGGCTGTATTCAGCAAATCAATCGGTCGGTATCGTACTCTCTGCTCACCTGGTCAGGAACGATATATGGCGAATCTAAAACATAGTGAAATAAAACCGAGCACATCATAGATTTGGTTCATTCCGAAAACGAATGGGCGCTGCAGGATTTGAACCCGCGACAACTTGGTCCGAAGCCAAGCACTCTGTCCAAGCTGAGCTAAGCGCCCGCACTGCGTTCTTCCGATGCTCGAATAATAAGGGCGTCGGTCTCGCTATCGTGGGCCAGTCGATCACACGGCTCCCGGAACCACCTCATTTATTCACCATCACCGACCACCGGAGCGTATGGCGTCGTTGTCGCCTCCGCTCCGAGCGGCGGTCGAACTCACCCGCCCCGGCAATGCGGTCGCCGCCGGCGTGCTCACCTTTACCGGCGCGTTCGTCAGCGGCGGCGTCGCTGCAGCGCCGGCTGCCATCACCGCAGCAGTCATCGCCACCGTCGCCGCGACCGGCGGCGGCAACGCGATCAACGACTACTTCGACCGCGATATCGACGCCGTCAACCAACCCGACCGGCCGATCCCACGTGGTGCGATCACCGCCCGCGGTGCGCTCGCGGTCAGTATCGGGTTGTTCGCGGTCGCCACCGTCGCCGCGCTGACGCTCCCGCTGGTCGCCATCGGGATCGCTGTCGTCAATCTCCTCGCGCTCGTCGCCTACACTGAGTGGTTCAAAGGCCGCCCACTCGTCGGCAACGCGCTTGTTGCCTATCTTACCGGCAGTGCGTTTCTCTTCGGTGGCGCGGCTCTCGGCGACCCCCTTGGCGCGGGCGTGTTGTTCCTGCTGGCCGCAGTCGCCACGCTCACCCGAGAGATTGTCAAGGACGTGGAGGACATCGCTGGCGACCGACAGGAGGGGCTGCGAACGTTTCCGATTGTTGTCGGCCGAACCCCCGCGCTGTGGGCCGGCGTCGCCGTGCTCGTGGTTGCTGTCGCCGCGAGCGTGCTCCCGTATCTTGACGACACCTTCGGATTGAGCTATCTACTTGTGGTCGCCCCTGCTGATGCAGTCATGCTGTGGGCCGCACTCTACTCGTTCCGCGATCCGACCGTGAGCCAGCGGTGGCTCAAACGTGGTATGTTCCTTGCGACCGCGGCGTTCGTGGTCGGGCGAGCGATGGTCGTCGTTGGCTGAGTTGCTGTCGACGCCACCGCCGGTGACTCTTTGTCGCGGGACGTCGTAGTTCCTGTATGCCAGTCACTGACGATGACGCGCTCAGCGACGTGCTCCACCTCGATTCAGTTGCTGTCGTCGGCTGTTCGACGACCACCGGGAAGGCCGCCCACGAGATCCCCGCCTATCTCCAGCGCCAGGGCTATGAGATCCATCCGGTCAATCCCTATGCCGACACCGTCCTCGGTCAACCGGCTGTCGATTCACTCAGCGACGTCGACGCGGCGGTCGATCTCGTCAACGTGTTCCGGCCGAGCGAAGAGGTCGCCGGTATCGTAGAGGAGACGCTTGCCCGTCATGACGCTGCGGGCGATATCGAGGCCATCTGGCTCCAACTCGGCATCACCAACGACGAAGCCCTTGCCGACGCCGAGGCTGCTGGGCTCACAACGGTTCAAGATCGATGTATGAAAGTCGAACACCAACGGTTGCTGGCTGAGTAATTCGGCAGCGTCGAATCTGGACAAGTCAGCCGTCGCTTATTGGCTCGTCTCGGCGTCGTCGCTGCCGTCGCCGTCGGCAGCAATCGAGTCAACCGGGTCATCGTCGTCATCAGACTCTTCGACCGGAATCTCTTCGCTATCGTCTGTCGTCGCCTCGCTGTCGCCATCGAGATCGGCCTCGTCGACAGCGCCTTCGATATCGACGTCGAGTTCCTCGCCGATAGCTTCCAGAATCACGCGCTGTTCGGCGATCTCGGCTTCGAGCGACTGGACTCGGCCGCCGGTGTCCTCGACTGTCCGTTTGGTTGATTCGACCTCCTTGCGGAGGGCGTTGAGTCGGCGATACATCTTCTCGGCGGTGTCAGCCACCGTTTGGATCTTCTTGGCGGTGCTTCCGAGTCCCATGTCTCATCGTTGGCCGCCCACGTTGTGTGTGTTGTGGTTGTCGTTGTGACCGCGTGTGTCGTGGCTCTCGCCCCGCCCGAGTGTTTTTCGTGCTGCCGCTGTGACGGGATGTATGGACGCGCCGCGAATTCTGTTGACCAACGACGACGGGATCGACAGCGTCGGGTTCCGGGCGCTCTACGAGGGACTCTCTGCGGTGGGCGACGTTGTCGCCGTCGCGCCGGCTGACGACCAGAGCGCGGTCGGTCGAACGGTCTCGGAGGTAGTCGAGTTCGCCGACCACGAGTACGGGTATGCGATTCATGGCACCCCGGTCGACTGTGTGATCGCCGGGCTCGGCTCGATCTGTCCCGACGTTGATCTCGTTGTTTCGGGCTGCAACAAAGGTGGGAACCTCGGGGCCTACGTCTTGGGACGCTCTGGCACCGTTAGTGCGGCCGTCGAAGCGGCGTTCTTCGGCGTCCCCGCGATCTCTGTGTCGATGTATATCGAAGGTGGCGACGACTGGGCGTCGCTGGCGACGGAGCCGGATGATTTCACCACCGCACGCGATGCGACGACCTATCTCGTCGACCAAGCCACGACGAGCGACGTTTTCGACGTTGCCGACTACCTCAACGTGAACGTTCCCTTCCGCGACAACGCTGGCGTCACCGGCTCGATCCCGATGCGGGTCACCCGTCCCTCGATGCGGTATGAGATGGGTGCTGAACAGAACGGGGGCCGCGAGATCGAACTCAAGGATGGCATCTGGGATGTCATGCGTGGCGACAGCGTCGACGACCCGGTCGGCACCGACCGCCGGGCGGTCGCCGACGGCGAGATCAGTGTCTCGCCGCTGACCGCGCCACACTCCACGCAGCACCACGACGCCTTAGACGAGATCGTCGCTGACTACACGTCGAACACTGAAACTAACGCCGACGCAGAATAGCCGCTTGCTCGCTTAGTCGTCCGATTCAGCGGCGGCCGCGCTGGCATCGGTCGCTGCGGCGGCCTGTTTGCGATCCAACTCGTCGAGGTAGTCGTCGGCATCGAGGGCGGCCTGCACGCCCATCCCCGCGGCCGTGGCAGCCTGCTGGTAGTGGAAGTCGACGACATCGCCCGCACCAAACAGCCCGTCGACGCCAGTGTTGGTTTGGCCGCCGCCGCGACCACCCTCGGTAATGAGGTAGCCATCGTCGTCGGTGTCGACGCCGATGCCGTCCAGATAGTCGGTGTTTGGGGTGTGACCAATGGCATAAAACACCGCGCCGGCGTCGAACTCGAATTCCTCGGTCTCTGGGTCGTCGAGTTTCTCGGTCGGGTGCCCCTCGGGATTCGAGACCATCGTCACGTGGTCGATGCCGTCCTCTTGGCTGCCGTGGAGTTCGGTCACCTCGGTGTTGCGCATGATCTCGATTTCGCCGGCGTCGACCTTCTCCATCACGCGGTCGATCCACACGTCCTCCGCGCGGAACTCCTCGCGTCGATGGACGATGTAGACCGTTGAGGCGAACTTCGTGAGGAAGTGGGCTTCCTCCATGGCGGCGTCGCCACCGCCGACGACGATGATCTCCTCATCGCGGAAGAACGCGCCGTCACAGGTCGCACACGTCGACAGTCCCCACCCCATCAACTCGTCTTCGCCCGGAATCCCGAGCGTTCGCGCGCTCGCTCCGGAGGCGGCGATCACGGCGTCGGCCGTATAGACCGTGTCGTCGCTAAGCGTGATCCGGAACTGGCGGTCGGCTCCCTCGCCGTCGACAGTGACATCTTCGAGGACGCCGTTTTCGATCTCCGTACCGAACTTTTCTGCTTGGGTTTTCATCTCGTTGATGAGATCCGGTCCGGAGATGCCCTCAGGGAAGCCCGGATAGTTCTCGACGTCGGTTGTCAGCGTGAGCTGGCCGCCGGGTTCGTCGCCCTCCAAGACGAGCGGCTCGTTGTTCGATCGTGCGGCGTAGATCGCCGCTGACAGGCCGGCGATTCCGCTGCCGGCGATCACGAGTCGCCGGTGGTCGGCTGCAGGTGTCTCTGTTGACATGGGTGTCTCTACGCACAGGGATCGTATGTAGGTTGTGCGTGCAACGATACCGGACCAATCCCGACGCGACGCAGTCGGGAGTTGCTCGGCCGCGTTAGAAGAGTTCCAGCAGTTCCTCGTGATCGTCGACCTTGTCGGTCACATCGGTGTAGATGGCGAACCCCTGGTTGTCGCCGTAGGGGATGCCACGGTAGAGGAAGGTAGTCTCGCCGTCGGCGGCCGCGCGGGTGACGAACGCGACGTTTGATTTGCCGTCGGCCGTGCGCTCGTCGAACTGCTGGGCTTCGGCTTCGTGGTCGGCGGGGACGATGAGATCGTTCAGCGGGAGCCCGATCACGCGCTTCATGTCGGGGCTGAACAGATCTCGAAAGGCGTGGTTGGCATCGACGATCATCGGCTCACCGTCTTCGATCTCGAATTTGACGACGGCGTCGTCGATCTGGTGTAAGAGCTGCCCGAACTGGGTCACAAACTGATTCGATGTTGCGGTCATGGTGGGGCTGACAGCGGGGTGTGGTGTGGAGTGCCTCTTCCGCACCCGGTGGTACTCGGTTGCGAGTAATAAGTTTTCCGCCATTTTCGACAATGATTGTCCATGATATACTGAATAACAATAGTGATAATCAACCTATTTTGGAAACACAGTTGTTCTTTCTGAACTATCGACGATCGTTGCCAAGAGGAACACAGCACCGGAGTACCGCAGCAGCGGGCTCACAGCGGGCACAACGGGATTTGAACCCGCGGCCGTCGGATTAGAAGTCCGACGCTCTGTCCAGACTGAGCTATGTGCCCCATCGGATGCTCACGCCAGTTCGTAAAAAGCCGTTTGGGTTCGAGACAGCGAGTCAGCACACCTAAGTCCCGCAGTCCGCTACCGCGAGTATGCACGTACTCGGAACCGTCGGCCTCCCCGGCAGCGGCAAAGGCGAGTTTGCCGACGTGGCCCGCAACGCGGGTGTGCCGGTCGTCACGATGGGGGATGTGATCCGGCAGGCCTGCCGTGACCGCGGGCGCGACCCCGCCGAGGCCCACGGTGAGGTTGCCAAAGCCCTTCGGGACGAACACGGCCCGGCAGCGATCGCCGAGCAGTCGCTGCCACATATCCGCGAGCATCTGGCCGACGAGGACACCGACACAGTCGTTGTCGACGGCCTGCGATCGATGGTCGAGGTCGATGCCTTCACCGACCAATTCGGCGACGAATTTTCGATCGTCAGCATCGAAGCCCCCTTCGACCTCCGTGCGGAGCGACTCGGCGAGCGGGGTCGAGACGGAACCGACACCGATCTCGAAGCGCTCCGTGAACGCGACGAGCGCGAACTTGGCTTTGGCATGGGCGACGTGATGGATGCCGCCGACTACCGAATCGAGAACACTGACAGCCTCGATGCCTTCCGGGCTGCGGCGCGCGAACTGCTCTCTCAGGTGGGAACCGATGATCTATAGCATTGACGTGCGGATCGAGGCACCGGTCAACGACACCGAGGTTACCGACCGGGTCGCCGACGCTGTCGGCAACGTCTTCCCAAAGGCCGAGTTCGACCACGAACCGGGGCTGCTCGTCGGCGAAACCCACACCCTCGATCCCTTTTCCGATCTCCTGTACGAACAGGAAATCCTCGATACCGCCCGCCGAGAGTTCCACAAACACGCCGACGACGAGGGATTCAGCTTCGCGCTGAAAAAACAGGCGGCCTTCCAGGGTGTGATCAACTTCGCGGTCGGCAACCCCGACGAGCTCGGTGATATCGAGGTGTCGGTGACGGTTCGAGAGCCGGATGTCGCGTCGATGATCGATCGTGTCGCGCCACCGACTGAGGACGGTACACCCGTCGATCCAGCGTCGAAAGCGGAGTAGGTCGGCCATTAACACCTGACTATCTTCTGTTCTGACAGGATCGTCGAAAACGACGCAAATCTGTTTCTAAACAGTCTAAAGGATTTTCAAAGCGTCTTAAACGATCGCGTAATCGGCTTTTTTACCGTTTTTTGGGGTGAATTTACTCCAACGCTCTGGCCACTATATGTGGGTATGGGTCGTTGGGATGGATAGACGGTGAGCACGACATGAAAGGCTTCCAATCGACGCGACGCATCGAAACGGCTGCGACGAGTGCAGCCACGAGCACTGTTCGCCGCGGACAGCACCTCCTCCAGCATGGACAGCGAGCCCTCCACACCACCGTTCGCTGGCTTGGGTTTTGGGCTGCGATTGTCCTCCCGATGGTGTATCTCCCGGTGCTTGCCGCCGAGATCGGCCCCGCCCCCGGCCTCGTCGGGCTTGGCCTCCTCGGCTGTCACCTGCTTGCACTGGTCGCTGGCCACAACTACAACACCCACGATCTATGAGCACATCCCACCACACCCCCGCTGACGACGCACGCACAGCCCCCGACCGATCGAGCGACGACGCCGACGACGCCACCACGGAGTCGACGGCGACGAAACAGCAGCGACTCGCGTCCTATCTCCGCGAGCAGGCTGCCGACGGCGAGGTGTACTTCAAAAGCAAGTTCATCGCCGACGATGTTGATCTCTCAGCCAAGGAGATCGGCGCGCTGATCCTCAAACTCCAGGACTCGGTCGCCGACCTCTCGATCGAACGCTGGTCGTACACCAGCGCGACAACGTGGCGCGTCGAACGAACCAACTGACCGGCCGGCTCACCGTCACCCACACTCCTTCGAACCGTAGATAGATACGACAGTCACCACTACAGCCACAGCGTGTGCGAGTGCTATCGAGTCTCCAAGCCATCGAGTGACCTTGTCGCGACGGCCAAACGCCATGTCGAAACCGGCAGCGACGCGGCTGCTGACCCCTCCGATATCATCGACACCGTAGTTGACAGCACAGCGGCAGCACTGACCGACCGCGGTATGGGCACACTGACTGCGGCGTTTGCGATCCGGCGGGCCGTCTTTGTGGCCGAGCAGGGCGTTGACTTGTCTCTCGAATGGGACGATGCTGAGACCGAGGCGACCCACCTGCTTCTCGTTGTCAACGACCGACCAGTCGGGGTTGCCCGCGCACGACAAATTGACGACTCCACAGTGAAAGCCGAGCGGGTGGCTGTGCGGCGGTCAGCCCGCGGCGAGGGATGGGGACGCCGACTGATGGACGCTGTCGAGGCTATCGGTGTCGACGCCAACGCGAGCCACTGCGTTCTCCACGCCCAGCAGCGTGTCGAGGGCTTCTATGACAAGCTGGGCTACCGAACTGTCAGCGATCCCTTCGAGGAGGCCGGTATTCCGCATGTGAAGATGGAGCGTGCGTTGTCGACACGGTAGCACCACCGGCAGCAGGCTGTGGTCGCCACCGGCTAGATCGCCAGCAGCACGATGACGGTAAGACTGATAAAAACGATTTTCAGGGCCGTGTTGACGACGATCACCTTTGTCCCGAACTCAGCGCCCCAGATGCCGTACTGGAAGGGGATCGATCGTTTGAACGTTGAGACGGCAAACGAGATGATCCCGCCAAGCAGCAGCGTTGCCACCGCCTGCCGGGGGGTGAACACATCGCCCAACAAGGGTGCGATTGTCGCCGCCCCCGACGTTGTATCGAGCGTGTAGACAGCAATCACCGGCACAGCGGCTGCTGGCAGTCCGACCAACGCGACGAGCGGATCAGCCGAGCCGGTGATGTTCGTAATATCATACTGGCCCACCAGCAGCGTGACCAGCGTGTAGATGATGACGAGCCGTGGGACGAGCCGCCGCAACGTCGGCCGCGTCCGATCCCACGCTGCCAGCAGTCGCTGTTTGGGTGTTTGTTCCTCGTCGTCGAGGGCGTCGGGATCAAGCTGGACATCATCACCGAAATTGGCCTCCGAGAGCAACAGCGCGCCAGCGAGGATGCCGACTAGCGTGATCGCCAAGGAAATCAGTGCGCGCGAGCTCACATACAGGACGCCGACATGCAACCCGAGAATCGGGATAAGCACCGGAATATAGTAGGTAAAAACGTGTTGGGCGAAGCCGAAGAACGTGTTCATCACGACGGCGATCAGCGTCGCCTCGTCGTCGAGATAGCCCGACTCCCGCAGATCGGCCAGCATCGAATAGCCGGCCGTCGTTGAGGCGGTCGTCGTTAGGATCGCGGTGCCGACCTCATCGGGAAGGTTGGCCGGGCCGGTCAACAGCCGCGAGAGGCCGGCGATCTTCTCGACCAGCCCGAAGGCGACAGCAACGTTGGCGAGATAGACTGACACCGACACGAGGACGGCGATCCGGGCGACACGCGGGGCCACCTCGATGAGCGCGTCGACGACGACCGAAACGGAGTCGACAGGCAGCACAGCCGACTCTCCGAACGGCGCGCCCAAAGCCGCGTCGGTCTCGACGCTGTGGTTTTTACGCTCTGGGACAGACAGCGCGTATGCCCTCACTCACAATTGAGACCGACAGCCGAACCGAGTGTCTCGATATCACCGACCGCGTGGCGGCGACGCTCCCCGACGATGCCAGCGGTGTCTGTACCATCTTCAGCCAGCACACGACGATGGGTGTCGTCGTCAACGAGGCCGAATCCCGCCTGCTCGATGATCTGGGGGCTGCACTCGATGACCTCGTTGCTGACGACGGCTGGCAACACGACCAGATCGACGACAACGCCGACAGCCACGTTCGGGCGATGCTCGTCGGCGAGAGTGTGACCGTCCCTGTCGCCGACGGCGAGCTTCAACTCGGTCGCTGGCAGTCGATCCTCGCGGTCGAATGCGACGGGCCACGAAGCCGGACGCTCACTATCCGCGTTCACTAACCGGTCGGCGGAATTTTATCGACGGCCGCCGAACCTGCGCTCAATGCATCTCCTCCTCACCAACGACGACGGGATTGGAAGTCCGGGCCTTGCTGCGGTCTACGAGCATCTGACGCCGACGTGGGAGGTGACGGTCGTCGCGCCCGCCAGCGATCAAAGCGGAGTGGGGCGGTCTCGCTCCGATCTCTCCTATGAGCGCGCCGACGAGATCACCATCGACGACCACGAGTGGGGCTACGTTGTCGACGGTACCCCAGCCGACTGTGTCGCCGTCGGTCTCCGCCACATTCCCGAAGCCGAGGATATCGACCTCGTCGTGTCGGGCGCGAACAACGGGCCGAATGTCGGCAGCTACATTCTGGGCCATTCGGGGACGGTCGGCGCGGCCGTCGAGGCGGCTTTTCTCGGCACACCGGCGGTCGCGGTCTCCGGCTACGACCACGAGACGTACTTTCCCGAGGACGGCGACAACTCGTTTGACGCGATCGGCGCGGCAACCCGTGATCTCCTCACCCTGATCGAGGATACCGCCATCTTCGACGGCGGGGTCGATTATCTCAACGTCAACGCCCCAGCGACGGGGAGCAACAGGCTCGCGGTGACCAAACCGCTGGCAGACTACGATACCCGCGTCGTCGACTGCGAGGGTGAGACCAACGTCTTCGAGAGCAACTACTGGGCAACCCATCCGGTTGAGGGTGAGGGGTTCCCGATCGGCCTCGACAACTACGCGGGTGACTACCCGTCGTGGAGTGATCGCGCTGCCATCGTCGACGGCGAGATCAGCGTTACCCCGCTTGGGATGCCACAAAGCGTGGTCGATCCGCCGGCTGATTTCGTTGCCGCATTGGATCGGTACCCGCTCGAAGAATCATAGTCGATCGGCCGTGGCTGTGCGACAGGACGGTCTACAGCTCACATCATGCCGCCGGGGCCACCGCCGCCACCGAGGCCACCAAGCCCGCCCTCGCCGTCTTGCATTTTCTTCATCATCCGCTGCATGTCGCCGTCACCCATCCCCTGGAACTGGTTGAGGGTGCGATCCATCATCTTGTGCTGTTCGAGGAGTTCGTTGACCCGCTCGGTGTTGGTGCCCGAGCCGCGGGCGATGCGTTCGACCTGGCTGGCACTGATCGAGCGTGGCTCCTCAAGTTCGTGGTCGGTCATCGAATCCATGATGACGTTGAACTCCCGCATCCGCTCTTGGGTTACGTCCATCGCGTCATCGGGGAGTTGATCCATCATCCCGCCGCCCATCCCGGGGATCATATCCATCACCTGATCGAGCGGACCCATCTTGTTCATCGTCTCCATCTGCTTTTGCATATCTTTCAGGGTGAAACTCCCCTCAAGCATGCTCTCGGGATCCCAGTCGTCGTCCTCGGCGCCCGTCTCCTCCATCGCGCGCTCGACGCGCTCGGAGAGCTGTTTGAGGTCGCCCATCCCCAACAGTCGCGAAATGAAGCTGTTGGGCTCGAAGCGTTCGATATCCTGCACCGTTTCGCCGGTGCCGAGGAACGCGATCGACGAATCGGTCTCATTGACGGCGGTGAGCGCGCCACCACCCTTGGCTGTTCCGTCAAGTTTGGTGATCGCAACGCCCTCAACGCCGATGGCCTCCTCGAATCGCTGGGCCTGCTCTTTGGCTCCCTGACCGATTGCGGCGTCGAGCACGAGCAGCCGGGTGTCGGGGTCGACAACCGAGTCGATCTCCTCGATCTCGGCGATCAGCTCCTCTTCGAGAGCGTGCCGACCCGCCGTATCAACGATGTGGACTTCGGCCTGCTCGGTCTCCTCAAGACCGTCGCGGGCGATCTGCACCGGGTCGTCGGAGTCGGGATCGCCGTAGAAGTCGACCTCGGCGTTGCCGGCCATCTGCTTGGCCTGATCGTACGCGCCGGGCCGGAACGTGTCGGTCTGGATGATCGCCGGCCGGAGGCCCTTCTTCGCAAACCACCATGCCATCTTGGCGGCGGTGGTCGTTTTCCCCGAGCCCTGCAGGCCAGCGAGCAGGATCGTCTGGGACTCTAGGGGTAGTTCGGTGGAGTCGCCGACGAGTTCGACCAGTTCCTCGTAGACGATCTTGAGGACGTGATCCCGGGCGGAGGTGCCGCCAGGCGGCTCCTCGTCGAGTGCGCGACCTTTGATCGAATCCGACAGCTCCATCACGAGGTCGACTTCGACATCGGCCTCCAGCAGCGAGCGTTGGATCTGCTTGACGACCTCTTGGATGTCGTCTTCCTCCAGCCGGGATTTCCCGCGGAGGTCATCGAGGGTGCCCCGCAGCGAACTCCCGAGATCATCGAGTACCATTTGGGCGTGCTACGCGGCCCGATAGCTAAAGTGTTGTTCGTCCAGCGGCGTTGATCGCTCTCGGACATTCTGCCAGGCTCGGCTCCTGGACGACTTCTTCATCGGCTGGTTCTGAAGACGTACACTACACCGCAACATCTACAGCCACCAACAGCCTACGGGCTCTACTTCACGCTGCAGTTCCCGATAGTATGAAACACGCTCTGAGGATTGTTGCTCTGGTCTGTTGCAGCACGCTGCTACTGCTCAGTGCGACTGCCACCCCTGTCTCCAGTGCTCCTGCCGAGACAATCAACCCGCAATCACCCACTGCAGACCGTCTTTCAACCTCCTCTGCCGACGCGTTCCAGTCGAACAGCGACCGACCGCCTGCAGATGAAAGCCTCCGATCGGCTCCCGAGTCACAGACGGTCACGCCGTCGACCATCGGGCCCCCGCCGGCAACGAACACGACCACCGCGCTGGAATTACTCCGTGTCAACGAGGTCTGGCCCGCATTCGACACGCGCGGCGAAAACACAACGATCGCCGTCCTTGATTCCGGAGTTGCCACCGACGCCCACCAGTCACTCACACTGGCCGACGACGGCTGGAAAGATTTCGTTAGCAACCGGAGTGAGCCCCTCGACGATCGCAACCACGGCACGATCACTTCCGGCGTCCTCGTCGGCACCGAAACACCAGACGGGACACGCTTCGGGGTCGCACCGAACGCAACGCTGCTCCACGGGAAGGTGATCGACGGCGACGGCACCGCCCGAACCACGACCGTCCTCCGCGGTGTCGAGTGGGCGATCGACCATCCCCAGCGGCCCGACGTGTTGCTGATCAACATCGGCCACAAGCGCGTCTACTACGATCGATACATCGAGGCGATCGAGCGGGCCCGCGACGCGGGGATCTATGTCGTCGTCCCCGCCGGCAACGAGGGCGACGGCGGCATCACCTCGCCGGGCAGCGTCTACAGCGCGCTGTCGGTCGGCGCGACCAACGCCACCGGGGCTGTCGAGGATTACTCAGTCGGCAACATCATCTCAACACGCGCTCGCTGGGGGGCGGGGCCGATCTACGAGTACGACTGGCCGGAATCGTACGTCGTGCCGACCGTCGTCGCCCCCGCGACGACCATCTCAACAACCGCCGACGGTGGCTTCACGCGCACCGCAGGAACCAGTTTTGCTGCGCCCCACGCCGCGGGTGTGGTCGCGCTCATGCAGGCCGCCAGCGATCGCCACCTCACACCGGCCGAGATCGATCGCGCGCTCTTGGCGACCGCTCGCTACCCAGGAGCGACGCCGCCAGACACACGATACGGCTACGGTGTCATCGACGGCTACGACGCGGTCGCAGCGGTCGCTGATCGACCCCCATACTTCGCGGTCACGAGACTCACACACGACGGCCCAACGGATCATCGCCTCGGCCGAAACGAGCCTGTTGCCTTCGAGGCGACGATCAAAAACGTCGGCAACGTCACCGACAGCCAACTCGTGATACTCTCCGTGGACGGCGAGCGGGTTGGCTCTCGCCGTGTCACGCTCAATGGGACAGCCACCACAACGATTCGGGGCACACGTGGGATCGCCTGTGCCGCGCCTCGAACGTCCTCGATCACGGTCACGACAGCCAACACAAGTCTCTCGATTCCGGTCGATGTCTGTCGCAACTGATCGCAACGCGGCAGCGATGCCGGTTTATTTTCTCAGCGGCAAGGGAGATCTGTGAGTCCGGTTTCGCGGCGTGCGGTGGTGGGCACACTCGCCGCCGGGGTGGCGACCGCGCTTGGCGGCTGTGCGGCGAGTGAAACAGCACTAGCTTCGGAGCCGACATACATCGCCTCGCTCAGTACCGAACAACGCGCCAATCCTCGCGTTGTCGACCTCCTTGTCGAACTGGTCGAGGATCACGGCGCGACGCGGCTGGTCGTTGTCACCGAATCGGGTAACAGCGTCTTTCAGACACAGCTCCGTCCGGAGCAACGCTTTGTCCGTGTACCACTGGAGGACGGGGTTGATGCCATCCTTCACCCGATCGCAACTGTCGAATCACTCGATCATGAGCTCGTGCTCTACGACGGGGAGACGGAACTGACGCGGCGGCCGTGGCAGCCGACGATCGATCTCGACTACGAGCTCAGCCTTGAAAACAACAGTAGCGTCGACATCGTCAACAGCATCGAGCTCACACTGCAGAACAACAGTGACATTCGCATGCGCCCGCTGCGAGCGTACATCGACGACGGATTTCTCACAACGGCCCACGAGGTCGAGCAGATCGGCCAGATCACGCCGACGACGCCGACGTGGGCGAGGGGCTGGGAGCGGACGTATCTGCTCGTCGCCGACCAACCGGCCGTCGGCTCGAATCTGCTTTCGCCACCCGGCAGGGAATGTTTCAGTGAGCCCCAAACCGTTGAGCTGGTCATCGAGTACGAACAACCGATCACGGATCGCCTTTCGATCGCAATGGCACTCGCTGGCGACCCGCGGTTGGCCGATAGTCAGACCGGCAACCGCAGTGTGTACTGTAGTCAGCCCACGATCGAGTCGTGGGAGCTTGTTGAGCGA
Organism: Halonotius aquaticus; assembly: GCF_003605575.1. GTDB lineage: Archaea > Halobacteriota > Halobacteria > Halobacteriales > Haloferacaceae > Halonotius > Halonotius aquaticus. The sequence goes on along the minus strand of NZ_QKNY01000003.1, from coordinate 176,373 downwards.
GAGATCTCTGCCTGAACACCACCTACAATCAGAACACAGGCCGGCGGCTACGCCACAGGTCTACAGTTTTGTTCGTCAAAAGCAGCGATCAGACCGCTCTACTCGTCGTTGCCGAGCAACTGATCGACCAGTTCCTCCGGCTCGAAGGGCTCGATATGCTCGTACCCCTGCCCGGTTCCAAGGAAGAGAATCGGTTTCCCGGTGACGTAGGCGATCGAGATCGCCGCGCCGCCGGAGGCATCGACATCCGCTTTCGTCAGGATCGTCCCGTCGATTGCGGCGGCGTCGTTGAACTCCTGGGCGCGCATGACGGCGTCCTGGCCGGCGACGGCCTCGTCAACGAACAGCGTCATATCAGGGTCGACGACGCGGTCGATCTTTTCGAGCTGTGACATCAGGTCGTCGCTGGTGTGGAGCCGTCCTGCTGTGTCGCCGAGGACGACATCCACGTCGTTGGCCTCGGCGTACTCGACGCCGTCGTAGATGACGGCGGCGGGATCGCCACCCTGCTCGTGGGTGATGATCTTTCGGTCGAGATTCTCGGCGTGCTGTTGAAGCTGTTCGTTCGCGCCGGCGCGGTAGGTGTCGCCGTTGGCCATGACCGACGAGTAGCCGCGATCAGCCAGATATTCCGAAAGCTTGGCGATCGAGGTTGTCTTACCGACGCCGTTGACGCCGGTGAAGACGATCGTGATCGGTTTGTCCGCCTCGGCGATTCGCTCGTCGAAGTCGAACTGGCCGACGCTGATCACATCGACGAGGGCGTCGTGGAGCGCGCGCTCGACGAGTTCGCCGGTCGTTTCGACCTGCTTGCGCGTCTCGCCGATCATCGTCTCCTCGACGGTATCGAGGATCTCCTCGGCGACGCTCATCTCCACGTCGCTCTCCAGCAAGGCCATCTCAAGCTCCCACAGTGGATCTTCGAGATCGTCTTCCTCGATGATGACCTTGCCGGTCGCGAAGGCGGCCGCGCGTTTCAGCGTTCCCGGCCCCGATGACGAGTCGTCGGCGTCGTCGCTATCGCTTTCGTCGCTACTGGGTGTCTCAGCGTCGGTCTCGGCAGCAGCCGCGGCCGCGCTGTCGTCGGAATCATTGTCGTCGACAGCGACACTCTCGGCGTCGGCAGCCTCAGTTTCGGCAGCGTCGGCACTCGCGGTCGATTCATCGACGTCGTCGGCTGGCTCGTCCGCGTCGTCGGCCGCCTCCTCGGCGGTTTCCTCGACATCCTCGCGGAACGAGTTCAGCTTGTCTTTGAGTCCATCAAACACGGCTTGTCCTCAGTAGATCAGGGTGCAGGTGGGTGTTACTCGTCGCCGCCCTGCATCTCTTCCATCTTCGACATCTGCTGTTGCTGCTGTTGCTGCATCCGCTGTTGAATCGCCTGGGCCTGTTTTTCGAGGTCTTCGGTCTCGTCTTCGAGCTCCTCGATCTCGGCTTCGGTCTCCTCGATGGTCTCCTCGATCGTGTCCTGTTTGGAGCGGAGGGCGTCGACGGCGTCGTCTTGTTCCTGTTCGGCCGCGTAGCCGCCGCCGAGGCTGACGATGACCTCGTCGATATCCTGGATCTCCGCGCGAAGGTAGGCGTCGCCGCCGATCGGCACCTGCACCGTCGAGCCGCTATCGAGGGTGTCGAGGGCGTCGATCGCCTCGTCGATCTCGGCGTGTTCGGTTTCGAGCTCGTCGATCTCGGCCTCTAGTTCTTCGACCTCAGCGTCGAGTGCTTCGAGCTGTTTCTGGAGTTGCTGGAGCTGCTGACCGCCGCCACCGCTTCCCATCATTGTGCGGACACCTCCTGAATCGTGACCTGCGTTCGTTTGAGCCCGTGCTCGCTGCCAAACTGCGAGAGGATGTGCTCGCGGGCGACATTTTCGTTTTCGGCGTCGATCTCCTTTGTGAAGGTTCGCGGCCCGGTTCGGCCGTCGAACTCGCCGCGAATCGTAAACTGACTCATGCCTCGTTGTTCCGGCAGCAACGGGGAAGTATCTTCCTACTCGGGGCGAGGCTGACCGACACCCCGATGGCACTCATCGACGCGGTGGAGTGGACACTGTACGCGAAAACCGATAGCCGATGCGGTGGCCCGCTACTCGATGAAGCCGAGGGTGTCTTCGATCCGTCCGATCTCCGGGCCGGTCGTCTCCTCACCGACAACAAAGCCCTCATCGGTGGCGAGCAGCCCCGAGCCCAACAGCGGTGTCCCGTAGTTGACGGTTCCGAGGTCGACGTAGGCATCGAGGTGCTCCTCGATCGTTGTCAACTCGGTCTCCCGCGCTTGCGGGTGACACAGCACGCCGGTGTTGTTGGTGACGGCAGCGGTGCCGACGGTCTGTCGATCACCGAGCCCGCCGCGAACAACCGGCACGTCGAGGGTCTCCTCGACGACCGAGACCGCCTCGTCGTCGAGCTCAGGATGGACGTACGCGCCGGTGTTGTTGGCGAGGACAACGTTGCCGGCAGCGTTGATGCGGCCGGGGAGTTCGGCGATGACGCCGTCGGCAGCGTCGGCGATCGTCTCCCGTTCACGGTCGGTGAGTTGACTGGAGACAACGAGCCCGCTGTCGTTGCCGGCAGCCAACGAGCCGACCGTTCCCGAGCCACCGATCGTCGTCGATACCGCTGTGACGCCGAGTTCGTCGGCGATCGCCTCGGCTGTCTCGTCGTCGATATCACGCCGGACGAGCAGACAGCCGGTGCTCGCATGCGCGAAGACACCGACGTACGGCGAGCCGGCAACAGACGTGCGTAACACGGTGCGTTAGGCGAGTTCCGCTTCGACGATCGTCTCGTCGTCTTCGACGAACCGGGCCGCACGAACCCGGAGCTTCGATGGTGGGTTCTGTCGGCCGTTCTCCCAGACCGCCTCGTTGATTGAGGGATCGAGCCGAACCTCGTCTTCGGTGACGTTGAAATGCTGTGCGAGGTGCTCGCGGATGATTGTCATCGCGCGGTCGGCACGCTCTTGGGTCGGGACAGCCTTCACGCCGCGGAGCGGCACCGTCTCGACGCGCTCCTCGAAATCACTCGTACTCATCGTTACTCGTCAGTGTCGCCCCGCCGCCAGTTGCGGCGTTTCGCGTTGCGCGAAACTTCCATATCGGTTTTCATCATGACCCACGTCGGCACCCGTCGGTTCTGGCGGTCAAGCTTCGCCAGCCGCTTTTTCTGCGCTTTCGATTTCTTTCCCATAGTACCAGCTTCTCGGACAGCACCGCTTAAAATCCTGTCCATCCCGACGGATCGACGTGGCCACACAACGCATGGGGCGGCACCAACGCGGCCCACCCGCCTGCAACCACACAGGGTTTTAGGGCTCGGGTGCCGACACCACGACAATGGCTTCGAGTGCGGATGTCTGTATCCTGCTGCCGGCGCTCAACGAGGCCACGACGATCACCGATGTGATCACCAGCTATCAGGCCGCCGGCTTCACCGATATTCTCGTCATCGATGGCGGCTCCAGTGATGGGACACGGGAGCTCGCCACGGAGGCCGGTGCAACGGTCATCACCCAGACCGGCAGCGGCAAGGGGCAGGCGGTTCGGCAGGCTGTCGCCCACATCGACGCGCCGTACGTCCTCATGGTCGATGCCGACATGACCTACCGCGCCGCCGACGCCGAGGCGATGTTGGAGCCACTGATCGCCGGTGAGGCCGACCACGTCATCGGCAACCGGTTTGCCGACATGCAGTCCGGCGCGATGACGTCGCTCAACAAGATCGGCAACCGCTTTTTCAACACTATCTTCCGCGTGATCTATGGCGAGAACTACGTCGACATCCTTTCAGGCTACCGTGCGTTCACAACCGATTCCTTCGAGCGACTGACGCTGACGGCCGACGGCTTCGGTATCGAAACCGAGATGGCGATCCAGTGTGCGAAGCATGGCATCACCACTACGGTCGTCCCGATCACCTACCGCCCCCGACCCGATGGCTCGGCGACCAACCTCCATCCGATCAAGGACGGTAGCATCATCCTGCTTGAACTGTACCGAAACGCGAAAACCAACAACCCGCTGTTTTATTTCGGCAGCGTTGGCCTCGGCTCGACGACCGTCGGCGTCGTCATGCTGGCGTTTGTCATCTGGCGGTGGCTTACTGTCAATATCAGCCACCAGCTTATCGCTATCGGCGGGGTTGCGATGCTGCTGCTCGGTGTGCAACTCCTGATTTTCGGCTTCCTTGCGGATATGATCCAGTCGCTGCATCGCGAACAGCGCGACCGGATCGATCGCCTCGACAGCAGTCTCACCGACGACCGATCAGCAACGACGACAGACCGACCGGAGCCGACGCCGACAGAGGGCGAGGCTGACCAGCCGGTCGCCAAGTCAGATCGATAACAACCGGCAATTAGATTGACCGGTTAGATCGGCAACAGGGCCCGGAGTCGACCAACAACGCTTGTGGCGGCCTGTTTGCGCTGTTCCTCAAAGACCGGATGTAGCATATCAAGCAGCTCCGATTGCTTGGCGAACTCATCTTGGGGCAGGCGGTCGAGTGCGGTCGCCAACTCAACGGTGTTGCCGGTGCTGTCAACCGGAATCTCGGTGTCGGCGACGGCCGCACAGACATCGCGGCTTGTCGCCGGGTAGTCGATATCGGCTGTCTCAAGCCGGGCGGCGAGCGCGGCGATGCCGAACGCGATTACTTCGGGCTCCGACGTCTCATTTTGGGGCGGCCTCGCTGCCATTAGTGACACGTTGGGCTCGGATCGTAAAAACCCAGCCACACCAGCCGCGTTGTGGCCGAAACGAAACAAATCGCCTCAGGTTCTGAAACTTTCACCGCAGCCGCACTCGGAGACGACATTGGGATTTTCGACGTGGAACCCTTCGGCCTGCAGCCCGTCCTCGTACTGGAGGCTGCTGCCGCCGATGTAGTTCAGGCTTGAGGGATCGACAAAGACACGCAGGCCATGATGAACGGTGATCGTGTCGTCGTCCTCTGGCTCGTCGTCGAAGCGCATCCCATAGGAGAGGCCGGCACAGCCGCCCTGTTGGACGAACAGCCGGAGGCCGCCGACATCGGTGTCCATCCCTTCACCTTGCATCAACGCGAGGGCCTTTTCGGCAGCCTGCTCCGTGACTTCGACGGCCTCCTCGGGGCTGCCGTCGGCGGTGCTCGTGCTCATACCCAGCCATCGTCAGCCGAGCCTGTTAACAGTGACGGCGAAACGTAATCAGGAGCCATTACTCGAAGCGGCGGCGAACGCTTTCGGCGTGGGCTTCCAGCCCTTCGGCCTCCGCGAGCGTCGTGATCGACTTCGAGAGCTCGTCGAGGCCCTCCGAATCGAGTCGCTGGACTGTCGTCGACCGCAGGAAGGCGTCGACTGAGAGCCCACCGAACCGTTTTGCGCCGCCGTTAGTTGGGAGGACGTGGTTCGTGCCGGAGGCGTAGTCACCGGCAGCCACCGGCGTGTTCGGGCCGAGAAAAACGCTGCCCGCCGAGTCGATCCGATCGAGGATCGCCTCGTCGTCGTCGGCCTGAATCGAGAGGTGTTCGGCAGCGTACTCCTCGGCGAACAACACGGCTTCCGACATCGATCGCGCCAAGAGGACGCCGCTGGCGTCGTTGTCGAGGGCGTCACTGATGATCTCGGCGCGGTCGCGTTCCTCTACCTGCTCATCGAGCGCATCGTCGATCGCCTCAGCGGTGGCCTCGTCGGCGGTAACAGCGACCGCGGAGGCGTTGGGGTCGTGTTCGGCTTGGGCGATCAGGTCGCTGGCGACAAGCTCTGGGTCAGCTGTCTCGTCGCAGACGACAAGGATCTCGCTGGGCCCGGCGAGAAAGTCGATCTCCACGTCGCCGCGAACCTCGGCCTTCGCGGCGGTCACCCACTTGTTGCCCGGGCCAACGATCTTCTGTACTGGGGTGACCGTTTCGGTGCCGTAGGCGAGGGCCGCGATCGCTTGCGCGCCGCCGGCGGCGTAGATCGCATCTGCACCCGCTTCGTGGGCTGCTGCGAGCGTAACCGGGTTCATGGGGTCGGCCGGCGGCGTAGCGACGGCAACGTGGTCGACGCCAGCAATTTTGGCTGGGATGACGCCCATCAGCACGCTGGAGGGGTAGGCGGCGGTGCCGCCGGGCGCGTAGACGCCGACCGCCGAAAGCGGGCGGAACCGGCGGCCGAGTTCGCGGCCGTCGAAGTTCTCGCGCCAGTCGTCGGGCACCTGTCGCTCGTGGAACTCGCGGATGTTGGCGGCGGCGGTCTTGATAGCATCGAGAATCTCGTCGTCAACATCCTCGTGGGCGCGTTCGGCGAGATCGGTAACGTCGAGGTTGCCGACCTCGACATCGTCATACTTCGAGGCGAGGTCACGCAGCGCGACATCGCCCTCCGTGCTGACGCGGTCGATGATACCGGCGGCGTCGCTCCGAACTGCGTCGATGCCGGCGTCGCGCTCGAAGAAGGCCGTCCGTTCGGCCGGCGAGAGATCCGCGATGACTCGGTAGCTCATACGGCGGCTTCGGGTGGCCGGCGAAAAACCGTTTCCATCCCCTAGCCGAGCAACAGGATCGCCACGGCGAGACTCACCACCGCGAGCAACACGAAGACGCTCCGCCCGATCCCCGAGCGAAGTATCGGCGGCTGCTCGTCGCTGCCGAAGCCGAGGCGCTGGACGGTCGCCTGCGGGTCGGTGCCGACGGCTTTGGCGCGGGCGATGGCACCCATCACAGCGCGATCAACGGCAGCGTAGAGTTCGGTGACGCCGACGATCACACTGCGGCCACCGTAGAAGACGACTCGATTGTAGATCGCATCAATATCGGGCACGCGACCGAGTTTCGAGAGCGGTTTCTTCGTGAGTCGGAAGCCGATCAGCCCTGCGGCCGCAAGGACGACGCCCTCGACGATGTGACCGACGGTATAGGTTTTGTACACATGTGCGACAACAGCGTCGCTTGTCACGTCGAACGGCAGGAGACCGAACAGCCCGACGTTGGCAGGCAGGATCGACGCAAGCGGGAATGTGGGGACGGCAATCCCGTAGAAGACACAGAGTCCTGCCACCGCCAGCATGGCGACGCTTTGGCCGGTATTCGCGTCGGCGACGCTGCCGTCATGAGTGCCATGGAAGAAGGCGTAGTAGCCGAACTTGATGAACGACATGAAGGTGCCAATCCCACCGAGCAACAGCAGCCATTCGAGCGTGTGGTACTCACCGATCGGGAGCGGCCCCGCACCGAAGGCGTAGTGACTCGCCGAGATGATGATCCCCTTGCTGACGAAGCCGTTGAACCCGGGGAAGCCGGCGATCGACAGCGCGGCAACCGTGAACGCGCCGGCGGTGATCGGCATCTCCCGTGCCAGCCCGCCGAGTTTCTTCAGGTTCTCCTCGCCTGTCCGGTAGACGACGACGCCGGCAGTCATGAACAGCAGTCCCTTGTAGAGGATGTGATTGAAGACGTGGGCGAACGCGCCGGACTGCGCCAGCGCGCCGCCGATGCCGACGCCAGCGATCATGTAGCCGACCTGCGACTGAATGTGATACGAGAGCAGCCGTCGCATGTCGTTTTGGAACAGCGCGAACGTCGCCCCGAAGACGGCCATCCCGCCGCCCATGTAGGCGATGGCGAGGTGGCCCTCCGGGAACGCCCGGTACATCCCGTAGACACCGGTCTTCGTCGTGAACACACAGAGGAAGACGCTGGCGGCGATATGCGGTCGGGGGTAGGTATCCGGAAGCCAGGTGTGCAGGCCGATGAAGCCGACGTTGACACCGATCCCGATGGCCGCGAGTGCGGCCGGCAGGCCGGCAGCGATGCCAGCCACCTCAGGGCCGCCAGGCACCGACGCGAAGAGGAAGGTGCTTTTCGCCTCGTAGGTCTGGAGAATGGCGGCCATCAGCAGCGTGCCGCCGATCCCGTGGAAGATGGCGTAGCGGTAGCCCGCTCGCACTGCCTTCCCGCGATAGTGCCAGACGAGCAGCGTGCTGGTGACGGCCATCAGCTCCCAGCAGAAGATGAGCGTGAGCCAGTCGCCGGCGAAGACGGCCCCGAAGCTGGTGGCGACATACGAGAGCGCGAACGCAGTTTGCAGGCTCTCGGCCTCGCTGGCGTAGGAGTACAGTACGGCGACGACGCCGATGAGTGCGAAGATGATCCCCATCAGTCGGGAGAACTGATCGACGTTGAACAGCACCGCCTCGAAGCCGAGGAACTGGGTTTGGAGGTATGCTCCCGCAGGGATCGTCCACACCCACACCAGCGTCACGGCGGAGGCAGCGATACCCAGCGCGTGGCCGGTGCGGCGCGGCAGCAGCGCGACGAGGACGGCGACCGCCAGCAGGACGACCCCCGGCGGAACGGCGGTCAACGGGGCGGTCATCAGCCCATCACCCCCGGTAGATTCCCGACGATGGTCTCGACGATTCGGAGGAAGACGGCGGTATGGGGCACGACCCCCAAAATTAGCGACAGCGAGGCCGCCGTCAGGATCGGGCCGAGCATGAACCACGTGCTCTCGCCGCCGCGCCAGTCGCGGGTTTCCCAGCCGCCCGCTGGTGGGCCGCCGTGGTGGTGGCCATCGTCGTGATCGCTGTCAGCATGATGATCGTCGACAGCGTGATCGGCAGCGTCGCCGCCATCAGCAACCACGCGGTCGCGGCCGCCATAGGGGCCTTCGACCAGCGGTTTCTCGTCGGTATCATCGGGCGTCTCGAAGAATGCCTGGTAGACGATGGGCCAGAAGTACGCGATGTTGAGAATCCCCGAGAGCAACAGCACGCCCGCGAAGATCCCGTTGCCGCCCTCGAAGGCTCCGATCACGATGTACCACTTGCTGACGAAGCCGGCGACCAGCGGAATGCCGGCCATCCCCGCAGCGGCGACGCCGAAGGCCAGCATCGTCAGTGGCATCCGCTTGCCGATGCCGGCCATCTCGCTGATGTAGTCGGTATGAGTTTCGACGTGGATGATCCCCGCACAGAAGAACAGGGTGAGCTTCATGAACGCGTGAGCAGGGATGTGGAGCAGCCCGCCGATCAGCGCGTCACCCTCCAGCAGTGCGAGCCCGAGGACGATGTAGGAGAGCTGGCTAATTGTTGAATAGGCCAGCCGGCGTTTGAGGTGATCCTTCCGCAGGGCGATGATGCTGGCGACGGTAAGCGTAATCGCCGCCAGCGCGGCCAGCGGCAGCGCGATCCCGAGGTCACCGAAGCGGTCGGGGCCGAGCGCGGCCAGCGTCTCGGGGCCGAACACGTCGAGGACGACGCGGGCGATGCCGAAGACACCGCTTTTGACGACCGCGACCGCGTGTAGGAGGCCAGACACCGGCGTCGGCGCGACCATCGCCTCCGGGAGCCACTGGTGGAGCGGCATCAACCCGGCTTTGACGCCGAAGCCGACCGCGAGGACGATGAACGCAAGGGTCGCCGCCGTCGGGTCGGCGTTGGCGAGGGCGGTGATTCCGCCCGGTGTGAAATCAACCGTTCCGGCGAGCCAGTAGACCAGCGTTGTCCCGGCCAGCACCAACACCCCGCCGCCGAAGAAGGTGTAGGCGAGATACTTGCGGCCCGCGGCCCGCGCTTCCTCGGTTTCGTCGTGGGCGACGAGCGGGTACGTTGCGACCGAGAGCACCTCGTAGAAGACGAAGATCGTCAGGAGGTTGCCCGAGAAGGCGATGCCGACGGCGGCGGCGACCGAGACGGCAAACGAGGCGAAATACCGGGTCTGATTGTCCTCGTCGAGGCCGCGCATATAGCCGATGCTATAGAAGCTGGTGACGATCCACAGCAAGCTAGCGAGGGAGGCGAACAGGACGCCCAGCGGGTCGGCCCGGAGGAGGAAATCGATGCCGGGGACGATAGTGCCGAGGTTGGTGACGAGGATGTCGCCGTCGAGGGCGGCCGGCACCATGCTGGCGACGAGGCCGAACATCGACACCGACGCGAGGATCGTCCACGCCTCTCTGAGGTTCGGCCGGCGGCCGGAAACGAGGATCAGCCCGGCGGCGACGAACGATACGAGGACGGCAGCCAATGGTCGAACCGCGGCGATTTCAGTCATTGGAAGAACCTCCCGAAGACGGGGTCAAGCAGCTCCGCAAACAGGCCGGCCGCGCCGAACAGCGCGACCGTCGACAGCGCGAGGACGACGACGACCACGACGCGTTCGGTCGCGACGGGTACAACGTCGTCGAGGCCGGCGGCAGTCGACGAATCGGCACCGCCATCGGCAACGATTGAACCGTCGTCAGTCGCATCGCCAGTATCGCCAGCGACGCCGGTGTCGTCGTCAGTCGCGGGCTGGGTGAAGTACAGGGCTTCGAGCAGCCGGCCGATGTACGTCAGCGTCAACAGCGTGCTGATGAAGATCACCGCGGCGACGCCCCACGAGCCCGCCTCGACCGCGCCAAGGGCGATGAACCACTTGCCGAGCGTACCGACCGAGGGCGGAATCCCAACGAGCGCGAGGCCGGCGACCGCCATCATCCCTGACGTGATCGGCGCGCGCTTGGCGAGACCGGCGTAGTCGGCGACGGTCTGGGCTCCGTAGGCCGAGGAGAGGACGCCCGCGCCCATGAACAGCGTGGCCTTCATCAGTCCGTGGCCGACGAGGTGGATGACCGCGCCGAACAGCGCGGTTTCGCTCTGGAGACCGATTGCTGCAAGGATCATGCCGAACTGGGCGACCGAGGAGTACGCGAAGATGCGTTTGAGTTCAGTTTGCAGCAAGGCCAGCAGGCTGCCAACGACGATGCTGACCGAGGCGACGAGTAGGACGGCGTCGGTAATCAGTGGGTTCGCTGCGAAAAAGTCGACCGTGAACACGTCGTAGGCGATCCGGATGAGCGCGTAGGCCGCCGTCGTCGACACGAGCGCGGAAATGAACGCCGAGACGGTATCCGGCGCGTAAGTGTAGGCATCGGGCTGCCAAGTATGCAGCGGGAAGATGGCGATTTTCAGCATGAAGCCGACGAGGATGAAGCCGAAGGCGGCTTGGACGAGCGGATCACCGTAGCCGAGGGCGGCGAGTTCACTCGCCATATCGCGCATGTTGAGCGTCCCGGTGGCGACGAAGGCGTAGCCGACGCCGATCAGGTACAGTGACGCGCCCGTCGTCCCGAGGAAAAGGTATTTGAGCGCGCCGTAGGCCGCCCGGCCGTCGTCACTGCTGGCGATCAGCGCGTAGCTCACCAGCCCGACGATTTCGAGGAAGACGAAGAGGTTGAACAGGTCACCGGTCAGTGCCATCCCGAGCAGCCCACCGGTCAACAGCAGGAAACCGCTGTAGAAGGCGTTGCTGTCGGGGCCGGTCGTCCGGGCGTAGATGAGGACAGCAACGGCAACAACGCTGATGAGGAGTACGAGGATCGCCGACAGGCCGTCGCCGACGAGTTCGATCCCGTACGGGGCGGGGTAGCCAGCGAGGTCGTGGACGAGTCGCTGGGGGCCGCTGCTGGCCGGCGAGACCGCCCACGTGAACCGCACGGCGAGCGCGGCGACGAGCAGTGACGTTGCCATCGCCACCGGCCAGCCAGCGCTGTCGAAGCGAAGTCCCAACAGCAGCGGGAAGACCGCTGCCAACAGCGGAATGGCAATCAACAGCGGGAGGAGGGCGTCACTCATCGCCGATCACCTCCCGGAGCGCGTCGGCACGCAGGGTGCCGTACTCGCTGTAGAGCCGGATCGTGAGCGCGAGGCCGACCGCCGTGAGGCTGATGCCGACGACAATCGCCGTCAGGACGATCACCTGCGGCAGCGGGCTGACGTAGGGGCCGCCGCCCTCGGTGACAATCGGGGCCGCGCCGCCGATCCGGTAGGCCGAGGTGACGAAAAACAGGAAGACGCCGGTCTGGAACATATTGAGGCCGATAATCTTCTTGACGAGGTTCTCGTTTGCGATCATCATGTAGAGCCCGATAGCCGACAGCAGGACGAACAGCGCGTAGGCGTGTCGCGTCGTCACCACGCCAAGGAAATCAGTCATTGGGTCTCACCTGCCTGCTCGTCGTTGCCAGCAGCGGCTGTGTCGCCATCGTCGCCAGGGGTTTCGGCATCGCCGCTAGCGACATCGCCGGACGACTCCGACGCCGTGTCGGCACCGGTATCTGCCGCTGTGTCGGCATCGGTGTCGGTGCTGCTCGGCGGCGTCATGCCGGCCGCCAGTGCGAAGAACAGCCCCATCAAGACACCCGAAACGATGAAGGCGATGCCGCCGATCTCGACGGCCTCCATCCCGTATTTGACGAACTCGTACTCCTTGAGGCCGAGTACGTCCCCGAGGACGGGGTAGTAGGCGGTGTAATCGAGGAAGTTCTCGCCGAGTGCCATCGGGACGAGGGCGATGCCGGCGAAGATCGCCACGCCGAGCGTTGCGAGGAGGACGACGAGCGTGTTCGAAAGCCACGTCCGCGTCGACTCGATCCCGAAGGCGAAGGCGATCATCAACACGACCGACGCGATGAGCGCGCCGCCCTGGAACCCGCCGCCGGGCGAACTCGTCCCGTGGAACGTGATGAACAGCCCGTAGGTCAACACGAACGGGATGACCGCTTTGACCGTCGTCATGATGACTTGGCTCTCGCTGTAGAGCGGCCGTTGGCGGGCAACGCGGGTGTCAGATGACGTATCGCCGTTGAGTCGGTCGCTGCTCATGCGGTGAACACCTCCCGCCCGAGCACCAGCAGGCTGGCGATGCCCGCGGCGAAGACGACGATTGCCTCGCCGAAGGTATCGAACCCGCGGTAGGCCGCCAGAACGGCGGTGACGGCGTTTTCCGCGCCGGTCTCGTCGTAGGCGTTGGCGAGGTAGTAGCCGGTCACGTCGGCGTTCGCGAGGATCGGCGAGGCGGGATCGCCGACCGCCGGGAACGCCGGCAGCGTCGCGGCGACGACGAGGACGAACAGCCCACAGACGCCGACGGCGGGCCAGTTGATCGCCTCGAAGCGGGCGTCGGTCGCCGGTCGCGTCGTCTTCGCAATCGTCAACAGCAGGAAGACGGTGGTGACACCGGCCCCGATTGCAGCCTCAGTCAGCCCCACATCGGGCGCACGGTAGAACGTGTACAGCAGGGCCAAGCCGAGACTGTAGGCCGCGAAGACCACAATCGAGGCGAGGACGTCCCGAAACAGCGCGGTCAGGACAGCCGTGAGCAGGACGAAGACGAACAGCGACGCCTCGATAGGCGTGATGCCGACGCTCTGCAGCGGCACCAAGCCGGCGAGCTGCGGAGCAGCGACGCTCATCGTCGCTCATCCCCCTTTGTCCACGGCTCGACGCCCTCCTCGTAGGCGGCCCGTGCGATGGCGTGGGCGGCCGTCGGGTTGGTGACGAAGATGAAAAACAGCAGGAGCACCGTTTTAACCGCTGTTGGGCCCCAGCCAATCGTCAGCGCGACCGCCGCGAGCGCGAAGCCAGCGCCCAGCGTGTCGGCTTGCGAGGCGGTGTGGGCCCGCGAGAACACGTCCGGGAGCCGGATCACGCCGGTCGCCGAGACGAACGTGAAAAACAGGCCCAGCGCGACGAAGACCGCGATGAGCCCGATCCGAACGGTGGTGATCATATGACTCCACCCCGCTCGACAGTGAACTTCGAGATGGCAACCGACATCAGGAAGTTCAGTAATGCGTAGACGAGCGCGATATCGAGGAACCACGGCTCGCCGAGGGCCGCCCCCAGCAACGCAAGAATGACGACCGTGTTGGTGCCGAGGACGTTGACCGCGAGGACGCGATCCTGATTGGTCGGCCCCATGATCGCCCGATACAGCATGGCGATAGCCAGCGTGACGAACAGCGTCGCCGCGATCAACAGGCCGTCGCCGACGGTGTAGCCGGCGATCAGCGCGGCGTCGGCGACACTCATTGGTCGCCCTCCTGTGTATCGTCACCACTACAATCGACGCCGCCGTCGGCGACGGCTTCGGGTTCGCCGTTCGCCGGCTCGTCTACACCCGGATCCTGTAGCACTTCGGTGTCGCCACGATCACGCGGCGACGGGAAGCGAGCTGCTTCCCGGCCGTAGAACACGAACCGAACCCAGCGTTCTAACGCGCCGTCGAACAGCCCCTCGCGGGCGAACGGCACCAGTGAGTGGACGTAGAGCTCTTGATCGTCGGCTTTCACCGTCAGCGTCCCCGGTGTCAGCGTGATGCTGTTTGCCAGCGTCGTCAGCGGGAACCCCGAACCCACGAACACCCGAACTTTCGTGAGCCGTGGATCGATATCGAGGCGCGGATCGAGGATCACGCGGGCGACGACGAGATTCGAAACGACGATCTCATAGAGGAGATACGGCACGTAGATGACGCCGCGGAGGACGCGTTTTGGCGACTCCCGAAGCGTTGGATCACGGTAGAAACTCACACTCGACAACGTTGTGGCGACGATCAGCGCGGTCGCGACGCCCGTCACGAGATCGAACAGCCCGCTAAACCCGCCAAGCACCTGATAGAACAGCATCGAGGTGCCGAACAGCGTGAGAAAGCGGGCCGGCGTGGTCCGGCTGACCAATCGACCGCGGCGTGTCGGGCGGTCGACCGGGGCCTCCTCGATAGCGAGATCGCGCTGGGCGAGTTCGAACTCCAAGGGCTCTACCAGCGTCGTGTGGCCGACAAGCGAGTATTCGGGGTCGACGACGACGCGTCCGAGGCCGTGTTGCTCGGCGTACTCGGTGAGCAGGTCGGCGTAGTCCTCCGGGCTGAACAGGTAGTCGGTGTCGCCGATCACTGCGGTTTCGATAGTGACTGTGTCGCTGTCGGTGTCGGCCTCGTCGAGTTCGAAGCCGGCCCACGTTTCGACCTGCTCAAGGAGGTCGACCGCGCGCTGTCGCTCGCGGTCGGAGCCGGGGTCTTCGGCACGCCACGAGGCCACCGAGACGAAGTGGACGACGGCCACGTCGCCGTCGGCGGCCCGGTCGAGTGCGTCTCCGATCACGTAGCCGACAGTCTGGCGGAGGGTCGCCGAGCGTTTGACGGGGACGATGATCCCCGACTCGGGGGTCGTCATCGCCCGGTCACTCCGTCCGGCGCGTCCGAGGGTTGTCCGAACGTCATACTGGTCTTAGTCGGGGGAAGTCGGGGACGCCTCAAAACTATTCTTATCTCGGCTGTCGGATGAGTCGGAGTTTCGAAAAGCGGGTGTGTCAACTGTTGGTTTGTGAGTAATCTGTCGAGATACTACCTGTCTGTTCAATAACCCGCCGAGCGGTGTCTGATCAGTTACTCGCCGAGCAGTCTCGCGAGCCGGCTGGCGATCCGATCACCGAGCAGGGGCTTCGGCCCTTCGACGACCTCACAGTCGGCGACTGACTCGACCCCACGGTCGACCAACAGCGCGCGGGTGTCGGTTTCGCCCATCACCGTCGCGTCGTTGGCGACGACGAAGCTAAGATCGATCCGATCACGGAGCGCGACCGCCTGTTCGAGCAGAGCGTCGTCATCGCCGGTCGTCTCAGCCTTGAAGCCGACCAAGGGGAGGTCGGGGTGACCCTGTCGAATCGAATCCAACACCTTCGGCGTCGGCTCTAACTCCAGTGTGCGGGCCTCCCCGGAGCGGAGTTTTGCGGACGCCTCCTGGACGGTGTAGTCGCCGATGGCCGCCGCCGAGACCATCGCGTCGGCATCCTCGCAGGCGGCATCGGCCGCGGCCAGCATCTCTGCGGCGCTCTCGATTTCGACCACATCAGCGTAATGCACGTCGGGGCCGTCGTGGATCAGTGTCACGTCGGCGCCCCGAATCGCACAGACGCGGGCGACCGCGCGACCGGTGCGGCCCGACGCCCGGTTGGTCAGCACGCGGATCGGGTCGATTGCCTCGCTGGTCGCGCCGCCGGTGACGACGAGATGGCGGTCGGCAAGATCCTGCGGCGTCGTCGCGCGGGCGAGCGCGGTGACCATGGCTTCGGCGGTGGCGATCTTGGCCTTCCCCTCCTCGATGCGGGGATCGACGAACTCGACGCCCCACGATTCGACGCGGTCGATGGCATCGAGGACGCCAGGGTGGTCGTACATGGGTTCGTGCATTGCGGGGGCGATGACAACTGGAACATCGGCGCCGAGGGCAGTGGTCGCGGCGGTTGTCACCGGCGTGTCGTCGACCGCGCCCGCAACCTTGCCGACGGTGTTTGCGGTTGCCGGCGCGATCAGCAACACGTCTGCCCAGCCGTCGCGGCCGCAGAGATCGACGTGTTCGACGCGGCCGGTGATCTCGGTGACAACGTCGCGCTCGGTCGCGAATTCGAGGGCCCACGGGTGGATGATCCCGTGGGCGCTATCGCTCATCAACGCACGGACGCTCGCGCCCTGTCGGCGGAGCTCGTGGGCGAGTTCGACGGTTTTCACCGCGGCGATGCTGCCGGTGACGCCCAAGGCGACGTTGACGCCGTCAAGCATACTCCGAACGTCGGGTCGGTAGGTAGATAGGCGTTCGGGGTTCGCTACCGTTCCCAATCGAGACGATTGCGTTCGTCGTCGACAAGCGAAGGAAAGGTTCGCTGCTGTTGGTCGTGTGGCGCGGCAAAGTACTCCTGCATCGCCGCCATCGCGGCCTCCTGTCTGGCGCGCTGTTCGGTCGGATCGATCTCTTCACAGCCCGGCGGCACCTCCCGACCGCGATCCGTCCAGTAGCCCTCGGGGGCGACCCAATCGTTGTAGAAGGGGATGTCGCTGTCGTGGATCAGCGTGATCGCCGCTTCGGCCCCATCGCCGGCGGCGATCACGGCTTGGTGATAGCGTTCGGCCAACCGCCCCGCGACGTAGAGCCCCTCAACACCGGTGCGGCCCAACTCGCCAGCCTCGGCGTACTGTTTGCTGTCGGCTGTTCGGGTCTCGATATCGAACCCCTCGAGAAAGTCAGCATCCGGGAACGAGGCGGCCAACACCCGATCAGCCGTCAGTTCCCGTGTCGGTTCGGCATCCTTGCCGTCGCCAGCAGCTCTCTCGGTGTCGTCGCTGGCCTGTCCGCCGGTGATGGTGGCTGTGAATCCGTCGTCGATATCGCCGGTCAACTCGGTGACGGTGCCCGTCTGGTACTCGGCACCGTTTCGGGTTGCCTGTGCGCGCAACATATCCGCAAACCGGCGGGGGTTGACGCCGGCCGGAAAGCCCGGAATGTTTTCGAGATGGGCGTTGCGCCGCAGCACCGTCTCGCCGTCGTTGATCACCATCGTCTCGATGCCAGCGCGAGCGGTAAACGTCGCCGCCGTCAGTCCGGCGACGCCGCCACCAATAATTAGCAGTTCGTGTTGCCCACGCGTGGTTCCTGCTGTCGTCGACTGCGATGACGCCATACCACTCGTACCGGCGCAAGCATTTTTGCAGTAATGGTACATGACTCGAATACTGAGGGTGGTTGTGGGATCCGGACTTTCATAACCGATGCCGACCTACGCCTCTCTCAATGGCGCAGGCCTCCAATCAGGAACTCACCGATCGGTTCATCCAGTTTTACCGCAACTATTACCGCGATGAGATCGGGCAGCTCGCCCAGCAGTATCCCAACGAAAAGCGGTCGCTGTACATCGATTATGACGACCTCTATCAGTTCGATGCGGATCTCGCCGAGGACTATCGCTCCCAGCCCGACCAGCTCCAGGAGTACGCCGAGGAAGCCCTCCGGCTCTACGACCTGCCGGCGGATGTCAAACTCGGCAACGCCCACGTTCGACTGCGGAACCTCCCGGAGTCCGTCGACATCCGCGGTATCCGCGTCCACGACAACCATATTGGCAAGCTCGTCGCTGTCCAAGGGATCGTCCGCAAAGCGACCGATGTGCGCCCGAAGATCACTGACTCCGCCTTCGAGTGCCAACGCTGTGGAACGATGAACTACATCCCCCAGCAGGACGGCGAGTTTCAGGAGCCCCACGAGTGTCAGGGCTGTGAGCGACAAGGGCCGTTCCGCATCAACTTCGATCAATCTGAGTTCATCGATGCGCAAAAGATCCGCGTCCAGGAGAGCCCCGAAGGCCTGCGCGGCGGCGAGACGCCACAGAGTATCGATATGAACGTCGAAGACGACATCACCGGCAAGGTCACCCCCGGCGATCACGTCACCGCTGTCGGCGTCCTCCACATCGAACAGATGTCGGAGGGCAACGAGAAGTCCTCGCTGTTCGATCTCTACATGGACGGTGTCTCGATCACCGTCGAGGACGAGGAGTTCGAGGACATGGACATCGAGCAGGCGGACATCGAGACGATCATCACTCTCTCCAACGAGGACGATATCTACGACCAGATGGTCGGCTCGGTCGCGCCAGCGATCTACGGCTACGAGGAGGAGAAGTTGGCGATGATCCTTCAGTTGTTTTCCGGCGTGACGAAGAATCTTCCCGACGGATCACGGATTCGTGGCGATCTGCATATGCTTCTTATTGGTGACCCTGGGACCGGAAAGAGTCAGATGTTATCATATATCGAAAATATTGCCCCGCGGTCGGTGTATACCTCGGGGAAAGGCAGCTCCAGCGCTGGCCTTACTGCCGCCGCTGTGCAAGATGATTTCGGCGACGGCCAGCAGTGGACACTCGAAGCGGGCGCGCTCGTCTTGGCCGATAAGGGGATCGCGGCGGTCGACGAACTCGACAAGATGGCCAGCGACGACCGATCGGCGATGCACGAGGCCCTCGAACAACAGAAGATCAGCATCTCGAAGGCCGGTATCAACGCCACCCTGAAATCCCGTTGCTCCCTTTTAGGCGCGGCCAACCCGAAGTACGGTCGGTTCGATCAGTATGAGCCGATCGGCGAGCAGATCGACCTCGAACCCGCGCTCATCTCGCGGTTTGACCTCATCTTCACCGTTACTGACCAACCCGATCCCGAACACGACGGCAAACTCGCCGATCACATTCTCAAAACGAACTACGCCGGGGAGCTCAACACCCAGCGTGACCGGATCGCAACCTCGGAGTTCACCCAACAGCAGGTTGACGACGTGACCGAGGAGGTCGCCCCGGAGATCGACGCCGAACTCCTGCGAAAATACGTTGCCCACGCCAAACGCTCCTGTTTCCCGACGATGACCGACGAGGCGAAAGCGACGATCCGGGAGTTCTACGTCGACCTCCGCTCGAAAGGGGCTGACGAGGACGCGCCGATCCCGGTCACCGCCCGGAAACTCGAAGCCCTTGTTCGGCTGGCGGAGGCGAGTGCGCGCGTGCGCCTCTCTGATACCGTCGAGGCCGAAGACGCCGATCGATCAGTCGATATCGTTCGCTCCTGTCTGCAGGATATCGGTGTCGACCCTGAAACCGGGCAGTTCGACGCCGACGTGGTCGAAACAGGCACCTCGAAGACGCAGCGTGATCGGATTAAAAATATCAAGGGGCTCATCAGCGATATCGAAGAGGAATTCGAAGAAGGCGCTCCGATCGAGGAAGTGTTGGATCGGGCCGATGAGATCGGGATGGATGCCTCCAAAGCCGAACAAGAGATTGAGAAGTTGCGACGAAAAGGCGAGGTGTACGAACCGAAGCAGGATCACCTGCGGACGACCTGACGAGCGCCGGTCGGCCTCTTCGCCTTGCTACTGTGTGCAGCGTTCGCGCTGTGTTTCAGCTGCCTCGATGACCGCCCGCAACGAGGAGTGATCCCGCGTGGGGACGGCCGATGCCGCAAGGCGGTCACGACACAGTTCACAGAGCAGTGACAGCTCGTCCGTTGTGAATACCCCGTCGGCTTCGAGTCGGTCAAGAATTCGAGAGACGCGTTCGATACGAACATCGTCGACGGTGGTTCGGTCGACGGCGTCTCGAAGCCAGTGCTCGACGGTTGCGTGGGCAGCCCAAGCCTCGGCATGCGGCAGTTCAAGCCGGCCACAGGGGTCGGTTACGGATGCTGTCATACGCGTGCCTCCATTCGTGAGAGGCGTTGCCACATACATAATACTCAGCTTCAAATTATCTGTACTGATAGTGAATGACAATCAGAACCCGAGTGCGGGTGTCGAGAAACGGGGCGACAAACCGCCTACACTGTTGGTTCTGAGAACGTTGACTGGTCTGTTTGCTCGCCGCGACACGGGACACCGAAGCGGTCGAGAACGCGGGCGAAGGTCTCCGGCGACTGCCCGGCACGCGTCGCTGCCTGCGTGAAGGTGAGTGTTCCACAACGATACAGGGTGAGTGCGATCGGTAGGCTATCTGTGGCCATACGCTCTGTATAAGGTAGTAGAATATAAGTCTACTGTGAGAATTAGTGTCGTAGTAAGACAGTAAAATAGAAATAACTGCTTTATTGTTTGTATTCAAACTCGAAAAATTCGTGAATGTCCATCTCAAATTTTTAGTAGGGTCGGGTACGTTGTGCTGTTCGATTCGTCGTTGCCTCGTGCGAAGTCAACGGAGCTAACTTACTCGGCCCTAGTAGAAAGGGTATGGACAGACAGCAGATCATTGCGGTCATCTTCACCGTGCTGATGGTCGGCTCGATGGTTGCTTGGGGCGCGACGCTGATCTAGCCGTCCCCCCACACATCCGACAGCGGGTGATCAGCCCGTTGATCAGCGTCAGCGTCGGTTCGTGTCTGCCCGTTGGACGATGCCGACTCGCTGCGATGCTGTGTCACAGATCGCTGGCGACTCCGGGTGTCAGCTGGGTCGTCGATCCCGGCGACGGCGGCCGTCGGATCAAACTCTGGGAGCGTCGGCCGCGAACACCGATCGACCTGCTCGCGGAACCACGGCGGCATGTCGGCGGCGGCCCGATCAAAGAGATCCAACAGACTCGAATCGGCGAGATAGGTCGCCCCGTAGTCATCAGGGGCGCGAACCACCCGCCCGCAGGCCTGAATCACCGTCCGCAACGCCGTCCGGTGATACCACGCCCACTGGTCGTCTTCGAGTCGGCGGGCGACCCGGGAGTCGTTCGTGTTGAGATACGGGGCCTTACAGAGCACCTGCCAGCGGGCAAGGTCGCCGTTGAGGTCGAGGGCTTCCTCCATTTTGACCGCGATGAAGACCTCGGGGTCGTCGCTGGCTTTCCACGCCGTGAGTTCGTCGTCTCGGCTCGCTTTGGTGTGGGTTCGTACCCGCGAGCCGACGCCAAAATCGGCCAGCCGGTCGGCCAGCTCCTCGGCGATCGCGTAGGAGTGGGCGTGGATCAACCCGTTTTCGTCGGGGTGGTGGGCCATCAGCCGAACGATCAGGCGAGCGATTTTTGGAAGAGTCGTCTCGCGGTGCTCGTAGGTCATCTTGCCCTGTGTCACGTCGTATAGCGGGCGGTTTTCCACCGGGAACGTGTGCTCGACATCGACGAGGGCGACGCGGTCGGGATCGAGGCCGACCTGTCGGCAGAAGGCCTCTTTGTTGAGAATCGTCGCCGACAATAGCGCGAAGGCCTCGCCCCGATCCCAGACTGTGTGGTGGAGATACCGAGCGGGATCGAGCGGTTTGATCGTGATCGCTGTCCCCTCCCCACCGGACTGATCGACGACCCAGGTCGTCTGGCTCTCGGGCTCGCGGTAGTCGTCGACAAACCAGTTGAGCTCAGAAATGAGTTCGTTCAGGCGGTCACGGCGGGCGACCTCCTCGGGTGTGAGTTCGGGCTTTGCGGTTAGGTCGTCTTTTGCCTGCGAACAGACGCCTGCCAGCGTCTCCGCAAAGCGGGCGGTGCGATCAAGGGGGTCGTCGGCACCGGCGATATCGGGGACGCCGACATCGTCCCAGACCGGCACACGCTCGGGAGAAATCTCGATCGTTGCGTACATTTCGGCCCACTCGGCCAGTCCATGCGCTTCGTCGATCACGACGACATCGCGTTTGCCGAACACGTCTGAGCCGGCGGTCTGCATAAAGTACGCCAGCGTCATCGCCGCGTACGGCTGGGCGGAGGCGATCGCTCGGTCGGAGAAGTACGGACAGCGATGTTTGACCGAGCAGTCGAAGCCGGACTCCCGCGCACAGGGGGCCTGATCGACCGGCGTGTCGTGTTCGCCAGGCAGCAGGCAGGTGTAGTTGCTTTTGCCGCGGATAATATTGAGATCGTCGAGCAGCGAGTCGGCGGCGACATCGTCGAGTTGGGAGACCTGCGGCGTCGTGTAGTACGCGCCGGTCGCCTGGGCGGGCTCGGCGGTCTGTTTCGATCGCGCACAGCCCATGATCGCCCGCGCCAGCAGTGATTTTCCGCTGCCGGTTGGCGCGCGCACCAACACCACGTCGTTGCCGGCCTCGTAGGCCGACTGGATGTCGCTGAGGGCTTGGTTTTGCCCAGCCCGAAACTCGGGGGCTGGGAAGGACTCGACGATGCGGGCGGGCTTCACGGCCGTCGGTCGGAAGGCTGGAGAGAAAAACGTAGGGATTGCGGTGGGGTGGTCGTCGGTGTCGACAGCGAGTCTCTGAGGCGGCCAAGCAGCACAAAAAACATCGTTCAACAAACTCACAAGTAGTTGCGCGTTATTACAGTCACTATGGAGCGGCTGTACATATACACCGGCGCGTTCGCCGTAATCGGACTTTCAGTGGGCGGGCCAGCAACACGCTCACTCGCTGCTGGAGACCATAGCATCCCGATACTGCTTATGGCGATCGGCGGGGCCGGGATGACCGTCACCGCTGTCTACGAAGCACTGGAAACTGACCCTGAGGAGTTTATTGCCTCGGCTATTTCCATCTTCGCGTTAGTTGGTGCCGCTTGTTTGACGCTTCTCGGAACAGTTCTCTCCGCGATTTCTGGGGCTTGAGTGGGCTGTACTGAGCGATTGAGGAGGATCACTAGACTGGTGAGGCGTTCACGAGCCGAATGTAGCTACTCGTCGTCAGCCGGCGACCCGTCCGCATCGTCGGCGGTCGGCAACGCAGCCACGTCCTCGGCGGTTGGATCGTGGTCATCGGGCAGCCGGTCGACACAGTCGAGACAGAGAAAGTGCTCGCTGCCGTCGGCGAGTTCGAGGATCATGCCGTCGGTCGGCCCGAAGTCAAAGCTCCAGATGTCGCCGATCCCGCCGGCGATCTTGACTTTCGTGCCGCAGCCGTCACACCGCCGCGTTGTCATTGGGTAGCGGAGGGCGCCCGCCGGTTTTAGTCCACCGCTCGCGGGACGACATGGGCGCATCATGTATCGAGGACAACGCTTAATTCCGGGGCGGAGGAACGATCACTGACAATGGGCTTATCGCTTGTAGGCATGTCTCTCGCCAGCGGGCTGCTCCAGCTGCCGGCCCTCAGCACGACGGCGATCACCGGACTCGGGATCGTCGCTATCGTCCTGCTGATCGGCCTGTCGGCGTTCTTTTCGTCCTCCGAGATCGCCTTCTTCTCGCTGCCCCAACACCGCATCGAGTCGATGGTTGAGGAGGGGATTCCCAACGCCGAGACGGTCAAAGCCCTCAAGGACGACCCACACCGGCTGTTGGTGACGATCCTCGTCGGCAACAACATCGTCAACATCGCCATGTCCTCGATTGCGACCGCGCTGTTCGGCATCTACCTCTCGCAGGGACAGGCCGTGGTGGCGGCGACGTTCGGGATCACCGCCGTTGTCCTGCTGTTCGGCGAGAGCGCGCCGAAATCCTACGCGGTCGAAAACACCGAGTCGTGGGCCCTCCGGATCGCCGGCGCGCTCAAGCTCTCGGAGTACGTGCTGTTCCCGCTGATCATCGTCTTCGATAAGCTGACCCGCATCGTCAACAAGGCGATGGGCAGTTCCTCGGCGATCGAATCGCCGTACGTCACCCGCGATGAGATCAAGGATATCATCGAAACCGGCGAACGCGAGGGCGTCATCGACGAGGAGGAACGCGAGATGCTCAAACGCATCTTCACGTTCAACTCGACGATCGCCAAGGAGGTGATGACGCCGCGGCTCGACATCACCGCCGTCTCTGAGGACGCCACCATCGAGGAGGCCATCGAGGCCTGTATCGGCCACGACCACGTCCGCGTCCCCGTCTACGACGGCAACCTCGACAACATCATCGGCGTCGTCAACGTCCGCGATCTGGTGCGGGAACACCAGTACAGCGAGGGGACAAGCGAGCTCAGAGATATCGTCCAGCCGACGCTCCACGTCCCCGAATCGAAAAATGTCGATGACCTGCTGGCCGAAATGCAGGAAAACCGCCTCCAGATGGTCGTTGTCCTCGATGAGTTCGGGACGACTGAGGGGATCATCACGCTCGAAGATATGGTCGAGGAGATCGTCGGCGACATCCTCGAAGGCGACGAACAGGAACCATTCACACGGCTCGACGATCAGACGACGGTCGTCCGCGGCGAGGTCAACATCCACGAGGTCAACGAGGTACTCGACATCGAGCTCCCGGAAGGCCAAGAGTTCGAAACGCTGGCCGGCTTCGTGTTCAACCGGGCTGGCCGGCTCGTCGAGGAGGGCGAGACCTTCGAGTACGACGGCGTCGTCATCGAGATCGAGGAGGTCGACAGCACGCGCATCCTCAAAGCACGCCTGACCGTCACCGACGAGTATCCGAAAACCGAAAGCGACGACGAACCCGAGTTGACGGAGTAGCTGTTTTTGTGACGGAATCCGGGAGCAACAGCCGAACAACGAGTTAGAAGACGAGTTGGACGGCGGTGTACACCACGTAGCCGATGACGAACGCCGAGACCAACGAGCCGACCCACGCCAACACCGTATACAGCATCTTATCGCGGCTCACCCCGGCGTTGCCGGCGGCCAGCCCGCTGCCGACGATCGCGGAGACGATGATCTCGTTGAACGACACCGGGATGCCAAAGTAGACCGCGGTTTGGGCGATCGCAAACGACGGGATCAACGCCGCGATCGACCGCCGCGGCCCAAGCGAGGAGTAGTCCTGTGAGATGGCCTTGATCATCCGTGGCGCGCCCGTCCAGGAGCCAACCAAGAGCCCAAACCCGCCGCCGACAAGCACAGCCCACAGCGGAATGTCGATCCCACCCCCGAGCAGTGGCACCAGCGGCCCGATCGCCAGGCCGACCTGACTCCCGCCCGCCGAGAAGGCGACCAGACCACCCAAAAACAGGAGGAAGCGCCGCTGGCCGGCCGCCCGATCCCGGTTCAGTGCGAGCCACAGCGTTGCCATCGCGGTGAGCGCGACGGCGAGTGTGGCAACGACGACACCGACTGTCGCCGAAAGCCCGGTCGCCGCGCCAAGGGTGCCGGCGATCGAGCCCTGTTCGCCCGCCGGCCCGAGGAAGGTAAAGCCGATGTTGGCGATCAGCGCGCCGACGACGCCGGCCAACCCAGCAATGAGGCGATCCTCATCGAAGCGATCCCCGCGGATGAGCCGGGCGATCGCATACGCGATCCCGCCACCGACAAACGGCGTCAGCGTCCACAGCGTGAGGATCTCGGCGTACTTCGCCCAGGCGGGCCCGCCACCCATCGCTAGCCCGACGCCGACGACCGCGCCGGTGACGGTAAAGGCGGTGGCGATCGGGTAGCCGGCGAAGACGCCGAGGGCGACGAGGACGGCTGCGGTCAGCAGGCCGACGATCGCGGCCCCGGCGGTCAGTGGCTCGCCGATAATCAGTTCACTCCCGACGGCTTCGGTGACGTTGGCTCCCTGCAGTACCGCCCCAGAAAAGCCGAGGACGCCGACGATCAGGCCCGCCCGGAGGACGGAGATAGCGTTGGCTCCCACCGCGGGTGCAAACGGTGTCGATCCCGAGGAGCCCGCCCCGATCGCCCAGGCCATAAACAGACTGGCCGCCGCGGCGATTCCAAACGTTGCCAGCGTTTCAACGCCGATCATGGGATGCTCCGGTGGTGTGTCTCGGCCACGTTACTCCCGCCGTTGGCCATCACGATAGCCTTCTCGAAGTCCGAGGACGGTACGCCGCAGGAGGAGATAGCCGAAAAAGACGAACGCTAGCAACACCGCGAGGATCCCCAACAACACGGGATCGGTGAGGAGCTCGGCGATAGTCATGGTTCCCCCACCGCCGGCATGCCCGAAAGACGTTTCGGTCGGGGGCTATCTCGACAGTGTGAACGTATCGATCACGTAGTCGTTGGGGGTGACAAGCCGCCCGGATAGGCCGTCGTCGGTCGGTTCCAGTTCCGCATGGGCTTTTCGATAGCCGCGGGGCTGGGCGTGGCTGCCAGGGTTGATGAGGGGCAACTCCCCGCTGGTGTCGACCCCGGGATTGTGGCTGTGGCCGTAGATCACGGCATCGGCGTCGCGTTCGCGACCGAACAGCGTCAGTTCCGTTGGGCCGCCGCTGACGCGATGGGTGACCGCAAACCGGACTCCCTCATATTCGACGGTACAGGCCTCCGGGAGTCGATCCCGGATCTCGCTGTCGTCGTTGTTGCCGGAGACCGCCCGGAGCGTTCGGGCTTCGGCCTCGAAGGCGTCGAGTACCGCCGCCCGCATGAAGTCGCCGGCGTGGATGACGAGATCAGCCTCCCGAACAGCCTGCAGCGTCCGGCCTTTCAGTTCGTGGCCGTGGACGCTGTGGGTGTCCGATACGACAGTAAGCATACCTCTTATTCAGCTATGCAATGGGGAAAAACTACCGCTGTCGGCGAGTTCCACCTACCTGAGTGAGGGGATGTCAGCGCCCGACGAGCCACCGATCAGCGAGGTCGCATCACCGCGGCTCTGAATGACGTTGAACGCGGTCATCAGATCGGTTTTCGAGACGATACCGATGAGGTTCCCCGCCTCATCGACGACGGGCAGCCGGCCGACGCTGTGTTCCTGCATCGCCTGGAGAGCGGTGAAGGCGTCGGCGGTCGGCGCGATGGCCGTGACATCGCGTTCCATCACATCGCCGACAGTGTAGGCGTCGCGTTCGACCTCCTTGATCGAGCGGGCGTGATCTAATGTGACCATGCCGATCAGCTCCTCGCGGCTGTCGACGACGGGGTAGCCGGTGTGACGTTCGGTCAACATCCGCGTCAACAGATCGCTGATCGTTGTGTCGGGGTCAACAACGAGCAGTTCCTGGCGTGCTGTCATGATATCACCGACGGTGACACCCTGGAACGCCGATTTCAGCATCGACTGTTGGGCCTCGCCGGAAGCGGCCATGTAGATGAAGAAGGCCAGCAGGATCATCAGCGGGCTGAACGCAAACAGCCCAAACAGGCCGAGCACAAACGCGAAGGTCTTGCCGACCTCGGAGGCAAGCTGTGTCGCCCGGGCGTGGGGTCGATTGCGGGCCAACAGCGCGCGTAGCACCCGGCCGCCGTCCATCGGGAATCCCGGCAGCATGTTGAAGACTGCGAGGCCGACGTTCATCAACGCGAGGTAGCCGACGACGAAGCGAACCGGATCGAGGGTCGCCGGCAGCGTCTGAAAGACGACAAAGGCGATGCCGCCGAGCAGCACGCTGACAACCGGGCCGGCGATGGCGATGTTGAACTCCTGGCGCCAGTCTTCGGGGATCTCTTTGAAGCTGGCGACGCCGCCAAGCAGCCAGAGGGTAATCGAGTCGATCTCGACATCGTACCGCATCGCCATCAGCGAGTGGCCGAACTCATGGAGTAACACGCCACCAAAGAGGCCACCGGCGGCGGCTGTGCCGAGCAGCCACGGCGTCAGCCCGACAGTGAGGGGATCGCTGGCGATCGCACTCCCAAGGAGGTCGTTGACGAGTTCGGTCAGCCGAACGATGTCGGAGCCGATAATCCACGCAAAGATCGGGAGGATCAACAGAAACGTCCAATTGAGTTGGACGGGGATTCCAAAGACCCGTCCGAGACGAAGGCCACGCATATCGGATAGTTGTCCTCCGTGGGTATTAACGTGGCTTTCGCCACACGAATCCATTGTGGCTGGCAAGCGAACCGCTCAAATAGGCCGCTGTCGTACCCCCTGATCGTGTCCCAGCAGGCCGCCGCCGTCGAGACGCTGTTCCTGCATGCCGACGGCGACAGCTACCGCGTTGTCGCCCTTCGTGACGGCGAGCGCGTGTTTCACGGCACCCTCGAGTGTAAAGAAACGCATGCCGGCCCGCGGCCAGGGAAGTTTCGCACGAAGACCGGAAGCTCCGAAGAGCCCCGCGATCCCCAGGAGTTTGTCGACATCGCGCGGGCAGCGACCCGCATTCGGATCTCTCAACAAACCTCCACGGAGGGTCGCCAGGAGCTCCAGGAACTCCTTGATGGCTACCAACTCTCGGCGAAGGTCGTCCGCACCTGTCGGTACTGCGCCAACGACGGCGCGTACTCCCCGATCACCGAGGAAACCGCGATCAAAACCGACCGTGAGCATATCTGTCCGGACTGTGCCCGCGAGGAGTTAGAGCGCGAACTCGCCTACAAAGGCCAGTTCACCAGCCAAGCCCAGGAACGACTGGAGGACTTACTGCTTGAGGTGCAGGATCTCGACCGGATCGTCGATCTGCTGTCGGGGGAACTTGATCCCGACCTCACGAAGTTCGACACCATCAGCGCGACCGTCGACGACGTTGATCCCGTCCAGACGGCCGACCTCGGGCTTCATCCGCAGCTACAGCCGATGCTCGAATCCCGGTTTGACGAGTTGCTGCCGGTGCAAAGCCTCTCCGTACGCAACGGGCTGTTCGATGGCGACGACCAACTTGTCGTCAGCGCGACGGCGACCGGGAAAACACTGATCGGCGAACTCGCCGGGATCGATCGCGCGCTGACCGGTGAGGGGACGATGCTCTTCCTCGTCCCGCTTGTCGCCCTCGCAAATCAGAAGCACGAGGACTTCCGGGATCGCTACGGTGACCTCGGCCTTGATGTGACGATCCGGGTCGGCGCGAGTCGGATCAACGACGACGGGACGCGGTTTGATCCGGGCGCGGACGTGATCGTTGGTACCTACGAGGGGATCGACCACGCCCTCCGGACGGGTAAGGATCTCGGCGACATCGGCACTGTCGTCATCGACGAGGTTCACACCCTCAAAGAGCCGGAACGTGGCCACCGCCTCGATGGCCTCATCTCGCGGCTGAAATACTATTGTGAGGAGCGCGCCGACACACGAAGCACCTACAGCGGCGCACAGTGGCTCTATCTCTCGGCGACCGTCGGCAACCCTGAGTGGCTGGCCAAGCGACTCGGTGCGACGCTGATCGAATTCGAGGAGCGACCCGTCCCGATCGAGCGACACGTCACCTTCGCCGATGAACGCGAGAAACTCCGGTTAGAAGACAAACTCGTCAAACGCGCCTTCGACCAGAAATCCTCGAAAGGCTACCGTGGGCAGACGATCATCTTCACCAACTCGCGGCGACGCTGTCACTCGATCAGCCGAAAACTTGGGTACGACTCCGCGCCATATCATGCCGGCCTCGACTACAAAAAGCGCAAACAGGTCGAAGGCAAATTCCTCGATCAGGAACTCTCGGCGGTCGTCACCACTGCCGCCCTCGCCGCCGGGGTCGACTTCCCGGCCTCGCAGGTGATCTTTGATTCCTTGGCGATGGGCATCGAGTGGCTCTCCGTCCAGGAGTTCAGCCAGATGCTCGGCCGGGCGGGCCGCCCTGACTACCACGACAAGGGGACGGTCTACATGCTGATCGAACCCGACTGCACCTATCATAACTCGATGGAGATGACCGAAGATGAGGTCGCGTTCAAACTCCTAAAAGGCGAGATGGAGGACGTGCGCAACGTCTACGATCAGGCCGCCGCCGTCGAGGAAACGCTTGCCAACATCACTGTCGCTGGCGAGTCAGCCAAGCGGCTCAACGACCGGATGCTCGGCGAGATCGACACCCAGCGTGCGGTTGGGAAGCTACTGGAGTGGGAGTTCATCGACGGACTGCAACCGACCCAGATGGGCCGAGCGGTCACCCGACACTTCCTCTCGCCGGATGACGCGTTCCGGCTGCTGGATGCGATCCGAAACGGGCTGTCGCCGTACGAGATCGTCGCCGAACAGGAGTTGGCCGACGAGGAGTTGTAACCGCAGTCTCGGTGTGTCGTGTGCGAACCGGTGACAGTGAAACGCGAATCGAAGCCTTGGGTGAGTTTTTGCGGTACCGGTTTGACAGTCTACCCAATGCTTCGCAACCCACTCGTCCGCTGGGGTATCGGTGCCTCCGGTGCGGTGATGATCGCAGCCGTCTCGTATTTTTTCCTCACTGGCATCACACAGCTCATTGCCTACGGAATGGCTGTCATGGATCTCGTGGTGACGCCGCTGTTTCTGAAGTACGCCGCCGAGCAGTAGCGACACCACAGCCGAACGGCTTTCCGACTGGCCAGCGAGACGGCCGATATGGCTGCTGACCTCGATGAAAAGACGGATCGCTACGAGCAGATGTTGGCCGATGCGTTGGCGGCGGCGACGATACAACCGCCGGCAGAAACACCGTTTGGCGAGGCCGCTGCCGACTGTCGGGAGATGGCCGAATCGTATCTACGCGATGGACGGCACTTTCGGGCGGCTGACGATCCAGTTAACGCCTTAGTTGCGTTTTCCTACGGCTATGGGTGGCTTGACTGCGGCGTCCGCATGGGGCTGTTTTCGGTGCCCGACGACACCGAACTGTTCACGATGTGACTGTGGATCCCCGGCGCGAGCCGGATTACTCGTTGACCGATTCCAGCTGTTCGGTGACGACGATCTCGCCCCGAGAGGTGAGATAGAGGACGCCCTCCTCTTCGGTGACCAACTCCTTTTCGAGCAGGTGCTCGGCGACAGTCTGTGTGTCGGTGTCGTCATCGGTGACGATCCCATCCAGCGACGCGTTGCCGCCGGCACTGTACAGCGAGATGAGCGCTTGGGTTTCGGTATCGCTGACCTCGGTCTGCCGCACGTCGTCGACAACCTTGCTGTAGTTGAGCCGCACAAACTGACTCAGGAAGGTGAGTTTCCGCTTGCTGAGGAGCGAAATATAGGTTGTGAGCGTTGTGCTCCCGGCGGCGTGATCGAGGATCAACGTCGGCCGGGCACGATCCATCAGCTCCCGTTGTTCGTGTTCGAACCCAATGACCGCCTCAACGTTGATGCGAGCCGTTTTGTCGTCTAAGGTAAGCTCGATTGCGGACTCTGAGAGATCCAGGAGCATCTTCCTCGCCGGCGCGTCGGTCACCCGACCGCCGCGTTTGGCGGGATGTTTGGCGATAACGGTCTGTTTGCCGATCAGGAGTTTGAACAGCAGCGTCCGAAACTTGGCGATCGTCTCCGGGCTGCCGCCGATGATCGCCTGCCGACGGGTTCCGTTTCGCTCGTAGGCGATGGCGATCGCTTCCTCAAGAAACTGTGAGACGCTGTCGGCGACCGACCCGGGATTTGTGCTAACGATCTTCGAGAGAAAGATGGTCTCTTTACCCTCGCCTGTTACGAGCACCAACTGTTCGCGGTTGAGAAGTACGCGTCCTTTGACAGGTTTGAGTTGCTCGATATCCTCGGTGAGGAGCTTTCCGGTGAAATCCGCGACGACCTCCTCACTCATGACTTACTCATTATTCAAACATGGTATTGTATATTTCGGATCACCCGACGATGTATTTAGCTCGATACGCCCGTTGTCAGCAGCGACGAGACCGCCATTGCGACCGTCCGTCGCTACCGATTGTACGCCGCCCGAAGGAACGCCAAGGCAGCCCCGAACATGGCGAGATTCCCGAAAAAGGCCAGTCGCTCGCCGCTTTTGTCGTCGGGCTCGGCGTTCCAGAAGTCGTGCATCGTCGGCGTCACCACCGCCAGAAACGTCGCCACCGCACCGGTCGCCAGCCGTGGGAACCGCCAGAGGGCTGTCCCGAGTCCGCCGACGACCATCATCCCAGAGGCAAACGGGGCCGCTATCTCTGGTAGCGGCACGTCGGCGGAGTCGGCATACTCGATCGTTTCATCCATCTCGCGGAAGTCTTCGGTCGCTTGGAGGGCGACGCCAAGGCCGAACAACACCCGTCCCAACGTTGAGAGGGTGTCAGTGGTATCTGATCCCATGATAGTATCTCACAGGCGGTAGACGCTACGGGGATATAAACGCCAAGGTCTCTCAGACCACACTGAGTCTTCAATGGTTGATTACAACGGTATTAAACGCCGAATTATGCGCTATTTCTTTTGTATAGTTGTATTGAATGAGCTGAAACAAATCTAAAATACGCCAAACACACAACGAATAAACAATATCGAAAAGGCGTATATATGTATCGCTGTACCATACAACTGCCCAGACCGACGCTATGAGACACGATTACGACCTGCCGCCCGACTGGGCGGCCATGACCGACGAAGAGAAATCACGCTGGATGACTCAGGAACGCTGTCGTCGACAGGCCCGGCGACAACAGACACCCGCCGCAGCCGCCGTAGACGCTACAGCCGAACGCGTCGAGCGAAAGCTCGAGGCTCGGGGGTACGCGCCCGTGAAACAACTGCGATAAGTCGTTGCCGATTCCTCGGCATTTTTGACGATCTGATCTGGTCTCGAAGAGTTGTATCAGCAGACTCGTGAGGCGACACACGACGCTATTGGACTGGTAACGTTCGGTGAGAAGTAGCGGGAAGTAGATTTGAACTACCGATCTCCGGGTTATGAGCCCGGCGGAATCTCCTGGCTATCCCATCCCGCTACCAGAACCGATGCCACAGTTACGGTTAAGGGTTATGATCGACTCGCAGTATGGCAGTTTTCGACGATGTGCGGTGGTCGCACAGTTCCCACAGTCAATCCATCATGTCGCCCGGTTGCGCCCGGTACTGCCCTCCTGTTTCCGGCGACTGCTGTACTCGATCAGCCGCCTTCCAGATCAATCCCGGCGGCATCCACCGTCAGAATGTGATCGAACAGCGGTTTGAGCGTGTTCACATCCTGTGGGTTACTGGCCGAGGGATTGACGAAGAAGGAACTGACCGCGCCGCCGGCACTAAGTTTACCGAGGAAGATGTGGAGGAACCGGAAGGTACCCTCGACGGATTTGTACCGAAACAACACATCGAGTGGGTCGAGTGCGACGCTGATCCCGCCATCGAGGGCCTGCCAGTCATCCAGCGTTTTCGTCGAGAGGATGCCGAGCCGTGTCACATCGTTTGGGTTGTTGATGTTGACAACCTCGACGGTGTCGCTGACGGCGTTCGGCACCGACTGCGAACAGCCGACGGTGATAACCTTGACTCGCTGGGCGGATTCGGCGATCGCGGCCAACCGGTCGGCGTTCATCGACCGATACTGGATCAGGAGGATGTTACGATCGTTCGTCTCGGTCAGACCGAGGAGATCCTCTCGGGCGTCGTGTTTGCGGGCGTCCTGTGAGCCACACTGCACGAGCACTGTCGTCCCCGGCGAGAGATCAAGTCCCGATGGACGGTGGTAGCCCTCGTCGGTTTCCCACTCCATCTCGTCGGCGTCTGATTCAGGGGTTGCCGCAGCAGTGTCTGGCTCAGGGGTCGTCGTCGCGGTATCCGGGTCGGTTGTCGGTTCCTCACTGGTCGTCGCGTCGTCGGTCGTCGCTGGCTCGCTTGGTGTCGACGCGGAACCGCCGGCTGTCTCGGAGGATGTCGACTGTGCGCTCGC
Source organism: Halonotius aquaticus (assembly GCF_003605575.1). Classification (GTDB taxonomy): domain Archaea; phylum Halobacteriota; class Halobacteria; order Halobacteriales; family Haloferacaceae; genus Halonotius; species Halonotius aquaticus. The sequence continues at coordinate 143,037 of NZ_QKNY01000003.1, read as the reverse complement.
GTTGCTGTCGGTATCCCCCGTCGGATCGATGGTCTCGGCCATCGCCTCAGCCGATTCGGTCGCCGGTTCGTCGCTGTCGCCGATGATCTCCGCGAGCAGCGCGATCAACTCGTCTTTCGGGAGCGCCCGGAGCTGATCGATGTCCAGATCGGAGACGGAGAGATCATCGCTTGCGCCGTTGGTGGCTGCCGTTGCTGTGTCGTCACTTGTTGTCGTGTCGGCCGCGTTGTTGCCGGTTGCTGTGTCACCGCTCGTTGTCTCTCCGGCTGTCGTGTCGTCGCTCGCCGCCGAATCGGGTGCATCAGCACTTGTCGTCTCACCCGTGGTGGCGGCTGCGGCGGGTTGTGCTGACGAAGTCGACCCGGATGTGGCCGCATTAGCGCTGCCGCCGTTCGTACTCGCCGTCAACTCCTCGGCGGCTTTCTCTGTCGGGTCGGTTGTCAGCTCGCGGATTCGATCGACCAGCGGCTCGTAGGAGAGTTCGATCATCGACCGGGGGAAGAGATCGGTCGCGCCGGATTTGAAGGCGTCGCGGGCGATCTCCTCGGGCTCGTCGTCGATGAGGAGAATCACCGGCAGTGAGCCGTGTTCCGAGCGCACGTACGACAGCAGGTCAAGGCCGTCGTCGTCGCCGAGGCGGAACTCGCTGATGACACAGTCGATGTCGTGGGTCTCCAGGGCTGCTTGTGCGGTAGCCACGTCGCTGGCGGTACGCACCGCAAAGTCGTACTCCGATGAGAGCGTCTCAGTGCGGGACGCTGCCGTGTCGGCATCATCGTCTACATACAGCAGTTGTGGCACCGCAACCATAGCGTACAAAACGGGTTCCGGAAGTATAAACACCACCGATCGGTCTATTCATTCTACTGATATGATTGCCGAATCAGGCGGTGTAGTCACGTGATTGTCGCCGGCCGGCCTCCCCTGGTATTCTCTCTTGGCTGGTGTGAACGGCCGATGTCGACTAGTCTACAAATCAACGAAGACAAATCGGCGGGGAGCTAGCCGTATTTGCTTCGCTCAGTCAAAGAGCGTCTCGCCGTCGACCATGTGTTCCTCGACGGCGTCCATGTCGAGTGTGACACCGAGACCTGACTTCTCGGGAATCTCGATGTAGCCGTCCTCGATCACATTTTCCTCGACGAGGTCTTCCCACCAGCCGAGTTCGTAGCTGTGGTACTCGACGGCCAGGGAGTTCGGGATCGCCGCGCCGACATGCGCACTCGCCATCGTTGCCACCGGCGAGGAGACGTTGTGCATGGCGACCGGGATGTAGTACTGATTCGCCACGTCGGCGATCTTTCGAGTCTCACGCATGCCACCGACTTTCGGCAGGTCAGGGGCGATGATGTCGACCGCTTGGTTCTCGATGAGGCGTCGCTCCTCGGTGACGCGGTAGCGGTTCTCGCCGACCGTGATCGGTGTGATCGTGGATTTGGTGACCTCCTCCTGCACCTCAAGATTCTCCGGCGGGACGGGGTCTTCGAGCCACCAGACGTCGTATTCTTCGATGGCATCGGCGAGCCGTTTCGCGCTCCCACCGGAGAACGTCCAGTGGCAGTCGAACGAGACATCAGCGCGATCTTTCACGCGCTCGGTGACGGCTTCGACGATCTCAGCCTTGTGCCGAATTTCGCCTGGGCGCAGGTGGCGGTTGGCACGATCCTTTTCGAGACCCGATGGCACGTCGAGATCGAATTTGAGGGCGTCGTAGCCGAGTTCCTCGACGACGCGTTCGGCCTCATCAGCGCAGGCCTGTGGGTCGGCCTCGTCGGCGGTGTGACAGTCACAGTAGACCCGCACCTCGTCGCGGTACTTGCCGCCCAGCAGTTGGTAGGCCGGCACGTCGAGGATCTTGCCAGCGAGATCGTGGAGCGCGATTTCGATACCCGCAATGGCGGTGACGGTGACGCCCTCAACGGTGCCCTCCCCGGACATCTTCTGAATCAGATGCTCGTAGAGGCGGTCGATATCGAGGGGGTTCTCGCCGACAACGAAGGGTTTCATCCGCTCGATGAGTTCCGGTACACCCGCACCCCAGTAGGCCTCGCCGGTGCCGACGACGCCGCTGTCGGTGTAAATACGGACTAAGGTCCACGGGAAGTTGCCGTCGATCATCGTCGTCTGCACGTCGGTGATCTCGACATCGCGGTCGCCGCCGCGGCTGGCGGTGACACCCATCGTCTCGCCGGACAGCTCCCGCATCGTGTACTCGGCGTTCGGGTCGTGTAAGGAATCGTAGTCGACCATGTGTCGCCGTTAGTGTCCACTCGTAAATAGTCTCCTCACCTGTGGCCAAATAGCAACATTCAGGCACGCGCCGCCCCCAGTACCACCATGAGCGGTACGGAACTCTCACGCCGGCAGGCCTGGGTTGCCGCCGCCCGACCGCAGACACTGCCCGCGGCGGCCGCCCCCGTGATCGTCGGCGTCGGCCTCGCCGTCCACGACGGCGTTGCTGCCGTCGTCCCCGCAGTCGCCGCCTTCGTCGGCGCGGCGCTTATCCAGATCGGCACCAACTTCGCCAACGACTACTACGACGCGATCCAGGGCGCCGACACCGACGACCGCGAGGGGTTCACCCGTGTGACGCAGGCCGGCCTCATCGAGCCGGGGCAGGTCAAAGCCGCGATGTATCTCACCTTCGCGGCTGCCGTCGTCGTCGGCAGCTATCTCGTCTATGTTGGCGGCGTTCCGATTCTCGTCATCGGCCTGCTGTCAGTGATCTCCGGGATCGCCTACACCGGCGGGCCCTATCCGCTGGGGTATCACGGCCTCGGCGACCTCTTTGTCTTCGTCTTTTTCGGTGTTATTGCCGTCACCGGCACCTACTACGTCCAAGCCGCAGCCGTCCTCGCCGCGCCGCTGGCAACGACGATTCCGCCCGGGACGATCACGTTTGAAGCGGTCGTCGCCAGTCTCCCGATTGCGGCCATCTCGACGAACATCCTCGTCGTCAACAACATCCGCGATAAGGCCGAAGATGAAACGACGGGCAAGCGAACGCTGGCCGTCCGGTTCGGCTACGGCTTTAGCCGCGCGGAGTACATTGGTCTGCTCGCTGTGGCGTATCTGGTGCCGGTCTGGCTGTGGCTGGCGACTGATTTCTCGATGATTGTGTTGCTGCCGCTGGTCACGCTGCCGGTCGCCATCCGTGTCGCCGAGACGATCCGAACCGAAACGAGTGGCGCGGCCCTCAATCCCGCACTGGAGACGACCGGGAAGCTGTTGGCTGGCTACGCGCTGCTGTTCGGCGTGGGGTTGGCGGTCTGATGTGGGTCGAGCAGTTCAGTCTCGGCCTTGAGTCGCCGCTTGACACCGCCCGTGGCCAGATAACCCAGCGACGCGGATTTCTTGTCGGTGTTGACGCCGCGGGTGTCACTGGCATCGGCGAAGCTACCCCGCTGCCGGGTTGGACTGAATCGTTCGACAACTGCCAAGACGCACTCGAAGCGACCGAGCCGGCTGCCCCTGAGACAGCCCCTGATCCGGCGACAACGCCGGCGGCCGCTCATGCTATTGAACTCGCGCGACTTGATTCGCGCGGTCGGGGGCAGGCAACCCCGTTGGCGGCGATGCTTCGGCAGGAGGCTTTCGGCGTCGACGCTGATCCGGTTCCCCAACAGGTGCCGGTGAATGCAACCATCGGCGATGGGGAGATTGCTGCAACGGTGGCAGCCGCCGATGAGGCGATCACCAACGGCTCCGAGTGCCTGAAGCTCAAAGTCGGTGCCCGATCGCTTGACGCCGACATCGAACGCGTCCGTGCTGTCCGTGAGGCTGTCGGCGATGGGATCTCCCTCCGTGTCGACGCCAACGGCGCGTGGGCTGTTCCGACCGCCGAGCAGGCTATCGATGCGTTCACCGCGCTGGATGTTGCCTACATCGAACAGCCGCTGCCCGCGGACGACCTCGACGGCCACCGCGAGCTTCGCGACCGCGGTGTCGACATCGCGCTCGATGAATCGCTGGCGACAGCGTCGATATCAGCCGTCATCGATGCCAACGTGGCCGACGTGGTGATCCTCAAACCGATGGCCCTCGGCGGGCCGCTGCAGGCGACACAGGCGGCCGCCCGTGCCCGCGAGGCGGGCGTCGAGCCCGTGGTGACGACGACGATCGATGCTGTCGTCGCGCGAACGGCCGCCGTTCATGTCGCCGCGGCGATCTCCGACATCGCGCCGTGTGGGCTGGCGACGGGGTCGCTGCTCGCGGATGATCTCGCCGCCGATCCGGTGCGGATTAGCGAGGGGGCTGCGAGCGTCCCGACCGGCGGTGGGCTCTGTGGCGATGCGTTTGAGACGCTGCGCTGATCGATGGTTACTCCGCGAGAACCTCCACGACGCCGATCATTCCATAGCCACGGTGTGGGCTACAGTAGTAGGTGTAGACGCCGGGATCGGTGAACGTGTGTTCAAACGTATAACCGGCCTCGGCTCTGAGTTCGCTTACAAACGCGGGGTCTTCAGCGTCCGCAACAACGTTGTGGCCGCCCCCCTTGCCGGTCCACTCCCAGGTGACCGTCGTTCCCGGCGACACCTGCACGGCTGCTGGGTCAAAGGCAAACCCCTGTTCGCCGACGCCGACAGTGACAGTCACCGATTCGGCATCTGTTCTATCTGTCACGCTCTCGGCATCAACATTATTTGCTCGTCTAAGCACCCCGTCGTATGGGCCGCTCTCGGCCGTCTCAGCACCTTGGCTAGTGCATCCAGCAACGCCAACAACTGCCGTTGCCCCGATCCCTGACAGCAGCTGTCTACGGGTCGCAGTGTTCATACCGTTGTTACCCACTGAGGGCGCATTAGTCGTCCGTTCTAAACTGGTGGTGGCCATCACACCCGGTAGGCTGAAACCACCGGCAGGTGTAGTCACAGCCATGAGCGAGTGGCGAGACATGCTCGTCGGCGACCGCATGGCTGTCGATCAGGCGTTCACCGACCGGGTTCAGGCCTCGCAATTCACCAATCAGGAGTGGGGGCTGATCATGACCGCGACTGAACTCGATATCGAGCACGCCGACGACGCCGAGGCGGCTCGACTCGTCGCCGACACCGAGGCCATTGAATCGATCATACCTGAACTGGAGTCGGTTCGTTCGCAGGGCGGCCCGATGGCTATGGGCGATGCGTCCGCTGATGACGACGCCGGCGTCGTCGAATCGATCAAAGGGGCTTTGGGCCTCGATGCTGGCGATGATGACGGCATCGACCGTGAAAAGCTGGCAGCCGCCGAGTCGCTCGCCCAAGCGTACGCCGAGGAGCTTCAACGCCATCTCGAATCGAACGACGATTTCGATCGCGTTCGACGCGCCTACAGTGACGAAACAGAGTCGTAGACGATCACCAGCCTGCCACCCTGTGTGCATAGGGTCGGTCTGCAACGTGTGTCGATGCCATCGCCTGTTGATTGTGCCCGATTCAGAATACCCTATACTGAAAGGTCTCACTGTTCGATGTTTTCCCTATCCAACTAGTCCGCACATATAGGTAGCTAGACGACAACACTGTGATATGGACGACACGCAGTCAAGTAACCCCATTCGTGACAGCTATGCCACGAAGCTCACACTCTCGTTGGCGGGGGTCGTTGCCCTCGCCACGGCAGCCGGGATCTTGGTGTACTTCCAAGCCCGTTCGTTGTTTGGCGCGGAGGCCACCGTCATCGGCTCAAGCATTCTCGGATTAATTCTGCTGACGGTCATCAGCCTCGCGTTGATCGGCGTGACGATCGGCAGCAACACGATCATCGCCCTGCGACGGCTGACAACGAAGGCCGACCAGATGGCCGAGGGTGATCTTGATGTCGACCTTGATACCACCCGCAACGACGAGATCGGGCAACTCCACCGGGCGTTTGATTCGATGCGTCGCTCCCTGCGAGAACAGATCTCGGCGGCCGAGGAGGCCGAGGCCGACGCGGAGGCCGCCCGCGAACAGATGGAACAGCGGGCCAACCGCGTCGAGGAGAAAGCCGCTGAATACGAACGCGTGATGCAGGCGGTCGCCAACGGTGATCTCACCCAGCGCGTCGATCCCGACACCGACAATGAGGCGATGCAGCAGGTCGGCGTCGCGTTCAACGAGACGATCGACGAACTGGAACAGACACTCGGCGAGGTCATGACCTTTGCCGATGAGGTCGAAACCGCCGCCGCCGGCGTCGACAGTCACGCCGAGCAGCTCTACGAGGACAGCAGCGGTGTGTCAACGGCTGTCGAAGACATTTCCGACGGCGCCCACCAACAAACCGAGAACCTCCGTGATGTGGCCGACGAGATGGACGGCCTCTCGTCGGGGGCCGAGGAGGTTGCCGCCACGGTCGACACCGTCGCTGAAACGACGAAAAACGCGACCGAGGCCGGCACCGAAGGCGAGACCGCCGCGGCCGACGCCATCGAACAGATGGACGCCGTCGAGTCGACAACCAACGAGACGCTGGAGGACATTGAGGTGCTCGACGAGGAAATGGCCGAGATCGGTGATATCGTCGATATGATCAGCGAGATCGCCGAGCAGACGAACCTGCTCGCGCTCAACGCCTCGATCGAGGCGGCCCGGGCCGGCCAGGAGGGCTCCGGCTTCGCGGTTGTCGCCGAGGAGGTCAAGAGCCTTGCTGAGGAGACCAAGGATGCCGCCAGCGAGATCGAGGGCCGCATCCAGCGCGTCCAAGAGAAAACCGGCGAAGCCGTTGCTGGGATGGACGAAACGAGCGTCCGCATCAGTCAGGGCGTCGAGACTGTTGAGGGGGCCATTGACCAACTCAACGACGTCATCGACTACGTCGAGGAGATCGACGGCAGCATGACCGAGATCAACCGGACGACCGAAGAGCAGGCCCGTGCGGCCAACTCGGTTGTCGAGATGATCGACGAGGTCGCCGAGATTAGCGAGACGACGACCGAGACGGCGGACAACGTCACCGAGACGGCCGACGCCCAACAGCAGACGCTCCAGACCGTCGAATCCTCAGCGACCCAACTGCGCTCGCAGGCTGCGAAGCTGCGGGATGCCCTTGACCGCTTCGAGGTCGATGCCGCGTCGACTGGCGGCGGTGGCAACCTTGGTGCGTCGGCGTCGTCGACTGCGGGAAGCGACCTGTCGCCGACGGCGACGGCGACCCCCGATGCTGCCGCGACCGACGGCGGCCACGAGACGGACAGCGAGGATACCAACGGCGGCTTCAACTTTGGTGATCACTAATGTTACTTGGTGCAGACGGCTGGGCGGCGGTTGGCGCGGTCGCATTGGCACTCGGCACGATCCCGTCGGCGTACTTTGCGGTTCGTGACGAGAAAAACCGGAAATACTACACCGTGCTTGCGGCGATCACGGGGATCGCGACGGTTGCCTACGCGTTGACATCGCTTGGCATCGGTTCGATCCCGGTCGGCGATGCGACGTTCTACACACCACGGTACGTCGACTGGCTGCTGACGACGCCGCTGTTGATCCTGTATCTCACCATGCTGTGTAAGCCGGGCAAACAACTCTACGCGCTGTTGATCGGGCTTGACGTGGCACTGATCGGCCTCGGCATCGTCGCGATCTTCACAGAGGGTGTGTTGTCGCTGACGCTGTTCGGCCTCGGCGGGGTGGCCTACGTTGCATTGGCCTACCTGCTGGTTACTGAACTGCCGGATCGAGCGAGCTTCGCCAGCGAGCGCGTCGCTATCGTCTTCGCCAAACTCCGGAACGTGACCGTCGTGCTGTGGACGCTGTATCCGGTTGTCTGGCTGCTCGCGCCGGTCGGCTTCGGACTGCTTCAGCCCAGCGTCGAGATGATGGTGATCGTCTACCTTGACATCATCACGAAGGTTGGCTTTGCCATCCTCGCGATACTGGGCCGAGACGCACTCGACGACATCACCGACCAGTCACTCCAACTCGACACCGAAGAACAAGAGTCGTCGACGGCGACCGAGTTCGTCAGTTAACGGCGCTCCGATCCTCGCTGATCTCTGCTATTCGCGTTTGTCGCGCTACAGTTCGTTGATGATCGCCTGCGTTACAGCCTCGGTGTCGGCGTCGCCGCCGAGATCGGCTGTCCGCGGCCCCTCGGCGAGGACGGTTTCGACGGCGGTCTCGACGCGATCCGATTCCTCGCTGTAGCCGAGATGATTGAGTAGCATCGCTGCCGAGAGCACCGTCGCCATCGGGTTAGCGACGCCTTGGCCGGCGATGTCGGGTGCGGTACCGTGCACCGGCTCGAACAGCGCGTTGTCGTCGCCGATGTTCGCCGACGGCAGGAGGCCCAGCCCGCCGACGAGGCCGGCAGCGAGATCCGAGAGCACGTCGCCCGCAAGGTTGGGACAGACGATGGTGTCGAACTGTTCGGGGTCGAGACAGACCCGCGTCGCAAACGCGTCCATCAGGACTTCGTCGGTGTCGACGCCGTGCTCGTCGGCGACGCGAACGACCGCATCGCGAAACCGGCCGTCGGTCTTTCGCATCACGTTGGCTTTGTGGACGACGCTGAAGCCCTCGCCGTCATCGACGTACTCGCAGGCGAACTCCGCGAGTTTCTCCGAGGCGGAGGTGGTGACGACGCGCGTCAGCGTCGAGAGATCCTCGGAGAGGTCGTCCTCGTGGCCCGAGTAGACGCCCTCGGTGTTCTCGCGAAGGAAGACCAGATCGGTTTCCGGGCGGACGGCGTCGACGCCGGGATACGCTTTCGCGGGGCGGATGTTGACGAAGGAGTCGACGGCGTCCCGCAGCGGGAGGATCACGTCGGCGGCGGTTTCGCCGGCCGCGCCGAATAGCGTGGCGTCGGCGTCGGCCGCGAGGTCGTAGGTCTCCTGTGGGAGTGCCTCGCCGGTGGCTTCCTTGACGGCGTCGCCGGCGTCGCCTTCGACGAATTCGAGGTCGAGATCGAGCGATTCGAGCACGTCGACGGCGGCTGGGATTACTTCCTGTCCGATGCCGTCGCCTTCGATGACGGCGATTGTGTGGCTCATACGCGTCGTCTTGCCAGCACTGAAAAGAGCATGTCGATGTTCGGCCTTTCTTATCCCGTTCGTCCACAGAATTATGGCACTTGGTGACGTAGAGTTACACTAAGTTACAATGCCTGTCGATTTCGAGAATTATCATCCGAGTGATCTCCCACGCGAGGATACCCACGGCCGTCGAATCCTTGAATACCTCGCTGATAACCCCGAGTTGGGATTCCGGCCGAGCGAACTCGCCGACGAACTAGACATTCCGCAGGGCAGCGTCGGCACGACGCTCCGCCGGCTCGAATCGCGAGGGTTCGTGCGTCACAAGGGCGACTACTGGGCGATCAATGCCGAGGCCTACGACGCACAGACCGCGAGTGCCATCGGGCTCGACGCCGTGGCCGAAGCGTTTCGCGGCGACTACTACGATAAAAATCCTGAGTGGGATGCGGAGCTTCCAGACATCGACGCCGATGACGGTGACGCTGAATGAGATATGAGCGTGGACACGTCGTCGTCGCGGCCGACCCGCTCGGCGATACGCCACGCCGTCCCTACGTTATCATCAGTGACGACTCTCACCCGTTTGCCGGTCGCCAGTACATCGCGCTCGGCATCTCGACACAGGAGTATAGCGAGTCGATTCCGCTTGCTGGCGAGTTCGTCGAGGGTGAACTGCACCGCGAGTCGTTCGTCTCGCCGTGGGCGGTCGTATCACTCCGGACAAGACATATCGAGCGGGCGGTGGCACAACTCTCGACGGGACTCACCGACAAAGCGACACAGCAAATGGCCGGGTACGCCGGCTATCATCCAACTGAGTGAGATCGATGTTTGGTCGTACCCGCACAAGCCAGCAATCCCAAACCGCTTCCCTGTTGTCACCATAGCAGGCGGTAGATGGTTGACTTGGCGCGGTTCAAACGTCCGCTGCTCTACGTGATGGGGCCGCTCTACGTCGTCGCGGGCGTGCTGCATTTCGTCGTCCCCGAACTGTACGCCCAGATCATCCCGCCGTTCCTGCCCGCGCCGCTCGCGCTGGTCTACCTCTCCGGTGTCGCCGAAATTGCTGTCGGGATCGGGGTGTTGATTCCACGAACGCGACGGTACGCGGCGTGGGCGACGATTGCGCTGCTCGTTGCGATTTTCCCGGCGAACGTCTACATGGCGACCTCGATGGTCGTCGTCGAGGGGATGCCGGGCGGCGGTGGCGACCCGTCGCCGCTGATTCGCTGGGCGCGGCTGCCGCTACAGGGTGTATTGATTCTGTGGGCCTACTGGTATACTGACGCCAATGTAAATTAAAGGTGAAAATACATAACACATGAAAATTATAATTGGAATACCTCTTTATTATTGAAATTTTTATGTATTCACATATCTTATCTATGAGTATGCTTCTAATGTAGTACTTTATTATAGAACTTGCTTTCCATTGTCAATATACTGGCTTATACTGGCAATTAGGAGCGTGGTTTCCATTGCGACAGTCAATGCGATTTCTGCTTCTGTCCTCCATCTATTTCCAGTCTGTTGATCATCTCCATGTGCACCCCCTTTATTTCTGATACCTGCAAGACTGGTGGCCCTTTTTGTATGAAGACTTCTGATCACAGATTTTTCTCTGAGAAGATTGGCTACTTGATTTGCACCTGCAGAATTTTCTAGATCGGCTTGATTAACTCCTTGTTCACGTCCTTTGGCGCGAAGGAAATCCTCAAGCCCACGGCCGGCTGCCGTTATTGAATCTCTGGGAGAAGAGGCGTGTTTAGAAAACGCCTTCACGATTTCTTCTTCTGTATCTTCATCTATGCCTGCAACAATTTCGGTACCGATTGTTTCCTCCAGCCAAAAGCGAATCTCCGCTTCAGACTCAAGCGCATTTCTTAGCTCCTCAACAGATTCAACAGAATCCCCCGGAATCTCTTTTCCTTCTATCGTAATGGACATCTCTTCACCATCAGTATTCAGTAAATCAGTATATCGACCAAATCGCTCAAAAAAGTCTAGTAGATTTGATGAGTCGCTGGCTATATTGTGTAAAACATTTGTTTTCTTGGCAGCATTATCTTTTCCATATCCTTTTTTCAAGAATGTTCCAAAGGATCTGAACGGCCGATATTGAATTAATGCTTGATTTAGTAGGACATCACGGTTTTCAATGCTAACATCATCTATCTTTTTACGATAAGAAGAAGAAATAGTGTATTCGTCTTCCTCTCTTTTCACTATATTTAATTCGGCGAGTATCTTTAGACCTTCAGAAGTTTTTCTCTGTGAGAACTCAGTAAATTCTTCTATCTCAGACTGTAATGCGTCAGGTCCAATTTGAGAAACCGCATAACCAAGTTCCATGGTGTCCTCTGGAGATACTTTATATGCTGGAATCATCGGTTGACATCCTCTCACCAAATAATAAGAAGGTTATGACAGAAGTTTAATAACCTATCATCTACACAAAATTTCTATGTCAGAACTGCCCTTAGCATCTGAAAACGCTACTGCCGAAAAACACAAACAGATACTTGAGAACTTTCTTGAAAGGTATACAGCTCAGGGAGAGCCCGTGAATTATAAGGAAGCCGCAACCGGAGATATTAGTAGAGCTGCTGCGTCACCAGTTTTGAAATTTTGGCATAACATAGGACTCCTCAATAAACAAAAGAGTGGAGTATACACCCCTATTGACCCGGTCATCAAACATTATGAACAGGATTTCTTATCTTCAGGAGAAGCTATAGATGAACTAACGAATATATTAGAGAACTATGAAATATACTCAGAAGCAGAATTTCTTATTCAAAATAATGAATATGAGGATAATCGTAAGTTAGCACAAGATATAGTATCTATAGAAGACGATCTAACCGAAGATGATCTTGGAGATATTGTAAGATCCATTGAAGCAATAAAAAACATCAATGGTTTCGCAAGATTGAACGACGAATATCATAATGAAACAAATGAGTCTAACAATTCTGTGAACAAAGAGGAGGAAAATAACAGTAGCACCAGCATCAAACAGGATTCTCAACAATTTGAATTTGATTTTGAGGCCGACGATCTACCAAGATATGCTGGTCCAGATAATTTAGTATCTATTCTTAGTCTAATGGAGTCAGGAGGAACTTGGACTAGTGATGAAATTGATGAAAAAGATGAGGTGGATATGGATAAACGGAACATCAACGGTACTCTAGATTATGGTGTAAGGCTAGGATTCATTGAAGAATCAGACAACGAGTATATTCCTACGTCCGAAGGGTTCGAATTATATTACAATGAAGGAAATGATGAAAAACTAAGCGAATTATTACTTGAAGCAGTTGCAGATTTTGAAGCATATGTTCTCGTGATAGAAGAAACGTTTTCTAAGATTGGTAGTTTCGATGGTAAAGATGGTCTCGAAAATAAGGATATAATTAATGTTCTGAGGACGGAATTTGGATTTACAGAAGTATCAAATAGCACTTTGAAAAGGTCAGTTAAAACATTGATTGAAACATTAGACGGGATGGGATACGGTACAGAAGAATCTGGTACAGGACGCCGCACACAACTTAAATTCAAGAATGATATTAATTTAAGAAAGATTGTTGAAGAACTATCCAGTGTATCTCCTTATTCAAGAATAGCAGAGGTAAATGAGAGTGAAGGCGATAAAAAAAGAGACAATGCCGACAGTAAAGAAGATTCTCAGGATATTGTAAAAGAAGAATACAAAGAATCTGAACCAGAGCGATCCCCACAACAATCAAATTCAAAAGATTTGCAATCAACTCAAACCGCGCGGCAACCCGATGAGAGACCAAACAACAACCAGTATAACAAAGAAGAAAATAAAAAAGACATAAGTCAGATTGAACAGATTGAATCAGAACAAAGTCGATACAATAAAAACGTAGATATTGACATTACAGTCAAATTGTCCGAGATGGATAGCGCTGAGTTAGAAGCCAAATTAGAATTGATTGATAAGTATCTATGACAGTTATATAAAAAGTGAGATCCTATTCGGGTTTTCTAAGTTCTGTTGACTAATCGTCGCCTTCGACGTACGGCAGCCCGGCGACGGTCTCCTCGACCTTGCTGCGATTGGAGTACATCAGCGCGGTCGTATCCCAGATCCCCTCGACGAGGGCTTCCTTCATCGCGTCGTCGATCTCGACGTCGATTGTCGTCTCGCCGTAGGTGACTGCCTCGTTTTCGACGTCGATGTCGATCTCGCCGTCGGGGTTGCTCTCGATCCACTCCTGGAGATCGGTGACGGTCTCGTGGTCGGTCGTGACCGCCGGAATCCCCAGGGACTTGCAGTTGTCGCGGAAGATTTCCGCGTAGGACTCGCCGACGATGCCGTCGACGCCCCAGCGCATCATCGCCTGGGGGGCGTGCTCGCGGGAGGAGCCACAGCCGAAGTTGGAGTTGACGACTGCGATGGATGCGCCCTCGAAGCGGTTGAGCGGGTGGTCGTTGAACCCGTCGTCGTCCCGCCGGGCGTCATAGAAGAGGTAGTCAGCCATGTTGTCGAAGGTGACCTCCTTCATGAAGCGCGCCGGCAGGATCTGGTCGGTGTCGATGTCGTCACCGGGAATCGGGACACCGGTGCCGCCGACCTCGGTAATGTGATTCTCAGGAGCCATTAGTCAGCCGCCTCCCCAACGCCGCTGGCACTGCCAGCCGGATCGTCGCTCAGATACTCGCGTGCGTCGGCGACTTCGCCTTCGACGGCCGCTGCGGCGACCATCGCGGGACTCATCAGCACGGTGCGGCCCTCTTTGGAGCCCTGCCGACCGATGAAGTTCCGGTTCGACGACGAGGCACAGACTTCGTCGCCTTCCAGGGAGTCGTCGTTCATCGCCAGACACATCGAACAGCCGGCGCGCCGCCACTGGAAGCCGGCGTTGATGAACGTCTCGTCGATGCCGCGAGCCTCACACTCCTCGCGGACGGTCTCGGAGCCGGGGACGGCCAGCGCGCGAACGCCGTCGGCGACTGTGTTGCCTTCTAGGATCTTGGCGGCTTCCTCGAAGTCCGAAACACGGCCGTTCGTACAGGTGCCGAGGAACGCCACGTCGACATCGTAGCCCAGCATCGACTGGCCGGGCTCGATATCCATGTGGTCGAGGGCCTGCTCGGCGGCCTCCCGATCCGTTCGGGCCTCGAAGTCCTCGGGGTGCGGGACGCTGTCGGTGATTTCGATGACCTGGCCGGGGTTGATCCCCCACGTGATGAGCGGGTCGATGTCGTCGGCGTCAACCGTGACGACATCGTCGTACTCGGCGTCCTCGTCGCTGCTGATGGACTCCCAGTACGCCTTGCGCTCCTCGAAGGCCTCGCCCTCGGGGACGTACTCCCGTCCCTGCAGGTACTCGTAGGTGGTCTCGTCGGGGTTGATGTAGCCCGCGCGAGCCCCGCCCTCGATGGACATGTTACAGACCGCCAGCCGGCCCTCCATATCGAGGGCCTCGATGGCCGGCCCGCCGTACTCGTAGACGTGGCCGACGCCGCCGTCGACGCCGAGGTCCTGAATAATTTTCAGGATGATGTCCTTGGCGTAGACGCCCTCGCCGAGTTCGCCCTCGACGTTGATCCGGCGGACTTTCTGTTTGTCAGCCGCGATACAGCCCGTCGCCAGCACGTCACGGATCTGGCTGGTGCCGATGCCGACGCCGATGGAGCCGAACGCGCCATGGGTCGCGGTGTGGCTGTCACCGCAGGCGACGGTCATCCCCGGCTGCGACAGGCCGAGTTCGGGGGCGACCACGTGGGTGATGCCCTGCTTGCCGGATTCAAACCCGAAGAACGTGATCCCGTTCTCGCTGGTGTTGCGCTCCAGCGCCGAGAGCATCTCCTCGCTTTGCTCGTCCGTGAGGGGTCGCTCCCGCTTTTCGGCCTCGGTGGGGGCGATGTGATCGGTCGTTGCGAAGGTCTGATTCGGGTAAGCGACGTCGAGATCGCGCTCCCGGAGCATGCCGAAGGCCTGCGGGCTCGTCACTTCGTGGACGAGGTGCAGGCCGATGAACAGTTGATCCTGTCCGCTCGGCAACTCAGCTACTTTGTGCTTCTCCCATACCTTGTCGTACAGCGTTCCGTTGCTCATTTGATAACTCCGTTAGTGTAGCGTGCGTGTTCCATCCGTATTTACTCGTCGGCCCACGAGAAGAGGCCACGCAGCTCCTCGCCGACGGCCTCGATCTCGTGGTTCTCCTCGGCGGTTTTCAGCTGGTCGTAGTTCGGCCGGCCGGCCTGGTTCTCGGTGATCCACTGCCGGGCGAAGGTGCCGTCTTGGACTTCTTCGAGGACCTCCTCCATCTGCTCGCGGGCGTGCTCGTCGACGACGCGGTCGCCGCGGGTCAGTCCGCCGTACTCGGCGGTATCCGACACCGAGTGCCACATCTCGCCGAGGCCGCCCTCGTACATGAGGTCGACAATCAGCTTCAGCTCGTTCATACACTCGAAGTAGGCCATCTCCTCGCTGTAGCCGGCCTCGACGAGCGTCTCATAGCCCTGTTTGACGAGGCTGGTGACGCCGCCACAGAGGACGGCCTGCTCGCCGAACAGGTCGGTTTCGGTCTCCTCGCGGAACGTCGTCTCGATGGTGCCCGCCCGCGTACAGCCGATGCCTTTCGCGTAGGCGAGTGCCTGCTCTTTGGCGTCGCCGGTCACGTCCTGATAGACGGCGACCAGACCGGGCGTCCCTTCGTCGGCCTCGTAGTTCCGTCGGACGAGGTGGCCCGGCGATTTCGGGGCGACGAGCGTCACGTCGACGTCGTCGCTGGGCTGGATCTGGTTGTAGTGGATGTTGAACCCGTGGGCGAACTGCAGCGTGTCGCCAGCGTCGAGTTCGTCCTTGATCTGGTCGTAGACCGCTGGCTGAACGGTGTCGGGAACCAGAATCGAGACGACATCGGCTTGTGCGGCCGCCTCCTGCGGCGTCGCCACGTTGAGCCCGTCGCTCTCGGCGGCGTCCCGCGACGAGGAGCCCTCGCGGAGACCGACGACAACGTCGATCCCGCTGTCGTTGAGGTTCTGGGCGTGGGCGTGGCCCTGGCTGCCGTAGCCGATGACCGCTACCGTGGCGTCGTCCAGATAGCCGGTGTCTGCGTCGTCGTCGTAGTAGATCGTGGCGTCGAGTTCGTCTGCCATTGTGTGTGCGGAAAGACGCCCCCCTTAGTTGGTGGTTTCGGCTTGGCTTTCAGCCGAACCGTCACCTGTTTCGCCGCCAGCGTCGCTACCGCCGTCGGTTTCGACGCCAACGGCGGTTGCCTCCGCAGCGGGCTTTTCGCCGGGTGTCGTCGGCGTACTCCCGCGGGCGAGGGCGGTCGGGCCCGTCCGGGCGATCTCGATGATGCCGAACTGCCGGTAGGCGTCGAGGGCGTCCTCGATCTCGTCGTACTCGCCGGTGAGTTGGACGGTGATCGTTTCGGGGCCGGCATCCAGCGTTGTGCCGTCGTACATCTCGGTGACCGCTTGCACCTTGTCAGGCTCGTCGCCGTTGACCTTCAGCAGGACGAGCTCCGAGCGGATCGGCCGGTTTTCGAGTTCGCCGACCGAGATGACCGGCTTGAGCTTGGCGAGCTGTTTTTTCGCTTGGTCGATGCCGGGTTCGGGCTCCTCGACGATGAGGGTGAGTCTGGCGTTGCCCTCGACGGTCGTCGGGCCGACCGTCAGGCTCTCGATGTTGAACTGCCGGCGGGAGAACAGTCCCGCAATCCGCGCCAGCACGCCGGGCTCGTGTTCGACGAGCGCGGAGATCATCGCCGTGCGGCTGTCGGGTTCGGCCTCGACTTCGGGGTCGATCCGAATCCCTTGGCTGTTGCGCCGGCCGTCCGGGTGTGGGCGTTCCTCCGGCGGTGGCCCTTGCAGGCCCTGTTGGTTCTCACTCATAGCTGATCCTCCGAGAGAGCGAATTTGCCATTTGGCGCACCGCTTGCAACCATCGGGTAGACGTTGGCGTCGGGGTCGATGTGGAAATCGATGACTGAGGGGCCGTCGTACTCAAGGGCGGCTTCGACGGTGTCGGCAACTTCGTCGTAGTCGTTGACACGCCAGCCCTTCGCGCCGAAGGCTTCGGCGAGCTTGTCGAATTCGGGCATCCAGTTGTACTCCGATGCCATGTGGCGACCCTCGAAGAAGGCGTCCTGCCACTGCCGAACCATCCCGACGTACTCGTTGTTGAGGACGGCGACTGTGATATCAAGGTTTTCGCGGACGGCGACCGACAGCTCCTGGATCGTCATCAAAAAGGAGCCGTCGCCGTCGAAACAGACCACGTCCTGGTCGTCGTCAGCGGCGAAGCGCGCGCCGATGGTCGCCGGCAGGCCGTAGCCCATCGTGCCGAGGCCGTGGGAAGAGACCCACGTGCGCGGCTCGGTGAACTCCCAGTACTGGGAGGCCCACATCTGGTGTTGCCCGACACCGCTGGTGACGATGGTGTCGTCGTCGGTCGCCTCGTCGAAGGCCTCGACGACGAACTCCGGTCGCAGCGGCGCGTCCTTGTCGATCGAGTAATCCATCGGATACTCGTTTTTCCACGTCTGACACTGCTCGCGCCACTCGCGGGCATCGGGTTCATGCTCCATCTCCTCGGTGAGTTGGTCGAGCACCGTCCCCGCGTCGCCGATACAGGGGTAGTCGGCGTGGATATTTTTCGAGATCTCGGCAGGGTCGATATCGACGTGGACGACCTCAGCTTCCGGCGCGAAGGTGTCGATGCCGCCGGTCAGTCGGTCGTCGAAGCGGGTGCCGACGCCGATCAAGCAGTCGGTGTGGGTGATCGCCATGTTGGCGTAGCCGGTGCCGTGCATGCCGGCCCACGAGAGACAGAGTTCGTCGTCTTCGGGGTAGCTGCCGATGCCGGGCATCGTCGTCACGACCGGGATGCCGTGTTCGCGCGCGAACTCGCGAGCGGTCTCGCTGGCTTCAGCTTTGATGACGCCGCCGCCGAGCAGCAGCAGCGGCTTTTCAGCGCGTTCGATCGCGCGGGCGGCGTCTTCGACGTTCTCCTGATCGGCTTCGGTTGGCGGTTTCTGACCCGGCGGAAGTTCGGGTTCGCCGGGCTCGTTGTCGGTCTCCTCGAAGCTCACGTCCTTTGGGAGGTCGACCAGCGTCGGGCCGGGACGGCCGGATTCAGAGAGCGCGAAGGCCTCGCCGACGGTGTCGCCGATGCTGTCGGCGGAGGCTGCGAACCAGTTGTGTTTCGTGATCGGCATCGTCACGCCGGTGGTATCGGTTTCTTGGAAAGCGTCGGAACCGACCATGTCGCTGGGAACCTGGCCCGTCAGGGCGACCATCGCATCGGAGTCCATGTTGGCGTCGGCGATGCCGGTAACGAGGTTGGTCGCGCCCGGCCCCGAGGTGGCCAGCGCGATCCCGGGCTCGTTGGCGACGACGCCGTAGGCGTCAGCCGCGTGGGCCGCACCCTGCTCGTGGGCCATCGTGATGTGTTCGATATCGGAGTCCCACAGCGCGTCGTAGACGGGCATGATCGCCCCGCCCTGGACGCCGAAGGCGTGCTCGACGCCGCCGTTTTCGAGTGCGCGAACGATGGCCGTCGAGCCGTCGGTGACGGGCGTCCGTCCGCTGTCGGCCTCGGCCGTCGTCGCTTCCGCGGTCGTGTCATCGGTTGTCGATTCCTCGTCGGCGTCGGGATGTGATTTCGCTGTTTCGCTCATTGGCCTGCTCCTGTGGTCGGTCGGTCGCGTGTTGTGTGTGATGGTGAATACATGGTTTGCTGTCGGGTTTGTGTGAGTTCGACACCTACTGCGGGTGTGGATCGAACGCCGGAGTTGGGGATAAAAAGTGGAGTCGGGGTTAGACCCCTACAATACCGCGTACGCCGACAGCACTGACTCGGTCGACCGCCGCGCCGAGAGGGAGTTGCTGTGGCATCGTACCCGAAGAAATGACACGGTTCATAATAATAGTTACGCGTTTCCGGTGATCGGTGTGCTACTGACCACCAAGCCCCAGCTGCCCGCTCGGTTGGCTGGGGCTGTCGCTCACCGGGTGCAAACGAGCAGGGGACGGGCATTAGACCCGTACCTCCTCTGAGTCGATCTCGCTGACACCGACCTCCTCGGCGAAGCGCGCGATCACGCTGTCGGTGACCTGCTCCTTCTCGGCACCGAACTCTTTGACGAGTTTGGTGACCGCCCGAACCTCCGAATCGCTGGGCTCGTAGTTGAGCTCCTCCAAGCGTTTCCGAACCGAGTGGGTGCCGGTGTGTTTCCCAAGGACGAACTCCCGGGACGCGCCGACCATCTCGGGGGTCATCACGCCGGGTTCGAAGGTGTCGGTGTTCTCCATGACGCCCGCGGCGTGGATGCCGCTTTCGTGGGCGAAGGCGTTGTCGCCGACGACCGCCTTGTTGACCGGGATCGGGATCGTCGACTTCTCCTCGACGAGCTTCGCCAGCTCGGTGATTCGGGTCGTGTCGATGCCGGTGTCAACGTTGTAGAGGCTCTCGGCGGACATGACGACCTCCTCGAAGGCCGCGTTGCCCGCGCGTTCGCCGATGCCGTTGACCGAGACCTGCGCTTGGTGGGCGCCGGCCTCGAAGCCCGACATCGCGTTGGCGGTCGCCAGCCCGAAGTCGTCGTGGGTGTGGACGTCGATCCGGGCGTCGGTGTGTTCGCCGACAAGCCTGATGAGCTTCGCAAACCGGGTTGGGGTTGCGACGCCACAGGTGTCGGGGATGTTGATCCAATCGACGCCGGCCTCGCTGACCGCCTCGACGACCTCGACGAGGAACGACTCGTTGGTGCGAGTCGCATCCATCGGCGAGAACATGACCTCCAAGCCCGCATCGCGAACCTGCTCGACGCTTTTGACCGCGCGGTTGACCGCCTCCTCGCGGCTTGCGTGCATCGAGTCTTGGAGCTGCACATCGCTCGTCGAAACGAAGATGTGCACCATGTCGACGCCAGCGTCGATCGCCGCTTGGACGTCCTTCTCGACGACGCGGGCGAGCCCGCAGGTCGTCGCATCGGTCGCCGCCGCGATGTCCGAGACGGCCTCGAACTCGGGGTCGGAGTTGACGGGGAACCCAGCCTCGATGACGTGGGTGCCCATCTCGTCCAGCAGCTCGGCGATGGCGCGTTTGTCGTTGTAATCAAACGAGGTGCGTGGTGACTGTTCGCCATCACGCAGCGTCGTGTCGAAAATTCGTACTGACTCTATTTCGTCAGTGTTAGTCAATGTGCCCTCGAAGAACTCGATCCGCCGGGGAATCCGACGTGTCCTCCGTGTCGTGGTGAGACATGTACCTGCACTAAGTGGCTACCTGAGTAATAAACCCATCGCTCTGGGTGGGATTGAATCGGTCAACTGTCCAATCGAACAGATCTCTCCACGAGAAAAGTTACCAAGACACAAAAACTTCGTTGATCCCTTCGTCACACCGCCGCTTGTAACATCTGTTTTATCGGGTGTCGTCGAAATCTTCGGTGTTGATTGTGCCGATACAGGCGTTAGTTGGTCTGTTTGCGGTTGCTTTATGGATTTCAACGACGTAACAAATGGTATGAGCGGTCGAAAAACAAACGTTGGTCGCCGTGACCGAATCGTCCGAACCCTCCTGACACCGGTTGCTCTCGGTGCGATCGCGTGGCTCTACACGTCAGTTCCGCAGTCGACGACGACGCTGGCGGCTATGGGCGGCCTCGGGCTGCTTGTCTTTATTTTCGTCACAAGTGCTCTGACAGGCACGTGTGGCATCTACGCTGCCCTTGGAATCAACACATGCCGTCAGTGCGAAGCCGACTACGGTGGTGGCAACATCTGGGGCTAAGTTGTTAGTCATTCGCTGAGGTGGGCGTCTCGTCTTCTTCCGTTGGTTTGTTCGGTTCCATAATCTCCGCATCGAGGTCGGGATTCAGGTCGGCGAGCGTTTCGGAACTTGCACGCTCCGGTTGGTCTTGGGTGACCCGTCCCGGCGTTTTCTCGGTGATTTTGAAATCCGTCGCCGGCCGAAACAGTCCCCACAGCGCGCCGACCGCGTGGAGTGCGACGACCAGCGGTGTCAACACCAGATAGATCGGCCACACCTCGGGATACTTCTTGTATTCGATCAGCCCGGCGATCATGTAGACGAACAGCATGCTGAACAGGGCGATCGAGGTGACCTGATAGAGGCCGTGTTGGGGCACGAACTGCGGGTACAGAAACGCCAACACCGACAACAGCGGAATCACCGGCGATAGCGTCCAGGTGATGATCCGCGTGAACTGCAGCGGGAGGTATCGCTTCGGGAGGCGGTACATATCCCGTAGTGTCCCCGACATCCAGCGTCGCCGCTGATTGAACATCTCTCGGATCGATGGCGGGGCCTGATTCCGAAACCGCCTGTTGAGCAGGCGGTATTCGAACTTGCCGCCCTGTTGGTCGACATACTTCGCGGCTCGCCAGATGTAGGTCGTATCCTCGGTGATCGTCGGCACGTCCCACGTGACCTCGTTTTCGAGTTCGTGGCGGACGGCGACCGCACCACCCCATGCGTAGAGCGGATACGCCATCCGGTGGAACGCGCGCTGCTCGCGCTGGTAGCCGACCCGGAACACCTCACAGAGATAGACCCACCACGACCCGGTTCGCAGCGGATGCTCCGAAATCTGGATCAGATCGGCCGCCGGCAGCCCCTCGAAGTTGACCATGATGCTGTCCTCGTCGAGATACAGGATGTACTCCTCCTCACACTCGACGTGTTTGCGCGCCCATTCGATGGCTCGGCCCTTCTTTTGAGCTTGACTCTCGAAGTCGTCGGGAACAACGTGGACATCCGCGCCGTCGATATCCATGTCGGCCTCGGCGATCACTTTCGTCGCGCCGATCTTCTCCGGCACCGAGTTGACCGTCACCTGCACGGTCGACGGCGAGTTGTAGGTCAAAATTCGCACCTGGATATTTTCGAGTGGGATTTCGCTCTCATCGTCGGCCCGCCAGCCGGTGGCCAGCACCGTCACTTCAAGCAGCCACCAGAAGGACGAAAAGCCATACAGCACCAGCGTCACCCAGAATACGAGCGCAATCGCTGTGCCAGCGAGCGCGCTGATCACTGCAATCCCTCACTGCTACCGCTCCAGCCACCTACACTGTCTGTAATACTCATTGGGTCGTCGCCATTTGTTCGCAAATCAATCTTCGTTTGCCACGTCACTTCAAAGTATATACAGTATTCTAATCCGGACTAAGTGCTAAGCATATCTGTGACTGAACTGTTGTCTGTTCAGGGGTTGCTGGCTGTCTTTTTGTGGGTTGCGTTCGCTGTGTATGCGTTTTCGGCACTCTGGTGGCTGCTCGAAGTGTTTGTGCTCCGCCACGGGTGGAACACAGATACCGACGAAGTCTGGGGGCTCGACGATATCCAAGTCCGTGTGCTGACGATAGACGCCGAGCCAGTGGTTCAACAGACAGTCAATGCTGTTCCTGATGGGGTCGCTGACATTCGTGTTATCGCCGAAGCTGCGGTCGATATTGACGGCGCGACGGTACATGTTGTTCCTGACGAGTTTGATTGCGAGGCGACGAACAAAGGTCGAGCCGTCGAGTGGGCTCGTCGGAACGTCGATGCCGACGAAGAATACCTTCTGTATCTCGACGAAGATACGATTGTCACCGAGCTTACCGGCCTTCCGGATGCTGATTTCATCCAATTCACCGAGAAGCCGATCTATACGGGGTCTCGGCTCACCTACCTGTGTGAGGTGTTCCGCACCGGGTACCAGTTCGAACAACTCGGCTTCCACCGCTTGTCGTATCCGCTCTATGCATGGGGTGGCGGGTTTGCTATCCGACGGACAATCGAAGCTGAGATCGGATGGAATGTCGCTACGATAACAGAGGATACGAACTTGATCTGGCGGGCAGCCAAAGAATACGATCTCACGTACCAGTTGGTGAATACTCGCTTCCGAAACCAGGCACCGCCCTCGGTGTCAGCGATGCTCAAACAGCGACGCCGATGGATGTCCGGTACCATGGGTGACGATCATTTACTGCCCCCGCTGTACCGGCCGCTGTATTTCACCCGCGTGGTCGCGTGGGCATTTTCCCCCTTTGTTCCGTTTCTGGCTGTTGCCTCCTATCTGCTACCCGGAACCGCTCCTGGGATGGAACTCTACTCGATCCTCTCGACAGCCCTTCTCGGGATTCTGTTCATCTATATGGTGTTTGGGCTGATCGCCTACCGAAAACATCCGATTCTGTGGCCGCTATTTTTGCTCCTGACGCCGGTTGCGGTGGTCTTACACTCGATCGGTGCGATGTGGGGCGTCGTTCGGCCGGTTGAGACCTTTGAGGTCACTGAGAAAGTTGCCGCCGACACGATCGAAGAGGTGAATGAACTGGAACAAGGAGAGCTTGCTTCCCACGAAGGGACTGAGCGGCTGCTTCGTGACTCTCCGGACGAGTTCGAATCAGGCGTGTTCTCCGATGACGACACGGGAGTACTCTCCGACGACGACTAACCGAGGAACCAATTGTGAACCACTCCGATATGGATTGTCGCCAGCAGACAAGGCGAACGAGTCTCCTACTGATGAGCGCACTAACAGGCCTGAGTGGCTGTCTTTCCACCGACAATGCACGTGAGGAAAAACAGAGTCACTCGGACGCGACCGCCGAGTTGCCACCGCTAGCTGTCGATGGCAACCATCTCGTCACGCCTGATGGAACGGCTGTCACCCTTCGCGGCGTTTCAATCGTTGATCCAAAACGGGGATCCACGACACCGAATCGAGGACGCTCCAGTGAGGACGTCCTCGCCCATCTCACTGATCAAACCGCTGGCTGGTACCCAACTGTCATTCGTATTCCTGTCCAACCGATCGATATCGGTGATACCGAGCATGGAGTCGCACCGACGCCACCGGCGTTTACGCAAGCTGAACTGGAGACGTATCTCAGCAGTTATCTCGATCCACTCGTTGCGCAATGTGCTGCCCGGAATGTCTACGCTATCATCGACTTTCACAGAGACGGCGAAAAGATTCCATGGGGATCGCTGCGTGAGGAGTCAATCAATCAGTCGCTGCAAGCAGAGGCGACGGTGTTCTGGGAGACAGTAGCGTCCCGATACGCCGATGCTGATCACGTTCTCTATGAGGTGTATAACGAACCAACCACCCCCGGGATGTGGGGACCGACGAGCGACCCCGCGATCAACGATATCTGGGCGTTGTTTCTGACGTTCATGCAACCGATCGTTGATACCATTCGGAACCACAGTGATACGGTTGCTATCGTCGGCTCCCCAGGGTGGTCAACGAGTCCGGAGGGTGCCTTACTCGATCCGGTAACCGGGGGCAATATCGCGTACGCATACCACGTGTATCCGGGCCATGCGGTCAGCAAGAACCGTGCGTGGGATGGGCAGACGGCTGGTGGGGGTGGCGTCGAAGCTGTGTATGAGACACATCCGCTGTTCGTTACCGAATTCGGCTGGCGAGATTACGATGATCGGTGGTTAGGCGGGACGACAGCCGACTTCGGAGAACCGTTTATGAACTGGCTTGAATCACACGACGCAATTAGTTGGACAGCGTGGTGTGCAGATGTCTGGTGGGAGCCAGCGATGTTCGTTCAAGGGGCTGAACCCGATGAATGGTTGTTGCGCGGGGCCGACAGCGGCTCAGACGAGGATGCTGGACAGTTCATCAAAGAACAGTTAGCGGCTGCAGCAGCAGATAACTGACAGCGATAGGTCGAGCGATCGGAAAACTACCTGCTGTCCTGCGAACGAGTTTCGTTGGCCCACTGCACTGTTTCCTTGTCACTGGCTCACGGCCAATTCCAGCGGCGTGAGACCGTGAGTAAGTGGCGTGTGACACGGGGATTACTCACCACCGATTACAACGGGGCTCAGTCGTCAGCTGGCGGCGCGGCTTCCGGTGGTGATTCCTCGGCGTCGAGTTCCGGCTCCTCGGCGTCGGCCTCGGGTGTCTCGGTTAGCATCTCGGTATCCTGTTCAGTGACGGCGTCTTCCCAGTCAATGTCCATGTCGACGTGGTGGCACATGGCAACAATCACCAAGGCATCGACGAATAAAAATCCTCGGCTAGACGACCGTACGCTGGCAGACACGAACGATACAACGCTCGTCGACCCTGCGTGTGGGAGCGTTACTGCGGGGTGTGCTGGCCGCCATCGGTCGCTTTGGGGGCCGGGGAACTCGCTGTCTGCGTCGGTTCGGTCTCCATGTTCGATGTTTCAAAGGCAGTGATCTCATCGCGAAGCGCGGCGGCCCGCTCTGAGAGTTCGTGGACGCTGTCGGTGACTTCCTTGAGAGAGGCAGCCTGTTCCTCGGTTGCGGCCGACACATCGGCGGCGTCGCCCGCCGTCTTGTCGCTCAGCGTCACGGCCTCGTCGACCATCGAGGCTACCTCTGTAGAGGACGCTGCCTGATCGTCGGTTGCTTCGGAGATTTCGGCGGTGCCGCTTTCGGCCTCATCGATCACATCGGCGATCTCATCGAAGATCTCGATCGTTGCGTCGATCGTTTCGGCACCCTCGGCGACCTGATCGGTCATCGCGTCGATGCCGTCGACTGTCTCGTCGGTCACTGACTGTGCCTCGGTGATCTGCTGTTCGATATCGTCGGTTGCCTCAGAGGCCGCCTCAGCCAGTGATTTTACCTCGGTGGCAACGACCGCAAACCCATCTCCGGCCTCGCCTGCACGAGCGGCCTCAATCGAGGCGTTAAGCGCAAGCAGGTTGGTCTGTTCGGCGATCTCATCGATCATATCGACGATCGCGTCGATCTCCGCCATCTTCTCGTCCAGCGTTTCGACCTGATCGGCCACCGCCTGGGCTTGGTGTTCGATCTCGTCGACCTGGGCCGTTGCGTCGGCCGCACGCGCCCGACCGGTATCGCTCTGATCAGCGGCCATCGCTGCTGTCGACGACACCTCCTCAGCGGAGGCCGCGATCTCTTCGATCGTCGCGGACATATCGCTCATCTCCCCGGACACACTCTCGAGTTGTTCGTTTTGGGTGTCGGCCCGGCGGGAGACATCCTCAACCGATCGGGCGACATCCTCTCCGGCCTGTTCGATCTCGCTCACGCTCGTTGTCACCTCCTCGCTTGCATCTGAGACGGCTGTCGCAAACGACTGAATCTCCATGACGGTGTCTTCCCACCGGTCGACCATGGTGTTGAATGAGGTTGCGATCTCTGCCATCGCCTCGTTGTCAACATCCTCGTCGAGCCGCTGTGTCAGATCCCCGGCCGCACAGGCATCGATCACACTTCCGTAGGAGTCGGCCAACTTCGTGTTGAGCGCAGCCATCTCCTCGCGCTGTTGTTCAGCCTGTTGTCGCTGTCGGTCTGCCTCTGCACGCTGCTGTTCGACGTTGTCTTTCGCCTGTTCGACCTCCTCGATCTGGGCTTCGATCTCGTTGCGGGCGATCGCCAGCGACTGCCAGTTGATCAGGATGGCGACCGAAAGCATGCTGACAAACACCGCGTGAATGCCGCCCCAGACGACCGGGTTGGCCATCGCAGCCGGATGATTGTAGACCGTAAACCACTCGATCAGCCCGAAGACGCTGTGTTGGGTGGCAACGTAGCCGATCGCAACGCCGAACGGCACCCAGTCCTCGTAGAGCGCGACGACACCGACGCCGACAAAGTACAGAAAGTGTGCCTCGATGAAGCCGCCAGTAAAGTAGGCTAATACCGCGGCCGTGGTCATAAAGCCAAACGAGGCGAGTGAGGTGCGTACCCGTCGTGGGAAGGTTGGCACCACAGCAAGTCCAAGTAAACCGACGATGAGCCCGATCCCGGCGATCGAGTGGGTCAGCGGGATGGCGGGCAGCTCTGCCCCAGTGACCGATTCGATGCCTGTGAGACGACTGATCGCGTAGATAATCGGCAACTGCAGCGCTGTCGCGATGAGCACGCCCCGATGGCGGCTCTCGAATGCATCATCTGAGATCCGACTCCCATCGGGAATATTGGTGATGAATCGTTGCAGTTTCCGGCCGACGCGGCTCTCAGTCTGGGCCAGCATGGCCCTAATTAAACATATATGCCAGTATAACCGTTTCGGATATATAATAAATGGTGAACATTCGGTTTTAACAAAATGTATGTTTGAATAAGTATAGAAAATATGTACAATACATAGGTATTCGAACTGTCACAACGCGGACTCACAACGGTTGCGTTTCCCGATTTTACCACACCGGCACCGCTTTTGACTCCCAGTCGCCCGTACGCCTCCACGGTGTGAGTCGACGGTGACAGCCACTGACTAGTTCGAGAGGTATGCTCTCTCCCAACGCGGTGACTGTTATCGCCACGGCGACTGCCGGGAGGGGCTGGCGTCGATGAAGCCATCCCCGAGGGTCGCCCGTACCACCTGCTTGAGCGCGAGCCCGGCGATGAGCCCGAAGATTGTCATCACGACCATCGACTGGAGTTTCAGCAGCAACTGTTGCTCGGCGGAAACCGAGAGAATGATCGAACTCATAACACATATTTCGGCTCGATAGGCAAAATTTCATGGGTTGATATCACATGCCATACCTACGAGGTGGATCGCACCGCGGTCAAGACCGGGATTCAGTTTGGCCGAACGCCTTAGATAGCCAGCCCCCCTACTTCTCGCTATGACTGAGACAGCCGATACTGCGGCGGACACCCAAGCGACAACCCGCCCAACCAATCTTGCCGACGAAGCGGCCCTTGATGACTTCATCTCGGAACACGAGATCGCGTTGGTCGAGTTCTACACGGAGGGCTGTAGCATCTGTGCAAGCATGGAACCGATCGTCGGCAACGTTGCTCGCCAACTCGACATCGGGGTCGCTCTCGTCAACCCACGAGACGACCCGCCGCTCGTCGACCGCTTTGAGGTGCGGAGCGTGCCGCTGTTTGTCTTGTTTGTCGACGGCGACCCAGTTGCCCGCTATGCCGAGGGCTTCGTCCCCGGCGACGACCTTACCGCTTGGATCGACGCCCAAGTCGACACAACCACGGATCACTGAGTATCGGTTTCGACGGCAGTCTCTCCCGGCTGCGTTCGACTCAGTGAGGAGACCCTAGTATCCTTGTTGCCGACGGCTGCGCGAAGCTGGTCAGTCCTGCTGCTGTGACTGCTGCATTGACCGCGAGCCTGTCGGCTTACTCCTTCAAACGCGCAAGAAATCGAATGGGTCAGGACGGATTTGAACCGTCGGCCTGCTCCGTGTGAAGGAGCCGTCATAACCAGACTAGACCACCGACCCGACAGCGAAAACTCACACTCGGCTGGACTTAAAGGCTTCTCTCCGCGATATCGCCGCCCACGCTGGGGGAGGTGACGAACCGCGTTCGGCCACGCACTATTTAGGCTCGCCTAAACCGAAACCTATACATTGGATTAGGCAAACCTAAAAATACGGTCGCCGACGGATTCCTGCTTCCGTTGCGACCGCATCGTATCGCCTCCGTCGTGTCACCGACGGCATCGTTGGCATCATCCGCACCGCGACGACCGTCATCCGCCCGTCTGTCCCGTCGGTCGTCGCCGGGTTCTCTTCGACTGAATGGCGAGCACTGATCAGCACTGCTCAGTAGCTTGGCGATTCCTCAGGGATTTCGTCGCGTGAGTTGACCAGTCGCGCGAACGTAAACAGTGCGTCCGAGAGCCGATTCAGATACACCAACGCCTCGGCGTTGATCGGTTCATTGTTGGCGAGTTCAACCGCCCGCCGCTCGGCCCGCCGGGTCACCGACCGGGCGTGATGGAGTGCTGCCCCGCTGTCGCTGCCACCCGGCAGGATGAACTCGGTGAGCGGGTCAAGCTCCTCATCAGCGGTGTCGATCCAGTCTTCGACTTCTTCGACGTGGGCCTCCTCGATCGAGGGATCGTCGGCCTCCGGCATCGAGAACTCCGCTTGGATGATATGGAGGTGGTTTTGGACGCCGGCCAGCCAGTCGTCGACATCGTCGTAACCGGTCGGTCGCGCCCGGCCGATCAGCGAGTTGGCCTCGTCGACAACGCCGTAGGCTTCGATCCGGACGTTCGTTTTCGACACCCGCGAGCGATCCCGCAGATCCGTGAGTCCCTCGTCGCCGCGGCCGGTGTAGATCGTCATGCCAGACTCCGTTCGATAAAGCTGAGAATATTTTCGCTTTCGGCCATCGTCACACCGCGTTCCTCGTCGACGATGACGGGGACGCTTCGCTGCCCGCTGACGCGTTTGACATCGTTGCGATCGGAGTGAAGCGGGTCTGTCCAGCTCGTCTCGTAGTCGATATCGTTGTCGTCGAGGGCGTCGTGGACGTTTTCGCAGTACGGACACCCATCGAGCGCATACAGGGTCACCATACCCCGCGTTTGGGTTCAGCAGGCAAGTAGCTTAGTGCCGCGGTTACGCGGCGACCGAAACCCAGATGTCGATCACGCGCTGAATGCCGGTATGCACGTCGTCGTCAACGCCGCGATGAGCGTCGATGGCAAACTCGCCTCCCGACGCCGGGAGCAACTCGCCATCAGCGGCCCCGAGGATTTTGACCGCGTCGACCGAATCCGGGCGGCCGCCGACGGCGTCATGGTCGGCGTCGGCACTGTGCTGGCTGACGACCCCCATCTCACACTTGACGTGACTGACCGCCGCGTGCAGCGACAGCGACACGGCCGGCCGGGTAACCCCGCCCGTGTCGTCGCTGACTCGACAGCCCGAACCCCACTCGATGCCCGCATTCTCGACGACGAGGCGACGACCTACCTGCTTGTGTCCGAACAGGCACCCGAAGACAGGCGAACCGAACTGGCTGATGCAGGCGCGGAGCTCATCGTCGCTGGCGACGACCGCGTTGATCTCGCCGCCGGGATCGACCGCCTCGCCGACGAGGGGCTTGAACGGCTCATGATCGAGGGCGGCGGTGAACTCATCTCCTCGGCCTTTGAGGAGGGACTCGTCGATGAACTCTCTGTGTTCGTCGGCTCGATGCTCATCGGCGGCCGAGACGCGCCGACGCTGGCCGACGGCGACGGCTTCACCGAGGAGTTCCCGGCGCTCACGCTCGACGATATCGAACAATTGGACGACGGCGTGGTGTTGAACTACACGATCGACGGCTAAACCCGAGCGGTTGTGTGTGCTGTCGGCATCGCCCCTCCATGCTTATATGTAATGCTACCGAAGAAGGTAATATGAGCCAAGCAGCTACCGAGCCGATCCACGTATCCGACAGCGACCACTTCGCGGAACTGATCGCCGACAACGAGGTTGCCCTCGTCGACTACTACGCCGACTGGTGTGGCCCCTGTAAGATGCTGGCCCCAACAGTAGAGGAGTTGGCTGCCGAAACCGACGCCGCAGTCCTGAAAGTCGACATCGACGAGCTCCAAGAGCTCGCCAGCGAAAAGGGCATCCGGAGCGTCCCGACCATCGAGTTCTACCACAACGGCGAAGCCGCTGACCGCGTTGTCGGCGTCCAGGATAAGGCCGACCTGCAGGCTGCGCTTGACGAACTGCGCGCGTAAGCGACTGCGCGACACCAGAATCGGATCGATCACTGATCGACGGCGACGGTCGCTGCGGTATCACCGGCTGCTCTTCTGTTATTTAGTATCACACAGCCAGTCTTACTCCCAGAATGCCTCAAATTGGCTGTCGAGATACTCCGGCGTTAACCGCCGAAACTCCGCACGCTCTTGGTCGGCAAAAAACGGCGCGACCGACCGCGGTTTGTCGGGGAGGTATCGCTCGCCGACGAGCACTCGAACGCCGCGTTCCTCGGGCCCGCGCAACACCCGACCGATCGCCTGCCGCACCTGTCGGACGGCTGGCACCGTCAGCGCGTAGTCGAAGGCGTTGTCGCGCCCGAACCGATCGCCGTAGGCGTGCCGTACCGCCTGCACGCGCGGGGAGCCGATGTTGACAAGCGGAATCCCGAACACCGCACAGGTGTGTAACTCCTCGCCCTCGTAGTCGACGCCCTCAGTCAGCGTCCCGCGGGTGCTTGTCACCAACACCGCGTGATCGTCGTCGACGAACCCCTCGCGGAGCGCGTGGGTCGCCTCGTGACTTGAGGATTCATCGAGATAGACTGGTTTGTCGATCTCCTCGCGCAGCCGACCGGCGGCCCACTTTGCCTCGGCGTAGTTGGGGTAACACAGTAGGATGTTCCCGTGGCTGCGGGCGATCTCGCGGGCGACGTAGGCGTAGCGATCCCGGGTCGCGTTATCGGGGCCGGTCGGGTCGCCACGGTTGCGGGCGGTGAACGGCTCCACATCGACGATCCAGCTTTCGCGGTTGGCGACGGGGAACTGGAGATCGTAGCTGCGGCGGTCGACGCGACGGGGCGGTCGGTCGTCGCCCCTGCCGGCTGTGTCGCCGCCGGCTGTGCTGCCTCCCGCCGCGACCGACGACAGCCCACTGACCGCCTCGAACACGTCCAACGGTTCTAGCGTCGCACTCATCAGAACGCCGCCGCCGAACTCGCCTAAGATTTCGCCCACCTGCTCGGCTGGAATACAGTTGTACATCACCAGCGAGGCGTTGTAGGCGGTTCGCCACTCGGGATCGAGACGATCTCTGTCGGCGTCGGTCGGCTCCAGCGTGATCTCTCGGAAAAAGGCGGTGTGATCCCGCGTCCACCACTGGCCGAAGCGTGCGCCGACGACGGTACAGACGCAGTCGCGGTCGATGCCGAGTTGGCTGAGTGCGTCTTCGACCGCACCCCCGACTTTCCCAAGCGTTCGGAAGAACGCGCCATCGTAGCCCGCAGTTTCGGCCCATTCTGTGAAGCTATCGCGTTCGTCGGTTTCGGGATCGCGGAGTTCGAGTTCGATCCGCTCGCTCGGCAGGTCGTCAGGGTAGCCGGCCGCGTAGCCCTCGAACCGCTCGGCGAGCGCGTCGTCGATGTGATCGTCGAGCCACGCGACCGCCTCGCGGTAGAAGGTTTGGGCCTGCTCGACGGCTTCGTAGGGCACGTCGTGTTCGGCGAGATATTTCTCGACCAGTTCCTTGTTGTCGGGGTGTTGGCTGGCGCGATCCAGCAGTTCGCCGAGATCGC
Organism: Halonotius aquaticus; assembly: GCF_003605575.1. Classification (GTDB taxonomy): domain Archaea; phylum Halobacteriota; class Halobacteria; order Halobacteriales; family Haloferacaceae; genus Halonotius; species Halonotius aquaticus. Next base: position 111,091 of record NZ_QKNY01000003.1, on the reverse strand, counting down.
GCTGGGCCTGTGTGAGCGTCACCCGACCGACCGTGTCGCTGACGAGATCGCGGACGCGCTCCTCGATCCGGTGGGCCTCATCAAGGATCACGAGCGTGCGCTCATCGAGGATCGGCTCGGTGAGGTTGCGGGTGCGGGAATCGAAGAGATGGTTGTAGTTGCCGATGACGACATCCGCGTGTTCCAGCAGGACACCCATCGCCCGGTGGGGACAGGTGCCGGCCTCGACCGACGCCGGCAGGAATTCCTCAGTCGAGAGCACATGATCGACGCCCTGCTCGAAGCCGACGGGCGACCCTTTGTCGCGGGCGTACCAGTCGGCCTCGAACGGACAGTACAGCGGTGTCGACTCCCCCTCGGTCAGTTCTGCCGGCGCTGCCGGCTGGGCAGTGCCGTACGGTGCGCTCGCGCCGGCCGTCTCAAGTGGCGTGGCGTCGGCATCGCCGCCGGACTGCTGGGCTGCGCGGAGATCCTGCTGAGCCGTCTGAACGAGTTCGAGTGCGCGCTCAGTATCCCACCACTGTTCGGTATCCTCACGGCCGGCGGTGAGCCGCGCTGCTGGCTCGGGGGCGTCAGCGGTGTCGCCGCCAACCCCACCGGCAACGCTGCCGAGGAGTTGGGAGGCGATCGACGATTGCGTTGTCGTCTCACCTCCGCCGTCATTGTCGTCGGCGCGAATGAGATCGGCTGTCGAATCCCGGAGCTCCTCACACCGATCGTGGACGCTCGCGTCGTCCGGAAACAGGTCTTCACGGCCGTACGGACAGAGATCGGTTTTGCCGACGAGGGCGACGCCGGCGAGTGGCTCCTCGATCCTGCGGTTGATCGTTCGCAGGTCGTCGATGAACTGCTGGCGTTGCTGTTTGACCGGTGTGGCGACGAAGACGTTGTCGAAGCTGTCGGTCTCACGGAGGAGGGTTGCCGCCGCGGTCAACGCGGCCATCGTCTTTCCGGTGCCGCAAGGGCCCTCCATGGCGAGGTAGCCACGGTCGCCGACGGTCTCGATGGCCTGCTCGATGGCGTCGGCTTGGTTTGCGTAGGGCGCCGAAAAGCCGAAATACGGCCCCCAGTCCGGGTCGGACTCGCTGGTCACATCTGGGGTTGGTGCCTACCCGGATTTATATGCTCGCACCCGCGGTCGGTACTCCCGGGCGGCGCTTGTAGATGCTTGAAATAAAATCGCAGCAGCGGTGACTACAGGAAGTCGTCGATCGCTTCGGCGACCTCACCAGGCGTGTCGGCAACCGGGACGCCGGCGTCGTTGAGCGCGTTGATCTTCGATTCGGCGGTGCCGGTGCCGGAGCCGGAGACGATGGCCCCCGCGTGGCCCATCCGCTTGCCCGGCGGCGCGGTGCGACCGGCGATGAAGCCCGCAACTGGGGTGTCCATGTACTCGGCGATGTATTTCGCGGCCTGCTCCTCGTCCTCGCCGCCGATCTCGCCACACATGGCGATCGCGTCGGTTTCGGGGTCGGCCTCGAAGGCCTCCAGCGCGTCGATAAAGGAGGTGCCGATGATCGGGTCGCCACCGATGCCGATGGCGGTCGTTTGGCCGATCCCGCGGTCGGTCAGATTCGAGACGACCTGATACGTCAGGGTGCCCGAGCGGGAGACAAGGCCGACGTTGCCGGCCTCGAAGATGTTGCCCGGCAGGATGCCGAGTTTGGCCTCGCCCGGCGTGATGATGCCCGGACAGTTCGGGCCAATGAGGTTCGTATCGACTTCGGATAGCCGTTTGTTCACCTTCGCCATGTCCTGTGTCGGGATGCCTTCGGTGATAGCGACGACGAGATCGAGGTTGGTATCGAGAGCTTCGAAGACGGCGTCGCCGGCGAACGCCGGCGGGACGAAGACGACAGAAGCGTTTGCATCCTCGGCCTCGACAGCCTCGTCGACGGTGTCGTAGACCGGAACCCCGGCGACCTCTTGGCCGCCCTTGCCTGGCACCGCGCCGGCGACGACGTTGGTGCCGTACTCCAGCATCTGTTCGGTGTGGAACTTCCCTTCGCCGCCGGTGATGCCCTGCACGACGACGCGGGTGTCATCGTCAACGAAGACGCTCATTGAGCCACCTCCTCGGCGTTGGCGACCGCACGTTGGACGGCGTCCTCAAGCGTCGCTTCGACCTGCACAAGGTCGGTGTTGAGGATTTCCATGCCTTCCTCGGCGTTGGTGCCGGCGAGTCGGACGACGACCGGTTTCGGGATCTCCTCGAAGTCTTCGAGGGCTTCGTTGATGCCCTTCGCTACTTCGTCGCCACGGGTAATCCCGCCGAAGATGTTGAAGACGACGCTGTCGACGTTTTCGTCGGAGAAAACCATGTCGAGGGCGTTGCCGATGCGGTCGGCTTTCGCGCCGCCGCCGACATCGAGGAAGTTCGCGGGGGTGCCGCCGTAGTAGTCGACGAGGTCGAGTGTCGCCATCACGAGGCCCGCGCCGTTGCCGATAATCCCCGTGTTGCCGGAGAGGCGAACGTAATCGAAGCCGTACTCGCCGGCCTTGCGTTCGAGGTCGTTCTGGTAGGAATCTTCCTCCATGTCGGCGAGGTCGGGCTGGCGGAAAAGGGCGTCCTCGTCGATGTTCATGACCGCGTCGGCGGCGATCACGTCACCGTCGCCCGTGATCATCACGGGGTTGATCTCGATGTCGCTGGCGTCGTTGGCCTCGTAGAGCTCGTAGAGCGTCGAGAGAATCGAGGATACGTCGCGGGCGTACTCGGCGGGGACGCCGGCGTCGTAGACGACCTTGCGCGCCTGGTAGGGGTGGAGCCCGAAGGCGGGGTCGATGTGCTCTTGGGCGATGGCGTCGGGATCCTCCTCGGCGACGGCCTCGATATCGACACCGCCTTTCGTTGAGACCATGGCGACGGGTTCGCCTTCGCCGCGATCCATCGTGACGCCGACGTAGTACTCGTCGACGAAGTCGACGCCTTCCTCGACGAGGACGCGGTCGACGGTGTAGCCTTTGAGATCCATTCCGAGGATGGACTCAGCGGCCTCGCGTGCTTCCTCCTCGCTGGTGGCGATCTTGATCCCGCCGGCTTTCCCGCGGCCGCCGACGTGTACCTGCGCTTTGATCGCTGCTGGATAGCCGATCGCGGACACCGCATCGAGGACGCCCGCAACGCTGTCTGCAAGTTGGGAGTTCGGCACCGGAATCCCGGCGTCCGCGAAGATGTCCTTCGCCTGATACTCGTGAAGTCGCATACGTGTGTACGCGGGACGGACTGACGGTTAAATCCGCCCATTTTCGGCGACTTGGGTGACACCTCGACCCCGACGGCTACGACCTGTTGACACTCGCTCGGCCGATCCCAAGCAGGCCGAAGAGAGCCCCGAGGCCGGTCAGCCCGACGCCGCCGGTGATGAGCGGCTGGAGGACGAACGTGTTGCAGCCGTCGGTGTAGCTGACTGTAAGGGAGTCGAGATCGACCCCTTCCAGCGCGTAGCGTGGCTCGTGGTCGGGGCAGCCAACGTCGGTACTGCCGGCAGCCGGGCCGAAGAGCACGGCCGTCAGCATCACCACCGCAAGCCCGAGGGTGACACAGAGCACCCCGACGCGTTGTAGTCCCATACCGGCCACTGACACCGGTGGCGTATATCGCTGGTGGGCGTCGCCGCAGCACCAGCCGTGTCACGAAAAGAAAGGACTAATGTAATCGCCAGCCTGACCTTGGAATGCAGTCCCGTGGTGTAGTGGCCAATCATATGGGCCTTTGGAGCCTATGACGGCGGTTCGAATCCGCCCGGGACTACTTTTACTGTAACACTGAGCCTTGGCGTTCCAATTCACGGCCGCGATGGTCGAGCAGCCCCATTACGTCTACCCCGACAACTGGTTCACACGAGCCGCGGCTAATAAACGAGGTTAACCGTCCGCCCGACAGACTCCTATGGCATACATGGCGTGACGGCATCCCGATGCCGGTCGCCATCACCCTCTCGATGGATCGAAACGAACTGCTGGTCGTCGTGATCGCCGTCGCACTAATGGCGATTCCGGTCTCTGTGATCTCTTACTCGGTCATCACCAACACGACCGTCAGCGACCTCACCTACGAGACCGAGACTGGCTTTGAGGTCACGGTCACCGAAAGCAAAGCCGTCGAGTCGAAACCGGTCGTCGGCAACGACTCCTGGACGAGTGGCCCCCTCGAACTCAGCAGCGGTGGCCCGGCGTCGGCTACCGTCAGCGACGATGCCTTCGAGGCCTCACAGGTCGGCATCGAATCGGTCGACGCCACACGCAACCCCGTCACCGTCAACCGAAGCGATATCGGCCAGGTCACGCTGGACGGACAGTTCGATCAGTTCACGACCCCCGGCATCGACCCGACCGACGAGCAACCCGACTTTAGTTATCGAGCCGGTGAGCCTGTCACCGTCTCGGTCAGCGGCGTCTCGCCCGACAACAGCGTCGCTGCTGTCGCCGACGACCAGGTCGTTGCCACCGACGCCGCTCCGAACCCGGATGGGACAGCGACATTTCAGGATCTCCCGCGCGGCCAGCAGACGATTCGCGTGGCCGAACTCCCCTCCGAGCTGTCGATCCGGGATGTCACCGATGGCTCGCTGATCGACGGCAGCGAGACCACTGTAACGCTCACGCCCGTCGATACCGGCGAGCCGGTCACCCGCCAGACAACGCGTGATGGCACGATCAACATGACTGGCCTCCCGGTCAACACACGGTTTGCTGCCGAACTCGCTTCGGATGGTGGCTACTACGACCGCCGCGTCCGGCTCCCCGCCCGGATCGACCAACAGCCGGCATATCTGCTGCCTGCTGAGGACTCGGTGGCAGCCGTTACCCCACGGCTGCGGCTGGCTGATCAAACCGGCCGGTTCGATGCGGAACGATCCGAACTCCGCCTTCAGCGACCGGTGCCAACAGACGCCGGCACCCAGTATCAGACCGTCGCCGGCGACATCCTCGGCGACAATGGCTTTCAGACGGCCCTCCAGCGCAACCAGCAGTATCGCGTCGTGATCGTCGATCCGACCGCCCAGCAAACCCACGTCACCACCGTCACGCCTCGGCGGAGCGAACCGACTGCGCTGCCGATTGAGCCGATCGAATACACCACGACCGAATCGATCTCAGGGATCAACATCTCGACGGCCTACCGTCGCCCCGAGGGTGGCGATCGACTCGCGGTCAACCTCTCGAATGTCCGCGCTGCTGAGCTGACGCTCTCGGAGGCGGGCAACGCATCGAACACGATCTTGGAGGACTCCTATGCGCAGAATATGACCGCGGATGTGCCGGTTCCGGACGACACCACTGAGTCGAACTGGAACGCCGACTACGAGGCGACGAACATGAACGATGCGACGATCAGCGGCCAGCAGTCAATCCAGAATCCAACACGCCAAGAACGTCGGGATGCGGTGGTGCGCGCGGTGTTGTCGATCCTGTTAGTCGTTGTTCTCGGCAGTCTCGCCATGCGCATCGCCCCCTCGGTCGGTGGTGCGGTGATCATCATTGCCGCCGGTCTGCTCTGGCTTGCCGGCTGGATGCCGGTGGAGGCCGGGCTCCCGTCGATCGCGGTCGGTGTGATCGTCGGCGTGTTGGGCGTTATCTCTGGCTCTCGCCGATCGCTGTGAGCCGCGGGCTCAGGTGTCCGGCAGCAGCCGAACGATCGGGGCCGATCCGTCGTCGATCGCGAGATAGAGCCCACCCTCGGGGCCGACGGCGACCGCCCGCACCCGCCAGCCGCGGTCGGCGACGAGTGGTTCACGGAGAGTCACGTCATGGCCATCAATCCCGAGATGCACAAGGCGTTGGCCGGCCAGTCCGCCGACGAAGAGGTCACCTTGCCACGCCGGGAATGCCTCGCCGTCGTAGAACGTCATTCCGCTCGGTGCGGGGCCGTCCTCGCCGCAGGGCCAGCCGAAGACCGGCCCGATCACGTCCTCGCGGTCGGCGTGGCTCACGCCGATCGGTTGGCCGGTGCCGTAGGTACAGCCCTCGTCGGCGATTGGCCAGCCGTAGTTGCCGCCGCGCTCGATGACGTTGATCTCGTCGCCATCGGACTCGCCGAACTCACTTTCCCAGATCGCGCCCGTTTCGGGATGAACATCGAGGCCCTGTGCGTTTCGGTGGCCGTAGCTGTAGATCGCATCTTGGGCGGCCTCCTCGTCGACGAAGGGGTTATCCGCGGGGATCGAGCCATCCGCCCCCAGTCGCAGTGTTGTCCCAAGGTCATTGCCTCGGTCTTGGGCGACGTGCTCGGGGCCGAAGTTCTTGAACTGGCGATCGCCGACCGTCATATACAGATAGCCTTCGGGCCCGAATGTGACCCGAGAGCCGTAATGCCCCGAGGAATCGACGGCCGGTTCCGCGGTGTACAGCGTTTCGAAGTTGGTCAACCGGTCGCCACCGGCGTCGAGTCGCCCGCGAGCAAGCCGGGTTGTTGTGCCATCCTCGGCTGCGATCGCGTAGGTAAGATACACCCACGAATCGTCGGGCCCCCACGTCACATCGAGTAGCCCGCCCTGTCCGGCGGCATCGACCGCGGGTACCCCGCTGATCTCGGTTGCTGTGCCGGCGTTGGGGTCGACCTGCTGAAGCCGCCCTGGATCGCGCTCGGTGACCAACAGCGCGTCATTAGGGCCGCCAGCAGCCAGCCCCCACGGGTGGGTCAGCCCCTCAACGACTCGCTCGACGGTGATCCCTGCCTGCGTTGACTGCTCTGGTGGCTCGCTCAGACAGCCCCCAAGCGCGCCGGCACCGACTACCCCTACAGCCGACAGATAGCTGCGTCGTTCCATAACTCCATATCGGCTGTCGCAGACAAAATGACACCGACTCACCACAATATGAGTCCTTGCCAGCAGGAGTGAGACTACTCTCCCGCGCTGTTTTAGGTTAGACAAAATTTTGTTTTTCACTTACAAACTTTCTTTACTATCGGGTGTGAAAACCGACGTATGAGCCTCCTGGTGAATTTGACGCTTGTCTTTGTTGCCGGGCTAATCACGGCGTTGGCGACCGGGCTTGGGGCGATCCCGTTTTTCTTCGTTGAGGACTTCAGCGACCGCTGGAACGTCGCCCTGTGGGGTATCGCCTCGGGGATCATGGTCGCCGCATCGCTGTTCGGCCTCGTCAACGAGGGGTTGGCCTACGCCAGCGACGGACTGCCGACGCTCATGGTCGGCGGCCTCGTCGCGGGGGTCGTCCTCGTTGAGGTTGCTGATCGCGTGCTTGATGCGGCCGATGTCGGTGGCGACGGTGGCCACGATACGGCGCACGAGCACGACCATGCGGACGACCACGACGCTGACGCAGCCGCCGCTGTCGACGAGAACGAGGCCCTCCCTGACGGCGATGGGGGGACTCACAGCCACGACCATCCGATTGACGTCGAAGCCTTCGCCGAGGGCGACCTCAAAAAGCTCGTGTTGATTCTGGGGATTCTGACCGTTCACAGCTTCCCGGAAGGCGTCGCCGTCGGTGTCTCCTTTGCGGAACTCGGCTTGGAAGGCGGGGTCGGCGTGCTCGGTATCTCCGTGCCACTGCTGGCTGTGTTTATGACGATCGCGATCTCGATCCACAATATCCCCGAGGGCACCGCTATCGCCATCCCGATGCGGGCAATGGGGCTCTCGAAGTGGCGGATGGTCGGCGCGGCGGTCTTTTCGAGTCTGCCCCAGCCGATCGGCGCGGTCATCGCCTTCGCGTTTGTGACCTGGGCTGAATCGTTCCTTCCGTTCGGCTTCGGCTTTGCGGCCGGCGCGATGATCTATCTCGTCCTCACGGAGTTCATCCCGGAGGCGTTGGCCACCGGCGTCGACCTCCCGCGTCACGGCTACGGCGAGTTGGCGACCGGGATCGTCGCCGGCGTCTTGTTGATGCTGCCGTTGTTGTACGTCTAAGTAGCACCCGTCGTCGACGCCTCCGGGGGTTGCTGGTGACGCTCACCCCCGATTCGATCGGGAGCTGCGCACAACTATTTTTACGCCTGTCGCTGATACGAGATATCGATGAACACGTTCCAAAAGATCGGCCTGGCGATTGTGGGGGTTATCCTGCTGTTTCTGCTGATCGGCATGGCCCTCGAAATCCCGCTGTGAGCGGCCCCCAGCGGCATTTAGGCCGTATCTTCGATCGTCGAGGTTTCGGTGTTGCCGTCGGCGTCGGTGCCGGTGACGGTGAGGGTGTACAACACCCCGCTTTGGATCGTGTATCCCGAATTTGGATCGATCGTTTCCGCGGGGTTGCCGCTCGGATTGTAGCGGTTCGACGGCGGGAGCGTGACCGTTTTTTCGCCGACGATCGTCCCACCCGAGCCCCCTTCTCGTACCTCGTAGGCGACCGCGACGAGATCATCGTCGCCGTCGTCGTCACGCACATCGACGCTTTTGATCTCGAAGACGTTCCCCTGGTTGCCCTGCGGTGGGGCCGCGGTGAACTCCTGATCCCGAACCGGTTTCTGGATCCGGATCGCGCCGGCGACGTTGCCGGTTTCAGCTGTCACGCTGCCGGTCGTTTGAATCGAAAGCGTGGGGCTGGTCGCGCTGATGCTGTAGGTGATCGTCCCTGCTATGGTGGCGGTCAGATCGACGGTGCCGCTGTTGCCGCCGGCGAGACTGAACGTAATCGAACAGCCAGTGCCGCCGTTTGGGCTGTGGAGTGTCCCGTCGGCACAGCTATCCAGTGTGAGAGTGTAACTCACGGTGTCGGCCGTGTTGTTCGTGATCGTCACCATCGGCTCTCGGGCGTTCTTTTTCACCGGGCCACGATCGACGAGCCCGACAAGCGCGTTGGTGTCGCTGACAGCGATCCCGAAGGGCCGTCTGGTGTCGACCTGATCGAAAGCCCCCGAGGTACTCACACCCAGTGCCACCCCACCAAGGAGGATCCCGATGGCGGCACGCCGTGTCACGCCTCCCCTGCCGGTTCGTGACGATCCTCGTGTCATCCCTGCCAACTCCTGAGATCAACAGCGATCGCCGTCGCTCCCCTTCCGTGGCTGCTGCCACGGGGTGTCGCGGTGGGTGCGACCGCCTGCTGTGATCGAGACATGTCTTACTGTATGTGCTGCAGCCGGTTAGTATCACGTTGCCTGCTGTCTGCGATCCGTCACGCTGGTCGAACTGCGCTCCAGACAGGCACTGCCTGCTTCGGTTGAACCGATTGTCACCAGTCCTTCGGCGATTGATCACGCCAGAACGCTCCACTTGGGGCATCAGGCTTGAACTGCGCCAGCCAGATCGGTGTTTCTGCTCCTTTTTCGGGCGTTCTGGGCGCACTCCCCTCGGTCATGTCGGTCTGGACGTAGCCCGGACAGACCGAATTGGCGAGCAATCCTTGTCTGTTGTATTCGCCGTCAAGATATCGTGTGAGACCGTTGAGCCCGGTTTTCGAAATCCGGTAGGCCGGCATCCCACCGGACTGTGGCTCGGTGATCGCGCCCAACCCGGAGGAGACGTTGACGACGCGGGGGCCGGGCTGCGGCAGTAAGAGATCGAGTGCCTGTTTCGTTAGGTGGATCGGCCCATGGAGGTTCGTCGACAACGTCTGCTCGATCGTCTCAGTCGGCATCTCGGCCAGCGACTCGCGGCTGTCCATCACACCAGCGTTGTTGACGAGAATATCCAGACAGCCGGCTTCGTCGCTGATGCGGTCGATGGCTGCCGCTCGTTGTGAGTCGACTGTTACGTCGAGTTCGATTGCCTCGCGGTCGTCGTTGTCGATGTCGGCGGTGTCACGCGCGCCGGCGTAGACGGTCGCACCGTGGTCGACGAGCCCATCGGCGATGCGCTTGCCGATCCCGCGGGTCGCACCGGTGACCAGTGCGACCTGCCCATCTAAACTATCGTAGAGAGGAATGTCCATGCAGACGACAGGGCCACGAGCGGCAAAAGCTGTCCGCCGCTGTCGACGCATGGTATCGATCGCCGCTTATACGCTGGCTTCGACGTAATCGATCGCCGCTTATACGCTGGCTTCGACGTAATCGATCGCCGCCGCCGGGGTGTCGACGTGTTCGATACCCGCGACGCTGTCGACGCGGTGGGTGTCGATGCCGGCGACCGGCTTGCCGAGGCTGAGCGCGTGGCCGAGTTCCGACAGCGTTCCTGGGCCGCCGTCGACAGCGATGACGGCGTCGCCGTTCAACACCACGACCGCATTGCGGGCATCGTTGATTCCGGTGGCGATCGCCGTCTCGACGAAGGGGTTAGCAGCTGCCGGCTCCGAGCCCGGAAGGATACCGATGGTGTGACCGCCGGCTGACTGGGCTCCCTGACAGACGGCTTCCATCACACCCGTTCGACCGCCGCAGACGACCTCGTGGCCGCGGTCGGCAAGCTGCTCGCCGAGCGTCTGGGCTGTGGCGTACTCCTCGTCGGTGACGGTGCTGCCGCCGATCACGCTGACACGCATACCCCATTTCTCGTCGCCGGGGGTCTTGCTGTTTTGGATCGCTCTGCGGGCGGCCAGTCACACTTAGAACGCGATGTCGTCGGCCAGTACCGTTGTCTCGATGTAGGTTTCCAACTCTTTTCGGAGCATCGAGCGTGGGTCGTCAGTCCGGGTTGTCTGCTGGAGATTGATGCCTTCGATGGTGGCGACCAGATACTCCGCCGTTGTCTCCGGATCGTCGACAGCGAAGACGCCCTGGTCGACCCCGGTTTCGATGATCTCGGTGAGGTTGTCGACGAGGGTGGCCGACAGCTCGGTGAACTCCGACCGGAACGCCTCATTTTGGATCGCTTGGGCCCGCAGCTCCAGATACGTCGAGAGCCGCGCGTCGGCGTCCGGCGTGCCCTCGGCGGCCGGATACTCGCCGAGCGAGACAGTCACGAACGCTTTGAGGTCGCCGACCGGATCGCCCGTTGATTCGATCCGGTAGCCACGCTCGAAGTAATCTCGCATATATTCGACGAACGACAGGAGGATGTCGTCTTTCCCGTCAAAGTGGTGATAAAATGTCGATTTCGTCAGGTCAGATTCGTCGGCGATCCGCTGGATCGAGATGCCGGGATAGCCGTGGGTGCGAAGCGCGGCAAACGTCGCCATCATGATGGCTTCGTGGGTGTCGGCCGGGTTGCCGTCGAGCAGTGCCTCGTCGCTCATACGTGGGGGTTCGCTGTCGGCCGGAAAATAGCTTGGCACCCGCGGTTGTGTGACACCGTCGGCCAGAATCGGCGCGCGGTACGAACACAGCGATACAGTCACTCGAACCTGACTGTGGGTGCTGCGCTACGAAGTCACGAGCCATCGGTACGGATCTCAAATCGGGCTCCGCCAGCCGCGCTCGCAGTCGCGGTGATCGTCCACCCGTGGGCCTCGATCAGGTTTCGGGTGATGGCCAGCCCGAATCCAGTCCCACTGTCATTGGTGGTAAACCCTTGCGCAAACACCGACTGGTCGTCAGTCTCAGGCAGTCCACTCCCGGTATCTTCGATATAGAAGCCGCCGCCGTCTAGTTCGCCGACGGTGACGGTCACCGGCGACTCGTTGTGTTCGACGGCATTGCGGAACAGATTCTCAAAGACGTTTTTCAGGAGTGATTGCTCAGCCACGACGGTCAGCGAGGCCGGCAGCTCACACGCCATTTCCGCCGCTCCTGTCTGGGTGGTTTCCCACGCCATGGTAACAATGTCGGCCACACGAACCGGTTCCGTTTCAGGATCGATGGTCTCGGTTCGAGCCAATGCCAGCAACTCATCGATCATCGACTCCATGCGATCGAGCGACCGCTCAAGCGTGTCAAAGGCATCTTCTTCACCGGTCTCCCGAGCGACATCGAGGTATCCCTGTGCGATCTCAAGCGGATTCCGCAGGTCGTGTGAAACCGTCGCGGCAAACTGATTGAGCCGCTCATTCTTCTGTTCGAGGGTCTGCTTTGTCCGTTCGAGTTCGCGTTCACGCTCTTTTTGCGCCGTGATATCGGTTTGGACACCGAGCACTCGGTCTGGCTGCCCATCATGATCGTACTCGACGACCCCACGAGCTTGGATCCACCGTTGGGGCTCATCCGGCGGTTGCACCCGGAAATCAGCCTGATACTGCTCGCCGGTCTTGATCGCGTGTTCAAGCTGTTCTGACACCCGATCAATATCCTCTGCTGGAATGCGATCACCGTATTCGGGTCGGTACTTTGGCTCAGAACCCGCTGTGTCGGCAGTCTCCGCGCTGGGCTCTGCGTCACTTTCGCTGACCCGGCTGCCGACCCCAACATATGTCCCCGGAAACTCACCGGGGTCGTATCCGAACAGCCGTTCACTGGTTGTATCCCAGCGGACGGTTCCGGACGCGATATCAAGTTCCCAGATCCCCGTATCGGTCTGCGACAATGCCAGATCAAACCGTGTGTTCAGCGCTTTCAGTTCATCCTCTCGGTGCTTCCGGGTCGATATATCCCTCGCAATACCGATGATGCTCGTTGGTACCCCCTCAGCGTCAGTTTGTCTGACCCCTCGAAACTCATGAGAGATTGTGTGTTGCTCTTTAGTGGTGATCTCAGCTTCGGTGATCGCCTCGCCCGTCTGTAGCACCGTCTCAATCGATGATTCGATCGTCTCGCGATCATCCCCTGTAAAAAATTCGAGGGCGTTCATCGTTCCGATCTCTTCGTCGGTGTAGCCGGTACGTTGTGGGAGTTTGTCGTTCCACCACTGAAAATCGCCGTCAGTATCGACCACATAGAAGATATCTGGAATCGCATTGAGACTCGCTTCGATGAAGTCTCGATCCCACTCAGCAGACTTAATGATATTACCCTCGTACGAGAAGTTCTTTTCAGGCATAGCGGAAGCAGTGAAGTACGTCGGTAGAGGGCTCGCGTGCATATTATTCTGTCTACTGCTCCCGTGTCGGTTCGATTGCTGGGTCGAAAGAAGCGAGAGCGTCTACACCTCCAACGGCTTCAGTCGGCTCGGAGCCCCAACGTTTGGACTGTCGGCAGGCTCCAGTCGAACAGTACCGCCACCAACCGCGTCCCGACGGTTACCAGCGCACACACCACCGCAGCGGTACTCGCTGGGGCACCAAGCAGCCCAACGACCCAATAGGCGGTTCCACCAAGGACGGCACAGCTTGCATAGAAGTCCTCAAAGAGGATAAACGGGGGTCGATCCAGCAGAATGTCGGCGACGGCACCACCACCGACGGCATTGATCGTCGCAATCGCCACGATCCCAAACGCCGACACGCCAGCCTCAGTTGCGACGATAGCACCGGTTGTCGCAAAGGCAGCGAGGCCGATCGCGTCGGCGACGAGCGTCACCGGATGTGTTTCCGGTGCCTCAAGGACGATGCTCAGTGCGATTGCCAAGCCAACGCCGAGAAGTCCCAGACTGATCTCGATCGGCGATTGCAGGGCCAGCGGGGTTCGCGTTACAAGCAGATCACGCGTCGCGCCACCAGCAAACGCCATGGCAAGCCCGACGATGATGAGTCCGAGCAGGTCGAACTCCTCACGAATAGCCTTCGAGGAACCAACGAGGGCGAAGGCGATCAACCCAATTGTATTCATCACCGCAAATGGGTCGCCGAAGAGCAGCCCGAGGATCTCCTGACTCACTGCGCTCGGCTTTGCGATCGACGCTCTTGAGTGGCACGTATCGGTACTCCCGTTCGCTTGTAGACCGGTGAACCTGTTGTAGCCGGCGTATATGGCCGGACTGAGCAGGAGTCTGGGTTGATATGTATCGTCCATCTTGCACGCCAATCAGCACCACTATCGCTATGCTGCTCGTGCGTCGCTCAGGGAGACAAGAGCCATCGCGGCTGTGTGTCGCCGCACGACAAGGAGTGTGGTGGCAGCCCGCGAGGGCTGCCGAGGGCCGAACCGCCACGTGATCGCTTAGACCGTCCCGGGGATCCAGACGCCGGTCGGCAACACGCCGGCGACGTACAGGAGCCCAACACCGAACGACCAGATGATGATCGCCATCGCGGGCGGATCGATGTGAGTGCGGCCGTGGGCGTAGAAGATCCGCTGGGTGACCTCGCCGGCCAGCGCGGCAACGATGCCAAGGCCACCAGCAAACAGCAGGCCGACAGTCGGCGAAAGACCAGCCAGCGCGGCCTCACCCGAGGCTGTCACCGCGAGGAAGATCGTCGAGCCGGCCAGCGTGATGTGGTGGGTCACCGGGAACCGCTCGATCCCGAGGTTGAGGAACAGCAGCGAGGCCGCGCTCAGCCCGAAGCCAAGGAACGGACTCCCGGTACGGAAGGCGAGATAGCCCGACGCCAGCCCGGCAGCCAGGCCGATCATGGCGACATTGGCCCACTTGTACTGCTGTGGGAGCCACGGCTCGGTCGCCAGCCACTCGCTGGCCGACTCGCCGCCGTTTTCGGTGCCGTTGTCGTCGACACTTGTGCTGCCGGTAGCCGTCGCCGCGAGGGTGTCACCGCGCTCGAAGGGCCCCATATCGAGCAGGCCCGAGCCCTGCGGTTTGCCGATCAGCGCGTAGCCGAAGACTGCTCGGTGGACGAACGCGCTGACGACGATGCTGACCGGGATCGGATCGACCGGGATCAGCAGGTTGCGGGACAGCTGTTCGACGGCGATCCCCAGCAGGCCGAAGGCCCCGCCGACGGCCAGCACATCGGGCTTGGTGCCAAGCGCGAAGCCGATATCTTTCGCGTTATGGAAGTCAAACCCACTCTCCATGTAGCCGCGTTTGGCCGCGTAGGCCGCGGCGGCCGCGCCGCCGGCAAACGAAATGTGGGGGCCAAAGACGTGGCCGAAGCCGATGCCGACGAGCCCAACGGTTCCTTCGGGGGCGACGCCAACAATATTGGCCGCCGCGCCGGCAACGACCAACAGCCCGGTCAAAATAAACGCCGGCAGCGCGCCGATCGCCGCTCCGAACGCTCCGCCAGCGAACGCGCCGATCCAGATGGATGCCTCACCGAGGACAGCTGTGACGTCGGCGAGTGAGCCGCCGAAGGCCTGCAGGGCCACAACCGGTTCAACGACCATGCCTCGTCACCACCGGTCGCGTGTGTGATCGCTTCTTGTTGCTTCTGTACGGTCTGTGTCTCGCTGTATCTGTCATGATCGTTCCACCGCGTCCCGAACGAACGTTCGTTTTATTATCAACGTTACGGTTCCGGATCTTTGCTGGTGGCGACCGAGCAGGACACAATTAGTGTGCGAGAAGACGTTCGTTAGACCGCAGACTCAGTGCGTCCGGCAATACCCGTGTACAGGCCGAAGGTGGCAACCACCGTTACGGACAACTGCGCGCCGGCGGTGGCGATGAAGCCGACATCATACAGCAGTGGCGCGGCCATGAACCAGCGTTGTGGCGGTGAGCAACTCAGTTCTGGACGACGGCCTACTCCTGAATCTGCTCTCTGTCGAGAAAAACCCGTGCCACAACCCGACACGGTCGATCGCTGCGTCTTCGCCGACGGCCTACGGCTTGACAAGTACTTTCACCGCCTCGCGGTCGTCCATTGCGGCGTACCCCTCCGGGACACCATCGAGATCGACCGTTTTCGTGAAGATCGGCGACGGGTCAAGCGTCCCCTGCAGCACGTCGGCCATCAGCTCCTCGGCGTAGGCCCGGACAGGGGCGACGCCGCCGTTCAGCGTGACGTTCGCCCGGAAGAACGGTTCCAGATCGAGTCCGTCGCCGAGGCCGTGGGGCACGCCGACGTAGCCGACGGTGCCGCCGGGGCGGGCGACGCCGATGGCGGTCTCCATCGAGGAGGTCGCGCCGACACACTCCATGACGTGGTTGACGCCGCCGTTTGTGAGTTCCTGGACGCGTTCGATGGCCTCGTCGCCGCGTTCGCTGACGAGGTCGGTCGCGCCGAACTCCTCGGCGATTTCGAGGCGATCCTCGTGGTGGCCCATAGCAATGATCCGTTCTGCGCCGAGTCGCTTGGTGGCCAGCACGCCACAGAGGCCGACCGCGCCGTCGCCGATGACCGCAACCGTCGATCCGGCTTCGACGCCCGCGCTGACGGCGGCATGGTGGCCCGTGCCCATCACGTCCGTCAGCGGGAGCAGCGACCGCAGGGTGTCCTCGTCGTCGGCGTGTCGGTCGGGAACGCGAACGAGCGTGCCATCGGCTTCGGGACAGCGCACGTACTCGCCTTGTGCGCCGCCGTTGTCGCCGCTCCAACTGGCTTGGTTGACACAGGAGGTGTGCAGGCCCTTTCGGCAGAACTCACAGCGCCCACAGCTGATGAAAAACGGTGCCAAGACGCGGTCGCCCGGTTCGACGGAGACCACGTCATCGCCGACTGCTTCGACGACCCCCATCGGCTCGTGGCCGACTCGGGAGGGGACATCGCGGTCGCTCTCGCCGCGATAAAACCAGAGGTCGGAGCCGCAGATCGCGGTGTGGGTGACGCGAACGATCGCACCGCGTGACGAATCGAGTTCGGGTTGCGGGACAGATTCAACGCGGATGTCGCCGGGGCCATGGAAGGTGGCTGCGCGCATATCGGCTAGGCGTGTTCAGTCATCAAAAATCCATCTCTCGGTCGGAACGGCCGAGACACCCATTTTTAAGAGGTTTTAGACAATGGTACAACCGTGCTATTCACACTACTGCAAGTTCCGAACAGCTTGGATGGGCTCCTCACACAGTACGGGAGCGTCGTCGTTGACTTCGGGATCACCGTCGTCACGTTCCTGGTGACGTTCCTGTTGCTGTACCGAATCGGCAAATCAGTCCTTGTCCGGGCAACAAAGAAGGCACTCAACGCACGGGAGTTCTCCTCGGCGGTCGTCAGTCTCGGCTCAAGCGTTGCCGCCGTGCTTGCGGTCGTCGGTGCGGTTGCGATCGCCGCAACGGTCGCCGGCTTCCCGGCGATCCTCTCGGCGTTTGCGACGCTGGCCGGCGCGCTCGCATTGGGGCTTTCCTTCGCCGCTGGCGATATCATCGAGAACTTCGTCGCCGGCATCTTCATCCTCAAGGATAAGCCGTTCACCGTCGGCGACTACATCGAGTGGGACGGCAACGATGGTATCGTCCGGGAGATCAACCTTCGTGTGACCAAACTCGACAGCTTCGATAACGAACAGCTGACGGTGCCGAACGGCGACCTCGCTAGCGCGGTCGTCACCAACCCGGTTGCCAACGAAACCCGACGCGTCACCTTTGATTTCGGGATCGAATACGGGGCCAGCATCGCGGATGCCCGGGAGGTCATACTCGATGAAGCCAGCAAGATCGATGGCGTCCTTGCGGATCCGGAACCAGCCGCACCAGTGACCGGCCTTGGCGACTCGGCGGTTGTGCTGAACGGTCGCGTCTGGATCGACCCCGCAGAGACCGGTGCCGGTGGTGTCAAGCACAAACTCGTCGAAAACGTCAAGCGTCGCTTTGACGCTGAGGGGATCGGCATGCCGTACCCCTACACGGAACTCACCGGCGAGATCGATGTCAACAGCCGCGACATCACCGACGCCCCGCCAGCCGACGACTAACCGCGCTCACCGGCCCTGTCGTCGCTGCGGCTGATCGCGCTGTGGTTTTTTCGTCGCACACAACCGCTTGTTCGACACATCGCCCGCTGCCCATGGGCTCGTCGCCGTGGCGGTACTTCTATTATCATTGGTCGATGATATCTGAGGGAAGTCATCTATGGAAATCTCAGAACAACTCCTTTGTCTGTTCAGTGCGTCTGTGAGCGAATCCGACGACGGCTACACTGTCGAGGTTCCGAAACGCGAGGTCGAAACCGGTGATATCGAGGTCGGCGAGACCTACCGGGTGGCGTTGATCGACGACACCGACACGACAGCGTCGACGACAATCGACGAGTCCTCGACGACCGGCGGCGACAGCGGCGAGCCCCAACCCCCCGTCGAGCCGGGTGAACTCCGCTATGTCGAGATCGAGGATATCGGCAAACAGGGCGACGGTATCGCGCGTGTCGAACGCGGCTACGTGATCATCGTTCCCGGCGCGGAGATCGACGAGCGCGTCAAAATCGAGGTCTCGGAGGTCAAATCCAACTTCGCGGTCGGCGAGATCATCGAGGAAGACTTCTAGTTACTCGACGACCCAGTACGACACCGAGGCCACGCGGTCGCCGCCGCCCGCTGAACCGATCGCCCGATCGAGTTTGCGGAACGGGCGAGCGATTCGCGTCGGCAGGCTCCGGTAGAAGCCATACGGCAGGACGAAATCGTGGGTGGCGTCGATGAGGTCGACACCGGCATCGGCCAGCAGGCTCTCGACGGCCTGCCGGGAGTAGAGCCGCGAGCCCATCGGCAACAGCCAGTTATACAGCACGCGGCTGCTTTCGAGGTTGAACGTATCAAACAGCACTGGCCCCGCCGAGACACGGGCCAGTTCTTTGAGGAACGTCACCGGCCGGTCGGCGAGATGGAAAAATCGCATCGCGAAGACGGCATCGAAATGGTCGTCGGGAAACGGCAGCCGCGCCGCGTCACCGCGCATGAACTCGACGGTGTCGTCGACGCCGACGGCCTGTGCCTTTTCGCGGCCCTGTGCCAACATCGGTCCCGACACATCGAGGCCGACAATGTCGGCGCCCAACTGTGCCAGCATGACGGTAAATCGGCCGGTACCGCAGGCAACCTCCAGGATCTCCTTGTCTGCGACCGGCCCTAGGGCGTTGCGAACGGCGGTCTTCTCGCGGCGATCAATGAACTGTCCGCCGCCGGAAAACCGCTTGTCGTCGTAGGCCTCGGCGATCTCGTCGGCCTGGTACCACTCGGTGCCTTTCACGCTGGCGGCAACT
Organism: Halonotius aquaticus; assembly: GCF_003605575.1. Lineage (GTDB taxonomy): Archaea > Halobacteriota > Halobacteria > Halobacteriales > Haloferacaceae > Halonotius > Halonotius aquaticus. Next base: position 92,401 of record NZ_QKNY01000003.1, on the reverse strand, counting down.
GCTCACCCGAGGGATAAAACCGTACTGGATATGCCCCACCAACGGAGCTCTCGTGGGTGACACGTTGAGCGACCGCCGACAGCCGGAATCCCACGTTTGTAACCTTATACAATATATATTGACCGGCGCAATATGGAGCCAACCTTTACCACTGGGCTCGGCGGTGAGGTAGATATGAGCACTAGTCCGATCGAGGCCAACAGTCCAGTTCGACTCTCAGACGCCGAGTTCCGCGAACGGCTCCGGGAGCTCCCGCCGAGTGCAAAGCTCATCGCCAAAGTCCTTGAGGGCGACGAACCACTCTCACAGGGCGAACTTGCCGAGGAGTCGTTGCTGCCGGATCGAACGGTACGATACGCGCTCAACCGACTGGAGGAATCGGAGCTGATCGGCTCCCGATACAGCTTCAAAGACGCCCGCAAGCAGGTCTACTACCGCAACACCTGATCGTCAGGATCAATCATGTGGTGTCCCGGCTGATCACCTCTTTTATATAGCAGCCGGTGTAGTACACCGGATATGGATCTCTCGGTCGTTGTCCCCACGCTCAACGGGCGCGACCAACTGGGTGCCTGTCTCGATACGGTCGCCGACCAGGCCCCCGACGCAGAAGTTGTCGTCGTCAACGGCCCTTCGGCCGATGGCACCACCGGGATGGTCACCGAGCGAGCAGACGTTGATGTCCTCGTCGAGGTCGCCTCTCGAACGGTCAACGTCGCCCGCAACGCCGGCATCGACGCCGCCAGCGGCGACGTGATCGCCTTCCTCGGCGACGATCTTCGGCTCGAATCTGACTGGCTGCCCGCGGTCGTCGACGGCCTCACCGAGGCCCCGGTCGTCACCGGCCCGACCCACCGAACGCTCCGCGGCGGCGTCACCACTGAATCGACCGAGGAGGTAACGATCGCCGGTCGCGGGGTGACCGCGATCGCCGGTCACAATGTGGCGTTTCAGCGACGTGTTTTGGAGACCATCGACGGCTTCGACGAGTATCTTGAAACTGGCGGCGCATGGGATGTGGCCCATCGGCTGGCGGCCACCGATCACGCCGTCGCGTGGCGACCCGACATGAGCGTCCGCCGCGAGTTCGAAGCCGACGGTGGGCGCGCCGACCCCGACTGGGGATGGACGTATCGCGCATTGGCCTACCGGCTGGTGAAAAACTACGGCCTTCGGCCGACGGTCGCCCGTCGCACGCTGTCACACGCCGCCAGCGACGCGATCACCGCGGCCCGCGATGTGATCCGGGGTGACGCCGAGCCGACAACGTGGTTTGGCACTGGCCGGCAGGTCATTACCGGAATGTTGACCGGTGGCTCCGATGGGCTCGTCGCTCGTGCCCGCGACCGAAGCGAGGCGCGCAACCCACACGGCCTCTCAAAACGGGCCGACCGCGCGGTGACAAAATACGAGCTCGACGACGCGAGCCAGTAGCTCAGACATCAGCACCGGCCGCAAAGCCAGGAATGAGCCGGCTCGGGTTTCGGTTAAACACGCGTGTCATCGCATCTTCCGGCAAATCCAGCGTGAGAATCTCCATGACGGCAACGTTCGGATGGACATCGGGGGTGCCGCTGCCGAAGATGATCCGGTCGGGATGTTCTTGGAGGCCGCGCTCGAGGATGTCACGGGAGCGAACCGCACAGGTATCGAGATAGAGATGGTCGTACTCATCGAGCAACGCGAGGGCGGTCTCCATCCGCGATTCGGCCATCGGGTAGCCCCCGAAGCCAGCAAGCACGACAGGATACCCATCGTTCAGTAGCGTATCGGCAGCCGCTGATGGCGGGAACCCGTCTCGACAGTAGACGACAACAGGAAGATCGACGTCCGCCAACTCCTCGCGTACCGGCTCTTTCGGGAGGCCGTCGTGGATCGGATCGAGCACGAAGCCGTGAAACCGGTCGTCGTAGGCGTACTGTTCGATGTCGCCCGGACGCGTGTGGTGGGTCTCACGGGGCGCGTAGAGGTTTCGAAACGTCGAGATCGGACTTTCGGCGGCCGCCAGCGGGCCGTTGAGTCGGGCGAAGGCGAGAAACGGACGGTCGACACTGAGCCGCGCGACAGCGTTGTTAGCCCGCACGTAGCCGATGTCGCTCGGGCGGCGGGTCGGCGAGACGGCTGTTCGGACGACGCCGGCCTGGTGACATTCTCGTTCGAGTCGGTCGGGGCCCACATTATGCCCGTGGGTGGAGACAGCCACCTCGTCGTGGTCGAGATGCCCGTGGATGTCGACCACGCGGAACCCGTGTTCCAACTCTAGCATTGCCTGAGGGTTGCGGGCGACCCACATAATTGTTGCAGACTGTTTGGGCCGAATCGACCACTTGTGACGGCATACACCCGGCGAATCCACGTGAGTATGTGACGAGCCCACACGCCGCTTGCTGGCGATTTGTGGTGTCGAAGGTCGATGGATTTATATAGAACTGCAAACCATCATCGAACGAGGCGATTCTACATGGCACAACGACAGCAACCGATGGTAATTCTCTCGGAGGACAACGAACGAACGCAAGGCGAGGACGCCCAGGATTCCAACATCCGGGCCGGCAAGGCCGTCGCCAACTCAGTGCGGACGACGCTGGGCCCGAAAGGGATGGACAAGATGCTCGTCGGCTCCTCGGGTGATGTGACGATCACCAACGACGGGGCGACGATTCTCAACAAGATGGATATCGAACATCCCGCCGCCCAGATGCTCGTCGAGGTCGCCGAGACTCAGGAGATCGAGGTCGGCGACGGGACGACGACCGCGTCTGTGCTTGCCGGCGAGTTGCTCGCCGAGGCCGAGGAACTGCTCGATCAGGATCTTCACCCCACCGTCATCGTCGAAGGCTACCACGAAGCCGCCAAACTCGCCCACGAGGCGGTCGACGACCAGACGCTTGCTGTCGATCTCGACGACGACACGCTGGAAGCGGTCGCCCGCTCCAGTATGACCGGCAAAGGCACCGGCGATGTGACCGTCGATGCCCTGGCGGAACCGGTCGTCAGCGCGGTTCAGCAGGTCGCCACCGACGCCGGTGTCGACCGCGAGGATATCCACATCCACACCCATCCGGGCGCGTCGACGAGTGCGACCGAACTGATCGAGGGCGTTGTCATCGACGAAACGCCGCTCGACGACGCAGCCCCGAGCCAGCTTGCGGATGCGACGACGGCGATCCTCGATACCGATCTGGAGTTCGACACCGGCGAGGCCGACGCCGAGTACAACATCACTGACGTCGATCAGCTCAACGAGGCTATCGCCGCCGAGGAAGCAGAGCTGGAAGGCTACGCTGAGACGATCGCCGACGCCGGGATTGAGCTTCTGTTTGTCACCGGCGATATCGACGACCGCGTCGCCAGCCACCTCGCTGCCGAGGAGATCGTCGCCTTCGAGGATATCGGCTCCTCGGATGCCGACGCCATCGCGGCGGCAACCGGTGCCCGACAGCTCGGCACCCTTGAGGACATCGAGGATGCGGATCTCGGCACCACCGCCGCCCTGAGCGTCGAGACCTACGGCGAGGACAAGTTCACCTTCGTCGAGGGTGCCGACGCCGCCCACGTCAGCCTCTTCGTCCGCGGCAGCACCGACCACGTTGTCGACGAGCTCGAACGCGCGCTCAACGACGCCCTTGATGTCGTCATCGCCGCCCTCGATGCTGGCGGCGTCGTCGGCGGCGCGGGCGCGGCTGAGATCGCGATCGCCGACCACGTCCGGAGTCACGCTGCCAGCGTCGAAGGCCGGAAACAGCTTGCCATCGAGGCCTTCGCGACGGCAGTCGATGAGCTGCCACGAACGCTCGCCGAAAACACCGGCATGGATCCGATCGACGCGCTCGTCGATCTCCGGGCCCGCCACGATGCGCAGGGACGAGCCGGCCTCGTTTCGACGGGCCGCTCCGGCAAAGTTGGCGACCCAGTCGAGGAGGACATCCTCGATCCCGCAGCCGTCAAACACGAAGCCGTTGATTCGGCGACCGAGGCCGCGACGATGATCCTCCGCATCGACGACGTGATCAGCTCCGACAACTAACGACGCTCGCTGCCGCCCCGATGGCGGTCACGGTTGGGTCCGTCTTTTTTGGCTTGCACATGTTTAAGTGAATACGGCGGCATTGTATACCAAGCGCGGTGCAGTAGGTAAATCACCACGAGCACGAGCTACCTGACACGGCGTACCACACAATGACAGATGAGACAGCAACCGCCGACGAGTACGATATCGAGCCGATCAGCACCGGCATCGCCGAGCTCGACAAACTCCTGAACGGCGGGTACATTCGGGGTCGTACCTACCTTGTCCAGGGCGTCTCCGGCACCGGCAAGTCGTTGCTCGGCCAGCACTTTCTCGAAACCGGCATTGAGAACGGCGACACTGTCGTCTACATCCACGGCGAGGAATCGAAGGCCGACATCGTGCTCAACGCCGCCCAGCTGTCTGTCGATATCAGCGACGCCGAGTTCCTCGACATCGGGCCGGGCACCGACTTTTTCGCCGAGGACATCTCCTATGATCTCGTCGAAACCGCCGAGGTTGAGTCCGAACGTTTCACCAAGGATATCAAGGAGGTCATCGAGTCGGTCGATCCCGAACGCCTCCTGATCGATCCGATCACCCAACTGCAGTACGTCGAACGCGACGAATACCAGTACCGCAAACGCCTCCAATCGCTGATCCGGTTTCTCCGGGATCGGCGGGTGACAACTGTTGCTACACGGACGGTTAGCCGCGGCGTCCCCCACGGCAGCAGCTACGACGACTTCGAGTCGCTCAGCGACGGCGTGGTCAACCTCTATCTGGATGAGAGCGAACGCCGCATCGCCGTCCCCAAACACCGTGGTCTCGGGCAGGTCGACGGCACCCACGGCCTCGAAATCCGCGACGACGGCATCGAGATCTACCCACAGACGATCCCCGACCACGACGACCGAACCTTCGATCCGACACTGATCACGACCGGCCACGAGACGTTGGATTCGCTGCTCGGCGGCGGGATCGAACGCGGCGCGGTGTCGTTTATCTCTGGGCCAACCGGGATCGGCAAATCGACAACCGGTGCGCAGATGCTGTCGGGGCTCGCTGCCGACGGCAGAACCGCTCTCGGCTATCTCTTTGAGGAGTCGATCGACCAGTTCACCTACCGGTGTAAGAACCTCGGGATCCCAGTTTCTGAGCTTCTGGAGACGGGTCAGCTCCATCTTACCGAGGTCGAACCCTTGGTGCGGTCGGCCGAAGAGTTCGGCCAATACGTCGTCAACGAGGTCGAAACGCACGATCCGGCTGCCGTCTTCATCGATGGGCTCGCTGGCTACAAGATCTCCTTGCAGGGCGACGATCAGCGACTTGTCCGCCGACTTCACGGGCTCACACGGGTGCTCAAAAACCACAACGTGGCGACGATCATCACCGACGAATCCAATGCACTGACCGGGTTTCCGGAGGCAACAAGCACGAACACCAGCTACATCGCCGACAACATCGTGTTCCTCTCGTATGTCGAGGTCGACGGCGAACTCCAGCGGGCGATCGGCGTGCTGAAAAAGCGGCTCGGCGATTTCGACAGCCGTTTCCACCGGTTTGCGATCGTCAGCGACGAGGGCCTTCAGATCACCGGCCCCTTCGAGAACGTCCACGGGATCATGCAGGGCACCGGCCACCGGGCGGAGAGACGCGACGATGCGTGACGGCCATCCCGACGCAGTCGATCGGCTCCAACTCATCGTCGCCAACGAGGCCGACCGCGAAGCGATCCGGTCGATGCTCAGCGAACAATACGATGTTGTCATCGACGACGAACTGCGGGCCGTCGACTGTTATCTCGTTGATGATCGCAGCCTGCCAGCCTACAGCGAGGCGATTGAAGCCCAGAAAGCCGAATTAGATCCAACCTTTCAGCCGGTGTTGTTGCTCCGGCGAGAGCAAGCTGCTGAGACAGCACCGCAGTTGGGTGCCGACAACGGTGACGATAGCCCGCCGTTGATCGATGAGGTCGTCACCGCCCCGATTGATCGGGAGACGCTGTACCGCCGGCTCGAAAACCTCCTTGTCCGCCGCCGACAGTCCGCCGAACTCACCCAGCGGTACGCCGACATTCAGACTCGATTCGAACGGCTCTTTGAGGCGACCAACGACGCAACATTCGTTCTCGATGCGGAGTCACTGTTTATTACCGCCTGCAACCCCGCCGCCAGCGACCTGCTTGGCTACTCGCGGGCGACGATCCTCGAAACAGAGCCGTCTGAACTGTTTGCCCCCGACCAGCCGGACACGCTTGCGTCGTTTTTCGAAGATATCATCGCCACCGGCGATGCGTGGACAGACGAGCTCACCTGCCGGACGAAAGCCGGCGAGGAGCGGGCGATCGAGATCTCGGCGACCACCTTTGAGACCAGCGACGACCCGTCGATCTTGCTGTCGATCCGTGACATCACCGAGCGGAAAGCCTACCAGGAGGAGTTAGAGCTCAAAACACAGGCGATCGATGGCGCGCCAATCGGCATCACGATCAGCGATCCATCCCAGCCGGACAATCCGCTTGTCTACGTCAACGACGGCTACACGGAACTAACCGGGTACAGCAAGTCGGAGGGGATCGGCCGAAACTGTCGGTATCTCCAGGGGCCGGGCACCCGCGAGGAGCCGGTCGCCGAGATGCGGGAAGCGATCGACAACGAGGAGCCCGTCAGCGTCGAACTCCGGAACTACCGGAAGGACGGCACGCCGTTTTGGAACCGGGTGACGATCGCCCCCGTCCGCGACGATGACGGTGAGGTTGTCAACTACATCGGGTTCCAAGAAGATGTCACCGAGCGCAAGGAACGCGAACAGGATCTGCAGCTGTTCCGCCGGGCTGTCGAAAATGTCGGGAGTGCTGTCGTGATCACCGATCGCACCGGCGACATCAAATACGTCAACCCGGCCTTCGAGTTCCAAACCGGGTATAGTTACGAGGAGGTTGTCGATAAAAATCCAAACCTGTTTGCCTCAGGGAAACAGTCAGAGGAATTCTACGAGGAGCTCTGGGAGACGATTCTTGACGGTGACACGTGGGAGGCGGAGCTGGTCAACCAGCGAAAATCCGGCGAACTCTACCACGTCGAACAGGAGATCTCGCCGATCACAAACAGCGTCGGCGATATCACCCACTTTGTCGCCATCGAGGCCGATGTGACCGACCGCCAACTTCGGGAGCAACAGCTGTCGGTGCTCAACCGCATTCTCCGCCACAATCTTCGCAACGGGATCAATGTCATCGAGGGCAACGCGACACTGCTGGCCGAGCAGGTCGCCGACGAGGAGGCCCGCTGGTTTGTTGATGCGATCGAGGAGCGCGCGACGGAGCTTGCGGCACTCAGCGAGAAGGCATCGACGGTGCGGTCGCTGTTCGAACAGGAACCACCGAGCGATGCCCGCTATCCGATCGACGACCTCTTTGAGGCGGTGACCGCCGAGTTCGAGGAAGCTCATCCTGAGGCGACGATCAAAACCGAGCTCTCGGGGGCACTGGCGGTGCGCGCCGATAGCCGCCTCCGGGTGGCACTTGAGGAGTTGTTAACGACCACGCTCAGTTACAACGACGAGACGATACCAGCGATCACCGTGACGGCCACGCCAGCCGCCGACCGTAGCGAGGAGTGGGTTGAGATCACGGTCACCGACAACGGCCTCGGGGTTCCGGAACACGAGTGGCGAGCGATCGAACAGGGTGAGGAGACACAACTCCAACACGGTAGCGGGCTTGGCCTCTGGCTCGTCCACTGGACAGTCTCACTGCTTGGTGGGGAAGTTCGAATTGAAGGAAGCGATATCGGTACCCAGATGGTGTTGACACTGCCGCGAGTGCCGGTTGACGAATAGGAGTCGTTAGCGGCCGTGCGAGAGCCGGACTGCATCGCCCACAGCGAGTCCGAAGGCCTCGTCGCCACGGCCGTGATTCACGTCACATTCGACGTAGCCGTGACTCCCGACAGTGACCAGCGTCTCACCGCGGTCAACATGGTCGAATGTTTCGACGACCGGAACGCTTGTGCCGTCGATTCCAACCGTCTCGACGTCGGCGAGCTCGTCGCCCGGAATGTTCGTGATCACGTTGCCGAAGTCGTCGACAACGAGCACCTCGCCGTGGATCGTTCCACCGTCGACAGTGGGGGTCGGAAACTCGATGTCGACACAGGAATCGAGATCGATCCGGCTAAGCATCCCGAGGTCGGCCATGGCGTCGACGCCGACAGCATGAATCTCACCGGCCGCGGGCGCGAAGACATCTCGCCCGTGGAACGTCGATGACGCCGGCGTCTCGACGGTGATCTCGAAGGCCTCGACGGTCGGCTCTGCGGCGGCTGGGTCGCCCGCGGCTGTCGGCTCCCGGAGTCGTCGCACGACCGGCCGGGCCAGCCCGTTGTCGGGGGCGACGATCGCGTGGTCGCCGACGCGAACCGCGATCGCGCGGCGATCGGTGCCGACACCGGGGTCGACAACCGCGAGATGGACAGCGGGTGGAAACCACGGGATCGTCTCCCGCAGCCAGAAGGCCGCCGCACGGGGATCCTGTCGTGGGAGATCGTGGGCGATATCGACGAGGCGGGCGTCTGTCCGCGAGCAGATGACGCCTTTCATCGCCGCCGGATAGGGGCTGCCAAAATCAGAGGCAAGCGTAAGCATCGGTCGGCCCTTAGGTGTCGCCCGCGCCGTCGGTGTCGCTGACCTGCTGGATGCGCTCGACGCCGCCGATCTCCTTGATGACGGCTGCCGCCGGATCAGGGACTAACGAGTCCCAGTCCTCGCCGTCGATCATGCGCTCTCGGAGTTCTGAGCCTTCCAGGATCTCCCGGCGGAACATCGGGGATTGTCGCACCTCGACGCCGGCTTCCTCAAACAGCCGGATCACCAGCGGATTGTTCGAGAAGGCGACATCGAAGGCCGGCGACATGCTCTGGACGTGGCTGACCCACACCGAGTTGCGGTCGAGATCCTCGATTGGGACGACGTAGGTTGGGATATCGAACTCGGCGACGGATTTGGTGACCATCATGACGCGTTCGCCGGCGGTAAACGGATTGCGTGGGGTGTGGGAGTCCCCCGCCGAGCCGATCCCTAACACCAGTTCGTCGACCTGCTCGGCGATCTCCTCGACCATGTGGTGATGACCCGCATGGTACGGTTGAAACCGGCCGATGTAGAATCCCCGCATACCACACGCTATCACGTCGCCCTTTATAAGCACGGCGAGTCGCTGGCGGAATCGCAGACGAACGGTAGCGGGCTGCTACCACCGTAATTATGCATACTGACGATTTTTCACAAGGGGAGAAAGTATATCAGTCGCCGAGCCGTCTATTCGCGTAGCGAACCCGTTCTATGAGCAACAACACGGACACAGACGACGGGCCTCCCGACACGGAGGCCGAGGAGACGGCCTCGGAGCCCGGGCACTCCGAGGAGGTCGCCGACGGCGAGGCCGGCGATCGACCGCACGACGACCACGAGGAGCGATCGGACGCCGACGAGGGCGGCGACCACTCCGAGGACGGCGAGGATGAGTGGCCACCAACGGGGCCGGATCACGACGGGCCGACGATCGCCGACGAGGACGCCTTCGATTCCGACCCTAACACAGACCGCACCCGTGGCAACGAACCGGCCGAAACCGAAGGGACGGCGGGCACGATCGAGGAACTCGGCAGCGATGTCGAGGTCAGCGCGCCGGTCGCCGACGACCCGGATGAAGATGACCTCCTTGGCGGGCTGTTGATCGACAGCACCGAGGACGTCGAGATCCCCGACCGCCTCGTCGACCAGGTCATCGGCCAGGAACACGCCCGCGATGTGATCATCAAAGCTGCCCGCCAGCGGCGACACGTCATGATGATCGGCTCGCCAGGAACCGGCAAGTCCATGCTGGCGAAGGCGATGACGGAACTCCTCCCGAAAGAGGAACTGCAGGATGTCCTGATCTACCACAACCCCGACGACGGCAACAAGCCGAAGGTGCGGACGGTGCCGGCGGGTAAGGGTGAACAGATCGTCGACGCCCACAAGGAGGAGGCTCGCAAGCGCGACCAGATGCGTACCTTCCTCATGTGGATCATCATCGCCGTCGTGTTGGGCTACGCGCTCATCATCGCTGGCCAGATCCTGCTGGGGATTCTCGCCGCGGGGATCGTCTATCTCGCCTTCCGCTATGCCTCCCGTGGCGGCGACGCGATGATCCCGAACCTACTGGTCAACAACGCCGACACCACGAGCGCGCCGTTCCGCGACGCCACCGGTGCCCACGCCGGCGCGCTGTTGGGCGACGTGCGACACGACCCCTTCCAGTCCGGCGGCATGGAGACGCCCTCTCACGACCGCGTTGAGGCCGGGGCGATCCATAAAGCCAACAAGGGCGTGCTGTTCGTCGACGAGATCAACACCCTCGATATCCGCAGCCAACAGAAGCTGATGACTGCGATCCAGGAGGGTGAGTTCTCGATTACGGGGCAGAGCGAACGCTCCTCTGGTGCGATGGTTCAGACCGAGCCGGTGCCGACGGACTTCATCATGATCGCCGCCGGCAACCTTGATGCCATGGAGAACATGCACCCCGCACTTCGCTCCCGTATCAAGGGGTACGGCTACGAGGTCTACATGGACGACACCATCGACGACACGCTTGAAATGCGCCAGAAGTACGTGCGCTTCGTGGCTCAAGAAGTCGCTAACGACGGTCGCCTCCCGCCGTTTGAAGCCGAGGCGATTGAGGAGGTCGTCCTTGAGGCGCGGCGACGCGCTGGCCGGAAGGGACAGCTCACGCTGCACTTCCGTGATCTTGGCGGGCTCGTCCGCGTCGCTGGTGATATCGCTCGCGCCGAGGACACCGAGTACACGACCCGCGATCACGTCCTGCAGGCCAAAGAACGCTCTCGATCGATCGAACAGCAGCTCGCCGACGAGTTCATCGAGAAACGGAAGGACTACGAACTCCAGGTCTCCGATGGCTACGAGGTCGGCCGCGTCAACGGCCTCGCCGTGATGGGCGAGGACTCCGGGATCATGCTGCCGGTGATGGCTGAGATCACACCCACCCAAAGCGGTGGGCAGGTGATCGCCACCGGCCAGCTCCAGGAGATGGCCGAGGAGTCGGTGCAGAATGTCTCGGCAATCATCAAGAAATTCTCCGACGAGAACATCTCGGAGAAGGATATTCACATCCAGTTCGTCCAGACCGGCCAACAGGGTGTCGACGGCGACTCGGCGTCGATCACGGTTGCGACGGCCGTGATCTCTGCGCTTGAGGGTGTCGGCGTCAGCCAGGATCTGGCGATGACCGGCTCGCTGTCGGTTCGCGGCGACGTGCTTCCGGTCGGTGGGGTGACCCACAAGATCGAAGCCGCCGCCAAAGCCGGCTGCAAGCGCGTCATCATCCCGCAGGCCAACGAACAAGACGTGATGATCGAAGACGAGTACGAGGATATGGTCGAGATCATCCCCGTCAGCCACATCAGCGAGGTGCTTGACGTGGCGCTCGAAGGGGAAGCCGAGACCGACTCGCTGGTCGCTCGACTGAAAAACATCACCGGCTCGGCGCTGCAAGACGGCAGCGTCGCCGGCCCCTCCAGCCCCAGCCCGCAGTAAGCGGGCTGCCGGGAGCGGGAGTTTCAAGACGCTGTTTTTCGAGGGTTCTGTATGGATGCAGTCTCGGTCGATATCGACTCCGATGACATCCCGTTGGTGACCGCAACCGTCGCCATCGCCTTCGGCAGCCTCTTTGTCATCGTCGGCAACGCTGAGGGCCACTTTTTGTCGATTCTATCCTTGGTCGGTGGCACCGTCGCATTCGTCTGGTTTGCACTCCAGCGGATCGAGCCGGTCGAAGCCAAACTGGCGATCCCAGTCTCGGCGATGGTGCTCGGCAGTGTTCTCGTCGGGTTTGACGTGCCGAATCTCTTCGAGTTTGACGGGCCGCTGGGAGCAGCCCTATTTGTCTACGGGGCGATCCGCCTGCTCGGATACGTCGACGAGTAACCGATCACAGTCCACCTCCGTCGCTGTTTTGTCGTTAGTCGTCTTCGAGATCGCGGAGCGTCGCAGCAACATCTGTCGGCGTCGCTCCCTGAGCGTCATGGACGCGGTGATCCGGGATCAACAGCGGCACCGGGTTTGCCTGTAGTGCGTCTCGGACAGTTGCGGCGTCTTCCTCGCTGTCCTCATCCATTCCGGCCAGCCGTGCCAGTCGCGAGACGGTCACCGTGTTGCCAGCCGAGACATTCTGGAGGGCCTCAAGCACCTGCCGGTGGTCGGTTGGCACCGTCAGGGCGATCTCGACGTCGGTCAGCGCGAGCCGATCACCGTCGAGATAGTCGCCGATCAGCGTGAAGACTTCGTGGTCGGTTGCGGCGTCGTCGGGAACCGTCTCCGGAAACGACACATCGATCACCTGGCCGCTGGCGACACCGAGTTGGACGACGGTATCGAGGTCGTCGAACCGCTGTGCGTAGATTCCGGGCGTCATTAGTCGATCAAAAGGGGCGACTCCATTCAACGGTTCCGGCTTACGACGCAAGTCTTATGTACAGATACGTACACTGATGTACATAGATGAACGAACAACAAGGGGAGGTGGCCCCGGCAGTGCAGTCGATTCTCGATGCGGCTGCGGCCCGGTCGGGCGGCGACGAGCGCGTGTCGGTGACCCCGCGGTCGCTGTCGGCAGCGTTCGCGGTGGCCGAACGCGACGGCCGCGTGCCGGTGATCGCGGAGGTCAAACCGACGAGTCCGACGACCGACGGCGAACACGACGCCGATCCGGTTGCGTTGGCGAAAGCGATGGTTGACGGCGGCGCAGCCGCGCTGTCGGTGCTCACAGAGCCGGAACATTTCGGTGGCTCGATCGAGAACCTTCGGCGTGTCCGCGAGGCCGTTGACGTCCCAGTCTTGCGCAAGGATTTCATCCTACGTGAGGCCCAACTCGACACCGCCGACAGCGACGTGATCCTGCTGATCGCCCGATTCCTCGGCGACGATCTCGAACCGATGCTTGCGGCTGCCCGCGACCGTGGCTTTCAGGTACTCGTCGAGGTACACACTGCCTCGGAACTCGCCGACGCCATCGACGCCGGCGCGGCGGTTATCGGGATCAACAACCGCGATCTCGCGGAGCTAACGGTCGACCTTTCGACTGTCGAACAGTTGGCACCCGACGCCCCTGACGACGTGACGCTGATCGCCGAAAGCGGTGTTGCGACGGTCGAGGATGTCCGCCGAATGCGGGAGGCCGGCGCGGACGGCCTGCTGATCGGCAGTGCGATCATGGACGGCGATCCACAGACAAACACCGAGCGGTTGACCGGAGCAGCGAACTGATGGGAGACAGCGCACTGACACAGCGAAGCGAGGGTTACATCACCATGCCATACGAGAGGAACACACAATGAGTACAGACCACGCGACAGATGCTGAGGACTCACCCACGAAGGCGGCCGACGGCAAGTTCGGCGACTACGGCGGCCAGTACGTGCCGGAAGCGCTGATGCCGGCGATCCAGGAGCTCACCGATGCCTACGAGCGATACGTCGTCAACAACGAGGATGGGTTCATGGATGAGTTCCGCCAGCGGCTGGCGGATTTCGGCGGCCGACCGACGCCGCTGCAGCGGGCCGATCGGCTCTCGGAGCGATACGACTGCGATGTCTACCTCAAACGCGAGGATCTGCTCCACGGCGGGGCCCACAAGCTGAACAACGCCCTCGGTCAGGTGCTCCTTGCCAAATACATGGGCAAAGACCGCATCATCGCCGAGACCGGCGCGGGCCAACACGGGACGGCGACGGCGATGGCCGCCGCCCACCTCGATATGCCCTGTACGATCTATATGGGCGAACGCGACATCAACCGCCAGCGACCCAACGTCTTCCGCATGAAGCTCAACGGCTCGGATGTAAAGCCGGTGACGGCGGGTCGCGGCACGCTGAAGGAAGCGATCTCGGAGACGATGCGCGATTGGGCGGCCAGCGTCGAGACGACCCACTACGTGATCGGCAGCATCGTTGGCCCCCATCCGTTCCCGGTGATGGTGCGGGATTTCCACGCGGTCATCTCCGAGGAGATGCGCACCCAGGTTCGCGAGCAAACCGGGGGGCTCCCAGACTCTGTTGTCGCCTGTGCCGGCGGCGGCTCGAACACGATGGGCGCGTTCGCCCACTTCGTCGACGACGAAGACGTAAACCTCGTTGCTGTCGAGGCCGGCGGCTCCTCGCTGGCAGTCGACGAGGAGAAAGGCGTCGCGCCAAACTCCGCGTCGCTGTCGACCGGCGACGAGGGTGTGCTCCACGGCGCGCGCACGAAACTCCTCCAGGATAGCTTCGGCCAGATCATGGAATCGCACTCCATCTCCTCAGGCCTCGACTATGCGGGTGTGGGTCCCGAACTCGCCCACCTCGTCGATGAAGACCGCGTCACACCGGTCGCCATCGACGACGACGCAGCACTGGAAGGCTTCCACCGCCTGTCCAACACCGAGGGGATCATTCCCGCGCTCGAAACGGCCCACGCCTTCGGCTATCTGGAAGAACACGCCGAGGAGCTCTCCGGCACGGTCGTCGTCAACGTTTCCGGCCGCGGTGACAAGGATCTCCAGGCGGCCATCGAGGAGACCGAGGCCCGCGACATCCCAAACGCGCCGGATATGTCGATGTTCTCGGAGGGGATCTGAATGGCTGACAGTGGACAGGCAGCCGAGACTCGCCGCAGCGACGGCGCGGCCGCCAACAGCGAAATCGCCGCGGCCTTCGACGACGGCCCCGCGTTCATCCCCTATCTCGCGGTCGGCGACCCAAGCTATGAGGCCTCGAAGGCGTATGTCGAAGCCCTCGCTCGCGGCGGCGCGGACGTGATCGAACTCGGCTTGCCGTTCTCGGAGCCGATCGCCGAGGGGCCGACGATTCAGGGCGCGATTGTTCGCGCCTTGGAAGGCGGCATGACGCCCGAACTGTTCTTCGAGTTCGTTGAAGACGTCGACGTCGATGTCCCGCTGGTCTGTATGACCTACTACAACCTGATCTACCAGTATAGCCCGCCGGGCAGTGACGAGCGAGGCCCTGAACAGTTCGTCGCTCGCGCCGCCGAGGCTGGCATCTCGGGGCTCGTCGTCCCAGACCTCCCCGCCGAGGAGGCCGACCCGCTGCGGGCAGCCTGTGACGAACACGGCTTGGATCTCGTCTTCATCGTCGCACCGACAACCGAGGGTGAGCGGCTGCAATCGATGATGGAGCGCGTTTCGGGCTACGTCTATGTGCAGGCTCGCCTCGGGACGACCGGCGCGAAAAGTGACGTGTCGGATCAGACCGACCGGAGCCTCCAGCGACTCAGCGAGTGGAACGTCCCGAAAGCCGTCGGCTTCGGGATCTCCAGCGGCGAGCAGGCCGAACGCATCGTCGCCAGCGGTGCCGATGGGATCATCGTCGGCTCCGCTCTCGTCGATATCGTCGCCGACGGCGTCGACAGCGAGTGGTCGACTGCGGAAACGGCCGACAAGCTCGAAGCGAAAGCCCGGGAGTTGGCCGAAGGTGCGACCCGTGGGCAAACTGAGCCGGCACCCAGCGACGAGTAGGGTCGGAGTCGCAAGCTACATACCCTCCTACTGACAGAGGTTCACACAACAGTTATGTCCGCAGGAATCAGCGCGCGGCTCGATCGCATCTCCACCGGGGGCCGGTATCTGATCGTCCCGATGGATCACGGGATCACAATGGGCGCGGTTACCGGCCTCAAGCAGTTGGAGGCGACCGTCGACGGCGTCACCAGCGGCGGTGCCGATGCCGTCCTCACCCAGAAGGGCGTCGCCGACCGCGTCCACGGCAACACCAACGGCAGCGGTTACATCGTCCATGTCAACGGCTCGACGACGATCGGCCCGGACGAAAACGACAAACGCCTCACCTGCACCGTCGAAGAGGCGATCCGTGCCGGCGCTGATGCGGTCTCCTTCCATATCAACGTCGGCTCGAACTACGAACCAAAGCAGATCGAGGAACTCGCCGAGATTACCGGCGAGGCCGAGCGGTTTGGCATCCCGGTGTTGGCGATGGCCTACGCGCGTGGCCCCGGGATTCAGGGCGATGAACCTGAGGCACTCGGCCACGCGGTTCGGCTCGCCGAGGAACTCGGTGCCGATATCGTCAAAACCGGTTACAGCGGCGACGCCGAGAGCTTCCAACACGTCTGTGAGTCGACCAGCCTGCCGATCGTTATCGCCGGTGGCTCGAAGGGAACTGATGCCGAAACCGTCGAGATGGTTCGTGGCGCGATGGATGCCGGCGCGGCGGGCGTCTCGATGGGCCGATCGATCTTCCAACACGACACACCCGAGGCGATCACCCGTGCTGTCTCGGCGGTTGTCCACGACGACCACGACGCCGAGGACGCGCTGAGTGCGGCCGGCCTCACCGTCGAAGCCTGATTCGTTGGTATCTGCGTCGGGCTGTCAACTGACGACTGTGTCCTGATCGATACTCACCAACTGACCGGCGTCTCAGGCTCTGAACGGCACTACTTAGTTCATGGTGAGTTTTAAGTATGCTACCCGACTCCGATGAGGTAGTCGATGGTGTACCGATGGCGTGCGCGAAGTGGGGATTTCACCGTCTGGTCGGCCAGCCGCGAGGAGACCGTCGAGCGGGTGAAAACCTACATCGCCAAGCGCAACCAAAACCGCCTCACACAGGAGGGGGTGATGGTCGGCTGGTCGTGTCCGTACTGCGATCGCCGTAACTCCGCCCACGACGAGCACGTCGCGCTTGAAACGTTCAAACAGCACCTGTTTTCACACAAAAAACCGCTGTTGGAGTCGGGTGTCCACGTCGCCGACGACATCAACGGAACGGGGTCAGTTGCGGTGCTCTCCCCGATCGAATCGACCGGTGCCGACAACGCCAGAGTCCATTTTCTCTCGCCGGGTGATGTTGTCGTAATCGTCACCACGAACCCGGCAGAGCGGATCGATCTGCTGCGGTCTAAACTTAGTGAGTGGCCCGAATGGACGGTCGTCCTGACGACAAAGGAAGATCCACTGGAGGGGCTCAGCGGTGTCCAGTTGATGGATATCCCCGTCGAGATCGTCCATCTCGACAAACAGATGGGGTTGGGGAGTCTCACCGAGACCATCTCACGCGTGCTCGAAGAGCAACAAGAGCCCGGCCGGAAGATCGCCTTCGAGTTCGACATCCTCACCGAACTCATCCAGAAAGCAAAGCTTCAGCGCATCTTCAAATTCCTTCACCTCCTGACGGCTCGACTGGAGGATGTGACCGCGCTGTCGCATTTCTTCGTCAACCGCGACCGGATGGCCTCCAGTATGAACGTGTTAGATCCCGTGTTCGATATGCAGATCAAAGCTGAGGGACCGCTGTTCCTCCAAGAGTAAGCTAGGCGTCGTCGCGCTTCTTGGCCGTGTAGTCGGCGGGCTCTGTGACCCGCACGTACTCGACAGTCTGTTTCAGCAGCTCTTCGGCCTCGCTGTCGGTGATCTGGGTGTGGACGAACTCCGCGCGCTGGCGGGCGTCCTCGCTGGTCTCGTAGCTGTCGATGGCGGCTTCAAGCCGTTCTTCGAGATCGATGCCGCCGATCCGGACGAGGCTGGTGGCGGCGATCTGGGCGGTGGTATCGTCGTAGGCATCCAGCGCGTCGATAAGGGTCTCGACGGTTTCATCGCGTGGATGCGGGTTGGCGATGCGCCCAAGCAGCCACGCCGTATTTCGCCGGATCGCCCGCCGGTCGCTCTCCTCGAAGAGCGCCAAAAAGATCGGGACGGTGTCGCTGTCGGTGCTGGCCTGTAGCTCTTCGACGACCGTTTCGCGGACGGTATGGCTCTCCTCGAAAGGGGCCTGATACACCAACTCGACGATGGATTCGGCGGCCGCCTGTTGGACACCGTCATCACTGTCGTCGATCCCGTTGAGCAAAATTGTGAGGACATCAAGCGACCCGAGCGTCCCGAGGCTTTCGATGACCGTCCGCCGGAGTTCCTCGTTGTCGGTTTTCGCGGCGTCGATAAGGGCCTCGATGGCAGCATCGCCGCCGATCTGGGCGAGCGACCGGGCCGCCTTCATCTTGATTTCCTCGTTGTAACTCTCAAGCGCTTCGATGAGCGCGTCGACACAGCGGTGGTCGCCGACCCGGCCGCATTCCTCGATCGCTCTGGCTCGGACGCGGTAGTCGTCGTCCGTACACGCGGAGGCCAGCTTTGGGACGACGGTGTGGGTGCCGACATCGCCGAGGCCAGCGACCGCTAGCAGACGGAGTTCGGGGTGGTCGCTGCCGAGCCACTCGACTAACACCAGTGGGTGTGGCGAGTCGGTCGGTGTCGGCTCGGTGTCGGATGCGACCTTTCTGACGAGCGTCTCAATGATGTCCTCGTCGTGGATGTACAGCAGTGTCTCGACGATGCGGGCCCGAACGGTTTCGTCGGTTTCCTCTAAGACGCCGCTGATAAGTTGTTGTTTGATCTCGCCGTTGTCGGCCTGTTTCACCCCGTCGCCGAACTCGGCGAGGATGCCGGCGGCCCCCAACCGGACGCCCAGTGAATCGTTGCTCCCGAGATAGCGGGCGATCCGGTCGAACTGGCCGTTGGTCGCCAGTGTGTAGAGGAAATCCGGCTGTGTGGTCTGTGGCTGGTCGTCCATTGCGTCCTCTGAAAGCTGGTGGTGTCCGGCGCGACAGTGGTGGGCCCACCGCTGCTGCTCGGTACGACGTATTGATCCCTTACAATCGAACTACAATAAGCCTATAGGAACCTCACGGGTGGCTCTTGTGACCTCAGGTTGGGGTGTTGCCGTCGCTGTTGGTGTTGGCATCCGGTGTCTCGTCTGTACCGTCGGTGTCGACGGGTACCGATGCGACAGCCGAATCAAGTGGCGCAACAAGCCGGTCGACGAGCGTGTATGGGTCAATGTCGCGTTCTGCGACGGCTGCGGCCAACACATTGAGGCCGCCGTTGGCGTCCAGCAGGCGTTCGCTGATCTCGCTCAGATCACTCCGGAGGAGTCGCTGCAGGGTTGCTGCCGCCCGTTGGTGCCGGCGGCTGGTCGCTCCGGCTGACGAATCAAGGTGGGTTGTGTGTGCAGCGACAGCATCGGCGAACTCCTCAACTCCCTCGCCGGTCGTGGCGATCGTCTCGATGACTGTGGGTGTCCACGACGTCGGCTCTTCATTGTCGTCGGTGGTGCTGGTCTCGCTGTCGTCGCTATCGTGGCCAACAGGGCCGATATCGGCGGTGTGGTGACCAGCAACCCCACCGGTCGGCTTCGCGCCGTGTACCATCGCCTCCAGATCTGCGACTGTCTGGGCGGCCTCGTCCATATCGGCCTTGTTGACGACGAAGAGGTCGCCGATCTCGAGGATGCCGGCTTTCAGCAGTTGGACGTCATCGCCGGAGCCCGGCTGGACGACGACCGCGACGGTGTCGGCGGTTTCGACGATGTCGACCTCGTTTTGGCCCGCGCCGACCGTCTCGATGATGATCCGATCCATCCCGAAGGCCTCGAAGGCGGTGACGGCGTCGGTCGTCGCCATCGAGAGCCCACCGAGGCGGCCGCGCGCGCTCATCGAGCGGACGAAGACGCCCTCATCGCCGGCGGTCGACCCCATCCGGATCCGATCGCCTAACACTGACCCGCCGGTGTACGGCGAGGCGGGATCGACCGCCAACACGCCGACAATCTCGCCGCGCTCGCGATAGTAGTCGGTGAGTTTGTCGACCAGCGTGGATTTGCCCGCGCCGGGACTGCCGGTGATCCCGAGTACCGGTGTCGTGCCGGCGTGGGTGTACAGCGCGGCCAGGAGGTCACGGGCTCCCGCTGTCCGATCTTCGATCTTCGTGAGCACGCGTGCGAGCGCGCGCTGGTCGCCATCTAAGAGGTCATCCAGCAACGCTGTATTCGTCGCCGATAGTTGCTCGCGTGGAGCCGCTGGACGGGTCGCCAGCAACTCATCCGGGAGCGACGCTGTGGGCTCATCGTCGGTCGTCTCGTCGCCATCGTCGCCATCGTCGTCGGCGGTCTGGGGGGTGTCGTCGCCCATTGTCACTCCGCTCCGGCGTGTTCGCGGACGAACGTGACGGTCTCTTCCATCGGCGTCCCGGGGCCGAAGATCTCGGCGACGCCCATCTCTTTGAGCGTCGTCGTATCCTCTTCGGGGATGATGCCGCCAACGAGGATTAGGGTGTCATCAAGCGCGCCGTAGGATTCCAGGCCGTCGATGATCTTCGGGATCAGCGTGTTGTGGGCCCCTGAGAGGATCGAGATGCCAAGAACATCCACGTCCTCTTGGACGGCAGCCTGGACGATCTCCTCGGGCGCGCGGTGGAGTCCGGAGTACACCACCTCGAAGCCAGCATCCCGGAACGCCCGAGCGATGACCTGCGCGCCGCGGTCGTGGCCATCGAGGCCAACCTTGGCGATCAGACACCGGATCGCCCGCTGTGTCGATTCCGCGCTCATAGCTGTGGGTTTGGGCGAGAACGGTTTGATTCTACCGGCCATGCGGGTGTGAGACACGACCGCAGGTGTCGGGCGCGGCTTATCACCTTCCAGCCCCAAGGGGAAGTATGACCACGAAACTGGAAGATCGACTCCTCGGACTCGCCATCGCGGCCCTCCTCACCACCATCGGCGGTGAGCTGGCCGGTGCCGCTGCACTCGTCACCCTCGGTGTGACGACGTTTGCGCTCGCCTTGGCTGGACTGTTGGTTGTAATGACACTCTCGCTGCTTGTTGGCCT
The DNA here is from genome assembly GCF_003605575.1 of Halonotius aquaticus. Classification (GTDB taxonomy): domain Archaea; phylum Halobacteriota; class Halobacteria; order Halobacteriales; family Haloferacaceae; genus Halonotius; species Halonotius aquaticus. The sequence continues at coordinate 71,655 of NZ_QKNY01000003.1, read as the reverse complement.
CAGCCGGCTCTCAGGGCCGGACATGCAGCCGGTACCATCAACTGACCGAACGCACTGAATCGCCGCTCCAACCGTCCACGGCAGGCATCGTAGCCTGCGACGAACACTTCTGCAGGTGGGTTCTGACACCAACGAACCACAGACGCGACATATCACACAAGGAGTGACAGCTAACCGGTCGGGTACGTGGGTAGCGACCGACGCCTGGGGTCGATCGGGCACGTTTCGCGTGGGTTTTTAATGAACGGGTGGCACGCTTCAGGTATGCGTGTCGCGTTCGTCTCGATGCATACCCACCACACCCGCGACACCCCTGCGATTCGCCGACGAACGCGACTGATTCGCCTGCTCAGCCACACTGACCACGAGGTTGTGGTGCTTTGTAGCCGCTGGTGGGACGGCGATCACCCAACCTTCGAGCAGGACGGTATTTCCTACCGCGCGGTCGACGGCGAGTTCTCGACGAACCGCTTTGTCGCCAAACTCCCGTTGGCCATTCGACGGGTCGACCCGGATGTCGTCCACATGCCGAACACGCCGGCTCGACACGCCCGCGCCGCCAAAGCAGTGTGCCGACTACTGCGGGTGCCGTTGGTTGTCGACTGGTGGGCGATCGGTGACGACGACAGCGACAGCGACTGCCGGAGCGTCGCCAGCAACGCCGACCGGCTCATCGCCCCCTCCCAAACGGTTGAAACGGTCGTCCGTGAGTACGGGGCCGCCGAGTCGGCGGTCAGCATCATCCCTGAGGGATTGGACTTCTCGTTGATCGAATCCGCGCCCGTCAACGACGAGTTTGATCTGGTCTACAGTCGCCAGCTGGACTCACATGCCAACGCCGAGACGTTTCTGCTCGCGTTGGCCGAGCTCCGCGACCGTGACTGGTCGGCGGCGATCATCGGCAACGGGGACGCGGCGTCGGATATCGAGCGGACAGCCCGCGACCTCCGCATCCGCGATCGGGTTTCATTTCTCGGCGAGTTGGGCGACGAACAGCGCGTTGCTGTGTTGAAAGGGGCCCACGTTTTCGCCCAGACCGCCGAACAAGAGCCGTTTGCGACGAACCTGCTGTGGGGATTAGCCTGTGGCTGTGTCGGCATCGCGGAGTATCAGACCGATTCAGCGGCCCACGAGCTGATTGAGGAGAAATCCCGGCTTGCCGAGACTCGCGGTGAACTCGTCTCGACGCCACAGGAGTTTGCTGATGAGATCGTCGCCGCAAGCGCGCTTGAACACCGAACCATCGATCCAGCGTACGAACGCTACGATTACAGCAATATCGTCGAGCGGTATCTCACCTGTTACCGGCAGGCGATCGACAACTACGGCCTGTTGTGATCAGGCCGCGTCCTCGTAGTCGCCGCCGTATTTGAGGAAGAAGAAGGCAAACGAGAGCGTCGAGACCATCGCCACAAACGTTGCCAACCCGAGTGTTTTGGCTGTATCCGGGATCTGTGGCGCGCCGCCACCGCCGCCACCGCCGCCGGTCTCAACTGTCGGCACGTCGCCGCCGACAGCGACCGCTCCGAGCATCCCAAGCGAGGAGTGGGGGACACACTGATACTTGGTGATACCGGCGTGTTCCTCGGTGAAGGTGAACTCGTAGGTGAAGCCGGCCTCGCTCACCGTCTCGCTTCCAAGCTCGGCTGGCCCCTCAACGGTCTCGACGTTGTGGCCGCCGCCTTCGCCGGTCCACTCCCAGATGACGGTCGTTCCTGGGTCGATCCAGATGCCGGCTGGGCTGAAGGCGAGATTGCCGCCGTTGCCGCTGGCACCGACCTGGACAGTAACTTCATCGTTTCCACGAAGATCTTCGGTGCCGCCGTCGACGCCCTGTAGGTGGCTCCCGAAATCAGCCATCTCCGACTGCCCAGCCGCGGTACCTGCCGTGGCCGTTGCGGCTCCCGCCGCGGCGACGCCGCCGGCCGCTGTTCGAAGCAGCCCCCGCCGCGAGACCGCGTCGTTGTCGCTCATATCTCGCCCTTCGTGATCGGGTGTAGTGAATATGTTGGTTCGCAGCCGCCCACCCACTGGTGCGTCTCCCCGCGTGTCACCCGTTTCGGAACGCTTTTACTGCCGATCCCGACACATTCGCCCATGTCATCAGTTGAAGCCGAACTCCGCGAGCAGTTCACCGAGGCCTTCGCCGGGGCCGACTACCCGATCACCGGCCAGATGGATCTGGTTCCCGCACTCCCCAACGGCCCGGGGACAACGTTCACCGCCGGAGAACGAACGCTTACCGCAATGGAACTTGCCTCGGAGCTCAGCGGCCACCAAGAGTTTCCCTACGAGGATGTTGAGTCACTCGTGGACGACGCGATCGCGGGCCTGAAAGACGAAGGCGTGATCTGAGCGACAGGGGCGAGACGTTCTTTATTCTGGAGCGCAAACGACAGGTGTGTTATCCGTGCTGCAGGCCACGCTGCCGGCGTGGGTCGTCTTTGGGCTCCTCTTGGGACTGGTTGCCTCCGCGATCGTCGCTGCCCTCTTCTATGTTGGCGATCGACTGTTTCCTGCCACAGATCACGGCCACCACGACCGCACCCAGTACACCAGTGGCACGGAGCGGCGGCGTGCCGAATTCCGAGAGTATCTGACGGCGATCGACGAACCGTATCTTGAAGGCCACGACCGTGCCGGCCACAGCCTGGAGTTCTATCTGCCGGATCGAGATGTCGGGCTTACCTTTGATCCACGCGTCCTCTTTGGACTTGAGGAGACCACAACCCACGTCATTCTGTGTGAGGCTGAGATGCCCGCGGCCAACCTCGGCCGCCGACTGCCCTTTGAGATCCCGGATGATGTCCGTCCCCCACCGACCAGCAACGACCCGGTGGATCGTGCCTACGAGCAGCTGGGGATTTCGCCTGACGCCACCGCCACCGAGGTTCGCGATGCCTACCGCTCGCGAGCCAAAGAGACCCACCCCGATCGCGGCGGCAGCAGCGAGGAGTTCAAACAGCTCCAGGAAGCCTATGCGACCGCGAAAGATCACGCCGAGGGCACCGCCTGAGCGGGCGCGGCGATAGCGTGCGCTTACAGCGTTGTGACGTCATAATCCGTGTCGCCATCGCGGAGTGCGTCGGTGACACGACCAACTGTGTCGGTTGAGGCGGCGACGACGACAGCCATCCCGACGGCGGCCGCCGCGGCAGCGACCTCGCCGGCAGCAACCGTCACCGCTGGCTCGTAGCCCGCCTCCCGGAGTGAGACGACGCCTTCGACATCGGCTGCCAGACACTGATCGGCGGTCTCACAGTGGTCGGCCAACGCGTCGATATCGGCCTCGCGGCTGCCGCCATCACGAGCCGGCGGCACCTGTGCGACAGTGACCGTGCCGGTTGTCATCTCGATGATCCCCTCAAATGAGGTGACGCTCACGTCGGTGCCGGCGTTGGCATCGGTCGTGGCGACCCCGGTTGCCGGCCCCTCGTCGCCGGGGGTCGCATGCAGCAACCCGTCTTCCAGTGAGAGAGTGACCTGCTGGCCGGCTTCGATCGCGTCGGTGGCGATCGCTGTATCCTCCTGGACGCTGCCCAACACGTCGTCGGTGACGTGGTTGGCGAACCGCTGGAGGGATCTGGCCTCCTGAAACAGCCAGTCGACGCCCTCCTTGGTGACGGCATACCGGGAGCGCCCCTCCTTGCGGACGAGGCCGTCGTCGACGAGCTCGCGGATGTACTCGGAGACAGCTTGGCTGGTGACGCCAACCGAGTCGGCGATCTCGCCTTGGCTCACCGCCGGCTGGCGGTCAGCGATCTCCACCAGCACGCGAAACCGCGTGGCCGTTCGCTTGTCCGCGAGGGCATCGCTCATACCCGTTGCTTTCGGTGGCACGGTAAAAAGCCCGACGGGATCGCCGACCGGAGGGTTTTGTCCGTCGACGCCAACACGTCGGTATGGCTGTCCGCCCACCGGCTGCTGAGACGCTGAGGTTCGCCGACCGGGCGGTGTACCTCGACGCCGCCGACGCGGTGGTGCTCGCTGATCTCCATGTTGGCCGGGGCGACGCCTCCCGTGTTGCGGCTCCGATCGACGCTGGCGAGTCGATCCGCCAGCGCGTTCGCACACTGCTGGATCGCTTCGCGCCGGCGACGATCGTCTTTGCTGGCGATCTCCTCCACAGCTTCGATCGGCTGCCACGGACTGCTGCCGACGCCATCGAAGGGCTGTGGGCCGACTGTGCCGACGCCGATGTCGACGCGCTCGCTGTTGTCGGCAACCACGATAGCCGGCTGGCCGACTGCTGGCCGGGCTCGGTTGCTGACGCGGTCACACTCGATGACGGCACGGTTGTTTGCCATGGCCACGCCCCGCCCGAGGAACGTGGGCATCGCTACGTGATCGGCCATGCCCATCCGGCGATCACGATCGAGGGGGTGAAACGCCCCTGCTATCTGTTTGGCAAAGACGCTTACCGCGGCGGCGAATTACTGGTGCTCCCAGCGTTTACCACCCTCGCTGGCGGCGTCGATATCAGCGACCGACGAGCAGCCGATCTGCCGTCGCCGCTGGTGTCAACGCTGGCCCCGCTACAGCCGGTGGTCTGGGATGACGAAGATGACGACACGCTGTGGTTTCCGCCACTCCAGCAGTTACAGCGGTTGTTGTGACCCCGTCTCAGCGATCCTTTAACACCGCACGGGCGGCTTTGCGACCGCTTTCCATCGCGCCCTGAATCGACGACCACTCGGTGTACTCACCGGCCAGATAGGTGCGTCGTCCGCCATCACGTACATCTGGCAGCGACTCGTGAATCCCGGGCGGTTGGGCGAACTGCGCAAACGGAATCCGATCGGTTCGAAGGGGGTCGAGGCCGTCGAACTGCCGGTCGGGGTACCACGCCGACAGCGTCTCGCGGGTCTTGGCAGCGAGTTGCTGGCTGTCGGTGTCGACGACGTCGTCGCCGAGGAACGTCGCATTCAGCAGCACCCCGTCGTCGGGCGCGTACTCGGGGGCGACCGTCGACATCGGCACAACCGTATTCGGCGCGCTGTCGCCGGCGTTCAACAGCAGTCGCCGCCCGGTGTCGAGACCGTCAGCCGCTGGGAGCCGATAGTGTTGGGTGACACAGCCGACGCCATCGGTCGGGATCGCAGCACAGTCGGTGAGCCGCGCCGCCTGTCGCGCGCCGGTTGCCACGACGACGGCGTCGACCGCGCGGCGATCGTTGTCGGTGACAACGACCGCATGCCGGCGTTTCTGTGTGAGTTCTGTGACAGCCTCGCCGGTCTGGATTGTTGCCCCGGCGTCGGCGGCGGCCGCGGCGAGTTGCCGCGGGATTGCGGCCATCCCCTCGGCCGGCACCGCGCTGTCGCCGTCGCTGAGGGCCTTGAACGTGTACTCGAAGACGCGCTTGGAGGTCGACAGCGATCGATCCAGCGTGATCCCACCGTAGAACGGCGCGATGAAGTTACTGCTGTACTGCTCGGAGAAGCCCCATTCACGAAGCCACTCGCGGATCGATGCGTCGGGTCGCTGGAGCAGATCGTCGTAGGCCCGTGTCGAAAGATCCTGTCGGAGCGCGAGCGTTCGCAGTTTGTCGGTTGTGGTGACCTCATCAGTAAGCAGACTGGCAAGGGCAGCACTCGGATCACCCAGTGGGTCGGCCAACACCGACCGACCGCCGGGCCGGGCGATCGTGGCGCCCGGCGAAAACCGCCGGAGGTCGAGGGCAGCAAGATCGAGCTCCCGCTGTACCGCCGGATAGGCGGTAAACAGCACCTGAAAGCCGCGATCCAACGTATAGCCGCGTTCGGTGTGGGTGGTGACGCGGCCCCCCACCGTCTCGTCGGCCTCATACAGCGTGACATCCGCGCCACCAGCCGCGAGATGGCGGGTGGCGACCAACCCCGCGAGTCCGCCGCCGATAACGACAACAGAACGACTCATACTGTTATATGGGATGGCGGGGGCAAAGAAGCACCCGGACTCCTATCAGACTGTAGCGGTGTCGGCCTACCCACCGAGTGACTCAATCCACGCGATCGTTGCCTCAAGCGTTTTCGGGTGGGCCATCAGTTCGAGATGCGAGAGGCCGTCGAGAATCGATACCTGACTCCCCTCGGTGTCAGCCAGCAACGACTCGTAGGCCGACGGGATCACGGCCTCGTCGTCGCTGCCGACAAGCGTGAGCGTCGGCTGTTCGATCTCGGTGACGACGGTATGCTCATCCGGCACCAGATCGGTGGCCAGCCGGAACGTGTAAGAGCGCGTCTCAGCTCCATAGCGGGCGCTCTCCGGCATCTCGTAGCTGACGACCTCGGTGTCATTGTAGAGGCCAACACCGAGGCCGTTGAACAGCCCAGCTACCAGGGCCGATTGGACGTTGAACTGCTGCCAGCCGCCGAAGGCGCGTCGGCTCGTCGGAGTGAGCAGTCGCCCGAGATGCGGTGCCAAAAACAGATAGGCGTCGGCGAGGCTGTCGCCGAGTGGATCCGCGCCGATTCGGGCCGCAAACCCGCCGCCGGCACCGTGGCCGCCGATGATGACCGTGTCGAACTCATCGAGTGGCGTCGGCCGCTGGAGGCTGTTTGCGGTGGCGATAACCGCTTCAAGATCGTCGCTGAGTTGCCCCACATACTCGCTGTCACCACGGCGAATCGGGTTGGGCCCGTGGCCCCGAATGTCGGGGGTGATGACGTGGGCAACTCCTGTCTCGGCAATCGCCGTGGCCAGCGGAGTGAGCATCCGGCTATCGAGGGTCGCGTTATGATACAGGATCAACACGGTGTCTGGATCGCCGTCAGCCAGATACTCCCGGAACACCGGCTTTTGGGTGCCCGCGGTTGTCTCCTTTGTTGGCGGAGCATTCGCCCAGTCGATGGCGTCCAGCACTGAGTAATCGATCGTTCCCTCGGGTGGGTCGCCGCCGAGACAGCCGGCTGTACCGCCGGCGATGGCGGTTGCGGTCAACCCGAGTGTCTGCCGCCGGGACAGCGGGGAACCCATCGCTGTAGGCTACGCTGCTGCACACATAATAGCTTGCCATCAGGTCACTCGTAGCTCCCCGAGCGACGGGAAGGGCTTAGGGCGTCGGTACCCAACGCCGTGTATGGAACCAACGGGGGCTGTTCAGGGCCTACGGTGTCCGGACTGCGAGACGATCCACCCGCTCGATGCCGATCAGGGCTGTCCGACCTGTGGCACTGCCTGCACCGTCGCCTACGACTACGACGCGGTTGATGATGCCGCGCTGTTCGACCGCGGCGCACCTCCCCGCGACGCTGACGCGGCCACCGGTGGCCAGTCCGCACGCGGACAGTGGCAGTATGACGCCTTGTTGCCGTTCGACGCCGCCGACGCCGTCACCGCCGGCGAGGGGGCGACACCGCTGGTCGCCGCCGATCGGCTGGCCGACGAACTCAGCGTCGACAGCGTCTACATCAAAGACGAGAGCCGGAATCCAACAGGAACGATCTATGATCGCGGCATGAGTATCGCGACGACCGCGATCGCAGCCAGAGCAGCTCCCGAGGCTGTCGAACCGGCCGCACTGGCGACAACCGGCAACAGTGGGCAGTCGGCAGCGGCGTATCTGGGTCGCCTCGGCGTCCGGAGCTACGCGTTTGTTCCCTCGCGGTCAGCGTTTTCGAACAAGGCGATGATCAACGTCCACGGCGGGGAGATGCAGGTCGTCGGTGGGCGGTATTCGGATGCCGCCGACGCTGTCGACGAGCAGTTGGCTGGCGACTACTACTCGCTACAGGAGTTCACCACGCCGTACCGACAGGAGGGCGCGAAGACCCTGGCCTTCGAGCTGTATGCGGATCTCGGCGCGGTTCCGGATGTCGTTTTCGTCCCGGCAAGCACCGGCGAGGTGGTCGTTGGCGTTGCCGCTGGCTTTGAGGAGTTGGTCACGATTGGCGTTGCTGACGAGACGCCAACCTTGGTGGCGGTACAGCCGACGGGGTGTGCACCGATCGCCACCGCGGTCGACAGCGGCGCGAGCGCACCCGAGCCGTGGGCTGTCCCGGATACGATCGTCGGCGAACTGGAGGTGCCTGATCCGGCCGGCGGTGAGCAGGCTGTCGCTGCCTTGGAGCGACTCAACGGGGCGGCCGTCACCGTTGACGACGATGAGATCCTCGAATCGGCGGTCGCCGTCGCCAGCAACGAGGTCATCGAGATGGGCGCGGCCGGCGGCGCGGCCCCGGCTGGCGCGTGGCGGTACGCCGACGATGGCGGCTTCGATGGCGACGAGACGGTGGTGTTGCTCAACACCGAATCCGGCACCAAGACGCCGGATATTCTCCGCAGTCATCTGATGGGCCCCGGTGGATAGCCCGCGGTCGTCGCTGCTTCCCGGTAGCTATTTGCCCTCGACACCGCTAGCCCCTGTATGTTCAGCGACACCATGGAGGACTACCTGAAAGCGATTTACGTCCTTCAGACCGAGGGCGGGCCGCCGGTGTCGACCTCCGAAATCGCGGAGTATCTTGAGAAGACCCCGCCGACGGTCACCAGCATGGTGAGTTCGCTGGCCGAAAACGACCTTATCGACCACGAGAAGTACAAGGGCGTCGAGTTGACCGCGGAGGGCGAAACTGTCGCCTTAGAGGTGATTCGCCACCATCGCCTGCTGGAAACGTATCTCACCGAACACCTCGATTACGACTGGCACGAGGTACACGAGGAGGCCGACGCCTTAGAACACCACATCTCTGAGGAGTTTGAACGCCGCGTCGCCGAGGCCCTCGATAACCCGACTGTCGACCCCCACGGCGATCCGATTCCGGGTGTCGAACTCGACCCGATCGAAGGCGACGATGCCGTCCGACTCACCGAGTTTGAGACCGGCGACCACGTCGTCGTCAGCCGCGTTAGCGACCGCGACGAGGAAGAGTTGACCTATCTCGAAGCGGCCGGCATCACGCCGGGGACGGAGCTCGAACTCACCGATATCGCGCCGTTCGGGATGATTACCGTCGAAACCGCCAGCGGCGACGAACAGAGCCTTCCTGAATCCGTTGCGCGGTCGATTCGGGTTGAGCCGGTTGATGAGGCTGTAGCCTGAGCTGTGAGCGGTTGCCACCGCGATACCAGCAGGGCGACACGTGGCGTGGTGCGTTAGGCTTCGACCCAGATCGTTTCGATCCCACAGTTTGGACAGTCGTGGAGCGTCTCCATCGGCTCATCGTCGTCCGGTACCTCATCGTCGTCAACCGATGCGACTGCTGTTTCGCCACAGACAATGCATTCGAATTCGACGTTCACAGTGGGCAGGTACGACGTTCGGTTCAATATATCTGACTCGATTTCGGCGCGTCGCTCCGTTCTTGCCCTCGGTCTCCTCGACTTCGATACTGGAAGTGCATTACTGCTCTGAATCGGTAGCTTCAGCCTTCTCTTCCTCTCGGCGGACGACCAACACCGGGCCGACAGAGGACGCGGCCACGCGCTCGGCTTCATCACCGAAAACGAGCGACCGCAGCGAGGGGGCTGCCTCGCCGATCACAATCGCGTCGTGGGTTGGTGCCGCATCCATCAGCGAATCGAACGGCGAGCCGGCTGCAGTCGACGTGTTTGTGTCGATCCCGGCCTCGCGAAGCTGGGTCGCAGCAGTTTCTAAGCGATCGTCGACCGCCGCCTCAGCGCCGCTTGCGAGCAACAGCGTCACGGCGATCTCGCGGTCGCCGATCAGTTCCGTCACGAACGCGGTGATCCGGTCGACAGCCACGTCGCCCGACAGCGAGACAAGGATGGTGTCGACATCGCCGGTCATCCCGGAGATCGCAAACGCGTTGGCGGTGATCTCATCGGCGATTCGGGTGACTGTCTGTTCGCGGTCGTGGGTGAACACGAGCCGGTGGTCGGCCGCGCCACCGGCCGCCCGGAACTCTTCGCTGAGGTCTTCCAGCGCGGCGGTCGCGCGTTCCTCATACTGGTGGCGCGCCTGATCCGGCGGCGTCTGTTCGGGCAGGACGTGATAGCCGAGGACGGTCACATCGACCGTTCCCAGCAGGGTCATCAGCCCCGGTGCAACCGTCTTACCCGCCAAGACTTCGACGGGGACGAGGACGCGGCTCATTAGAGGGCTCCCTTGAGACGTATGTCGCGGGCGTAATAGAAGTACCACCCGGCGGTCGCCGCGATGACGCCAAGACCAACGCCGATCGACAGCGGATCCATGAACGCGATCAGGCCGAAACTCGCCACCGCGCCGACCGCCGGGATCACCGGCCCACCCGGAACGACGAAGTCGGGATCGTACCACTCGGGCCTGTCGCGGCGGATGGCGATCAGCGCGACACACATCAACCCGTACATGATCAGATGCAGGAAGGAGGCGACCTCGGCGAGCAGTTGCACCTGCCGGGTCGCCGCCAGGACGATCACCGGGCCGCCGGCCAGTCCAAGGGCGACGTGTGGGGTTCCATATTTCAGGTTGATTCGACTCGCCCACCCCGGAAGCAAGGCGTCCTTCGAGACGCCGTAGATGGCTCGCGAGGTGCTGAGGATCGAGGCGTTGGCCGACGACATCGTCGCCAACAGCCCGCCGATGATGATCACGAGCGCGCCTGGCGTCCCGAGCAGCGCGCGACCGATCTCGACCATCGCGGTCTCGCCGGCGGCGGCCAGGGCGTCCTGTGTGAAGACACTCGTCGCCACGAAGATCGTTATGACATACATCGCGGTGACGATCAGCACCGAGCCAAGCATCGCAAGCGGGAGGTTCCGCCCAGGGGATTTCATCTCGCCGGCGACGGTGGCGACCTGTGCGAAGCCGAGATACGAGGTGAACACGAGGGCGGCCACCGACATGATCGGGCCGACCGCCCAGACGTTTCGCGCCTCGCCGGGTGGCGTGCCGGCATCGACGAGTCCGAGGGCGTCGGCCATCCCGAAGGCGAGAAACGCGACCAGCATCGACAACAACAGTGCGACGATCCCGTTTTGGAGTTTGGCCGCGTTTTCGGTGCCGGTCACGTTCAACACGGTAAATCCGATCCCGGCGATGACGGCGATCGTGGAGACGATGATCCCCGGACTCGCGCCGACGGTAATCCCGACCAGGGCAAGCCCATCCAGTGCGTAAAACCCCAGCCCGACCAGATAGAACGCGGTCGCAAATACGAGACCGATCCACAATGAGAGGCCGATGATTGTCCCCGCAAGCGTTCCCAGCCCACGAGAGATGAAATAGTAGCCGCCGCCGCTTTTCGGCATCGCCGTTGCCAGCTCTGAGGTCGGCAGCGCGACCAGTAAGGCGATGATCCCGCCGACGCCGAAGGAGGCTGCAGCCGCCGTCCCGACTTCTGCGCCGGCCAGCCCCGGAAAGACGAAGATGCCCGCGCCGATCATCGTCCCGATGCCGATAGCCAACCCACCGGAGAGCCCAAGCGTCCGTTCGAGTTCGGCGTCTTCGGTGATCGTCGCCTCGTCGGTCTCGACGACCGGCTCGGCGTCGGGTGCCTCGCCCTCGATGTTGGTGCCGGTCGGCTCGCTACTCATTGTCAAGGGTTCACTCCCGGCGAGGTAATAAGCTGGGGCCGTAGCGACACCAAATGGTTTCATGCTGGGCCGTCGATTGGCGAGTATGTTCGACAAATCGACCTGGATCAAGCTCCCACGGAATGTGGTCGTCGGCCACGGCGTCATCGAGGAGCTTGGTCAAGCGGTCGCCGAACTCCACCTCCACGGCGACCCGCTTGTCGTCACCAGCCCAACGCCGAACGAGCTCGCGGGCGACCGGCTCCGCGCCCAACTCGACGACCCGACGACGGTGACAATCGAGTCAGCTAGCTTCGACTCTATCGAGCGTGTCACCGAGATCGCCCGCGATATCGACGCCGGCTATCTGATCGCGCTTGGGGGTGGCAAACCAATCGACATCGCCAAGATGGCCGCAGACGAGATCGACCGCGGCTTCGTCTCGGTACCGACCGCCGCCAGCCACGACGGCATCGTCTCCGGCCGCTCGTCGATCCCGGAGGGCGACAGCCGCCACTCGATCGCCGCCGACCCGCCGTTGGCGGTCGTCGCCGACACGGAAGTCATCGCCCGCGCGCCGTGGGAGTTGACGACCGCCGGCTGTGCCGATATCATCTCGAACTACACCGCCGTCCAGGACTGGCGGCTCGCCCACCGACTCAAAAACGTCGAATACTCCGAGTACGCCGCCGCGCTCTCGGAGATGACCGCCGAGATGTTGGTCGACAATGCCGCTTCGATCCGCCCAAATCTCGAAGAGTCCGCGTGGATCGTCGTCAAGGCGCTCGTCTCCTCCGGCGTCGCCATGTCGATCGCAGGCTCCTCCCGTCCCGCTTCGGGCGCGGAACACCTGTTTTCCCACCAACTCGACCGCATCGCGCCGAACAAAGCCTTGCATGGCCACCAGGTCGGCGTCGGCTCGATTTTGACCGAATACCTCCATAGCGGCGACGGCGGCCGCTGGCGGGCGATCCGACAGGCCCTCGACAGCATCGACGCGCCGACGACAGCCGACGAACTCGGGGTCAGTGACGATGAGGTGCTGGAGGCGCTGACGACGGCTCACGAAATCCGGGATCGGTACACGATCCTCGGCAACGGTGTCGACCTCGATGCGGCCGTCGAGACGGCGACCGTGACCGGTGTCATCGACCGCGAGTAAGACCGTCACCGCATCGCTGTTCGCCGCTGCTCGTACCGCGCGGCTGCTGTGCCGCTGCTCGCAGTGAGTCGAAACCCGCATTACCGACACGTCCCAAGTCGGGGTATGGAGACTCCGATGGTCGGCGGCTGGGCTCGTGACCACCCGCGGGCGACGACACTGCTCTTGGCCGTGGTCGGCTACGCGGCAGTCGTCGGCGTGTTCGCGGTGCCCTCGGTACAGGCCCTCTTTCCGGAACTGAGCCTTGGACAGGTCAATCTGCTGGCCCACGCGATTGCCGTCGTCAACACGTTTGCGGTCACGTCGCTGGCCGCCGGCTGGTACTGGATCCGCAACGACGAGGTGAGTAAACATGCCCACGCGATGCTTTCGGCGTTCGTCCTCATCCTCCTGTTTTTGAGTATGTACCTCCCGAAAGTCGCCGGCGGCGGCACCAAAGAGTTCGTGCTTGACTCGGCCTACAGTTGGGTGCCGCTGTGGGAGTGGGTGTATCCGGCCTACCTGCTTATGCTGGCAATCCACATCCTGCTGTCGATTCTGGCGATGCCACTCGTCTTGTACGCTGTCGTGCTCGGACTGACGCATACGCCTGAGGAGCTTCGCACGCAGACACCCCACCGCACTGTCGGTCGTGTCGCTGCCGGGACGTGGATTCTCTCGCTGGCGTTAGGCGTCATCACCTATCTGTTGCTCAACCACGTCTACGCCTACGAGTTCGTGGCCGCCTGATGGCACGCGATGGCTTCGCCGACGCGGGACTTTTGTCGGTGCGGCCGCAGCCTCCGAGCATGCGGCACGTAGCGTGGGAGCGATCTCGATGAACGTTGCCGTCGCCCAGACACCGGCCGATGCGGTGGCCACGCAGTTGCGCGAGACGGTCGCGGCGATCGACGAACTCAGCCTTGTCGATCCGGCGGCCGCCGACGTGCTCCTCGCCGTCGACGACGCTGCCCTCCGAGCGGCTGTCGACAACGAGCCTGATCGACCGTTGCTCTTGCTGCCAGCGAGCGACAGCGATGACACGCCAACCGATCGCTCGACCCTGCTTGCACACCTCGCGGCCCACGCGGCGACGACAGTGCCAACGATCACCCGCCGGGTGCTGTCAGTACAGGCTGGTGACACGGCGACGCGTGCTGTTCGGGACTGTGCGATCGTGACGACCGATCCAGCCCGGATCTCGGAGTACCGAGCGGTGACCGAGGAGACGACGCTGACGACGTTTCGCGCCGACGGCGTCGTCGTCGCCACGCCGCTGGGAACGGCCACCTACAGCCGGGCTGCCGGCGGGCCGCGGCTCGCACCCGACACCGGCCTCGCGGTCGTTCCCATCGCCCCGTTTGCGATGACGGCCGATCAGTGGGTTGTCAGCCCGCCGCTGACGCTCCGGGTTGAGCGCGACGACGCTGTGAGCGTCCTCGCCGACGGCCGAGCGGTCGCCAGTGGCGGTGCCGACCTCACGGTTTCCGTCTCGGTTGCGGGATCGATCACCGTTGTTGACCGTCGCCGGCTCGGTGAGCGCGGGCGCAATTGGAAAAACTCTAATGAGTCGTCGCCACAGGACTAGGTATGTACCCACTACAGTTTCTCGTTCCCCTCGGCTGGATCGAGACGGTCGGGCCGATGCTCCCGATTGCCATCCTCACCCTTGCGGTCGGCAACATCGTCACCCGACTGATGAGCCACCGCACGCAGAAACAACAGGTTGAGCAAACCGGCGACGACGACGGGCTCAGCCGCTATCCGCCACACGTGTTCACCACCACCGGGCTTGTCATCCTCGGGCTGCTGTTTACCGTGTACCGACCGACCAGCGGTATGATCCTCATGCTGCCGGTGATCGGCGTGTTCATCACCGACTTCTTCGAGTACGAGTCCAGAGCGGTCGAAGCCCGCAACGATATGACGTTCGAACGCCCGAAAGCGGGCTTTGCGATCTCACTGCTCGTGTTGGTGTACGCCGCTTACTACGCACTCCCGTTCCTCTATCAGCCGGTGCTCGACGCCCTGTTGGCGTAACGAACCGGCCCACCACCGCGGCGTCGGTTCCACCGGTGCGTGCTCGATCGACAGCCGCTGTTGCTGATTCGGTAGCTCCCCGGTTCGAAAATCGATGTGAGCTGCTCAAAAGACAGCGGTGTCGACGCCCAGCTTTACTGGAAGCCGACGCGGCCGCCCCGACGGTCGCCGAGTTGGTCGCCGCCGCCGCGGAACTGCTCTTCGACATCCTCGTAGTAGGCCTCGATCTCGTCGGTGACGGTCGGGCGCACCGATTCAAGCGCCTGCCGGAAGTGCTGCATCTCGACTTCCGTCGCGTCGTCGTCGTCCCGAAGGGCTTCGATCGCGCTCTCGCGGGCGATCGACTCCAGATCCGAGCCGACGTAGCCGTCGGTGATCTCAGCGATCTCACGGAGGCTGACATCGGGCGACAGTGGTGTGTCGTCGGTATGGATCTTGAGGATCTGCTCGCGGCCTTCCTCGTCGGGTTGGCCGATCTTCACCAAGCGATCGAACCGCCCCGAGCGGAGTAAGGCGGGGTCGATCATATCCGGGCGGTTGGTCGCGCCGATGACCATCACATCGCCCATCTCTTCGAGCCCGTCGAGTTCGGTCAACAGTTGGTTGACAACCCGTTCCGAGACGTTGTTGCCCATGTCTTGGCCGCGTGCGGGCGCAAGGCTGTCGAGCTCATCGAAGAAGATGATCGTCGGGTTGACCTGCCGGGCCTTCCGGAACGTCTGGCGGATCGCCTTCTCGGATTCCCCGACCCACTTCGAGAGCAGCTGTGGCCCCCGCACCGAGATGAAGTTGGCGTTGGTCTCGCTGGCGACAGCCTTCGCCATCAACGTCTTGCCAGTCCCGGGTGGGCCGTACAACAGGATGCCTTTCGGCGCCTCAACGCCCATCCGTTCGAACTTTTCAGGGCTTGTCAGCGGCCACTCAACGGCCTCTTTGACCTGTTGTTGTGGTGATTCGAGCCCGCCGACATCGTCCCAGGTGATCTTGGGTAACTCGACGAGCACCTCCCGCATCGCCGAGGGTTCGACCTCGTTGAGTGCGCCCCGGAAGTCCTCGCGTTTGACGATCATCCGATCGATCAAACTTGGCGGGATATCCTCCTCGTCGAGATCGATCTCCGGGAGGTACCGCCGGAGTGCCTTCATCGCCGCCTCCTTGGTCAGACTCTGGATGTCGGCACCGACGAAGCCATGCGTTTCGCCAGCAAGGTGGCCCAGCGACACATCGTCAGACAGCGGCATCCCACGGGTGTGGATCTGGAGGATCTCCTTGCGGCCAACTTCGTCGGGGACGCCGATCTCGATCTCTCGATCAAACCGCCCCGGCCGACGCAACGCGGGATCGACGCTGTCGACACGGTTGGTCGCGGCGATGACGACGACCTGGCCGCGAGCTTCGAGGCCGTCCATCATCGTCAACAGTTGGGCGACAACACGCCGTTCGACCTCGCCGGTCACGTCCTCGCGTTTCGGCGCGATGGAGTCGAGTTCGTCGATGAAGATGATCGATGGCGACTCGTCTTTGGCGTCTTCGAAGATCTCCCTGAGTTGCTGCTCGCTTTCCCCGTAGTATTTCGAGATGATCTCCGGGCCGGCGATAGAGAAGAAACTGGCCGACGTTTCGTTGGCGACGGCCTTTGCAAGCAGTGTCTTGCCGGTACCCGGCGGACCGTGCAGCAACACCCCCTGTGGCGGCTCAATACCGAGTTTCTTGAAGATCTGGGGGTGTTTCATCGGCAACTCGACCATCTCGCGGACGCGCTGGATCTCGTTTTCGAGGCCGCCGATATCCTCGTAGGTGATCCCGCCGCCGGTCTTCTCGAAGCCCGAGATGGGTTCCTCGCGAAGTTCCACGTCGGTATCCTCGGTGATGAGACAGACGCCCTCGGGCTCGGTTTCGACGGCGATCAGCGGGATCGCCTGTCCTGGCGAGCGCATAAAGGGGTGGTTCGTTGAGGACATCACCGGGACGATGTCGCGTTCGACAACCGGCCGCTTCAAGATCTGTCGTTTAACCATCCCAGCGGCGTCGCTGCCGAACTGGACGCTGGCCTCCTCGGGCGGAGCGAGGACGAGCTTTTCGGCCTTTTCGGCCTCGGCCTTGCGGATCGAGACGCGTTCACCGATGCCGACATCCGCGTTCTGCCGCGTAAAGCCGTCGATGCGGACGGTGTCGGTGTTCCAGTCTTGGCGGTCGGCGCGCCAGACCTTCGCGGCGCTCGTTTCCGCGCCCTCGATCTCGATGATGTCACCCGGCGAGAGCTTGAGATGCAGCAGTGTATCGGGGTCAAGACGGGCGATCCCGCGACCCGAATCGTTCGGGTACGCCTTCGCCACTTCAAGTTGCACTTCGTTCATGATTGTCTCTCAGTAATTACCAACTCGTCAGTCCGGTCGGCGGATAAGTGTGTTGCTACCCGGGGGGTTCGCCCACGAATCGCCGTCCCGGCTGGCGGCCTGCCGGTCGCCCGTGCGTCGTGTCGTGTCACAGTATACCAAACGAGTGGCTCCGCACACAAATCCCTACCGGCTGCGGCCGTATTGCGACCGCGCCATCCGCGACACTTAGGAGCCTGCCACCCACAGCCCACAGCATGCTCCTCACGAACGCCGAACTCGTCGATGGTCGCACCGTCGACTGCCGCATCGACGGCGAACAGATCGCTGCGGTCGAGCCTGAGCTTGATCCAGCTCCCGACGAGTCGGTGATCGACGCCGCCGGCAACCTGCTTTTGCCGGGCGCAATCGACGCCCACGTTCACTTCCGCGAACCTGGATACGCACACAAGGAAACGTGGACAACCGGCACCCGGAGTGCGGCTGCTGGTGGCGTGACCACCGTCATCGACATGCCGAACACGTCGCCACCGACGACGACCGGCGAGAGCTTCGACACTAAGGCTGCAGCCGCCGAGCAGGCCTGTATCGATTATGGGATCAACGGCGGCGTCACCGGCGACTGGGAGCCTGACTCGCTGTTCGACCGCCCACTCTGCGCGCTCGGTGAAGTCTTCCTCGCGGATTCGACCGGCGACATGGGTGTCGCTCCCGATGATTTTGCCGACGCCGTCGACCGCGCCGTCGACGAGGGGGTAACGGTCACCGTCCACGCCGAGGACGAAACCCTCTTCCACACTGCCGCCCGCGACGCCGACGCCGGCGGGCCGGGCCGGGCGGCCAACGCCGACCTCTGGAGCACCTACCGCACAGCCGAGGCTGAGGCGGCGGCTGTCGACTATGCGACCGATGTCGGCCAGGAAACGGGTGCAGATCTCCACATCGCCCATACGTCGACGCCGGAGGGGATCGATGCCGCCGTCGACGGCGGCGCGACCTGTGAGGTCTGTCCACATCATCTCTATCTCTCCCGTGCGGATCTCGACGAGCTCGGCACCCACGGCCGCATGAACCCGCCGCTCCGGAGCGAGGATCGCCGCCAGGCCGTCTTTGAACGCGTCGCCGACGGCACCGTCGACATCGTTGCAACCGATCACGCGCCGCACACACGCGAGGAGAAGGATGCTGGCCTGTGGGAGGCCCCCAGCGGCGTCCCCGGCGTCGAGACGATGCTGCCGCTGCTGTTGGAATCGGCTCGCCAAGGAGAGTTCACCTACGAGCGCGTCGTCGATCTCGTGGCTCACAACCCGGCCGAGATCTTCGATCTGGAATCGAAGGGGCGGATCGCCCCCGGCTACGACGCCGACCTCGTGCTCGTCGACCCTGACGACCCCCGAGCGATCCGCGGCGACGACACGCACAGCAAATGCGGGTGGACGCCGTTTGCAGGTCGGCAAGGCGTCTTCCCGGAACTCACGATGGTTCGCGGCCAGGTCGTCTATGAGCGCACGCCGGCCGATGGACGTGACCGCAGCGATGATGATGAGCAGTTTGGCGACGTCGACGGCGAAAACGTCCGCGCCTGAGGGGTCGCGTTCCACCAGCCGTGGGGCGGCCGCTGGACTCATATGCACTGCGCCCGTTAACCAACTGTGGACGCGACTCATCTCGACGACGCCCTGCGAGAGGCCTTCGATAGCCCAGCGGCCGACCGCCGCGTCGTCGTCCGCCAGGCAACCGATCTCGCCGCCGTCGGCAAACCCGAAGCCGACCGCGGCGTCGCGCTCAGCGTTGACGACATTGTCGATAATCTACAGGATGCCCCCGACGGTGCGGATCTCGTCGACCGCTGGAACTGGTGGCTTGGCGCGCTCGAACTCGCCTACGGCGGCTACCAACACTTCACCGTCCAAGCGAAAGCAGGCGATCCAGCACTCGACACCTAACGCGACCGCGGATCGACGGATGAAAGCGTCGCCAGCGACGATCAGTTGCTAATGGACGTGCAGTTTCTCGGCGGGGCTGGCGAGGTTGGTCGCAGTGCAATCCTCGTCAACGATCGCCTGCTGCTTGATTACGGGGTTCAGACAGCAACGCCGATGCAGTACCCTGTCGGTGACATCGAGCCCGAAGCCGTTGTTGTCTCCCACGGCCACCTCGATCACGCCGGTGCGGTGCCGACGCTGCTCTCGGGTGACCGCCGCCCCGAGATCCACTGGACGCCGCCGACCGCGGCACTGACCCGGATTCTTGCCCGCGATACGCTGAAACTCCATGGCGGCACCATGCAGTGTCCCTTTACGCAGACTCACGTCGCCCGCCTCGGGGAAGTCGAGTGTCGACACGGCTACCGCGAGTCCTTCGAGGCGGCAGGCCACGAGATCACCCTCTACGACGCCGGCCACATCCCCGGCAGCGCGCACGTTCTCGTCGACGACGGCGACACGCGGCTGCTGTACACTGCGGATTTTCACACCGACGACACCAGGTTGTTGTCGGGATCGACAGCGCGGCCCGCGGCGGATGTCGTTATCTGTGAATCAACCTACGCAGACGTGTCCCACGAGAACCGCGAGTCGGTCGAAGCTCGCTTCGCGGAGACGACGCGGACGACGCTGTGGGAGGGTGGCACTGTCGTCGTCCCGGCCTTCGGGATCGGGCGCACACAGGAGGTGCTCATGGTCTGTGCCGCCCACGATATCGACTGCTACGTCGACGGGATGGGCGTCGAGGTACTTGACATGCTTCGGGGGTACCCTGATTTTCTGCGCGATGCCGACGCTCTCGATCGCGCCGCCCGCCACGCGCGCACAGTCACCGGCCGGGACGGCCAACGAAAACGGATCGCCGCTCAAAATACCGTTATCGTCACCACCAGTGGGATGCTCGCCGGCGGGCCGGCGATGACCTATATCCCCGAGATTAGAACCGACCCGACCAACCGGATCTCGCTGACCGGCTATCAGGTCGAGGGGACGCCCGGGCGAGAACTGCTTGAGACGGGCCGATGTGAGCTCAACGGCGGGGTTCGGCCGGTCGCTGCCCAAACTGCACTCTTTGATTTCTCTGCTCACGCCGACCGCGATGGGTTGCGATCATTTCTCGATGCCTACGAGGAGGCGACGGTGCTCGTCAACCACGGCGACAACTGTGAGGGATTCGCTGCTGAACTGCGTGACGAGGGGGTTGCCGCCAGCGCGCCTGGCGTCGGTGATGACTGCACTGTGGGGTAAGCCAAACGAAACGCTTTACACCACGTCCCCGGTATCGTTGGTTGCGGGCTCGTGGGTTAGCTTGGCCATACTTCGGGCCTTGGGTGCCCGTGACCCCGGTTCGAATCCGGGCGAGCCCATTCAATTCTGCGAACGAAGTGAGTCGTCGTTGCGCTGCTGGTAAGCAATCGGCACGGCTTTTTCCGACTACTACACCAACAGCCAGCAATGCCGCTCTCACGTCGCCGGCTACTGTGCGTACTCGGCTCGGCAGCGACAGCCACAGCCGGCTGTCTCGGAACCGATGAGTCAGCCGCTCCATCAGGGCCGTCAGGCTCGCCACCGGCGCGCCCGGCGACGGCGACAGCGGCCTACACCCACCTACAGGCCAGCGGGAACCGCCTCCTCGCCGGAACCGGCAACGTCGCTGACGCGTCTCCGGTGGAAATCGATGTCGACGGCCGCCCGGCATGGCTACTCGCTACCGGTAAAACCGATAGCTATTGGACGATCGTCACGTCCGACGGTGTCGCCACAACTCACCGTCTCAGTGGCGGCGACAGCGAACTGGTGGTCGACCACGGTACCATTCAACTCCCACCAGTTGGCTACCGCACGACTGGGCCGCCCGAACTCATCGCCCGACCGGCGGACTGTGCCGACCACACCCATCCAGTTCCCATCGATGGCGGGCTCTGTTATGTCGCTACCAACGGCGACGTTGTGCTCTGGCGCGATGCGTCACCGACGCGACTGGCCGTGGCCGCACCGGTTGACGCCCGGCTTGTCGCCGTCGACGACAGCCGGCTGGCGGTCTACGGGGCGAAGACGGATCGATACCGCCACGGCGCGCTCGGCGATCAAACCGAGGCTGGCAGTCTGGCGGTTATCGATACTGCCGCCGAGGGCGTCATAACAACTGTGGAACTCGACGCGCCGACCGTTTTCGAGGGGGTGTCACCGCTGGTGGCTGACCTCGATGGCGACGGTGAAACTGAGCTCGTCACAACCGTCGCTGATTCGACCGATGGTGCGCGGATTCGGGTGTATGATACCGGTGGATCCGAGGTGGCAACAGGGCCGATCTATGGCTCCGGCTGGCGACACCAGCTCTGTGTTGCATCGTTCGCCCCGGACGGAACCCGCGAACTCGCTGTCGTCAGAAAACCACACGTCGACCGAACCGTCGAGTTCTACCGCCTCCGCGACGACGAACTTTCAGTCGTCGCCACGCGTGAGGGGTATTCGAGTCACACCTATGGCTCACGGAATCTCGATGGCGGCCTGGCTGGCGATCTCGACGGCGACGGCCAGCCCGAACTACTTGTGCCGACGACCGATCGTTGGACGATCGATGCACTCCGGCGAACTGACGACGGGATTACGCCGGCATGGTCGTTCGACCTCGATGGCCCGCTGACGACGAATCTAACCGGTGTCTCACTCACCGAGGGCCGTGCTGCTGTCGGGGCTGGAACCGCCGACCACGTGCGAGTCTGGCAGGGCTAAGTGTGGGTATTACGGCGTGTATCACCGGTAAGAAAATCTATGCAGCTGCCGAGAATTGTTCGAGACAGTTCGACGACGACTGACGACCTATGCCAACGCGTAGCTGTCGCCGTTTTTCGAGATCAGGTTCTGCTTCTCAAGACATTTGAGGACGCTGTACAAGGAGATCTTCTTCATATCGAGGCCATTCTGCAGTTCGTTGATTGTCACGGTGCCGTTCATCGACAGGAACAGATACACAAGCTTTGCTCGGGGTGATTCGAGTTCGCCCGGAAGTGCGATCTGCGACGCCGTCTCTGCGATCATATCTTACCCTTGGCTTCGACAATAATAAATGTAGGCTACGTCGTCCGTCGAACCCACACAAACGAGACAAACGCCTGTTTTTCGGGGTCTGAGCTGGTCTCCCCGGTTCAATGTGATCAATCATGACTGATGCTGCAGCCGGTATCGGCCGCCTGTTTCGACTGTCGACGTATTCGTGTGGGACGCTCACATACGACGTGTTTTTCGGCGGTTCGGTGCCAGGTGAGTAATCAGGTGGGTCAGTTCCGAACACATCTTCCATCCACGGCAACGTGCCCAACAGTATGGCGTTCAGTACGCGTGGATTGCTTCATCCCGGGCGGCTTCGGCAGCCTCGACGAGTGTCTCCGGGAATGTCGGATGGGCGTGCATCGTGGTCACGATATCGCCGAGCGAGGCCTCCAGTTCGAGGGCCAGCGTCGCCTCGGCGATCGTATCCGAGGCGCGTGCCCCGACGATCCGCACACCAAGCAGTTGTTCGTCGCTGTCGGCGATCACCTTGAGATACCCTGACGTTTTGTCGGTCGTCAGCGCGCGACCGGAGGTTGCCATCGGCACCCGACCGACCAGCACGTCGTCGTACTGCTCGGTAGCCGCAGCCTCAGATAGGCCGACGGTGGCGACCTCCGGGTCGGTGTACATCACTGTCGGCATATACTCGGTGTCGACAGCGCGCTCTTCGCCAGCGGCGACCGCGGCGGCGACTTTCCCCTCGTGGGCGGCGACGTGTGCCAGATACGGCGGGCCGGCAGCGTCGCCGATCGCAAGGATGCTGTCGTCGGCCGTCCGAAGCTGGTCGTCGACATCGATGACGCCGTTGTCAGTGTGTTCGATGTCGGTGGTATCGAGCCTCAGCCGGTCGTATGCGGCGGTTGGCTCCCGGCCGGCAGCGACGACGATGTAATCGCCGGAGAGCCGGATTTCCTCGTCGTCCTGCTCGGCGACGAGGACGGGCCGGCCGTCGTCGTACTCAACGCCCTGGGCCAGCGTCGAGGTGTAGATCTCGTCGTCGTACATCTCGCTGGTCTCCTGAATCGAATCGACGATTTCGGGCTCGAACTGGGTGAGCACGCGGTCGAGAGCTTCAACGATCTTGACGCGCGCGCCGAACTTCGAGAATTTCGTCACTGCTTCCATCCCGATGTAGCCGCCGCCAACGACGACGATCTCGTCGGGCACCTCATCGACCTGCAGGATCTCTCGGGAGGAGATGACGCCTTTCTGGTCGTATTCGAGGCCGGGGATCTCGATGGGATCGGAGCCGGTAGCGATGATCGCCGTCTCGAAGGTGATCGGTTGCGGCTCGTCGTCGCTGGTGCCGCTATCATTGTCGACGTGAAGTGTATTCGAGTCCGCGAACCGAGCGGTGCCTTCGATCACTTCGACGCCGTGGTGATCGAGGCTATCGAGCACCTGCTGGTCGAGTGTGTCGACCACGCTGTCCTTCCAATCTTGGATGGCGTCGAAGTCGACATCGACCGGGCCGGTCTCGATGCCGAGGGCGTTCCAGTGGTCGATATCCTTCTGGAAGCCGGCGGCGTGGATCAACGCCTTCGCGGGGATACAGCCGTGGTTGAGACAGACGCCGCCGACGGTTTCGCGCTCGACGAGGACGACATCGAGGCCCTTCTGTGCGCCGCGAATCGCCGCGGTGTAGCCGCCCGGCCCGGCACCGATGACAGCGAGGTCGGTCATTGTTGGCATTGCACAGACTATGGGTCGAACCGCAATAGTTCTTCATCACCCGACCTCCCCGGTTGACGACGCACACTACCAGCGGGTGTGAACACATCGCCGTGTTTGTGTGCCCCCACGACCGCATCCAACAACACTTATCCGCGGCTGTCGACTCCCAGAATCCATGAGCGAACTCGCTGTCGTCCTGCCGGACGGCTCCGAACTGAGCGTGCCCGAAGGGGCGACGCTGGAGGATGTGGCCTACGAGATCGGCCCCGGCCTCGGCGACGATACTGTCGCCGGCAAGATCGAAGGCGAATTAGTCGACAAAGCAACCCCCGTCAGCGACGGCGACCGGGTTGAGATCGTCACCGACCAAAGCGACGAGTACCTCTCGGTGTTGCGACACTCGGCGGCCCACGTCTTCGCACAGGCCCTGCTGCGACTGTACGACGACGCCAAACTCACCATCGGCCCGTGGACTGAGGAGGGCTTCTACTACGATATCACCGGTGTCGACCTCGACGAGGATGACCTCCGAGAGATCGAAGATGAGATGCAGGAGATCATCGATGCCGACTACGACATCGAACGCGTCGTTTACGACCGCGACGAGGCCGTCGCAAAGTACGAGGGCGACAACGAGTACAAACTCGATATCCTCGACCGCGAAGCCGACGAGGCGGAGGTTTCCTTCTACGAGCAGGCCGAATTTGAAGATCTCTGTCAGGGCCCGCACGTTGAGTCAACCGGCGAGATCGGTGCGTTCAAACTGCTCAACATCTCGTCGTCCTATTGGCGCGGCGACGAAGAAAACGACACCCTGACTCGCGTTCACGGCACGGCCTTCGAGAAAGAATCCGATCTCGAAGAGTTCCTCACGATGCGCGAGGAGGCCAAAGAGCGCGACCACCGCAAACTCGGTCAAGAACTCGATTTATTCTCGATTCCGACCGTCACCGGCCCCGGCCTGCCGCTGTATCACCCCAACGGCAAAACCATCCTCAAAGAGCTTGAGGAGTACGGCGAGTCGATGAACGAGGAGTACGGCTACGAGTACGTCGAGACGCCACACCTCTTCCGCACCGAACTCTGGAAGCAGTCGGGGCATTACGACAACTACGTCGACGACATGTTCCTCCTCGATGTGAACGACGAGGAGTATGGCCTCAAGCCGATGAACTGCCCGGGCCACGCGACGATCTTCGAGCAAAACTCCTGGTCGTACCGCGATCTGCCCGTCCGCTACGCCGAAAACGGCAAGGTCTACCGCAAGGAGCAACGCGGCGAACTCTCGGGGCTCTCCCGCGTGTGGGCGTTCACCATCGACGATGGCCACCTCTTCGTTCGGCCCGAACAGATCGAGAGCGAGGTCAACGATATCATGGCGATGATCAACGACGTGCTGGAGACGTTCGACCTCGACTACGAGGTCGCCCTCGCCACGCGGCCGGAGAAATCCGTCGGCGGCGACGAGATCTGGGAAAAGGCCGAGTCCCAACTCGAAAGCGTCCTCGAAAGTGCGAACATGAATTACGAACTGGAGGCCGGCGACGGCGCGTTCTACGGCCCGAAGATCGATTTCGCCTTTACCGACGCGCTCGGGCGCAAGTGGGACGGGCCGACCGTTCAACTCGATTTCAACATGCCCGAGCGGTTCGATCTCTCCTACACCGGCGAGGATAACGAAGAACACCGCCCGGTGATGATCCACCGCGCGCTGTACGGCAGCTTCGAGCGGTTCTTCATGGTGCTCATCGAGCATTACGACGGGAAGTTCCCGCTGTGGCTCGCACCCGAACAGGTGCGGATCCTCCCGATCAGCGACGACGAACTCGGCTACGCTCACCGCCTGAAAAACGACCTCGAAGCCGCCGATTTCCGCGTCGACATCGAGGATCGCTCCTGGACGCTCGGCCGGAAGATCCGGGAAGCCCAGGACGACCGGGTTCCGTACATGCTCGTCGTCGGCAGCGATGAGGCCGAGGCCGGCACCATCTCAGTCCGGGATCGCAAGGAGCGCGAACAGCAGGATGTCGAACTCGAGACGTTCATCGACCACCTCAACGACGAGCGCGACGAAAAACGCGAAGAACCCGACTTCCTCGACTAATCCGGCAGGTTGCTGACGACCCGACCCCGCCGCGGCGTTTATTCGACTCCCACTCCTCAACCCAGATATGCGCGCCGTCAGATTCCATAGCCACGGTGGCACCGACGTACTCCAGGTAGACGAACTCGACCGCCCCGAACCGGCGGCCGATGAGGTGCTGATCGCCGTCGACGGTGCAGCAGTCAACCCCGTCGACACCTACTTTCGAGAGGGCTCTTACGAGCCGTTCACCCTGCCGATGATCCCCGGCATCGACGCCGCCGGCGAGGTTGTTGCCGTCGGCGACGACGTGACCGGGTTCAGCGAGGGCGACGCGGTCATGGCTACAGGCATCGGCAAGGATCACTACGGCGGGTACGCCGAGTACGCGGCGATCCCCGACGACCGAGTCGTCACCCTCCCCGAAGGCGTCGACACCGTCGCTGCCGGTGCGGCGGGCGTCGCCGCCGTCACGGCGTGGCGCGCGCTGATCGACCACGCTGACCTCCAGCTCGGCGACAGGTGTCTGATCCACGGTGGGAGCGGCGGCGTCGGCCATGCAGCCGTCCAAATCGCGGCCGCCGCGGGCGCACAGGTGATCACGACCGCCAGCCCGCAGTATCACGACGAGCTTAGCGATCTTGGCGCGGATCACGTCTTCGACTACCACCGCGATGATCTCGCCGACGCAGTCCTTGACGCCAGCGACGGCGGTGTCGACGTGGTTCTCGATCACCGCATGCACGAGTACCTCCAGTTCGATGCCGACGTGGCCGCTACCGGCTGTCGCGTCGTCGGCATCGGCGAAAAGGAGCAATCGGTCGGCTTCAGCCAGTCTTCAGCCGTCCGTGGGAAGGATCTGCAGTTGACGTTGATGAGCATGTTCAACACGCCCGATCTGCGAGACCCGCTTCGCAATGTAGCGCAACTGTTGGCGTCGGGCGACCTGGATATTGAGATCGCTCAGCAGTACGATCTTGACGGCGCAGCCGAGGCTCAGCGTGCGGTGCTGGCGGAGAGCTTCCTCGGCAAACTCGTTATCACCCCCTGAGCGGGCGGCTATAGTACCAAACTCAGTTGACGACGAACGCGTATCCCGCCGCAGCCCCGCCGATGAGCCCGCTGGCAACAAGGGTTGCCCAGGGATGGAATTCCAGCCAATCGTACTGTGGCGGGAAGCTGTAGATGACTCCCGACGGAAGCAGCAGCGTCCAGGCGGCTGTCAGCCCAAAGATAGCCAGCCCAACCGCGAGCATGATCCCGGCGACAAGCGTCGGATCAGCCTGCCCACGGACACCTGAGAGGAAGATCACAACTCCCAGGATGGCCAGAAAGATCCCGCCGGTGAGACCGAACGGGCCAGCCCCATAGTAGGCACCCAACAGCTCCGTCTGTCCGGTGATAAGCACATACGGCGCGGCGGCGACCACGGTAAAGACGAGCGACGCCACAGCTCCGAGATACGGCAGCGTGCGATCCGGCTCCATACCGGGTTCTCGGCCGGCCGTCCTGTTAAATCGCCCGAGATGGGTTGGAAGGGAAATCGGTAACTACCCCGCCGTGAGAGACGTGGTATGGATCGCGTTGCGATCGTCGGCGCGTCGATGACCCAGTTTGGCCAACGCGAGGGCTGGATCCGCGAGCTACTCGCGGAGGCCGGCCAGGACTGCTTGGCCAACGCTGAAATCGACGGCGACGACCTTGAGCATCTCTACGTATCGAATATGGCCAGCGGCGAGTTCGAGGGCCAGACCGGCATCGCCAACGCCGTCGCCCACGATCTCGACGCGCTGCCGGCCTACACGGCCCGAATCGACCAGACAAGCTCCTCCGGCGGCGCGGGCGTCTACAGCGCGTGGCAGTCCGTTGCGTCCGGTGCCAGCGACCTGACGCTGCTGATCGGCGGCGAGAAGATGACCCACCGCAGCACCGCCGAGGCGACCGACGTGATCGCCTCGCTGACCCACCCCGCGGAGTACAAACACGGCGTCACGCTGCCCTCCTTTGCTGGGCTGACCGCCCGGCGATACCTCCACGAGTACGACGCCCCACGCGAAAGTCTCGCCAAGGTCGCCGTGAAAAATCACAAAAACGGCGTCGACAACCCACACGCCCAGTTCCAAAAGGAGGTCGACCTCGATACGGTCATGGAGTCGCCGATCGTCGCCGATCCGCTACGGCTATACGATTTCTGTCCCATCACTGATGGCTCGGCTGCCCTCCTGCTGTGTCCCGAGTCGGTCGCCAGCGAGTACACCGACGACTACGCCGTCATCTCCGGCATCGGCGGCGCGACCGACACCCACGTTGTCCACGAGCGCGAGGATCCAACAGTAATGAATGGTGTCGTCGACTCAAGTGCGATCGCCTACGAGCAAGCGGGCCTCAGCCCCGACGATATCGATGTGGCCGAACTCCACGACATGTTCACCATTCTTGAGTTTCTCCAATCGGAGGGGCTCGGCTTCTTCGAGCAGGGCGAGGGCTGGAAAGCCGTCGAGGAGGGTGTCACCGACCGTGACGGCGAACTGCCGATCAATACCTCCGGCGGCCTGAAATCAAAGGGCCATCCCCTCGGTGCCAGCGGTGTCGCCCAAGTATATGAGATCTACAAACAACTCACCGGCACCGCCGGGCCGCGACAGGTCGAGGCCGAGACTGGGCTTGCCTGCAACGTCGGTGGCTTTGGCAACTGTGTCATAACGACGATCATGGAGGCCGGACAATGAGCGAGCACCAGGATCCACACGACGCCGAGAGCGACGAGCAGCCGCCGATGGAGGCCGCCCGCTACCCAGACGGGTCGATCCTGTATCCGGCGCATCCGCTCGGCCCCGACGGCGCGGAGCCGGTCGGAACGGTCGACCTTAGCAAGTACCGAGCCACCGTTATCACGTGGACGACCTCGACGGCGACGCCGCCGGGTGTCCGCGAGCCGAACCACCTCGCTATCGTCGAGTTCGACGTTGATGGCGAGTCGGTGCGCGCTATCGGCCAGTTGACGACCGACGGCGTCGAGATCGGTGACACGGTCGAGCCCGTCTACGCCGAAGAACTCCGCGATCCCGAGGCTGGCATCCGCGAGCCGGCCAGCCAGTCGTGGGACGGCTATCGCTTCCGCCCGATCGAGTAACTAAGTCGCGTCGGTGTCATCGTCTTCCGTCGAGCTGTCCGGCTTCTCCTCACGTTCCGCGTCGTCGATCGCCTGTTCGGCCGCATCGAGTTCGTCTTTGATCGATTCGAGTTCGGCGTCGACATCCACCTCAGGGCCGTCGTCGCTGGTGGACTGTTGGCTGTCCGCGTCGTCGCCCTTGTCTTCCTCTCGTGTTGCGTCCGCGCCATCGTCACTCACGTCGATGAGGACGCCACCACCGCCGGCGGTATCGCTGTCGGTGGTCGGCTGGCGGTGACCGTCCTGTCGTTCCTTGTCGCGGTGATCGCTGACGGTTTGTTCGGCGTCTCTGAGCCGGCGTTCGATCTCGCCGGTCAGCTCCCGGGCATCAGTAATGAGATCACGAGACTCGGCGTTCTCGGGGAGGTCGGCTTCGGACAGCGCGGTGCGAAGTTCCGTCAACGCGTCGGCAAGCTGTCGTCCGGCCTCGCTGCCAACCTCGTCAAGTCGGCCCCGGGCGGCAGCCCCCTCCTCGCGGGCAGCGCGTTCGGGATCAGCCAACCGGAGCGTCCGCCGCAGCAACTCAAGCGAGCGGATCGTCGCCTCAAGGATCGCAATCAGTGTCGGGATGGTATACTGCTCGGTAAACCGAAGCAACTCGCTCAGTTGTGGGGGCTGTGGTGGCCCGCGGCGACCTTGGTCGCGAAGCTCACCTCGGAGGTCTGTGAGCGTCGCCTCGAGGTCGTCAAGTTGGGCCGCCAACTCGTCGCGCTCCGGCGGATCAGATGGGCTGTCTGCGGGTGGACTCATAACGTCCTGTTGGGTCGCAGGTCTGTTAAGACTGTGGCACTCTCTCCCGGGGGTGGGCAATCTGCTTCACAAAAGTTGTCTGGTCAGCTATGAATCGCTCGGCCGCCGTTGACAATGCGCAGACTGGCTGGAATATCGCTGACTATAGCCATCTCATACAGCAGTTTTGGGTAGTTCGAACGACGCCGAGCCACTGTCGCGCGGCGGTGCGCTGACCCGGTTTTTATGCTTCTCGGACACGTATTAGTGGTGTATTAATGACCGCACCGTGGACGACTTCTGCCGGCGTTGCCTACATGGGGCTGTTTTTCCTCAGCGGGCTCGCCTGTTTTGCCTCGATTCCGCGCGCCCGCAGTTTCAACGATGCTGAGATGCGGTATGGGCTGGTCGGCCTGCTTGCGACGACCGGTATCTGGGCGATCCTCAAAACGGCGTTTTTTGTTGTTCCCGCGCCCCTTCGAGAGGCAACCTACATTGTCGGCCTCATCTCAGGGTTTGCGACCGTCTGGGCGTGGCTGTACTTTGCGTCCGCCTACACCGGTCGGTCGCTCCACAAAAATACGATACTCCGCCGGCTTGGTATGGCTGTCTTCCTTACGATCGTCTCAATCAAGCTCACGAACCCGCTTCACGGCCTCTACTTTACGACGACGCCGGTGACGACACCGTTCCGTTATCTGGCGATCGATCACGGGATCGTCCACTGGATCTCAACAAGTCTGGCGTATGTGC
This sequence comes from Halonotius aquaticus, assembly GCF_003605575.1. GTDB lineage: Archaea > Halobacteriota > Halobacteria > Halobacteriales > Haloferacaceae > Halonotius > Halonotius aquaticus. Next base: position 41,252 of record NZ_QKNY01000003.1, on the reverse strand, counting down.
TTGCCGCCGTCGGCCTGTTCATGATCTTCGAACTGTATGTCGAGTCAGGGTACGACACCAAACCGCTGGGGGTCTTGACGGGGCTGCTCGCTCTTCCTGTCACGCTTGATCTCGTTGCGATTGCGACCCCGCAGTTGATCAACTTCATCTATGCCCCGATCGGCGTTGCCGCCTTCGCGATCGGCACGCTGTTCATCTTTGGCGAGCAGTTCTTGGCTGTTCGGACAACCGCCCAAGGCGATGAGGCGGCGATCATCCTCGATACCCGCGACCGGATTCAGGACTACTCGCCGGCTGCCGAAGCCGCCTTTCCTGAACTAGCGGATTCGACCGGCGAATCACTTGCCGACGTACTTCCGGCGGTCGCCGCCACCCGCGAAAGCGACGACGAACAGATCGTTGCCCGTGACAGCAGTGAGGGGACAGAATACTATCTTGTTTCCCCGCGATCGATGACTCTCGGCGATTCGACAGTTGAGGTCTTAGCCCTCACTGATGTCACGGATCTCGAACGACAGCGACGTACGCTCATCGAACGAGAGCGCGAACTCGATGAACGAACCGAGTTGTATCGGGCGGTCATCGCCGCCAGCTTTGCGTTCGTGTTTCGGATCGATCTTGCTGGTCGATTCAAATTCGTCTCTCCCTCGGTCGAGGACTTTCTTGGATACGAGCCTGCTGAGCTCACCGGCGAGCCGATGTCGATACTCGGGACTGATGATGAGACGATCGAATTAGCTGAGGACTACTTCACAGAGGTCACAAACGGCGAATCAATCCAAGTGCGTGATCTGCCGATCGCAACGCGTTCCGGTCGGACGGTGTATGTTGATATCCGAGCCGTCCCAATCTATGAGGCTGGTATCGATCCGGAATCGCGAACGCCGGAACATATCGTCGGTGCCCAGGTGATGGTTCGGGATGCCAGTGATCGTCGCCAACGGGAGGGGCTTATCAGTGTCATTAACCGCGTGTTGCGACACAACGTCCGCAACAAGCTCACCGTGATCAACGGCTACGCCGAGTTGTTGGCGACGGAGTTGGACGGCGACGACGCATCGAAGGCCGAACAGATCGTCGAGACCGCCGACCGACTGCTCGATCTTACTGAGTCCGCACGCCGTATTGAGGCCAACCGTGAACTGTCTCCGGAGTTGGAAACGGTTGATCTCGCACCGATCTTAGAGCAGGCGATCGACCAACTCACCACCCGGTATCCCGAGGCGTCGGTGACAACCGAGATCCCAGCGTCTGCGATCGCAACAACGTTGCCACGGATCGAGACACCGCTGTGGGAACTGCTCGAAAACGCCGCTGTCCACGGTGGCGAACAACCGGAGATCCACCTTGCCGTCGCCGAAACCGACGACCAACTTCAGATCACGATCACCGATGATGGCCCGGGGCTGCCGGAGGATGAACGGCAGGTGTTGGCTGATGGGAAAGAAGACCCGCTCGTTCACGGCCAGGGGCTCGGTCTGTGGCTTACCTACTGGATCATAACGACCCTCGACGGCGAAATCAGTGTCCCAAAAACACAGCAGGGAACGACGATCGAGATTCGACTCCCGGCTCCATCGCCACCACCATAGCGGATTGATCAATCGTGCGCTGGCGCTGCTGTCGATCGCTGTTCGCCGGCGGGATGTTAGGTCGACCAAAACGTATATGCCTTTAGGCCTACCTAAGACGGTGTATGGAAACCACCGACACGACCGGGCCGGAAACTGACCCTGACGCGGCCGCTGACACGCCGCGTGTGACGGTCTGTAACGCGACGCCTGAGCGAACTGTGTTTACCGAGGATGGCAATGCTGACGGCTGGATCGCCACCGACTACAGCGTCTCTATCCCGCGATAATCTGTCTGTTTCTGTCGTCAGTGCGTATTGCGAGCTTGTGACCGGGTAAGCAGTTGTCGTGACTGGATGGTTGTTGTGACTGAGCGTTTTCGGGTAGTCGTGACTGTGTGTCGCGTCCGCCTTCGTTGTGACTGTGGTTGCTGTGCGTTCGGGCAAAAAACGAGTGGCCGCGGCGGTCGTTAGTTGCTCGCTGAGTCGACGAGCGTGTCGTCTTCGAGGTAGTGCTCGATGTGGTGGGCGTCTTCCTCGATGTCGACGAGGATCTCCTTGAGGATGTGCTCAGTCGTCGGATCGCCGAGGTTCGCCGCCAGCTGGATGTGGTCGCGCATCCCCTCGATGATGGTGGCGTACGCCTCCATATCGTTCTGTAGAGAGGTGCGGATATCGTGGACATCCTCACCTTCGAACTCGATGGTGGCGTGTTCCTCTTGGTTGGCCGGGCCGGCGATTGGGACACCGCCGATGGCTTGGGCGCGTTCGGCGATCATGTCCGCGCCGGCTTCCATATTCTCGTAGGCTTCTTGCAGGAACACGTGGATGTCACGGAACTCCGCCCCCTCGACGTTCCAGTGGTGTTTGTGGAGTTGGTGATACAGCACGTAGGCGTTGGCGAGATCCGTGTTCAGCGCGTCGACGATCTGCTCGGCTTTGTCGGCGTCGAGACCGAGGGCCTCCGATTCTTCGATCTCGTCGTACTGCTGGCGAACTGTCTGTTGGGTACTCATAGCAACTATTTGTTCGGCTGCCACCCACTTAACTATTTGGGATATAGAAATACGTTTTTCGATTTCAAAAACTATTGTTTGCAAAAGTAGCGAACTCTCACAGCACAGACAGTCGTGAAGTCGGTGTTCTCGATCCCTCGTCCGCTCCAGAATGCCCTGTTGGTATCCACTTCACTGGATACGTGTCGCTGTTCCCGTACCGATGTATTCATACTTACACAATCTCGAAACGGTGGTATGAACCGTGCTGAGAAGGCAGCCCTCCAGCTACAGGCCGTTGCTGTCCTGCGGATGTTGAAAACTGATCGCACCTACGCGGAGCTTTCTGCGGAAACTGGACTACCGGAAGGCGATCTCAACCGATACGTCAACGGCCACGTCCTCCCCGGGGTCGACCGCGCCGAAGCGATCGTCGGCGAGATCGGCCGGGAGGCCGTCGCACGGGAACTCCGCTCTCGGGTCAGCGTCGACGACGAGGGGTACGTCGACAACTCGGCGGTCGTCTTCGATCAGTCGTTTCTCGACCGCGTCGCGCCCGTGGCGGCGACCAGCGTCGGCTTCGAGCGCCCGGACGTGGTGTTGACCGCCGCGACCGACGGCATCACCCTTGGAGCGGCGATGGCATCATACTTCGATGCTCGGCTGGCTTACGCCAAGAAATCCAAGGAGACTGCCGTCGAGGAGTTTATCGAAGCCCGCCAGCGACTCTCCTCGGGGATTGAACTCACCTACTATCTGCCGGCTGCCGGACTCGCTGCGGGTGAATCGGTGCTCATCGTCGACGATCTGATCCGCTCGGGGGAAACCCAGGAGTTGCTGTTGGATATCGCCGCCCAGGCTGACGCCGATGTCGTCGGTGTCTTCACGTTGATCGCTGTCGGCGACGAGGGGCTGGCCCGCGCCCGCGAGCGCACTGACGCGCCAGTGGCGGCGTTGACGACCGTTGAGTAGATTGTGGGTCGGCGATCGGTCGCCTGCTCGATAGTTCGTTTCACAGGATATCACGATCCTTCATCGAGATTCGACAGCGATCTAGTAGTTCACCACACAATTATGCGAATTTTTAAGTCAGTGTCGCAAGCAACCGCTACATACCACAAATGGGACTCAACTCGTTTTTCGACCTCGACGATCACGACACCGATGTCAACTCAGAGGTGATCGCCGGCGCGACAACGTTCCTCGCGATGGCTTACATCATCGTCGTCAACCCGACGGTGTTGTCAAACGCGATCAGCATCGAGGGCTACACCGACCCAGAGGTCTTCCAGATGATCGCCATCACAACGATCCTTGCCTCGGTGGCCGCGATGCTGGTGATGGCACTGTACGCCAATCGGCCCTTCGGCCTTGCCCCGGGATTGGGGCTGAACGCCTTCTTCGCGTTCACCGTCGTTCTCGGCTTAGGCATCCCGTGGCAGACGGCCCTCGCCGCTGTCTTTGTTGAAGGGATCATCTTCATCGTGTTGACGGCCATCGGCGCGCGGGAGTACATTATCAACCTCTTCCCCGAACCCGTCAAATTCGCTGTCGGCGCAGGGATCGGTGTCTTCCTGCTGTTTATCGGGCTCCAAGAGTTTCAGGTGATCGTCAACGACGAGGCAACCCTCGTCACCCTCGGCTCGGTTGGCTCAAACCCGGTGGCGATCCTCGGGCTTTCCGGTGTCGCGCTGACGCTGCTGCTGTGGGCTCGCGGGATCACCGGCTCGATCATCATCGGGATTCTCACGACCGCGATCGCCGGCTGGGCACTCACCCTCGGTGGCGTCGTTGACCGCGGCGTCCTCGTCGACGAGTCGGTGCTGTCGGCGGTCGAACAGCAGGGCGTCATCGGCGTCATCACGGGGATCCAGTACGACATCACACCGCTGGCCGGCGCGTTCATCGATGGGCTCTCACAGGTCGAACCGCTGACGTTCGGCTTCGTCGTACTGACCTTCTTCTTCGTGGACTTCTTCGATACCGCCGGCACGCTGATCGGGATCGCGCAGTTCGGTGACTTCCTCGATGAAAACGGCGAACTTCCGGAGATGGACAAGCCGCTGATGGCCGACGCGGTTGGGACAACCGTCGGCGCGATGCTCGGCACCTCAACGGTGACGACCTACATCGAGTCCTCGACCGGTGTCGAAGCCGGCGGCCGTACCGGGCTCACCACGCTCGTCGTCGCCGCGCTCTTCCTGTTGATGATCCCGTTTGTTGCTATCGCCTCGGCGATCCCGAGTTACGCCTCGTTTATCGCGCTGGTGATCGTCGGCATCATCATGTTCGAGGGTGTCGTCGACATCGACTGGCGCGATCCGGCGTGGTCGATCTCGGCGGCCCTGACGATCACGATCATGCCGCTGACGTACTCGATCGCCGACGGGCTGGCCGCCGGAATCATCAGCTACCCGCTCGTGAAGGCCGCCTCGGGTGAAGCCGATGATATCCGGCTTGGACAGTGGCTCTTGGCGGCGGTACTGATCGTCTACTTCTACATTCAGACCAGCGGGATGCTCCTGTAGCCGGGGGAACCCGCTCTTGGATCTCGCTGCGACACCGTACTGAGACGGTGACCTGACGCCGTCAGCAGGCGTACCACAGCGTTGCAGGAATGCACCAGACCGCTTTTGCGCGATTGTTTCGTTGCCACAGGTATGTCAAATACCGCCGCAACGTCGAGCACAGCGGGCATTCAGTGGCCTGACAACACGCTGGGATATGTCGCAATCCTCGCCGCGATCATCACCGGCGTCCTCCACCTGCTGGCCGTCACCAGAGCCATCCAGTTCAGCCAGACGCTTGCGATCCTGTTTGCGCTCAACGGGCTGGGCTTTCTGGGTGGGATCGGGGTCTACCTCACCCGCTACTGGCGGCGCTCGCTGTTTCTTGTCGCCGCGGCGTATTCGATCATCACGATCCTCGCGCTGTTTGCGTTTCAGGGCTGGAGCATCGAGGCGTTCTACATGGGCGGAAGCCTCAACCCGATTGCTGTGATCAGCAAGGTCGCCGAGGCGGTACTTGCGGGCAGCGCGCTCGTGTTGTACAGCCAAGCTGACGCCTGACTGCGACCGTCGCAGTGGATCCGACGCCGCCGAACCAGCAGCGATCTCGCGTTCGGGACGCTTTCGCACACAACACCAGTGGCTTCATTTGCCTCCCGACCGTAGGATGGTCGATGTCAGACCTCATCCTCTATGAACTGCCGGGCTGTCCGTACTGTGCGAAAGTCATCTCAAAACTCGACGAACTCGGGCTTGCGTATGAGTCCCGAGAGGTGCCGCGCTCACACAGCGAGCGCACCGAGGTCAAGGAAGTCAGCGGCCAAACCGGTGTGCCGGTGTTGATCGACGAGGAACACGATATCGACGGGATGCCGGAAAGCGACGATATCGTCGCCCATCTCGACGAACACTACGCCTAAGCTTCAGGTTCGGCCGCTCGGTCTTGGATCAGTTCGCGGATCGATTCCGGATCAGACATGCCGGCCAGTTCCTCACACGAGACGATCGCTGTCCCGCCGACGGACTCGCGTTTCGTCTGTTCGGCCGTGAAGTACACCGACCGCGTTTTCGTGACACGACCGATCGAACCCATGAGCTCGGCGCGTTTTTCCGCGCTTTCGGTAAACGATGAGTGGCCGGTCAACACGTCGCTGGCCCGCCGGTCGGTCGCCTTGCTGACGGCCTTAAACGGCGAGCGCGTCGTCGGATGCACGTCGAAACCGGCCTCTGCAAGCACCGTCAACACGTGTTCGTCGTCGGGGTCGGCGTCGGGCTCATCCGGGACAGGATCAGCGTCGTGGACGTCTTCCGCGCCATCAAGCACGGAGACCGGATTCGAGAACGGCTGATCAAACAGCTCCTCCAGGTGGATCGCCACCTCGATTGAGGCGTTCATCCCATCTTCGTACTTTGAGACGGTTCGCCGAGAGACGCCGAGCTCGGTCGCCAGTCGGCCCAGACTCCAGCCGCGTTCCTCGCGTTCGTCGGCCAAGAGGTCGCCGTCGATGCTGACGTAGAGGCCGCCGGGAGCGGCGTAGATCAGTGGCGGAACTTCTTCGACGAACAGGTCGTAGGCGGTATCGGGGTTGAACACCGGGACGCCGTGGCGGAAGTAGACGACGCCGGGTTTGAGATCCTCGTTGCGCGTTCGCAGGCCGATCACCATCGGCGTCGCCGACAGATATTCGCCGAGTCGGCGGAGCTCAGCACCGGTTTCGGGGTTGAACGCGTCGATATTGCCGAGTACTTTCAACAGCACGAGATCGTCCCCGCGGCGGGCCGCGAGATCGAAGCTTTTCGGTCGGACGGAACACCGGTCGCTGACAAGGAAGTCGGCGTCCTCCAGCATCGCGGTGATATTGCCGACCAGTGCTGTCCGTGACATAGCCGAAGCTAGTAAGTTATCACATATATACGTTGCGGCACCGTCAGCCAGCCGTCGGCGTCACGTCAGTTGATTTCTGTGTTCACAGCACCGATACGATTATATATAAACTGGCTCGGCCGACCCGAAACCGATTTTCGCCCCGCGGCGGTACAGCCGTCGATGACCGTCATCGGGCTCGACGACACCGATTCCCGAACGCGGGGGATGTGTACGACCTACCTCGCCGCCCGAGTAGCCGAGGCCATCGTCGACGCTGGCGGGCAGGTCACCCGCACGCTGCTCGTTCGACTGAACCCGGCCGTCGAGCACAAAACGCGGGGCAACGCCGCGTTGGCGATCCACACCGATCTCCCGGTCACCGACGCGACCGAGCTTGCTGTCGATCACATCGCGTCTTTCGCTGTCGACGCCGACGCCCGAACGAGCCCCGGGCTCGTTGTCGCCGATGACGATCCCGAGGCGGTACCCGACACTGTCGCCGATTTCGCCGCGCGCGCCATTGGCGACCAACTCAGCCTCGCCACCGCGGTCGATATCGCCGACGCGGCGGGCTATGAGCATCGCGGCTGGACAGGTGAGGGCTGCGACGTGGCGGGCCGCGGCCGGATCGGCGCGCTGGCGGCCGTCGGTGCGTGGGCGGCCTTCGATGAGTGGACGTACGAACACATCACCTACCGCGAGTTTGATCGCTGTGGCTCCCCCCGTGAGGTTGATCTCGACTCTGTCTTTGCGGCCGCCGACCGCGGCTATCCGACCGTCTGGGATACCGTCGATCGTGAGGCGGGCCAGGCAGTCTGCGTGCCAAACGCCCCCGGCCCGATCCTCTATGGGATCCGTGGTGACGAGCCCGATGCTGTCGCCTGTGTTGCCGGCGCGATCGACAGCGAGTCAGTCGAACGAACTCGCTGTTTTGTGACGAATCAGGGAACCGACCTGCATCTCCAGGCAGGCACACTTGCCTCCCTGCAAGACGGCGTGGCCTCCCGTGTCGACGGCGTCGTTACCGAGCCACCGGAAACACGAGAGGGGGGCCATGTTTTCTTCACACTCGGCTCGGAAGCTGGTGACGACGCTGACGACACGAGCAGTGACGCGACCGCCGACTGTGTCGCCTTTGAGCCGACGAAACGGTTCCGCGACCGGGTGCGTTCGCTTCGAACCGGCGACCGGCTCACGGTCTGTGGCGAGTACAGCGACGGCACGATCAAACTCGAAAAGTTCGCAGTTCGGGCACTCCACCGTACCGAGCGGGTGACGCCGATCTGTGATGGCTGTGGTCGACGGATGAAGTCAGCCGGCCGCGGACAGGGATATCGGTGCCGGGACTGCGGCACGTCGGCCCCCGGGAAGGTTACCCGACAGATCGATCGAGCACTGGAGCAGGGCTGGTATGAGGTGCCGCCGTCTGCACGTCGCCACATCGCTAAACCGCTCGTTCGCGGCGGGTTCGACGCGCCGACACATCCAGAACGATAGGGGGTGAGCGGGACTCGATTACGCAGCCGTGGTGCCGTAGGCGGCGATGACCGTCTCGATACGGTTGGCCAATACATCCATATCGGCGGCGGCGTGGTCGCCCTTGTAGACAAACTCGGTGACACCGTTGTCGACGGCGTCGCTGGCGATCGGTTCGAGTTCCTTGCCTGTTAGGAGGATGATCGGGACGGACGGCTCGGTGCCCGATTTGTTGAGCGAGCCAGCAAACTCGATGCCGGTTTCATCCGGGAGCTCGTAGTTGACAACGATCACATCGAAGCTATTGGTTTTGAGGCAGGTTCGTGCCTCGCTGGCTGTTTCGACCGCCGTCAGATTCATGCCGTGGTTCGATTCCAGCGCGTCGACAACCCGCATTGACATGAACTCGCTGTCCTCGACTAGCAGTACCTTGGGTGCGGTCATCCCTGTGGCTCCTCGGGGGTTCCCGGCCCGCTGTCGTGCCCTGTGTGTTGGTGATGTATCATCGCCCGAAGACTCCGTTGGCGATTGTATGTGTCCCGACTACTTATTTTTGCGTCTCTGTGGGTTGTTTTTCGCTGACTGAGTCGATGGTCACAGCTGATCGACACCACGACGACGGGGTCAGTAGCTGTCGACGTTGGTACCGACCGAACAGACGTACTCGCCGCTGGCGACCTGGGGGAGTCGTCGTGACCGCCAGAGAATGCCGCTGTTGTCGGCGGTGGCTTCGGCTTTGACCTGACCGAAGGTGTCGGTGACCGCAAACAGCGTGTCGCCGGCGTCGATACGCTCGCCGAGATCGGCACGGTACTCGACCAGCCCGCCGACCGACGCGCCGTACTGATCGAACCGCTTGGCTCTGGTCTGTCGCTCCATCGAGGGCCCGCCGTCAAGAAACTCGTAATGCCGGAGGACATTGTAGACCCCCTCCACGCCGGCTTGCACGCTCTCGGGGTCGAAGCCGACCGAGCCGCCGAGTTCGGGGTCGACAGTCGGAATCCCCTCATCCGGTGCGACGCGGGCGAGTTGCCCCTCTGGGCCCTTCTGATCGAGGACGTAGCCGCAGTTGAACACCTTCGCCAAGCGGAGACACTCGCTGTGCATCGTGTGTCGCCGACCACACCGCACCCGCACCTCGTTGATCATGCGACTGGTCGAGCCCTGGTGGAGATCCAAGATCAGATCCGCTGTTTTGGCGACCTCGAAAACGGCGTCGGCGATGCGCTCGCTGGCGGTACCCTCGCTATCGCCGGGGAACGTCCGGTTGAGCTTGCGATCGTCGATCGGATTGCGGTGTTCGGCGACCTGAAAGCCGTGGTAGTTGACGATGCCGACGATCATGATCTCGCCGGCGATTTCAGCCGGATCAAGCTGTGGCACCACCTCTCGAATGACACCAAGCCCGTTGAGCTCGTTGCCGTCGCTGACCGCCTGCAGATAGAGCCGCTTGCCGTCGTCGGCTCCGTTGATGACCGCAACCGGGAGCCGCGCCGGGCTGCCGTCGCGGGTCTCACCGACCGCCAGCCGGCCGGTGTCGATCGCTCCGGGATCGGCCGCGGCGGTTCCGAGCGTAATCGTCATTGGCGAACGGAGGGACGCCCCGTTCTTTAGCGGTTCGATCCCACGTGAGCACACTGATCGTGGTATCGACTCTCACGCTATCATTTTGCCGTGCTGGGCTGATGGGGTTGCTAATGGACGAGGAGGCCAGTCCTCTCGATGGCTACCGCCAGTTTGTCACCCTCTCCGGTGACGTGTTCGTTCTCTCGGTTGCCATGTTTGCCTTTAGCCTTGGTTTCCAGATGACAACCCGGTTTCTCCCGGAGTATCTCCGTGTCCTCGGTGCCAGTGGCTTTGTCATCGGGCTCTTTGGGACGGTTGGAAATCTTCTCAGCGCCCTGTATCCGTACCCCGGTGGGGCGGTCTCAGATCGGATCGGCTCCCGATACGCCCTGACCCTCTTCGGTGCGGCGTCGACGCTCGGCTTTCTATTGTGGGCGATCGCGCCGTCGTTCGGGACATTTGCGATCGGCGGGCTCACGATCCAGCCGTGGCTCTGGGTATTTGTCGGCCTCATCCTCGCACAGGCTTGGAAGTCATTCGGCCTCGGAGCGACGTTTGCGATTGTCAAACAGAGCGTCCCACCCGAGCGACTGGCTCGCGGCTTTGCCAGCACCGAGACGTTTCGCCGGAGTGCGTTTCTGTTGGGGCCGGTGCTTGCTGCCGCCTTGCTCGCGTTGCACCCCGATTTCACCGTGAGCTTCCGCTATGTCCTCGCTGTCGCCGTTGTCGTCGGTGTCGTTGCCACCGTTGTCCAACACGTCCTGTACGATGCCAGCGACGACAGCTTCGGCGATTCACTCGAAGGGCTGTCGCAGCTTCGCTCGGATCTCCGATCGTTGCCGTCGACGCTCCGACCGCTGCTCATCGGCGACACCTTGGTTCGGTTCGCCAACGGCATGGTCTACGTCTTTTTCATCATCGTCGTCACCGAGTTTCTTGATGTCGGGCTGTCGCTCTCACTGCCGGGGGTCGGCGGCGTCGATCTCGCGCCGGCGACATTTTTCGGCCTGCTGCTCGGCGTCGAGATGGTCGTCGCGCTGGTGGTGATGGCGCCGGCCGCCGCCCTCGCCGAGCGGGTCGGGCTCAAACCGGTCGTTGCGACCGGGTTTGCGGTGTATGCGATCTTTCCGGTGCTGTTGATCAGCGCGCCACCTGATCCCGTTGTGCTCACGGTTCTCTTTGCGTTCTCCGGGCTTCGGTTCGCTGGCCTTCCAGCGCATAAGGCGTTGATCGTCGGCCCCGCTGAGGCCGATGCAGGCGGGCGGGTGACCGGTGCATACTACCTGCTTCGGAATCTGATCGTCATCCCGAGTGGAGCTCTCGGTGGCGCGCTTTACGGCGGGTTGCCGAACCCCTTCGGCGCGGGCCAACTCATCGCCGGTGCGCCCACCCTGGCGTTCGCTGTTGCGACCGTGATCGGCCTCGTTGGCACCGGCTACTTTCTCGTCGCCGGTGAGGAGTTTACCGCCTACCAGTGATTGGGGGTCGGCAGTTACAATCGACTGGGCGACCGGCAGTCGGTGCCGCTTTTATCATCGCGCCCGTAGCGGCAGATATGAGCGAGCCCGACGCTGATGCGGAGACGGATGGCCCGCCGACAGCGGCCCTGCTTGAGGCGTTGGCGGTGAAACGAAACACGCTGGTCGGTGTCGGCGTCGGGATCGGCGTTGCCGCGCTTGCATACGCTGTCCGTATCTTTGAGCTGCTTGGCCCTGTCGGGTTTGAACGAACGTATCCGATCGTCGGCCCCGAAGCCTGGTTTCTGCTGTTGGCGATCGTATTTGCGTCGGCGACGGCACTCGGCGTTGTCGTCGTGTTGACGGCGATCCGGGCGGTGCGGCTCTCGAAGAACGTGTGAGCTAGTCGGCGATCGCTTCGCTGTTTTCGATGGCCTCGGCGGCCTGTGGCGTGAGTTCGTAGATATTCTGTCTTGCGTCGGCAAAGTAGACATCCTCCTCGACGAGGCCGATCCGTTCGAGCCGTTCGAGGGCATACCGGACAGTACGTGCCGAGAGCATCGATTCCTCGACGATCCCCTTCTGGGTGAGGGTGCCGTTGTACTCGAGGACTTTGAAAACTAGTTTCGCGCTCGGTGGGAGGTCGTCAAGCGTTTCGTCGTCTGTTCCAGCCATCGATATTGGTTCCGAGCGACAGGAGTATAAAACTTCACCAGTATCATGGCCGCCCGACACGCCTTTCTACCGGCCACCCGTTGGATCGGCCATGTCAGATGCGCAGGCCGACGCCGGCACCGCCGAGGGCCAAGGCCCGGTTCGAATCACCGAGGCTGTCGCCGACCGCCTCGCTGAAAAACGGGCCGAGCTCTTCGAGGAGTTCGAGATCAACGACGAGTTTCCCAGCGACGTGCTCGTCGAGGCCCGCAAGCGAACCGAGGACGTGTACGCCGAGATCGAGGATGAACTCGAGGAGCGACGCGACCTCCGCGATCTCACGGCGTGGACGACCGACCCCGCCGACGCCCAGGACTTCGACGACGCGATCAGCATCGACGCCGACGAGGAAACCTACACGCTGTGGGTGCATATAGCCGATGTCAGCCATTACGTTCACCCGGGTTCGGAGATGTGGGCCGAGGCAGTCGAACGCTGCAACACGGTCTATCTTCCCGCCTACACCGTTCATATGTTGCCGCCGGTGTTGGCCGAGACCGTCTGCTCGCTTGTCCCCGAGGAAGACCGCTTAGCGCATACTGTCGAGATGACCATCGACCGCGAGACGCTCTCCTTTGAGGAGGTCGACATCTACAAATCCGTCATCCACAGCGATGAGCGACTGACCTATACTGAGGCCGAAAACCGCATCGAAGAGGCGGGCGCGCCGCTCCACGAGGAGTGCAACCTCGTCTACGAGTTGGCCGACCAGCTCCACGAACAGCGCAAGGAAGATGGCTCGCTCGTGCTCAACCCCTCACGGGATCGCGCGCATACCATCGTCGAGGAGTGCATGCTGAAAGCGAACAAGGCGGTCACCCACGAGCTGATGTGGGATCGCGGCGTCGAAGCCATGTATCGCGTCCATCCACAGCCGACGCCCGACCAGTGGAACGAGGCCCTCAAGGAGATTCAGGATCTCGACGGCGTCTCGATCCCGGGGGGCTCGTGGGATGAACCACGAAAAGCCGTCAACGCCGCACTGGAGGAATCACCGGGACGACAGCTCAACAAAATTCAGCGCGCCGTCCTCAAGGTGATGCCGCGCGCGAAATACATGAACGACCCCTTCGGTGGCCATCACGCGCTGAACTTCGATATCTATGGTCACTTCACGAGTCCGATCCGGCGGCTGTCGGATCTCATCAACCACTGGATCGTCGCCGAAAACGACGTGCCCGAGGATCTGATCGAGCTCTGTGATCGGGCCTCCGACAAGGAGAAAGATGGAGAAACGGTCGAACGGCTCTACAAGCAGTATATGGAGGAACTGCACCTCGAAGGCCACGCGATCAACGACCGCGGGCTCGAAGTCGTCGACGACGCCGACTTTGCGGAGATGGACGAGGAGGAACGCGAGACCGTCCATCAGGTGCCCGAAACCCAGCGGTAATAGATACCGTTTTCACACCGACGGCAAAACGTTCCGGCAATGCTGCGTAGACAGTTTGTCCGCGAGAACCCCGCGGCCGTTCGTGCTGCCCTCGAACAGAAGGGTGTCGACGTCGACCTGGATCGGATTCTGGAGATCGACGAGGAGTGGCGATCACTCAAAAGTGAGGGCGATGACCTCCGACATGAGCGCAACGAGGTCTCAAGCACAATCGGCCAGCTCAAAGCCGACGGGAAGGAGGAGGAGGCCGAGGAAGCCATCGAACGCTCCTCGGAGCTCAAAGACGAGTTGCAGGCGATCGAAGCCCGCGCCGACGAGCTGGAAGCCGAACTCGAAGCCGCACTGCTGACCCTCCCGCAGTTGCCCGACGATTCCGTGCCGGTCGGCGCAGACGAAAGCGAAAACGTCGAGCGTCGCCGGGAAGGCTTCGACGACCACCGAGAGCTTCCCGACGAGATCGAACCCCACTATGACCTCGGCGAGGAGCTTGAGATTCTGGATTTCGACCGCGGTGCGAAGGTTTCCGGTGGTGGGTTCTACTTCGCGAAGGGTGACGGCGCGCGCCTCGAACATGCGCTGATCCAGTTCATGCTGGAACTCCACCGCGAGCAGGGGTACACCGATATCTTCCCGCCGCTGCCGGTCAACAGCGCGTCGATGCGTGGGACAGGTCAGTTCCCCAAGTTCACCGAGGATGCCTACCGGATCGAGGGCGACAACAGCGAACCCTACGACGACGATGATCTCTGGCTGCTGCCGACCGCCGAGGTGCCCGTCACCAACCTTCACCGCGATGAGATCCTGCTGGATGACGACCTCCCCCTCAAATATCAGGCCTACTCACCGAACTTCCGGCAGGAGGCCGGCGAACACGGCACCGAAACCCGTGGGATCGTCCGTGTCCACCAGTTCAACAAGGTTGAGTTAGTGAACTTCGTTCGCCCCGAGGACAGCGATGATCGATTCGAAGGGCTTGTTAGCGAGGCCGAATCGGTGCTCCAGGAACTCGGACTGCCGTACCGGATCTTGGAGATGTGTACCGGCGATCTCGGATTCACGCAGGCGAAAAAGTACGACATCGAGGTTTGGGCCCCTGGTGACGACATGGAAGACGGCCCTGAGGAGGGTGGTCGGTGGCTGGAAGTCTCCTCAGTGTCGAACTTTCGGGCGTTTCAGGCCCGGCGAGCGGGGATTCAGTACCGTCCCGAGCAGCACGAATCCGCGGAGTATCTCCACACGCTCAACGGCTCGGGGCTGGCAGTGCCGCGGGTGATGGTTGCGATCTTAGAGTATTATCAAAACGAGGATGCCACCGTGACGGTGCCGGAAGCGTTGCGACCGTACATGGGTGGGCAGGAACGGATTGTGGGTCACGAGGCAGTGGGTGAGAGCGCGGTTGGTGACAGGACAACCGACTGACCGGATGTGATACAACGACAGCCGTATTGTATGTGCTTCGTGAATCTTATTAGCGTACAAAGTTTTCGCAAGTTATGGAGCTTGTTCTGATACTTTCTTGACTGAACAACTTGGTATGCAAATCGGCTGGGATACCGCCGATTACTTTCATCTGACAATAGGACAACTAATGAAACGTCGCAATGCATTACTTGGGCTTGGCGCACTTGCCACCGGGAGCGGCGCAATTTCGACGACGGCATCTATTGTCAATTCGATTGAAACGACTTCCGAACTTGGTATTGTTGTCAGACCACGAGTTGAAGTCAGAGCTGGTAAGGCGTTTAACGACGACGGTAGCGTCAAATCTAGATATCAGAGTCATTACCTACCGTACGATTCTAACTCAAGCTTCTTCGACGATACCAGCGACACGCTCGATAATATAGACAAATCGGAGCTACCAGTCGCAACAGTCAACCGCCGAGATCAATACGTCAACGAGAATGTGAAACTACAAGTCGCGTTTGACCTCAGACGGGACTCCGACACGTTCAGGTTTGAGAACATACTGGAGGTCGAAAACTACGGCGGTGAGTCTCAAAAAATCGGCATCGCCTACGATAGGACTGATACGACATACGATCCGAACGGTCAGTACGGTGAACAGGTGACGCTCGGTGGGAGCGTGGATAATTCCGACCTCACCGGTCACGACGTACGGTGGGTGTACAGCTTTATAGTGCCCGATAGATTTACTGATACCGGCCCCACAAAAATATCACCAGCGTACAATGATAGTGACAGTGATGATGGTATGGACGATCCCAACAGGTACTTTTCCTTAGGGCCGGGAGAAACAGTACAGTTGGATCTTAAAATCAACCTTGGCAACTATCTACGAATTCTATCTAACCCTATAGATCCACGGAAAGGTATCGAATCGCAAATTGATAAAACTCCGTCTTTTGCAGGAACCACAGACCTTGTCGAGATGCTTGATGCGATTACTATACAAACTGATGAGGCCGAGAACTGACCAGGATAATATAAATGTATGTTGACATACTAATTATTTTAGATGTGCTGTTAGCGGCTCACTTCTCGTAGTGGGATCTTTCGGTTTCCGACGATTAAGAGGAATAGAATCGCTACTGGTAGGAGCATGACGCTGGTTGTCACTGTGAGCGCAACGAACGGATGAATTCTGTGGAGAAATCCGATGGTATTCGCTGGCAGCACGTGAATGTAGAAATGCACCGCCCGGCTCCGCACGTACCGCCCAGGTTCTTCCGGTGCCCAGATTTTGATCTTTGTTGTTACTGTCTCGTCGCTTCCGGCCGACAGCACGGAATTAGATACTTCAAGCCCTTCGCTTGCTGGCTCAATGATAATCACCATCGGTAGAATTTGTGAGTTCTCTACGGTGGTATTGGTTTCTGTGTAATTTCCGGGTTCAATAACTGCTGGATTGTCAGTCGAAGCGGTACTACTCTCAATCGACAGTTCGCTGGTACCGCTTGGAAGAGCTGTTATTGACAGCAATGGCAGTGATAAAACGAGTAACACTGCAACAAGGAGGAGTCGACTGTCAATTACGTTCCGCGACGGCGATCGCCTCGACAGACGAGCCGTATCATCCGAGATGAAATCATATCCACCGGCTCCGAGTACCATCACCAGCCCGAGTATGGCAACGGTGATCCCAGGATTGTCGGGTGAAATGTCACCGAGTCCGATTCCAGTGATGACACTTCCAATCACGCCCTCGGCTGCATTCGAAACATCGCCCACATTCGGAATGACAATTATTTTATCATTTATTTGTACAGCTTTGAGACGGATTTGACTTTGCTGTACCGGTGGTTCTCCAGCAGCCTGATCCCGGAACGGGTTCGCATCGCCTTTAGTAAGATAGCCCTGCTCGGTCTTTTCGACAACCCGATGTGTTGTCAGGCCACCGCCACCAAGGCGCTGTGCCTCAAACGTGATCACATCTCCCGGAGCTATCTCACCGGCCAGTGGCTCTGGGATTCCAATAAATCCATCTCCCGGTTCCAACTGTGGTTCCATACTATCGGTGGCTACGAAGCTAATCGGCGATGGAAACCCGAATACCTGCGTTACCAGTATCAAAATCGCGATGAGAACGAGCAGAACGGTTATACTCGTGCCTGCAGCTGATCTGAGATCCATAGGTCTGTATATTGATTACGTAGATGTGGATTAGCAATCATTCAGTATGTATTCGGCCGATGTGAATGTACCTTCCGATCCATTGATTGTTGTTATGTTCTACCGGCTTCGGTAGTTTGCTATTGGTCGAGAAAACTAGTTGAGCGGTAGATCACACCAGATTTAAAATAAAAATAGACACTAATAGAAACATAGTTTACTATATTGGGATTTGAATATTTTTGTTATTTGAGAAGGTAGTGGTGATAGATACGTATCAAGGCCTATATCGACCGATTTCAGTTTGACCCAGTCTGATCAATGAATCGCCAGTTGGCCAAATTCCCTTCTTGATTCCGAACCCAATTTGAGAAAGACTACAAATAGAGTCCTAGCAGTAAATAGTCCGTGAAGACCTCTGCACAACTGCTCACTGGCAGCGTGATTGATACAGATGTTCTATTTCGTAATGATTATATAGATGTAATATAGAGATTACTATCGTTCGGTACAATGAATCGACGAAACTTCATCATCGGGCTGGGGACGGCGGCCACACTCAGTGGGGCTGCCTCAGTAACGGGTGCATCAATTCAGAACCAGGTTACTCCGCAGGCGAACTTCCAAGTCGTCGCTGAAGATAGGCTTCAGATCGAAAAGAACGGGGAACTAAGTGACTCAACGATGAGCAGCAACGGGAACTACTCAACTTTCTTAAATGATGACACTAATAGCGCATCTGACTTTGCGCCTACGGCAGCTGATGACAACGGTAAGTTCCCGAACATGACGATTAATAACGGGACGAACGGAGATCTGGAGATGGCCCTTGCCACCAATACCACAAACGGTACAAACGCGCCTTACAACCGTAATGGCACTTCGGCAGCCGGCGGACCATATCCGTCCTCAACTCCGTACGATCCCAGTGACGGCGAAGGAATCGCCCCACTGCAGATTGTGAATCCTGGTGGTCAGGTCGAAATCTCGGCTGAATATGTCCCAGGCAGTGCTGTCGGTACCGATTCCTCAAATCAGGAACTTCTTAACCGGGTGTTCTCTTTCCACATTCAGGATGCCGATAACGGCAACACCGTGACGAAAATTTCACCGGATGTCAGTGAGGCCGACGGCAGCGATCCGATCACTACGACTAACACTGCGACGCTGGGTGGAGGGACAAATGAAGTCTACTTTAGACTGAACTTCAACGACCAGCTCGCAAACGATCTTGCCGATCTTGCCTCTACTTCGGGTGCTCTCGATTTCGGCTCGGCAACACAGACAGCCGTCGATCTGCTTGACCAAGTTCGATTCGGGCGAGACGCCTAATCGGCGCGATTAATTTTTATTTTACTGCCCAGCAGGGATCTACAACCCCTTTCAATCGACTCAGCGTCAGTGTCTTTTGTTCGTGTACATAGCCTGCCACAGTGCTACCGCTCGCTGATTAGTTGATTTCACCAACGTTTCTTTTCATTCGATGTCAACGCTACCATCCGGCTGAATCCGCACTGACACATCAAACACCGACTTGATCGTCTCGACATCATCGTCGCTGTGCCGGCCCGGATCGAGATGACAGTAGCCCATTACGCCTGACTCATCGAGTTTCGAACAGAGCGTATACAGGAATGGCACCACCGTTTCAGTACCGAGATGCTGCACCATCGATGACAGCGTATGGAATCCCAGCACGGTCGGATACTGATTGTCGATCCGGCTGAACTCGTGGCTGATGACGACCCCGAGTTTCGCCAGATTCTGTGGATTCGGCACTTCCTTATGTGAGTCAACTTTTCGTCCCAGCGTATTGGTGCCGCGGGTCGACTCCGGGTCTGAACGCGGCTGGCCAACCTCGATCAGCGTTGTGTGTCCCTCAACCCACGCCTGGAACTTTCGGGTCATCGGGAGCCGGTCGCTGGTCGACCGCGTCGCGGTCACGAAGACGACGTTCTGGGTGGCCGTTCCCTCGGTCGCACAGATCTGCGTGAAGATATCATTGGTGACGCCGTGATTCGTCGGGCTCAATACGAGCACCTGTGTCGGCGAGGTTGATTGCCCAAACGAGGACAGTGTATCCAACACGCCGTCGAACGCTTGATCCGGTTCTGGAGACTGCTGGGGTGTCGATGTCGACTCCGTGGCGACGGCCTCGTCAGCAGTCGACGCTGCCTCTGCGTCGGTGTCGTTGTCACCACTGAAGTCATCCCACAGCCGATTAGCCGATTGCGCGGGTGCCGCTGTAGCTCCGCCGGTGGTGGCCATTGTCGCCGCCGAGACGACCTGTTCGGCGGTGGCGTCCACCTCGTGTTCCTGGCGTGGGCTGTTGTTATTCATCGATGACACCGAAGTCCATCTTTCCGTCGTGAGTTGGTCGGCGACGATTTCGGGGTATCGTCAGTCATCAACCCAATTGAACCCACCATCGGTTCGCTGTTGGCCGTCGAGTTCCGACCGCTCCTGTTGATCGTTGCGTGGGGCTGCTGGTGGTTGGTCGTTCTGGTTCGATCGTCGGTCAGCCGCGTGTGACTCCTCGGCTGGGGCGCTTCCCCATGCGTTCTCTGTCTGTGATCGTCGTGCGGTCGCGGTTCGCAGCGTCGCCGTATCAAAGGGCCACCAACTGCTTGCGGTGACACCGGTGAACTGCTGATCGCAGTTCGGACAGTACGGCTCCGGCAGCAGACCGAGATCAACCGTCTCGCCGCAATCGTCGCAGTCAGCGGCGTCGACGCCCTTTTCGATCGCCTCGTTTTTCAGCGTCTGCAACTGCTCCTGTTCGGCATGAGCGGCCTGCAGCGGTTCAAGCTGTTCGCGTTGTGATTCGATCGCCGACCCAAGCCGATATTCGAGGTTGTCGGTCGTCGACAGCAGGTGTTGGAGGACGTCCTCGATATTATCGAACTCAGTTTCGATCCACGCTTCGAGTTCCGCCCGTTCGTCGGCCTCCTCGGCGAGCCGGTCGGTGAGCTCGGCTTCGAGCTCGGAGAGCCGGCTTCTGATCTCGATGAGCTCATCGTCTAACTCGGCGACAACGCCGCGACTCTCCGCCCACGATTCCGTGTCTGCCGGCGTAAATTCCTCAAACTCGCCGGCTTCATCGTCGCTGTCGGTTGACGACGACGCGTCCGGGTCAGCATGCTCAGCGTTCGGGGTCGCCGACTCCGGTGTCGGCAGCGACTGTTCGCTCGCCAGTTCATTGATGACCGTTCGAAGCTTGCCAAGCTCTTGTTCGATCCCCGAGAGCTCTAAGTCCTCGTCTGCCGTCGACGCCGTCGGTCGATTCGACTCGGCTGACGGCTCCGGATCGGCCGTCGAGTTTCGCTTGGTCGACGGCTGCTCGCCGCCGTTAGTTGGTCGTTCTTGGCGGTCGGTAGATCGCTCCTGCCGGTCGGTGGGCTGTTCCCGTCGGTCGGGCGATGCCGTCCGAGGGGTGGGCTCCGGTGGAGCCTCTTGGCGACTCGACGTGTGTTCGCTGCCCTCGGCGGTCGGATCGCCGTTGAGGACGACATCTGAGAGCTCTTCGAGCACCCAGTACGACGAGAGGATCTCATCGAGGAGCTCCCGCTCGGAGACGCCTTTCTTCGCCGCGGTTTCGGCGACCCACGCGCCGAGTGCATCCGTGTCGACCGCAGGCGTTCCGTCGTCCGAGAGTTGATCACGTGACATGAGCGATACGTTTGTCGTGAAATTAATTATCGTGATACTATGTTAAAAATATACTGTATTTCGAACGCGTGAAACCTTGATACGCCAAAGTCTCGCCGTTTCTGTCAGCTTTCTGTCAGACATTCGTCATCGTTGATGGCGATATCCCGTGTTGGCCAGCATCAGCGACCTGTTGTCGCCCCGCTGTGTTTCGGCCGCGTGCCGTCGGTGAGTGGGTGGTTCCAAAGGTCTTTGCCTGTCGCTTGCCTACAGTATTGTAATGGATGCTGCCGTGCGGGCGCGGACTGCGGCCCGCGACACAGTTGAAGATATTGAGCCACCACGGCTGCGAGCCGTCCTGCTTGATCGCCTTGAGCGGGCGTCGATGGCACCCGGTGTCTTAGTGTATGAGAGCGCGCTTGGCCGAAAGCCCTCGCTTGCCCCGGAGGCCGTTATCGACCGAAGTGTTGGCGTCCAACTCATCTACGAAGGGCTCCGACTGACGCGATCGTTGGCCCACGAGGAGCCATGGACAACCGCCGAGGAGAGCGAAATCGACGCCGACTTAGAGATTCTGGCGGCCGACATCCTCGTCTCGCGGGGATTTTATCTATTGGCCCGAACCGAGGTCTCGGATGCTGCTGTCGAAACCATCCGGGCGTTCGGTCGGGATCAGACCCGCCGCCGGGAGCCCGACGCTGACGCCCCCACGCTCGATCGCAATCTTGAGGCTGATATCTTCGTGTTGGCAGTTCGAGCCGGCGTCACCGCTGTCGGCACTGATCCCACCGAGGCGTTACTTGAGTTTGCGGCCAACGCCGCCCGCAACTATGAGACGTTGCCGCCGGCGGCGAGCGTCGTCACCGAGCCGGTTCGGCAGCGACTGACCGAGCTGGCCGCCGGCAGCGACGACCCAGTCGCGTCATCTGTTGGTGATCGCTGACCGGCCACAAACCGCGGGGCGGCACCGCCGAATCGAAACGCCTAAAGACAAACCCGGACTACGACTGAGTGCGTGCCTGGGTAGCTTAGCGGTAAAGCGCGTCCTTGGTAAGGACGAGACCCCGGATTCAAATTCCGGCCTAGGCTTTCCTTACACTGACTTCCTATCTACGTAGCGGGTAGTCATCACTACCGAGCAGCGTTCAGTAGCCGCAACTGAACAGTGGTGATTGAGTCATCTCACGATACGACAGCAGGCGGCGGCTACTCGGCGTGGTCGAGTCGATCGATGACGGTTCCGAAGGCAACGTTCGGTCGAACCGTTTCGATCCGGATTTCGACGGTCTCGCCCTCCTCGGTCTCGGGGACGATCACCACAAAGCCGCGTTCGACGCGGGTGATCCCATCGCCTTGGTCGCCTACATCTTCGATCTCGACGACGCGCGTCTCATCCTCGCTCACCGGCGGCTCGGGCTGCGACGCCGTCGGCGTCTCAGACCGCGCTGTCGACGGTGTTTCCTCGGTGCTGTCGTCGGGACTGTCGTTGCGATCGCTGCCCTCGCTGTCGGCCAGTATGGCGACACGGAGCGTCTCTCCCGGCGTGACAGCCCCCTCTTCGACCTCCGTTGCTGGCACGGTGAGCGTGTAGCTGTCCTCGGTTTCGGTGAGCTCTGCGGTGTACAAACAAGCGAGTTGCTCGGGGATCTCCATTGAGTTGCTGAAAAAGACGCGGCCAGTCTCTTGAACCTATCGACGCCACAGGCGGCGATGTCGCTGGAGACAGCGGCAACGGGGCTACTCGCTGTACTCCTCGACGAGATTTGTCAGCGGCGTTCGGAGTTTGCCCGTTCCGTCAACGTCGCCCGTTTTGTAGATCCGATACTGCTCGTCGCGTTTCTCGACGGTGATCAGATGGTCGGCGGGGTCGACCGTCCAGCCGGCGTCTTCGAGCCGTGCTTGGAGGGCGGTGAGATCAACCGTCTCCTCGGCAAGCATAATCGCCGCTTGTTGGCCGGTGAGCGTCCGGAGTCTGCCCTCGGGAAAGGTGTAGAGCTTCACGTTGTGCTCGGTTGCCCCGTCATAGAGTTCGCTGGGTGGGGCGTCAGTCCAGTCTGGCCACCGTCGGTTGAGCCCGGATTCGACAAAGGCAACGCTGACGGCGGGGTCGGAGGCCTCGTAGTCGGGGTTATCAGCGGCGACCGTTCGATCCGAATCGGGATCCGACACGGTGACTTCGCTGATCGGTGCGTCTCGCTGCAAGACAACGACCGCGAGATCAGGTTCGTCGTCCTCGGTGTCAACAACGTACTCGCCCGGTTCCATGTGCTCCCGTTACCGAAGCCGGAATAAATACTTCCTGCATACACATCGTCACGACGCTTCCGCGACGCCGCATGGCGGTCACCATCACCGACACCTGCCGTCGACAGCGACCGAGGTAAAAAGATCCGTTTGGAACGGTGTGCGTTCAGTACCGCGAGGGGAGGAACGCGAAAGCGATCAACAGCATCGCGATGAAGCCGGCGGTGAACGTGACCCACCGCAGCCCGGTGACGCGCTGAGAGAACGTCTCCTGCTCGCTGACGGCTGCCTGGTAGCCCTCGGCGTTGTCGGTCAGCTCAACGGTGTTTGGCCCAGTGAAGTAGGCGGTGTAAGTGGTGTTGTCGGCAAGCGTGATCGTATCGCCGGTTTTCAGCGTTTGACTGTTGGACTCATCAGCCGTCCACGACACGGTGATACTCTCGTTGGTGACCGTATCGATCGTGGCCTGCTGGCCATCGTACGGTATCGTTTCACCCTCGGTGAAAGTCACTGTTGCGGGATCGAAGTACTCCGAGACAGGGACGCGCTCGTCGTCGACGAGGACGAACTCGCCGTTGTCACCGGAGTAGGTTGTGTTGTCAGCAGCCGGATCGGCTTCGAGGATCGCCGTGCGGTCGATGGCCTCCTCGACGGTCACCGACGAGGCTGAGGTACTGACGACATTCCACTCGCGTTCGTCGACGGTGATCGTGTCGCCGACTGCCCAGTCGTCGGTGTTTTCGACATTCGCCACCGTCCATTCGAGCGTTGCCTCTCTGTGGGTGCTTGTACTCCCGTGGCCGCCCTCCTCGGTGACCTCTTCGACCGTCGCTGCGGTGTAGGACTGTCCGTCGACGGTGAATCCATCACCCGATGAGAGCTGGAAATTCGGATTCTCGACCGCTACTTGTGGTTGTTCGGCGGTTACCATCAGCGTGTACGACGCAACGCCGATGAGGACGAACAACGCGACGTACACGGCCACAGCGCGTCGTTGCATGTTTCGGGCAACGTACGTCCGGTGTATAACGATTACTAACCGCCGGTGGCTGTGAGGGCGGTTTCGACGTGCTTTTTATCGGCGACCGAACAGACAGTGGTATGGCAGAATTCCAAGTCGCCGTCGCTGACCCGACCGACGGACAGACGTATCAACATGAGGTCGACGGACAGGACGCCAACCGATTCCTCGGGCGAGAGCTCGGCGAGGAGGTCGACGGCGGTGCGGTCGGCCTTGATGAGTACACGCTCAAACTGACCGGTGGCTCCGACGAGACAGGCCGTCCGATGCGGGAGGATGTTCCGGGCGCACAGATCCGCGAACGCCTACTTGAGGGCGGCGTTGGCTTCAACCCAACCCGTGACGGCGAGCGCAAACGCATCACCGTTCGCGGCCGCCAGGTCTCCGAGGAGACCGCACAGGTCAACGCGACGATTGTCGACAGCGACGACAACGTTCGTGTCGCCCTCGGCCTCGAAGAGCCGGAACCAGACGAAGACGAAGAAGCGGAAGACGCCGATGCTGAGGACGCGGACGATGATGAAGTGGCGGACGCCGACGATGCTGAGGATGCAGATACCGAAGACGCTGCGGAAGATGCTGACGCAGACGCCGATGCGGCGGATGCTGACGAGGCGGCCGACGCTGACAGCGACGACGAGAAAGCGGACGCGTAAGGAGACCGTCCATGTCGACGCGGCTTCCGAGTGACAGCGACGCGGTCGACTCATATCGGGCGACGATCGTCCGCCGCGGTGGCAGCCGCACGCCCTGTCTTGAACTCCCGACGGCTGTCGCCGAGACGGTTGCCGTCGACGACCGTGTCACGATCGTGATCGACGGCGCGGACTATTTTGCGACCGTTGCGGGCGACGACAGCGGGCGACTGTTGTATGGTGCCTATGACACCCGCAAACAGGCCCGGTCGACCGGCGAGGGAACCAACCGACTCGGTGAGTGGCTCCGCGGGCTCGACCGCGAGATCGGCGACAGCGTTATCTGTGATGTGATCGTCGCCAGCGAGCGATACGGGCTGCGCGCGCCGGGTGATCGCGCCGTCTACACGGTCAAACACGAACCCCGGGACTCCTTGCAGTCGATCGCCGAATCGCTCGATGGCGACAACTGAGCCGCTGGCTAGTACCCGACCGAGTGGATATTCCTAAATGCGTGGCGTCACCACGCCGGGTATGGACGATCTCACCGCGTTTCTCGCCGGCGACCGACTGGATGATGTAGCGATCTACGTCGCTGATACTGTCTTCGATGGTGACCACCCAC
Organism: Halonotius aquaticus; assembly: GCF_003605575.1. GTDB lineage: Archaea > Halobacteriota > Halobacteria > Halobacteriales > Haloferacaceae > Halonotius > Halonotius aquaticus. The sequence goes on along the minus strand of NZ_QKNY01000003.1, from coordinate 15,961 downwards.
TATCAACGGCCGGTATCGCTGTCGATGGTGGCGTCGTCGTTGTCGTGGCCGGCGAGACTGGTCGAGAAGCCTTCGCTGACAGCACCGGGCTTGATCCGATGGCGTTTGCCAAGCAGGCGATGGATCGCACCGGCGAGATCGACGACCGTCTCGCCGGTGGCGTCTGTCCCGACGCAGGCGACACCGACGCCGAGGTGACCACCGACGATCACCACATCGAGTTTGGCTTCGCGTTTGCCGAGGCCGAAAACGAGGAGGTTGGCGGGCTCTACGCCGAGGGCGATGTGATCCACGCCTACGCCCACTGTAGTTGTGGCACCGACTTTAGCCAGAAGTGGGTGGCCGATCCACCGGCCTGAGCGGCCACTGTCGCCGCCGGGAACATACCTTTTTGACGCCGACTCTCATACGAAGCCGTATGCGAATCATTGTCGTTGGCTACGGCCGGGTTGGAGCCCGCACGGCCCGGGTGTTAGACGAGGAAGGCTACGATGTCGTCGTTGTTGACAACGATCGCGAGAAAGTCGACCGCGCCCGCGAGACGGGCCTGACCGTGATCCACGGCGACGGGGCCGACGAATCGGTGTTACAGGAAGCTGGCATCGAGGACGCCGACGCCATCGGCGGGATCACCGGCGACGTGGCGGTCAACCACGAGATCTGTCTGCTCGGCCAGGAGTACGGCTGTCGCACCGTCCTGCGGATCAGCGAGGACGTGAGCAGCGACAAATATGAGGAGTACGCCGCGGCCGCCGATGATGTCATCTACCCGCAGCGACTCGGCGCAGCCGGCGCGAAAACCGCGCTCCTCGGCGGTAGTCTCAACGCGATCGGCGATTTGACTGAGGCCCTCCAGTTGACGACGGTCACTGTCGATGACGACGCCCCGATCGTCGGCCAGCGGGTTTCGGAGATCGATCTGCCGGAGACCGCGCGGCTCTACGCCCACGGCCACAAGCGCGACCCGATGACGATCCCGCTGCCGACGACAACCGTTGAGGCTGGCGATCGACTGGCACTCGTCGTCGAACAGGACGCTGTCGACGAGGTTACCGCGATCCTTCTCGGCGAGTAACCGACTGGGAACGCTCTTATAAACGGGCCTGCAATGCCGCGTATGCACTGGCCCGAGCTGTTTGCTCGCGCGCCGACGGTCGACCGCGAGGCCATCGAAACTGCGCTCTCGTCACACCGCGATCGCACAACTGAGGCGGCCTCTGAGGCCGACGCTGCGGCGATCACCGACCCACGAGAGTCACAGCCCGTCCGCGTTGTCGCCGATGCCGACGTGCTTGTAGCCGACCTGTGTGGCGACGGCGACGCCAGAGCCGCGCTTGAACCCCTGTGGCAACACTCCTGGACGACGCTCCTCGCCAGCGACGACCTACTCGCCGACGCCGAAGCCGTCATCGAAACGGTCGCCGACAGCGACCTGGCGAGCGACTGGCGGGCAGCCATTGATTCGTGGCGGGAGCCTGTTGTCCACCACCCCGGCGACCACCCGGCACTCGCCTCGGCCTACCGCGGTGGCGCGATGCACCTGTTGTCGTTTGATGAGGGACTCACCGGCGCGCAGGCTGGGGCGACACTCAGCGGGCGGTTCCCGGTTAGCGTGCGCGCACCAGCGGCGTTCGCCCAACTGTTCGACCCAGACCGACTGTACGGCACGGTCGCCGACGATTCCTACCCCGGCCCGAACCGGGAGCCACGATCGGCGTAGCTACCGCTGCTGATACCACTCGGCGAAGGCCGCAAGCGCGCGGCCACGATGTGACAGCTCGTTTTTCTCCGCGGCGGTGCGCTCCGCAAACGTCGCTCCGTCGTGTTCGAAGATCGGATCGTACCCGAAGCCGCCGTCACCGCGCGGGGCGACGATCTCGCCGTCGACAACGCCGGTGAAACACTGTACTGGGAGGTCGCCATCGTCGACGGGGTCGTCGACTGCCTCACCATCACAGTAGGCTAACACACAGCGGAACGCAGCGCTGCGATCGCTCAGTGGCTCGGCTAACTCCCAGACGCGGTCGACGCCCATGGTGGTTTCGACAAACGAGGAGTACGGCCCCGGAAAGCCATCAAAGGCGTCAATGAAGAGCCCAGCGTCGTCGACGACGACCGGCTCGCCGACCTCGCGGTAGGCATCGCGGGCCCCTGCGGCCGCGATCGGCTCCAGCGTCGGGGCTTGGATCTCCGGATAGTCGTAGTCGTAGGTGTCGATCGTCTCGTCGCCGAGATAGCTTTTGGCCTCCCGGAGCTTGCCGGGGTTGGTCGTCACATACTGCAGCATGGCTGGTGGTTCGTCGCGGCGCGAAAAGAGGCGTCGATTTACGGGGTGTTAGTCTTCGACGATGACTTCGACCGGCTCGTCGTCGCCGTCGTCGTCGAGATCGATGTCCTCACCGTCATCGCTGCCGCCGCTGCGCTCCTGATAGAGCAGCGCGCCGGTGACACCCAGGGCGACCCACGACCGCCAGCTGGCGAGGTTCAGCGTGTAGCCGATGCCGAACGGTTTCTCGACGAGCATCCCCTCGTCGGGTTTCCAATGGGCCGACAGCAGCCGGCCGATGGAGGGGCGTTCGAAGTTATACGGGATGCCAAACAGCGTTCCGGACTCGGATTTCTTTCCCATGGGTGGTGGTAGTTGCTTCAGTGTAATGAAAATTCGCCTTTCTGCGCTGATTGGTTGGGGATCGCCGCGGTGCCGGTTACTGATACCGGCCGCGATCCTCGACCGTTGCCAGCCGATCGATGACCGCGGGGTTGCCGGCAGCAGTGTAGCCATCACTCACCGCATCGAGTAGTGGGTCTGGGTCGTCAGCGGTCGCCGCGAGACTCTGCCGGAGCACATGGAGATCCATCGCGTAATCCTCGATGTGGCCTGAGTGGAAGCCGAGGCCGAAATCGACCAGCCAGACACGGTCGCCGACGCGGACGTTTCGGGTGGTTGGATCGCCATGCACCAGCCCTGCATTGTGGATCGCGGCGAGATGGTTCCCTACCGTCGTGACCGCGTCGGTGGTCAGTCGCTCAGCAAGATCAGCCTCGCCGACGTGCTGGAGGTGGAGTGTCGCGGTTTCGCGGTCGACATCCCAGACAAGGGGTGTCGGGACACCAGCGGCGCGGGCCTCGCTGGTCAGTCGCGCCTCAGCCGTCGTGCGTTCGCCGGTGAGTGTCGTATCGAGGGCGGGATGGCGATAGGTCTTCGAGAGTCGGCGTTTCCGAACACACCGAGCGGGCAGTTCGTACTCGCAGTCAGTCGGCGCAACGATGTCGACGACTGCTTCCGCCCCGCGCTGGCGACCATGCCGATCACCGACGGACTGCGTCGCTGTCGCCTCGTCTGCTGCCGCCGCCGCCTCGACGCCACGGCCACGCGCGACTGACTGCTCACCCTGCCGCCACGCGACAGCGACCTCGTCGGGCCGAAAGTTCGGATCGACCGTTGAGTCCTTGATGGCGACTGTCTGCCCGGCGGCGAACTGTTTGGCCCCCAAGACGGCGATCATCCCCGCGTTGTCACGGAGAAACCGGTTGTCTGGAACATAGAACCTCGCACCGCGTTCTTCACACATCGTTTCCAGCATCGACTGCAGGCGGGCGTTTTGGCCCACCCCGCCGCCGAGGACGAGTTCGTCGGTGCCCGTCAGCGACAGTGCGCGCTCGGCGACCTCGGTCAACATCCCGAAGATGTGTTCCTGCAGCGAAAAGCAGATATCCTCGATTGCCTCGCCCTCGTCGGCTGCGTCTTTCGCCGCGCTCATGATGCCGGAAAACGAGAAGTCCATCCCCTTGACGACGTAGGGGAGATCGATGAGCTCGCCGTCCGTGGCTGCCGCCTCGACTTTCGGGCCGCCGGGGTGCTCCCAGCCGATGTGTCGGGTAAACTTATCGAGGGCGTTGCCGACGCCGGTGTCCATCGTCTCGCCGAGCACCCGGTAGCGACCGTTGTGGTAGCCCAGCAGGTGGGCGTTTGCGCCCGAGGCGTTCAGACAGACCGGCGAGTCGAACCCCGACTGATGGCGGCCGATTTCGAGATGGGCGACCATGTGGTTGACGCCGACCAGCGGCACGTTGAGGGCCTGTGCGGCCGCCCGGGCGGCGGTGCCAACCGTGCGCAGACACGGGCCGAGTCCCGGGCCCTGCGAAAACGCAACACAGTCGATCCCGTAGCGGTTTGGACTGTCAGCGTCGCTGGCGGCTGTGTCGGCAGCGTCGTCGACAGTTGCAGCGGCGTCCGCGAGCACGCGGTCGATGACTTTGGGGATCGCCTCGCCCATATGTTCGGCGGCCTCACGCGGGTGAATACCGCCGCTATCCGGTTGGTAGGGATCCGACTCGATGAAAACGGTGTCGTCGGAGTCGTCGTAGCAGGCCGCGCTGGCGGCCCATGCGGTGCCCTCGATGCCGAGCACGCGCATGTCGCCTTAGGCTTCCTCGGCGTCGGGGGCGTCGTCGGCGATCTTGTTGCGCTCCAACATGTGTTCCTGTTCGACCTCAGCGGCGTGGTCGGGGCTGTCGTAGACCTTCGCGTAGCCGACCGTTTTTCGCATGCCGAAGGTGGTATCGAGCTCGTGGACGACGACCTCTTCGGCGTCCTTGTCGAGTTTGGCCGCGAGACTGTCACGCACCGAGAGCCGCGATGGCGTGGCCTCGTCGTGAACCGTCTCGAACCGAATATCCGTGCGATGCAACATGGGGTTCTCCTCCTCGGAGACGATAGTTACGTCCATGGTTAGTTGGTGATACTCCACCCGAAAGCTGTAAAAGGATTTCGAAGGGGCTCCTTTGCCTGCCACGATACCTGCTGTTACTGTTTGGCCGCGGCCGTCCGCGTGTCGTTCCAGTCCAGCACCCACTCGAAGAGCACGAGCCCGGTAACGGTCATCACCCCAGCCGAGAGGAAAAACAGGATCTCCTCGATCGGCAGGCCAAAGGGGGCGATCCCGGTCGTATACTGCTCGGAGAGCACCCATAGTCCCTGACCGATCGCCCAGCGGTCGATAATCCACAGATAGATCGTCGGCACCAACGCCGCCTCGATCCACGCCCGCGGCCGACGAACGAGATAGCCGCCGCCGACGCCCCACTGGAGAGCAACGACGGGGCCAACCCACGCGAGTAGTCCGCCGAGGTACAGCCACGACGGCTGCTGAAACACCATCCAGAGCCCACCGCCGAACAACAGCACGCCGACACCGACGCCGGCGATCCGGGGCCCCCACGCGAAATCGCCCGTCTCGTAGCTCGGATCGAACCCGCGCCAGTAGAGATAAAAGCCGACGGTCAGTGTCTGGATCCCGAAAAACAGGTATTCGCCGGCCGGAATCGACAGCAGTCTGGCGGCGACGACCCCCTCACCGTACCACCAGACGCCGCGTTGGATCATATACGACCCCCACGGCGTCGTGTAGGCGACGGCGATGGCAACGAGGATCGCCAGCCCGACTGCGCCGCGTCGCCGCCGAATCCGATCGTATGCCGGCGTCAGGTACCACAGCAGGGCCAACAGTGGCAGTGTCAAAACGAGATGGAACTGCAGATACGTGGTGGGCACTGCTTGTCGTAGCACCCACGGATAAAACAACATTGCGGCTACAGCGCCCACTATGCGTCGACGTGGTGACACGATATCGTGGGACGAACCGCCGTTCGACAGGACGGTGGCTATCTGCGGCCAATCTGGTTAGCGGCTTGTCACGCCGTCGGCGTTGACTGTGATCACCGTACAGTCAAGTTCGCCTTTGAGGAACTCGCCGATATCAGGGTCGGCCCGCAGCTTTCGGAGCATGCGTTGCCACCGGCCGGCCTGTCGGGAGCCGATGACGACGAGATCGGCGTTCTCGCCGACGATCTCCTCTAAGATCGTCTCTTCGAGCAAAAAGCCGCGGCGAACGACATACCGGACGTTGTCGAGTTCGCCGAACTCCCGTTCGACCGCCCGCTTGAGATCGGTTCGGGTGACGTTCTTGCTGTTCTGATAGAGGTCAACGTGAAGCACCGAGAGCTCGGCGTCGCGGTCGGTGCTGATCTTGATCGCCTCCCGAAGCGTCGCTGCGGAGTGCTCGCTGAGTGGGTACCGAACCGGGACGACGATCAGCGTCATTGCCACCGTTCGCCGCCGGGCGATGAAGAAGATATCGCTCCTGTTCGCTGGCCGAGAGAGCCGTGGGCCATGGCTCAGATCGGGGCACTGCCCGGATCAGGGTGGACAACCTGAAACTCGCCGTCGGGCTCGATGCCGATGATCGCCCAATCATAGGGTGGCTTCGCCGACTGAAGTGACGACTGCAGCGGTTCGGTACAGTCCATCCAGGTGACGAAACAGCGGAGCCGCGGGCCGCCCTCGGAGCCATATTCAAGGATCTCGCCGGGCGATTTGGCGTCCTCGGCACGCAGCGGCGTCACCTGGACACGCCGCCATTTCCGCTCGGCGACGAACTCGCTACCGCGCTCCTCGATCGCGTAGCCGAGCCGTTTGAAGACGTCTCGGGCCTCTTCAGCCGGTGGTATGGTAACAGTGGCCATCCACATCGGAGTTAGGCGTAATCCATGATAAAGCTTCCCACGGCCTGTCTGATAGGTTGCCTCCGGCTTACTCGTGGGCTGCGTCCCACTCATCGGGTTTGCGAATGTTCGAACAGCCGTTGCAGACGATTCGCCCCATCGTATCCATCGCATTGTCGAAGCCACCGCAGGCGTTGCAGTAGTAGCCCCACCGCTCCGTTCCTTCGGCCCCACAGTACACTGGATGAAAGACATCAACGGAGCCGCGTTCTGCTTCCTCGCGGTCGATATAGACGGTGTCGCCGTCGGCTGTCGTCGCTTGCTCTCGGCTCATACCCAGGGTACCGTCCGCGATGGGCTTAGGCGTGTGGCTCTCCGGGGTGGCTCCGTCGCCTCACACCCGACAGCGCGCTATCGGCTCCCGCGACAGAGGACTTATTCAGGTCGCTCCCACACCAGTCACTATGGCTGATTACACAACGGTGTCGATCCCGAAAGAGCTCGGGAACCGTGTTGAGGAGACGATCGAAGGAACAAGCTTCACTTCGACGAGCGATCTCGTCCGATTCCTGTTGCGGAGTATCGTCATTCAACAGGAGCCAGACGGCACAGTAACCGAGGAGGATTTCGCTGAGGTCACCGATCAGCTTCGGGATCTCGGCTATCTGGACTAGCTACTCGATCGATTCGACCGGCGGTTCGGCATCAAGGCCGACCAACTCGACGCCCGTGCCGCGACGGTCGAAGGCACGGATTTTCTCGGCGTCCCACGGCGGAACCGCCACGAGGACGGCCCCAGCCAAATCGTCCTCCTTTGTCACCGCAAGCGGGCCGGTTGGATGTGAGACAAAACGGGCTTGCGCGCCGCCGGAGGGGGTGCCAAGATCGACTCCGAAAACTGAACTCACCGCACCACCGGCATCTGGCAGATAGAAGTGTGTCAACACCGATGTGTCCGGGCCGATATCGGCGAGCCGGTCGTCAGTCCCGGTCAACTCACCGGCCGGTGTCGCTGCCAGCGGGACGTTCGCCTCTTGTGGCTCACGGTCGGTCGCGAACTCGACGAGCACATCGAGCAGCCCGGCTGTCGCATAGAGCACCACGGATTACCCGGTGAGAAACCCTTTCAGCGTTTTTGCGTACAGCGAGGGGGTGTTCGCCCGCGACGACCTGAGTGCACCCTCAAGTGCTCCGCCGGCGTCCTCGTGAATCCCCGCACCGTGGCCGACAAGAATCCGCTCCGGTCGCCCGTGGGATCGGAGCCCCTCGGGTGGTGTCAGCCGGAGCATCGGGTGGACGCCGAGTCGCTCCTCGCCCGCAAGAAAGTAGGCGGCTGTCCCGACCGATTCGGGGACAACCATCGTCCCGGTTTCGGGATTGTAGAGGCCGGCCTCCTGCCATGGCGGCAGCGACGAATCCCGGATCACAAAGGACTCGAAGCCGGAGTCGCCGAGGTCGCTCCTAAACCGGCTGACCGTGGCGTCGATCTCGTCGGCAACGCCGGACATCCACGTCGGAACGTATACGTCGACATCGTGACGGCGAGCGATTGCGGCGGCATCACGCTTGTGGCGGTCGAGACAGACGGCGACGCCGGCAACCTCGCTGACTCCCGGCCCGGCTTCACCGACCTCGACGAGCAGGTCGTCGACGCCGGCAGCATCGACGGGGTCGATCACCCAGACGCCGTCCGGTGTTGCGAGCGCGTGGCTCGCCCGTTGCATCGTTTCGTCGGGATAGGCCAGCCAGCCGACGCCGCCGTCGAAGCGATCGATCACCTGCAAGTCGGCCGGGCCGTCTCCTTTCATCGGCATACCTGCGGTTGGGGCTGTGGCGGCATAAACACAGGCACGTCGCCGCGTGGATGGTGGTATCGCGGTGGCGGCTGTCTCGCTGGCGTAGCTATATGATCGCGCGGCGCAAACCGCCTGCCAGTCGCCATGTCCCGATCGTCGACGGAGCACGGCAGCCATGATGCGATCGATCCCGCCGAGACCACCATCGAGAGCCTCTTTGCGGATCTCAACACGGTGACGGTCGAGACGACAGCGCCGCGTGCCGATGCCGCGGCGCACGATATCAAACAGCTCCTCGTCGAGGCCTACGAGCGCGGGCTCCTCGATTCCGGCGTTCGGGAGCTTCAGCCCCGAGATGCCGCCGAAGCGTTTGTTGGCAGCGTTATCTTCGCCTCGCCGTTACTCGTCGAGGACGGCGTCTTCGACATTGCGGCGCATCTCTTTGGATCGACGGTCGCCGGCGTCCCGATCTATCTGCTCGCCAACACGCTGTTTGTCGTCGTGTTGACCTACGCGCTGTTGGAGTGGACAGGGCGAAATCAGCAGGAGACAACGGTGTTTCTCAGGAGCTTGCCCGTCCGGGTGGTGATGATCCTTGTCGTCTCCTTTGTTGTCGCGACAGTGTTGATGACAGTCTGGGGGCGGGTCAACGGCTGGACCTCACCGATTGCGGCGATCGCGCGTATCACCGTGATCTGGACGGTCGGCTCGATCGGGGCCGCATTGGGTGATATCCTCTCAGACAACGACAGCGCGCCGGCCGTCTCGGCACCGCCGCCGACACCCGAAAGCAACGACGCCAGCGAGGCCGACGCGGCGGCGACAGCCGATCGCACGACAGCGGCAGCGTTGACCGACAGCGCGCTCGTCGACGCGATTCAGGCGGAGTTCGACGACCTCGAATCGGCTGTTGGTGCTTCCCACCGCGAGGCGGTCACCCGCATCCGCGCGGAGACGGTACAGGCCGCCCTTGACCATGGCTTTGGCGACCGGATTCAGAAATACACCTCCCGGGATATCGCCGAGGCCTTCGTCGGTAGCATCTTCTTTGCGATCCCGTTTCTTGTCGAGGATGGTGTCTTCGAGATCGCTGACTACTTTCTCTCTGTTCGATTCGCTGGCCTCCCTGTGGCGTTCCTGCTCAACTCGGCCTTTGTCCTGGTGATGATTCTCGCCTTAGTCTACTGGGCCGGGCCACAGGATGTGCGGATCCGTCGGCCGCTCTTTGGCGTCATCCCCCGCCGCCTGATCGGGATCGCTATCGTCTCGTTTCTGACGGCGGCGGCGTTGATGACGCTGTGGGGTCGAGTCAACGGTTGGGCCGATCCGGTCGTCGCCCTCGCGCGGATCAGCGTTGTCTGGACGGTCGCCTCCTTCGGCGCGTCGCTGGGTGACATCCTACCCGGTGAGAGTTCCGGAGCCGACATCAACGACGATCTTGCGGCCCTCGGCGATGCGGCTCGCAACACGGACGCATAACATCGCTGTCGCGACGTTGGGTGGTGGTGTGCCGCCGTCGTCGACACCGCCGCAGGCCTCTCGACTGTTCAGCTTACTCGCCCGCCTACAGCCGATCAGTATTGATCGCGGTTTCTGGTGGCGTAATAATGAGGAAATCTCGAAAATGCATGAGCTCGCCGCCCATGTCTTTGATCTCGCGTGCAAAGCCGGCGGCCAACTCGTTGAGGTCGCCCTCGACAGCAAGGACGAGCACGTTGCCCTGGGTGATCGACTGTACCCATTCGGTATCCTCGGTCTCGCCGTTGAGCACGCCCAACACCACCTCGTCGCTCGGCATATCATCGAGTTGCGCCTCCGCCTCGCGGAGGTCGAGATCGAAATCCGCCATACTCCCCGGTTAGCCGGTGGCAGTAAAAGCGTTCGGGCGTTGCCATCGACGTGGCCGGCCGGCTGTCCGCAACCCACGTCGGCTGCCTGAACGACAGCGTTTTTCGCTGTCCGGCACCGACTGGCCAGTAATGTCAGCCTCCGCCCCTCGCGTTCGTTGTCGGCCGCGGCCGCGGTGTTGCCGCGATGAATCGACGCCACGCCTGCCCGCGGTCGCTCACTCGACACGGCAGTCAGCACCGTGGCAGTCAGTTGCCGATGACGGTCGCTGTGGGTGGTGGTGATGACTGAGCCGAATACTGATTCGACAGATCAACAGCCGGTCGGCTCGGTGACCGCTGACGGCCATATCGTCACCAGCGATGTCGGCGGCAACTCCGGCGGCTCGCGCCGGCGGCTGCTGGGAAAGCTGTGGGCGATCGTCCTCGCCGCTGGACTTGGCTTCGGTGCGATCTTACTGCCGGCCGCGTTGGTACTGCCACTGCTCGCGGCGACGCTGGTGTTCCCGATTGAGCAGCCGTTGTCGCCGTTGGCGGAGCTTGCGATCAATTTTGTGTTTGGGCAGATCTTGGCGATGGGCGGGATTGCTGCCGCGTATCTGTGGGCCACTGGGAAGGAGATCTCCTTTGTGCGCATCCGCAAGCCGACGCTGGGCCAGGTGTTGGTGATCGCGGTCGCGCCGTTTGTCGTCCTGTTTAGTATCGGGATCGTCAATCTCATCTCCTTTTCACTCGGCGTCCAGGCAGCCTCCCACAGCCTGTTGAACTTCGAGGGGATCGAGCCGACATTTTATCTGGTGTTGATTCCGTTTATGATCTTCATCGTTGGCCCGTTTGAGGAACTGCTCTACCGAGGGATCATCCAAACGCGGCTGACACACTCCTTCAGCCGGCCGACAGCGATCGTGCTGGCGAGTTTCATCTTCGTGCCGATCCACCTGACGGCCTACAGCGCTGGTGGGGCCAGCCTGGTGCAGGTGCTTGCGGCCTTCGCGGCGTTGTTCGCCGGCTCGGTCATCTACGGGGCCCTTTATGAGTGGACGGAGAATCTAACGGTCGTCGCGCTGGCTCACGGGCTCACAAACTCGGTGCAACTCCTCGCTGTCTATGTTTTTACGACCAGCGAGGAGCTGTCAGAGCTGGCGAATCAGGCAACGGTACTTCTCGGTCTCTGATTAGGCTACTCGGTGCGGTCGGTGGTTTGCTCATCGCGGCTGCGGTGACGGAGGCCTTACCTATCCCCGGCTGTAGCCGCACCCGCAGTATTTTACTTACCGATCCCCACGCTCCGGTGTGGACGCCCACCAGCCCCAGTTAGAGAACCCCTTCGGCATGGATGAGGAGTGTACCAACTGTCCGGGGCTCTGTGAGGCACGCAGCAACGTCGTTCACGGCTACGGCGATGTCGGCGGCGAGTTCATCTTCATCGCTGAACGCCCCCACGAGGGTGCCGACACGACAGGAATCCCGTTTACCGGCGACGACGCCGGTCGCCGCCTCCAGTGGATCCTCGGCGAACTCGGCTTTGTGCGATCCGATCCCGAGGCCGCGGAACCGGACATGCAGAACGCCTTTTGTACCTATCTGACCCGCTGTCGACACCCGGATCGTGAGCCGAGCGAAACCGAGATCAACACCTGCGAGCCGTATCTCAACGCCGAGATCCGGATGATGAACCCCCAGATCATCGTCCCCATCGGTCAACGGGTGATCGAATCGCTGGCGATGGAGTACACAACCCGGTCGCCGGACGCCTTCGATATCGAGGAGGTTCACGCGACAACAGTTCGCGGCCGCGGCTTCGAGCTTGTCCCGATGCTGGAACTCGACCGGCAGACTGACGCCGACAGCGAGGCCTTTATCGAGCATATAACCGAGAACGTGTTTTCGCGGGATTATCGCCAGACGAAGGGCCGCCAGAGTCGCTGACGATCGCGGCTCGGCGGTGGGCAGTCAGCCCACCTGGGATCACCGTGTTCAAGACGCCGCCGCCCTGACCCGTGGGTATGACCGTAATCGCCGTGCTGGCGTCGCCACCCCGTGAGGGGCTTGTGTTGCCCGCGCTTTCGGAGACAAGCCCGCTGTCGACCGCCGCGGCAACCGATCTCTACGAAGCGATGTTGGCCGATACGTTCCACGCGATCGACCGCTCGGGGGCGGAACTGCTCGTTAACTACCCGGACTCTGAGCAGTTGCCGGACGCCCATCAGACTGACACCGAGCCGGTCGCTGAGCTCCGCGCTATCGTTGCCGACGCGCTTGATGATCCCTCGGATGTGCGGTTTGAACCGCAAGTCGGCTCGACGTTTTCGGCGCGGGCGGGCAACACGGTGACGCATCTCCTCCGCGAGGAGGAAGCGGCGTCGGCGGCCGTCATCCGCGGGACGGCACCGCTGTTGTCGCGGACGATGATCGATGGGGCGGCGATGAAGCTCCGCACCAACGATGTGGTCGTCGGCCCGGCGAGTGAGGGACGGGTCTACTACGCTGGCTTTACCGAAGCGATCGACTTTGCCGATGTTTTTGGCGCGATCGAGCTCCAACGGCTTGCTGATCGGGCGGCCGACGCCGAGTTGTCGACCGCATTCTTGGGTACTTCGCCGGTCGTCGAAACCGGCGCGGATCTTCGGACGCTGGTACCAGAGCTGCGCGCCCGGATCTCGGCCGAACGGATTGTCCCCGAGCGCACAGCGACGTTCATCCACGATCATGGGCTCGCGGTCGTCGAGGGCGACGATGGGCTCGAACTCGTTGCCGATCAGTGAGCCGGTTCGCTTGCCACACCCGGCACGACAGGTCTTTGGTGTCGCCTCCGTTAGCGAGTCGGTATGAGCAACCGCGTCGTTGAGGGCCGCATGGTCACCGCCGAATCGCTGGCCGAGTTGATCGAAGGGGAGTCGCCGATGGAAGCGACCGAGATCGAGGACGCCGACCGTGAGTGTCCGGACTGCGGCGGCAACGTGTTGACCGTCGGGTATATGCCGAGCGTCACGTCGTTTGTTACCGGCTACAAATGTCAGGACTGCGACTGGCACGACAGCGAGGCTGAGTAGCTAGTCCCGGCTGCGGGTCGCCGGTGGCGACCGAAACCCCTTTACTGTGGTTCGGGTAAGATGCTGGCGAGGGGACGTGGCCAAGCCAGGCATGGCGACTGACTCCAGAGGCCACGCGCCCGGGACGACACTCCAGACTGATATACCGAGCGACCGACTGATCATCGGTTCGCAATGACGACCCTCTGGAGTTCCGAGGCGCGTACCGGAGATATCAGTCGATCGGGGGTTCAAATCCCTCCGTCCCCACTTTCTCTCTTTCGTGAATCGAACTCACCGTCCAACAGTGAGTCTCTACAGTAGTCATTAAATCACAAAATTGGACTTCTGATCTACTTGAATACTATTGTTTCCACCAACGAGCCGTCGTGCGGTGATGTAGATCCCATCGCCGATTCAAATAATACTTGCGTGGATTCAATCGTAAACCCGATTCTGGGAAATTATATTACGTTCTGACACGTTATATTACTCAGAACATCGATGGTTGAGTATCAGCACGTTATGTATGCGTCAAAAGGAGCTGTTGAACAAGTTTACTCTGAATTGTATGGAGACGTGGATGAGTTGCGAATTGAATCCGGCTCCAGCTTTTCAGGGACAGCGGCAGGCAAATTGGGAAAGCTGTGGGCTACAATTTCCGGTGAGTTCTCTGGTGAATTAACAGAATCAGAAATTAAAAAAATCAACTTTGACGATGATATGCGGAAAGCAAAGAAATTAGCTAACAGTCTTATGTCTGCTGACGATATACCAAAAATATCAAATTTACCGAAAAAAGAGCTTAATTTAGATCAATTGTACAAATTTTCTTGTGAGGTGATGACGATCCCATTTGAGAGCGAATTGGATGGTGAAAGCTATATCAAAGTCTCTGGTATGGTGAATGGGATACAATTTGAAGGAGATACTTCTGTGGACAATTGGGGTCGTAGAAGCCATATCATTCAATCTGTACGTGCAGCAAAACGGGATGAATCATATCCATATCAGGGTTTAATGTGGCCTATAAAAAAGAAAAATGAGGAAGGCAGTCAGGTCAGTTACGACGTAAATTATATTTTGATCTGTGGGCCTGAGAGGGAACTTAGAAAAGAATGGTATGGAAGTCAGTAGAATAGGAATTGTATCCAATCTTATTGATGTCTTTCTTCCGATTCTTATGAGAATTCTCTCTTATCCGAGCGTCATCATTTTTCCATAGTACATCAACAGACACGCCAATTCGTTCCGAGGAATTCTCGTTGTCCATGCTTGGTTGATCTGATTTGTCTGGTTATCGTGATTCTACCGTCGACAATAGTGACCCACTCAGTTGGGAGATGGCTGTCTCACGGCAGTTGTAGAGTGCCCTCGTAATGGTGTGTGTCGTTGACGGTATCGACGTAACGGTATGCCGCTGGTGGGTCGATACCCCACTGCTGGAGTCGACTATCGACCCCATCGACGATAGTCGTCACAAACGACCCTCGATCCCTGAGCGTTGGCGGTGATTGCGTATGGACTGCCTTGTATCGACAGACAGCAGTCGATCCGTCAGGCGGACTGATCTCAATCTGCAGGTCGTTTCTGAGCGTGCCGCTCACGGCGCTGGCGTCCCCGAGTAACAGCTGTTCGCCGAACGTGTCGATCGCTGTCACCACTGAATCAGGAACGTGGTTCATCTGCCGAAGCTACGTGCTGCCTCGGCAAATGCGTTTGTTGAGTAGTTCAGAGGATGTACGATTCACCATTGACGATCATGTTCGGGGCTCTGAACTCCTTGTATGTCGTTCCACCATCAGGCGCGATCGCAATGAAACGAACCTTGGTTCGCTCATCAAGTTGGGTTACCCCCTGAATCGCGGTTAGATTAAACCGGGCGGTTATGAGATCAGATTGATCTGACAAGGTGCTGGTGCCGTTGTCAGCCAATCCCTGTATCGAGTGGTACGACACACCGTCGCTCACATCCTCGTTGCCGTTGACGACGGTCGCGTTGCCGTTGACCTCCACGGTGTAGGAGGCGTCGCTGAGATTAATTGGGTCTGAGCCCGGCGTCAGGCGCATACTAATATTCAGCACGTCGATGTCGCCGTTGTTCGTGGTCTCCTCGCCGATGGCGTGTTTGATCTGGATGACGTTGCTGACCTCTGCGGTCGTCTCCTCGCCGGTAGCTTGGGCTTGAGCCTGTAGCAACCCCGCGGTATTGATCAGGACGCCGGCGGCGATCGCCGCGACCAGCACCATCGCTATGAACACGATGAGCGTCCCGATCCCAACCTGACCGCGAGCTGCCTCGGACATAGTGTGACGTCGCTCACCCGGAACAAGGGCAGCGATATCTGTAACTGTAGTCAGGAAGGCATTAAACATAGGCCTAAAATTATCAAAAATAATAATAAGAGCATACTCTCAGATCGAATCAAACCTAATTTTAGTACCTAATACACTATTTGAAGAAGTTCAGACTACAAATTTTCCTCTATGATACTATCTGTCGTCTCGGAGTACGCGATTATATCAGAAACAATATTATTTCATCGACCAACGCCTGTTGTGGGTGCTGGTAGGTTGCTGACCGCCGCCGCCGTCGATTCCGAGGGAGAGATTTTAGTCGGCGGCCAACAACGATCCGATAGCAACACAGCGACGGCCACCGTTGGCCGTTGCACCGCACCCACCAATGAGCCACCAGGAGTCCGACGGCGAGGCGACCACCGACACTCAGGACGTGCCACGCCACCGGCTGCTCATTCGGAGCCTCATTGAGGGGTGGCTC
>NZ_QKNY01000002.1 GCF_003605575.1 Halonotius aquaticus | reverse complement strand
TTGTTGACGACAAAATTAAGCAAATGTTCCTCCTTTAGCTCGTTGTCAGCTCGGGGTGTTTGCACACCTTCTCCGAGCGGACACTTCTACTAACCCGATGTGATCGACTGAGACTGTTGACGACGAAATTAAGCAGATGTTCCTCTTTTAGTTCGTTGTCTGCTGGAGTTAAGTGCACATCTTCTCCAAGCAGACACTCAAACTAACCCGATGTGATCGACTGAAACTTCTGTGAACCACTAAAGGCCGGGATTCCCTGCTTGTAGAAAGATGGTCTACGGGGATGACCGACTCGTCTTTGGGGGAGATCGAACCCATATTGCAACCCTCTCGTAAATCGGTGAAAGGATTGTTTCGAACGTAAGTATAAAATCAATTTACTAACCATTCTATCATACTCAACAGGCTAACCTATGTCAGTCATCCCAGCCATCGATATCACGACGATTGATATTTTTTTCCGACCATCGGAGTTCGTTCAATCGCGAATCAATACCTATGCCGATTCCCTTCGAGATCAAGCGCAGGTCTTCGCGAAATTGGTGGGTGTATTTGTGTTCAATCTGGTTTTGTATTCGATTCCGATCACCATCTCTGGGATTGAAACCGTCCAATCTGTTCCGTCGCCACCTCAAGCATTGATTGGCTTCATTCAGCCGGTTTTCAATGCCCCGATGGCAATCTGGGAGTTTAGCTATCGAGCAGTCGTGAATGCAGGGTTCTTGTTTGCTGCATCAGCAACGGCCTTCATCATGTTCCATCTTGGGGTTGTCTTTCTACGCCGATCCCAGGGCCTCCTCCAGAGCCTCCATACGATCATCTACACTTCAAGCATCTATCTGGCTGGTGCGTTCACCATTGCGTGGTATGCGTCGACGGCGGACGCCATTTTGGTCGCTGATACGCTGTTGGTCAACTTCCAAAAGCGGTTCATCTACTTCTTTATCGATCTGACCAATCGAAACTTCGCACTGCCGGGTGGACGGCCTGAACCCGTGCCGACTGATCAAATGACCATGGTTGGTGAGCTAGTCGTCTTTAGTCTCCTCTTGTTGGGATTGTACTTCATCTATTCACTGTATCTAGGAGCGAAGGTCAACCATGATATGTCACGCTCAGATGCCCTCTTTACGACGTTGTTCGTTTTGCTCTCCCCGGTGATCTACATCATCGGGTCGATCATTTATACAACAACTATTATATGATTTCCATTGACAGCTTAATCCAGACACATTACAATTTAGAGTAAATTCATGTCCGGAACTACGTCCTCAGATCCGATAGAAGAATTCGAACCGGCTACCAAGGTTGTCATCATCCAATTAGGGCTGACTGCGGGTCTCGCTGTTGTCCTTCTGGGCCTGTTTTCACTGAACAGGGGGATGGTTGGTGGTGGCGATCTGGCAAATATTATCCTCGCAGTGATTGCCTTTGTCTTCGTGTTGGCCATCCTTCGGTTGCTGATTAAGGTGATTGTGTTGAGCCGGACGAAATATGTGTTGACGCCCGATGATTTGCGCTTGGAGTACTCGCTGTTCTATAAGACGAAGACACGGGAAATCCCGCTTGAGCAACTCCGCGGGATGGAACTCAATCAGAATCGAGTCCAATCCGCCCTTGGGTTTGGGACGCTCGTGTTTTTGACTGGTGGTATGAACCAGAGCCTGGGCTTCATCGAGTTTCAGAATATCTTGAACCCAGAATCAGTCCGCGATACCGTCCGAGCACGGGCTGACTAAGCGTCTACATATGAGTTCTACGTCACTTTCTGATCGGTGGCTTATCGGTGCAGAAGTGGGGATCCTGCTACAACTCGTGATGCTGCCGGTGGTCTATCAAGCGGGGACACAACAGGGCCCGATTGTTGAGCAGCTCTTGGCGATTGGTGGGGTGGCCTTGGCCGTGCCAGTAATCTGGACTGCAACCGTCTTCGCTGTCTGGCAGGATATGAATATGCTCGAAAAATCTGGTTTTGAAGAGCTCTCTCAGGTGCTGTGGCTGGCACTCACAGTCTTATTGCCGGTACTCGGTGCAGGAGCGTATGTCTCCCAATACGGTCGCAGGCCTGTCTCTCGTGGTCTCCTCGGCAGAGTCTTGGGTAACTCAGGGGGCGAGTACGAGATCGGAACTGACTCCGAGTATGGAACAGACGACTCGTCGACGACCGATGGCGATTCCGAACCGACGGCCCCTGATGGCTCCCCACCAGCGGCCCCTGTAGATTTCGGGACTGGAGTCCAAAACGAACTGCCTGAGTATGAGACCATTGAACAGTTCGGTCAATCCAACGGCACCGAAGTGACGCTCGTTTCGCTGGCTGACCCCGAAATCCCAGCCGTAAAAAAATCAACCCTTCAGGGAGGCACCGTCAACCGTGTTGCGACGGAAGCCATGCTTGATGAGGCCGAAACCTGGGCCTCTGTCGATGATCACCCTAATGTGGTTTCTGTGTATGGCTGGGGTGGCACTCCGTATCCCTGGATTCTGATCGAATATGTTGATGGTGGGGACATTCATACCATTAATCCGGACGACACTTCGTATTCAGAGGCAATTTCACTGCTTACAGGGATCTGTGACGGTCTGCTTCACGGTCATGAACGCGGGATTTATCATCTCGATGTGAAACCTGACAACGTCTTAATCGACGATACGGACGGCACTGCCAAACTGAGCGATTGGGGCAGTGCTGTCCGATTCCAAGAGGGCCTTGACGCAGAAGAGTTCACACCCGCCTACACCGCCCCAGAATTACTTCCGTCCACGGAGGGTGCAGACCCCTCACCGCGGTCGGATATCTTTGAGGTTGGCATTATCGCCTATGAATTGCTCACTGGCATTCACCCATTCAGAGAAGACCAACCTGAGGAGACAATTACGGCCATCAGATCTGAGACCCCCAAACCGCCGAGTGATTTGAATAGTGACCTTCCGCGTGGGATCGATGACCCGATCCTCACCGCTCTGGCGAAGGATCCCGACGACCGGTACAAAACAGTCACGCACTTCAAGACTGAGTTAGATACGGCTGCTGATTAGAATATGATCAAACATATTACTAACCAATCGTCCAATGACAAAACAATCTACTAGTGAACTCATGACCACCCGACGTGGAGCCGTCGCCCTCTTGGGCTCAGCACTAACAACTGGTTGCTTACGACTCTCGGAGTCAAGCGGTCCCGGGAGTGAATATTTTTCCACCAGATCGGATGCCTTAGAATATGCGAGTTCATTTGCAATCGATGAAACCTATAGTTTAGATCACCCAGGAAATCCCCCGGAAGTGATCCAGCATGATACCGTCTATTCTGGCGCAAGCGGTTCCAGCGGTCCCAATGGTAGCAGTTTCAACTCAAATGACATCATTGTGAGGCCGATTGAGGATCCAATCGAAATTGGGGGGTCAACCGATCGATGTATAAAGGTTCAGGATCTTGTTACAGACTCACAAGCTGTATTTCAGCCAGATTCCAGTAGTGGATCCATATTGATTGATCGTTTCTTGATAGAAATCCAAGGAGAAGGTGGTTTAGAGTCTCAGACACCTCGTTTCAGTGTTAGCCAAGGCGATTTTGCCGAATTGGAAGGCTCATGGAATATAGAAGACCAATTATTTGAACAGAATATCTTTGGTCGATATGTGGTCGAGTTACGTGAAAAGGAGACTGTAATTGGAGTTACCGGAGCTGATACCATTGCTATTGGTTATCAATGGGGAATGGAACAAACTGCTGAGGCGGTTTTCATAACACGTCACCCAATGGTAGATGAAGCATGGACTATCGAGTTCAGTTTGGATGATGTAGATCAAACTGTGGAGGGAACCCATCGACCCGATGAAGACGTCTTTGAAATCGACCTCACTCAATTTGATGCCGCGTCTAATCTGTATAGCTGGGAGCTAACGGCGTATGATGACGATGGCCCAGAAGGAGTTGAACAAACTAAGTTCCGGCTCTACGCGGATGGAACAGACAATGGTGTGTTCATCGACTAATCAATTCACGATCAGATTCCAATTTGGCGCAATCAAATCATGTTGGCTTCCTCTCACCCTCAAGGGGTGGGTTTCCGCCTCCTCACTCTATGAATTTTGAGCCCCCGTTTAGAATGTGAATTTCAGAATAAGGCTTTGATCAGTAATTTAATCATCAAGACATCACCAATTAGAGATAATGTCAGATACTTGTGGCCGCCGCCGTTATCTGAAAACCGCCGGTCTAGTTTCAGTTGTTGGGACTGCGGGATGTCTTCGATTACAGAGTGGTTCAGAAAACGGAGAGAGCGAACAGGAGAACCTTCTCGAACTAACACCGCAGTGGGAGAAAAACGTCAAGCGATTGCTCACCGCAGACAATGACTTTTTCACCGGTATTAGTTCAGTAACTAGAATAGCTTCTGATGGAACCACAGTATTTACAGCTGAAGATATTGAGTCTGATCATCATTTCAATCTACTCAATGGTAAACAAAACGCGTTGTTTGTCGATGACTCTGGGGTATACGTTGGTGCATCCACAGATTCCAGAGAGGGCGGACGGTTGTATGCACTTGAACCGACGAGTGGGCAACGCCGGTGGATGATACAAGAGCCAGAGGGTGGGTTGCATGATAACATTCGATCCCCAACACGACATGAGGATTTGATTATATACAACTCCTTTAGCACAGGAGCAATTGATGACAATAAATCTACGATCAAAGCCGTTGATATTGAAACTGGTGACAATGAATGGCAAATAGAATTTGAGGACGAGATTGACACTCAAGTACTCCCTATTGGTGATTACCTATTCGTTGGAGATTCAGACGGGGTAAAACAATACGAGATCGAGACACGTGAGATAATCAATAGTTGGGATCAATTCTTGGGCCTGCGAGATTTTGTGGCTCAGGATGGTATTTTGTATACCTCAGTAGGGTTGTTGCAGGCTATTTCCATCGAAACAGGTGAACGACTGTGGTCGATTGAGCCTGAAGATGGAATTGCTACAAGGGCGACAGTGGGATCTGAAGCTGTTTTCTACGGAACGGAGACTGGATATATTCAAGCATATGATAAGGAAAACGGAGACCAACTTTGGGAAACTCGCATCCCGGGGATGATACGAAATCCCCTTGCATATACAGATGGGGTGGTTTGGGCAAAAACCCGCCGAGGAGACCTCATTGCTTTTGGAGAAGATGATGGGCTCCAGTATTATGTAGACCAATTTGAGTCTGATTATACTTTTGCAATACTGGATGGCATTCTATTAGAATCTAGCTCAAATACTGCGTATAAAATCACAGAAAGGTAACTATTCAGTTGTATTGGCTGCATTGTTATACTATTAGGTAATAAGAATGTATTCTCGACATCGATGTGTACAGCCGCCGCGGGACTGACCCCGCGGCGGCGTTCCTTCATCGACTTACTGAAGAGCATGAGGTCGACGACGGTGAATTTCTCGTCGACGGCATGGGCTACTTGACCGCGTTAGCTCGGCAGAATCTCAGCGGTCATCTCGACTACAATGACCGCAACTATATCGAGAAATGGTTCCAAACGGTGACAATGCGAATCGACCGCTTTCACTCCATTTGGATGGAAAGTTCAGCCAGCGCACGCCGCTGGCTGAACCGGTTCAAATACCACTACAATCGACAGAGACCTAATCAAGCTCTCGATGGACAAACACCTGCCGAGGAAGTGCTCAACTAGACAGTGCCATTGAAGGTAAATCGTATAATTATTGATTGGTAGAGGTTTCACCATTTTAGAGAACTTTGAAGAGCCTATGTTGTAGTTAACAAGTTACCGTATCCAAAGTTTAAATTCTCGTTCATCTTTGATGCTGAAACGGTGCGGATGGCTTGGTGCGCGTCGTCACATGTCATCAGTGTATGAGCTTTTTATATCGTTGATGTTCGTTACCCTTCATGCATCGACGAGGGGCTATCGCGGCTTTTGGGACTGCGCTCACTGGAGGGTGTCTCAGATTACAAAACAACGCAACTGGTGGGGGATCTGAAAATCAAATCACTCTTTCCGAAAGAGGGACTGAGGAATTACTGCAAGAACCCTTTATTCATCAAAATTAGTTGGTAACGTTACGCAATTCTCGGGGAGGTGGATATATTAAAATAATAGATCCAACCGGTGAGCAACAATACCGATCAGAAGAATTGGGTGGGGAGTACTTCTTACATGTTGCCAATACTGACTTCGAACATCGAGTTGCTATCACGGATTCAAATATTTATGCCAGCGGCTGGGATCAATCCGACACTGCCCGCTTGGCAGCGTTTGATGCTGATTCAGGGCAACGACAGTGGACACACGATATCGATTCAGCGAGTCCACAGAATGTTATTCCATTTGTTGCAGCCGATACCGATCGGGTCTATTTTGCGGCGAAAGATTCAGAAGTGCTCTCTGATGATCAGTCCACTGCTACTGTTTTGAGGGCGGTTTCAGCTTCTGATGGAACGGAACTGTGGGAGCAAGAATGGGATGGATTCCCGATTCGTGGGTTGGGTGTTTTTGATTCACAGGTGATCTTCGGACTCGATGAAACCTTGTACTGGTTTAACCCTGCAGCAGGAACCGTAGCATCACAAATCGATCTGCATTCATGGAAGGGCTTCATTCGAGATGGGAGAATCCTCTATACGGCAGATTCCACTCTCAGGTCGTTTGATCTAACGACTGGTGAACAATTGGGTTCAACTGAACGAGACAGAGAACCCGATGAACAATGTCTTGTCTCGAATGGAATGATTTTCTGTGCCACGAATCCTGGGTACCTCACTGCACACGATCTTACCTCATTGTCGAAATCATGGGAAGTCCAGGTCAATCATAGTATTACAACCCAACCAGGTGCAACCGATTCGGTCGTGTTTGTGGCTGATAGCAATGGTAATTACTCGGGGGTAAACATTGAGACTGGTGAG
The DNA here is from genome assembly GCF_003605575.1 of Halonotius aquaticus. Taxonomy (GTDB): domain Archaea; phylum Halobacteriota; class Halobacteria; order Halobacteriales; family Haloferacaceae; genus Halonotius; species Halonotius aquaticus. The sequence continues at coordinate 13,276 of NZ_QKNY01000002.1, read as the reverse complement.
ATTGTATATACCGACACCCAGTCGGCTAGAGACATTCGACTCGCAGGCCTTTCGGACTTCATTTGTATAGCCGTCCGAACCGGTGAGGATTCCTTCGCCCAGGGATTTGCGATATCTGGTACTTGAGAGCGTGTCATAGAACTATTCACATACTACAGTCAAATTAATTACTGCTATAACAGATTAATTTCTGAAACACTTACTAGAATACCCACAAAGCGTTGAGCGTATGCAGCTCCGGAACAAGTTGATTCTGAGCGATTTGGCCAGACTGACGAGAGTTAGATAGACAGTATGTGCGAAGGTTCTGTGACACGCTATTTCAGTTGATATTAAACGTTCAATTGTGGAATGTGCGTCAGGTACGACTCCCTCAGTTTTTCGCGGTCGATATGATTGTACGTCTCCATTGGATCAACTTCCCGTTTGTCTCCTCGAAGCTCCTTGATATACTCTCGTTTCATCTCGGATCGTCGGAGATGCGTGGTAAACCAGTGACGAAAACAATGAGGTGTGAATCTCTCGGTCAATCGATCTGAGTCAGGATCATGCAGCCCGATATTCTCAGCGTGTTTCGTGACTACGGAGTAGACCCCGTTTCGCTGGAGCCGTTCGTTTTCTTGATTAGTAAATAACGCGTCAGTCTCTGGCCCGGCTTCGTTTCTGATTTCAAGCCACTTTTTCAGGACTCGACCACACTCATCATCGAAGAATACGATCTGATTCGTCCGTTTTGCGGTCGGCTTGAGTCGGATTGACTGTTGCTCCCAGTCGATGTCCTGCACGTCGATCTGGATGAGTTCTTTCCGGCGCACGCCCGTTTTCGCAAAAAGGAGGATAATTGCTTTATCGCGCGTCTTCATTACCGACATCACCAGCCCCGCCATCTCAGATACAGAGATCAGCTGTCGCTCTTCGTCACCACTGGTTGTGTCGTTGTCTAAATATCGCTCTTGGAATGGAGAGACTGGATTACGGCTGAGTTTCTCTTCGTATGTGAGATACCCGTAAAATGAGCTGAGTGCGGAAAAATAGCCGTCAATCGTCTTGCCTGATACACCATTCTTGTTTCCTCTTCGCCCGTCCTTTTTCTTTTGAAGATGATAGAGAAAATCCTTCAATTCCGATTTCCCGAGTTCCTCGGGATGGCAATCAAGGTATTTGAACGTGTATCGGAGATAGCTCTCATATGTGTCGAGTGTACTTTCGGCTTTCCCACGTAGTTTCGCGTCTTTGATGTATTCGGTAAGCAACTCATCGATCTCTGCAGCGAGTTCTGCACTCATATTATCCCACCCACTTCCAACCGTGAACCGTCTCCTCAACTAGCCCGTACTGTTCGAGTTGCTCTAACTGCCCTTTGACGCCTTGGATGAGGTCGACGTTTTGACTGTCTACATCGAGTTGCCGGAGCAGTTCTTCGGATCTGATCGTTCCTGAGTCCTTGAGCACGGCGATCAGGTCGGTATCGAACTGTCGCTGTCCCTCGAAATCTTCGTCCAAGAAGGGCTGCGTCCGGTATTTTTTCAACTCGGTTTTGAGTTTCTCGATCATCACTTCCTTCTCTTCGATAGTGTTCTGTTTCGAGTGGAGCTCGTCTCGGAGCTCTTGGAGATCACCAGCAGCTCCACCGGTTTCGAGGAAGTCTGGGCCGCCTTGCGCAAGCGCGTATTTGACGCACGCTTGGACGAAATTAGAGAGCGACATATCTGCCTCGTCAGCAGCGTCTGCCCACTCTCGTTTCTCTGCAACCGACCCCAGATAGACGTCGACGCGTCGGTCGTTGATTGAATCTGTTTTGCCCACAGAGTCTCTAAAACGGCGTTTTTGGTAAAATTTACGGGCAAATCTTGTGCTAAAATCTCATACCGAGCATCCGATTTTCGAGAACTCGTCTGGCGAACGAATAGCGTGCCAACACAGCCGATGGCAGCGCATCAGTCCTCATCAGACCCCCACAACCGCACCATGACGACGCCGAACCCGGCAAGAGTCAGCAACAGCCGCTCGCCGGACTGTACCAGATGGAAGATCCGCTCGACATTTTCGGGTTCCGCGCCGCGGTTCGGATCAACACCGGTGTAGTAGTGTGTCGTGGCGGTCGTCCCCTCAACGGTGCCGCCGCCAGGACTGAGATCAACAAACGTCTGCAGCAGGCCGCGCTGTGTCGAATACAGGAGGTGACCCGACAGATCGTAGAACCGATCCTGCAGCGGCCAGAAAAGATTCACACCGTTGACGACGCCGTCATAGAGGCTGTGGGCGACAACCATCGCACCGAGGCTCACCCACGCGACCCGGACGCCGGTCTCGCCGCACCGACGCCGGAGCGTCGATTCCGAGCGGAGGGTGATATCCCACCAGAGCACGACCGCGAGTACTGCCGGAAAAACGAGGGTGTGGAGGTACGCCCGGTGGGCACCGGGCAGCCAGAGACCAAGCAGCGTATCGAGATCCGGAACCGCGGCGACGGCCATCACCGTCAGGATCGCCCGGCGGTCAAAGGCCGCCCCCAGGAGGGCCGTTCCGAGAAGCCCCGCGACCGCGATGTGGACGAGCGTCGATGGCATAGCCACCGATAGGGAGTAGATCGATAAGCCGGTTTCGGCGACCGACAATCCGGAGCTACCGATTAGTAAGTTGGGCAGCGAAGCGAGGTCGCACCCCCATCAACAAACGGTAACGTGACGCGATCAGCATCGACCGCAACCCCGGACGCATCCTCGTCGGGGTCGTCGCCATCGGAACCCGTCTGGGCTGTCGAGTGCACGGTAAAGGGGCCGTCAACAGCGTCGCTGGCACAGAAGGCAAGCGCGATCGGTTCAGCCAACGAGGGGCTGTCGATCGCGCGGGTCACCTCGCCGACGGCGTCACCGTCGGCGTAGAGTGCATCGCCGGCCACACATGGTTCGTCGAGACGAACCCCGATCAAGCGTGTGCTTGGCCGGCCACGGTTTTCGACCTTTGAGACGACCTCCTGGCCGATGAAACAGCCCTTCTCGAAATCGACGCCGTGGCGCGCGCCGACCGTATTCGGCAGCACGCCATCGAGTTCCGTTTCGAACCGCGGCGTGCCGGCCTCAACAGTCAGGGTATCCCATGTTTGCTCACCGAATGGCGCGGCATTCAGTCCGTGGTTGAGGAGCGTATCGAAGACGCCGGGGGCATCGTCGGCTCCGCAGATGATCGTGTAGCCGTCCTCGCCGGTCGGGTTGTCGCTGGCGGCGACCGTAACGCCGGCATCGCCCATCGAGCCGCGGTCGAAGTGGAGCTCCGGCTCCGGCGCGCCCGCGTGGTTGAGCACCGACGCGACCTTTTCGGTCGCCGAGGGGCCGTGGATGCCGAACACACCGAACTCGGCGGAGACATCCTCGATGGCGACATCCTGCACGAAGACCTTCTCCGACCAGTCGTCGACCAAGGATGCAACTTGGGAAGGCGGCGTAAACAACAACAGTTGCTCGTCGGCGTTGTAGATGTAGCAGTCGGTCTCGATTTTGCCCTGTGGATCAAGCACGAAGGCATAACAGCCCTCGCCGTCAGTCGGGGGCACGCGATTGGTAACAACGTTGTCGACGTACTCGATCCGGTCGTCGCCGGTGACCGAAACGATGCCGTACCCCAACTCGATGACGCCGACGCCGTTGCGAACCGCCCGATGGGCGACGCGGGGGCGACCGTAGTGGGCGACGAGTTGCCGGCCGCCGCGGTCGACATATGTCGCCCCGAGATTGTCGTGGTGGGCTCCCGACAGTGTCATGGAGAGGCGAAGACGCCGGGGGAGTAAAACAACGGCGGAGAGGTGCGCAGAGCGACAACGGCAAAAAACGCGGCAGCTTACAGGCCAAGCCGATCGCGGAGCACGTCGAGCAGGGAGGGATCCTCGGGGTCGACATCGGCGGTGGGATCAGGAACCACCTCGTCGGCCGGATGGATCCGAACGGTGCCGTTCTCGTCGTTGACAACGATCAGCCCGTCGTCTTTGAGTGCGGCCAGTGCCGACTCGATGCGGTCGATATCGGTGTCAACGGCCGCCCGGAGTTCGAGAACGGTCATCCCCTCGTCGGCGCGGTCGACGAGTGCGTCGAGGATCCCGACCTCAGCGGCCGGACGATCCCGGTAGGCGGGCTTGGCTCCCATCGCCTTACCCTACTGTGGGAATCGGTTTACATCTACCGCCGAGGGGATCGACACTGCGTACGAAACAGGGAAAATCGCCGACAGCGACCGGCCACACGCGGGCGACAGCGTCAGACAGATGACGGACAGAGGGAGTAGCTTTTAGTCGAGTAGTTCGGTATGGACGGTAATGGGACTCCGGTGTCTACTCGGCCACGATTTCGATGAACCCGAGTTACGACGGGAACGTGAGGAAGACGGCGAGGAAGTCGTCATCACGGTCAGCGAGGAAAAGACCTGCAGTCGCTGTGGGTACACGAAGACTGTCAGCGAGAACAAGGAGGTCACCTCGATCGAACAGCTTGCCCAAACCGCCGGCGACAGCGGAACGGCCGCCGAACCCGCCGGCCCAACCGGGAGTGCCGGCTCAACAGCCGCCACCGGCGAGGCAGCCACACCCGCTGGTGACGCTGAACCAACCACAGCCCCCGGCGACACGACAGCAACACCGACCGATGACGCAGGGGCGACCGCAGCCGCCGGCGACACCGAACCACCCACGCCGGAGCCGACGACGAATGCCGACCCGTCGGCTGAGAGCACACACGCTACGGCCGACGCCGACACCGCGGCAGGCGACGACGCGGAGCTATTGGATGCCGACAGCGACTCGGAGCCAACCCCGGCAGAGTCGGAGCCGACGACTGGAGACGCAACCGAGAGCACGGAGTCGACCACGCCGCCGACAACGGCCGGTGATGCCGACGACGAAGACGTAGAGGCGGCCGACGACGACGGGATCATCCTCTCGACGGCCGACGACGAGCCAAGCGAGGCGTCCGCCGAGGAGACGACCGACCGCGAGCCCGGCGAGTGGCCCGACCACGACACCGACTCGCCGTCAGCAGCCAGTGAATGGCCCGAACAGTCCGGTGACGACGAGGGATACGACGCGGAAACGCCGCCTGACGAGCAGCCCGACGAGGTGACCTTCGGCGGTGGCTTTACGCCTGAGGTCGACGAGAGGCAGGTCGACGACGAGCCGACCGATACCGAGGATGTGATCGAGGAGCCAGGCGACGAGGAGTTCACAAAGGCCGGCGAGGCGTCGCTGTATGAGCCGACCGTCGACGACATCAACACCGAGTTCTACTGCCCGGAGTGTGGCTTCAGCCGCCACGCCGGTGAGTCGTCGATGCGGGCCGGCGACATCTGTCCGGAGTGTCGACGAGGCTACATCGCCGAACGTGAACTGTAACCCGCCCGCCGTTGCGACCGTGAAATAAAAACACTCGCGCCCGTAGTTTTGTGTAGCATCCACACCCCCGTCATGTGTCACCGCGCCGTGTTCCGCCGACTGGCCGCATACTCGCCACACAGCGAGTGGCAACGGGGGGTCGCGTCGGGGCGATCAGGAGGCCGGTGATGCTCCCACGACTCAAACTTCAGGTGGCGGCCAACAGCAAGCCACTCACGATCGGCTTTGTCGTCCTTGGGGTGGTGTTGCTCCTCGGCTCAGGCTACGTCTTCCTGACACCACCGGTCGAGGAGCCGGCCCCCCAACCCGACCCACAGCCCGAGCCACAGCCCGAAACCGAGAGCTTCGAGGCGTTCTTTCTCGATGTTGAGCTGATCGACAGCGCGGTCGTCGAGACACCCTCACGGGAGCTTCCGCCGACAATCTCCGGGCCCAGCCAGCAGGCCTACGAGGAGGGTGAAGTCCTCACCCGTGCGCCGGCATACTTCTATCAGTATTCACCGGACTTGACGTTCAACGTCACCGCCAACACGACCCGAAATGTGAGCGTCGAACTCACGACCCGGCTCGTCCGCGAAGAGACGATCGTCGCCGACCGCAACGAGGAGACGGTCTATACGAACACTCGGCTACTCATGTATCGCCAGGATACGGTCACCGACGGCTGGGTGACGAACCGCCGTACCTTCGACGTGCGGAACGATCTCGAAGACCCCGCTGACGAGGTGGCGTCGGAGTTCCCGGCCTCAACAACCTCACTCAACACGCAACTGCGATTGACCGTCGACTACCGCACCGAGCCGATCAACGGGGAGGTCTACACCGGGACGCTCAACATGACCCCCTCACTGGAGTCCAACAACGACGCCTACTGGCTCACCGGCAACCGGCGGGTGAATGTGTCAAAGACCCAAACCCGAGTCATCGAACCAGCAGCCGACACCGGTGGCTCCAGCCAGCCAGCCGCCCCGAGTGAGCCGGTGCGGGGCGAGCCGGATATGCAGCTTGTCGCGTTGCTGGCGATCCTTGGATTGGTCGCGGTTGCCAGCGGCGGGGCGATCGGCGCAAAGGCCCCACAACTTGATCAAGAAGAGCTTCGCAAGGAGATCGCCCACAATCAGTACAGCGAGTGGATCTCGGAGGGTGAGCTCCTGTTGGATTCCGACAACGAGTTCGTCTACGTCAACTCGATCGAGGATCTGGTCAACGTCGGTATCGACGCCAACAAGCGCGTGATCCACGATCCCGACCTCTCAGTGTACACCGTCTCCGACGGCGATGTGACCTACTACTACACCACCGAGCCCGCCGACCTCCAGCGGTGGGCCCACCTCTGAGCGACTACTGGTAGCCCTCTAGCATCCCCTCGACGTATTTGGCGATCACGTCGACCTCGACGTGAACCGGATCGCCGACAGATTTGGCCTGCAGCGTCGTCAGCTCGTAGGTCGTCGGAATGATCGCCACGTCGAAGATGCCGGCGTCGTGGTCGATCTCAGCAACGGTGAGCGACATCCCATCGAGGCAGATCGAGCCCTTGTCGACGATGTACTGGCCGTAGTCATCGGGGAGCGCAAACGTGAATCGCCAGTCGTCGCCAACCTGTTCGATCGCCTCGATCGTGGTGACGGTGTCGACATGACCCTGGACGACATGGCCATCAAACCGCCCGTCGGCGGCGAGTGCGCGCTCGATGTTGACGGGGTCGCCGACGCCGACCGCACCGAGATACGTTTTGGCGACCGTTTCGGCCGCAAGGAACACCTCGAACCACTGTGCGTCGTCGCTCGCGCCGTCGTCGTTGCTGTCAACGTCACCACCACCGTCGCTGTCAACATCGCCGTAGGCTTCCACCGTGAGGCAGACACCGCTAACGCTGATCGACTGTCCGTGTGAGAGATCGGTAAGCCCCGAGGCACGAATTCGCAGGCGGCGGCCGTCAGCGTTGGCGTCGACAGCGACGACCTCGCCGGCGGTTTCGACGATTCCGGTAAACATACCGGAGGAAGGCGATCCGGACAGATAGCGGTTGTGTCCGCCCGCCAGCCGGCGTGTTTTTGTCGCTGCCAGCAGTAGCGAAGCCGCATGCAACTCGGGATCCTCGATCTACTCGGGCTTGCGACCACGCTGGTCTTCGCCATCCCGGTCGCCAACTTCGGCGTCACGAAGCTCTTGGCCGGCGAGGCGGTCGTTGGGGCCGCGTTACTCGGCGTGGGGGTGGCGATGGTCGTCCTCCCACACTACTTTCTCGACCCGAAACGCATCCTCGTAGGGCTCCTTCGCGGGCTCCTCCCCGCCCGGCTGCGTGGAACCGTGGGGAACGACGACCAACCGGAGCAGTAGCTGATTCGCTCTTGGCTACGCTGGTGAAACAGTCATCTGAAGAGTGATATGGGACTGTTCGGAGTGCTGAATATAGAGGGTCTATGCAGCACTCGGTTACTGTTGATTTCACACCGCTATTGGTGAATCAGCTGCACAGTAAACCTGCGAGTTTCCTTTTCAGTTTCGAGAAATAAGTGGGAGAGTAGTTGGAGACCCAGATATTCGCCGCACTATTGTTTTCGATTGTCCGATTCACAATCTCCGAGTAAAATTTGAAGCGGTGTTTCTGTCCATTCAGCAGTAACAACATAGACAGTGTAGCAGTCGGTTTTAGAACCTCTGTCAGCGTCGATAGTGGCCTCTCTCCATTCGATTTCGGGTATCTTCGCGCGAACAGTCCACCGCCGTGCATTCGGATTCTCTTTCCACTCGTTGATGGTGTACTGTGCTTGTCCTCGTCCTGACCCCGGATCAAGTTGATACGATTCCTGATGTACGAGGGTACCGTCACGGAGGACTTCAAGCGAGACTTTGAACGGGTCTGCAATCCTGTTTACCAACGTGACCGCTGCAAGTGTATTGGATCTCATCCCAAGTTCTGCTTCGAGATTCGCACATCCTGTTACCGATGGGAGGGCACTCGTACCGAGTGCAGCGAGGGCCTGACGGCGATTCATATCGGTATATGGTCCGAATCGATGTAAGTGTCTTCTGTAGTAACCGATTCGAGTAGGTAACACCATATACTGAACTGGTGATCAAGACGCGTGTTCCGTCTTGCACTGCCTATCCTGATAGAAATCCAACAAACCGGTCTCCTATTTTTCCCAAGAGCCAACTGATTAGACTTCGTCTGTGGTCGGCGTCAGCGAAATCGGGGTGTCAACGAGTCGCTCACCGCCGTCGGCTGTCACATCGATCAGGGAGCCGAGACGAATCCGCCCATGATCAGGGTCGACAACGCCCGTTTCGACAGCAAGAACCGACCCGACCTGCAGAGTGCCGTCGTCGGCAGGACTCGGCGCTTCGGCCGGCGCGAGGCCGACGCCGTGGACGGTGGCCCATCCGCCGGCGTCGTCAGTGGTGTCATCGTCGCCAGCGTCGTCTGAGCGTGAACGCGGCGGAAAGCCGTAGGCTGTCAGCTCCGCGGTCGCTTCGGCGGCGACCGTTCCAACGGTGCCGCCGGGCTCGCAGTGGTGGCGCACAGCGGTCTGGGCAGCCTTCGCGGCGATGAAGGCGCGGCGATCCCAGCCGCCGTCGCTGTCGACGACGACAGTGCGGGTGAGATGGCCGTGGTAGCCGTGTGGCCCCTGTGGAACGAGGTGGACGATGATCCCGTCGCCAGCCGGCAGCGGCTCGGTCGGAGCGGTGTCGGCGGCGTGAACCCGAACTGTCTCCGGGGTGACGCCACCACCAGCGAGAGCGGCAGCGACCTCGCGTTCAATCTGCTGGGCCGAAAGCGGCTCGCCATCGAGATGCAGGACATCAGCAGTAGTTGTGCTCGAAGCGAGCAGTTCGTGTGCTCGCCGCAAGCCGTGGGCGGCTCCGCGTTGAACCGCTTGGAGACAGTCGCGTTCGGCCGGAGTTTTGCTGGCACGGGCGTCAGTGAGTGCCGCCGTCGAGGAGAGTTCATAGCCGGCCTGCTGGAGGCGAACTGCGGTGTCGTGGGGGAGATGACTCGGCACTCGGAGTGTCCCGACACCCGGAGTATCGAGATGGTCGGCGAGCACCGACACAACGTGGCTACCCGGTGGGGTCTGTGGCGCTCGCGTTGCGATCGTGCGGTTGCATTCGGTCGCTGCCGCGTCGTCTGGTTCGGGAGCAACAAAACCGTCGACAGCGGGAGCGCGATCAGCCGTCGAGACGCAGTAGATAGCGTGCAGGTCGCCACCGCCGGTTGGAATACAGACGACAGCAGCCGCCTGGTATGGGGCTGGCGTTCGCGTTAGATAGCGACGATCCGGATCGTCACCGCGAGCGACGTGGACAAAGCCGACAGCCTCCGAGTTGGCGAGTGGCTCACTGAGGGCAGCAAGCCCGGCCTGCGGCGGCTCCGATACCGGCCACGCCGCGGTAGGGCGGCCAGCCGGCGGGCTCACGGCTCGGGTTCAGGGGGTTCCGGCTCCGCCGCCTCAACAGCATCGAGCAGTTCCTGGGGTGGCTCATCGCGAAGCTCGTTGTGCAGCAGCACGCTGATCGGAACCGTCGGCGCGCCATCGATCAGGTTTTCGAGCAAAACGAGTCGTTCCCGCGCCCGGCTCATCCCGACGTAGAACACCCGGCGCTCGTTGTCGGTCAACAGCGGGACGGGATCGGTGTGTTTGGTGAACTCGTCGTCGTCAACGGTCGTCGGGTCGGCAGTCTCCTCATGGCCGGAGACGGTCGCGGCCATCTGCTCGACGACCTTCTCGGTGAGATCGGTGCCGACGAAGACGTGGTCGGCTTCCCGACCCTTCGCGGAGTGGATCGTGCCGACGCGAACCGTCGTCGGATCGAGACCGGCGTAGTCGCCGTTGAAGTAGGCGTCGACAGAGGTGCGCTGGAAGTTTGTGACCTTTCGCATCATATCGCCCGCGGACTTGGGATCGGGCATGAACGGCGCGAACTCCTCGACATCGTCGGGATCGAGAGGGATCTCCGCGAGATCATCGAGCTCGGCGTCCTCCTCTTTGGCTTCGAGGAAGTCATAGAACTCCTCGCGGTCGTTGGAGCCAAACGTCGAATCCTGGAGCATATCGGCGAGTCGCCGGCCCTGCAGCAGCGTAAGCTCCTCGCCGGCGTCGAAGGCCTCAATGGCGCGAACGTAGTCGGTCAGCCGGTCGGTCCAGAGTCGCTGGTCGGTGAGAGCCTTGAACGGAATCCCCTCGTCGACAAATTCCTCGATGAACTGGAACAGTTGGTACCGCGCCCGGAACAACAGCATGACGCTGCCCTCCTCGGCGTCGACGGTGTAGCGAACGTTGCGAACGAGTTCGAGGATCGAGGCATTTTCGACGGCCTCGACAGTTCCCCCCTCTTTTCGCGGTTTGAGATCCTTCTCCTGTCGTTTGTCGAGATGGCGGATCTCCTGGTTGACGACGTTGAGAATATTAGAGGGGAGTCGGTAGGAGTTCGGCAGAATCTCGTCCTCATCACGCTCGGCGTCGAGCAAGAGGTTCGGGTCGGCACCCTGCCAGGCGTAGACGACCTGGTCGTCGTCGCCGGCGATCAATACCTGTTTCATGTGTGGTTTCCACTCCTCGAAAACGGCGTACTGAAGCGTGGTGATATCCTGAAACTCGTCGATGACGAGATAGTCAACGTTCGGGAGCAACGATCGCTGGGCGACGCGTTCGAGCATGTCGGCAAAGCCGACCAGCCCGTTGTCACCCTTGTGGTTCCGCCAGGCCCGGATCGCCTCGGGGATGTCGATGCGGTCGTCGTCGGCTGTCCACGTCGGCGTGTACTTGTTGCCCTCCTGGGCGTTGGGATCCTCATCCGGTGGGAGGCGAACCTCCTCAACGTTCCACTGGAAGGGGACATCGTACCAGTCGGCGACATCTCGGCGGGTGCGCTGGAGCCACTGGCTGGTGGCGATGATCTTGTTGCCGATGGTCGTCGACCGGGCAGTGCGTCGGCCGCCGCTTTTGTACTCGTCCTCGTACTCGATGCCGTACTCCTCACAGAATTCCTCTTTGTCGTCTTCGCCAACGACATCACCGCGGGAGAGATCCAACAGCTCGTAGGCTTTCGCGTGCATCGTACAGACATTGCCCTTGAGCGCGCGCGGTGTCGTATCGAGCCGCTCGGCGAGGCGTTCCCGGATCTCAGCGGCGGCCGCACGGGTGTAGGAGACGACAAGGATATCGCGTGGATCGGTGTCGTCATCTTCGAGGATGGTCTCGACGCGGTCAAGGAGGGCGGTGGTTTTCCCGCTTCCGGGGCCGCCGAACAAGCGGGTGAGTGTGCCGTCCGTGGTGCTCATTGTAGAACGCACACGTGACCCGGCGTGATAAACAACATGGCTTGACGCCCACAGCGGGTGGAGCCGAAAAACAGGCGCTACCGACCGGGCTGCCAGCCACAGACAGAGCAGGCCGTCGCCGCCTGGTCGTTGAGACCACTACACTCGGGGCACTGCTTCTTGTTGTACGACTCGTCCCAGCCGGCCGGTTCCGTTTCGTGCCCGTTTGCTGAGAGAAACTCGTCGAACAACTCGTCGTCCGTGGACTGTGCTTTTGACATTACGGTTCATGGTAACGTGTACCACGTATATAGAGCTTGTGGCGCAGACAACAAACTGGGCGCTCGTCAACACCCGCAGCCGACAAGCCGCTTAGAGATCGTACAAGGCGCCGTATTTCTCGGTCACATAGTCGATGAAGGCATCGGCACGCAACGTCTCGCCGGTCGCGTGTTCGACCAAGGCATCGGTCTCATATCGTCGACCGTGCTGGTGGATATTCGTCCGCAGCCACTCCCCAAGCGGCTCGAAGTCACCATCGCGGATCGTCGCGTCGAGATCGTCGATCTCGCGGTCGGCGGCAGCGTACAGTTGGGCAGCCAGCACGCTCCCCAGCGAGTACGTCGGGAAGTAACCGAAGTTGCCGTGACTCCAGTGGATATCTTGGAGGCAGCCAAGCGCGTCGGATGGCGGGGTGAGTCCAAGATACTCCTCGTAGAGTCGATTCCAGCGATCCGGTACGTCGTCGACGGCGAGGTCGCCGCTGATGAGCTCGCGTTCGATTGTGAAGCGGATGATGATGTGTAGGTGGTAGGTGAGCTCGTCGGCCTCAACCCGAATGAGGTTCTCGTCGTGAACCTGGTTGGCGGCCTCGTAGGCATCCCGCGGCGACAGGTCGCTCGTCTGGGGGAACGCGTCTTGCAGCTTCGGCAACAACAGCTCCCAAAACGCCGCCGAACGGCCGACATGGTTCTCCCAGAGTCGCGATTGGGACTCGTGAACCGACAGATCGCGGTGACTTCCGAGTGGCGTTCCGAAGTCGTCGTCTGGCAACCCCAGTGTGTAGTAGGCGTGGCCAAACTCGTGGATCGTCGAGGTGAGCGCGCCGAGTGGATCGTGCTCATCGAACCGGGTGGTGATCCGGGCGTCGAACTGGTTGCCCGAGGTGAACGGATGCGTCGAGGTGTCGAGGCGGCCACGATCGAAGTCGTAGCCAAGGAGTTCCAACACCTCCCGGGAGAGCGCCTCCTGGGTGTCGGTATCGAAGCTCCCCTCGAAGGCGTCGGTCGCAACGTCGGCATCCGACGCACGGATTTCCTCGATCAGTGGCACCAGCGTTTCCCGGAGTTCATCGAGGATCGCAGTTGCCGTCTCCAGTGACAGGCAGGGCTCGTACTCCGCAAACAGCACAGCATAGGGGTCGGCGTCGGGATCGATATGCGCAGCGTACTGACGTTTGAGCTCGACGAGCCGTTCGAGATGCGGGGCAAACTCCTCGAAGGCGTCGTGTTCGCGGGCGGACTCCCAGGCGCCGAGGGCTTCGGTGGTCGCCGTCGAGATCTCCTCGATGAGATCACGCGGCACGCGGGCAGCCCGGACGTATTCACGACGGATCTCACGGACAACAGCCT